>CAVRQV010000035.1:0-81036 GCA_963723475.1 uncultured Actinomycetota bacterium
GCTATCTGCGCCCAAAAGCGTTAGTCATCTTCAGCACCTACGCCGCATACAGCGCGTTCAACCGCCGCTCAACCCGTTCCGGCCACTCCGCACAATCCTCGTAGCGAGAAGTTCAGGGTTCGAGTCCCCTAGCTCCACTTGGATTCATACGCGAAAGTGCTTGCATGCTTGGCTGACGAGCGAGCGACCAGGAGAAACGCGGGTTCGCGGCCATATTCGGTTCCGGGGTCGACTCGCTTTGTGAGTCCGAAATCAGGAGCGTCATGTCGAGGAGCTTGGCCCGAACCATTGGGTCATGGCAGCGTGCAGACCGTGCACATCGGAGCTGTTATCGAGGGCGGCCGCGATGTAGCCGTCGGGCCGGATCAGTACGGTTGCCAGTGTCTGTTGGTGGCCGGCTGTGGTGAGGACGTCGACGCGTTCACTCCAGCCGTCGGCGACCCGGCGCACCGTTGGGCTGTCGGTGAGGCAAAGCAGCAGCCCGCGTCCATTGCTCGGGAGCGGGTTGACGTCTGTGCCATCGAGTTCGAGATCGGGTGCGAAGGTGCCATCCAGCGGATGCCCACTGCCTGCAGGGTAGCGAACGTGCATGCCGTTGATTTCTTCGGCGAGGTGGCGGACCGCTTGTGGTGTTTGAAGAATTTCGCCGACGAGTTCGCGCAGAGCTTCGGTTTGCGGATCGGTGCGCAGCAAGGCCGATTCAGCGCGGCTGTTGCGCAGCACCCGCGAACCTACCGGGTGCCGTTCGGCGGTGTAGGTGTCGAGCAGGCTGTCGGGTGCCTGGCCGTTGACGACGAGGGCGAGTTTCCAGCCGAGGTTGGCGGCGTCTTGCAGGCCGACGTTAAGGCCTTGCCCACCGATCGGGGAGTGTACGTGGGCGGCGTCGCCCGCGAGCAGGACCCGGCCGAGGCGGTAGGTGGAGGTTTGCCGAGCATTGTCGGTCAGCCGTACCGGGTTCGTGATTGAGGCGACGGTGACGTCGGTGCCGCTGACACGGCGCAGGCTGGTTTGAAACTCATCTGCTGTCAGGTCGGTGTGCCGGTCCGGTTGTGAACCTCCAAACTCGACGGTCATGGTCGGCGCGGGAGGTGCGGAGGCGATGAGCATGCCGGCCGGGTTACGCACGAAGCCGGGTGGCAACGTTTCCGGGTCGACCAGTTCGGCGACGGCGATGCGGGCGACCATGGACGGGTCGGTCCCGGGGAAGTCGAACCCGGCCCGGCGGCGGATGGTGCTGCGGCCACCGTCGCAGCCGACCAGGTACGCGCCGCGCACGGTGCGACCGTCGGCCAAGATCGCGGCCACCCCAGCGTCATCGGCGGACAGGTCCACGACCTCGCAGCCGCGCCATACCGGCACGCCGAGCTCGGTCGCCCGATCAGCGAGGATCTGCTCGAACTCGCCTTGTAGCACCATCACCGGCGGTGGGATATGGGACAGCTCACCGGTGGTGTCGATCAGCGGCAACATCGCCAGATCGCCCTTGACATTGGCCATGCCCAGCCGCTGCATGAGCCCAGCCAGGTCCACCGCCTCGTCTGCAGCGCCCGGGTCGCCGGACATTTCGGCGAGGCGGCGCACGCCCGCCAGCGCCAGCGCTTGAACCGGCTCCGCCAGGCCGCGCAGGGCGAGGGTTTGCATGGTCCGCAGAGTCAGGCCACGGTCGTCGTCGTTCTTGCGCGGGTCCGGCTCGGCCAGCTGTTCCAGCACCAGCGCACTCGCACCGGCCAGGCGCAGCTCGGCGGCCAGGAAAAGCCCCACCGGCCCGCCACCAACGATGATGACGTCCGCCTCCACCACAACCACTCCAACCCTGCTTGAAACTATGCCCCAAACCAATACTATGTTAGGAGCATAGCATTGTTTCGGTCTGGGGTGGTGAAACGTGGGCGACAAGGAGCGGCTGATCGCACGAATCGAGCAGGCCGACGACAGGTTCCTGCGGCTGACCGCGACCGAGCAGAGCAACCCGCTGATGTCGATCGACCTCACGATGCAGCAACTACGGACCCTAATGATCCTGTGGTTTCGCGGCAGCGTGTCGGGGCAGGAACTCGCCGATGGGCTCGGTGTGCACCTCTCCACCGTCACCGGGCTGATCAACCGGCTTCTCGCGCGAGGCCTCGTGGAACGCGGTGAAGACCCCAACGACCGGCGCGTGCGCCGCGTGCGGCTCAGCGCCGAAGGCACACGGATGATGCAACAAATGCGCGATGCTGGTCGGCTGCACAAGCGGCGGCTGCTCCAACAGCTCGACAAGGCGGCCCTCGCACAGATGGCCGACGCGATGGACGCGCTCAACTCTGCCGCTGCAGCCGACCAACACCAACAAGGCAAGCCATAGAGGGGCTCTTGGCTTCATGGCCCGATGAAGTCCTCGATGAGGCGATTCCAGGTATGTTCCTGCAGGTCGGTGGACAGCACCACCTTGTCGGCACTGGCGATCTCCAACTCGACCGGCTCATCGTCGTCGTGTCGCTGCCGCACGACGCCCGTGCCGGAGTCGGGGATGCGGAGTGATCCCTCATCGCCGACGATCGAACCACGAAAACCGATCCTCACCAGCAGTAATGGACAGCAGACTGGGCCAAGATGCCGCCCGAGGGTTCGGCAAAGGTGATCGAACAGCCGCCGTCGACGAAGAAGGCACCGTCGCGCTTGATGGTCACTGGGCCGATCCTGCTCACCACGGTCACGAACTCTTCTCCACTGAGGTATCGAGCCTTGTCGAGGTCGTGTGACAGTCCTTCACCCAGTGCTCCGTTCGAAATGCCATCCGCGCCTTCCACGGACTGTCAATGAAGAATTGGCTCCGAGCGCAAATTCCCCCTCAGTACGCATGTCGCGTACGGCACCGATCTCGCCTGAGCGGATGGCCTTGCGAGCTGCCTGACAGCCACGCATATCGCCAGTTGAAACAGCATGCCGTCGACGGTGCTCGCCGCCTCCGCCGCAGCGGCCATGACGCGGGCCTCTGGCACCCCGACGCTTATCGGTTTCTCCACCAAACATGGCAACCCTGATCCAGGGCCGCCAGGAGCGGATCACTGCGCAGCATGGGAGCAGTGGCGATGCTGATCACTTGGCAGTCCCCGGTAGCGATCAGGCTCTTCGGCCAGTACGTCATAAACCGTCAGGTATTTCTGCATATCCGTTTGTCGGCCAGCGATTCAGCCCGCGCCATGGTCCGACTCCATAACCCTGCGACCTCGACGCCCGGCAACCGTAGGCGGCGATATGAGCTTCTCCCGCCCAGCCTGCGCCGAGAATGCCCACTGCGCAACGTGCCTGCCACTCGCCGCGCCGCCCACAGAAATTCTTGATGCGAATCCGAACGGCAGCGCCGCTCGCCGGAGGAAAGCCCAACCAGTCGCCCGCTATCTCGATGAGACCACATGTACCCCGTAGTGCTCGCCCTACCGCATGCACCAGGACTGACCAACATCTCGTGAACCAGCCACCCAGGTCGGGCTCGAGTGGCCTAGGCCGACGGCTCAGCGGCGCATTGCGGCGTCCGGCGGAGGACCGTGGTACGGGCCGGTCCGACTCTGATTGCCCGATGAGTTGCGCTGGAGAGCTGGTTAACAGCCGCATGATCGGATGCGACCCATGATGCCGGTCGAGGACGGCACGCTGGGCCCGGCAGACCTCGCCCGACCCATAGGAGAGCCGACATGCCCAACCCCGCCGACGGAGCGCCCGAGACGCAAACCCCGCCCGAGACCGGGTACGCACCCGTCGACGGGTTGCAGATGTATTACGAGGTCCACGGCTCCGGCGGCACGCCCGTTGGTCCTGCTGCACGGCGGTCTGTTCAACATCGACCTGCAGTTCGGCGAGCTCCTGCCGACCTGGCCGCAGGTCGCCAGGTGATCGCCGCCGACTTCCAGGGACACGGGCGCACCAACGACATCGACCGACCGCTCACCTGCGCCGACCTGGCATCCGACGTCGTCGGCCTGCTGCAGCACCTACGGGTGGTGCAGGCGGACGTCTTCGGGTTCAGCGTGGGCGACGGCGTGGCCCTCCACCTGGCGATAAGGCGACTCCGAGCTCGTCCGCAAGCTGATCGTCTCGTCGGTGTCCTTCCACCCCGACGGGGACCGTTCGGAGAACAGCGACGGGGTCGGGGCGCTGACAGTCGATATGATCGCCGGCACCCCGATGGAGCGAAGGAGTACCGGGCCAAGTCGCCGCATCCGGACCGGCTGCAGGACCTGCTGGACAAGCTCGGCAACTTTGACCAGGGCTTCACCGGCTGGTCCGACGCCGACATTCAGGGAATCGCCGCGCCGACCCTCATCACCGTCGGATGCGACGCCGTCTACCTAAACCACATGGTGAGGTTACCTCCAGCTGCGCGGGGGTGGATGTCAACGGCGACCTCGTCGGGTTCCGCCCTCCCAGCTCGCGGTGTTTCCAGGCACCACGCACTTCTTCGGCCTGGCGCGCACCGCGCTGGTGCTCGAAGTGGTGCTGAAGTTCCTGGACGCACGCCGCTTCCGCAGCGCTGACCCGACGCACTCGTCGGCGACGTCCGGCTCCCCGATCCAAGCTCAGCCTGGATCGGGCACTGACCAGGCCTGAGCAGCTTCAATCCGAAGTCTCGAAGAAGGGATAGACCCAGTCGACGGCGAACTCCGGACCAACAGGCTTGGACGACGTGTCGCAAGGCACCCTCCCGCGGGCTAGCGTGCCAGTGTCTTAGATGGAACCGTCACGGGACCAGCCGGCAAACGCCACAGCCCGTGGTGCTCAGGGTGCGTGCGGCGTACTGACGCCCGGTAGCGGGATGTTCAGCGGCTAGGTTCTCGACGCGGGAGCCCAGCCGCTGCGTAGCATGCGTCAATCACCGCCATGTTGGCGACCGCGTCGTCGGGTCCGGTGAGCACCGGTTCGCCCCGCAAGATGGCACCGGTGAACGCCCTCAGCTGACTGGCATAGGTGGACGGCTGCCGCGGCACGTGTTCGACCGCGCGCCGGGTGTCTGAGCGAACCACGAGGCGATGCACAAGTTGGGGCTGATAGGGGCTTAGCACCTCCATCGTGCCGCGGGTTCCGCTCACTCGGGCACCGGCGCCCAGCACTCGACGCGAGAGCATGGATGCCGTGATCCACCCGGTGTAACCGCCGGGGAAGGCCAGCTCTGCTTTCAGCAGTCGGTCCACTGCACCGCGGCGGGTCTTGGCTGTTGCGGAGGAAACCTCCGGTTCCGCGCCGGCCAGTGTCCGTAGCAGGTGGATGGGGTAGCAGCCGGCATCCATCAGTGCTCCACCGGCGAGCTGATAGTCCCACCGGATATTGTTCGGCGGCACCAGCGGGAAGTAGAGCCACGCCTCCATCTTGGTGATGCTGCCCAGTTCATCGGAGTTGAGGATCTCCAACATCCGCGCCGTCAAGGCGTGATACCGGTAGTGGAAGGCCTCCATCACGACCATGCTCGAGTGCCGAGCAGCCTCGGCGACCGACGCCGCCTCCTCAGCGTTGGCAGTGAAAGGCTTCTCGCACAGCACATGCTTGCCAGCCTGCAGGCCGGCTTTGGTCCAACGTCCATGCAGACCGTTCGGCACGGCTACATAGACGGCGTCGATGCTTGGGTCCGCGAGCAGTTGCGCGTAGGAGCCGTACGCCGTGGAAATCTTGTGCTTTGCGGCGAACCGGCGGGCGCGTTCAAGATCGCGTGCCGCGACCGCTGCCACCTCAGCCTCAGACTCGTCGGCCGCGGGCTTCACTATGGCGATAGGTGCGATCCTCGCCGCCCCGAGAATCCCGAGACGGACTCTTGTCCTGTCCGTGTGACGCGGTACCTTTTCGGCGCTTTCCTTATGAGTTGGCTCAGATACCACGTCCACTCCCGGAAGTTCGAGAACCTCGGGGAACCTTATGCGCTGCGTCTGAGTCCCCTAAGTCGACCGGTATGCGGGCATAGCGCACGAAGCCTCCGATTGACCGATGAACCACGCTCAAGGTGCCTCTAGCGGGATCGGTTACAGGCATCCGGCCCGAGATCGGTTGCGGCTACCTGTGGGCCCCTGGGCCCCGCGCAGTTAGGCTCGTGCCGTGATCAACGGCGCCCACGCCATCATCCACAGTCACGACGCCGAAGCCGATCGTGCCTTCTTTCGGGAAGTGCTCGACTACCCGTATGTCGACGCCGGAGCCGACTGGCTGATCTTCAAGCTTCCTCCCGCCGAGATCGCCGTGCACCCCACCGAAGGCCCCCCTTCGCATGAGCTCTACCTGATGTGCGACGACCTGGACACAACGATGGACGAGCTGGCCGCTAAAGGGGCGACGCTCACCGCAGTCACCGAAGCCCGGTGGGGGCGCCTGACGAGCCTGCACCTGCCGGGCGGGGGCGAGGTGGGGCTGTACGAGCCCCGACATCCACGGGCTACCGACCTGTAATATCCCGCCGCTGGATCAGCGTTCCCGGAGACCGGCCGGACCGGCGCTGCTCCCAACCGCAGTAGGAATTGCCCGTAAGCCGAACCTCTTAACGGCGGTCAATTCTCAGCCGCTGTTGACAAGTTCGCGCGAACACCACGCCATGGGAGGGGCGGCGACGTCCTGCCACGGCGCGAACCCGCCGCCCACGCCGTACCAACCCTTGCTTCACCTACCGAAGTTCGATAGATTCCCATCGCAATTCGATGGAAGGATGGGCCATGGGGAAGCTGACAGTGGGTGCGCTGCGCGCCGTGCTCGTGGTGGTGCTCGCTGGCACCGTGTTCGTTCAGGCATTGATGGTGTGGGCGTTGGCCACCGACCCGGAGGACGGATCCCTCCCGCTGACCCCGCTGCGCGTGATCACGATCCTGGGCATGCTGTCGGTCCAGGTCGCCCTGGTCTGCGTATGGCGGCTGGTGACGATGGTGCGACGCGGAACCGTGTTCTCCCACGCCGCCTTCCGGTACGTGGACGTCGTGATCGGCGCGATCGTGGCGGCTGCCCTCGTGTGGTTCGCGGTCACGGTCCTCAATGCGCCGGGCCAGCGGGCCGACCCGGGCGTCACCGTCATAATGGGCGGGGTTGGCGTGGCCATTCTGGGGGTCGCTCTCCTGGTGCTCGTGCTGCGGATGCTGCTCGCCCAGGCCGTCGCGCGCGACGTCGAAGCGGCGCAGATGCAGGCCGAGTTGGACGAGGTGATCTGATGCCGATCGCCGTCGACATCGACGTGATGCTGGCCAGGCGGAAGATGTCCGTGGGCGAGCTCGCGGACCGCGTAGGGATCACGCCCGCCAATCTGGCGGTACTCAAGAACGGCCGCGCCAAGGCGGTGCGCTTCACGACACTCGCCGCGCTCTGCGAGGTGCTCGAGTGCCAGCCGGGCGACGTGCTGCGCTGGGAGGCCGAGGACGCCGCGGGCGGATGACGTGCCCAGGGCGGCAGCTGGGCATGAACGGGGTCCGCCGCGCGGAAAGAACATCCGGAGGACATGGCGGCGCAGCGGGCCGCGCGTCGGTTCGTCATGGTGATGCCAGCTGGCAACGTTGCTCACATTGAGGTCCGGGTCGCGTTCGGGTTAGGGAAGCCCTGCTACGCGGTCGGTCCTGTGGCCAAGATCGAGACGCTGTACCGGTTCTTCGATCGGATGTTTACCAGTTCGGATGACTCCGCGTCATGGCTTGCCTCGCCGCTCGGTGACGCCCGGTAACGGTCGCCCGCGAGGTGCCCGGTCAAGGGAGCTTCCCACCTGACCACAGGGCACGGCAGTGACTCCTGATCTAGCCCGTTGCCCGATCGGGGACCGACAACCGGGACGCGTTCATCCGGGAACGCGCATCGCGAGCCGAACCCTCCGCGACACAATTCGGTGCACTGAACTGACGGCCGAAGCACTCAATTGCCGATGTGCGGTTGCCTCAAGGAGCCGTTTGGCACACGTGCGCCATGCTGCTTGCCGTGGTGTCCGTCCTCGCCTTCTGTGCAGTGACGGTGCTGCTGGTGCTGGGCAACAGGCTTCCCGCTTGGCGAGCAGTCGTGTACGTATCCCCCCTCGTTCTCCTCCCTGTTGCCGCGAGCAACTCGTACTCGTCCTGGGGTGCTGGTTGCCCGGCAGAAGCCACCGACTGCGATCTCACCGTACTCGCTTCGCTGGCCATGGGCGGATACACCTTTCTTGGCCTCCTGATCACGGTTGTCGTGGTCGAAGCCATGATCAGGCGGAAGCGGGATTCAGTCCAGACACGTTGACCAACCAACGCCCTCTTCTGCCGCTAGCGGCACGATGCGGCAGTTGCCTTCAGCGTGCGATCAGCGTCGGCAACGACGCGCTCTATGATCGTCGCCGCCGGCTCGACCTCGTGGATCAGCCCGGCAGCCTCGCCGAAGAAGACACCCGCGTTGTCCGCATCGCCCTCCATCCATGCCTGGCGATAGGCCGGCCCGATCGTGGCAGCCGATGCGGCAAGTTCGTCCTCACGTCCCTCCCATCGGTCGATGAAGGCGTTCTTTCGCGCTCTGGCTGTGAACTCGGCCGGCCAGGCCAACCCTCGCGCGATGTCGGGCACGCGGGTGCGGATGGTCCCGTCGCCGTTGGTCGCCAGGAGCGCCTCGTGGTGTCGCGGGTGCACAAGCGCTTCGCTCGAGGCCCACAGGCGAGTTCCCATGAGAACTCCGTCCGCTCCGAGCGTCAGCGCGGCGGCGAGTCCACGCCCATCGGCGATTCCTCCGGCAGCGAGCAGCAGCGTTTCGGGCGATCGGGCCGCGACGAAGTCTGCGACCTCCGGCACGAAGGACAGCGTTCCTCGCAGGGCTGCTCCATGTCCGCCGGCCTCAGCGCCCTGCGCAACAACGACGGCGGCGCCCGCATCGATCGCGACTCGCACGTGATCGAGGTTCTGGCACTGGCAGATCAGCGGAACGTTGGCTTCGTGGATCTGTCGTGCGAACGCCATCGGATCGCCGAACGAGAGCATGAACGCCGCAGGTTCCCGCGCCAGGGCCTGCGCCACGACCTCAGGCGAGCGCTGGGCGGACCAAGTAATGAATCCGATGCCAACACTCTCGTCGGCTGCAGCATCGAACTGCTCGGCAAGCCACGCGGCGTCGCCGTATCCGCCACCGATCAGCCCGAGCGCACCCGCTCGACTGACCGCAGCCGCCAGAGCGCCGCCGCCAGCAAGCGCCATCGGGGCCGCGACGATCGGATGGGCGATGCCAAACGCCTGGGTGAGCCGAGTCGAAATCACACGGCAACTATCTCGACCGCAATCTGTGCCGACAAGAGGGAAAACACGGGGCGAGCCGATCTTCATGCCGCGGATAGCCTTCCGGCTGGTCCGCGGCCGTCCAATTTGCCGCCGATCGTGCAGGGATGAGTGCGTCACTTTGGGACCGCCATACTCGGATCGTGCGTCGCCTTTGTCGGATGGCCGATTACGAGTGCCATCCCCTTTGGGAGTTCCAAGAAGAAGGACTGCACAACTTGACCCGTTCGAGCTCGCGATTCCTGAGCAGCTGGCGGAAGCGCTAACTGAGTGGGCGGGCCAGTACACCGCGTCGCTTAACCAGTCAGACCCCACGGCGTCCGGGTTTCGGGACAGGTCGGAGGCGAACGGGTGGCTTCGGCGGGGGTCCGCACTCGCGGCGCAGCTTCGAGGCGCGGGGCTCGACGTCAGCTACTTCCACGAGGGGCAAATCGCCCCGAACTGGTCGCGGCGAACGAGTAGTAGTGGTTCGAAGCGCCGCACGCACGTGCCGCGATGAGGTCGCTCATGCCGAGATCCGTGCATCGCCTCCAGCGAGTTGTTCGGCCACTGCTCGCCAGGGGCACAGCGCTTGTGCACTCGGAAGGCTTCATCTGTGGCACCCGATTGCCGCCCCGATGTGAAGATTTCGACCGACCCGCTGCCAAGAGTCGAGCGTCATGGGCCCGTCAAGACCACAGCGAGACCCGGCAAGGCGCCAACTGCACTGGCAACTGGGTAACCAAGCAAGTCGGATGGAACTCTCTCAAGCCGTTCGAAACCACCAGTTGTGCGTGCGCTCTCCGCAGCCGCCGCGAAAGCAGCCCCAATCGCGCCAGCCGACGCCCCACCCACACCGCGGATGCGGTAATTTCTGGCGATCTCGCAGCTGGCCCCTGGATAGACGACACCGGACGTGACGCCGCCTTTCATGACGACGCCGCATTCCTTCATTCCTGTCCCCGCTTCAGCGGAGTACGACGAGGAACCTGAGATGAGAGAACCCTCCCAACGAACGATGTCCACAGCCAGCTGGGACGGTCGGGAAATGACTCTAATCCGGAACAACATCCAAGCGCCGACCCACGACACACGGCGAAGCCGCACCCGGAACGAGTAGGGGACTGGCAGTCTTGAACGCGCTTTGCGTGTAGACCGCCCGGTCAAGCTGAACGTTTCCGCCATGCCGTTAGCGACCGCGGAATTGGACGCTGAGATGAGGCTTGCTAGGGGGCGGTTCGCGTTACCGGGGCTACGACCCGGTCTGGTCAAATAGATTGGGTGATCGTCCTCAGGCCTCTCACCACTCGCTAGCTGACTCGGATGCTGCGGTTCGACCGGGTGACGACCCCCCGCCTTCTTCTGCGGCGATGGCAACCGGGTGATCTTGATTCGTTCGCTGCACTGAACTCCGACCCCGACGTGATGCGCCACTTCCCGTCGACCTACGACCGGTCCGCAACCGCGGCCATGATCACCGCCTGGGAGGCGAAGATCGACCGCCAAGGCTTCGGACTCTGGGCGGTGGAACGCGCCGAGGACGGCGCGCTGCTCGGAATGGCGGGACTCAACCCCGTCCCGCCCGGCATCATCACCGGCGAGGGACTTGAGATCGGTTGGCGTCTCGCCCGGCACGCCTGGGGACACGGTTACGCGACCGAAGCCGGCCGCGCCGCCGTAGACGTCGCCCGCCGAATCGGGGCCCAGTCAGTCTGGTCATTCACCTCGGTCGGCAACCAACGCTCGCAGGCCGTGATGCGACGGCTCGGGTTGCGCTTTGTGCGCTACTTCGACCATCCCAATATCCCCGACGGGCAATCAACCCGCCCGCACGTCCTCTATCAACTCGACCTCGCCGGGCCTGAGCCCAGGTCCGAGCATCAATAGTCTTGCCAGATGATCGTGGTCAGCAGGCGCGCTGGATGCCTCGACCCTTAATCGACCACGCGCCGCTGGCGGACCCACAAACGGTCGTTCTGCACGCGTCCGTCTGACAGTCGGCTCTCGCGTCGTCAGCCTGACGCTGACAAGCTGGGTGCGCCAGGAACAGGCTGACCTCGCCCGGTGGACCAATCTGAGCGAGACGACCTTCCTGTCCAGCCTCTGCCAAGCATGATCACCAGCCGCCGACGGGTCAGTCTCTGCACGACGAAGCTGATGATCAATCGATTACTTCACATGGCATCGCTGTTGACGACGCGAGGGTCCGCCGGGGACTCACCACGTCCGGACTGGGCGGTCGATCTGTCGGCCTAGCCCAAAGCGACGGGGGTGGTTCCTGTCTTGATGAGTAGTTCCGCCATGAGCTGTTGGCCCTTGGCGCTTGGGTAGCAGCAATCGCTGAGATTCATCAGCCCGCTCTTGTAGGCATTGTTCTTTCCTGACGCGCCGTTGAAGGCAGTGAGCACGTCGATGCAGTCGCCATGATGCTTGTGCATTGCCGAGCAGACCGATGTGCGAATGGATTTTGCTTGGAAGACCCCAATCCGGGTGGCCACCGGGCGAAGGAAGGGCGGGATGACGCTTTCGGCACCGGTCAGTACATTCGGCGGGGTGATGGCCCTGAAAAGTGTCGGCTTACCGTCGCGAGCCTTTACGATCGCGACTGCAGCCGCATCGAAGTTCTGGGCGAAGGCGGCGAGATCGTCCTTGTAGCAAGCTTCTGCCGAGCAGGTGCCCGCCGCGAAGCGGTCATCGCCGGCGTTGAGGTCGGCGCCGCCAGCGCCGATGACGATGATGTCTGCGGCAGCTATCGCGGCCGTTGCGTCGGCGTCGGACGTCAGCTGGTCGACCAGGCGGTCGCTGGTGAGGCCATCCTCCGCGAGCGAAGTGACCGTGACCTTTCCCCCCATCTCAGTATCAAGGAGCTTGGCGTATCGTCCGACCCACCCCTCGCCGCTTGGATCGCCGTGGCCGGTCGCCTCTGAGTCTCCAACCGCAACCAGCGATAGGGCAGGAGCGGCGCTTTCCAGAGGATTGCTGCTCGATGCAGACGAGGCGCTATGTTGCGCAGCCGGTTGGTCTTCGGAGCATGCGCCCAGAACGATCGTCAGCGGAAGCATCGCAAACGCAATGATTCGAAGGCCAGGCCAGCCCATCTTTCTTCCCTCGTCTCCGACGCCGCGGTCTGCGATCGCCATCATCCTGACTCCAGACGTGACGCAAGCTAGCTTGTGATCACACAGTTTGTATCAGGTCAGGACCACCGGACCTCGGCTTGCACTGCATCGGAACCCGGGGACCGTCCAACGGGAACGTAGGTCTATCATTCCGATGGGTCTGCGGTCGGAGTCCTTGACAGCCCGACGCCATTGCACGAGCCACTTCAGTGCCGCTCTTGGCCGCCTTGCCTAGGCCCGGCTCGGTAAGGTTGCGCTCCAGAACGCGTGCGTAAAGCTGCGGCGTCTGGTGTCCTAGGGTCCGACGGGAGCTGGGCGGCCGCTTGGTCGGCGGTGATCTTCCCAGACGCCGACGTTGCAGGCGCTGGTGGCCGCGGTGCGCAAGCTGGAGGTGGTGGTGCGGGCATGAGCAGCGCCGCGCGGCTTAGAGTCCGCCCGGCCGAAGCGCGCGACCTGGATCGGGTGTGTGCGATCGTCAACCACTTCATCGAGACAACGGCGTTCAACTTCCGGATCGAGTCCCAACAGGTCGAGGAGTGGCTGCACAACTGGGAACGCCTGCACCGGCTCTACCCGTGGTTAGTAGCGATCGAGGGCCAGCGGGTGATCGGGGTCGCGTACGCGGCGCCGTGGAAGGCGCGCGACGCCTATCGGTGGACCGTGGAGTCCACCGTGTATGTCGATCATGAATGCCACCGCCGTGGTGTGGGCGACGCCTTGTACGCCGAGCTGCTGGCCCGGTTGGAACGCCAGGGTTTTCGGACCTCGATCGGGGTTATCGCGCTGCCCAACCCGGCCAGTGTCCGATTGCACGAGCGGCACGGGTTCGTCCAGGTCGGGCTGCTGGCGGACGCGGGCTACAAACTGAAGCGCTGGCATGATGTCGGGTTTTGGCACCGCCGCCTCAACGGCGGCGAGCAGGCGCCGCCCACGCTCACGCCGGTCGACGACGAGGATGAGGAGTGTGATGGCCTCGGCCGAGTTGGTATCTGGCAGGGTTCTCGCAGCGCTAACGGGCCGGCCCGCATGCGGATCGCTTAAGGAACGTTCAACGGCACGACTCTTTGCGAAATGTGGTGAGACGCGAACCGGCGGGCGGCCAACGCACCAGCCCAACCCGGCCTGGATTTCGACGCGGTCCGCACACGCCTTCGGCGGTGGGTTAGGTGCGGATTGCGTGGACGGCGGCGTCGTAGAGTTCTTCCAGCGCGATGGTGCCGTTGCTTCGGACCCACGTTTCGCCGGCCACGTCGAGACAGGCAAGGACGCAGGCGACGATCGCGTCGGCGCGCACGTCAGCGTGATCATCGTGGTTCCCGCCGAGCCGCTGGCGCACGTTGGGGACGAGCAGGGCTTGCCATTTGAGGTGCTTTTGGATGCTTCGAGCGCGAAGCGAGGGCGTCTCGTACAACAGCGTTGAGAGCTTGAGCGTCTCCTCCGGGGATCTGTCCAGGGTCTGGGCGGAGCTGAGTGCCGCGCGGAGGGCTTCCCACGGATCCTCCGACAGCGGTCTTGCCTCGAGCGCGGCTTGGATGATGACGCCCTGCTTTTCCAGATCACCGAGCAAGATGTCTTCCTTTGTCCCGAAGTAGCGGAAGAGGGAGCGACGTGAGATCCCGGACTCGCTGGCAATCTGATCGATGGTTGTGGCCTCAAATCCCTGTTCGAGGAACAGCCGCACCGCTGCCGCCGTGATCTCGGTGTACGCCGCTTGACGGCTGCGAGCCCACAGACTTCTGGCGGAGGGATCGGGGGAGGTCACGCGAGAAGGGTAGCCCGATTTGGCACTAGTGGCCTAGTTGGCACTTAGTGTCAGCTAGGCGTAGAGTGTCCTCACCACACCACTTCACCGGGAAACACCTCATGGCCACCGTCGACTATCGTCACCAGACCACCCTCCTCACCGGAGCCAGCGCCGGGATCGGCGTCGAGTTCGCTCATCAGCTGGCTGCCCGCGGCTCAGACCTTGTCCTGGTCGCCCGCCGCCGCGAGCGCCTCGAGACCCTCGCCGGGGAGTTAGCAGCCGCCCACGGCATCACGGCCACGGTCATCCCGCTCGACCTGAGCGTTCCTCAGGCCGGCCAACGGCTCGCCCGCGAGGTCGCCGAACACGGCCTGACCGTGACAAGCCTGATCAACTGCGCCGGCTTTGGCACCTTCGGGCCCTTCCACGCCGAGGACGTTGGCCGCCTGCACAACGAGATCAGCGTCGACCTCACCAATGTGGTCGACATCTCCCGGGCGTTCATCGAGCCACTCCGCGCCGCCGGCAATGGCGTGCTGGTCAACGTGGCCAGTATGGCCGCCTATCAACCCAACCCGAACATGGCGGTCTACGGAGCCACCAAGGCATTCGTGCTGAACTTCACCGAGGCCCTGTGGCATGAGTCGCAAGGAACCGGTCTACGAGTCATGGCCTTGTCACCCGGCGCCACCAAAACCGAGTTCTTCGACGTCGTTGGCAACAACGCCTCGGGCGGTGTCCGGATGCAGACCCCGAAGCAGGTCGTCGACACCGCCCTTTCCGCACTGGACCGTCGCACGCCGCCGCCTAGCGTCGCCGTGGGTCGCGCCAACCGGTTCTTCCTCGTCCTGAGCCGCCTGATAAGCCGGAAACGGATCATCACGATCATCGGCAACCTCACCAACACCACCACCTGATCCCGTTGAGCAATCGCGCTGCCATCGCATCCTCACGACGATCACCCAGATCGGCCCTGACGGTGGCTAGGGGTTACCCGTAGCTCAACCTTCAGCTGCGACGGTTCGATGCCTCGACCCGACAGCAGACGCCTCAACTGCAAAATTGAGGACCTCAGCTCATCAGGGTGATGTACCTGATCTCCTGGGCAGGGTCGATGGGTTGAGGTGCCTGGCTGGGAGGCTCATCCGGTCGATGGCTGCGTGTGGGTCTTGATGTGTTCATAGATCACTGAGGTCCGGACATCGGCAATGTCGGTTCTTGCGGTCAGCTTGTCGATGACGAACTCGTAGAGGCTGTTGTTGTCTGGTACCGCGACGTGCACGAGGAAGTCCTCGGTACCCGCAGTCACGAACACGCCAACGGTTTCGGGCAGCTGCCTGGCCCAGTCGCGGAAGGCCTCGATGTTGCGCCGGGTCGGGGGTCGGACCCGTACGGCGATGAGTGCCTGAACTGGTCGGCCGATCGCGGAGAGGTCCACGTCGAGCAGCGCGCCCTTGATCACCCCTCGCCGGCGAAGAGCACGCGTGCGTTCAAGAGCCGTGGATGGGGAGACGCCTACGGCGCTAGCGATGTCCCGGTTGGTCCGCCGCGCATCGCGTTGCAGTTCACGCACAATCGCCGCATCAAGTTCGTCCAAACCATCCATTCGGCCACTGTAGCCGAACTATGTTCGCCTGAGTTCTCTCTCGCCCGAGTTACTGGATAGAGTTCTAGCCTGTTCCCGTCCTTCCGTCAGAGATTTGGATGTCACCTTGAACAACCGACCCAGCCGCATCGGCTTCCACCCCGAAGACGTACTGCTCGATGAACCCACCCGAAACGCACCTCTCAAATGGATCGTCATCGTCGACCAGGGCCTCCCACCCGGCCGCGCAATGAACGCAGCGGTCTGCGTGGCAGCGGCCACCTCAGCGGCGGTCACTGGACTGCTTGGACCAGACGCGCTGGACCGAGATCACTCCATCCATGCCGGCCTGCCGTGGGCAGGTTGCACCATTCTGATGGCGACCAGCGAGAAGATCTCAGCCATCCGAGCCAAGGCGGCAGCTGCAGACGACACCTTCATCGCTGACATGCCCGCACAGGCTCAGGAGACCCGCGTCTACGCCGAGTACCTGGCCAATATGTCCACCGCCGAGACCATCGACTACCACGCCATCAGCCTGGTCGGACCGCGCAACCGGGTCAGCAAGCTCGTACACAGCCTTCCACTGCTGCCGTGAACCGAGCACATCCGGGTCCTGCCGCGAGGAGAAGCCCACAGAGCACGCATCAACCCGATTGCCAATCGGACCAGTAGCCGGCAAAACCTACCTCGGCCTCGGCCGCCGGCGGATGGGTCTGCGGCACCATCACCTGGCAGTCGGCGGTGGACCCGGCCAGCGCGGGTTTCCGCACTGTCGACTCCCCGATCTGGGCATCTTCCTCCTCCACCATTGCCAGTGCATATCTTGCCGGACCTCGAGACGGCGGCCGGCATAACGAGCTGGCGGTGCCGATGATCAGCCGGCCTCCTTTCCAGGAAAAGCCGTCTGAGGATTGCAGCACGAAGGAATGCATCGAATGCAACTGGCTCCCTCGCTCCATCGACTGGGCTCATCGAGCCTGGTCAACAGCTATCTCATCGAGGACGCTGGCGCGATCACGGTCATCGATGCCGGCCTGCGCGGGCCATTGGAAGGACCTGCTCCGCGAACTCGAGGAGATGGGACGATCCCCCGTGGATATCCGGGCGCTGCTGCTGACCCACGGCAACGTTGACCATCTCGGCTTCGCGGAGCGGCTCCGCCAAGAGCACGGTATGCCGGTCTTCGTCGCGGCGGCCGATGCCGCCGAGGCACGCGGCGAAATACCCAAGCCCGCCGCCGAGCGGGATCGGATGCGCCTCGTGTCGATGGCCAAGTTCCTCGTCTACGCGGTGGCCTAAGGAGCACCCCGATCAGAGAGTTCACACCGATCGATGGGCGATGACGCTCGCGTGCCGGGCGCACCGACGGCTATCCTGCTGCCCGGCCACACCCCACAGCTCGGTCGCCTATCGGGTGCCATCACTGGATGCGATCTTCATGGGTGACGCCATGACGACCCGATCCGTGACGACGGGGATCGTTGGGCCGGCGCGCTCGCAGCCTTCACCATCAACCCGGCGAAGGCCTTGGTATCACTCGATGCCTTGACGGCCTGTCCGCGAACTGGGTCCTACTGGGCCACGGCGATGCCTGGACCGGCGGTTTCCCCGAAGCACTCCGGCTGATCAGTGCGGCCCGGCCGAAACGCGCAGCTCGAGTGAGAAACCACCCTAACTCCGCCGGATGCCGCCGTGGAACGTACGGCAGGCGCTTGCCGACTGAGGCGCATCGGAGCGCGGCCCAGACAATGAAGTCCGTGGTCGATCGGCCGAGACGGCACAGAGTTCGCCCCTGGGCGCCGGATTGGGCGAGAGGCTAGTGGCTCCTGCAAAGCTGCGGAGCGCGCACGAAGGAGTCAAAGGAGGACCCCTCAGCGGGATGACGTTGCTCTCATTCGGCCTCCGTTCTAGGCAGCCTCCCGGCGAGTGCTGTCCCCATACACTGAGTCCGCCGGTGAGGTGGGGAGGAGTGACGTGGGAGATCCGCTAGACGAACAGACCGAGACGATGGCGGCGCTCAGACAGGTGGTCGAGGCCGCCGGGCCGTATCTGGAGCAGTTGCCGGAGCGGCTGGTATATGACCAGACGGCCGAGCCTCTGCTGGGGGAGCTGGGTGGGCCGCTACCGGATCAGGGCTTGGGCACCGAGGCCGCAGTTGAGCGGCTGGTGCGGATCGGCACGGCGACCGCGACCGCTTCGGCCGGGCCGCGATTCTTCCATTTCGTGATCGGTGGCTCGACTCCCGCAGCACTGGCCGCCGATTGGGTCGTGTCCTTGCTGGATCAGAACGCGTTCGTACGGGCCTCCTCGCGCCTGGCCGACGCGGCCGAGACAGTCACGTTGGACTGGCTGCGTCAGCTGGCCGGCCTGCCACCGGGCTGGGGTGGTGCCCTGACGGCGAGCGCCACCTTCGCCAACCTCACCGGTCTGGCGCTCGCCACCCATTGGTGGGCGGAGCGGCACGGCGTGGATGCGACCTCGTCCGGGCTGGCTGGCCTGCCGCGGATGCCGGTGGTGTCCGGCGGCTACGTGCACCCCAGCTCGCGAAAGGCCCTGCAGATGCTCGGCCACGGCAAGGACACCGTGGAGGTATTTGTCCGCGACGAGATCGGCCGGATCGACCTGGCCGCGGTCCGCCGGCGGCTGGGCGAACTCGACGGCGCACCCGCTGTGCTGATCGCCACCGCCGGGGAACCCAACGCCGGCGACTTCGATCCGCTGGCCGACCTGGCGGGCCTGGCCGAGGAGTTCGGCGCCTGGCTGCATGTCGACGCTGCATTCGGGCTTTTCGCGGCGCTCTCCCCGCGCACCGCCCACCTGACCGCGGGCATCGAGCGCGCCGACTCCATCGCCGCCGACGCCCACAAGTGGCTCAACGTGCCGTACGAGAGCGGTTTCGCACTGGTGCGCGAGCCCGCCCGACTCGGCGTGGCGTTCGGGATGCCGGGAGCGGCGTACCTCCCGGGCCCGGACGACCCTCGTGGCGGCTACGGGCTGTTGGGCCCGGAGTCCTCGCGGCGGGCTCGGGCCCTGCCGATTTGGGCCACGCTCGCTGCCTATGGCCGCACTGGCTACCGGGCGCTGGTGGAGCGGCATTGTGACCTGGCGGCCCACCTGGCGGCGGTTGTCGACGCGGCGCCCGACCTGGAGCGCCTGGCCGAGGTCCCGCTCAACGTCGTCTGCTTTCGCTACCACCCCGCCGGCAGGGCCGAGCCAGAGCTGGACGATGTCAACCGACGCCTCAGCGAGGCGCTGCTCGACGACGGCCGGGTGTTCGCCGGCGGCACCGTCTACGGCGGCCGGGTGGCCCTCCGGCCAGCGATCAGCAACTGGCGTACCACCGCGGCCGACCTTGACCTCCTCGTCGAGGTCGTCCGCGAGCTGGGCGCAAAGATCGTTAGCGCCAACTGATCACACCTGGTTCGAGGGGTGCGCGCCTGGGCTGGGTCTTTGGTGGCCACGTGCGCTGCGTCGGTGTGGCGAAACTCAGCGGAACGGGTCAGACCCGGAAACGGAAAACTCAGTGCAGGCCTCCGATAGCGGACCCTTAATCGGCCAGGCGCTCGCGCAGTTCGGCCAGGTACTCCTCGGCCTCCCGGCGCTCCTCTGGCCTGGCGGTGGTGTCACGGGCCAGGGCGCCGGCCAAGATCTTCGCCGCCTGCGCCACGTCGCCGTGGGAGTCCGCGATCACGACCGCGTTGTCGAGGACCGCCCGCAGCCTGCTCACCGAAGCGTCCGAGGACGACTCGACGGGTGAACGCTCCGCGGTCACCCGGATCCAGTTGCCGCTCGGGTCGACCAGGCTGAACCCGGTTCGGTTGTCGTTGTTCTTCCGCCGGCGGGGGCGGGTAATCCGTGGGAAACCGCTCACCGGAAGCTTCCCGTACGCGGCTCGCAGCCCGGCGGCGAAGGCGTCGAACAGTGCCTCGACATCGTCGGTGACCACCACACAGCTGCCGTAGGAGTCCTCCGGCAGGAAGCCCGGGATGCCGAAGTAGTGCAGCTCCAGACCGTCACGATCCAGCGCCACGTACGGGTTCGGCCGTACCTGGCGGTAGGTGACGCAGAAGCCGAGGTGGTCGGCGAACTCGGCGATCTCGTCGATCGACGCGCAGGGCAGCAGCGGAATCGTCCGCACGGCTTCGGAGCCTAGCGCAGCACCTCAGAACGTCATGGCGGCCAGCACCGAGCCGGCGGCCGTTGCGCACGACAAGCACAGCCGCAAGCGAAAGGGTCTGCGCATGTCGGTACCTGGTGCCTCAAGCTCGCCGCGAGGGCCTGTGGTGCTGTCTCAGTCGATCCCACTATCACCGCAACTCTTTTCCGGCCCGCCGCAGACGAGCGGATGTTCGACCTTCAACTCGGCCGGAGCCCGCATGTGCCAGGCGTCCGTGACCAACTCGCGCAGCCGGGCGAGGTCGATACGCTCCAGCCGGACCATCACCAGCGGCGACCAGTCGTAGGTGGAGGTACTGAAGAACACCTCCGGCTCGCTCAGCAGCAGCGCCTGCTTTTCCGCCTCATCGCCCACATACAGGACCGCAATGTCAGTGCGGATGACCCGCCGCTGACCCGGAACGTACTCGGGGTATGACCAGACGAACCCGCGGTTGCCTACTCTGAAGTCGAAACCGTCGCTGTCAATCTCCACCGTGTGCGGAAGGCTTAGAGCGATCCGCCGGACATCGTCAGCGTCAACCACGCCAACCACGGTCTTGGCTTGCTCGGCTCACCCAAATGATGCTAGGACCGCCCACCGACGGGCCAAGACACCGTACGCAAGCGGAACCCTTGCCGAGACAGTTCGGCGCACGGACCCGACAGCAGACGGGTCTCGACAGCCTGACCTTCCGAAGCAGTCCCGGTGGTTGACTGGGTCGATGTCGACGAGGACGCGTGAGCCAAACGGTGAGGCCGCCGCGCTCGGCAAGGCGCGGGAGCGGCGTTGGTTGCTGAGCGGGCGCCGAGTCCGGTCTATCGCCCGTGCAGCGGCGTTCGTCGACGACGTCGGCTTCGCTCTGCTCTTCCCTTCCGAGCGCGTACTCGCTCCGTCACTGTGGGAGGCAGTGGCCGGTGAGGACGCCGAACCCTTCGCGACGGGGATGGGCTCAGACGAGCAGCGAGTGTGGGCGTGGAAGGACGAGTTACCGCGCCGCGGCCTTGCCTGGTACGGCAACTTCGTCGCCGGCCGCGGCTCGTTTCTATCGCCGTCACTCCTGCGGTGGCTTTACCCGGCGTACGGTGGGACGGACGACCACGCCTACCTCGACCTGTCACCGACGGCCCACGAGATCGCAAGGGCTCTCGCCGAAGGACCGCTGCAGAGTGCAACGCTTCGCGCTCTGATCGGCGACCGCAGCCGATATCAGCGTGCTGCGGTCGACATGCAACGCCAGCTACTGGTCACTACCGCCGGGGTGCAGGAACAGGCCTCCGGATGGCCGTCTACTGTCCTTGATCTGACGTGTCGAAGGTTCGACGTCGGCGAAGGGACAGGATCACCTGACCGCCGCGGACCGATTCATGGGCGTGGTGCTCGACGCCTCTGCCCGCGACCTGGCGCGGACTTTCCGATGGCCGGTCGGCAGGGCACGCGAACAGCTCGACGCGCTCGTCGCCTCTGCTCGGGCCGTGCCATCCGGCAACCGCTATCTAGCTCCCTCAATCGCTGGTCAGTTCCGTTAGGAGTGGGTGTGAAAAGGGACTATCAATCCGGTCATCTGACCGTCCTGCTGAGCACGGCGGGAACCGGGATTCCGGGATCCAGTCTGAATCCAGAAGCGCAAGACTGAGACGGCCGGTGCAGACCGTCCGCCGGCTCAAGCGGGCTGGAAGGCAACCACACCTCGAGCGGGATCAGGACGGTTCCTCGGCGGATACCGCCACACCGCCCTCCACCGCGACGATGCGATGGTCCTCGGCGTGGGTGAGTTCCGTGCGGAGGAACAGGTCGTCCGTCGGCAGGTGCAGGTCGAAGCGAGCGAAGGCCGCCACGTAGAGGTCGCCGGACTCGGCGGCGAGGTCGAGCACGTGTCCGCCCATGCCGCGATCCTCGCTCAGGAAGTGGAGGTGAAGGCCCGCGACCGCGATGCCCTGGTAGATGGCCGGCGTCCAGAATCCGACCACCGCGCCGCGGATGTCGCGCGCCACCGTCTCGACCTGGTGACTCGTCACCTCGGCGAGCCGCGGGAGCGGATGATGCTGACGAGGCGTGACCCGCACGCGGACCTCCGACAGCACACCGTCGAAGCGCACGGCATGGAACAGGTTCCGGCTCGTAAGCGCACCCTCGACGGATGCCGCGAAGGCAGCGAAGTCCTGCTCGCCCAAGCCGACTCGCGGGACGTCAGGAAATCGGCACACGATCGCGAACGGGAGGATGTCGTCGTCGTCCATCTCCACCGGCGGACCGTCGAGCGTGCACTCGATCGCCTCGCCGTCGACGATGACGACCTCGCCGCCGAGGTGGTCGACGCACCCGAGCCCGAAGTCCCCGATCGAGCGCGCTTCGGCGACGCGCAGGCCCGACTCGTAGGCGCCGGCGAGCAGCGCGTCGATCACGGCGAACTGCGTCACGGCGGCGCCGGGCACGGGGGACGGAGTCATTACGGTTGGAGCGTACCGGCGCTCGGCGGTCACGACGAGAGTCGGAACTCCAACGCGAGGAGCGCCGGGCGCGCCTGCTGCGGGTCCGAACCTTCGGCGACCGCCATGAGCGCCGCCCGCCAGGCTGCCGCGAGAACCCGGCCGAGAACCGGGGACGCGGGGGCCGTGCTCGCACTCAACAGGTCGGCGAGGCGGTCATGTTCGGTTCCCGCGGGTGGGTCGCCCAGGATGCGGAGGAAGCCCTCGCGCACGGCGAAGTCGAAACCGATCACCAGCGCGGCCATCACGGCCGCGGAGCGATCCAAGCGGGCGGATGCCGCGATCGCGCCCTCCATGCGGTCGAGTAGGCGCCGCTCGACGTCGTCCCGCACGAAGTCGTACAGCCCGAGCTTGCTGCCGAAGTGGTGGTAGAGCGCGCCCGTCGTGACATTCGCCGCTGCTGCCAGCTCGCCGACCGTGACGTCGTCGAACGGACGTTCCCCGAACTGCTTCACAGCCGCGAGGGCAAGCCTGCCCTTCGGGGAGGCTGATATCGGAATCCACTCGCGCACACCACCATAATGGCGTTATGCTATGAAGAAATCCAATTACGACACGAAAGGACGTGCCATGAAGCTCGAGTTCCTGTTCGTTCCGACCTCCGACCTGGGCGCCTCGCTCGGCCTCTACCGCGACGGCCTCGGCTTCACCGAGGTGTGGCGCGAAGGCGACGCGACCGTGGCCCTCGCTCTGCCCGGCTCCGACGTGCAACTCATGCTCGATTCCCACGACCCCGATGCCCCGATCGGGCCGCTGTTCGTCGTCGACAGCGTCGAGGCGTTCCACGCCGCCCGGCCCGAGACGCTCGCGGTAGTCGAAGCGCCCGGGGAGATCCCCGGCGGCTTCATGGCCACCTACCAGGACCCGGGCGGAGCAACCATCTACGTCATGGACCAGGCGACGGACTCCGCAACCGAGTAGCGCGGGCCTCCGCCCCGCTCTCTGTTCCACGAGGCAGGACTCTCCCGGCACACATCTGCGCAGCCTGGATGCCGTCTCTCTCACTATTGCGCTGAGAGTCGACTCCGAGACCTTGTGGCGTACGACGCGCGCCTCCTCGATGCGGCGCGATGTGTGGAGCTCTCAATCCACTTAACCTCCTGACCGATCCGGGTTCGGCGGGTCAAGCACGACTTGTTCTCACGGGGTTGGCACGTACCCCTCATAGGCGAGCCAGGCTCGCGCGCGGCCGCGCTGCCGATCTTCTGAGAAGGCGAACCAGCGCGTCATCAGGTCGGGCCACCGCGACAAGGTGTCCTTGAAACGGCGGAACGCTCCCCGGCCACTCATCGCGATACTCAGCCTCTCCTGAATCTCCGCGTCCTCGATGGCGGAGATGAACCACTCCATATCCCGGTAGCCGGGACGCGAGCCTTCGCAATCAACCCGGAGCCACCGATCCGGGTCGTCGACTTCGTCCTCGTCCTCCTCATCCATCTCCTGGGCGTACTCGATCGCTGCTTTCGGCCAGGCCTCTCCGGTCTGGAGGTCGATACGGCCACCGCATTCGACAGGGTCCCCCTCAAGTACCATCGCCAGCTCTTCGAGGTCGACAGCTAGCGGCCTCAGAAGTCGGGTCGGGGCGGTGCCCAAGCGCGCCTCAAGCGAGTCGGCGAGTTCCTCATCGCCCTCCCAGCCGCGTACGCGTAAGGCGGCGACGCAATCGCTAGCTAGGCCGGACGCTTCCTCGATCTCTTGTCTGAGAGCGATCTGAAGGCCATCCCCGATCAGTTGCAGCGCATCGTCTGGCCATGGGTTGCTGCTCAACGACTGGACAACAGCAACGCCGTCGGTGCGTGCCACTGCACCCCTCAACTCAGGCCGTCCCTCATCACTCATGGCGCCATTCTGCACGCCGGCGATTCCACCAGCTGTTTGCCAAGCTTCAGCGAGATTCACAACGCGGTGTGTCGGCAGGCGTGCTGCGACCGGGGCAGCGTGGGAGCATGTCAAGCGAACACAGCATCGCGTCCCGAGGAGAACACCATGTCAGGTCCACTGGCCCTGGATCGTGACGCGATCGGCGGCCTGTGCCGTAAATACGGCGTTCGGAGGCTGCTTGTATGCGGCTCCGCCGTTACAGAGCAATTCGACGACGCTCGCAGTGACATCGACTTTCTCGTGGAGTTTTCTTGATGATTTGCCCAGCCGATTTGACGCCTACTTCGGCCTGAAGGAGGACCTCGAGGACCTGCTCGGCCGACCAGTCGACCTGGTCATGCCCGGCGCCCTCAGCAACCCCTACTTCGCTGCATCCACCCTGCGGCGCTCAGAGGAGCTATATGCAGCCTGACGCGGGTGCCCTGCTCTGGGATGCGCGGCGCGCAGCGGAACTCATCCTCAACTTCGTCGCCGGCAGGACACGGCAGGACTACCAGTCCGACGCGATGCTTCGATTGTCCCGATACGGCGATTCGGCATTGATTGGATGGAACTCGTAGCGCCCGCCCAAGGCGTAGCGTCGATCGGCGGAACTGAAGGACTCGGAGAACCAGCCGCCGCCTATCGAACCGATCACGGTGACTCGCTGGCCGTTGTCCGTGATCACTGTCGCAACGCGATCTTTCCTCTCGGTGCTGATGACCGTTCCGATGAAGGCGTACGGCGAAGCTGTGGCTTCGGTGGCACATCAGGCGTACGCCGCAGGTGCGCCCCCGAAGGCACCGATGATCAACACTGCGACGAGGACCATCGGTCGGAACCTCACGCAGCAAAGTGTCACACGGTTTCAGACGCCTTTGTGATGGCACTAGGGTGCCTGAGTGCTGACCGTCGCGCTCGCTGTCTTGTCGGGCCTGATCTGGGGCGTCGGCGACTTCGCTGGTGGCAAGGCGACCCAACGCGCAGCTGCCTTGCCGGTCGTGTGGGTATCGAAGCTGGTGAGCTTGCCCTTGCTCGCGATCTATCTGGTCGCGACATATGTGCCCATGACGCAGATTGGCCTTGCCTGGGGTGCCATGGCTGGGGTGGCGGGCCTGGTCGGCTTGGTGCTGTTCTATCGGGCGCTTTCCGCAGGCGCCATGACGGTCGTTGCGCCGATCACCGGGGTCACCTCGGCCGCCATTCCGGTCGTCGCCGGCCTCGTCTGGGGCGAGCGACCCTCCGGACTGCAATTGCTTGGCGTCGGCTGCGCGCTGTTAGCGATCGCCCTGGTGAGCGTCGCCCCGCAGCCGCCCGGACATCGGCAGGTCGTCACCTGGAGGCTGGTCGCCGTCGCACTCGGCTCGGGCGCCGGCTTTGGCCTGTTCTTCATCCTGCTCGCCGTCGCGGGCGACGCAGCCGGAGGATCAGCCGGCCTATGGCCGATCGTCGGTTCCCAGCTAAGTGCGCTGATCATTGGTGGCCTGCTCATTCTCATGACGCGACCTGGGCCGTGGCCCCGCAGCACCGGCTTGCGCTTCACCATGGTGGCAGGCCCGTGCGACATGACGGCGAATGCGCTGTATCTCCTGGCCACCCGCGGTGGCGATCTCACCATCGTCGCCCCACTCGCAGCGCTCTATCCAGTGACAACAGTGATCTTGGCTCTGCTGATCGACCATGAACGACTCCGCGGCGTTCAGCTGGCGGGTCTGGCGTTCGCGGTGGCAGCCCTGGTACTCGTCAGCACCTAGCCCGCTCCACGTTTCCGGCAACGACGCTAGTGCCCTGGACTCACCTGTAGCCTCTCAGCGGGAGGCAAAGTGCACGCTGGCTGGGAATATCCGCATCGAGTCGCGATGATCAGCATGCATACGTCGCCACTCGCCACACCGGGCCTGGGCGATGCCGGAGGTCTCAATGTGTACGTCGCCGAATTGGCGCGTCGGCTTGGCGAGCGCGGCCTGAAGGTGGATGTCTTCACCCGGCGGGACACGCCCGAGGCACCCGACATTGTCGATGTCCACGAGCACACCAGGGTGATTCATCTCAAGGCCGGACCCGCCGAGCACGTTGCCAAGGAGGCGCTGCCATCCCTGACAGAGGAGTTCTGCGCCGCACTGGAGGCGCGCCTTGACGACCATGATCTGATTCACACCCACTATTGGCTGTCCGGTCAGGTCGGTCTGCAACTGAAGCGCAACCACGGCATTCCGCTGGTGCACACCATGCACACGATGGCTCGTGTGAAGAACGCCAGCCTCAGTCGCGACCAGCCAGTCGAGTCCGACGTACGCGAGCGTGGGGAGTCTGCCATCGTTCACGCGGCCGATGTGCTCACCGCCAACACCCCCGACGAGGCGGCCGAACTCCGCAGCCATTACCGGGCACAGCCCGAGCAGATCATGATCGTCCCTCCGGGCGTCGATTTGCGCACCTTCCACCCCTGCAACCAGCCCAAGTCACGAGCTCAGTTCGGGGTCGCCCAAGACATCCAGGTGATCTTGTTTGTCGGACGCATCCAGCCGTTGAAGGCGCCTGATGTGTTGATCAAGGCTGTTGCAGAGCTGGCCCGCCGCGTCCCGGAACGCCGTGATCGACTCCAGTTGATCATCATCGGCGGTCCCAGTGGCTCGAACGGTGAATGGTCGCAAACACTCGGCCCACTAGCGATTGATCAGGGCGTCGCGGACATGGTGGATTTCCGGCCGCACTCGGCGCGCTCAGAGCTGTTCCGCTGGTACTGCGTCTCTGACCTGGTTGCTGTGCCCTCTTACAACGAGTCCTTTGGGCTCGTCGCACTCGAGGCTCAAGCGTGCGGACGACCAGTCGTCGCAACCGATGTAGGCGGCCTCCGTCACACCGTCCGCGATCACTACAGCGGTCTGCTGGTGAAGGGACACGACGAACGCCAATGGGCCGATGCGCTCGCCGCGATTCTGGATGATCACGATCAGATGATCAGAATGGGCACTAACGCGGCTGCGCATGCGGCGACGTTCAGCTGGGATAACACTGCAGCCGCCACGCTGCAGGCGTATCGAGCGGCCCTGCTGGCTGCCGCACGTTGAGTGGAACTGGTCGCTGATGTCGTGGGCAAGCTACCCAACATTCGTCGCGCAGGCAGCGCTGCTGCTGCTCGCTGGTTGTACCCCGATGGAGGTTGCCTGCACTGAGATCGGTGCGGCTCCTGGGGTGGGTGTGACCGTCGAGAAGACGATCGCGGCAGACGTCGACGCGGTGCAGCTTACGGTCTGCTGGGACGGCGACTGTCATGATCACACGGTGCAGATGACTCCGGGCAGTGACACAGTCGACCAGGGCTGCGATGGAAACGATCCCGACTCGGCCTGCTCGGCGACCGCCGTACCGAATGGCACGAAAGTAGGTTTCGCCGAAGTGCCCGGACTGCCAGCCGGCACCGTCATGATCGGCGCAACGGTACGGCGGGCCGATGGGGAGCGCGTGCTGCCCCAAGTCGAGGTGCAAGCCCAACCGACCTACCCGAACGGGCCGCAATGTGGCCCGCAAGGCACCCAAGCGCATGTGGTCGTCGGAGCCTCCGGCTTGCGCTGAGCGGCTGCCGCGGCGATTTCAGCCGAGCGCATGAGGGGCTCCCGCCGAGTGGAGCAATCAACGCGTACCCCAGAAGACTCTCTCCACGACAGACCTGGCCCGACGCGTCACCCGACGGTAATCGGCGAGCAGATGGGAGGACTCCCCCGGCCCGTATCCGAGCAGCTCCGCCAGGCTGGCGAGCTCTCGGTTGTCGCTCGGCAGGGAATCCGAGCCGCGCCCGCGCATCAGCATGATCTGGTTGCGGATCCGGCTCGCGAGCGTCCACGCCGCCTCGAGGTGTCCGGCGTCCATTGCGTCGATGATTCCGGCATCGCGGGCCGCCCGCAGCGCCACGATCGTTTGTGAGGAGCGCAGCGCGGGCAGCCTATAGGCGTGCTGCAGCTGGAGGAGCTGAACGGTCCATTCCACATCGGCGATCCCACCCGGCCCCAGCTTGGTGTGCTTGGCTGGATTGGCGCCCCGCGGCAACCGCTCCGCCTCCACTCGTGCCTTCAGCTTGCGGATCTCGGTCAGCTGAGAGGTGGTCAGGCCCCCTTCCGGCCAGCGGCGGGCATCGATCTCGGCCATCAAGGCCTTGCCAAGCTCTTCGTCGCCGGCGAGCGCGTCAGCGCGGACCAAGGCCTGGAGCTCCCAGGTGGATGACCACCGGCTGTAGTAGTTGCGATACGCGCTGAGCGAGCGGATCAGGGCACCGCCCTTGCCCTCAGGCCGCAGGTCGGTGTCGATGCTCAGGGACGGATCGGCGGCAGGTCGGTTCAACAGCTTCCGCACTTCGGTGATCACCGCTCCGGCAACCTTGGTAGGGTCGGCGTCCGGATCAGCACCGTTCTCCATCACGAACATGGCATCGGCGTCCGAGGCGTAGGACATCTCACGGCCTCCCCAGCGGCCCATCGCGATGACCCCGATCCGAGGCACCGGGTCGCTTTCGGAAGACTCGCGCGCCACGGTCAAGGTGGCATCGATGGTTGCGGAGGCCAAGTCGGTGAGGGCCGCCCCCACACTCAGCACGTCATTCTCCCCGACCAAATCGCCGGCGGCCACCCGGAACAGCTCCTGACGCCGGATCGCCCGAATCGCATCGACCGCTGCAACGCCGTTGCTCTGCCTGGCGGCGACGGCGTGCATCTCCGCCTTCAGCTCGGCAAGCGACCGGGGTCGCAGCTCTTGATCATCTGCGAGCATCTGCACTGTCTGCGGAGCCCGCTTCAGTAGTTCTACGGCGTACCGGCTGGAAGCGAGGATTCGGGCCAGCCGCTCGGCCATCGCGCCCTCGTCGCGGAGCGCCCGCAAGTACCAGGGGGTTGTGCCCAGCGCCTCGGACACCTGGCGGAATGCCAGCAGACCATGATCAGGATTAGGCGCTTGTGCGAACCAGCCGAGCATTGCTGGCAACAGCTGGCGCTGAATCTCCGCCTGCCTGGTGACACCCTGGCTGAGTGCTGCGATGTTGCGCAGTGCTGCCGTCGGATCGGCGTAGCCGAGCGCCCTCAACCGGTCGAGCGCGGCATCGGTGGTCAGCGTGAGCTCATTGGATGGGATCTTGGCCACCGCGTCAAGCAGCGGCGAGTAGAAGAGCCGCTCGTGCAGCCGGCGTACCCGCTTGCTGATGTGGCCCACGGTGCTGAGCAGCTCCTTGACGGGCTCTTTATAGCCGAGCGAACGGCCCAGCCGACGAAGATCATGATCATTGTTCGGCAGCAGGTGGGTGCGCCGCAGATTGAAGAGCTGGATCCGATGTTCGAGCGTTCGCAGGAACCGATAGGCCAGCGCGAATCCCTTGCCGTCCTCACGGCCCACGTAGCCGTTGTCGATCAAGCTCCTGAGTGCTGGCAACGTGGCGCGCGACCTGAGTCGCTCGTCGACCCGTCCGTGCACGAGCTGCAGCAGTTGCACCGAGAACTCGACGTCGCGCAAACCACCCTCACCGAGTTTGAGTTCGCGGCCCTGATCCCGCGCCGGAATGTGCGCCACTACCCGTTTGCGCATCGCCTGGGTATCGGCAACGAAGTTCTCGCGCTCCGCAGCGCGCCACACCATCGGTGCAACCAGATCCACGAAGGCTCGTCCAAGCTCCAAATCACCGGCAGCTGGGCGAGCCTTGAGCATCGCCTGAAATTCCCAGGTCTTGGCCCACCTCTCGTAGTAGATGCGATGGCTCGAGAGCGTGCGCACCAGCTGTCCGGCCTTGCCCTCCGGCCTGAGCGCGGCATCCACTTCCCAGATCGTCCCCGCCGAGGTGTGTGCTGAGCAGACGCGGGTCATTTCCGCCGCCATCCGTGTCGCGATTTGCACGGCCTGGTCGTTGCTGATCAGCGGCGTGCCCTCTGAGTCCATCACTGGCTCCGCGACGAAGAGGACGTCGACGTCGCTGACATAGTTGAGTTCCTGGGCACCACATTTGCCAAGGCCGATCACAGCCAGCCGTGTCTGGGAAGCGTTTTCGCCGAGCTTGAGTCGAGCGATCGATAGGGCGGCCTCTAGCGTGGCGTCCGCAAGGTCGGACAGCTCGTCGGCGATGTCATCGACTACTTCGATTGGCTCGGGCGCACAGAGGTCGCGGGCGGCGACGCGAAGCAGCGCGCCGCGGTAGGCAATACGCAGCCGGTTGCCGGTGGTGTCCGTCGCGACCGGAGTCGTCAATTCAGGGTCAGCGCCTGTCGCCTCCAGCAACTCCCGCCGCAGCGAGGCCGCCGGCACCTTGGCCAGTTCGGTCTCGAGCAGCTCAAGATGTTCCGGATGAGCGATCAGATGCTGGCTCAGTTTGTTGCTGCCGCCCAGGACCATGCTCAGTTGACGGGCCAGAACGGGCGCCGCTGTCAACCGGGCGAGCAAATCCGGAACCCGCTCAGAGAGCCGATCAAGGCCCGACAGCGCCAGGTCCGGATCGGCAGACTTCGCGAGCAGATCAAGCATTGGCTCGTGCTCGTCGGCCCAACGCTCGATGACCCCTTCAGCAGCCACCGCGTCGATGAAGCCGCGCCGCGCCAGCGAGCCTCGAATCGTTTCGATCCGGATCATGAGCCCGATGGTATTCTTCCCTGCTCGCGCGGAGCCCCGGGAAGCGCCAACCGCCGCTCGCAGAGGTGAGCGGGCCCGCCTGTATCCGTCCGGCACTCTCAGCGCCGCTGGCGGCTGGTAGCGTCGCCGCGGAGGTCGTGAATGATGGCAATCCCCCGGTTGCGCCCGCCGGATGCATTGCTGGAGCAGTCGCGAACGATCCTGGGGTGGTTGCGGGGCTTAGCGCCCGAGGCCTTCGAGCGCTCAACTGTGCTACCGGGGTGGAGCGTGCGACAACTCGCCGGTCACCTCGTCCTGGTCCACATAGGCTTCGTGCACTCGCTGGACCAACCGACCAAGGAACCTGCTCTCCCGATCCATGAATTTGTGAAGCGGTATCGGCGCGACGTCGAGATGATCACTGCGGCAACGCTCGAGGCATCGTCCGGACTCAGCGGCCCGGAGGTAGTGGCGCGGCTCGAGTCTGCCATTGATGATCTTGCAATCAGGCTCGAGGCGGGCGTCCAGATGTCGCAAGTGATCACTACCAGACGCGGTCCGACGACGATCGAGGATTTCCTGGCTACTCGCGTCGTCGAGCTGGTCGTCCATACCGACGACCTGAACCGCTCACTTCCCGATGCAGAGCCGGCACAGCTGCAGCGCAGTGCCGTCGCGCGATGTACCCGTACCCTCGCCGGCATCCTCGCCGCGCAGCATCCCGGCCGCTCCGTCGAGGTTAGAGTGCCGCCGTACGCCGCAGCCCAGTGCGCGATAGGCGATCCCGGGCCAACCCATACCCGCGGCACCCCGCCGAACGTCGTGGAGACCGATCCACTGACCTTCCTGAGGCTGGCGACGGGCCGCATCGGTTGGGCGGATGCGATGGCGGAGGGCAAGGTCCAGGCGTCCGGCCTGCGCGCCAACCTTTCTGCGGTACTCCCCCTGCTCTCCTAACGCCGACTTGTCAGCATGAGTGGTCGTTACGACGACCGCCGACGCTGACAAGTCGGTCGTTAGAGCACCGGCAGCAGGCGGGTGAGTTCCATAGGTGTCACCTGCCGGCGGTACTCCTCGAACTCCGCACGCTTGTTACGCAGGAAGAAGTCAAAGACGTGCTCTCCGAGCGTCTCCGCAACGAGCTCGGACCGCTCCATGGTGCGGGTTGCCTCGTCAAGATTGCGCGGCAGAGGTGAGATTCCCAGCGCTTGCCGCTCCCGCTCCGTGAGAGACCACACGTCGTCCTCGGCACCTTCGGGCAGCTCGTACTCGCCTTCGATTCCAGCCAGGCCCGCCGCCAGAATGAGCGCAAAGGCCAGATAGGGGTTGGCAGCCGAGTCAATCGAGCGCAGTTCAACCCGAGCCGAGGACCCCTTGTTCGGCTTGTACATCGGCACACGGACCAATGCCGAGCGGTTGTTACGCCCCCAGCAGATGTAGCTGGGCGCCTCGCCGCCGCCGGCGAGCCGCTTGTACGAGTTGGTCCACTGGTTGGTCACGGCGGTGATCTCGGCGGCATGCCGCAGCAGGCCAGCGATGAAGTAGCGCCCAATCTTCGACAGGTGATGTTCCGCGCTCGCGTCGTAAAAGGCGTTGGTGTCGCCCTCGAACAGGGACATGTGGGTGTGCATGCCGGAGCCAGGGTGCTCAGTGAACGGCTTGGGCATGAATGACGCGTGAATGCCCTGAGAGAGCGCAACTTCCTTGACCACAACGCGGAAGGTCATCAGGTTGTCGGCAGTTGACAGCGCGTCGGCGTAGCGGAGATCAATCTCCTGTTGGCCTGGAGCGCCCTCATGGTGTGAGTACTCCACCGAGATGCCCATCTGCTCGAGCATGGTGATCGCGCGGCGACGGAAGTCGGTTCCAAGGCTCTGCGGCGTGTGATCGAAGTAGCCCGACTGATCGACTGGCGTGGGCGGCTTGCCTGGCTCGATCGGGTCCTTGAAGAGGAAGAACTCCACCTCTGGGTGCGTATAGAAGGTAAACCCGAGATCGGCCGCCCTCTTGAGTGCCCGCTTGAGCACATAGCGGGGGTCGGCATAAGAAGGCGACCCGTCGGGCATGGTGATGTCGCAGAACATCCGCGCTGTTGCCGGGCTGATGTCGCGCCACGGCAGAACCTGGAAGGTCGCTGGGTCGGGATGCGCCAACATGTCGGACTCATAGACCCGGGCGAAGCCCTCGATCGCCGAACCGTCAAAACCCATGCCCTCAGCGAAGGCCCCCTCGAGCTCGGCAGGCGCGACAGCGACCGATTTCAGGAAGCCGAGAACATCGGTGAACCACATGCGGACGAACCGCACATCACGCTCTTCAATCGCCCGCAAAACGAACTCGGTCTGCTTGTCCACGCCGCCCAGTCTGCCGCCCAGGATGTAACAGCAGAGTTACGACGCGACACCCTTTTCCGGACTGCTTGCGCATCGCGCTTGGAATCCGCCGCCGTCGTCTTCGCTCGCAGTCAGTATTCCAACTGCTTGTCGCGTCGTAGTCTCGTTCCGTGCCCCATCTGCGGATTGCCATGGCCCAGGTCAACGCCACCGTCGGGGACATCTCGGCGAACGCCGACCTTGTCATGGACTGGTCGAAACAAGCAGCCGACGCCGGTGCGCACCTGGTGCTCTTCCCCGAGATGATGCTCACCGGCTACCCGGTCGAAGATCTCGCACTGCGGCGCAGCTTCGTTGAAGCCTCCCGGATCTCGATCAATCGTCTTGCCACTCGCCTGCTCGATGCGGGCCTTGGTGATCTTGTCGTGGTGGTGGGATATCTCGACCGCACCGATGAGCCCGGCCATCCCAAGGGCGGGCACCCACGAAATGTTGCCGCAGTGCTGCACCAGGGTCAGCTCATCTGTTCCTACGCCAAACACCACCTACCCAACTACGGGGTCTTCGACGAGTACCGCTATTTCAAGCCCGGTAACGAACTGCATGTGCTGCGCATCCGCGGCATCGACGTCGCGATCGCCATCTGTGAAGACTTGTGGCAAGACGGCGGCCCGGTCGCCGCGGCTGCCGAGGCGAACGCCGGCCTTTTGGCGGTGATCAACGCCAGCCCGTACGAGCGCGACAAGGACGACGTGCGCGGCAATCTGGTGAGGCGGCGCGCCCGAGAAGCCGGTTGCCCGCTCGCATACGTCAACCTTGTCGGCGGCCAGGACGAGCTGGTTTTCGACGGCGACACCATGATCGCCCGTGAAGACGGCACGATCGTGGTGCGCGCCCTGCAGTTCGTCGAAGAACTCGTCGTTGCCGATCTTGAACTCGCCCCTGGTGCTGCGCCGCTGCAAGCCGAGCCGGCCCAGGGCACCGTACCCGCCGAATTCGGCGAGAGCGGCATGATCATCCTCCGCCACTACATCTCCGACGCCGGAGGCGCACCTACCGAGTTGATCACGCCTGGGGTTGCGAAACCGCTCGAGCCGATGGCCGAGGTTTATCTCGCGCTGGTGATGGGCCTGCGGGACTACTGCGCCAAGAACGGGATCGACCGGGTCTACCTGGGGCTGTCAGGCGGCATCGACTCGACGTTGGTGGCCACTTTGGCATGCGATGCCCTTGGCGCGGACCGTGTCTACGGCATCTCGAATCCCAGTGCCTACTCCTCGGAGCACTCCAAGAGCGACGCCTCCGAGCTGGCCACCCGGACCGGTCTGCACTTCACGACGGTGCCAATCGCCCCAGCCGTCGATGCATTCGGCCAGATGCTCGATATCGATGGCGTCGCCGCCGAGAACCTGCAGGCAAGGGTCCGCGCCGTGATCTGGATGGCCGAGTCCAATCAGCATCCCCCATCGATCGTGCTGGCTTGCGGCAACAAGAGCGAGCTCGCCGTCGGCTACAGCACCATCTACGGGGACGCCGTCGGCGGCTACGCACCGATCAAGGACGTGCCGAAGACCTGGGTCTGGAGGCTGGCTCGCTGGCGTAACGAGCAGGCCGCACGGCGTGGTGAGACTCCACCTATCCCGGAGAACTCGATCATCAAGGAACCGAGCGCCGAACTTCGGCCGGGTCAGAAGGACACCGACTCGCTTCCACCGTACGAGCTGCTCGACGATGTTCTGGACGACTACGTAGAAGGCGACGCGGGTCACGAGGAGATCGTGGCGATGGGCTTCGACCCTGAGCTGGCGGATCGGGTGATCAGGATGGTCGATCGCGCAGAGTACAAGCGACGCCAGTATCCGCCAGGTACCAAGATCAGCTTCAAGGCGTTCGGCCGGGACCGGCGGCTGCCGATCACCAATGGCTGGCGGGAAGGTCGCTGAGGTGACTGCACTTTGCTGCCGGAAGCCTGGGCGGTCAGATCGGCTGCTCAGGTAGCCCCAGATGCCAGCTGCCGGCTGGTACCCCGACCCCGCGGGGGTACCTGGGCGATACCGCTACTGGGACGGTTCGAAGTGGTCAACCGCCACCACCGATGATCCTCGCCGGCCCATCCCGCCCGAGAGCCCGGGAACGGGCCCGACCCCGAGTGAGCCTGTCCGGGCCGAACCCCAAAACGGATCGTCGCGCAGGCGTCGGCTCGGCCTGATCATCGAGGTGCTCGTCGTCGCAATCAGCGTGCTGGTGGTAGCCATCCTCGTCGGCAACTTCCGGTCGGTCGTCGACAGCCCGCTACCAAACGCGACCGCGAGTCCTAGCGACTCCCCCGACCGTACGCCCACGGCCGCGCAGACACCTTCCGCCACCCCTACGGCGGTGCCCCTGGTGCCCTGCCCGAGGGGAAACCCCACTCAGCGGGCCGACCATCCCGTCGACGGTCGGGTCTATGGCGGGAACCTGTCGTTCGAGGTGCAACCAACGTTTGACCCTGGCGCGCTCGAGCCACGCTTCGGCTTCGCCTACGACGTGCTCCAGCAGACGCTCGCGGTCAGGCCGAACCCAGCCTGGATCGCGCAGCTCGCGGTAGGGCAGCTACGCGGGAAAGATGGCTTTGTTCATGATCCGCGCAACACGGTGGAGAGCTTGGCGCGGTGCGTCGTCACCAGCAACATGTACGGCCCGTACGTCCCTACGCGATCCGACATTCGCAGCGAAAGCCTCAGCATCGACGGCCGCAGCGGATGGCTGATCGAGAGCGAGATCACTGTGGACCGGCCTGATCTTGCACTCCTAGGAGATCACGTGATCTTCATCGTGGTACGCGATGGCAAGGACTGGGGGTTCTTCTTCGGTGCGGTACCGATCGGCAACACACAGCTGGACGCCGTGCTGGCCCGGACGGTACGCGAGCTCCGTGCCAGCTGAGGTTGGCTAACCCTCGACGACCTCCTCCGAAATCACGGTCATCGATTCCAGCCAAGGCGCGCCGAAGGTGGTGGCCATCGCAACATCGCTGGCGTCGCGACCGCGCCCGATGAGCACCCGGCCCTTACGTTGCTCGTTGTTTCGCGGATCGAACGTCCACCAGCGATCACCCAGATAGACCTCCATCCAGGCCGCGAAGTCCATCGGCAGATCGCGAGCCGGGACCTCGATCTCCGGCAGGTAGCCGAACACGTAACGAGCGGGGATGTTGAGCGCGCGGCAGAACGAAACCGCGAGGTGTGTGAAGTCCCGGCAGACTCCATAACCGCTGGTATGGACGTCCTCGGCTGTGGTCCACGCTGTGCTGGCGCCGTACTCAAAGCGGACGTGACCGTGCACGTGGTCGCAGATCGCCTGAACCCGACGGTACCCGGGTGGCGTACTGCCAAAGCGGTTCCAGGCCTCGGCGCCGAGGACATCCGGGAGGCAGAACCGGCTGGGAAGCGTGTAGATCAGCGCCTCGTCGGGCAGCTGGTCCGGGGTGAGCTCGGGGGCATCCTGATCAACATCCTCCACCGCATCAGGAACGATCACCGTCGCCTGGTAGCTGATCAAAGAGCGTCCTGCAGGAATGATCAAGCGTCGGCACGGATTGCCGTACAGGTCGGTGTAGGGATGGGTCGGTTCAACTGGCTCCAGCGACCACCGCTCATCGATCACGTCGACCTTCTGATCGCTCAGCGGCTCGACCTGGAACACCGCGGGAACAGCAGCCTCCGACTCATGAATGAACTCGCAGCCGACCCTCAGTCGGCGCGTCACCTCCACCACGCGGTCCTGTCGCGAATCAGCACTAACGTCTCCCCTCGCTGAGCTTGATCATCTGGGCGGGAGTTAAGGTAAGGATCGTATCGCGTGATCCGGCTGCCGGTACGCGAGCCGAAGCGCTCCTCAATCTCACATGACGAACGACAGGTCGCCGCGCTCTTTATCCTATATTCTCTAGCGACCTAGTAGAGATAGAGGAGTTTCCTCCAAACACGAAGGGCGAGACATCATGTCCATACGCAAACTTCTGCGCGTACGGTCCGTCGCGGCACTCTCCGCCGTCGCTGCCACAGTCCTGCTGCTCACCGGCTGCGTCGGCGGCGCAGCCCAAGCGCCGAGTGCTGCCGGAGCCACGACACTGCACCTGGTGGGCTACGCGGTACCGAAAGAGGCGAACAACGCGATCCAGAAGAAGTTCGCCCAAACACCAGCAGGCAAGGACGTCCTCTGGGAAGAGTCGTACGGCGCCTCAGGTGACCAGAGCCGGGCAGTGGTGAACGGCCTCACTGCCGACTACGTGAACTTCTCACTCGAGGGCGATGTGACCCGGCTGGTCAAGGCTGGCCTGGTCGATGAGGGTTGGAAGTCCGGACCCACCAAGGGCATCGTTTCGGATTCGGCCGTCGTCATTGTCGTGCAGAAGGGCAATCCGCTCGGCATCAAGGATTGGTCCGACCTGGTCAAGCCCGGTGTCAAGATCGTCACGCCCAACCCGGCGTCGTCCGGTTCGGCGCGCTGGAACATCCTGGCGGCCTATCACCAGGTGATCGCCAACGGCGGCACCGAGGCTGAGGCCAAGGAGTACCTGACCAGGTTCTTCAATCACGTGGCTGCGCTTCCGGGCAGCGGACGCGACGCCACCAACGCCTTCCTCGAGGGCGCAGCCAACGTGCTGATCTCCTATGAGAACGAGGCCATCCTCGCGCGCCAGTCAGGTGAGGACTTCGACTACATCCTTCCCGACGCCACCATCAAGATCGAAAATCCAGGCGCGGTGTTGAAGAATGCAAATCCCAAGGCCAACGCTTACCTCGATTTCGTACTGAGCAAGGCCGGCCAGGAAGAGTTCGTGAAGAAGGGCTTCCGACCTGTCGTTGCGGGCACTCCGATCGGCGAAGTGCCTGGCGCCAACGAACCGGCCAAGCCCTTCCCTGTGCCGCCCAAGCTGTTCACGATCAGTGACCTCGGTGGCTGGGATGCCGTCAATGCGAAGTTCTTTGAGGAAGCCACCGGCCTGGTGCCGCAGATTCAGCAGGCAACAGGCAGGTCTCAGTGACCCATCGCGCGGTCATAGTCGAGCCGCCTCCGCTCGACCCCGCTACCGCAGGCTCGGCCACCAACGCCGGTGGCCGTCGCCTGCCGCGCGGGCGCAGTGCGACCTCGCTTACCCCCGCGTCACGGCTAGGACTGGGGATTGCGTTGCTGTGGTTCAGCCTGCTGGTGCTGATTCCGCTGACCGCGGTGCTCGTCCAGGCTTCCGAGGGTGGCTGGTCGGCCTACTGGGGCAGCCTGCGCAGCCCACAAACGCTGGCTGCACTCAGGCTCACCGTAGGTCACGCGATTCTTGTGACCGCAGTCAACATCTTCATGGGGACCACGATCGCCTGGGTGTTGGTCCGCGATCACTTTCCCGGTAAGCATGTGCTCGAGGTGGTCATCGACATCCCACTGGCACTTCCGACCATCGTCGCCGGGCTGGTGCTCCTCAGCCTTTATGGGCCATCGAGCCCGCTCGGCGTCAACTGGGCCAACACCCCGATCGCAGTGTTCTTGGCCTTCTTGTTCGTGACGCTGCCGTTCATCGTGCGCACGGTGCAGCCGGTTCTGCTTGAGATCGAGTCTGAGGTGGAGGAGGCGGCCGCATCGCTGGGCGCGACTCAGTTCACGATCTTCAGGCGCGTGATCCTGCCGAGCCTGGCCCCTGCCATCGCCTCCGGCGCGGCGCTCTCGTTCTGTCGGGCGATCAGCGAGTACGGGTCACTGGTCCTGCTCTCGGGCAACCTGCCCTACTCCACTGAAGTGGCGTCGGTGCGCATCCTGTCCTACATCGAGGGCGACAAGCTCACCGAGGCGGCGGCCGTGGCCTCGATCTTGCTGATCGTCGCGCTCATCGTCATCGTCATTCTCGATGTCGTCTCTCGAAGGGTGGCTCGCTATGCGTGAGACTGCGGTGCCGCAGACCGCAACTCGATGGGCCTTGCGGGTGCTTGTCGTTGGCTATCTGTTTCTGCTGGTGATCTGGCCGGTCGTGTTGGTCGCGCGGGCAACCTTCGCCCAAGGACTGGCTCCAGTGATCAACGCGCTGCGCCAGCCCGAGGTGATCTTCGCATTCCAGCTAACGCTGTCGGCGGCCTTCTGGGCCGTGGTGATCAACACCATCTTCGGTGTCGGCATCTCGCTGCTGCTGGTGCGTTACACATTCCCCGGGCGGCGGGCGCTGAACGCCCTCGTTGACCTGCCGCTGGCGGTCTCGCCCATTGTGGTCGGCCTGGCGCTGATACTGGTCTACAGCGGACGCACGGGCTGGTTGGGCGGGAGTCTGGAGCAGGTCGGCCTGCAGGTCATCTACGCGCCACCCGGCATCATCCTGGCCACTGCGTTCGTCAGCATGCCGCTGGTGATTCGCGAGGTTATTCCGGTGCTCCAAGAGATCGGAACCGAGCAGGAGCAGGCCGCCCGTAGCCTGGGCGCCTCAGCACTGCAGACCTTCGCGCGCATCACCCTGCCGGCGATCCGCTGGGGTCTGCTTTACGGCGTGGTGCTCAGTTTGGCCCGATCCCTCGGTGAATTCGGCGCCGTCAAGATCGTGTCTGGCGGCGTGGCAATGCGCACCCAGACAGCAACGCTCCTCGTTGAGGAGCGGTATCAGCAATTCGGCGTCGAGAACTCGATCGTCGCCTACACTGCAGCGTTCATCCTGGCATTGATCGCAGTCATCGCACTCATTGTCTTGAGCGCCTTCCGACCTGACAAGGGAACTCCGCGATGAGCATCAAGATCGCAGGCGTCGGCAAGACGTTCGGCAACTTCAGCGCCTTGGAGGGCATCGATTTGGACATCGCCACCGGCGAGCTGACAGCGCTGCTCGGACCGAGCGGGGGTGGCAAGTCGACACTGCTGCGGATCATCGCTGGCCTCGAGGTAGCCGATGTCGGATCAGTGGAGATTGAGGGAGTCGATGCCACCAGCCTGCCAGCGCGGAAGCGCAACGTCGGCTTTGTCTTCCAGCACTATGCCGCGTTCCGTCATCTCACCGTGGCCGGCAATGTCGGCTTCGGGCTGAAGATCAGGAAGCGTCCTCGCCGAGAGATCAAAGCGCGCGTGGCTGAGCTGCTCGAACTGGTGCACCTCTCACAATTCGCGGACCGGCTTCCGGCCCAGCTTTCCGGCGGGCAGCGGCAGCGGATGGCGCTGGCCCGTGCGCTGGCAATCGAGCCCACTGTTTTGTTGCTGGACGAACCGTTCGGTGCCTTGGACGCAAATGTCCGCAAGGAGCTGCGGGCTTGGCTGCGCAGACTCCACGACGAGGTGCATGTCACCACGGTCTTCGTGACTCATGATCAGGAGGAGGCGTTGGAGGTGGCTGACCGGATCGTGGTGATCAACCAGGGCCGGATCGAGCAGATCGGTCCGCCGCACGAGCTCTATGACCATCCGGCCTCGGAGTTCGTGATGAGCTTCCTCGGGCCGGTGACCACGCTCGACGGCCACCTGGTGCGGCCACACGACCTGGAGATCGAGACCCACCACTTCGGCGACGCGTATCAGGGCCGAATCGAGCGCTTCAACCGCGTCGGCTTCGAAGTGCGACTCGATGTCCGGCTGACCGAGGACGATGCGGCGCCGCCGGTGCTTGTCACACTTACTCGCGCGGATGCGACCGCCAAGGAACTGGAAACGGGGATGCCGGTGTGGATTGCACCGGTGGCCGGTGCCTCTCAGGTTCGGATCAGTGCAACATCCGAGACGTCGGGGGCGGAGAACCTCGATGTCCCCCAAATATCAACGCCTTACTCATCCCACAGAGTCGGTGCCGCAACCTACGTTCAGGTAGCAGAGGGTCAGGCTCTGCAGCATGCGCAGCGTGGGATCTGAACGGTCAAAGATCGTCGTTCCAGCGCGGGTCGTTGTCGTACGCCTCGTTGCGCTCTTCAACGAGCTCGAGTGCGCGTTCGGCCTCCTCGCGCGTCTTGTAGGGGCCCAGCCGGTCGGTGATCTTCGTTTCGTTGTTGTCCGGTACGACCGTGTGGGTCTTGAGGTCGTACCACCACTGGCCCTCCGCCATGTCACCCTCCTTCGGGCTACGGACGTCAGTCTTCGACGCTTCACCTTACTCCGCGGCCGATCCATCCCTCAGAAACGTGACGTCACGCAACAACCATCAGTTCGGCACACATTTGACTGTCGCTTTCGACCCCTTCCCGGGAAAGTAGGATCGCGAAGTGACCATCCAGCCTGCGACCGTCTCGCCGCCACGCGAGGTGCCGGCCAGCATTGAGCGGCCGCGCTACGTGGGCCGGCCCGCGCCCGATCGTTACACCGGCGCCCACGTCCAACCGCCCGAGATCATCGAGAAGATGCGGATCGCAGGCCGCATCGCCGCCCAAGCAATGCACGCTGCCGCTGCGGTGATCAGCTCTGGAGTGACGACCGATGATCTTGATCAGGTGGTGCACGAATTCCTGATCGATCATGGCGCGTACCCGTCAACGCTTGGTTATCGCGGGTTTCCCGAAGTCCTGCTGCACTTCGGTCAATGAGGTCATCTGCCACGGCATCCCTGACTCCCGCCCGCTCGAGGACGGCGATATCGTCAAGATCGACGTCACCGCCTACATCCATGGCGTACACGGGGACACTTGTGCGACGTTCTTCTGTGGCGAGGTCGACGAGCAGAGCCGGCTGCTCACCGAACGGACCGAGGAGGCGCTGGCACGCGCAATCAATGCGGTCAGGCCGGGACGCCAGGTCAACGTCATCGGCCGGGTGATCGAGAGCTACGCCAAGCGTTTCGGCTACGGCGTGGTCCGCGACTACACCGGCCACGGCGTACACACGGCCTTCCATTCCGGTCTGGTCATCCCGCACTACGACGAGCCGGCCTATGACACGGTGATCAAGCCCGGCATGACGTTCACGATCGAGCCGATGATCACCCTCGGGACTGGCGACTGGTACATGTGGGACGACGGTTGGACGGTGCTCACTGCTGATGGGAGCCGGTGTGCCCAGTTCGAGCACACACTTGTGGTGACTGAGAGCGGTGCGGAAGTCTTACCCGTCCCTAGCGTTACTCACTAGGCTGGGGATGGACGAGTCGGTCAGGCGATCGCGGCGGCGCGTATGCGCCGTCGAGGAAAGTCCGGACTCCACAGAGCAAGGTGGTGGGTAACACCCACCCGGGGTGACCCGCGGGACAGTGCCACAGAAAGCAGACCGCCTCCAACCACCACTGAGATGCCCAGCCATCTCAGTGACACGGAGGTAAGGGTGAAACGGCGGTGTAAGAGACCACCAGCATCCCAGGTGACTGGGATGGCTCGGTAAACCCCACCTGGAGCAAGATCAAAAGGACGCGTACGCGCGTCTGCGGAGGCGCTCGAGGGCTGCTCGCCCGAGCCTCCGGGTAGATCGCACCAGGCCGCTGGCAACAGCGGTCGCAGATGGATGATCGCCACGGTCGGCAACGACCGACAGAATCCGGCTTATCGACCGACTCGTCCCTCACAACCTTCGGTCTTAAGTGAGGCTCGTTTCTTCCCGCAGCGAGTCGTGGGCGATAGCGTGCATTCAGGCATGCCGTACGCCGACGACCACCGATTGACCGCGACCTGCGACGCGGGTCGCGCACCAAGGAAGGTTGACCATGACCCAGACCGCCAGCACCGACTTCCCCGCCCTGGAAAGTGATCCGATCGACAAACTCGCGATCGACACGATCCGCACGTTGTGTATGGATGCGGTGCAAGCCGCCAACTCCGGGCACCCCGGAACCCCGATGGCGCTGGCGCCGGTCATCTACACCGTGTGGCAGAAGTTCTTGCGCTTCGACCCTGATCACCCCATCTGGAGCAACCGCGACCGCTTCGTGCTGTCCGCCGGCCACGCCTCGACCTTGCTCTACTCGATGCTGCACCTGGCAGGTGTGAAGTCAGTCAATCCGCAGTACGAGATTCTTGGCGAACTGGCCGTCACACTTGAAGACCTGAAGAGGTTCCGCCAGCTGGACTCCAAGACTCCGGGACATCCGGAATACCGCTGGACTGCGGGCATCGAGTGCACCACCGGTCCCCTCGGCACAGGCATCGCGACGAGTGTTGGCATGGCGGTGGCGAGCCGCTGGCAAGCAGCGACCTTCAACCGACCTGGCTATGAGCTTTTCGACTACGACGTGTACGCGATCGCAGGCGACGGCTGCCTGATGGAAGGTATCGGCGCCGAGGCCGCCTCATTCGCTGGCCACCAGAAGCTGTCCAACCTGTGCTGGATCTACGACGACAACAAGATCACGATCGAGGGCAGCACTGATCTGGCCTTCACCGAGGACGTCGCCAAGCGTTTCGAGGGCTACGGCTTCGCTGTTCAACGTGTCGACGATGCCAACAACACCGAGGCGCTGACCAATGCGCTGGAGGCGTTCAAGGCCGAGCAGGAACGGCCGACCTTGATCATCGTCAGGAGCATCATCGCCTATGGCGCACCTACGAAACAGGGTCACCATTCTGCGCACGGTGAGCCGCTGGGCGTTGAGGAGATCCGCGGCGCCAAGCGCTTCTACGGCTGGCCGGAGGACGAAAGCTTCCTGGTGCCGGACAAGGTTAGTGATCACTTCGCTGAGGCCGCCAAGCGCGGTGAGGAGCTGCGTGCCGCCTGGGACGAGCTCTTTGCGGCGTACAGCAAGGAATACCCAGAACTCGCCGATCACCTCGACAAGATGCAACGTCGTCAACTGCCCGAAGGCTGGGATGCCGACCTGCCTGAGTATCCGGCTGATCCCAAAGGCGCTGCCGGCCGGGACAGCAACCAGAAGGTGCTCAACATCGTCGCCCAGCGCGTGCCGTGGCTGATCGGCGGCTCATCCGATCTCGCGCCCTCCAACAAGTCGCGTCTCACCTTTGAGGGCGCCGGAGACTTCGAGGCTGACAACCGGGCTGGCCGAAACCTGCACTTCGGAGTCCGCGAGCATGCCGCCGGCGCTATTACGAACGGGTTGGCGCTCAGCAAGATCAGAGCCTATCAAGCCGGATTCTTGATCTTCTCCGACTTCCAGCGCGGTGCCCTACGACTCTCGGCGCTGATGGAGCTACCGGTGATCCATCGTCTTCACGCACGACTCCATTGGGGTTGGCGAGGACGGGCCCACCCACCAGCCGGTCGAGCAGTTGGCGTCGCTGCGCGCCATGCCCGGCATGATCGACATGCGCCCCGCCGATGCCAATGAGGTGGTCGAAGCGTGGCGGGTGATCATGCCATTGCGGCATGACCCGGTCGCGTTGATCTTGTCCCGGCAGGCGCTGCCAACGCTGGACCGGAGCAAGTACGCCCCCGCGAGCGGAGTTGCCAGGGGCGCGTACGTGCTGGCCGGCGATCCCAACGAGACGCCAGAAGTGATCTTGATTGCTACCGGCAGCGAGGTCGCGCTTGCGGTGTCCGCGTACGAGCAGCTGGTCGGCGAAGGAATCAAGGCCCGCGTGGTCAGCATGCCGTCCTGGGAGCTGTTCGACCGACAGACCGATGAATATCGGGATAGCGTGCTGCCGCTGGATGTGACTGCCCGCGTCGTGATCGAGCAGGCTTCATCGTTCGGTTGGCACCGGTGGGCCGGTCTCACGGGCGAGGTCATCGCGATGAGCACATTCGGCGCCTCGGCCCCGCTCAAGGCCCTGCAGTCGAAGTTCGGGTTCACTCCGGAGGCGGTGGTGGCCGCCGCGAAGCGTCAGATCGGGCGCTGATCGTCTCGCACGATCTCGAAGGCGACCGCACCCTTGGCATAGTCGGCTGAGGTGAGCCGAACGATCACCTGCTGCCCGAGGCGCAGCCGATCACCGATGACCCGGCCCTCAACGGCCGGTCCCTCGATCATCACGGTGCCTTGTTCTTTGCCGCGGTTCACTTCGATCACAGTGCCGGAGAACGTTTCGCCGACCCTGTCCGCCAGCAAATAGGCCTCGAGCAGATCGATCATCGCTCGCTCGTACTTCTTGGCCCGTCGTTCCGCCGCAGCCATCTGCTCCGGAAGGTCGTTGAGGGCACGAAGGACCCACGTCGGGACCGGCTGATCTGCGCAGAGGGCGACACAGATCTCGCCGGTGTACCGATCTACGAGGCGCCGCAAAGGAGCCGTGGTGTGGGCATAATCGCTGGCGAGTGCCGCATGGTCGGCATCTTCGGGGATGCCGCCGCTAAAGCTCTGATAGCCGGCGCCCCGGAACAACACCGTCGAGGAGTTGAGCATCGCCGCATGATCAGGCCGAGTCGGGGTGAGTGCACGCACGAAGTCGGGATAGTCCACCTCGGGGGGCCAGACGATCTTGAGAGCCTTGGCGACTTGGCGCAGCCGGCGCAACGAATCGGGATCCGCGGGAGGCAGAGTCCGCAAGATGCCCACCTGTCCGTAGAGCATGATGTGAGCGGCCGCCATGCCAGTTAATAGCGAGATCTGCGCGTTCCACCCCTCCACGGGCTCCGGTGCTCGGAAACCGAGAGTCCAGCCATCTTCATGGGGCTGGATCTGCTGCTGCGGGAGGTTCAGGCTCACTCCACCGCGATCACGTTCCCGGAACTCGCGCCATTGGCCCACCAGTTTCAGCAGGCCGAGAGTCTCGCGGGGCGTGCTGTTGTCGATCTCCGCCTGGGCCTCCCGGTAGCTGAGCTGGGCGCGACTGCGCACTCTGGCCCGTGCCACCTCCGCCGCCACCATCTGGCCCCGATGGTTCAGCGTGATCGTCCAGAGCAGCGCCGGTCGAACTTCGTTCGGCAGCAGGCTGGCCGCTCCTTCGCTGAGCACCAACGGGTGGAGCGGGGTGCGACAATCGGGCGCATAGAGCGTGGTCCCACGGCGGTGCGCTTCAAGATCAATCGGATCGCCTGGTCTGACGAAAGCTGCCACATCAGCGATCGCGTAGGAGATCACGAACTCCCCACTCGGGCCGCGAGTGATGTGCAACGCCTGATCAAGATCACGAGAGCCGGCAGGATCGATGGTGATCAATTCCAGATCCGTCCGGTCAAGATCAGGAAGGCGCGGCTCGCCGGCAGCTTGCTCCGCAGCAGCCTGGACTTCGTCCGGGAAGTCGGACGGCACCTCGGCGGTTGCCCGAATGACCGCCATGCCCTGCGCCAGTTCCTCGGGTACAACTGGCGGTAGTCCGAGTTTGCGGGCCGGCATGACCGCAGCTTAACTGCGGGGGGTCGCCCGGCTGGGGATCGCGTTTCGCGCGCCGCAGTGGTGAGCCAGGCTAGCAGGCGACAGCCTCAGCGAGCGGAGCGAGCCGTCAGACTCAGCGGGGCCGGTCGACCGTGTATCGCCGGGGGACCGGGTCTCCGTCCAAGGCGCGGTTTACCAAAGTGTCGGCTACTTTGTTGAGCTCGCGTGGCACCCAGGTCCAGGTCACCGCCGCGGGCCGCAGCCGCGCTGCTTCGAGCGCCAGCGACTTCATGTCGGCGTGCTTGACCTTCCAGCGACCTGCCATCTGCTCGATGACCAGCTTGGAGTCCATTCGCACCTCGAGGGCGGCCGTGTGATCGAGTTCACGGGCCATCTCAAGTCCGGCGATCAAGCCGCGGTACTCCGCAACATTGTTCGTTGCACGTCCGATGGGTAGGCCTTCGGCCGCCAGGACTTTCGACGTCTGGGCGTCGCGCACCACTGCTCCGTATGCGGCTGGTCCGGGGTTACCCCGTGATCCGCCGTCCGCCTCCACGATCAAGCGACGGTCCGACCTGGCCACGGCAGGTTCTTCGGTTTCATCGAAGAAGCTGGGTCCGCCCTGCACGCTGAGAGGTGGCTTTGCCATCACAGCCCTGATTGCGCGGTGCGGATCAGGATCCGACCACACTCCTCGCAGCGCAACACTTGGTCGTCGGCCGCGGCGGAGAATGCCCGCAGATCGGCCGCATTGACCTCGAGCTGGCAGCCGGTGCAACGACCCGCCCGCAGCTCGGCGGCGCCGACACCTGCATGGCTGGCGCCGATCTTGTCATAGAGAGCCAGCAGGTCGGCGGGTATCAACGGCGCGATCTCAGCTCGCTGCTGGCGAAGGCCGCCCATTTCGGCCTCGAGTGCCGCAAGCTGTCGATCACGGTCGGCGCTTGCTTCGGAAAGGTTGGCGTCGATCCTCGCCGCTCGAGCACGTAGCGTCTCCTGGCTGGCGAGTGCCGCCTCCAGCTGCTCCATCACGTCCAGCTCGGCATCTTCAAGATCACTGATCCGCTTCTTCAGGTGGATGACCTCTTCCAGCATCGAGGAGAGGGCCTTCGGGTCGGCTATGGCGCCGTTCGTGATCCGAACCTGGTTCCGGCTGAGTCGCTCTCGCACCGGCTCAAGGTCCGCCTCGGCCTTCGCCTGCTCCAGTTCAAGATCAGAGATCCTGGTCTCGGCCGCCACAAGATCGGAGGCCACCGCCACTCGCTCCGTCCGTAGTTTGGCAATCGCTCCATGCTGCGGCAGTGTCTGGCGACGATGGTGGAGCTGGGCGAGCGTTGTGTCGACGGACTGCAAATCGAGCAGACTCAGCTGCGCACCCTTATCGGCCCTGATCGCCCTCATCCTCCTCGAGCATCCTTGAGCGTTGGCACGCCCCCGCGGCACCCACCCTACTGATGGTTGATTTGCTGAAGGTGGCCACCGTTGACGCGACATGACGGTCCGAACTCCACCAGCTGACCACAGCTGGTTCAGGGCCGGGCGTTCCACCGTTCGATGGCGGGCTCCCCTCTTTCTTCACCCAGAACCGAAACCGTGCTCGTGTCCAGCCCAAAGTGCACGCCGAGACTCACGTCGAACTCGAGCCACCGCATCGTGAGAGCCCGCAACGCGTGGCCGTGGCCAAAACAGATCGCCCGATCGACTCCGGATCCGCGGACCCGAGCAACCACCTGATCGAGCCGGCTGGCGACTTGCTCGGCCGATTCCCCGCCCGGAACCTCGCCGGTCCAGATCGTCCAGCCCGGAACGGTCTTCCAGATCTCCTCGCTGGTCTTGCCCTCATAGTCGCCGTAGAACCACTCAGCGAGGTTGCCGTCGATCTCAGGTTCGTACGCGCCTACAAAACCAGCCAACTCAGCCGTCTCGCGAGCCCGTCTCCGCGGACTGCTCAGGATCAATTGGAAATCCTGCGGCGCCAGGTGCCCGTTCAGGGCGCGGGCCTGTTGCTCACCGGTCTCGGTGAGCGGTAGATCGGTCATCGAGGTGTGTCGGCCCGCCCGACTCCATTCAGTCTCACCATGCCGGACCAGATAGAGGCGCGTTGGCATGCGGTTCACCGTATCGCTATCCACGCCACTGCCGGCACCACGGTGGACTGAGCGTCGAAAGGGTCAGGTTCAGCGATTGACCGAGTGCAAGAATGGCACGTATGAGCGATCGTCGGCCCGACCTGCCGAACCGCCAGGTCCCCTTCACCGATGCGTTCAAGAAGTTCATCGCCGAAGCCTGGGCGCCCTACCCAGCACACCTCGCAGGTCAGCTGCCGGCTGCAGCTTGGGCTCGGCAGCGCCGCGAGCGGGTCAGCGCCCAGTTTCCCGGTGAGCGGCTCGTCATCCCAGCAGGTGGGCTCAAGGTTCGCTCGAATGACACCGACTACCGGTACCGTCCACACTCGGCGTTCGCTCACCTGACCGGTCTGGGCACAGATCGCGAGCCGGACGCCGTGCTGGTGCTGGAGCCCACAGACCCCGGTCATCAGGCGACGCTCTATTTCAGGCCACGTGCCCCGCGCGACTCCGAAGAGTTCTATGCCGACAGCCGCTTTGGTGAGCTGTGGGTGGGTCGGCGGCCATCCCTGGAGGAGATGAGCGCGCTCTGTGACATTCCGTGCGCGGCGATCTCGGAGCTGCCAGATCAGCTGCGTAAGAACGGCGACACCGTGCCGTTGCGTCTCCTGCCGACATATGTCGATCATGAGATCCGACAGGTGATCGACGAGGTCCGCGCCTCCCGCCCGTCGGCAGAAGTTGATCAAGATCGGTCGACCGCCCACGAATCTGATCATGAGTTCGCCATGGCGCTCAGCGAGCTGCGGATGATCAAGGACGACTTCGAGGTCGGCGAGATGCGGGAAGCCTGCCGCCAGACGGCGTCGGCATTCCAGGCTGTCGTGGCAAGTATTCCGGAGGCGGCCCGGCTTGGCCGGGGAGAGCGCTGGATCGAAGGCATCTTCAGTCTGCATGCTCGGCATGTCGGCAACACCGTCGGCTACGGCACCATTGCCGCCGCTGGGGACCATGCCTGCACCTTGCACTGGATCCGCAACGACGGTGAGCTCCGCGAGGGCGAGCTGCTGTTACTCGACGCCGGTATCGAGCTCGATTCTCTCTACACAGCAGACGTCACGCGTACGCTGCCGATCAACGGCACTTTCAGCGGCGCACAGCGAATGGTTTACGACGCCGTCTACGAGGCGCAGCAGGCAGGGATCGCAGCGGCACAACCAGGGGCCCGCTTCTCTGACGTGCACAAGGCCGCCAGCGCGGTAATCGCTCGGCATCTCGACAGCTGGGGGCTGCTGCCGGTCAGCGTGACGGAGTCACTGGGCGAGCAGGGCGGCCAGCATCGTCGCTGGATGGTCCACGGCACCTCACATCATCTGGGCATCGATGTACACGACTGCGCGCAGGCCCGGGTGGAGAAATACCGCGAAGGAATGCTCGAACCGGGCATGATCATCACGGTCGAGCCCGGGCTCTACTTCAAGCCTGACGACGAATTGGTACCGATGTCTTTGCGTGGCATCGGGGTGAGGATCGAAGACGACATCTTGATTACTTCGGTAGGCAATGAGAATCTGACGGCGAGGCTGCCCCGAAGCTGCGTTGATGTCGAGGCCTGGATATCGAGCGTCTGGGGTAGGACCGGGTAACCGCATCAGCTGAGCACTGAGGAGGTTGGATATGACGACGGCACCCAATCGTCGATATCTACCGACCGTCAAGTCGCTCAGCCGACGTCCGGCGGCAGAGGTCGTACCGCTTCCGTCTCCTCCGCCCGGTTCGATCATCGCATGGGCCTGGTACGTCAACGGCGTACGCAAACCGGCGGAAAACCTCAGCGTTGCGGCGCAGCTGGCCAACGCCGGCGAAGGCTTCGTCTGGCTTGGTCTCAAAGACCCCAGTGACGAGGACCTGATGGCCCTGGCATCCCAGTTCGATCTGCATCCTTTAGCGATCGAGGACGCGGCACATGGCCACACGCGTTCGAAGCTGGAGATGTTTGGTGACGATCTCTTTATGGTGATCTCGACTGTCTCCTACGTGGAACACGAGGAGCTGACCGCTACCTCTGAGGTCGTCGCAACTGGTCAAGTCATGGTGTTCCTCGGCGAGCATTTCGTGATCACCGTGCGCCGCGGCGAGCACGCGCAGCTGAGTTCGCTGCGTCGGAGAATGGAAGCCGACCCGACCCGGTTGGCACGTGGGCCCTCCGAGGTGCTGTACGCGATCGCCGACAAGATCATCGACGACTACCTCGACGTTGTCGCTGAGTTCGAAAAGGACATCGACGAGGTCGAGTCCCTTGTCTTCGCCCGCCACGGCCAGCGCGATGTGGAGCGGGTTTACCAGCTGAAGCGGGAGCTGATCGAGTTCAAGCGGTCCGTGATGCCGCTCGGCGCGCCGCTGTTGCGCCTCGCGACTCGCGAGCTCCCGGTGATACCACCGGATGCCAAGGCGTACTTTCGGGAGCTTGCCGACCATCACACCGAGGCTCGCGAAGCCGTGGCCTCATTCGACGAGGTGCTGACGTCCATCCTGCAGGCCGGGCTGGCACGAGCGTCGGTCGCCGACAACGAGGACGTGCGCAAGATCTCAGGTTGGGTGGCGATCGTCGTAGTACCGACGCTGGTCGCTGGAATCTACGGCATGAACTTCGACAACATGCCCGAACTCCGCTGGCGCTACGGCTATTTCGCCGTCCTTGGCGTGATGTTGTTGCTGATGATCGCGCTCTACCTCGGCTTCAAACGCAACAAGTGGCTATAGCCGGCGCAGCGAGCGGAGCGAGCAATTGGGACAGAGCGCCCGTGCGCGAGCGACTCCTATTCAAATTGCGCGGCCCGGGCCCCGGGCATGCCTTGCAGCATCTCGCGTGCCTGAGCGGCGACTTTGTGCTCGCAGAGCACCTCATACCTCGTGGCGATCGTCTGGGTAACCGAGGTGAAGTCCCGGCGACCGCGGCTCATCGCGTACGCCGCCGCGCTGAATGCCACGCCGAGCAAGACGCCGATCCCCAGGGCGACCAGCAGGAGCAACAGAATGCTTGCCGGCCTGAGGAAGATCAACGTCACAAGACCGACGAGCAGGCCGGTGGAAAGACCCGATTGCAGGCCCTGGGTAATCACGGTGCCCCAGTTGCGCCGGCCGAGCACCCGTTCGACCGACTTGAGGTCGGTACCCACGATTGCCAGATTCTGCACCTCGAATTTGGCGTCCGCGAGGAAGTCGACTGCTTTCTGTGCGTCCGCGTAGCTGCCGTAGATCCCAACCGATTGGGGGAACTGCAGCTCGAAGACCGAGCCGAACTGCCGCGGCGAAATAGCCATGGTGTCCTCCTGAGGTCGGCTCCCAATCTACTCGTTGGTCTTTTTGAGCCGGTCGACGCGCTGATGCTCAGATGTCGTCCCTGGCGAACACGCAGAATTCGTTGCCCTCTGGATCAGCCAGCACATCCCAGCTGATCTCGTCGTCACGTTTACGGATCAGCCGGGCCCCCGCCGCAAGCAGCTCATCGGTCTCGCCCCAGACATCCCAGTGCATGCGATTCTTCACGGACTTGGGCTCAGGAACCCACTGGAAGACCATCGCCCATGGCATCCCGGGAGCCTGATCGATCCAGGAGAAGGCTCGGTCCTGGTCATGACAAACAGGCGCGGCGTAGCGCTCCGCCCACCAGGACGCGATCGAAACCGGGTCCGCAGCGTCGACGACCACCTCGTAGACGCGATAGTCCCGCAGCGACCCAGGCTCCCGAACGAACGCACACAACTCGCCACCCTCCGGATCGGCGAGCACCGTCCACGACTGGGTCTCATCAATGATCACCGCGCCAAGGTCGGTCAGCTCAGATACAGCCGACATGTCTACGTCGAGATGGACGCGCTGCTTGACGGTCCTCGGCTCGGGCACCTTGTTAACCCAGAGAGTGTGCTCAGAGACATCGTCAACCAGCCTGAAGTTTGCGTTACTCGGCTCGGTGCGGAGCCCGAGCGCCGAGGCCCAGAAGGTCGCGAGCACTTCCGGATTCACTGCGTCGATGCAGAGATCCTTGAAGCTGATCGCATTGGCTGCAGCCATGACCCGACCCTAACTGACGTCAGCCTCGACGCCAGGCTGTGATAATCGAAGGCGTGGCAGCGAGCACGACCTCGGTCTTCATCTCACGCATCCGCGGCCTGCCAGTCCTCGACAGCGCAGGGGACCAGGTAGGAAAGGTACGCGATGTTGTGGTGCAGCGCCGGGCCGCCGGCCGCGCCCCCAGAGTAAAGGGCCTTGTGGTCGAGCTGTTTGCACGCCATCGGATCTTCATGCCGATGGCACGGGTGCACAGTATTGACGGGTTTGCGGTGGTTATCTCCGGTGTGGTCAACACACGTCGCTTCGAACGCCGCGAATCCGAGATGTTGGTGATCGACGACCTTTTCGACCTGACAGTAGAACGCATCGACCATTCGGGTTCGTCGGTTATCTTCGACGTGGCTATGCAACCCGTGCGCTCCCACGACTGGGAGCTGTCGCAGGTGGCGCTGCGGGAGGCCGGACGCCGTCGCCGGTTCGGTAGGCGAGGTCACGTCACCATCGTGGACTGGTCCACGATCACGATCTTGGGGTCCGATCGCGGTCAAGGTATCGACCAGCTGCTGGCCCAAATGGAAGACATGAAGTCCGCCGATATCGCTCGCGAACTGCACGAGATGTCGCGCGAGAGACGAGCCGAGGTAGCGTCTGCACTCGATGATCACAAGTTGGCCGACGTTCTCGAGGAGTTGCCTGAGGACGAACAGGTGCAGTTGATCTCCGTGCTCGACACCGAGCGTGCCGCGGACATCTTGGAAGAAATGGATCCAGACGACGCCGCTGATTTGATCGCCGAGCTGGCTCCGGAGATGGCTGAGGTGCTGCTTGGGCGCATGGAGCCAGATGAGGCGAAGGACGTTCGACGCCTACTGAGCTATGCCGAGTCCACCGCCGGCGGGATGATGACTCCCGAGCCGGTGATCTTGCCGCCCGATGCGACGGTGGCCGAAGCTCTCGCTCAGATCCGCGAGGCTGAGCTGACGCCCGCGTTGGCGTGCATGGTCTACGTCTGCCGGCCGCCCTTGGAAACTCCGACCGGTCGCTTCGTGGGCGCGGTGCACTTCCAGCGGCTGCTCAGAGAGCCTCCGTCGACACTCGTCTCAGCCCTGATCGACAGCGAACTGGAGACCCTCACCGACCAGGCGAATCTGCACGAGGTGAGCCGCTACTTCGCGACCTACAACCTGGTGAACGCCCCTGTTGTCGATACTGATCATCGGTTGATCGGTGCGATCACAGTCGACGACGTACTCGATCACATGTTGCCTGAGGACTGGCGCGGCATTGAACTCGACGCGGTCTCGGCGCAAAAGCCGCCGGATGCGGAAGTGATGGCACGTGGCTAGAGACGTTCGCGAGGCCGAGCGACTGGACCTGCCGGGCCGGCGCAAGCGGTCAACGATTCCGACGATCAAGGTGGACCGGGACGCCTTCGGCAAGTTTGCCGAGGCCTTCGCCCGATTCATGGGCACCGCGCGGTTCCTTTTCGGCATGACGGTGGTCATCATCCTCTGGCTGCTCTGGAACGTGGCGCTCGGTCCGCCTCTGCTCCGCTTCGACCCCTACCCGTTCATTTTCTTGACGCTGATTTTGTCGCTGCAGGCGTCGTACGCCGCCCCGCTGATCTTGCTCGCCCAGAATCGCCAGGAGGCGCGGGACCGCGTCGCGTTGGAACGCGACCGCGAGCAGGCGGCACAAAGCCGAGCCGACATGGACTTCCTGGCGCGCGAGATTGCCAGCCTTCGGATGTCGGTTGGCGAGTTGGCGACCCGCGACTACCTGCGCTCCGAGCTCAGGTCAGAGCTGCGCGCCATCCTCGCCGAACTTGAGGCCGAAGACGTCGCCTGAGGACGCTCACGGTCGCGGCTGTCCCTAGATTCGGCACGCTGTGCATGGCATGCACGCTATGTACAGCGCGAGCATCCCACGCTGCGTGGGATGTTCGCTCAGAAGTCGCAGCGTGGGCCTCTGCGGAATGTCACCTACGCTGGGGACATGCATGACCCGCAATCCAACGGAGACACCACAACGTCCAGCGTTGAGCATCCCTTGGTGCCTCAGATCCGCACGGCACTGCATCGGGTGGATGATCCTGAGATTCGCCGACCGATTACCGATCTCGGCATGGTCGACGGCATCGAGGTGGATGCCGCGGGTCAGGTGGCGGTTCGGATCTTGCTGACCGTCGCCGGCTGCCCGCTGCGCGACACGCTCAATCGCGATGTCACCGCTGCGGTGCTCGCGGTGCCTGGAGTGGCGGCGGTTAACGTTGAGCTGGGCGTGATGTCGGATGAGCAGCGTGTGGCGCTGCGCGAGCTGCTCAAAGGCGGGCAGGCCGAACGCGAAATTCCGTTCGCCCGGCCGGATTCTCTCACCCAGGTGATCGCGGTTGCCTCGGGCAAAGGTGGCGTTGGAAAGTCATCGGTCACGGTGAACCTGGCCCGGGCACTGGCACTCCACGGTCGTAACGTCGGCGTTCTCGATGCCGATATCTACGGTCATTCGGTACCGGCGATGCTCGGCGTGGCTGACTCGCGCCCGACCGGGGTGGAGGACATGATCATGCCGGTGCCGGTTGCCGGGCTCAGGGTCATTTCGATCGGTATGCTCAAGCCCCGCCGTGACCAGGTGGTCGCATGGCGCGGGCCGATCCTGGACCGAGCCCTGACTCAGATGCTGGCCGACGTCTACTGGGGAGACCTTGACTTCCTGCTCATCGACCTTCCGCCGGGTACCGGCGATGTGGCAATCTCGTTGGGTCAAAAACTGCCCAACGCCGAGGTGTTGGTAGTCACCACCCCCCAGGCCGCGGCCGCAGAGGTTGCTGAGCGTGCCGGCACCATGGCGTCGATGATGAAGCAGCGGGTAATCGGCGTCGTTGAGAACATGTCGCACCTGGTCACCACGTGTCCCCACTGCGGCGAAGTGCACACCCACCAGATCTTCGGTGCCGGCGGCGGCGCGGAGGTAGCGCGGACGCTCAGCATCCGACTGGGCTATCCCGTCGATCTGCTCGCGCAGATACCGCTCGACCCCGAGCTCCGCGCCGCAGGGGACGCTGGTATTCCGCTCGTCGAGGCCGGCCCTGACGAGCCCGCCGCCCGCGCCCTCAACTCGCTGGCCGACACATTCATCACGCGTGGCCGTGGACTCCTCGGCAAACAGCTCGGCCTTACACCCGCCGGTCGCTAACACCTCAAATGTCAGGTCGCCTCGACATCGAAAGGTGTTGCCGCCCGGACTGGAGCTGCCCCAGCGACGACATCCTGTGGGCCGCCCGGGCTGAGATCTTTGGTGGAGTTGGTCGTCATGGAGCCGGCCGCGGACGAGCTGTTCACGGTCTTACCAAGGTCGGCCACCTCTGACTTCATGTCCGCGATGATCGGCTCGACGTCGTCGAGAAGGTGCTTCTGTACGAACGCCTTCGGGTTCAGGTCGCGGAAATCAAGATTCTCGAATTCCGGGCCTAGTTCCTTGCTCAGCTGCTGCTGGGCCGATCCAGCCACGGTTCTCAAGTAGCGCAGTACGCGGGCGGCCTTCCGAGCGAGGTCTGGCAAGCGCTCCGGACCGAACAAGATGACCGCGAGGACCAGCAATAGCACGAACTCCGGGCCATTGATGTCGAGCAGCAGGGGCACCATGCTCAGCCCTCCTTGCTGCCCAGGGTGACGCTGACTTGGCCCTGTGACGACCCGCGAGTGTAGTCCAAGACCACAACCTCGCCGGGTCGTCGGGTGCGGATGGTCACGATCAGCTCTTCCATGCCGCCATCGAGAGGCTCACCGTCGATCCTGGTGATGACGTCGCCCTTCCGCAGTCCGGCCGTGCCGGCAGGACCTTGAGCGTCTACGTCGGTCAGCTCCACCCCCGATGAGCCATCTTGTACGTTGGCCCCGATCACCGGGTAGGTCGCCTTCCCGTTCTTGATCAACAAGTCGGCGATCGTGGCTGCCTGGTTGATCGGGATCGCAAAGCCCAGGCCGATGTTGCGGCTTGCCGCAAACGTCAGAATCGCCGAGTTGACCCCGATCACTCGTGCGCCCGCATCGACCAGTGGGCCGCCGGAGTTCCCCGGGTTGATGGGGGCATCGGTCTGGATGGCATTGATGTACGCGGTCGGCGAGTCGGCGTCGGCGCCCTCGGCAACCATGACTGGGCGGTTCCGAGCCGAGATGATGCCCTGCGTGACGGTCCCGGGCAGCCCCAGCGGCGAACCAACCGCGATCACCGGCTCCCCAATCTGGACCTGGTCGGAGTCACCGAGTTCGAGAGGGTTCAGGGATGCCGCCCCGCTCACCTTGATCACCGCAAGGTCGTAGGACGGGCTGCGGCCCAACAAGACGGCGTTCTGCCGGCGGCCATCTGAAAAGACAACACGAATCCGCGACCCGTTGGCTGCCTCGGTGATCACGTGATTGTTGGTGACGATGTGGCCTTCTCCGTCGACCACGAACCCGGACCCCGTGCCCCGACCGACCTGGATCATCACCGTTCCAGGCAACACCCGCTTGGCGACCTCAACTGTGTTGGCACTCGCTGGCGCTGGAGGGACCGGCGCACGCGTGCCGCCGGGAGTGGCCGCAGCTGAAGGACTAGCTGTGGTCGTCGACGACGCCGTACGCCGGGCGAGCGTGGCACCCCCAAAGCCGGCAGCGCCACCGATCACTAGTGCAGTCAGAGCGGCTACGGCAATGACGGAGGCCGAGCGCGGACGACGGCGACCCGGAGGCCTCGCGGGCAAGATCGCCGTCGTTGCTGAAGATGCGATGCCGGCCGGCGGGCCTTCGGCCACTGCCGGTTGGCCGATTGGAGGCGGCCAGGTAGCGTCGTGCGGTGCGAACGCGGGACCCGGCTCGGTAAAGCCCTGCACGCCGGGAGGCGGAGGTGGTGGCTCGCCAAAAGGACCGAAGTAGCGAGAGTCGGACGGTTCGCCTGCCGCGTGATCCGTCGGACGGTCCTCATCCACCACGCGCTAACCCTTCACATCGGCCAAAATCCTCGCCCATCCAGCTCTGATGCGGTCAAGCGTAGTCTGCGTCAGCGAGCGATCATGAGGCAGCGACTCGACGGCGTCGGAGAGTAAGCCGGCACTACCGTCGGTGACAACAGTGAGAACCATCTCACCCGACTGCCAGGTCGCCACACCCGAGGCACCAGGACGCACATAGGCTCCCAGCGCGACATCCCACTGGGAACCTTGCGGCGCCGCGGTGAGCTGGCCCCGTTGCTGGAAAACGCTCACCATGTTCAGCCCGTCGCTGTAGACCACGTGCACCATGTCCGGATTGCTGGCGCGGTCGCTACGTATCCGCACCAGCGACAGACCCGCCAGCTCCCGCACGCAGGACCATCCCGAGGCCGTGAGTTCGGCTGCAGATGAGAGGGTGAGCGAGGTGCTGGTCCGTGGGACTGCCAGTCGCGGCGGCAGATGTTCCAGGATGCTCTCTCCGTGGCTGACCGAAACGGAGGTGAATCCAAACGACAGGTCAACTGATCCGTTCCTGTCGTAGGTCTCTTGCCAGAGCACGATGCCAGTGGCGTCATCGATCCACCAGCGAGCCGCCAGGTACGAACTACCGTCCCGCGACGCTGCCACTGCGGTTGCGCTGCGGCCGGCGACACTCGCTCGGCGTGCCCCGCTGAGGTGGTAGTTGTTCGCAAGCAGGTCGAGCAGCTCATCATCGACGACTCGCGACGAGACAAGCGCAGGCGTGAATCCTCTGAACAGCTGCTGGCCCATCTGGCTGTTGACCCTGACCTGCGTGCCCTGACGCGCGCGCGCATCAACATCGACCTCCGCAACGATGGCTTTACCGTCCCGGTACGCCAGAAACGATTGGCGGCCGGAGTAGCTCACGGAATGCCCAGCCTCAGCAGCTCGCTGCATCATCGCCTGCGCCTCCGAAGGGGATAACGTCTGCCCCGCGGCGACCGACGGGCCCTCGAGCCGCGGTGAGATGCCGGCAGACAAGCGGCCTGAGTCGGCCAACATAATCGCACTGAGTGCGTCGCTGGCCAGTGGGAACTGTCCGAGGCTTGACGTAAAAGCAACCTGGGCGTCATCAGTTGGATCATCAATTGCCGCTAGACGGGGCGCTGCGGCGTACCCGATCACCCCCATTGCGGTCACGGTCGCTCCAACGGCCATCGCGGCGGCAGCAAACCGCAACTTGACAATTCGCCGGTGGCTCGGCAGGCCCCCGGTTCTGGACAGATGCGATGGTTGGATTCGCCGGAATGGTCTAGTCCACAGAGGTGCAACCGATTCCGAACCAGCGATGGAGACCAGACGATGGGAGAGCTCGCTGGGCGTGGAGCCCGGGTCAGTCCTGGTCTGCTTCAGCAGCGCTCGTACGGCACGCAGATCCTCGACGTCCTGCCGGCAATGAGCACAGCCAACAAGGTGGCTCAGCAAGCGTTCGCGGTCGGCGTTGTCCAACGCCCCGTCGACGAACGCTGATCGCAATTCCGCCAGATCAGCGCAGGGCGCGCTCCTCACGCCGACCTCGCAGGCTCCAGACCTCCCAGTTTGGGACTGACATTGTCGGAGGGCTCGCCTGCCTCAACCTCAACACCGAGGTATCGCACCCGCTCCCCGGTCGGCCTGCGGTGTGCGAGGGCGGTCCGCAGTTGTGCCCGACCGCGGTGAATTCGGCTTCGAACGGTTCCGATCTTGATGTCAAGGACCTCGCTGATCTCCTCGTAGCTGAGGCCCTCGATGTCACACAACACAACGGCGGCGCGGAACTCCGGTGACAGGGCCGAGAGCGCAGCCGCCACATCGTGATCAAGGTCGGCGTCAGCCAGCTGATCGGATGGATTCGGCCAAGCACTGGGCAGCCGCTCAGCCGAACCGTCACCTAGACCGTCGAAGCGGATCTTCTGCCGGCGCCGCGCGCCGTCCAGGAACAAGTTGGTTGTGATCCGGTGGAGCCAGCCCTCGAACGTCCCAGGCTGGAACCGGTGCAGCGAGCGGAACACCCGGACGAATACGTCCTGGGTGAGGTCCTCGGCGTCATGCGGATTGCCTGTGAGCCGATAAGCCAGCCGATAGACCCGAGCGCCGTGGTCGCGTACCAGCTCTTCCCACGTTGGCGGTGTCCAGGACTCCTCAGATTGTGCCGGCTGGCTGGCGGGCGCAGGCTGCTGCCAATCCTGAGGATCAGGAGCGGGCCACTGCGCCATCGGTTCGACCTTCCTCCGGTGTCCGACACGACCAAGCAGGTTCAGCCTGAACGCCTCATTGTTGCTTGTCATCCTGGCAATGCCCTGAGTGAACCCTGGCATTTGGCTGTGCACGATCGTGTTCTCGCTCACAGTTGACCAACGCCGTGAGGTGCGGACACGTTCCGGGGTTGATGGTCTGCCCACTCGCGGGCAACCCTAAAGCCGCTGTCAACATCCCCAGCCGGGACATCAGTCGGTCGAGACCGACTCGCCGGACGGCAGGCCGGCCGCAGCTAGAGCGGACCGCAACCCCTCGACCTCTGCGGGCGTCGCCTCGACCAGCGGAGACCTCAGCCCTCCGACGTCATGGCCGAGTAGTCTCAAGCCCGCCTTGACCAGGATGCAGCCTTGGGTCGCGAAGATCCCGGTGTAAATCGGCAGCAGCTGCTGATGGAGACGAAGCGCCGTACCCACATCACCGGCCAGATACGCCTCGATCAGCTGCTTGGTCCCGATGGCGCTGAAGTGGGTTGAGGTTCCGACCACCCCTCCGGCGCCGACCGACAGCAACGGCAGCGTCATGGCATCGTCACCGGAGTAGTACGTGAGCTCACTCTGGGCAATCACCCTCGCCGAGGCCGCGAGGTCACCCTTCGCATCCTTGACAGCGACGATTCCCGGATGTTCGGCCAGTCGCAGCATCGTGTCGGTGGCAATGGCCACGCCGGCACGACCCGGAATGTCGTACAGCATCACCGGCACGTCGGTGGAATCCGCGACTCGCCGGAAGTGCTCGAGGATGCCGGTCTGCGGGGGCTTGGAGTAGTAAGGCGTAACCACGAGGAGGCCGGCTGCGCCCAGTTTGGCGGCCGTTTCCGCCAGTTCCAACGTGTGCTCGGTGTCGAAGGTGCCAACGCCCGCAAGGATCGCCGCGCGGTCGCCGACCGCGTCGAGCACCACACGCAGCAGGTCCGCCTTCTCCGCGTCGGAGGTCGTCGGCGACTCTCCGGTCGTACCGCTGATGACCAGCCCGTCGTTGCCCATCTCGTCGACCAGATAGCTGGCGAGTCGGGCGGCTGCGTCCAGGTCCAAAGATCCGTCCACTGCGAACGGAGTCACCATGGCTGTCAGCAGCCGGCCGAATGGTGGGGTCGACATGACCGTCATCTTAGCGATGACACCCTCCTCCCGTCGGAAACCTACGTAAACGTAGGTTTCAGTCGCTCTGCACACGTTGCAACCCATGCCGAGCGCAGGCAACCTGGGTTTACCCAGGTTGGCGACCAGGGACACCGGTTCTCCGGTTCTTCTGCGGGGAGGCAAGAGGTCGTTTGAATGGACTAGCGGCCACTCACCTTGATCACGACTAAGGGATCCCCGTCGTTGACCACATCACCTGCTGAAACCACGATCTCCGAGACTGACCCTGCCACATCAGCCAGTACCGGTATCTCCATCTTCATCGATTCCAAGATCACCACAGCGTCGTCAGCGGCCACCTGCTGACCAACCTCGACTTCGACCTTCATGACGGCCGCGACGAGCTCAGCGACGACGGTATGGCTCATGCCGTCATCGTAGGGTTCGCTCACCAGGCGTTTCGATAGGGTGAGCCTCGTGAATCTCTCCGATGTCAAGACCTCAGCTAAAGCTGCGCCCAAGCCGGGATCATGGGCGTTTGCCGAGGATTTCGTCGCTGAGTCTGACCACTCGGCGGAGGCTCGCCAGAAGGCGAGGCAGCTCGGAGTTGCACCGATCGGTCGTGGCTCCGCGAGCGCCCTTACCTTTCTGGCAAAGGTGGTCCAAGCCAGGACAGTTGTTGAGGTCGGCACCGGATCGGGCGTCTCTGGCTTGGCGCTGTTCGCTGGAATGCAGCCAGATGGAGTCTTGACCAGCGTTGACATTGAGGCCGAACATCAGCAGGCCGCTCGAGAGGTCTTCCTCACCGTCGGCATCCCCACGCAGCGGTTCCGGCTGATCTCCGGTCCTGCGCTCAGCGTGCTACCGAGGCTGAGTGACGGCGCATACGACATGGTTTTCGTCGACGCCGACAAGGTCGAGTACGCCGAGTACGTCGAGCAAGGTCTGCGGCTACTTCGGCACGGCGGGGTGCTGGCGGTGGACAATGCGCTGTGGCACGACCGTACCGCGGACGGGAGCCACGTCGATAAGGAGACCGAAGCGATCCGCAACGCGCTGAGCGCGGTCAAGGACAATGAAGATCTTGTCTCGGCGCTGCTTCCGGTCGGCGATGGGTTACTCGTCGCAGTTAAGCGATGATCATCCGACAGCAGTCGACAACAAGCGTCAGACAACTCGTCGACAGAGGCTAGGCCCTGACGCTCGACCGGCCTGGCCGGCACGCAGTGACCGCGCTTGTCGGCATCCAGGGTCCACCCCACCACCCACGGACGCCCAGGTCGTGCAGTGTCACCGACTCCATCCCCGCCTCGGTGAGCCAATCCGCGTACTCATCGGTGTGACTGATGTCAGTGATGATGATCTTGCCGCCAGGCTCGAGTACGCGAACGGCCTCGGTGATGGCCTGCCGCCGGTCCTCGCGAGCTTTGAGGTTGTGGATGGCAAGACTGGAGACCACAAGATCGAATTGCCCGTCGTAGTAGGGAAGCGTCGTGATGTTGCCGGTATTCAGCTCGACGCGATCCTCTACCCCGCACGCCCGGGCATTGTGCTTGGTGGCCTCGATGTCGTTGCCGGACTGGTCCTGGCTGCGCCACAGATCGATGCCTGAGACCCGTCCAGTCTTCAGCCGTTTGGCGAGGCTGATCAAGACCGCACCGCGGCCACACCCCAGATCAACTGCGTACTCATCGCCCTTGAGTCGCGCATCATCGAGCAGGTCGGCCCACCACACGAACTTCCCGTGCAGGGTCGTGTACAGATAGCTGAGCGCGCACAGTCCGAAAAACGCCGCGAAGATCACCATGACGAGACCGGGGGCAAATCTATTGATGATCATCAGCACGACGCCGATGATCACCAGCAGGAGCGCGACGGCTCCCAGTACGGCGGGCACTCTGGGAGCATCGACCCCGAAGGTCCCGCCCTCAGGTCTTTCTACCTCGTAGCCACCCGATCCTGAGGCAGGCACCTTCATGTCGCCGAGACCGTTACACCCTTGCCGACGACCGTCACACCGCCTTCCGACACGGTGAAGCCGCGGGCCTCATCAGCGTCGGAGTCAACACCGATCTTTGCCCCCTCCGGGATGTGGACGTTCTTGTCCAAGATCGCACGACGGACGACTGCATTGCGCCCGATGACGGCGTGCGACAAGATCACCGAATCTTCGATCGTGGCGCCCTCACGCACTTCGATGTTGGGGGAGAGCACCGACCTCTCGATTGCCCCTCCCGACACGATGCAACCCGGGCTGACGATGGAGTCCCGCGCCACGCCCTCCAGAGTGAACTTGGCGCCTGGCATCTGCACCGGATATGTCCATGTGGGCCAATCCATGTTGTAGAGGTTGAACATAGGGTCCACTGAGACCAGGTCCATGTGCGCCTCATGGTAGGCGTCCAGCGTCCCGACGTCTCGCCAGTAGGCCTTGTCGCGCTCGGTGGAGCCCGGAACCTCATTAGCGGTGAAGTCGTAGACCTGCCCGTTGCCGCCACCGACGAAGCTCGGAATGATGTCGCCGCCCATGTCGTGGCGAGAGTTCTCGTTTTGGGCGTCCTCGCTCAGAGCATCGATCAGCGCCTCGGTGGTGAAGATGTAGTTGCCCATCGAGGCGAACGAGGCTTCTGGGTCATCCGGCAGACCGGGCGGCTCGACCGGCTTCTCGAGAAATTCCTTGATCTTGTTGTCGGACCCGGCGTCGATCACACCGAACGCGCTTGCCTGGCTCCGAGGTACCCGGATGCCTGCCACTGTGCAGCCGAGGCCACCGTCGATATGCGCCTCAAGCATCTGCCAGACGTCCATCCGATAGATGTTGTCCGCGCCGAAGACAACCACATAATCCGGTTCCTCGTCGCGGATCAGGTTCATCGACTGATAGATAGCGTCAGCGCTGCCCTGGTACCACCTTGGCCCGAGGCGCTGCTGCGCGGGTACGGGCGTGACGTAGTTGCCGAGCATCGTCGAAAACCGCCATGTCAAAGAGATGTGTTTGTCCAGCGAATGCGACTTGTACTGAGTCAACACGGCAATTTGCCGCATCCCCGCGTTGGCCAAATTGGACAGGACGAAGTCGATCAGACGATAGGTGCCCCCGAAGGGGACCGCCGGCTTTGCACGATCCATGGTCAACGGCATCAGCCGTTTTCCTTCGCCGCCAGCCAGTACGATCGCCAGAACTCTCGGACGCGCGCGCATGAGTTGAACCTAGCGGATATCGGGCTTTGGGAGCAGGTTCTCAGTCACGTTGTGGTCAACATCGGCGACGCTGTGGAACGATGCCAACTATGGCGCTGGCAGAGACCGATCGACTCTCCATCTCGTTGCTGACTCGGGAGTATCCGCCCTCAATCTACGGTGGTGCGGGCGTGCACGTCGCCCAGCTGGTGCCGCAGTTGCGGAAGCTCATCGATGTCGATGTCCAATGCATGGGCGAGCCGCGAGAGGGCGCCACCGCCCACGCCGAGAACTATCCGGAAGGAGCCAACGCTGCCCTCCGCGTATTCGGGGCGGACCTCTCGATGGTGGCTGCGGTTCCTCAGGTGGACCTGCTCCACTCCCACACCTGGTATGCCAACCTGGCCGGCCATCTGGCCGGTCTCTTGCGCGATATTCCGCACGTGGTCACAGCCCACTCACTGGAGCCGCACCGGCCTTGGAAGGCCGAGCAGCTCGGCGGCGGTTACCGGCTCTCGTCTTGGACCGAGAAGACTGCCTTCGAAGCGGCGGATGCGGTGATCGCCGTCAGTGCAGGGATGCGCAAAGACACCCTGGACTCCTACACCAATCTCGATCCAGACAAAGTGCACGTGGTCAAAAACGGTATCGACACCGAGGAATTCAAGCCCGACTCAGGCACCGAGGTTGTCACGGGTCTCGGCATCGATCTTGATAAGCCGTCAGTGGTGTTCGTGGGACGGATCACGCGCCAAAAGGGCCTCATTCATCTGGTGCGGGCAGCCGAGAAGTTTGATCCCGAAACTCAGGTCGTGCTCCTCGCCGGAGCGCCTGATACGCCCGAGATTGCCAAGCAGATTGGAGATGCCTTCGCACACCTCCAGTCCACCCGGGGCAATGTGTTGTGGATTGAGGAGATGCTGCCGCGAGCACAGGTACGCCAAGTGCTGTCACATGCGACGGTGTTCGCCTGCCCCTCGGTGTACGAGCCATTGGGCATCGTCAACCTCGAGGCAATGGCCACCGAGACGGCCGTAGTCGCCTCTGCGGTTGGCGGCATACCCGAGGTGGTGGTCGACGGAGTGACCGGATACCTCGTGCCCTATGACCCCGCTCAGGCAAACGATCCGGAAGCCGTCGCCGCGTTTGAACAAGGGTTGGCAATCAAGATCAATTCGCTGACCGCGGATCCGGAGAAGGCGCGGGAGTTCGGACTGGCAGGACGGCAGCGCTGCATCGAGGAGTTCGACTGGTCCAAGATCGCCGCCGAGACCGTCGAGGTCTACAGCCGCGCGCTCGAGGTTCACCAAAGCTAGTGTCGCGTCTCCTAAGTCTCTTTACGGTTCGCGCCGCCCAGGCACGCACCTCGCGGCGTTCTCCTCGGTCGACATACGACCCGGTATCCCTCCCTCGTCGGCCTTGCGATGCACGCACCTGAACGACGCCAAACGCAAAGGAACTTAGACACGACACTGGGCCAGTCGTGATAGGGCGCCGCAGGGCAGCGACCCGCTACGCCAATCGCAATGTCGCCGGCCGCGCACTCGCGGATGCGCTGGTCAGGGAGTCCGTCCTGGAGAAGCCAGTCGTGCTGGCACTGCCGCGCGGCGGGGTACCGGTTGCGGCCGAGGTAGCTGGTCGGCTGGACGCCCCACTTGGCGTGATCTTGGTACGCAAGATCGGCGTGCCCGGACGCAGCGAGTTGGCCATGGGCGCCTTGGCCAAGGTCGGTGAAGAGATCTCAGAATTCCGCAACGATGAGATCATCAACGGGCTGCGCATCAGCAGTCAGGCGTTCGAAGTCGCACGGGACCGAGAGCGGCTTGAGCTAGAGCGCCGCGCCAGCATCTTCCCCTCCGCCGATCTCGAGATCGCTGACGCGACCGTCATTCTGGTGGACGACGGCCTGGCGACCGGCTCCACCATGCTGGCAGCAGTCGCCGCTGCCCGAACCCACGCACCGGCGGCGGTCGTGGTGGCGGTCCCAGTGGGAGCACGCCAGGCCGTGCAGGCATTGCGATCGATCGCGGATTCTGTCGTCTGTCTCTCCACTCCGGAGCCCTTCATCGCGGTAGGCGGCGCGTACGAGGACTTCCGGCAGCTGAGCGATCAGGAGGTTCTCACCATCCTCGAGGAGCACGCCTCGTGACGTCCAGCTGCTGAGCATCCGGGTGGCTCAGGTCGACGTTGTCGTCTTCATTGACATCGGCCTCCACGCCGACTGTCAGCCTGATGAGTTCGCCATACGTCAGGGGAAAGACGGCGTGGGGGATGCCGCCGGCAGCCCAAAGCTCGTCGAACTCAGCGAGCGCCCGATCGACGATGGTAGGGATGGGCTTTGGGTGACCGACCGGCGCGACACCTCCGATCGGCTGGTCGGTGTATTCGCGTACAAACGCCGGTGACGCGCGACGGAGCTGAACCCCAAGCTGTTCTGCGACCTTGCTCATGTCCACTCGATGTGCGCCACTGGTCATGATCAACAATGGCGCTCCGACAGCAGTTTCTTTGAGCTGCTCGCGCAGGCCGACGCTGCCAGCCGTGCCTGTGAGCTGCTCGCGCAGGCCGACGCTCCCAGCAGTTTCTTTGAGCTGCTCGCGCGTACTGACGCTCCCAGCTGTTCCTATGAGCTGCTCGCGCATACTGACGCTCCCAGCTGTTCCTATGAGCTGCTCGCGCGTACTGACGCTCCCAGCTATGAAAGTTTCGAAAATCAGCGAGTTGGCGATGGCTCCTACCGGGCATCCCAGGTGCTCAGCGGCAGCCCGTGCGGTGGTCACCGCCTTATCGAGCATGCGTACCCGACCAGGCAGCCCCGCGGCTCGCAGAATCTCGTCTACGGCAGCGCAGTTCGGGTGCATTGGAGATATCGCCCTTCTCATTGAGCAAGCATCAGGATCAAGCAAAAGGACCCAGTCATGTGACCAGGTCCCCTGTGCTGTCAGCTCTTGAATTCTCTAACGACTTCTTTCAGTGCCCCCGCGAGCTCGGCCGCTTCGTCTGCGTTGAGTTCCACGACGAGCCGGCCGCCTCCCTCGAGCGGAACCCGCATGACGATCCCGCGTCCCTCCTTGGTGACTTCCGTAGGGCCGTCACCCGTCCGCGGTTTCATTGCTGCCATCGCGCATCCTCATCCTGTAGTGATCTGGCAACTTGCCGACTCAATTATTCCGTACTACCTGGTCGTAACCTGAGTCGGGTTCTGGCTTGGGACGTGTTTCTGCGGTCGGATTCGCCTCAGGCCAGCCCGGCGGTGGTGCAAAGCAGTCGACTATGTGATCGTCGACCAGGCCGATCGCTTGCATCGTCGCGTACGCCGTGGTCGGGCCAACGAAGCGGAAGCCAAGGCCCTTGAGCTGGCGCGCCATTTCGATGGACTCAGGCGAAGTCGCACGCAACTCCCCTCCGACCGGACGCGGACGGCCGATCACCCGATAGCTGAGGACGATCTCGGTAAATCTCGCGCCAAGATCGACAACCAGCCGAGCGTTCTCGATGGCCGCCGCGATCTTCGCCCGGTTGCGAACGATTCCCGGATCGCTCAGCAGCCGCTGGATGTCATCGTCGGTGAATGCGGCAACCCGCTCGGGCCAGAAGCCGGCAAAGGCTCGCTGGAAGTTCTCCCGCTTGCGGAGAATCGTGATCCAGGACAGTCCCGACTGGAAGGCCTCAAGCGTCATCCGCTCATAGAGTCCCTGCACAGTGCTGACCGGCCTGCCCCACTCGTCGTCGTGGTACGCAAGGTACTCAGGTGCCGAGAGGGCCCATGGGCAACGCAAGAGGCCGTCAGGACCGGACAGGGCGCCACTCATCATTGGGCTCATCATCGTGCTTCAGCGAGCGCGCTGAGCGCACGCAGGCTGCTCGCGAGTCCCGCGCGTAGGGCCGGCAGGGCGAGGCGCGCTGGCCACTCAACCAGCCGGCCGCCTGGAATGGAGAAGACCTCCGTACATGACACGGTGGTCTTCCTTTCATGCCCTACCAGTCGGAGGACACCTTCGCCGGTGAAGTACGGACCGAGATGGAGGATCTCCAGTTCGGCCGTCTCGGCGGTGGGCGGAGACCAACCGGTAACGATGAAGCGGTCCAGGAGGCCCACTGGGACCCGACCCAGCCGGACGCCGGATAGGGCTTCGGCTCGTACCCCAACACCGACCTCGTAGTCCGTGATGACCCGGACGGTCGTCAACGGAATCCAGCGCGACTGGGCGGTCCAGTCGATGAGCACGTCCCACACGGCCGCCACGGGTGCATTGGTCTCCGTCGAAACCTCGAGGCGAATGCTCACTCCTTCTCACTCAACCGGGCTGGCGGCGGTCTTCAACCGCAGGTGGGGGCAGCTCTGGCGGTGCCTGCGTGTCAGCGGACGCAACCGGATCGTATGAACTTGACTGCTCGGCCGCGCGCGCCGATGCGGTTGATTCTTGGAGCCGCTGCCGCACTGTGGCACCCTCCGCCAGTTCCGCAATCAAGGCGTCACGCTCAGCGATCTCGAGAGCGAGCCGGTCGAGCAGATCGTCCACCTGAGCCATCGCGTAGCCCCGCAGCGTGACTCCGAACCTAATGTTCTTCAGCTCCTCAGCGGTCAGGGCGCCGCCGCTGGGCAGATCCTGCCGGTACGTGTCATAGACGGGTTCTTTCCTCATGTGTCCCATTCCTCCCGCAGCGGCCATCGCCGCGACGCCCAAAGCCGCGACGGCGACGACTGCGATGAACCACTCCATGGGTGAATGCTTTCACGCTTCGCAAGGGCGCCGGGAGGCCGATTCCGAGGCTCGGAGACACGACGCTAGCTCAGCCACCGAACGAGGGCGTCGCGGCAGGCGACGACATCGTCGGCCGGACAGAACTCGTCGTCGGCGTGGGCCTTCCTCGGGTCGCCGGGCCCGAAGTTGACCGCCGGAATTCCCATTGCGCTGAAACGTGCGACATCAGTCCAACCGAGCTTGGCGCTCGCCTGACCGCCGACGGCGCGTAGGAACTCGGCGGCAGCCGGCTGATCGAGGCCAGGTCGGGCACCGGCGGCTACGTCGGTGATTCGGATGGGGTAGCCGTCAAGAATCTTGCGTACGTAGGCCTCGGCCTCGGCTGGAGACTTATCAGGCGCGAACCGGTAGTTGACTTCGATGACACAACGGTCGGGGATCACATTGCCTGCAATCCCGCCACTGATCATGACCGCATTCAGCCCTTCCCGGTAGGTGAGCCCGTCGACCTCGATCTGCTGTGGCTGGTAGGAGGCCAGAAGCTGCAGCACCTCGCTCGCATCGTGAATGGCGTTTCGCCCCATCCAGGAACGCGCCGAATGTGCGGCCATTCCTTGCAACTCCACCTGCAGCTGCATCGACCCCTGGCAACCGCCCTCAATGCCCGCATTTGTCGGTTCGCAGAGGACCGCAAGCGCACATCTCAGATAATCGGGATGCTCGCGGGTAATCCGGGCCAGGCCGTTGCGGTACTCCTCCACCTCCTCGTTGTCGTAGAAGACCCACGTGACATCGCGCCGCGGCCTCGCGAGCGATGCTGCAACCGACAGTTGAACCGCGACGCCACCCTTCATGTCGCAGGCTCCGCGGCCCCAGATGAGCTCCCGGCCAGCGCTGTCGCGCGTCGTCCATGACGGCACGTTTCCGGCAATCGGCACGGTATCCAGGTGGCCGGCGATCACTACCCGCTCGGACCGGCCGAGTTCGGTTCGAGCGATGACGACGTTGCCGTCTCTCACCACATCCAAATGGCCGTACCGGCGCAGCGCCTGCTCCACTCGGTCGGCGATCTCTGTCTCGTGTCCGCTGACGGACTCGATGTCGATCAACGCTCGCAACAGCTCGACGACATCGCCACCTAAATCCAAAGGCGCAGACACGAGCGGCACCTTACAGCGTCGGTAGGCTCGGCCCATGACTGACGCTGGTACTGCTCCCCGCCGGGTGGCCTGGGGCTGGGGTCTCGCATCGATCCACAGCTCGGGTCAAGTGCTGGACACCTACTTCCCGTCGCCTCGCCTGGGCAGGGGCGATGGCAGTGCGGCCCCGACAACGCTCATCTCGGCGGCGGTCGACGACGAGGCTCGAGCCGTCCGCACCGAGGTCGTCCACACTGAAATCGACCTGGATGCACCACCGGCCACCACACCCGACGCTTATCTGAGGCTGCACCTGCTCAGCCATCGGCTCGTGAGGCCGCGGAGCATCAACCTGGATGGCATCTTCAGCTCGCTGCCGAACGTCGTATGGACCTCGGCCGGTCCATGTGCCATCGAGGGATTCGAACGGGTACGTACCCACCTACGCGCTCGTGGCGGACATCTCACCATCTTCGGCGTGGACAAGTTTCCACGCATGGTCGACTACGTGGTTCCGACCGGCGTACGGATCGGCGACGCCGATCGTGTTCGGCTGGGCGCGTATCTCGCTGAGGGTACGACCGTGATGCATGAGGGCTTTGTCAACTTCAATGCCGGCACGCTCGGCACGTCGATGGTCGAGGGCCGCATCTCAGCTGGTGTGGTGGTTGGGTGCGACTCCGACGTGGGTGGTGGGGCTTCCATCATGGGTACCTTGTCCGGCGGCGGCACCGAAGTCATCTCGATCGGTGAGCGTTGCCTGCTCGGCGCCAACGCCGGCATCGGGATCGCGCTGGGCGACGACTGCATCGTGGAGGCGGGCCTCTACGTCACGGCGGGCACCAGGGTCACTCTGCCGGGCGGCGAAGTGGTCAAGGCACGTTCCCTGTCCGGTGAGAATGGGCTGCTGTTCATTCGCAACTCGGTAACCGGTGCGGTCGAGCTGCGTCGTCGGCAGCGTAGCGGTGTTGAGTTGAACGCCGAACTCCACGCGAACTGAGCGCATTTGCGATCCGAAACAACTCGAACCCTTGGGTGCCTCGCCGTCGCGTTCGTCGTCTTGATCGCCGCCGGCGTCGGAGCCTTCTGGTGGCTCCGTGGTCGTGGCCTTACCGAGCCGGTGCCCGGACAACAGCGATGCGTCGCGACCGTCAACAACCGGTCCACCGTGGTCGATCTCGACCAGGCCCACTTCGCCTCGATCATTGCTGGGGTCTCGGTACGCCGGGGTTTGCCACCTCGCGCTGCCTCGATAGCCCTAGCGACGGCCTATCAGGAAACCGGGATCCGCAACCTGGACTACGGCGACCTGGATTCGGTCGGGCTGTTCCAGCAACGCCCCTCGCAGGGCTGGGGTACCAAGCAGCAAGTGATGGATCCTTATTATGCGACAGGCAAGTTCTACGACGCCCTTGTCAAGATCAACGACTGGGAAAGTGACGACATCAACGATGTGGCTCAGAAGGTGCAGAACAGCGGACATCCGGAGGCCTATCGCGACCATGAAGCCGACGCCCGGGTGCTCGCCAGCGCGTTGACCGGTCAATCGACGGCGGGGTTCAGCTGCCTGGACCGCAGCGGCGCGGCGGGAGATGTCAAGACGCTGCGTAGTTCCTTGGAGCGGACGTTCGGCAAGATCAACGACTCCGCCGAAGGTTCAGTGGTCACCGTTCGGGCCAGTAGCGGCCGGCGGGCTTGGGCGTACGCGCACTACGCCGTGGCCAATGCCAAGTTCTACGGCGTGACCAGCGTGAAGATCGGAAACAGACTCTGGGAAACCCAAGACTTCAACCTCCCTGACTGGCTGGAGGTCTCTCCGAAGCTCAAGAACGAGCGCGTCGAGATCACGGTTCGCTAAGTTGTCAGAATCTGTGGGGGCTATAGGTCAACTGGATTCTGACAACTCGGCGTTGAGGCGGGCAGCGGCCGCAGCAACCCGCTCGTCGGTCGCAGTCAGGGCGACCCGTACGTGCCGGCTCGCGGCCTCGCCGTAGAAGTCTCCCGGCGCGACCAAGATGCCCTTGCTGGCCAGGAAATCAACCGAAGCATGGCAGTCCTCGTCACGGGTGGCCCACAGGTAGATGGATCCCTCGGAGTGCTCGATGCGGAAGCCGGCCGCTTCCAGCGCCGGCCATAGCATGGCTCGGCGCCTGAGATACCTCCTGCGCTGCTGTTCGACATGATCATGATCATCGAGCAGCTCGATCATCGCCTCTTGGACCGGACGCGGGACGAGCATCCCCGCATGCTTGCGAATCAAGAGCAGGTCCGTCACCACATCTCGGTCGCCCGCGACGAAACCTGCGCGGTAGCCGGCCACGTTCGAGCGTTTGGAGAGTGAGTGCACCGCGAGCAGCCCGTTGTGTCGACCACCGTTGATCGAGGGGTGCAGTACCGATATCGGCTCCGCTTCCCAACCGAACTCCCCATAACACTCGTCTGAGGCAACCAGTGCCCCCCGCTCGCGGGCCCAGGTCACGCGCCACTTGAGCGCGCCCATATCGAGGATCTGACCAGTCGGGTTCGATGGCGAATTGAGCCAGATCAGCGCGGGACGGGCATCGCCGAGCTGGTCGAGTTCGTCGCAGGCGATTGCGCGGCAGCCAGCGATCTTGGCACCCACCAGGTAGGTGGGATAGGCCATCGTCGGGTAAACCACGAGATCATCGGGGCCGAGACCGAGCAGCGTCGGGAGCCAGGCCACGAGTTCTTTGGTGCCAATGACGGGGAGGGTGTCATCGGGAGCAAGTCCGTGAGCCCCCCAGCGCCGTGTCAGATAAGACGCAATCGCTTGACGCAAGGCGGCCGTGCCCGCGGTGAACGGGTAACCCGGACTGTTGGCTGCCCGCGACAGCGCCCGGATCGCTCGGTCTGGCGTTGGGTCGACCGGTGTCCCGACCGAAAGATCAACGATGCCGCCGGGATGCGCCTGAGCGGTCGCTTTCGCAGCCCCAAGCGTGTCCCAGGGAAAGTCAGGGAGCCCCGCCGCCAGCCCCCTGCGTCGCGCCGGAACCTCCGTCAACACGGACCAGTGGTCACTCGTCGTGCTCTTGCGGAGGCAAGCTCTCGATCAGCGGATGGTCTTTCTCAATCACACCGAGCTTGGCTGCGCCGCCCGGTGAGCCGAGGTCGGAGAAGAAGTCAACATTGGCGTTGTAATACTCCTTCCACTCCTCTGGCGTGTCATCTTCGTAGAAGATCGCCTCTACCGGGCACACCGGCTCGCACGCCCCGCAATCCACACATTCGTCAGGGTGAATGTAGAGCATCCGCTTACCCTCGTAGATGCAGTCGACCGGGCATTCCTCGACGCAGGCGAGGTCCTTGAGGTCCACACATGGCTGCGCAATGACGTACGTCACGGATGTCGCTCCTTGATAACTGTGCGTCGTCGCCACCGCGAGCAACGCGATACTCATTGCCTAGTATCACGCCTCTCGGCAGCAATGCTTATTGAGGTCCATCTGGAAAGGCGGGTCTGGTGGCCGGTCGGAGTAACGACCCGCTGGCAGCGGCGCTCCCGGGCGAGCGTTGGGTGGTGAGATTCAGGTTGCCTGACGGTTCAGCCACGGATGTCGTCGGCTGGATCGAGGTCCTGAACCCAACCTCTGTGCGTCTTGCGACCACCGATCCGGCAGTGAGAGTGATCGAGCGGTCCATGATCATTGCCGCCCGGCGTGCACCTGCGGCGGCCGGTGGCCCGCACCCGCGGCGGATCTCGGCCCGCGAAGTGCAGCGGCATGCACTGCCAGGCTGGTCGGCGTGGCAGGAGCCGCTAGGTGAGTGGACCCTGCGAGCAGGAGGCGGCTTCACTCGACGTGCCAACTCATGCCACGCGGTAGGCGATCCTGGCATGCCAGTCGAGCAGGCCACCGAGCAGATCATCCGTTTCGCGCTCGCCCACGACATCTCTCCCCTTGCCCAAGTCATCGAAGGATCGCCTGAAGAGCACGCGTTGCGGCGTTTGGGCTGGGTGAGCACCGACGAGCCGACAGCCGTTTTGGCGAGCCGCCTGGCCGATTTCTTGCGTGGCCGCCGAGCCGAGCCTGCAGCAGAGATCGCCCAGACCTTGCGGCCGGACTGGGAGGAGGCCTATCAACTCAGCAGACCGAACGCGGCTGATCCGGCCATTGTCCGGATGATCTTGGAAGGCAACCCTCCCGTCGCCTTTGCGGCCGTGGCCGGCCATCGAGCGGACGATCATTCCGAGCTCGTCGCGATTGCCCGAGGGCACCGGAACGAGGACTGGCTAGGACTCGGGTCGATCTGGACTCGGCCCGATCATCGCCGACGGGGCCTGGCGACAGCGATGATGGTGACACTCGGACATTGGGGGGCTCGGCAGGGCGCGCGCTACGCCTACCTTCAGGTGGCGACTGTCAGCGAGCCGGCCATTGCTGCGTACCACAGGCTCGGCTTCATCGATCACCACCGCTACCGCTATCTGGCTCCCGCCTAGTGAGGGAGCTCCTTACTGGAGAGCGCTGGACTCAACGAGTCGTCGGTGTCTCACAGGTGACCTGGTTGGTCGGTGCGTAGCGCCAGCTGAAATTCTCCCGATGGACCACCGAGCCGTTCTCATAGAACAGCCGCTGGTAACGGACGTCGAAACCCTGCACAGGGCTCGTCGGCTCGCAATCCTTCGAATCGTCTTTGATCTCGCGTCCGGTTGTGAAGTTTGACTTGATCGGAGCGGTCGCCGCGACCTTGTCGTAAGTCTCGGTCGACCACATCCTCACCGTGATCGACCCCCTGCTAGTTGGCGTGCCCTTGACGATGTAGGCCTGCACCAGAACCCCGTACTTGGTGTCGTTCTGGAACTTGAGGTCGAGGCTGGGCCATGCCACAGTAGCCTCCCGACCTGCGGGGTAGCGGTCGATGAAAAGGCCGTGTGGTTTGTGCTCAACGTCCTTGAGCCCGGCGAAGAACATGGCATTGAACGTGGTTGTCGCACTTTGCGAGACGCCACCACCGAGCTCCTTACGGAATCTGCCGTCCTTGATGATGTAGCCCTCGGTGAAGCCATTGGCTGAGGTTCGCTCCCCGACGATTCGGTTCAAGGAGAAGATCTCACCGGGCTTGAGCAGGGTGCCGTTGATCAGCGCAGCTGCCCGGCCGATATTGATATTGCGGTACGGGAGATAGGGAAAGTAGGTCGTGAACTGCCCCGTCACTTGCTTGATCCCGAGCTTCTTCGCATCCTGTGTGGAGAAGGCGGCTTTGGCCCCCGTCGGCTGCACACTCACCGTCCGCTCGCCCGCCGACTTGATCAATACCGGTTCGACCGCTTTCTTCAGGCTGTCGGCGGCAATGATCGTGCCATTGACGGCGGAGATCACCTTTGGCTTGCCGTTCACCAGTCGTACAGTGGCGTCCTTCGGTTCGACCAGCTCAACTTTCTTAATGGCCGGACGAGCGTTGCGCCGCAATTTCTTTTCGTCGAGTACGGGCACAAGAGTGCCGTCTTGTGGAAGGAAGGCGATCGACCCGGCAAGCATTTTCGGGCTGAGCTCAAACGATCTAGCGCCGCTGACGTTGACCTTGATTGGGGCGGAGATCGCGAGCTTGGCGAAAGTCGCGACCACATTGTCGGCCTCGTCATTGGTGACCGCAGGTTGGGTGATGTCAGCCGGCAGCGCAATGGGCCCCGTCACCTTCAAGAAACTCCTCGTGATCGTCGCCGCTGCAGGATCTTGCTGCAGGGCCGCTCCTTCGTGGGCCTGTTTCTGCTTGATCTTCGTGCCCTTGTACGCGACCGCGGCATCGACCGGCTCATGGTTGAAGGTTTTGGCGAGCTCTCCAACCGCTGCCTGAAGTCTGGCCTGGTCGACTACGACCACGGCATCGATGGCTGATCCACCGGTTAGCGTCCTGAGGATGCGCAGCGGGTTCAGACTCTTGCCTCCGCCGGCCGCCTCGACGCTTTGCGCGTAGTCGACCGCGAGGCCGGCTTCGGCGGGCTTGAGCTGCGCGTCCTTTTCACCGACGGTGACAGTCATCGGTTCCGCGGCCCGGGCACCAAGCTCCACGGACAGCTTCTGGATTGCCTCCGATTGGCTGAGGCCTCCGACCGCAACTCCTGAGATCTGCGCCTTCCTGGGGACATTGTCGCCGGTGACGAGGTAGCCGGCGACGTAGAGGATCCCGACGATGACCAGAAGCCCGCCGACAACGGCCGCGATGAGCAGCCAGATCAGCCGTTTCTCAGCGGGCTGCTCCTCGGCTGGTTGCGCGGGATCCCAGACGATGGGGCTAGCGGGCCCAACGTCGTTCCTTGGCGCTTGCGTGGTCACAAACTGCTACCTCGGGTCAGACTGAATGTTTGGCGTTCGCGCATCGCACTTAACCCCCACGATGTCGCCGCCCCGGGCGTGTTCTCCCCCCACGCCCCTAGGAATACGCCCCCCGATAGTACGTCAACGGAGGCCGTGCGTTTGGGTCATCGTCAGAAGGTAGACCACTCGCGCGAGCAACATGGCCGACCACGATGGTGTGATCACCCCCATCGTGCATGCCATAGGTTGTGCACTCGAGCCAGGCCAGCGCGCCATCAATGAGCGGTGACCCGCTGATAGGGCTTGCCATATGTGGCACGCGGTCGAACTGACTGAGCAGGTCTCTCCCGCGGTTGGAGAAGTGCCTGGCCAGCGCCTCTTGGTCGACCGTCAGCAGTGACAAGCACCAGTATTTGGCCCTAGTGATCGCGCCATGGAAACGGCTTGACTTGCTGACGCAGACCAGCACGAGAGGTGGCTCCAGAGAGACAGAGCACACCGCGGTGGCTGTCATAGCGTGCTTGATCCCGAGATGTAGCGCAGTCGCAATCGTGACCCCCGAGGCGAAATGGCCCATGACGTGGCGCAGCGCATCGGCCGAGCCAGCAACGCTGTACGCGAGATCCGGCGCCGTCACCCCGTCAGGGGACAGCTCAGGCCAGCTTGCGCTCGTCACGAGCGCTAACTCAGCCCGGCGAACAGGTCGTCAGCCCAACCTTCGCCGGCAGGAAGTGGGACGCCGCCGGCCAGGCGGTAGTACTCGCGAGCCCAACGTTCTTCGGCGAGCACGTCAGCGCCGGCGAAGAACGGGCCGTCAGCAGTGATTTGAGTGGCATGGGCCCGCATAGCGGCCAACTTCTGTGTGACCCAGGGCCGCCCATCGATCTCCACCGCGATGTCGGCGTCATCGGACATCATCGACGACAGTGGGCCTTCGGGGTCAAACTCCTTGAAAGTCTCGGTATCCCCGGCATCGCGCAGCGCCTGGATGCCGGCGACGATCTGGCTCTTACTGATCGTGGACCAGTACACGCGAGCAACCGTCCAGGGTTTTCCGAGGTCCCGACGGTAGGACGGCACTCCGGCCAGCTGGGTGGCATACATCGCCACCCGATGAGCCTGGATGTGATCCGGGTGACCGTAGTTGCCGACCTCGTTGTAGGTGATCAGGACCTGTGGGCGGCGATCGCGGATCACGGGCACCAGTTCGTTCGCGGCCTCCAGCAGGTCTGCCGTCCAGAAGATTCCCTCACGGAGCACATCGCGAGGGATGGCACGACCCTCGGCGTCGTACGCCATGCCGGAATCCCTGTATCGCCCATCGCCGCCAAGGCGGATGAAGTCGGTCACTCCGAGCAACTCCATCGCCAGCTTGAGCTCGCCAAGCCGGTGCGACCCGAGGTCGTCGCTTTGGTCTGGAGCAAGGTGCGCGAGGTCCTCCACGAGCACCTCGCCCTCCTCGCCGAGCGTGCAGGTCACCAAACAGACGGCCGCACCCTCGGCCACATACTTGGCCATCGTCGCTCCGTCCATGACCGTCTCGTCATCCGGATGCGCGTGTACCAACATGAGGCGCCGGGCGGGCTCAAACGTCACATCAGAATCCACGGCCCCAACTTTATGCGTGAGGAATGATCGCTGGTCCGTCCAAGCCCCGGCTGCCGATCAAAGGATCACGCGCGGCTCGGCGAAGTGACAGGCCGAATCGTGCAACGACTCGCCATCTGAGCGCCCGATCAGCAATGGTTCATCGATGCTGCAGATCTCCTGCGCCTTCCAGCAACGGGTATGGAACCGGCATGCGGCCGGGGGATTGGCTGGGCTCGGCACGTCACCAGTCAGCACGATCTGCTCCCGCATCTTGCGCATCGTGGGGTCGGGCAACGGCACGGCCGACAGCAGAGCTTGTGTGTACGGGTGGGTCGGCCGGGAGTAGATCTGATCCTCATCACCTAGCTCCACCAACTTGCCGAGATACATCACGCCCACGCGATCGGAGATGTGCCGGACGACCGATAGGTCATGGGCGATGAAGATGTACGCCAGGCCCAGCTCGTTCTGCAGCTTCTCGAGCAGATTCACCACCTGGGCCTGAACAGAGACGTCCAGCGCTGAGACCGGTTCATCGCAGATGATCACCTTCGGGTTGAGCGCCACACCGCGGGCAATGCCGATCCGCTGGCGCTGCCCGCCGGAGAACTGATGAGGGTAGCGGTTGATGTGCTCGGGGTTGAGACCGACCAGATCGAGCAGTTCCTGCACCCTCCGGCGGCGGCCGCCCTTCGGCACTACCTCGCGATGGATCTCAAACGGCTCGCCAACGATGTCTCCGACCGTCTTGCGCGGGTTGAGCGAAGTGTAGGGATCCTGAAAGACGATCTGGATATCCCGCCGGAGCCGGCGCATATCCCCACCCGTCTGGGAGTAGACGTCCACCCCGTCGAAGGTGAGCTTGCCGCCAGTCGGCTCCTCCAGCCGCATGAGCATCCGGCCCAGAGTTGACTTGCCGCAGCCGGATTCGCCGACAATGCCGAGGGTCTCGCCCTTGTAGAGCTCGAAGGAGACGCCGTCGACCGCCTTGACATGTCCGACCGTACGCCGCAACACGCCGGCCTTGATCGGGTAGTACTTCACGAGGTTCTCGGCCTTGAGCACCACCTCGCCGTTCATTGAGGCTCGCCTCCTCGCTCAACATCTTGCTCGTGATCAAGCCCCCGAGCGGCCACCGGGTACTCCAGTCCGAGCTCCAGATGCGCCTCCACTTCCTCCGTGGTCTGGGTGACCTCAAGCTCTGGGCTGCGGTCAGCAGCAGCTCGGAGAAGTGGCACGCGGCAAGCCTGTGCCGAGCAACCTCCCTCAGCGGCGGCGGTGGGTCCACGCGGCAGATGTCACGGGTGTAATGGCAGCGCGGATTGAACGGGCATCCAGGCGGGATGTTCATTAGGTTGGGCGGCAGGCCGCCAATCGCGGAGAGTGTGTCGCCCTTCTGATCAAGTCGAGGGATCGAGTCGAGCAGGCCTTTGGTGTAGGGATGGGCAGGCTGGGCGTACAGGTCAAAGGCGTCAGCCTGCTCCACGATCCGGCCGGCGTACATCACGGCGATCCGATCCGCCACGTCGGCCACCACGCCGAGGTCGTGAGTGATCAGGATGAGGCCCATCTTGCGCTCCGCCTGCAGGTCTTTCAGAAGCTGCATGATCTGGGCTTGCACGGTCACGTCCAGGGCGGTGGTCGGCTCGTCGGCAATCAGCACAGCGGGGTCCAGTGCGATTGCCATGGCGATCATGATGCGCTGCCGCATACCGCCGGAGAACTGATGCGGATAGGCCTTGACACGCTGGGCAGCTCCCGGGATCTGCACCCGTTGCATGAGCTGTATGGCCTGGGCTTGCGCGTCAGATTTGTTCATTCCGCGGTGCTTGCGGAACATCTCGGCGATTTGCCAACCCACAGAAAAGACGGGGTTGAGTGCGGACAGCGCGTCCTGGAAGACCATCGAGATCTCCGGCCCACGGACTCGCCGCCGCTCATCCTCGCTTAGCTTGAGGATGTCTTTCCCGCAGTAGCGCACCTCACCACCAGTGATGAAAGCGGGTGGAGTGTCGAGGATGCCCATGATCGCCTGCGCGGTCACCGATTTCCCTGATCCGGACTCACCGAGAATGGCCAGCGTCTCGCCCTCGTGAAGCTCGAACGAGACGCCGTTGATGGCCTTCGCCACTCCGTCGCGCGTGCGGAACTCCACTTGCAACTCGTCGACCTCAAGCAGCAGGCCATCGACCGGCTGCCACGCCACCTGAGTATCGAGGATCTCGACGTCGGCCTTCGCATCGGATCCGACTGATAGCGTCATGGCGGCCTCCTCAGCGCAGTCTCGGATCGATGGCGTCCCGGACGACGTCGCCCAGCATGATGAAGGACAGCACCGTCAGGGAGAGGAACAGGCTGGGGAACAGCAACATGTGCGGGGCAACCCGGATCAGCCCGATTCCAGAGGCGTCGGAGATCATGTTGCCCCACGAGATCACTGGCGGCTGCAGACCGACACCAAGGAAGGACAGCGAGGCCTCGGCGGCGATGAAGACGCCGAGGTTGATGGTGGAGACAACGATCACCGAAGCCAGTGAGTTCGGGAGGATATGGGAGGTGATAATCCGCATTGGCGAGGCACCTAGTGCTCGCGCGGCTTGGACGTAATCATTCGGCTTGACCTGCAGCACGCTGGAGCGCATCAGCCGCGTGATGGTCGGCCAAGCAAGATGGCGATGACTAGGGCAACCTTGCCGACTGCAACGAGAAGGGAGTCTCGAGATCATTGGGGAAGGTGTAGAGGAACAAGATTCCACCGAGCAGGAGCGGGATCGCCAGGAAGATCTCCGCAAATCGTCCGATCACCGAGTCGAGCCAACCGCCGCGATAGCCGGCGATGATCCCGACCACCGACCCGAAGATCAGGCTGAACGCCGTAGCCAGAATGCCGACGCTGAGCGAGGCCCGGGCGCCGTAGACAGTTCGCGCGTACACGTCGTACCCCTGCTGGTCATAGCCGAACACGGCCTCCGGTGATGGTTTTTGACGCGCCTTCGACAAGTCAGCGAAAGCGGGGTCCTTGCTGGTGAACAGCTGCGGGAAGATCGCCATCACCAGAAAGATCACGATCAAAGCCAAAGAGATCCAAAACATTGGACGGCGGCGGAGATCGCGCCACGCGTTCGCGCCCAGTGAGCGGCTACCTGTCTCCAATGCCTTCTCGGATATCATTGTTCAGGCCCGCTGGCTGCGTCGACCTGCAGCGGAACAATGGGCTCGCTCGAGAGTCGGCAGGCTCGCCTCTGAGGTCAGTCATTGGAGATCCTTGGATCCAGAACGCCGTACAGAATGTCGACGACGAGGTTGGCCAGCAGGAAGATCAGCACCAGGAAGGTGATCGTCCCGACCACGGCCACGCCGTCTTTTTGATGGATACTTCGATAAAGGAAATTGCCGACACCGTTGATGTTGAAAATCCGCTCTGTGATGATGGCGCCGCCCATCAGCGCACCGAGGTCGATGCCGATGTAGGTGATCACCGGGATCAGCGAGTTGCGTAGCGTGTGTACCCCGATCGTGC
>CAVRQV010000036.1:0-13428 GCA_963723475.1 uncultured Actinomycetota bacterium
TCCATGTGGCCAACCCCGCCGGACCCACGCTAGCCGGTCGTCTCATCGTCAAAGGCTGCGGCGGGCACCTGACCCGGAGGCTTCTCCAAGGGGTCGGAATCATCCATCCCGAGCCACAGCGGGTGCACTCGAGGTATGGCCAGTTGTCCTTCACGCGCATTTCCATCTGTGCCGAGAATGCGGCAGAGTCCGCGACGAAACCGGAAGTGCATCCGCGACGCAGGCCTCCCTCACTAGGAGCATTTATAGGCCAAGGTAGCCCGCGAGGATCGTTATTCGATCTCGAGAAGCGCCATTCGCGAGGGCCACGGCACCATTCAAACGCTCGATGTGACCACGGAATTTCACCCGGACGGGGTGATGCCCCACCCGCCGGGCGAGAGGACGATGAGACGCAGCCCATCGCGGCATCCGCAACGCGCTCAAAAGAGGAGGACAATGGTCAGCCACTCCACTTCGCGACCGCGGCTCGAAGTCAATCGCAGCTTGATGAGCTCGGGCGTGGTATTGCTCTGTGTTGGGTTCTTCTTGTGGTTGATCGGAGCTGCGCTGTCGGCGACCGCGCTCGGCCAAGCGGGTATGAAGTGGATCAACCAGCTGGAGGAATCTCCGAGCGAGATTGCCCGCAGGCGAGCCCACCAGTTCAAGGAGGCTGTCTCAGCAGGCTCGAAGGCGTGGCAAGAGCAGTCTCACTGATTGTGGCGGGGCGGCGGGGCGGCGTTCACGGTTGTCAGTCGAGCGTGATGACGACCTTGCCGTTGGCGCGGCCCTGCTCGGCGTACGCCAGCGCCTCGAGGGTCTGGTCAAATGGGAACGTCTTGCCGATGACCGGGCGGAGGTGGCCGGCGTCGTAGAGGGTGGCCAGCTCGCGCAGCTGGGCGCCGTTGGCCTGCATGAACAGGAACGAGTAGCTCACTCCGAGCTTCCGGGCTTGTTTGTGGACCTTGCGGCTCAGCAGCCCCATCACGACGCCCATGTACTGCGGCGCCCCGAGCTGCTTCGCGAACCCGGGGTCCGGCGGGCCGCTGACGCCGATCGCCTGTCCGCCGGGCTTGAGGACCGTGAGGGACTTCTCGAGGTTTTGGCCGCCGAGCGAGTCCAGGACGACGTCGTAGCCGGAGAGGGCGTCGGCGAAGGCCTCCTTCTTGTAGTCCACGACGACGTCGGCGCCGAGGCTGCGCACCAGCTCCGCGTTCTTTCCGCTCGCGGTCGTCGCCACCGTGGCGCCGAGGCGCTTGGCGAGCTGGATCACGGTCGACCCTAGCCCGCCGGAGCCGGCGTGGACGAGGACCTTCTGGCCAGGTTTCAGGTGGGCGCGGTCGACGAGGGCCTGCCAGGCAGCCAGTGACACCAGCGGCACCGCCGCCGCCTCGTGCAGGGTGAGCGAGTCGGGTTTGCGCGCGACGTCGTCCTGGTCGATCGCGATGTACTCCGCGAAGGTCCCGATCCGCAGGTCGCGGGGGCGGGCGTAGACCTCATCGCCAACGTGGAAGTCACGTACGGCGGAGCCGACCCCGGTCACCACTCCGGCGACGTCGTGGCCGAGCACGAACGGGGGCCGGTACTTCAGGAGCTGCTTGAACTCGCCATTGCGAACCATCTTGTCCAGCGGGTTGACGCTGGCAGCGCTCACCTTGACCAGCACATCACCCTCGCCGACCTCAGGCTCGGGTTCGTCGGCGGCGCGAACTCCGCCATTGCCGTACTTCTCGACGACGAATGCCTTCATGACGCCCGTTCAGAGGAACTCGAGAGCCCGCTTGAGGAAGTCGTCGTGGAACTGGAACACGCCGCCGTGCCCGGCGTCGGGATAGATGACGAGTTGGCTGTTGGGGAGTCGTCGGTCGAGGTCGACGGTGTTCTTGGTGGGCACCATCTTGTCGCTGTCACCGTTCATGACGAGCACCGGCTGGTGGATGCTCGCGAGGTGCGCGGGTCTCTGCTGACCCCATCGGTGTATGGCCTTGAGCTGGGCACGGAACGAGCGCAGGGAGATGGCCTTGTCGCGGCCGTTGGTACGTTCCTCCAGCCGTGCCAGGAACTCCTTGCCGGCCCGGCGCCCGTTCGGGGTCCTGGTGAAGAAAAGAAACTGCTTGGGGTCCTGGCGGGTGAGCAGTCCCCGCGCGGTGTCGAGGTAGGTGATGCGGGTCACCTTGTCGATGCCTTCGCCCCCCGCAGGGCCGGTTCCGGCGATGATCATCTTGCGTACGAGCTGCGGCTGCTGCTGCGCAATCACCTGGGCGATCATGCCGCCCAAGGAGAACCCGAAGAGGTCGACCTGATCGAAGCCGAGGGCGCGGATGAAGGTGACGGCGTCTCTGGCCATCTCCTCGATGGTCGTAGGTGTGGCCCCGCTGGAGGCACCGACACCTCGATTGTCGAAGGTGATGACCCGACGCTTGGCGGCGATGCCGTCCACGACTCGGGGGTCCCAGTTGTCGAGGACGGCAGCGAGGTGAGTGAGGAAGACCACCGGCACCCCGGTGCTCGGGCCGAGCTGACGGTAGGCGAACTCCACGCCGCCGGCCTTGATGGTGTGCGTCGGGGTGGTTTTCCAGGTCGTCTTCAAAGCTGCCCCGGTGGGTGCGTGGGCCGTCGTCATCGCTTCTCTCCTCGCTACGCAGTTAGGCTTGATTACATTACGATCATAATACTATAGTACGACCATAATGCAATGGTGGGACGCGAAAACGTCACCAGGACAGGATCGAGAAAGTTCGGCGAGAGAGAGGTCGCTCATGCGCTACAGCAAGGACCACAAGCAGGCCACCAGACAACGCATCCTCGAAGCGGCTGGACGGCGCTTCAAAGAAGACGGCATCGACGGCGCCGGCGTGGCCGCCGTGATGTCCGACGCAGGCCTGACCAACGGCGCCTTCTACGCCCACTTCGCGTCCAAGGAAGATCTCGTCGCAGACGTGCTCGCCGACCAGCTGCGCGCCCAACGCCAAAGCTTGGACGCCCAGCCCCCGGATCGGAGGGGGCTCGAAGCGTTCATCCGCTCTTACCTGTCCCCGCAGCACCGCGACCAGTGCGCCGAGGGCTGCCCGTCGGCTGCGCTGCTCGACGAGATCGTCCGCCGCCCCACCGCCACCAAACAGGTCTTCACCGACGAACTGATGGGCGTCATCGACGACATCGCGTCGCGTCTCGACCCGACTCACGCCGAGGCGGCTCGAACCGACGCGCTTACGCTCTTCGGTTTGATGCTCGGCACGCTGCAACTCGCCCGGACGCTGACAGACCGCGATCTGTCCGATCAGCTCCTCGACCGCAGCGTGGGGACGGCCTTGAAACTGCTCGACGACTGGGCTTGACCGCGGTGCGGAGTGCCGGCGCGGCGCACCCATCACCCACGGCGCCCCCCAGACAGGTCGTCAGAACACAACGACTCGACGTGCTCTCGTGAAAAGGTGGTCAGAAGCTCAACGTGTCGCGCGTACCCGGTTCCACCACAGCGAGAGCCCGACGGCGACCGCAACGAGCAATCCGCCGGCGCCGGCGAACCATGATGCGATGTCGACGTGCTTCCTCACCACCGTCACCTGGCTGGGCAGATCACTCAGTGCCACCTGCAGCTGGTCGGCACTCTCGGCCTTGTAGTACTGGCCGCCGGTGATCTCGGCAACGGCCTGCAGTGTGGCCTCGTCGATGACCCGCGGACTGCGGCCCCCGCGCCCACCGAAGCCACCACCGAAACCGCCGCCCGGACCACCGCCGGCCCATCCGCTGGCCTGCCGGCCGGTGCAGGCCATCCGCGAGGGGGTGGTCGTGCCGAATCCGATCGTAAACACCCTTAAGCCCCGGACGGCCGCCGATTCGGCGGCTTCCGCCGGTTCGACGCCCTGGGTGTTCGCCCCATCGGTCAGCACGACGATGACCTCCGCCGCGTATCCCGCCCGCTGAGCGGATTCCGCATCGACCCCAGTTGGGGCCACGGTCGGGTTGATCGCAGCGATGCTGTCGATCGAGGTGAGGATTGCCGAACCAATCGCCGTACCGCGGGCCGTGGTGAAGTTGTCGATCGCCTCGATCACCGCGTCCTTGTCGGTGGTCGGCGGCACCTGCAGACCCGCGACGCCCGCGAAGGCCACGAGACCGATCTTGGTCTCGATTGTCCTGGGACTCGATGAACGAGACGGCCGCCTTCTGTGCAACGGTGAGCCGGTTGGGTTCGACATCGGTGGAGCACATGGATCCGGAGACGTCCATCGCCAGGATGATCGTCGTGGAGTTGGCGGGCACCGGCACGGTCGCCTGCGGCCGTGCCGCCCCGACGCCGAGCGTGGCGAAGCCGAGGAGGAGCAACAGGGTGGGGATGAGCCGGGTCCACCTCGTACGCGGGGGCAGCGCGGCTCTTACCAGAGCGATCGAGGTCACCTGCACCGACGCGCGCCGCCGGCGCCGCCGCAGCAACCAGACGACTCCGGCCACGATCGGGATGACCAACAGCGACAACAGCGCCCACGGCCAGCTGAACGACATCACACGAACCTTCCCGTGCGTACACCGTTGAGCAGCGCACTGGCGGCCAACAGCCCGAGCGCCACCACGATCAAGCCGCCGGCTAGCGGTACGTCCTGCTTGGCCACCGTCAGCCGGAGGTCGATGGTGGAGGCGACATCGTCGAGCTGCTCCGCGTCGGTGGCGGGGCGGTACTGGCCGCCGGTGGCCTGCGCGATTGCGGTCAACTGCTCCGTGTCCAGCGCTGTGTGTAGCTGATAGCCGTCGATCTCGACGGTCGTTCCCGCTGCGGTGCCAACGCCGACGGCCTCGATGTGCACACCGGCGTTCTGGGCAATCGTCGCCGCAGCCGTCACCGCGTCACTGCCGACGGTGCTGCTTTGGTCCTCGCCATCGGAGAACAGCACGATGGTCGCCGAGCCCCAGTGCCCGATGTCTGGCAGGTCGCCGTTCTCGCCGATCCTGACCGGCTCGCCGGTGATCGCACTCAGCGAACCGAGAATCGCCGAGGCCAGCGAGGTCCCGCCGGCCGTCCGCAGCTGCTGGACCGCCGCCTTCGAAGCGGCGCGATCCGCACTCGGCTGCGACGTGGTCAGCGCACCCTGGTCGAACCCGACCACGCCAATATCGACGCTGTCGGGCTGGGAGTCGATGAACGACAGTGCCGCCTGCTGCGCAGCAGCTAGCCGGCTCGGGGTGACGTCGTCGGCACTCATGCTGTTGGACGCGTCCATCGCCAGGATGACCGTGCCCGCGCTGCGGCCGACCGGCAGCGATGCGGCCGGGCCGGCCACGGCGACCGCCAGCACCAGGACACCGCCGACGGAGAGCCAAAGCCCGAGCTGGTTGTTGCGCCAGCCAGCTACCGAGACCCCAGCTGCGGCAAGGGCAGCGGACCGGCGCCGGCCCGCGCGGACGGCGCCGACGATCAGCGCGGCAGCGACCAGCAGGCCGAGGATGAGCAGCGGCGGGTAGGCGAGGCTCATCGGCGCCTCCGCTGCGTCTCGGTGATGACTTGCAGCAGCGTCTCGACGAGATCGCTTCCAGTGTCGACCCGGTGTAGCGGTACCCCGGCCCGGCGCATGCCGGACCCAAGTTGCGCGTCTCGTTCGTCGACCCCATCGCGGAACCGGGCGCGGAACCACGGGTCGGCTGAGTCGACGAGAATCTGCTCGCCGGTTTCGGCATCCTCGACCACGATCAGGCCGACCTCAGGGAGGGCGTCGTCCGCGCCGTCGACGATCCGCAGCGCGACGACCTCGTTCCGATGCGCGAGCCGGAACAGCGGGCGCTGCCAATCCCCCGTGCCGATGAAGTCGGAGATCACCACGACCAGACAGCGGCGGGCCAGTGACGCGACCGTGTCGAGCATGGCGGCCAGGTCGGTGGTGGCCGCCGCCCGGGAGTCATGACCGCGGTCGAGTTCCCGTCCGATCCGAAGTGCATGACCGCGCCCGGTGCCGGGCGGGACGATACGTGTCGTGCCGGTGTCGTAGAGAAGGGCGCCGACCCGGTTGCCGTTGCGGCCGAGCAGTCTGGCCAGGATGAGCGCGAGTTCAGCAAGCACGTCCTGTTTCACGCGGCCCGGGCCACCGACCACCATGGACGCCGATCGGTCAAGGACGAGCCACGTGGTCAACTCTCGGTCCTCGTTGAACTCGCGGACCTGCGGTTCGTCGAGCCGGGCAGTGACGTTCCAGTCGATGTGCCGGGCGTCGTCGCCTTCGACATACGGCCGCAGCCCGGCGAGGTCAAACCCAGTACCTCGCCGCGGGGTGCGATACCCGCCCTGGATGCGCCCGTCGAGGCGGCGTACGACTCGCCATTCCAGGCGGTGCAGCAGGCGATCGGGCGCGCTAATCATGGCTGCAGCACCACGTCCGGGATCGGAACGGCGCGCAGGACGCGGGTGAGGATGGTGTCGGCGTCGAGGTCGTCGGCCAGCGCCTCGTACGAAAGCACGATGCGGTGGCGCAGTACGTCGAGTGCCACTTCGTCGACGTCGTTGGGGAGCACGTAGTCCCGGCCGCGAAGGAATGCGAGCGCCCGGCCGCCAAGGACGAGCGCGATCGTGGCCCGCGGGCTGGCCCCGTAGGTCACGTACTTCTCCAGATCGCCTTGGCCGACCCCTCCGGGCGACCTGGTGGCCGCGACGAGCCGGACGGCGTAGTCGACGACGGCGGGGTCGACGTAGACCTGCGCGACGCTGTCCCGCATCCGGATCAGGTCTTCCGGGGTCAGCATCACCTGCGGCGGACCCGGCGGAAGCAGAGCCCGCTCGACGATCGCGTGCTCCTCCGGTGAGGTCGGATAACTTACGAGCACCTTCATCATGAATCGGTCGACCTGCGCCTCGGGCAGCGGATAGGTGCCGTCGGACTCGATCGGGTTCTGGGTCGCCATCACCAGGAAGGGCTCCGGTACCGGGAATGTCTCCCGCCCGATGGTCACCTGCCGCTCCTGCATTACCTCGAGCAACGCGCTCTGCACCTTTGCGGGGGCGCGGTTGATCTCGTCGGCCAGCAGCAGATTGGTGAACACCGGCCCCAGTGAGACCTGGAACTCGCCGGTCCGCTGGTGGTAGACCCTCGTTCCGACGAGGTCGGCCGGCACAAGATCGGGGGTGAACTGGATTCGCTGGAACTGCCCGCCGATAGCGCCGGCCAGCGACTTGACCGCGAGCGTCTTGGCCAGCCCCGGGACGCCCTCGACGAGCAGGTGACCGCCGGCGAGCATGGCGATCGCCATCCGCTCGAGCAGCACATCCTGACCCACGATCGTGCGCTTGACCTCGAACAGCACCGGCTCGAGCGGGTTCGGCGTCATGGCATCACGTTCCCTTGATCGTTCCACGTGTCTGGACAAGTCCGGTTCACATCTCTAGTGCATCAATGAGCCGCTCGACACGGCGATGAACGATGAAGCCAGCGACCGTGATGACTATCACTGCCACAATTGCGCCTACAACCCGGTGTGCGGGCGAAGAGTCGACACTTGAGACGAGCCAACCGACCAAACTGATGTCGGTGACGACCATCACGCCAAGCCAGAACTTGAGATACGCGATCTGCTCCTTTGCTTTGTCTGACTTCGACATGAAGAGAGATTAGCACTTCAGCCGTTGCTTAACCATAAGGAAAAGATGAGCCGCGCTTCAGCGCATCGGCTCCAGGCTCTTGTTAGCCGTTCTTCTCTGTCTCTGTTGTTGTCTTCCGCTTCGGTTCCTGTTTTTTCAGTCTCGCGAATCGCTCCTCCGCCTCTCTTGCCAAGAGAGGCGCGGAATAGACGTACTCCAGAATGGCGCGTGTCAGGTCGTCGAGAACCGGCAGCTCTGCTCCAGTGAGTTCTCCTAGATCTGCGTGCGCACCAATGTTGCGTAGCTTCCGTAAGCCAGCGGCCACGTCCACTAGCTTCGCTGGGACCTCACCATTGTCCGCCAAGCTCTTGAGTCTCTTGTCGAGAGTATCTCCAGAGGCGTGACGATCTTCGCAGATCAAGTCGAGAACACGGCCCAGCAGAACTCCGTATGCGTTCGCGTCAATGTTTCTGACCCTCAGAGCCGCCTGGTAACTGGACTCAATCTTCCTCGGTAATCCTCGCAGCCCTTTCTCGCCCGTGGGATACAAGACCGTATACTCGATGTCACTTCCATCCATATAGCCGTCATGCCAGTAGTAGCGGCGGAGAGTGATACCCTCGCAGGCGGGGCACTGATTGAGTTCGTAAACTGAGCCAGCTTCCCAACTCATACGCGAACGGTCATCAGTGTACTCCCGAACGGTCGAGTGGACAGAAACGACTTCCATGGGAGCCTGATTCTGACAATGGCCACACTTCATTGGCTCGGTGAAGCGCTTCTGTTTCGACATAGTTTGGTCCTATGTAAACCTTGCTCGGAGACGGCTAACTTCAATTGAACGTCACTATCTGTTTACACTAATAGAAACAAGTTGCTATTACGATAAACAAGTTTCCACATCTATAAATCACAGAATTTCTACAGCTACAAACTCTCAGGTTGCTATATGTGGAAACTTTACAAACATTGCAGTCGTCCTTTCTATAAACCCGATACACGTTTCGCGTCAATGATTCGCGCTTGTCGGCCGAGAGCCAAGACCTGCTCATAGCGGAGCCCCACAGTCCGCGCCGCGGCTTCCACCGCCCGCCTCGTTGTTTGACCTGCTGGCGGAACGGTACCTCGTGGACGGTGAGCGCAAGGTGGACCAAGTCTTCTTTTTTCGGCGCGGGGGCGTGAGCCGGCCACCCTTCTTCGTGGGGCAACGCGAGGGAAGCGACGACGAACCACCGACTGAAAATTGCCGGTTCTGGAGTGTCGGTGATTGTCGAGGAGACCGGCAATATGACCCTCAGCGTCTCTGGAGATGACAATGCCTGGGTAGCGTTTGGGGACTGTTCACCATTGGCGAACTGGGTGAAGGGTGGTGCGCCGGCCGGCGCCTCGACGACTGAGGCGCCGAAGGAGTGACGCACCGGACTAGGTCGTATGCGGATGGACCCGGATGTGGAGTACGCTTGAGGGGAGAGCCAAGGCGACCGCCGACGCAATCGCAGAGCAGCTCAAAATCAGATTCCGGGACCGGGGCTGGATAAACTGAACATCCACGACCCTGGAATCCAACATGAGCCTCGGTACATAGCTAGCGTCTGAACTCCTGATGCCCCACGGGGGAGAGCAGATATCCGACGAGAACCACCGGGACGATGAGCCAGAGCAGCGACTGGATAATAGGGGCTCCTACAAGCACGTAACCCAAGACGACGAGCAAGGTCACCAGGGATACCCCGAGCCCTAGCCCCCGCGCCCATCTTTGGCCGAAGAGTGCTCCCAACGCAAACAGGATATACAAAAGTGCGATAACAAGCACCAGCATTCCGTGAGTAAACGAGGCGGCACTTAGTATCGGCAAGGCAAAGGCGCCACGCCCGCTCAGATCGAAGCCCATCCGTAACCATGCGAAAGCCCGCAGAATACCGAGGATGCCCTGTATAACAGCCAGCACTGCGATCAGGATCAGACTCACGGTTCGTTCCATCGAAGCCTCCAGAACCAGCAGTTGATCTTCCAGTCGTCGTAGCGCCGCGCGTTAAGGCTGGCGTTGTCGTCGAATTAGAAGAACTCGCGACGCGGGGTCTTAGCGGTTTCGCCCTTGAAGAAGGGCATGAAGTTGTAGCCGTCGAGGTGGTTCTTGAAAGTCTTGTCGCCGACCGTGTAACCCCGTAGTAGCCGCTGCTTTACATCCGGCTCGCCCGCGTCGTTCTGAGCGGTGAGCTTGAACGCGCCAAAGATGGCCGCCCCAGCAGGAAAAAATGGAGGAGGGGTTCTTTCAGTACTCCGTGCATCTCTGCCCCATGCTCACGTTCCCGGCGTATACCAAATCGGTGACGTGTAGGCACGCTCCGTGGTCGTCATGGGAACCTCCTTGGGCATCGTGACGCCGAAGTATTTCGCGTCATACGCCGTCCAGCGTGGTGTCGGAATTTCGATGACGCGCCCATAGTAGAACGCCGGCTGTGCGGGATCAAAATCGGGGTCCTTCCAGACAGCAATAAGTTCTGGTGCGCCGATGGTGTTGGTCCATGTCGCGTTGACGATATCTACCGTGTTACCGACAGAGGGCAGCTTGCCATCCGCGCCTAGCTTGCGATCGCCTGACCACGCGACGTCGTAGATTTTCTCGTGGGTGGCGCCCTTCGCATCCAGCCACCCCTTGATGATCTGATAGCGGTCGAGATTGGCCCCCAGCGGGTCTTTCAGCGCCGCCACGAGGAAGGTCGGGGATTTGTCTTTAGGTGCCGTCGCGAGGTCGCCCCCCATCGGCACCCCTTTGGCGTAGCCAGTCCGGGCAGGCAGCCGACTCTGGGTATCCTTCTCCTCAAACTCCCACCCCCCAAAGAACCGCACCCCCATGCGCGAGCCGGTCGTGGCGTAGGTTTCCTTGCGCATCATCGCATCCCAGATGGCTTCGCGCGTGTTCTCAGTCGCCCACACCGCCGCATACCCGCTGGATACCATTTCCCATCCCATGTACACCTTGTCGCCAAACTTGGCCACGGGGTGCGTGGCGCGCTTAGGGCTCGGCTCGGCATGGGGTACTTTGCCAAAGAAGTTGTCCTCCTCGACGGAGGCAAGGCCCGTGTGGATGTCTGTACTCCCAATCATGCCGAACTTGTAGGGATTGGTGCCCAGGTCTTTCGCAAGGGCGAGGCCAGTTTTGAGCGCAGAGCGGGCGTATTCGAATTGGAGCATTTCCGGCTTTTTGTCTTCGCTCAGATCAAGGTTACCTCTATCCCATCGCTCGTAGCTGCCAAATTCATCGTTCGGGGAGAGGAACGGATGTGCCTCACCGTCTCCCTTTCCTTGCGTGGCTTCAATCAGTGGCTCGAGGCTGGCTCGCGTCTCGGCGTATTGCCGCGTCAGGGCTTTGCCGCCGACTGGGTTGATGATCGGGAACATGCGTCCGTTGGAGAGATTGCCGTTGTGCGGGATCGCGAGTACCTGGCCGCCGGTCTTTTCCTCGTACCCTTTGAGCGCCTTCCAGAGATCTTCGGGATTATCGCTGACGAAGCTGGAAAACGGCAACACCTGCATCGTCTTGTCGGCGTTATCCCGGAAGACCACCACACGGTGGAGGTTATTGCCGTTGGTGTTCGATGACCACTCGTAGCCAATAAGCGTCGTGAACTTGCCCGGCTCATTGTATTGCTCTGCGGCCTTGACGTTCTTCTCCCAAATGGAGCGCACCATTTGCGTCGAAGAGAGCGCCGCAGGAAGCGGCTTGCCCTTGCCGCCCACTGCCGCCATTATTTCATAATAAACCTGCGTCGCCTGCTCGCCGCCCGCCTGAAGCATCTGATTCCAGCGCTTGAGATCGGGATCGTTCATTAAGGTCGGATTCCCGGCCTTAATCTCCCCCATGGAGCCCATATTCTCGGCATGGTCGGCGACCACGAGAAATCCAACGGACGACTCAATCGGGCGCGCTGGCCAGTCGAGGAGGACACCTCCTCCCCACGGGCAAATCGATAGGCTTCTTCGGGGCCAACGAAACACCCGAACGCAATGGCATCAAATGACTGGGAGGTGTGCAAATGCGTATCACCAAAAAATGGGCGGGTCGGATACGTGCGTCCGGCATAGGGTGAATAGCCCGCCTTGGGAAAGAGCTTCGTGGCAGTTTCCTTGTCGAGCGTTCCTTGGTCAGTAGTCTCCTGGGCGAAGGTTCCGCCGGTCAGCGTGAGGGTTACACTCAGCGCAAGGCCGCTGGCGATGACGATATGGTTCTTCCCATGCGGGACTCCTTTCTCTAAGTGTGACAATTCTCCGAGTCTAACGCCGTAGCGTATACCAGACCGGCGAGGGATAAGGATACTCCCGGCCCGACGCTAGCGCCTCGTTTAGCACAGTTCCACTCGGGCGTATCCTGCACTTGAAAGCCGCTCTACTATCGCCTTGCTCCTCTCGGCCGGACCGCCGCAGAGGAAGGTCCGCGCCCGCCCAACGTGCTCGGCATAGTGGACAATTTCGGGTCCGACTACGTGACCGACCTCGGGGTACGCCGGACCCCGACAGGGGCCAGGGAGGGCTCTTCGTTTCACTCAAGGTGACAACCCTGGTGTACCAATTTTTTATGGCCTGATTTAAAGTATCCGACATGAATCACACACTTTTCACCTTTTCCCTTGCTCTGGGTTTATTTCTTAGCATGCTACTCCTCTTGGAAGTCGGCCGGCGGATCGGCGTCCGCCACCTCGCACGCGAGGCGGAGAAAGCACCAGCAGGAACGGGAACTGTCGAAGGGGCCGTTTTCGGGCTCTTGGGACTGCTTATCGCTTTCACGTTCTCGGGCGCGAGCGCGCGGTTCGATACTCGGCGGCAGCTCATCGTTGAAGAAACGAACGCTATTGGCACCGCATACCTACGGCTCGATTTGTTGTCGACGGACACACAGACGGTGCTTCAGGAACAGTTCCGGCAGTACGTAGACGCGCGACTAGAGGTATATCGCAAGATACCAGACATGGCCGCGGTAAAGGAGGCACTGACCAAAGTCGCGCAAATGCAGGCGGACATTTGGCGCCAAGCGGTCGCCGCCTGCCGTGCGGCCCCTACGCCGCAAGCGGCGATGTTGCTCTGCCCGCGCTCAACGCCATGATCGACATCACCACCACACGCACGATGGCGACCCAATTGCATCCCCCGACGATCATCTTTGTGATGCTCTTCGGGCTGGCGCTGGCTAGTGCGCTGCTGGCCGGCTACGGCATGGCGAGTACCACGTCGCGCAGTTGGCTCCATATACTAGGCTTCGCCGCGGCTCTGGCAGTCACGGTGTATGTCATTTTCGACTTGGAGTATCGGCGTTTCGGGATGATCCGGGTGGACGCTTTTGACCAAGCGTTGGTGGACCTCCGGGAGAGCATGCACTAACACGAAGCAAAACTGAACTTCACAGAGGCTCTCCGACTCCTGAAAAAGAAAAAGTTTGAACTGGACCGCAAAGTGAACCGGCGAAAGGTGTCCCCGAACCGGGAAGATTGATATGAAAAAGGGGCGTCGCTCACAGGTCGAACAGATGACCACACGCAGTGCCGATCAAGCAGTGGCCTGTCTCTCGCGATACTTTGCTAATCAAGGCTAGATCCCACGGGAGAAAGCGCGCTAAATCGTGTGAGACGTAGGGTGAAACACAAAGGGAGGCTCCAGTTCTTCAGCCGATCTCGATCCGACGTGTTCACAGAAAATCGTGCGGGACTACCGAGAATAGACAGCTGAGAACTCATTCCTTAGGACCGTGAGACAAAACCTTGGCCACAGAGAAAAACCTAGAAAGCAGGGCTGTCATTGCGAGGAGCGGCAAGTGACGAAGCAATCTCTGTTTGCGGGCAAAGATTGCTTCGCTGCGCTCGCAATGACCCTGAGACTTTAGGTCATGCGGTGGA
>CAVRQV010000037.1:0-140786 GCA_963723475.1 uncultured Actinomycetota bacterium
TGCCGGCTATCCTACGGATGTCGGACTTCAAGTCCAACGAGTACGCAAACCTGGTTGGCGGGGAGTTGTACGAGCCGCACGAGGAGAACCCGATGACCGGCTACCGGGGCGCCTCCCGCTACCTGTCGGCGGACTTCGCCGACTGCTTCGCAAGGAATGCGAGGCGCTGAAGTATGTCCGGGACGAGATGGGGCTGACCAACGTGAAGATCATGATCCCGTTTGTCCGCACCCTGACCGAGGCCGAAGGGGTGATCGACCTGCTCGCCCGGCACGGCCTGCAACGGGGCGTCAACGGCCTGCAGGTGATCATGATGTGCGAGCTGCCGTCCAACGCTGTCATCGCCGACGTGTTCCTGGACCACTTCGACGGGTCTCGATCGGGTCCAACGACATGACCCAGCTCACCCTTGGCATCGACCGCGACTCAGCTCTGGTCGCCGGCGGCTTCGACGAACGCGACCCCGCCGTCAAATACATGCTGAAAGTGCCGCCATCACCGCCTGCAAGAAACGCGGCAAATACGTCGGCATCTGCGGCCAAGGCCCCTCTGACCACCCGGACCTCGCCGAATGGCTCCTCGCCCAAGGCATCGAGTCCATGTCCCTCAACCCGGACACCGTCGTAGACACCTGGAACCAGCTAGCTTCGCTATCTCGGGTGACCACATGAACCCGACGGAAGTAACCGATGCTGGGCAGCCGCGCGGCGCCCCAACGGTGTCGTATTCGATCACGGTGCGACTGGAGGTGCCCGCGGGCGGGCAGGCGGTCTCCCAGCTGACCACCGCCGTGGAACATCGGGCGGAGCGATCACAGGCCTCGACGTGACGGCGTCCGGGCACGAGCGGCTCCGGATCGACGTCACCTGTGCGGCCCGCGACACCGAGCACGCCGAGATGCTCGTCGAGGCGATGCAGCAGGTCGAGGGCGTGGTGATCGGGAAGGTCTCGGACCGTACGTTCCTGATGCACCTGGGCGGCAAGATCGAGATGCAGTCCAAGCACCCGATCCGCAACCGGGACGACCTGTCGATGATCTACACCCCGGGCGTGGCCCGCGTCTGCATGGCGATCGCGAAGAACCCCGAGGACGCCCGCCGGCTGACGATCAAGCGCAACACGCATTGCGGTCGTCACCGACGGCTCGGCCGTGCTGGGCCTGGGCAACATCGGCCCGAAGGCGGCGCTGCCGGTGATGGAGGGCAAGGCGGCGCTGTTCAAGCGGTTCGGCGGCATCGACGCCTGGCCGATGTGCCTGGACACCCAGGACATCGACGAGATCGTCGCGATCGTCAAGGCCATCGCCCCGGGCTTCGCCGGCATCAACCTGGAGGACATCTCCGCGCCGCGCTGCTTCGAGATCGAGCGGCGGCTGCGCGAGCAGCTGGACATCCCGGTGTTCCACGACGACCAGCACGGCACCGCGATCGTCGTGCTCGCCGCGCTGACCAACGCGCTCCGGGTGGTGGGCAAGACAGATCAGGGACGTCAGGATCGTCATGTCCGGCGCCGGCGCGGCCGGCACGGCGATCATCAAGCTGCTGCTGGCAGCCGGGCGCCGGAGACGCCGTAGTGGCCGACATCACCGGGGTCGTGCATCGCGGGCCGCCGACGTGCTCGACCGGACAGCTGCTGTGGCTGGCCGAGAACACCAACCGGCCGGAGTTCACCGGGACGCTGAAGGAGGCGGTGGTCGGCGCGGACGTGTTCATCGGCGTCTCGGCGCCCCGGACGTGATCGACCGGCGAGACGTCGCCGCCATGGCCGAGGACGCGATCGTGTTCGCGCTCGCCAACCCCGATCCCGAGGTCGACCCGGCCGAGGCGATCAAGCACGCGACCGTGGTGGCCACCGGCCGCTCGGACTTCCCGAACCAGATCAACAACGTGCTCGTATTTCCCGGCGTGTTCCGCGGCCTGCTGGACGCCCGGTCAACCGACGGTCACACCGGCGATGCTGCTGGCCGCCGCGAAGGCACTCGCCTCGGTGGTCACCGACGACGAGCTGAACCCGACTACATCATGCCGAGCGTCTTTCACGCCGACGTCCACCACACCGTGGCGCACGCCGTGCGGCTCGCCGCGCGCTCTGACGAAGATCGGCGACTGGGCGCTCACGCACGGGACCTCATCACCATGCGAGCCGAACTCGACCCCCTCGATTCTCAGGGCGGTTGGCAGTAGAGGCGGTCGCCTCTTGTCACCTCACAGCACCGACTTGTCAGAATCCCGCGGTGCTATAGCCCCGCGGGATTCTGACAAGTCGGCGTTAGTCGGCCAACCGTTCGACGACACGCCTTAGCTGATCGGCGGCTCCGACCCAGCCACGGTCAACGTGGTCCGGGTCCGCAGCGCGACGGCCGTCGAGCCGTGGCCGACCGGGCGAGTGACCCTGCTCGGTGACGCCATCCACAACATGACGCCGATGGGCGGCATCGGCGCCGACACTGGTGCCAGCGCTCCACGAGTACGAGGAGCGTATGCGGGACTACGGCTTCGCCGCGGTGAAACAGTCGCTGCGCAACGCGCGGCAGGCTGGTTCGGCCAACCGGATCGCCCGGCGGGCTTTTCGCTCCGCCTTGCGCACCATTGCCGCCGTGCCGCCGCTGCGGCGCCGGATGGCCGTATCGCTTGGCCGGTGACCTGGTTCAGCGCGCCTTCAGCGCAGCAGCGTGTCGGCGGCTGCAGCGACGAAGAGCAACGCGAGGTACGAGTTCGACCAGTGGAAGAGTCGCATCGGCTGTAGCGCTGCGCCGGTCAGGCCGCGCCGCGCCCGAGCCAGCAGCAGAGCGGACTGCCACAGCAGCGCAGTGCCGAGGATCACGGCGGCTGTTGGATAGAACCATCCGGTGTGGGCAACTGGCCAGAGCGCCAGTGACGCGAACACCGTCACCACCGAGTACACCAGAATCAGCCGAGCCACCACTGGAGCCGACTTCACAACCGGCAGCATCGGCACATTCGCCGCGGCATAGTCCTCCCGATAGCGCATGGCGAGTGCCCAGGTGTGCGGCGGCGTCCAGAAGAACACGATGAGGAACATGACGAACGGAGTAAGCGCGAGGCTGCCGGTCACCGCCGTCCAGCCGATCAGCGGTGGGAAGCAGCCCGCGATGCCGCCCCAGATGATGTTCTGCGGAGTACGCCGCTTCAGCCAGAGGGTATAGACCCCGATGTAGAAAGCGTTGGCGCCCAGCGCGAGGGCCGCTGACAGCCAGTTGACGATGTATCCGAGCCACAGCGTCGCGGCAATCCCCAAGATCATTCCGAACACCGTCGCCCCCAACGGACTTACGGCATGCCGCGGCAGCGGACGGCGACGGGTCCGCCGCATCCGTTCGTCGATGTCCCGGTCGAGCACGCAGTTGAAGGCGTTCGCGCTGGCCGCGGCTAGGCAGCCGCCGACCATCGTGGTGAGCACCACCTTCAACGACGGGACGCCACCGGCGGCCAGAAACATGGCCGGCACGGTCGTCACCAAGAGAAGCTCAATGATCCGGGGCTTGGTGAGTCCGAGATATGCCGCAGCAACGTGACGTACATGGCTGACCTGACGGGTACGACGAACTGCCCGCACTCCAAGATCGACGCGGCCTACCCGGTCGTCGTCGGCGGCCACCTGACTTGGCGCGTCGATGCTCGTCACAGGCTTTACTCACTCACTGATAGGCGACTTGTTCCCCGGCGACGCCGAAGGCGGTCACCGAGGCTGAGTCTAGGGGTCGGCGCTTGAATTGACACTCACCTGTGGACTTCTTGCACAGACGGCGAGGTTCCGGCTCTCGGCTGACCCTATATCCCCAACCGACCCGCCACCGATAGGCTCGCATTGTCCGGGCTGCCCCACCAGCAGCCCGCCGAGCCGTCTCGGAAGGATCCTTTGGCCCGTGAGTGTGACCGACACCAACATCCCCGGCTCGGTTCTCCCAGAGGGGTGGACTGAGGTCGACTCGCTAGCCGTCGACACCATACGTGTGCTGGCCGCCGATGCCGTGCAGAAGGTCGGCAATGGCCATCCAGGCACCGCGATGAGCCTCGCGCCAGTCGCCTACCTGCTGTTCCAGAAGGTGATGCGACACAACCCGCGCAACACTCGCTGGCCAGGGCGAGACCGATTCGTGCTGTCCTGCGGACACACCAGCCTGACGCTCTACATTCAGCTCTATCTCGGCGGTTTCGGGCTCGAGCTTGACGACATCCAGGCCCTGCGAACCTGGGGATCGTTCACGCCCGGACACCCGGAGTACGAGCACACCAAGGGTGTCGAAGTGACCACCGGGCCGCTCGGCCAGGGTGTTGGCAATGCGGTGGGGATGGCTATGTCCGCCCGCCGGGAACGCGGACTGCTCGATCCAGACGCACCGCGCGGCACCTCGGTATTTGATCACCACATCTACTGTCTTGCCTCCGATGGCGACATCGAAGAAGGCGTCGCATCCGAGGCTTCATCGCTGGCCGGCACGCAGCGGCTCAGCAATCTCACCCTCATCTATGACAGCAACCGGATCTCGATCGAGGACGACACCAAGATCGCCCTCACCGAGGACACGGCCGCTCGTTACGCCGCGTACGGCTGGCATGTGCAAACCGTGGACTGGACCCATGACGACGCCCATCACTACCAGGAGAATGTCGCTGCGCTCGCTGACGCTCTCGAGACGGCCAAGGCCGTCACCGATCAGCCCACGTTCATCTGCCTGAAGACGATCATCGGCTGGCCGGCGCCGAACCTCCAGGGCACCGGCAAAGCCCATGGCGCCGCGTTGGGTGAGGAGGAGGTCGCCGCAACCAAGAAGGTGCTCGGCTTCGATCCGGACAGGAGCTTCCAGGTTGCTGATGAGGTGATCGCGCATACCCGCAAGCTGATCGAGCGCGGCGAGCAGGCTCAGCAGGAGTGGCAGCTGGCCTACGACAGCTGGGCCGAGGCCAATCCCGAGCGCAAAGAGCTGCATGAGCGATTGTTCAAAAACGAGCTCAGCCCTGGCTGGGAGGATGTACTCCCCAGCTGGTCCGCCGACTCCAAGGGCATTGCCACCCGAGCCGCCTCCGGGAAGGTGCTCAGCGCGATCGCTCCCAAGCTGCCTGAGCTCTGGGGCGGCTCGGCCGACCTCGCCGAATCGAACAACACCACCCCTGAGGGTGAGCCGAGCTTCCTGCCAGCCGACCGGCAGACCAGGCTGTTTCGCGGTGGTCCCTACGGCAGGGTGCTGCATTTCGGCGTCCGCGAGCACGCCATGGGCTCGATCATGAACGGCATCAAGCTGCACGGCGGGCTGCGGCCGTACGGCGGCACATTCTTGATCTTCAGCGACTACATGAGGCCAGCGGTCAGGCTTGCCGCATTGATGAAACTGCCGGTGACCTACGTCTGGACCCACGACTCGATCGGGCTGGGCGAGGACGGCCCCACTCATCAGCCGATTGAACATCTCGCGGCATTGCGGGCCATCCCGGGACTGGATGTCGTACGGCCGGCGGACGCCAACGAGACCGCAGCCGCGTGGGCAGTGATCTTGAAGAACAACGATCGGCCAGCCGGGCTGGCCCTCACCCGGCAGGCCTTGCCCATCGTGCCGCGTGGCGAAGACGGCTTCGCCCGCACCTCCGAGGTAGCCAAAGGCGGCTACATACTCAAAGACTGCAACGGAACCCCGGATGTGATCTTGATCGGGACCGGCTCGGAGGTGCAGTACGTTGTCGCAGCCCAAAAGCTACTCGCGGACCAGGGCATCGAGGCTCGAGTGGTGTCGATGCCCTGTCGGGAATGGTTCGACGAGCAGGACCAGGGCTACAAGGATTCGGTCATCCCGCCAGAGATCAAGGCGCGCGTCTCGATCGAGGCCGGGGTCGGCATCGGTTGGCGTGACCTCGTCGGCGATGCCGGGCGGATCATCAGCATCAACCACTACGGAGCCAGCGCGGCCGGTGGGGTGTTATTCAAAGAGTTTGGTTTCACCCCCGAAACGGTCGTCGCCGCCGCACAAGAGAGCCTTGATGCGGCAACTGGGACTACAGCACCCACCCACGCGGCAGCCAGCGGGCCCAGAGGTCCCGCAGATGAAGAGGCCCACCCGGGCGTCACGATCAGCTGAGAGCAGCTGACGCCACCACCTACTCATTTCAGGAGAACTGATCATGAACGAACGGCTCAAGGCCCTCGCAGACGCCGGCGTCTCCATCTGGCTTGACGACCTGTCTCGCGAGCGCATTACTTCGGGCAACCTGGCCGATCTCGTGTCCAACTACGCTGTCACCGGCGTCACGACCAACCCGACGATCTTCGCCGCGGCGCTTGCCCAAGGTCACATGTACGACGATCAGGTCAAGGAGCTTGCGGCACGCGACGCAGAACTCCACGACGCCATCAAGGTGCTGACCACGGACGACGTACGCGACGCATGTGACATCATGGCCGCCACTTTCGAGGCGAGCAACGGCGTCGACGGCCGGGTATCCATCGAGGTTGATCCCGATCTGGCCGACGAAACCGACGCCACCACCGCCCAGGCCACCGACCTGTGGAAGATCGTCGACCGGCCCAACGTGCTGATCAAGATCCCGGCGACCAGGGCCGGCCTGCCGTCGATTGCCTCGGTTACCGGTGAGGGTGTCAGCGTGAACGTGACGCTGATCTTCGCCATCGAGCGCTACCGCGCGGTGATCGACGCCTACATGACAGGGTTGGAGCGAGCCGCGGCGGCGGGCCATGACCTGAGCAAGATCCACTCCGTGGCCTCCTTCTTCGTTTCCCGGGTGGATACCGAGATCGACAAACGGCTCGAGGCGATCGGCTCGGACGAGGCGCTGGCGTTGCGCGGCAAGGCCGCCATCGCCAATGCCCGGCTGGCGTACGCGCTTTACGAGGAAGAGTTCAGCAGCGAAAGGTTCGCCGCGCTGGAATCCAAGGGAGCCACCCGGCAGCGTCCACTGTGGGCCTCGACCGGGGTCAAGAACCCTGATTACTCAGACACCATGTACATCACCGAGCTCGTTGTCCCGAACACCGTGAACACCATGCCCGAGAAGACCATGATGGCCTTCGCCGATCACGGCGAGGTGCGCGGAGACATGGTGAGCGGTACCAAGGCGGAGGCGCAGCAGGTGCTCGACGACTTGGAGCGGGTCGGCATCTCTTATGACGACGTGGTCGACGTGCTGGAACGGGAGGGCGTCGAGAAGTTCGAGGCGTCCTGGAATGAGCTGGTCGCCGACGTTCGGGGGGAGCTCGAGGCCGCCAAGGCGTCTCGCTGACGTCATTGCCCTGAGCGCGATGCGCGAGCAGCTCAATGAAAGGGGCCAAGCGTGATCAATGTGATGCGTCCCAATCCGCTTCGCGACCCCCATGATCGGCGGCTGCCGCGGATTGCCGGACCGTGCGTGCTGGTGATCTTCGGTGTCACCGGGGACCTGGCAACCAAGAAGCTGATGCCGGCGGTCTATGACCTTGCCAACCGCGGTCTGCTACCGCCTGGTTTTGCCCTGGTCGGTTTCGCCCGGCGCGACTGGAAACACCGGGACTTTGCACAGATCGTCCATGCCGCCGTCAAGCAGCATGCGCGAACCCACTTCCGAGAGGAGGTATGGCAGCAGCTCTCCGAAGGTATCCGGTTCGTCCGAGGAGAAATCGGTGACGAGGAGGCCTTCAGCAGGCTCGCCGAGACAATCGTCGATCTCGACGAGGCCCGCGGCACCGGCGGGAACCACGCGTTCTACCTGTCCATTCCGCCTGGGCTGTTCCAGACGGTCGTTGACCAGCTGCGCACACACGGACTGGCTGAGGAGCATTCCGGCCGGTGGAGCCGGGTGGTGATCGAAAAGCCGTTTGGCCACAATCTGGAGACCGCGCGAGAACTGAACCGGATCGTCTCCAGCGTCTTCCCCGCCTCCTCGGTGTTTCGCATCGACCATTACCTCGGCAAAGAAACCGTGCAGAACATGATGGCGCTGCGGTTCGCCAATCAGCTGTTCGAGCCGGTGTGGAACAACCACTATGTCGACCATGTCCAGATCACGATGGCGGAGGACATCGGGATCGGCGGCCGCGCCGGTTACTTCGATGGCATCGGCATCGCCCGCGATGTCATCCAGAACCACCTGCTGCAGCTGTTCGCACTCACCGCGATGGAGGAACCAACCTCGTTCGAGGCACGCCAGCTCCGCGCTGAAAAGCAGAAGGTGCTCGATGCTGCTCGGCCTCCGGAGCGGATGGATCTGCACACCGCGCGGGGTCAATACGCGGGCGGCTGGGCCGGCGGAGAAAAGGTCAAGGGCTATCTCGAGGAGGATCGGATCCCGCCCGACTCCCGAACCGAGACCTATGCAGCCATCCGCCTCGACATCGAGAACCGTCGCTGGGCTGGCGTGCCGTTCTACCTGCGGACCGGCAAGCGCCTGGCCCGGCGAGTGACCGAGATCACGCTCGGCCTCAAGCGCGCGCCGCATCTACCCTTCAGCAAGACCGACACCGCGGAGCTGGGCTACAACGCCATCGTGCTGCGGATTCAACCGGATGAGGGCGTGACCTTGCGCTTTGGTGCCAAGGTGCCCGGCACCCAGATGGAGATCCGCGAAGTGAACATGGACTTCGCCTACGGCGGGTCGTTCACCGAGTCCTCACCCGAGGCATACGAGCGGCTGATCTTGGACGTGCTGCTGGGCGATCCGCCGCTGTTTCCGCAACACCAAGAGGTGGAGCTCTCGTGGGAGATCTTGGACCCGATCTTGGACTACTGGGCGAGCCTGCCGGGCCAACCCGAGCCATACGAACCCGGATCGTGGGGACCACAGGGCGCCGACCTCATGCTGGCGCGGGACGGCTTCAGCTGGAGGCGGCCATAATGATCATTCCCCTTGCCGACACGACTTCAGCGAAGATATCCGCAGAACTGCTGCGGGCCCGACGTACCGCAGGCAGCCCGGCCCAGGGCATGGTGCTGACCTTGATCATCGTCTGCGACGAGTCCGAGTTCGCGAGGGTCCTGGAGGCCAGCATGGCGGCCGGCCGCGAGCATCCGTCCCGGATCCTGCTGGTGGTCACCGCCGCCGGACGGAACGCCGCGCTGGAGGCAGAGCTGCACATCGGCGAGGGAACACCGGGCGAGGTTGTCGTGATCAGGATGCGCGGTGCGGTTGCGGCACATCCAGCCTCAGTGATCCGGCCGCTGCTGCTGCCCGACTCCCCTGTCGTGATCTGGTGGCCCGGCAAAGCGCCGAACAACCAGGCTGGCGACGAGCTGGCACAGCTGGCGATGCGCCGGCTGACTGACGCTGCCGCCTCACCCCGCCCGCTGGTGACGCTGAAGGCACGCGCCCGGGATTACACCCCCGGCGACACCGACCTGAGCTGGACCCGGTTGACGCCGTGGCGTGCCTTGCTGGCCGCAGCGCTCGACCAGTACCCGGCGAAGATCAAGTCCGTACTCATCGAGGCGGATCGGGGCAATCCCTCCGCCGATCTGCTGGCGGCCTGGCTGCAGTCGGGGCTGAAGATCGAGGTGACCCGGAAGATCAGCAATGGGCCTGGTCTGACCGCGGTGCGGATGGCTACCGCGGCCGGCGACATCGCGATCACTCGGCCCGATGGCTTGCTGGCCTACTACGCCGTACCGGGGCAGCCGGAGCGACTCGTCGCCCTGAAGCGACGGAACTACACCGAACTGATCTCTGAGGAACTGCGGCGGATGGACGCAGATGATGTCTACGAACGGGCGGTCAAGTCACTACTCGACGGCGGTACTGGAACAACCAGCCGTAAGCCCCCAGCTAGAAAGACCCCCGCCAAGAAAGCCTCCACCGCGAAGACCGCCGCCAAGAAGGCCCCCGCCAAGAAGACCGGGGGGAAGAAGGCGGACAGCAGCAGAGTCGCCAAGCAAACGGCCGGGAGATAGTGTCGTGTCTCCTAAGTCTCTTCACGGTTCGCGCCGCCCAGGCACGCACCTCGCGGCGTTCTCCTCGGTCGACATACGACCCGGTATCCCTCCCTCGTCGGCCTTGCGATCCACGCACCTGAACGACGCCAACCGCAAAGGAACTTAGGAGACACGACACTCGATGGTCACGACCAGCGCCGAAATCTTGCTCCATGCCGGACCGGATGACGTGGCGGAGGCTCTGGCCGCGCGCCTGATGGCACGACTCACCGAGATTCAACGGGACTTCCGGATTCCGCAGCTCGCCCTCACCGGTGGTCGGATCGCCACCCGGGCCTACCAGAATCTTGCGAACGAAGGACCGAACTCCGCGGTCGAGTGGTCTCGCGTCGAGCTCTGGTGGGGCGACGAACGTTTCGTACCCGCTGATCATCCCGACCGGAACGCGAAGCAGGCCCTTGACCTGCTTGCCGCTCCGCTCGATCTCAACCCTGACCGAGTCCATGAGATGCCCGCCAGCGACGGCGGACTCGAGCTCGATCAGGCGGCCGAGTCGTACGCGCGGGAGCTCGGTGGCGTGGGCTTCGACATCTGCCTGCTCGGCATGGGGCCAGACGGCCACGTCGCATCGATCTTTCCTGAGCATCCCTCTTCGTACGCTGAGGGCGCTGTGATCGCCGTACGATCCTCCCCGAAACCGCCGCCGGAGCGGATCAGCCTGACGCTGCCGGTGATCAACCGGTCGCAGGAGGTCTGGTTCGTGGTGAGCGGGGCTGACAAGGCAGCGGCGGCGAAGATGGCACTGCTCGGCGCGGGGCCGGTGCAGGTGCCCGCCGCCGGGGTCTCAGCGGTCGAGCGAACGCTGTGGTTGATGGATCGGGACGCGGCGGCGGAGTTGCCCGCCGACCTGCAGCAGCGCGGCCGAATCTAGGCTGCACCGCGGCGGCGGCACTAAAGCAGGCTTAGTAGATGACCTCACCACGTTCGCGCCGCGCCCGGAGGGCTTGCAGCGCCTCAGTGAGGATGTCGGCCGCCTCCTTGTCGGTGCGGCGCTCCTTGACGTAAGCCAGGTGTGTTTTGTACGGCTCGATCTTCGGCGGTGGCGGTGGATTCAGGGAATCGAGGTTCGCTGGCAGGCCGCACCGCGGGCAGTCCCAGGCGTCGGGAATGGCGACATCTGCGGCAAAAGCGGGCCGCGTCTCATGACCGTGCGCGCAAAAGTACGAAACGTAATTTCGCGGCGCGGCATCGCCCCGCTCGGCCTCGCCCATCGGACCAGCGCCCACCCGGCTGCCACGAATGGCACTTCCACCAGCCACGTTCTTTCTCCCTTGCCGTTCCTAGCTGTGGATGAGTCAGTGTCTTTCCTTCGATTGACCGGGCCGGTGGATCTCGGCAGTCAGCCACCCAACTTGTAGAGCAAGTTGAGCGCCACAATTGCCGCTAGCCAAACCACTCCGATGACGACGGTGAGCCGGTCGAGATTTCTTTCTGCGACTGAGGATCCACCGAGGGAGGAAGAGATCCCACCACCGAAGAGATCAGACAAACCGCCGCCGCGGCCTTTGTGCATAAGTACGAACAACGCGAGCGCGACACTGGTGATCACCAAGATGATGGAGAAGATCAGGATCGGCACGGTCACCAGGGGTACGAGCACGGACGTAGCCTAACTCACCGATTCGAGAACGAGTCAAAACTCCACAAGCGTTGGACTGGCGGCCCGCTCAGATCATTGGCATTTCGTAAAACCGTGCAATAGCAGAGAACTCGTCGACCTTCAGGCTGGCGGCGCCGACGAGGCAGCCATCGATGTCGGGCTGGGCCATCAAGGCGGCAACGTTCTTCGCATTGACCGATCCGCCGTAGAGAATTCGAATCCGGTCGGCGACCTCGCGGCCGTGCCGCTGCCGGATCCAGCCGCGGATCGCCGTACAGACTTCCTGGGCGTCCTCCGGGGTGGCCACGCGTCCGGTGCCGATCGCCCAGACCGGCTCGTACGCGATGACCAGCTTGGCGACCTGCTCCGCAGCGAGCCCGGCGAGCGCGCCCTCGACGTGATGCAAGGTGTCAGGCACGTGGCGGAACTCCTGCCTAACGGCCAAGCCCTCGCCGACGCAGACGATCGGGACCACGCCGCGCGAGACCGCCTTCAGGGTCTTGGCGTTCACGATGTTGTCGTCCTCGCCATGGAACCGGCGCCGTTCGGAGTGTCCGGTGACGACGTAGCGGCAGCCCAGCTTCACCAGCATGTCGGCTGAGATGTCGCCTGTGTAGGCGCCGTTGTCGAAGGCCGACACGTCCTGGGCGCCGTATCCGATCTCCAGCCGATCGCCATCCACCAGTGTCTGCACGGTACGCAGGTCGGTGAACGGCGGCAGCACGATTACCTCGGACTTGTTCGGGTCGTGCTTCTTGTCCTCCAGCGTCCATGTCAGCTTCTGTAGCAGCCCAACCGCCTCAACATGGTTGAGGTTCATCTTCCAGTTGCCGGCCATCAGCGGCTTGCGAGTCATCCCCTATACCCCACCATCGAGAACTGCCAAGCCTGGCAGGGTCTTACCCTCGAGATATTCCAGGCTGGCGCCGCCGCCAGTCGAGATATGACCAAAAGCGTCATCGCCGAAACCAAGATCACGCACCGCAGCGGCGGTGTCGCCACCACCGATCACGGACAGCCCGTCGATCTCGGTGACGGCCTGAGCGACGGTCTTGGTCCCGGCAGCGAAGCTCGGCCACTCCGACACACCCATCGGCCCGTTCCAGAACACCGTCTTGGCTTTTCTGATCACGCCCGCGAAGACCCGAGCGGAATCTGGACCAATGTCCAGTCCGAATTGATCAGCCGGTATCGCGTTAGCGGCCACTACGGTCGGTACCGCCTCAGCTGCCACTTCCGGCGCCACCACAATGTCTGAGGGCAGCACGATCTGCTTGCCGCCAGCGGCGGCGGCGTTGAGGTATCCCCGTACCGACCCGATCTGATCTTGCTCGAGGAGGCTCTTGCCCACCTCGTAGCCCTGAGCAGCAAGGAACGTGAACGCCATGCCGCCGCCGATCACCAGAGTGTCCGCGGTCTTGATCAGGTTCGCGATCACCGCAAGCTTGTCGGAGACCTTCGCGCCCCCCAGCGCCACCACGTACGGGCTGGCCGGCATTTCAACAAGCTGCCGGAGCACCTCAAGCTCCGCCTCCACGAGCTTGCCGGCCGCATTCGGCAACCGCAGCGCGATGTCGTACACCGACGCCTGCTTACGGTGTACGACGCCGAACCCGTCGGAGACGAATACATCGCCGAGCGCTGCGTAGCGGTCGGCTAGCGCGCCTCGGGCAACCTCGTCCTTGGACTCCTCGCCCGGCTCATAGCGGACGTTCTCCAACATCCCGACGTCTCCATTGCCGAGACCAGCGGCGACCTCGTGCGCCGACTCCCCCACCACGTCACTCGCCAGCTTGACCTCGGCATCCAGCAGCTCGGACAGTCTCTTGGCGACCGGAGCCAACGAGTACTCAGGGTTGACCTGGCCCTTGGGCCGTCCGAGATGAGCCAGCACGATGACCTTGGCGCCACCATCTCGTAGCTCGCTCAACGTGGGCAGCGAGGCGCGAATCCGTCCGTCGTCGGTGATGGTCTCACCATCCAGCGGCACATTGAGATCGCAGCGGATCAGCACGCGCTTGCCGCTCAGCTCACCAAGATCAGAAACAGACTTCACGCTTGGTCCTTTCGAGCGATGTCGGCGGGTGGAGTGGGACGTGCAAGCTTTGCATAGGTTGCTGACGGTGTGCACACGTTGCAACCCGTGCACAGCGCCGGTATCCCACGCTGCGTGGGATACCGACGGCGGTTTGGAATCTAGAGCGACTCGCCCACCAGGGCAACGAGGTCGACGAGGCGGTTGGAGTAGCCCCACTCGTTGTCGTACCAGCCGACCACTTTGACCTGATTGCCGATCACCTTGGTGAGGCCGGAGTCGAAGACGCACGAGCTGGGATCGGTGACGATGTCGGAGGACACGATCGGGTCGCTGGTGTATTTCAGGTAGCCCTTCAGCGGGCCGTCAGCGGCCGCTTGGACGATGCTGTTGACCTCCTCGACAGAAGTCTCTCGCGGCGCCTCGAAGGTCAAGTCGGTCACCGAGCCTGTAGGCGTCGGCACTCGCAGCGCGTAGCCGTCCAGCTTGCCCTTCAGCTGCGGCAGTACCAGACCGATGGCCTTCGCCGCACCGGTCGAGGTTGGCACGATGTTGATCGCAGCCGCGCGAGCGCGACGCAGGTCCTTGTGCGGGCCATCCTGAAGATTCTGGTCCTGGGTGTATGCGTGGATGGTCGTCATGAGGCCCTTGACAATGCCGAGGCCGTCGTCGAGCGCCTTGGCCATGGGCGCCAGGCAGTTCGTGGTACACGAGGCGTTGGAGATGATGTTGTGCTTCGCCGGGTCGTAGTCGCCGTCATTGACGCCCATCACCACGGTCCAGTCCTCATTCTTGGCCGGCGCGGAGATGATCACCTTCTTGGCGCCCGCGTCCAGATGTGCCTTGGCTTTCGTCGCGTCGGTGAAGAACCCGGTGGACTCGATCACGACATCGGCACCGATCTCACCCCACGGGAGGGCTGCGGGGTCACGCTCGGCGTAGGACCTGACGAGCTTGTCGCCTACCTTGATGCCCCCCTCGACAACCTCGACCGGTAGGTCGAGTCGGCCCAAGATTGAGTCGTACTTCAACAAGTGCGCCTGGGTGTCGTCATCGAACAGGTCGTTGAAGGCAACCACGTCGATGTCGGCACCTGAGGCAAGCAGCGCGCGGTAGAAGTTTCGGCCAATGCGGCCGAAGCCATTGATACCAACACGGACGGTCATGACACGATCTCCTTCGGCTGTCAAGGGCCCGCGTCAGCAGGGCCAGTGACCACCTTAACGAACTTCGATGGCTGGCGTGAAAGCCAGTTTTCCGGTGGTCTGCTGCAGCTGAGGTCTACTCCTCGTCGAGCATCTCCGCGCTCAGGCTGGCTTCGGTGTTAGGTATGCCAAGTTCGGCGGCACGCTTGTCAGCTGTCGCGAGCAGCCGCCGGATCCTTCCCGCCACGGCATCCTTGGTCAGCGGCGGTTCGTGCATCTGGCCCAGCTCCTCCAGGCTGGCCTGCTTGTTCTCGATACGCAGCAGACCGGCCGCTCGGAGATGGTCAGGTACCTCCTCACCAAGGATCTCCAGTGCCCGCTCCACCCGCGCGCCCGCGGCGACTGCGGCTCGAGCCGAGCGCCGTAGGTTGGCATCATCGAAATTCGCCAACCGGTTGGCCGATGCCCGCACCTCGCGGCGCATCCGCCGCTCCTCCCAGACCAGCAATGACTCGTGCGCCCCAAGCCGGGTCAGCAGCGCGGCGATGGCGTCGCCGTCGCGGACCACGACTCGATCGACGTTTCGCACCTCGCGAGCTTTCGCGGGAATCCCCAACCTGCGGGCGGCACCGACCAATGCGAGTGCAGCCTCCGGCCCGGGACAGGTCACTTCGAGCGCCATAGAGCGGCCGGGCTCGGTCAGCGAGCCGTGGGCCAAGAATGCTCCGCGCCAGGCCGCTACGCAGTCGCACAAGCCCCCGCTGACTACCTGTGGTGGGAGACCGCGTGCTGGCCGGCCGTGCGAGTCGATCAGGCCGGTTTGGCGCGCCAGCGCCTCGCCGTCTTTGATCACCCGCACCACGTAGTGGGTGCCTCGCCGGATGCCAGAACCGTTCACGATGACAAGTTCACTCGGGTGGCCGAATACCTCGCTGATATCGGTCCGTAGCCGCCGCGCGGCGGCGCCGGTGTCGAGCTCAGCCTCAATCACGATCCGACCGCTGACGATGTGCAGCCCGCCAGCAAACCTCAGCGTCGCGGCAACCTCCGACTTGCGGTCGCAGGGCTTGGTGACCTTGATGGTCGCGAGCTCCGCCTTCACCAATGCGGTCATGGCCATTGCTGAATGATTACACAGCTCACCCGCGCACCTTGTCGCTTTGACAGGAACGGCGGGCTTGACAACACTGAACCTAATGGTTAAGTATCGCGCTGTGGCAGACACGCTCGCCGTGGTGTACAGCGCTCTCGGTGATCCAACCCGTCGTGGGATCGTGGAGCGGCTGGCACGCGGAGAGTTGACCGTCGCAGAGATCCGCCGCCCGCTTCGGATGTCCGCTCCAGCTGTGTCGAAGCATCTGCGGGTGTTGGAGCACGCCGGTCTGCTGCAGCGGCGGCGCAACGGTCGACATCAGGTGTGCGTGCTCCGAGAGCAGCCGCTGATTGAGGCCGGCCGCTGGATCGAAACGCAAACCGCATTTTGGGCGGGCTCGCTGGACTCGCTGACCGGCTACCTGTCGGAGGAGCAGTAGTGAGCAACGAGAATCAGGCGGTACGGCTGGAGCGTACGTTCCAGGCCGACATCGACCGCGTCTTCCGCGCGTTCACCGATCCCACGGAGCTGGTGCATTGGTGGGGACCGATGGACGTCCGAACGTCAGCGGCCGAGATTGATCTTCGCATGGGCGGTGAATGCCTGTGCCAGACAGCCTGCTACGCAACGTCGACGAACTCGAGCAGCACTTCCGGACCAGCTACGCCTATGTCAGCTCCTTGAAGCCGAAACCCACGACCAGCCGCACCAAGACGCCAGGGAGTCGTTAGACACCCAAGATCTCGGCGTAGGCCGAGGCCAACCGCAGCGGATCGTGTCGCGGCGAGCCGTCACGGGCGGCGAGGTCGGCGACAACGAGGTGCGCCCCCAGGGAGTCGGCCCGCGACGCCAGATGCGGATCGTCTGAGGCGAAACCGCTGTCGGCGAGCACGACATCGAGCCGCAGATCTGGCGCGTGGTCAGCGAGCAGCTCGATGTGCTTGGCCGCCGAGAATCCCGCCGTCTCGCCGGAAGGCTCGAGGTTGAGAGTAAGGATGCGCCGGGCCGCGGTCGCGTGAATTGCTTCTGCGAGCTTAGGCACCAGCAGATGCGGAATCACCGAGGTAAACCAGGAGCCGGGTCCCAGCACGATCCAGTCGGCCTCGAGCACCACGTCGATGGATTCCGGACAGGCGGGTGGATCCTGCGGGATGAGCCGTACCGAGCACACTTCTCCCAGCGTTTTCGCAACGCGAGCCTGCCCGCGGATCTCGGAAGGCTCGTCCGGCGCGGGCTGCAGTCCAATCACCTCGGCGGCGATATCCAGCGGCACTGAGGCCATCGGCAGTACCCGACCCTTGGCGCCGAGAAGCCTTGCCACCATGTCAAGGCCTGCTACCGGATCCCCGAGACGCTCCCAGAGCCCGACAATGAGCAGGTTCCCGATTGCGTGATCATCCAGAGCGCCGGTGCTGCTGAAGCGATACTGCAACACATCGGCCCAGGTGCGCCCGGACTCGTCATCGCCACACAGAGCCGCGAGCGCCATCCGGAGATCCCCCGGTGGCAAGCAGTCCAGCTCCCGGCGCAATCGACCGGAGGAGCCGCCGTCGTCTGCGACGGTGACGATCGCCGTCAAATGGTCCGTCACCCGTCGTAGAGCTGTCAGTGAGGCAGCGAGTCCGTGCCCGCCGCCGAAGGCGACCACAGTAGGAAGTGTCGGGCCCAGGGAGCTCGGCATGAAGACGTGCGCCAGATCGCGCGCGCTCACTCTCGGCCCAGATCGCGATGGAGAACAGTGGTCGGCAGGCCCGTCACACGGAGTCGGCGCGCAAACTCCTCTGCCATGGCTGAACTCCGATGTTTGCCGCCGGTACAACCAATGGCCAACGTGGCGAACCGTTTGCCCTCATTGACGTAGCCGACTGACACCACCGCCAGGAGGTCCTGCATCGAGGCGAGGAAGGACTCTGCGCCTGGTTGTCCGAGCACGTAGTCGCTGACCGGCTTACTGAGACCGGTCTGCGGGCGCAGCTCGGGGATCCAGTGAGGATTGGGCAGGAAGCGCACATCGAAGACCATGTCAGCATCTACCGGGATGCCATATTTGAAACCGAATGACAGCAGCGTGACGCGTAGCTGATCATCGTTGCTACCGCCATATGCATGAGCAACGCGGGAACTCAGCTGGTGGATGTTCAGCGAAGAGGTGTCGATCACAAGGTCTGCGGCTGCGCGCAGCGTTGCCAGAGTCTCGCGCTCCCTGCCGATGCCATCCAGCAGCCGACCGTCGCCCTGCAGCGGATGTGGTCGGCGCACGGACTCCTGGCGTCGCACGATGACGTCATCGGCCGCCTCCAAGAACAAGATCTCTGGCATCGTGCCGATAGCAGCAAGCTCGGTGAACATCGCCGGGAGCTGCTCGAAGAAGCCCCGGGTACGCACGTCCAACACCACCGCGAGCCGCGTCAGGTCGATCTCCCGGGCCTGTCGGCAGACTTCGGGCAACACACTGGGGGGTAGGTTGTCCACCACGTACCAGCCGAGGTCCTCCAGGCTGTGCGCCGCCGTAGAACGCCCCGCGCCTGACATCCCGCTGACGACGACCAGGCGCAGCGGCTTGGTTGGGCTCTCGGTATCGAGCTCGCCGTCGGAGCTGTGCTGATCTCGGGGGGTGCCACCCCCCAGCACCCCGCCGGGACTTTCGCTGGTCACGTGGTTGATTATTCCCGGATACCCGGGAGCCGCCTAGACGCTATCAAGCACCTCGCCTGTGGCCATGTCGATCGCCTCTGGTTGCGGAGCCTGCTGCAGTGCCTGCTTGATGGCGAGTGCTGTCTTGGGGCCGAAACCGGGCACTGCTGCGATCTCGTCGAGCGTCGCCGCACGCAGCTTCTTGAGTGAGCCGAAGTAGCTGATCAGAGCCTTACGCCGGACATCGCCGAGACCCGGCACCTGATCCAGGAGCGATTCGACCATTGACTTGCTGCGCCGGGCCCGGTGATGGGTTATCGCGAAGCGGTGGGCCTCATCCCGGAGCCGCTGCAGCAGGTAAAGGCCCTCGCTGGTCCGCGGCAAGATCACTGGTTCTTCGACGTCGGGCAGCCACACTTCCTCCAACCGCTTGGCAAGGCCGCAGAGAGCTATGTCGTCGATGCCGAGTTCGTGGAGAGCCTTTGCCGCCGCGGCCACCTGAGGCGGGCCGCCGTCGACCACCACCAGCGAGGGCGTGTACGCGAACTTGCGAGGCGCACCGGTTGTCGGGTCGACCAGTAGCGGGCCCTCATCAGCTCCAGCACCGTCTGGCTTCTCGTCCGCTGCTCGCTTGGTCATGGCGGCACGATCATCGAGTAGGCGCCGGAACCGGCGAGTGATCACCTCGTGCATCGCGGCGACGTCGTTCTGTCCCTCGACCTGCCGGATCACGAACCGCCGGTACTCGCTCTTCCGTGGCAGCCCGTCCTCGAACACCACCATGGAGCCGACCACTTCGGTGCCTTGCAGGTTCGAGATGTCGTAACACTCGATCCGTAGTGGTGCGGTCGGCAGCTCCATGGCATCCTGAATCTCTTCGAGTGCACGGTTGCGAGTCGACAGATCACCAGCCCGGGTGGTCTTGTGCTTGATCAAGATCTCACTGGCATTGCGGGCGACCGTCTCCATGAGCGCCCGCTTGTCCCCGCGCTGCGGCACCCGGATGAAGACATGTGAGCCGCGGCGCTCCTCAAGCATCCTGGTGAGCGACTCCACCGACGGAGGCATCACTGGCACCAGAATCTCGCGGGGCACCGCATCTTTGTCGTTGGTCGTGGGATCCGGCTCGGCGTAGAGCTGCAGCAGGAACTGTTCGATCAACTCCTCGCTGCCACCATCGTCAAACCGGTCGGCAACCCAGCCGCGCTCGCCACGAACGCGCCCACCCCGTACGTGGAAGACCTGCACGGCGACCTCCAATGGGTCTTCAGCCATCGCGATGACGTCGGCGTCGGTGCCGTCCCGTAAGACGACGGCGTTCCGCTCCATGGCTCGTTGCAGGGCACCGATATCGTCGCGCACCCGCGCCGCGCGCTCGTACTCCAGCGCATCGCTGGCTGCGCGCATCTCCCGCTCCAGCTTCTTGATCATGGGAGCTGCCTGGCCCGACATGAACTGGCAGAAGTCGTCGACAATCGCCCGATGCTCAGCGGGCGTCACCCGGCCGATGCAGGGGGCTGAGCATTTGCCGATGTAGCCGAGCAGGCAAGGCCGGCCGAGCTGCTTGTGGTTCTTGAACACTCCGGGTCGGCAGGAACGCATCGGAAAGACCCGGAGCAGCAGATCGACCGTCTCTCGGATCGCCCAGGCGTGGGAGTAGGGACCGAAGTATCGGGTGCCCTTGCGTTTGGCTCCACGGCCGACCATGACCCGCGGAATCTCTTCTGAGAGCGTGACCGCGAGCCACGGATACGACTTGTCGTCGCGGTATTTGATGTTGAACCGTGGGTCAAACTCCTTGATCCAGGAGTACTCCAGCTGAAGGGCCTCAACCTCGCTCCGCACGACCGTCCAGTCCACGTTGGTGGCCGTGCTCACCATCGATCGAGTGCGGCTCAGCAGGGAGGCCGGATCGGCGAAATAGGAGTTCAGCCGGGAGCGGAGACTTTTCGCCTTCCCGACGTAGATGACCCGTCCGTCAGCATCCAAGAAGCGGTACACGCCAGGCTGATCCGGGATGGATCCGGGTGCAGGTCGGTACGCCGGCATGTGGCGAGACGAGACTGGAGGTACCACGCGCCCAGCGTAGGCGGGAGTCCGGACACGATGGAGCGTGACCACGTGCCGTAGCCGCACTCTCAGCGTCACTCCGCATTGCTTACTTGGACGTGGCATCATCTGCAGATGAGGCGGAGACCAACTAGCTGATGCTCAGTGGCTCCGACCAGGGTCAGTCAGTCACATAGACCTTGCTCTCGAAGACGGTGGTCTTGGCCGCGGCAAGGCCCTTGGTGGCCGGCGGGTTGGTGACAGTGCCGTCCTTGATCGAATACTCACTGCCATGGCAGTTGCAGTGAATGACACCGTCGCTCACGGATGCGACCGGGCATCCCATGTGAGTGCAGATCTTGCTGAAAGCCATGAATTTGCCCTTGCTTGGCTGCGTGACCACGTAATCCGCGTTCTCCAAAATGAAACCGCCGCCGACCGGCACTTTGGATGTGGCGACACTTGGGCCCTTGGGGGCCTCAGCAGCCGACGCTGACGGCTTGAGGGCGGTTGTTTCGGCAGCCGGCGACGGCGTCGTTGGCGCAGGTGTCTCAGACGCGGCCGGAGTGGCGGAGGGCGAGCCGCCGGACCCCTCGGCGCAGGCGCTCAGCGCGGCGGCGCCCGCGCCAGTCAGGCCTAGGAGTCCAGCGGCTCGCAGAACGGTTCGCCGCGCGACAGCGGATGTTTCCTGACGTTGCGTTTGGTCGGCGTGCTCAGACAATCAGAAGCCTCCACTCTTCCGCTTTGCGAGCGTCGGATCGCGCGATGGGGGCAAAGCTGCATGAAGACGCTCTTTCGACCCCAGACGAGATCGGCGACGATCTGGTTCGATTGATGCTTGTTTCAGCTTGCCTTGACCGTCGTGCGCCTGGCCGCCAGCTTGCCGGAGCCGACTGTGTCGGCCGGTGCCCGCGTCGCTGGAACGAGGGCTGGTTGGGTCGCCCTGACTGGAACGGCCTGCCCGTCGAGCAAGGGCTTGAGGAACGCGCCGGTGTAGGACTTGGTGTGGGCGACCTCCTCCGGTGTCCCCTCGGCGATGACCAGGCCGCCACGCGATCCGCCTTCGGGCCCCATGTCGATCAGCCAGTCGGCGGTCTTGATTACGTCGAGGTTGTGCTCGATCACCACCACCGTGTTGCCAGCGTCGACCAGCCGCGCCAGGACGCCCAGCAGTTTGCGGATGTCCTCGAAGTGCAGGCCCGTTGTTGGCTCATCCAGGACGTACAGCGTTCGGCCTGTTGCGCGTTTCTGCAGCTCACTGGCCAATTTGACGCGCTGCGCTTCGCCGCCTGACAGAGTAGGCGCCGGCTGGCCGAGACGTACGTATCCAAGACCCACATCGACCAGGGTGCGTAAATGCCGGGCAATTGGGGGCAGTGGGGCGAAGAACTCCAGCCCTTCCTCGATCGACATGTCCAAGATCTCGGCGATCGACCTGCCCTTGTAGTGAACTTCCAGCGTTTCCCGGTTGTAGCGGGCGCCGTGGCAGACCTCGCACGGCACGTAGACGTCGGGCAGAAAGTTCATCTCGATCTTGATCGTGCCGTCGCCGGTGCAGTTCTCGCAGCGGCCGCCTTTCACGTTGAAGGAGAAACGGCCTGGTTGGTAGCCGCGAACCTTCGCTTCGGGCGTCTCGGCGAACAGCCTGCGCACGTGATCAAATACCCCGGTGTAGGTGGCCGGGTTGGACCGCGGCGTACGGCCGATCGGGGACTGATCGACGTGGATCACCTTGTCGATCTGATCGGCACCACTGATCGAGCGATGGCGACCGGGCACATCCCGTGCGTTGTAGATCCGCTTCGCGAGGGCGGTGTAGAGGATGCTGTTGACGAGGGTGGACTTGCCCGAACCGGATACACCGGTGACGGCAATGAGCTGGCCAAGCGGAAAGGACACCGTGAGATTGCGGAGGTTGTGTTCGGCTGCGCCGTGCACAGTTACCTCGCGACCGCGGGTACGCGGGCGACGCGACGCCGGCAGCGGGATGGAGCGGCGGCGAGACAGATATGCGCCGGTCAGGGACTCGCGATTGTTCAGCAACTCCTCGACCGTCCCCGAATGCACGACCCGGCCGCCGTGCTCACCAGCACCTGGACCGATGTCAACCGCCCAGTCCGCCGCCTTGATCGTTTCCTCGTCGTGTTCCACAACGATCAAGGTGTTGCCCAGATCTCTGAGACGAACGAGAGTCTCGATCAAGCGACGGTTGTCCCGCTGGTGCAGCCCGATGCTCGGCTCATCAAGCACATAGAGGACGCCGACCAGTCCAGCACCGATCTGCGTGGCCAGTCGGATTCGTTGTGCCTCCCCGCCGGACAGGCTCCCTGTCGGCCGGCTTAGCGAGAGATAGTCGAGGCCGACGTCGAGCAGAAACCTGAGGCGCTCGTTGATCTCCTTAAGCACCCGCTCGGCGATCTGCTGTTCGCGCTCGCTGAGCTCGAGGTTGGTGAGGAACCCAGCCGCCGCGTCGATCGGCAATGCTGACACCTCTGCGATGTTCTTCCCGCCGACGGTCACGGCCAGCGAGGTCGGCTTCAGTCGAGCGCCTTTGCAGACACGGCAGGGCACCTCCCGCATGTAGCCCGCGAACCGCTCACGCGAGGTGTCACTCTCCGCCTCGGCGTGGCGCCGCTCGATGTAGGTGACAACGCCCTCGTACTTGGCGTTGTAACTGCGCTCACGGCCGTAGCGATTCCGGTAGCGGACGTGAACTAGACCAGGCACCCCCTCGAGCAGCGTCTTCTGGGCCGCCGCCGGCAGCCGGCGCCACGGGACCGTGGTCGAAAACCCAGCGTTCTCGGCGAGGGAATCGATCAGCCGGCTGAAGTAATCCGCCACGTGCGCTGATGACCAGGGGGCGATAGCTCCCTCGGACAGACTCTTCTCCGGATCGGGGACCACCAGCTCCGGGTCGACTTCCATTCGCGTGCCCAGGCCAGAACACGTGGGGCATGCCCCCCACGGACCGTTGAACGAGAACTGTCGAGGCTCCAGCTCGTCAATCGCGATGTCGTGATTGTTGGGACAAGCCATTTTCTCGGAGTAGTTGCGCTCGCGCTGTGGATCCTTGGGGTCGAGATCCACGAAGTCGATCGTCACCACGCCCTGCGCCAGCTTCAGCGACGTCTCCACCGAATCTGTCAGTCGCTGCTTGCCTGTCGGCTTGACAGTGAGCCGGTCGACAATGACGTCGATCGAGTGCTTGTACTTCTTGTCGAGGGTGGGCGGATCGGTGAGCTGGACGACCTGGCCATCGACCCGAGCCCGGCTGAAGCCCTCCGAGGCAAGCTCCCGGAAGACCTCGACGTACTCCCCCTTGCGGCCACGGACGACCGGAGCCAGCACCTGGAACCGGGTCCCCTCCTCCAAGGCCATCAGGCGGTCGACGATCTGCTGCGGTGACTGCCGGCTGATCGGCTCGCCGCAGATCGGGCAGTGTGGCCGGCCGGCACGCGCATACAGCAGCCGGAGGTAGTCGTAGACCTCGGTGATCGTGCCGACCGTTGAGCGTGGGTTGCGGCTGGTCGACTTCTGGTCAATGGAGACAGCAGGCGACAGACCTTCGATGAAGTCCACGTCCGGCTTGTCCATCTGACCAAGAAACTGCCGTGCGTACGCCGAGAGCGACTCGACGTACCGACGCTGGCCTTCGGCGAAGATGGTGTCGAAGGCCAGACTCGACTTCCCCGACCCGGACAGGCCGGTGAACACGATCAGCGCGTCACGCGGCAGATCGAGAGAGATGTTCTGCAGGTTGTGCTCGCGCGCACCCCGAACGACGAGACGGTCGGTCACGGAGCACATCGTATGTGCCAACGCTGACATGGCACAGGTGAATAGGGCACAGGCGAATCCGATGGCATCGAGACCTCCCGCGGCCCCCAGCTAGGGCACTACGGTATGAGGCATGACTGCCCCCGCATCTCCGGCCGCAACGCAGCTGGAGACCTTGCGTGGGCTGGTCACAACGGCGACCCAACGACTGCTGGGTGACACGATCTTGGTCGCCGACGAGCAGTGGCGGGCTCCCAGCAGGCTCCCCGACTGGACCCGTGGCCACGTGGCCACACACATTGCTCGTCATGCCGATGCGCTCATCCGGCTGGCTCAGTGGGCGCGTACCGGGGAACGTCAGGACATGTATCCATCGCCCGAGCATCGAGAGACTGAGATCGAGGCCGGTGCACCACGATCGGGTCTCGACCTCCAGATCGACCTTGATACCTCTGCCGGACGTTTAGGCTCGGCATTTGACGAACTCGATACCGCCGACGCCTGGGACGAAATTGTCGAGATGCGCGGCGGGATGAAAGTGCCGGCGCGGCTGCTCCCGTTGGCACGGCTCCTCGAGGTTGCGATCCATCACGTTGATCTGGATATCGGCTACGAGATCACCGACATCGACACACAGACCGCGGAGTGGCTGCTTGAGTGGTGCGCGTTCCGGTTGCGGGATCGTGAGGACTTTCCCAGACTCCAGTTGACGTCCGACACAGGCTTCGCGACAACGGTCGGAAGTGCCGGAGGGCCGATTGCCGTCAGCGGCGGCAGCGCACATCTTCTCGGCTGGCTGATGGGCCGTACCGATGCCTCCGCTCTCACGGGGGCGGGCGGGCTCCAGGTCCCGGCCTACTGATGCTCGATCTCAACCACGTCGAACCAGGCGGGCCGCCGCTGGTCGTATCGCTGTCCGGCTCGGTCACCATGATCAAGGTCAGCGTTGGACCGTACGATAACAACGCCTATCTGCTCCAGCACCGGAGCCGTGGCAGCCTGCTCATCGACGCAGCCAACGACGATGATCGACTTCTCAAGATCATCTCCGACGCGCCACTGGACACCATCGTGACCACACATCGGCACGATGATCACTGGCAGGCGCTACCCCCGGTCGCCGCTGCCACCGGAGCCCGAGTGGTGTGCGGGCAACCTGATCTCGATGCGATCAGCACCGGAGCCTTTGTTGAGGGCATGATCGGGGTCTGGGACGGTGATCACATCGAACTGGGCACAGAGTCGCTCGAGGTGATTGGACTGGTCGGGCATACGCCGGGCTCGATCACGCTCGCGTACGCGGGGAGCGGCACGACGCATCTGTTCACCGGGGACAGCCTCTTCCCGGGCGGACCTGGCAAGACCAACGATCCCAAAGACTTCACGTCCTTGATGAATGATCTTGAAAGCAAGATCTTCGGCCGCTTCGACGACGACACAGTGGTCCATCCCGGCCATGGCGACGACACCACGCTGGGCACCGAGCGGCCACATCTCGGTGAGTGGCGTGCGCGGGGCTGGTAGGTCGTCGGTTCGCTCACACGTTCGAAAAGTGTCAGTGGTGGCTGCGAGCATGGACTCATGACGGGGGACGACCAAGGGGATACGGCTACTGCACATGAGGCGGTGGCGGATGCACGTCGGGAGGCGGCAGCGGCGCTGGCGCGGTTAGCTGGTGCGGCGGTGCGGTACGCGGATGACGCGAATCGCGGAGGCAGTTGCATCCGCCGGCCCAGGTGTGCCGAAACTCAATCGGGCCAAGCCGGGTGAGTTTGTCGCCGATGAACTGGCGCTGATGCTGCGCGACCAGCCCTACCAGGTGCGTTGTCTGCTCGCCCGGTCCCGTCGGCTCGCCAGCGGCCTGCCCACCGTCTGGGAGGCCTTCCAACGCGGCGAGATGGACGCGGACCAGATTCGGGTGATCGACCGGGTGGCGCGGCGGGTCACGGAAGCCTCGACACTGGCCGCCATCGACGAGCAAGCGGTGGACGCGGCACAGACCAGATCGCCGAAACAACTGGCGGTGTGGCTGCTGCGGCTGGTGGTGCAGTTGGAACCACTGGCCTTTCAGGAGCGGCACCGCCGAGCATTAGCGGAGCGCAGGGTCACCGTCGTACAAAGCGCCGACGGCATCGGCTATGTCACCGGCGAAGTCTCGGCAGCCGACGCGGCCGCCATCGACGACCTGCTGGCCGCGGCGGCCCGCAGCCTGGGCGCAGCAGGACCCGAGGACCGAGCAGCAACGCCGCTCGGACATATTCGCCGATTTGCTACTCGGCCGGCTTCGCCTCGACGAGCCTGAACAGGACAAGGAGCAAACCGACGATGCGGACTGGCTGGAAGTCGAAGACATTGACCCCGACACCGGCGAACTGCTAGGCACACATCTGCAACGTCTGGATGGTGAGGGTGAGCCCATCGACGGACCGGTCGGTGCCGCGTCGGATCAGCAACGTCGTCAGGCAGCCAAGTTCGTGAGACATCCTCGGAAACACCGGATAGCCGTGGTGGTACCACTCGCCAGCCTGCTCGGCGCCACCGATGCGGCGGGCGAGCTCGCCGACCGATCCGGATTCGTGCCAGGCGAAGCGCTGCGAGACCAGATCGCCGAAACCCTCGCTGATCCTGATGACGAAGTGTTGTTCACCCGGCTCCTCACGGACAATGCCGGCCGGCTGCTCGATGTCACCGAACTCGGCCGCCACCCCTCAGCCCGGCTAGCTCAAGCAATCAAGATACGAGCCGGAACCTGCCGACACCCCACCTGCACCGTGCCCGCCGACCGCTGCGACCTCGATCACCACGAACCATGGCCCCACGGCCCGACATCAGCCGCCAACATGGATCCGCTCTGCCGAAGACACCACAGAGCCAAAACCTTCGCCTGGCTCGCTACCCTCCGAGACCACGACAGCGTCGACTGGACCATGCCCGACGCCGAACACTACCGATGCTTCGATGAACCCTTACCGACCGGACGAGCCGCCTAACATCGATTCTGTTGCTACCTCACTGTTGTTAGCCGACCTGTCGCGATATATCGTTGACGTATCGATTGAAAACGTTACGAAAGCAAGGTGATCAACAATGGGTGGCGCGCATGCAATGGGGGCGCCGTGGCTGCACTTCGCTGGCCGCTGCAATCCGGAGTGGGGCAACGAATTCAGTGACTGGCTCGCCAAGATGGCCAAGATGACCGGACATCGAGGCGCTCGCGGTCAGCAGCCGTTCGGTCAGTGGGGGATGTACGGCGGTACACCCTTTGGACCTCCCTGGTGGGGCGGAGCTCGTGGATGGCGTGCTGGTCCGAAAGCACGCCGCGGGGATGTGCGAGCGGCGATTCTCGCGGTCCTCGCAGAGCAGCCGATGAACGGGTACCAGATCATTCAGGAGATCGCCAGCCGAAGCGGCGGAGTCTGGAAGCCGAGCCCCGGCTCGATTTACCCGACGTTGCAACAGCTTGAGGACGAGGGCCTGGTACGTGTGGAGGCTGACGGAGGCCGTCGCGCGTACACGTTGACAGACGAGGGCCGCGGCTATGTCAATGAGCACGCCGACGAGGTATCGGCTCCATGGCAAGCCATGACTGAAGCCGGCGAGGATGACGGCGGACTCAAGCCGCTGATTGGGCAGGTGGCGGGTGCCATGTGGCAGATCGTCGCCACGGGAACGCCTGAACAACAGGCGAAAGGTCGCGATGCCCTGATGGAGTTTCGCCGTAAGCTTTACTCGATCCTTGCTGAAGACGACATCGCGTCGGACAATTAGTCATGACTCGACAGATTCCGGGGAGGTTCGACCTTACCCGGGGGAACGTGATGTGGGTGTGGCCCACGCCATACGGTCCGATGGAGTCCAAGCCCGCACAGAAGACACCCCTCAGAATCGGCGACGCCGAGCGAGACCGTGCCATCTCTGAGCTCGGTGATCACTTCGCTGCAGGTCGGCTCAGCACCGAAGAATTCGAGCAGCGCGTGGATCAAGCGATAAGGGCCCGCTTCAGCGACGATCTCGAACCGCTCTTTGTCGACCTGCCTCGGACAGCCGAGCCGAGCGTGGAGTCGCAGTCGAACCACCGGCCCGACGCCCACCTTGCATGGTCACCCGTGCTCTGGTTCGCGCCGCTGCTGGTGGTTTGCGCGGTGGTTGCTGCCGTCATCCTCAGCGCCCCTTGGCTGGTGTGGATGTTCCTCTGGGTCTTCTTGATCACCGGGTTCTTCCGGCGCCGCCGGCGCTATTTCGGACCACCACCTCGCTATCACTACTGACCTGAGCGGTGGGCTACGGGCTGGACGGGCCGATCTGGCGGCAGTTCACGTCTGACGTCGACGGTTTGCCTATAGGCACTCCGTCCGACGATCCCGGCTGTCCGCGTCCGTCGTGTTTGATTGGGCTGTGAAGGTGTCGAAAGACGGGCGAAGTTGGCAGATCGGGACAATCCGCGAGGTTCTCTGGATCGCGGACGGGACGACTGAAGACACGTCGATAACCGCAGCGATCCCATCGGTCTTCGAGGCGTACGCCACCTTCTACGAGCCTGACGGAATCATGAGCGTCGACCGAAGCGAATCCCAGGATGCCTGAGTGCTACCGCGACACGTGATCAGCCGTGCTGCCGGTATGACCCGTTCGCTCATCACTTACTACGGTCCGGTATGGCGCCACCGCCGGATGGAAGCGTTCTACCGGCAGTTTCTTCGATCGGGTGACCTGGCTTTCGACATCGGTGCGCACGTAGGCAATCGAGTACGCGTTTTCCGCCGGATTGGCGCCCGTGTGATCGCGGTCGAACCGCAGCCGGACTTCATCGCAGTGTTGCAGCTGCTCTACGGCCGCGACTCCGGCGTCTCTATCGAACCCATTGGAGTGGCCGCCGAACCAGGCCAGGGACAGCTGCACTTGAGCACGCGTACGCCCACGGTCTCAACATTCGCCGATTCCTGGATGGATGATGTCCAAACCGATAGACGATTCCATCGGATTCGCTGGAACACCGTCATCAACGTGCCGCTCGTCAGTCTGGACGAACTCATCGCCCGCCACGGCGAGCCGCAATTCTGCAAGATCGATGTCGAAGGATTTGAGCACCAGGTTCTCAGCGGCCTCAACCAGCCGCTGGTGGCGTTGTCCTTTGAATACATTCCAGTCGCCGCCGACCGCGCAATCGCCTGCGTTGAGCGCACCAGCGCTCTGGGCGACTACCGCTATCGACACTCTCGCGTGGAGACGCACCGCTGGGCGGATAGTGGCTGGATGGAACCGCAGAGCATGATCAAGCTATTGAGCGCTTTGCCGAGCGATGGCCGGTCGGGGGATATCTACGCTGTTCGCGCCGATCGACTCAGCGCCATTGGTGATCTTGGGTGATGGGGTGGCCGGTTATCGAAACACGTCCAGCGCGCGCGGCCTGTCGAACTCTGAGCCGGGCACCTGTGGCAGGTCAAGGGCATCAGTCGTCAAATTGGCGAGATCGGCGTTGCGGATCGGCTGCTTCCCGCGATAGCTGGTGCGGCTGGCACCAGGATCGCGAAAGCTGGGATTGAAGCCATAGAGGTTGCGCCCCGCGGCAACACCTGGCCCCCACGCCATGAAAGGGATCCGGTAGTTCTGCAACTTGCTCGCGACATAGTGGCCCGCGCCGCTTCCCCCATGGTCGGCGGTGATCAGGACAAGGGTGTGTCGGCGTAGCGCGGGTCGGGTGGCCACAGTGTTGAGGATTCGGCCGAGCAGCCGATCGGTGGACTCCACCGCGTCGAGGTACTCCTTCCCCATGAAGTCATGGGAGTGTCCAACACGGTCGGGTAAGGAGAGGTGGACAAAGGTGAACTCGCGCGGCGAGCGGCGCAGCTCGGCGGTGAGTTTGGCGACAAGCCGGGTGTTGTCGCGATCGATAGTGAATCGGTCGATCTTGGCACGTCCGTCGTCGCGCCCGACTCGATCAGGGCCGCCATGGGTGTTCCAGGTGCGCCCGTAAAGGTTGAACTTGATCTTGCTGGCGAACAGGGAGGTGGAGCCGCCGTTGTCGTGAACCACGTCGAACACGCTGGCGACATAGTGCCCGGCCGCCCGATGGACAGTCGCGCCGTTGTCGACGTTGACGGTGTACCCGTGCCCGCCATACTCACGGTCCACCCGCCGGCCGGTAAGGATCGCGGTGTGGTTGGGCAGAGTGCTGGTCTGCTCTCGAACAGTACGAGCGTTCAGGGTGTAGGCGCCCTCGCGCATCAACCGGTGAAACGCCGGCGTACGAGACTGCCCGAGCTGCTGGATGGCACGTGGGTTGAGGCCGTCGACAGAGATCGCGATCACCCTGTCGACCGCATCGTCGGCCGCCTCGTCGGCCGCTTCGTCGGTCGGAGCAGTGGGGACGACCGTTCTCTCGGCGGAGGGGGAAACCGACGGCGGCGCGGGTGAGACCAGCACGGGATCGGTCCTGCTCGAGGGCGGGGTTGGGTTACACCCAGCGGCTAGGAACGCACCCGCGATCAAGATCGCCGGCCACGCCGTGCCCAGGCGCCGAACCGTCATGAGTTTGACCCTAACCGTGGCCCCGCTCGGTGGGAATGTGGCACGCCCACCCGTTGATCGAGCCGCTCGCGCCGAAGCCGCGTCAATCCTCCGGCGTTGGTTGATCGGCCTCTAAGAGAGCGGTGAGGTGTCGCATTGTTGTCAACGTATGCCGCAGCTCGTCGGTAGTCATTTGTGCTCCTATCCGGTTGGCGAACGGATGGGCCACGAAGCTGATCCGGCGAATGGCCCAGTATCCGGCCTCGGTGCAGGCGAGCAGCTTGGCGCGTCGGTGTGCCGGATTGGGGCGGTATTCCGCAAGATGGTGTGCGACGAGCAAGTCGGCGACACGTTGCACGCCTTGCCGGCTCATTCCCATACGTCGCCCGACCGCAGCCACCGTGCGTGGCTGATCCAGAACGCCGCCGAGCACCTGCCACCGGGCCGCAGTTAGCCCACCATTGGCCGCCAGATCCTGCGCGGCCTCGAGGAGCCGCGCGTTGAGACGGAACGTGGTGAGGATGACGTCAGTCAGGAGTGCGCCGGCTTCGGTCTGCGACGGCGGCTCTGGCCAGCTTTCACGCGGTGGGGCAGTGGCGTCCCTCGCGTCCTGAGCAATGGTCATGCCGCGTGCTGAGCCTGCATGAGCACCGGGAAGGCGGTTGCGTCGGCTCCATGGAAGAGCCGCTCGTACGCCTCCAGCGTGCGGGCGGATGCCAGGCCGAGGTGCCGGAGCGTCGCGGAGGCGAACTGCACGGGCGACTGTGGGCCGGCGGTGATGAGATCACCGTCCACGACCGCGCGATCGTCGATGTAATAGTCGCCGCCCGCGTATCCGGTGGCCATCAGGTACTCGGCGGCCGCGCTGGTGTGCCGGCGCTTGTCCAGGAGGCCGGCTCGGGCGAGACCGGCGGTCGCACCGCAGATGGCCGCCACGGGAACCCCGGCGTCCAGGAATCGCGCGGCGGCCGCCGCGAACGCTGCCCCGCCCCCGGCGTCCCATATATCGGCGCCAGGCAGGATGAGCAGGTTGCTGTCGGCAGGCTCGAGGTCGTCGAGGATCATGTCCGGCATGATGCGGAGCCCGCCCATGGTGGTGATCGGCTCGGGAGAGTCGGCAACCGTCACGATGTTCCACGGACTACCGGTGAAGCGGCCGGTACGCAGCTCAACAAGGAGATGACCGACCTCCCAATCGGCGAGGGTGTCGTATAGGGCGAGATGTGCAACCGAAGCATTCATAGACAATATGCTGTCATATTGGCAGCATGTTGTCAAATAGTGAGGACTCCATAATGCGGGAGGTCGACATTCGGACCGCTGACGGGCGGGTTCTTCACGCGTACGACGTTGGTCCCACGGGACGCTCCGACGAGCTGGTCGTGTTGTGGCATCACGGAACCCCCAATATTGGTGCGCCGCCCGAGCCGCTCTTCGAGGTCGCCCGTTCCCTAGGTATCCGCTGGATCGGTTATGACCGACCCAGTTACGGAGGGTCGACTCCTCATCCTGGCGCGACGGTGGCGGCAGCAGCCGCTGATGCGCGCCATTTTGCCGATCAGCTGGGCGTCCACCGCTTCGCCGTCTTCGGCCACTCTGGCGGCGGGCCCCATGCCTTAGCGTGTGGGGCGCTGCTATCGGACCGCGTGCTGGCGGTAGTCACCGTCTCCTCCCCCGCGCCATGGCCGGCCGACGGACTCGACTACTTCGCGCGGATGTCGGACGGCACCGCGCGCGAACTGCAAGCTGCCGTTCGGGGGCGAGCCGCGCTCGAAGAAGTCCTGGCTTCGAATGAGTTCGACCCCCAGTCGTTCATCCCGGCTGATTACGCGGCACTCGAAGGCAACTGGTCGTGGTTCAACGGCATCGTTGAGGCGGCCACAGCCAACGGTTTCGGCGGCATGGTTGCGGATGATGTGAGCACGATGGCTCCGTGGGGCTTTGATCTTGCAGAGATCACCGCACCGACGCTGATCATGCACGGCACAGGCGACCGAATGGTGCCGAGTTCACACGGTGAGTGGCTGGCAGCACACTGTTCAGCGGCGGAGCTGCGCCTACAGCCCGCCTTGGGTCACATCTCGGTGCTTGACTCTGCACCAGGCGCACTTGCCTGGCTTCGCCAGGTCGTGACCGCGCGGTCGTAGGTGCAGCAGTGAGTTGGCCAGAGTGGCGTGTCAGGGAGGTCATCAATCGCGCCCACTTGAACCACTGGGTACCTGCCGGCCGGCAAAGCACTCATATCTGATGCGCAGCGCGTCCCCTTCCTCCACCAGGGGACCTTCCCCCCTCCCCCCCCCCCCCCCCCCCCCTTTCTTTTTTTCCTTCCCCCCCCCCAAGTTTCGCATTAGCACGCTCTGAGCGACCCAGGGTAAGAGCCCAGCGCTACTCGTCCCTGCCCTCCAACTGCTGGGCTGAGTCGAGCCGCCGCCGAGCTTCCGCCAGTGCGTTCACCGCATCACGTTGTCGCGACTGCGCCTCGGCGAGATGCCTCTGAGCGGTGACCCGGTCCCGACGCGCCTCGATCCGCTTGGTGTCGAGGGAGCTCACCGCGTCGTCAGCGGCCTCCACGGCGGCCTCGGCGTCAGCGAGGTCGAACTCGCACTGCCAGTGCGCAGCCTCGGCGGCAGCAAGCGCCTCCGCTGCTCGTCGCAGCTCGCGAAGTGTTTCCTGTCCAATGTCGGGCGCTGGAGGGGGAACATCGTCCTCGACTGACGTACGGTCGGTCGCCCCGACGAGCTCGACGGTCCAGCGGCCGCCTACGGCACGCCGCTGCCGCCGCGCTTCCAGCTCGTCATCGAGTGGAGGAGCCCCGATCTCAGCCGCGCCTTCGGCCGGTATCTCAAGAGGCCTCAGTTCGCCAGTCGACCTGGTCTGTAGGGAATTGCGAGGGCGCGGCCCGAAGCCGCTGTATGAGAGCGGTCGCACCAGACGGCCGTTGCGAATGGTCAGTGCACCCGCGAGATCGACAAGTGCGGCCTGCAGCGTCGCTTCCACCTCCGACAGCACGGTGGGAGTCAGCCGCAGGCCCACCTCAGCCGCATGGGCCTTAGCCCGATCCAACAGATCAGCGATCAAGTGCCGGCGCTGCTCGGCGAGGTTGCGCAACTCTGTACGAGCCAGCCCGGTCTGGGCATCGCGCAACTCTCGACCCAACGCCGACAGGCGCTGCATCGCCCTAGAATCGCTGGCCAACAGATTCACCAGCCAGGCGCTGCGGGTGGGGCGGCGAAGTTGCTGCAGCCGGTCAGCGACCTCCCGGCTACCGGCTGCGCGGGCCTGCCGCGCCAACTCGTTCCGGGCAGTTACGAAATCAGCTGGTGGGAGCACGTAAAGCTCACGGACGATGTCGTCCAACTCGCGCCCGATCATGTGAACAGTCATCCCCGGGAAAATCTAGCCTGGCCACTGGCTGGCGGCCAAGGTCGGGTTACGACGCGACCGCGAAGTCCGCTGGCTCCTCGACGAAACAGCAGCCACCCAGCACCGCGATGCAGTCGATGATGAACGCGTGCCGCAGGAGATCCGGAAGGTCGCACGCGGCATCTGTGCAGTCGACTGTGCGGTCATCGTGCACGACCAGCGTGCCGTGGCAGTGGTCGACTTCCAGGCTGCAGTCCGAACAACCGCTCATGCCTCGTTGGTACCAGCTGGCACCGCCAGAATGCGGTATTGCGTCGGCGTGTCGCGGATCGGCGACGAGATTTTGGTCTCAGCCGCGCTTCTTCGGCGCCTCGGCTCCGGGTGCTGTCTGCGCCGGCTTCTTCTGCTTCTTTTTGGCCGCGCCGGTACTCGGGGCGGTCCGCCGTCGTCCTCCGTTACCCGTCGAGCGCCGTTGCTTGGCCGCCTCGATGCTGGCTCGCAGTGCGCTCAGCAGGTCGGGGGATGCCGCGCCTGAACGCGCATCCTGGGTCACGGCGCCCCCGGTCGCTTTGGCATCGATCAGGGCAGTCAGCGTCTCTCGATGTACATCTCGATATCTGCCCGGGTCCAGCTGCTCGTCCGACAACGAGTCGATCAGCGCCTCAGCCATGGCAAGCTCCTGACTCACCGTCGACCACTCGTCGTCGTCCGCCAGGAACGGGAACCGAGGCTCCCGGACCTCGTCCGGCCAGAGCATCGTCGCAAGGATGAGCACACCGCCGTGCACCCGCAACGCTGCGACGATCTCGCGATCACGGAGCGTGACCTTGGCTACGGCGACTCGGCCTTGCTTGCGAAGCGCGTCCCGCAGCAGCCGGTACGCCTTAGCGCCCTGTGGTTCGGGCTCGACGTAGTAGCTGCGGTCGAGGTAGATGGGGTCGACGGCAGGTATCGGCAGGAACGACACAACCTCGATCGAACGTGATGTCTTGGCCGGCAGCATGGAGAGATCGACTTCGCTGAGCATGACCAACTCGCCGGTTGCCGACTCGTAGCCCCGCCCGATCTCCTCGTACGGCACTTCGGCACCGTCAATGGAGCAGACCCGCTTGTACTGGACGCGGCCGCCGTCGCTCACATGGATCTGATGGGAGGGAACATTCTTGCTCTCGGTCGCCACGTACAGCCGAACCGGGATCGTCACCAATCCGAAGGAGATGGTGCCTCTCCATACCGTCCGCATTGCCGCATCCCTCCGACCACATAAGTGATCTGGTCCGTGTCCCGCTCTTACACCCCCGTTCCCCTCTATTGTCACCGTGTCCTGTGGATAAGTGCCACCCGGGCCACTCACTGATTGTCGACGCGAGTGGGAGCGACCGACCCCGCCGTTTGCGGCAGCTGAATGGCCAGAACCGCTGTCGCGACCGCCACCGCGAACCCCGCGGCAGACTGCACGATCGGCAGCAAAAAGCCGGAGATAACGAACAGTGGGAGGAGCACCGCATAGGCCACGCCCACCGTGCGCAGTCGGCGGTGCGAGCGCGCAATCGCTATGCCGAGCACGATCGCGGAAGCGATGAGCAGCAGGGCCGAGCCGGCCGCGGTCGCGGTGAGCGCCGGTCCGTATGCCGTGTCGGCATTCAGGGCAGGCATTCCTGCCACGCCGGCCAGGTGGGCGCGTCCGATGCCGGGCTGAACGAACGCGGCACTACCAAACGCGGCGGACAAGTAGATATTTGCGACTGTGGCAAGGACAAGTCCTGCCACGGCGAGTCTGGCCGCGCGACCGGAAACCAGGTACGCGGTGACGGCCACCACGCCCAGTACAGCCAGCGCAGCACCCAGAATGCTTGCCCCCAGATGACTGACGAGGAACACGTCGGTCGTGATATAGCGGGCGTACGCGTCAAAGTCGGCGACGGGCGGTTGGTGGGTGAGCGTGCTGAGCCCAAGCAGAATCCCGTACGCAGGCAACAGCCAAATGCCGATACGCGCTGCGCGGCCGGGCGGCATCACGGCGTCATTCAATCAGCTTGAGCCGAGGCTGGCGAGGATCGCCTCGCCGAGCTCATTGGGCCGGCTGAATTGGGGCCAGTGGCCGGTGGGCAGATCGATGTAATCGACATCGCGGACCTTCGCGAGTTCCTGCGCGTAACTGTGTCCCTGCTCGATCAACTCACGAAGCATCGCGCTCGGGAACTCGCAGGAGATGACAGTGATGGGCACCTCGTAGCGGCGCTCGTCGGAGAGCTGCTGCGGGTCCCTCACGACATGTACAGGCGCCGGGATGGCACGCTCGCGGAACCTCGCGCGCAATCCGTCGTCGAGGTCGATGAGGTCTTCCTCGTCAAACAGCGACCAATCAGGCAGCGGAACATCACCGTCCGCAGCCGGGAACGCATCATTGATCACGCCGCCGTCGCCCAGGGGAACGCTGTCGACGTACACAACGCGAGCGACCCGGGTCGGCCGCGCATCCACAGCGGCATGGGCTATCGCGCCGCCACCGGAATGTCCGACAAGTGCCACCTCGCCGGCGGCCGAATCGAAGGAGTCGATCACTGCGACAACGGCCTCAACCTGGTCGCGCAGTGTGATCTTGGAGCGGTCCGCGTCCATCGACTCCATACCGGGCAGTGTGAGCGCGCGTGTGTTATGGCCTGCCTGCTGGAGGGCGGGCACGACCTCATCCCATGACGAGCCATCGAGCCACAAACCGGGAATCAGAATGATGTCCATCGCCCGAGGCTAAGGCAAGCCCACCGACACCCAGACGCGGGTAGGTGCTGCACGAGCTGGTCCACAAGCTACGTCGGCAGACTCGACCACGGGTTGCCGATCCGCCTTACCGGAGCCCTGGTTCTTGCCAGTTGTTCAACTAGATCGGCGGCCGCGCTCGCTCCGCCAAGCGAATGAAGCTCAGATCCGATCTGCCGGGCGCGTGCTCGATAGGTCGTGTTGGCCAACACTTCCCGTACGGCGCGCGCAACCGAGCTGGGCTTCGGGCGGCCGGTGCGTAGATTGAGCCCGCCGCCTGATCGCGCGACTCGGGCTGCGATCTCCGGCTTGTCAGCCGCACTCCCGGCGGCTACGACCACGGGTACGCCAGCAGCGAGACTCGCGAGCACGCCTCCCCAGCCCCCATTGGTGACGAAGACCGCGGCCTCCGATAGCACGGATGCGAAATCGAGAAGATCAACGACGTGAGCGTTTGACGGTGGCGCGAACCCCAGATTCGTCCCGCCGCGGCGCCCGGTCGTTGCGAGTACGTCGACTTCCAGGTCTGCCAGCCCCTCGAGCGCGGGTTGGATCAGGTCGGCGGGATTGACGTCATGGGTCCCTTGGGTCACCACGACGAGCGGTTTGGTCCCCATTTCCCGGCTCGGAGCACTCGGGAGTGTTGCTCCGGCAGGGCTCAGCTGTCCTACGAAATGCACCTGGTCAGGAAGGTCTGGCCGCGGCACATCCAGGCTGGGACAGCCCGTGGCGAGGACGAGCCACGCCGACTCAAACATGCTCCCGTACGGCCGGCGATCTCGGGATAGCCCGATTCTGACCCGAGCTCGGTTGTAGGCGCGGTTGAAGGGGAAGGTCATGGTGCGGTACAGCAGTCGGAGGAGCCGATCTCGCTGCCGCCCGAGAACGCCGTGTGCAGGTCTGACGCGGAGCCCGGGCGGTACCGCGGATTCCAGACTCTGATTAAACGGGAGGACGTTCAGAAAGGCCCACGGGAGGCCACGCAGCTCGCCGGTGAGAGCCCCGCCGAAGCTCATCGAGTCGGCGATCAGAACGTCGGCGGGTTCGCGGTCCAACTCGTGACTGAGATCTTGGACTTGACCGGGAGCAGTGCCGATGAAGCCGTCTTTGACCAAGCCGACCGCCAGGGGCAATCCGGGACGCCTGGCGAGCGGGAAAGTGGCCCCAATATTGTCCTCGTCGAAGTCTTGCGCCGCAGACCACGGCACGACGATCGCACCCAGATCGGTGAATCGCTGCCGGTAACGTTCACCGGTATACACCCGCACCTGGTGCTCGCGGCTCACCAGTTCGCGGACCAGACCCGAGATCGGGCCCACATGTCCAGCCATGGGCACCACCGTGATCATCGCCTTCATACCGACATGATCCAACCCACCGCGTCCGAACACCTATCGAATAACCGGTCAGCGTACGGGGGCTGGGCGGGCGGGCTCACCGGGGGCGTGCTTGCTGGCCAGTGCGCGGTCGACCCGCAGCGCGGCGAAACCGGCGCAGATGAACAAAACCAGCGCCACACCCCCGTGCAGCCATCCGACGCGGGCGGTGTGGTGCGCGAAGATGCCGAGAAGGGATTGCGTCAGCGTAGTGACGAAGACGATCAAGCCCCATCTGATGCCGCCAGGAATCCTGGCGAAGAAGGAGCTAATCAGCAACAGCACCGCGATTAGCGGGAGGACCGTGACCCCGACCAGCTGGTGCAGCTTGAAGCCAGTGATACCACCGATTTGAGGGCTTTCGCTCTCAATCAGCGCCTTGTCGATGGTGCCGCCGGTGCCGACCCACTCGAACATCGCGAACACCGCGTAGGCGATGGCGGCCGCCTGCAGGATGACACCGGCTGCGATCAGGAACGCCAGGACCCGATAGACCTGCTTCATCATGCCTCCTTGGACATCGCAATCGGCGGAAGATCGAACTCGTCATTGCGCATGCGCAGCAAGGCCACGGTGGCGCCGGCGAACCCGGCGGCAGCAACCAGCAGCCCAATGCCGGCGATGACGTGGTTGGGCAGGAACGGGTGCGTGACCCCACCGACAATCAACGCGATCGCCATCCATCGCGGCGCCACCTGGCTGCGCCACAGGGCGAGGCCCAGCAACGGCAGACCCACGACGATGCCGGAGATGAACAACAGCGCCGCAGCCTCGACAGGTGGCAGCAACCACCAGGCCCCGTCCAGCGCCGCAACGGTCGCCACGTCGAGGCCTTCTCGAACCGCCAGGTAGGCAAGTAGATCGTCGGGCACCCCAAGGGGAAAAACGCTCAGACATCCGAGCAGGGTCCACATGGCCCCAACGGTGGTCAGGACGGGGGTCCGCCGACGTGTCACCCAAGCCACTGCAACGACGGCCGGGACCAGGCCCACCAGGAATGGCAGACCCAGCCACATCATCACGTCGAACAACTGGCCGTGGGCTTCCACGCCTGCGACCGTGTCGGTGAAGGAGGCACCGCCCTCCACGGGGCGGATCATGTAGACAACTCCCATGAATGCCATCGGAACCGGCGCCACCAACGCCAGCAGCAGGCGCCAGAAGCTGCGGGTATCGCGTATCCGGGGCGACACCGGAAGAGGGCTTTCCTCCGCCGACGCGGCGGATTGGACGCGGGTTGTGGACATGACACTCCATTCGGCTGGCGGGCTTGCTCGGATGGGACCAGCGTGGTGCAGATGGCGACCCGACGAGGAGGTGTTCCTTACCCAGCGAGGCCGGGAGATTTCCGACCGACCTAGGGGCCCAGCACTACTCACCTAGGGGTCGACGTGAGGTCGGCTACCCGGCTTTTGATGATGCAGTGATGCACGGCGTGCGTCGTCGCGTATCGCAGCGACCAACCCGTGCACGAGGTGTGGCCACGCGGCGGGGACGAGCGCGTCGCCGATCGTGACCACCTCGAGGACGCGGCCCCGGGCCATCCGCTGCCGTTCGAAGTCTCAGGAGCCCTCGGGTCCCCAGTCCGGAGCGCTGTCCCACAGCTTCGAGTGTGTTACGAGGGTGTTGCCTGTGCCGTCGGCGCGCATCACGAAGACGTCGGCGTTGCCGTCGACGCCGTTGGTGGCGTGGACTATCCACTTACCGTCGGGCGAGTAGGAGCTTGAGAGCACGAGCGTGCCCTGCTTGTAGTGCGTCAGCTGCGTGAGATCCTTGGCGCTAGGGCGGACGGTCCAGTAGTCAGACTGCTTGGTCTCGTCGTGCGCGAAGGAGCGGAATAGGATCGTCCCATCCGGCGAAAACACCGGGTGGTCGCCGCCGCCAAGCTCCCAGGGGGTGAGGCGGCGGTTCTCGGAGCCGTCGAAGTTCACGGCGAAGATCGCCTGTCGCCCGGCCGGCTTGGTCTTCCATGAGTTCCAGCGAATGTAGGTGACTGTGCGACCGTCGGGCGAGACGGCCGGTGTTTGGGCGTCTCCGGTCCAGTCGCGCCGCTCGACGATCGTCCGCTGGCGGCCGTTGTCGAGGTCGAGCAGCTCAACGGCGGATTGCTGGATCCAGTTCTCGCCAGTCGCGGGATCCGAGCGTTCGCGGCCCTGGGCAAGAGTGAAGACGAGTCGCCCGTCGGGTGTCCATGCCGGATTCGCGAGGTCGCAGACCGGCCTCAACTCGCAGCGCGCCTCGACCTTATGCAGACGGCCGCCGTCGGCGGCGACGGTGAAGACGTGGCACGGCTCGCCCTCCGCGCAGCGCTCGAAAGCGATGCGCTTGCCGTCGGGCGACCAGTCGGGCTGGTCATCGACATACCCGACGGGCGGATCGGTGAGCTGCCTCTCGTCGCTCCCATCGGTGTTGATTGTGAAGATGGCCCCGTGTGTCTGCGCGTCGTCGAGGTACCGCCTGAAGGCGATCCGCCCGCTCGGTAGCTCCACATTCGTGGCAACCGTCGGCTCGGACGTCGCGCGCTTCGGGGACTGCCGGTCAGAGCCGCCGCAGCCGGCCGCGAGGAGAGTGATAACCAGCCCGACGGCCGGCACGGCTAGACGCAAGAGTGGTAGCCGCGACCGGCCTCTGCGGAACCGGATGCTCGACATCGTGACTCCATGCGGGTTGGTGAGCGTGCTCGGACGCGACCAGCGTGGTGCAGATGGCCACCCGACGAGGAGGTGTTCCTCACCCAGCGGCGCCGGGAAATTTCCGACCGACCTGGGGGCGGAGCACTACTCAACTAGGGGTCGACGTAGCGATGATGACGTCATGGGTTCCCTCACGCGGACGCGAGTGGCGGCCGGTCTGTTATTCGCATTCGCCGTAGCCGAGGTGCTGGCAGCGGCCGTGTTCGGGGCGTTCTCACCGTTGAGCTGGAGCCAGTTGGTGGATCTCCTGGTGGTCAGCAACGCCATCCTCGGCCTGTCTCTGGCCCTTGCTGGCTGGCCGATTGCCGCACTGCGCCCTCGGAACCTGGTCGGCTGGGCATTGCTGATCGGCGGCTGCGCGTGGGCCTCGACCGGCGCCGGCATCGCGCTGCTGGCCTGGGCACACACCCACGGCTTCGACGGCCCGTTCTGGCGCGCTGGTGGCAACCGCAACCAACGGCGGCTGGACCTGGGCCCTTACGGTCTGTCTGCCGCTGGCTCTGATGCTGCTGCCGGACGGGCACTTGCCGGGGCGGCGGTGGCGCTGGGCGTTGCTACCGCTGGCGATCAACGGGCCGCTGTTCGCCGCGCTGGGGGTCATGTCCGGCTTCAGCTACGCGGTCGGTGTGCCCGGTTACCTGGACCGACCGGAGGTCAATGCCTCACCCTGGCCGACACTGTCTCTGTCGCTCAGCGTGCTCACCTACGTGATCGCGCTGCTGATACTTGTTGTCCGCTTCCGCCGGGGCTCCGCGCAGGTCCGGCGGCAGCTTTCGTGGGTGCTGCTCGCCCTGGTGATCGTGGTCGCGCTTGCCGTGCTGGACCCCGTACTCCCCGACAGCATCTTCACCATCCTGCCGATCGCCCTGATTCCGCTTTCCATCACAGTGGCGGTGCTTCGGTATCAGCTGTTCGACATTCGGTTGGTGCTCTCGCGGTCCGTTGTGTACGTCGTACTCACCGCAGCAGTAATCGGCGCCTACGCCGGCATCGTCGCCTTGGGCGGCGTGCTGCTCCCGACCCGTGTCGGACTAGGCACGGCACTGATCGCCACACTGGTCATCGCGGTTGCCTTCCACCCGGTTCGGGTATGGCTGCAGCGGGCGGTCGACCGGGCGATTTACGGCGCCCGCAGGGACCCGGTGCGGGCGGTCGCGGCGGTTGGTGAGCGGCTCGGCGAGGTCGGCGTCGCGGGGGGTGCCGGTCTTGACGGGGTGCTCGAGGCGTTGGTGCGGGTCATGCGGTTCCCGTGGGCCGCGGTTGCGGTGCACGGCGTCGAGATCGCTTCCTTCGGTGAGCCGCCTGCGAGCCGGCACGCAACGCCGCTTCTTCGAGGCGAGCAGACTCTCGGCGAACTGGTTATCGGGCTGCGGACCGGAGAGTCCCGGCTGTCCACCGACGACGCACGGGTCCTTGAGCTGCTCGCGGCCCCGATCGCCGCGTCCGTACACGCTGCCACCCTGGCCGAGGAGCTGCGGCGGTCGCGCGAGCAGGTGATCACCGGCCGGGAGGAGGAGCGACGACGGCTGCGACGCGATCTCCATGACGGGCTTGGCCCGGTGTTGACAGGGGTCGTGCTCAACGCCGAGGCGGCGCTGCGCCTGCTGCCCAGCGATCCGGCTCGCAGCGCGGATCTGCTCGTCGAGTTGCGGCGGCAGACGACAGGTGCGCTGGACGATATCCGGCGGCTGGTCTACGACCTGCGACCGCCTGCGCTGGACAGTCTCGGTCTGCTGGAGGCGCTAAGGGAGCAGGCGACGCTAGTGGGTCGTCGCGAGGACGCAGCCCCCCTTCAGGTCAGCATCGAAGCGCCGGGCGAACTGCCGGAGCTTCCCGCGGCAGTGGAGGTGGCCACGTACCGGATCGTGATGGAGGCGCTGACCAACGTGGTACGGCACTCCAGCGCCTCGGCGGCGACCGTGAGACTGAGCGCTTCCGCTGGCACGCTGCACGTTGCCGTGCACGACGACGGCATCAACCTTGAGAGCAGCTGGCAGCCTGGAGTCGGTCTGACCTCGATCCGGGAGCGAGCGGCCGAGCTCGGCGGCCGCTTCCGGATCCAGCACGACCGAACTGGTGGCCGGGTCGATGTCGAGCTACCGCTCCCGCAGACGTCAGGGATCCGCCGGGACACCCCAGTCTCGGAGGACACGGGGTTGGCGTGACCCTGCGCATCGTTGTCGCTGACGACCACGCGGTGGTTCGCGAAGGCCTGCGAGCGCTGCTGTCCGCGATCGAGGGCTATGAGCTTGTGGGCACCGCCTCGACCGGCGCAGAAGCGGTCAGGGCCGCGGTCACCCTTCAGCCCGATGTGCTGGTGATGGACATCCAGATGCCGGGGATAAGCGGGATCGAGGCAACGCGGGAGATCGCCCGAGCGGCACCGAACGTCCGGGTGTTGATGCTGACCATGTTCGACGACGACGAGTCGGTGTTCGCCGCGATGCGGGCCGGCGCGCTCGGCTATGTGCTGAAGGGTGCACCCCCGGACAACATGATTCGGGCCATCTCGGTGGTCGCCGGTGGTGAGGCCATCTTCGGCGCGGGCGTCGCCCACCGGGCACTCAGCTACTTCAGCAATCCTCGAGCCGACCGTGCGGTGTTTCCCGAGCTGACTCCTCGCGAACGCGAAGTGCTCACTTTGATCGCCAGCGGGCTGAGCAACGCCGCGATCGCCAGCCGGCTCGGTCTGGCCCCGCACACCGTCGGCAACCACATCTCCAACATCTTCGCCAAACTCCAAGTGGCGAGCCGGGCGGAGGCGATCATCCGCGCCCGCTCGGCTGGTCTCGGTGACTGAGGGCGCGGCGGCCTGAGGCAGCCTTTCGACTCGGTCGGTGCGCTGTTGACCCAGACGTAAGTTCGCTCAGCGAGAACATCCGAACGCCGGGAAGAAACTCGCTCGCGAAAGCCTTGAGTCTATGACGCTCAACCTATTGGCGACCCTTCTGGAAGGCGAAACTTGATGTCCACAACCCGGCTACCAGTCCTGTTCCTCACTGACCTCGTCATACTGCCCGGGATGGTGGTACCGATCGAGCTGGATGACGCTGCCAGGGCAGCGGTGGATGCGGCGCAGGCCCACAGCGACGGCACGCTGCTTGTCGCTCCGCGTCTCGAGGACCGCTACGCCTCCTTCGGTGTCGTGGCCACAATCGTGCAGCTCGGCCGCCTGGCCACTGGCGAACCCGCGGCCGTGGTCAAGGCCGAGCGGCGCGTCAAGATCGGCTCGGGCGTCTCCGGGCCGGGCACTGCGCTGTGGGTTGAGGCCGAGGAACTCCCCGAGCCGGCGCACGATACCGAGGAGGTCCGCAAGCTCGCCGCCGAATACAAGGGACTCGTTATTGCCACCCTGCAGCGTCGCGACGCCTGGCAGGTTATTGACACCGTCAACCGCGTGACTGATCCGTCCACGCTGGCGGACCTCGCCGGGTACGCGCCCTGGCTGAGTGACCAGCGGAAGCGCGAGCTGCTGGAAACGCCCGATGTCGTCGCACGGCTGACCACGCTGATCGAGTGGACCAAGGCGTACGTCGCCGAGACTGAGGTCAACGACAAGATCGCCGACGATGTTCGCGAGGGGATGGAGAAGAGCCAGCGCGAGTTCCTGCTACGCCAGCAGCTGAATGCCATCCGCAAGGAGCTGGGCGAGGACGAGCCTGATGGTGCTGAGGACTATCGAGCACGTGTTGAGGGCGCCGACCTGCCTGATGACGTCCGCAAGGCCGCGCTCCGCGAGGTCGGCAAGCTTGAGCGGGCCAGCGACCAGAGCCCAGAATCCGGCTGGATCCGTACCTGGTTGGACACGATTCTCGAGCTGCCCTGGAGTACCAAGACCACCGACTCGACCGACATCAATGCGGCGCGCGAGGTGCTGGACGCGGACCACCACGGCCTGGACGACGTCAAGGATCGGATCGTGGAGTATCTCGCGATTCGCGGCCGCCGCGCAGAGCGCGGACTGGAGGTTATCGGCGGGCGTGGCTCGGGCGCAGTGATGGCGCTGGTAGGCCCGCCTGGTGTTGGTAAGACCTCGCTTGGTGAGTCTGTCGCGCGCGCGTTGGGCCGTAAGTTCGTCCGCGTATCCCTCGGCGGGGTACGCGACGAGGCCGAGATTCGGGGTCACCGCCGCACGTACGTTGGCGCCCTGCCCGGACGGATCGTGCGAGCTATCACCGAGGCTGGATCAATGAACCCCGTATTGCTGCTCGACGAGATCGACAAGGTCGGCTCGGACTATCGGGGCGACCCGGCGGCTGCCCTTCTGGAGGTCCTGGACCCCGCGCAGAACCACACATTCCGAGACCACTACCTGGAGGTTGACCTCGACCTCTCCGATGTGTTGTTCCTGGCGACGGCCAACGTCGTCGAGACGATTCCGCAGGCGCTTCTCGACCGGATGGAGCTGGTCAGCCTCGACGGTTACACCGAGGACGACAAGATCGTCATTGCCAGGCAGTTCCTACTGCCGCGGCAGCTGGAGCGTGCGGCGCTGACCACTGAGGAGGTCACGGTCAGCGATGACGCGTTGCGCGAGATCGCCGCGAACTACACCAGGGAGCCTGGGGTACGTCAGATGGAGCGGTCGCTCGCCAAAGTGCTTCGCAAGGCGGCGACGAAACTTGCTCACGGAACGGCTCAGCCGGGCTTGGTGATCGAGCCGTCCAACTTACGCGAGTACCTCGGTCGGCCGAGGTTCACGCCGGACGCTCACGAGCGCACCTCGATCCCCGGCGTGGCTACTGGTTTGGCTGTGACTGGCCTGGGCGGCGACGTCTTGTTCATCGAGGCGTCCGCTTTGGATGGTCCCTCGCAGAGTTCACGACCGAGCAGTCTGACGTTGACCGGGCAACTAGGCGATGTGATGAAAGAGTCGGCGCAGATCGCGCTCTCCTACGTTCGCGCGCACGCCGACCAGCTCGGGATCACCGATCCGTCGATCCTGGACCGACCGATCCACATCCACGTTCCTGCGGGAGCGGTTCCCAAGGATGGCCCCTCGGCCGGTGTCACGATGGTGACAGCCCTCACCTCGATGGCACTCGGCAGGCCGGTGCGGTCCGACGTCGGCATGACCGGCGAGGTCACGCTGAATGGGCGGGTGTTGCCGATCGGCGGCGTGAAGCAGAAGCTGCTGGCGGCTCAGCGGGCCGGTCTCACCACCGTCTTCGTACCGAAGCGGAACGAGCCGGATCTTGACGATGTCCCACAGGATGTGCTCGAGACGATCACGGTCATTCCGACTACCGATGTGGCGGAGCTGGTGGCTCAGGCCATCGAGCCTGCCAGTGCGGACAGCGCCAACCGAGTGGCCGCCTAGTCGGTTCGCTCAGGAATGACGCGTGGCTCAAGCTGATCTTCGTCGTGCTTGGACTTCACCAGACTGGCCACGGTGGTGATCGTGAGCGTCACGATGATCACGGTCAACGAGACCCAGATGGGAATCTCGCCATCCCATGGCGCCCAGTCCGCAAGATGGTAGGAGTGCAGCGCGTGCAAGATCAGCTTGATGCCGATGAAACCCAGGATGATCGACAGGCCAACCGACAGATAGACGAGCCTTCTGAGCAACCCACCGAGCAAGAAGTACAGCTGCCGCAGGCCCATCAGCGCAAATACGTTGGCGGCGAACACCAGGTAGGGCTCCTGGGTAAGCCCGTAGATCGCGGGGATCGAGTCCAACGCGAACAGCAAGTCTGTGCTGCCCAAAGCAATGATCACGATGAGCATTGGAGTGATCATCCGCTTGCCGTTCTCCACCACCGTCAACTTCGTGCCGCGGTAGTCCTTTGTTGCGTTGAACCGATGCCTCACGAAGCGTAAGACCGCATTGTCAGGCGGCTCGTCCGTGTCTTCGTCGTGCTTGCGGTAGTCGAGGTAGAGCTTCACCGCGGTCCAGATAAGGAAGCCTCCGAAGACGAAGAAGATCCAGCTGAAGCGATTGATGGCGGCAGCGCCCAATGCGATGAATATGCCGCGGAAAATGAGCGCCAAGATGATGCCGACCAGCAGCGCAAACTGCTGCAGCTGACGCGGAACCTTGAGCTTGGTCATGATGACCAGGAAGATGAACAGATTGTCGATCGAGAGGCTGTACTCGGTAATCCAGCCGGCAAAGAACTCCCCCGCGTAACGTGGGCCGGCGATAGCCCATACGCCGAAGCCGAAGAGCACCGCCAAGGTCACGTAGATGCCGACGAAGATGCCGGCCTCCTTCATCGACGGCTCGTGCGGCCGCCGGCCGATGATCAGCACGTCGATGACGAGAATCGCCACCATGACGATGGCTGTGATGGTCCACGCGTAGAGGTGAACCTCCATATGGAGTCCTTCCGAGCCGGGATTCAGGGAACGATTCGGTCTCGGAGGTCTCTTCCGCCAGGCTCACCGGCCGAAGGCACCGGGTGTCCTGGAAGGAATAGCTCCTATCCGGAACGCTCCGTGATGACGATGCCGCCGCGAAGGAATACTCCCCTCCGCCATTCAGTATGTCAGCAGTCTCCGGGTGGCCTCAGATCCGGAGTCAGCGGTTGGCCTCCACCATCTGCCGCAACTCCCGCTTGAGATCCGCTATCTCATCGCGCAGCCGGGCTGCGAGCTCGAACTGCAAATCGGCTGCGGCGGCGTGCATCTGTGAGGTGAGTTCTTGCACCAGGTCCGCGAGATCGCCCGACGGTATCCCTGCCAGCCTCCGTGCCTGGGCACTCACATCCTTGGCGCCGAGCGAAGGAACAGGAGCCCGGCCGCGACCCCGCTGACGCCCGCCGATGAGGTCGCGGGTGTCCGCGTCTTCTCGAGCCAGCATGTCGGTGATGTCGGCAATCTTCTTTCGAATTGGCTGCGGATCGATCCCGTTGGCGAGGTTGTAGGCCACCTGCTTGTCGCGGCGGCGGTTGGTCTCATCGATTGCGGCGGTCATCGAGTCGGTGACTGAGTCCGCATACATGTGGACCTCGCCGGAGACGTTGCGGGCGGCCCTGCCGATCGTCTGGATCAGGCTCTTCGCGCTTCTCAGGAACCCTTCTTTGTCGGCATCGAGGATGGCGACCAGCGACACTTCCGGAAGGTCCAGACCCTCACGAAGCAGGTTGATGCCGACAAGAACGTCGAAGTCTCCCATCCGCAGCTCACGCAGCAACTGAATGCGCTGCAGCGTGTCCACCTCGGAGTGCAGATATCGCGTACGGATGCCGTTCTCAAGGAGATAGTCGGTGAGATCCTCGGCCATCTTCTTGGTGAGAGTTGTCACCAGAACGCGCTCATGCCGCTCGGTCCGCAACCTGATCTCAGCCATCAGATCGTCGATCTGGCCGTGAGTGGGCTTGACAATGACTTGGGGGTCAACCAGCCCAGTGGGCCGAATCAGCTGCTCGACAAATCCAGATGACTTGGCCAGCTCATAGTTTCCCGGCGTAGCGGACAGATAGATCGTCTGACCGATGCGCTCAGCGAACTCCTCGAAGCGGAGCGGCCGGTTGTCCATCGCGCTTGGCAGCCGGAAGCCGTGTTCCACCAGCGTCCGCTTCCGGGACATGTCACCCTCGTACATTCCTCCGATCTGGGGCACGCTGACATGCGACTCATCGATGACCAGGAGGAAATCTGACGGGAAGTAGTCGAGCAGGCAGTTCGGCGGGCTGCCCGGCGCTCGACCATCGATGTGCCGCGAGTAGTTCTCGATGCCCGAACAGGTCCCGATCTGCCGCATCATTTCAATGTCATAGCTGGTACGCATCCGCAACCGCTGTGCCTCGAGCAGCCGCTGCAGTCGCTCCAGCTCGGCGAGCCGATCAGCAAGCTCGGCCTCGATCCCGACCATGGCCCGCTCCATCCGCTCCGGGCCTGCAACGTAGTGGCTGGCGGGGAAGAGATAGACCTCATGGTCCTCGGTGACCACCTCGCCGCTGACAGGATGCAGCGTGCTCAGCTTCTCGATCTCGTCGCCGAAAAACTCCACCCTGACAGCCAGCTCTTCATACATCGGGAACACCTCGAGGGTGTCCCCGCGCACCCGGAACGTCCCGCGGCTGCCGGAGAGGTCGTTGCGCGCGTACTGGATACCCACCAGGCGGCGCAGCAGGGCATCCCTGTCCAGCTCCTGGCCGACCCTGAGCTTGACCATCCGGCCGACGTACTCCTGCGGCGTACCAAGGCCGTAAATGGCTGACACCGTAGCCACCACGATGACGTCGCGACGGGTGAGCAAGGAGTTGGTCGCCGAGTGTCGCAGCCGTTCGACCTCCTCGTTGAGCGAGGAGTCCTTTTCGATGTAGGTGTCGGTCTGCGGTACGTACGCCTCAGGCTGGTAGTAGTCGTAATACGACACGAAGTACTCGACGGCGTTTCTGGGAAAGAACTGCCGGAGCTCATTCGCGAACTGCGCCGCCAGCGTCTTGTTCGGTTGCATCACCAGGATCGGTCGTTGCACACGTTCCGCGAGCCAGGCGATGGTAGCCGTTTTACCGGTGCCCGTGGCACCCAGCAGGACGACGTCCTGTTCACCCCTGGTGATCCGACGCTCTAGCTCCTCGATCGCCTGGGGCTGGTCCCCGGACGGCGCGAAGTCGCTCTCCACCTTGAAAGGTGCGACTGTGCGCTGAAGGTCTTCAATCGGACGCATGGCGCGAGCTTACGTGGCAGTTCTGACAAACGATTGCTCGCGTCAATCGCACCGCTCGCGAACGCTTCAGCCTCCGGCGACCTGACTCTCCAGCATTGAGTTGACCATCGATGTGACGTCCTTGTTCAGCTGGTCGGTGTCTGTGTTTGGCGTGAAGTACGCCGTGCCGATGACCGTCACACCGTCGCTCTGCCGTACCGAAACCAGCGAGTACAAGTACAGCTGTGTCGTGCCCTGCCCACCACTGACGGTGACTTGGGCAACACATGTCGCCGCCTTGAGGCTGCTGGTGCCAACGTTGATGTCCTTCGAGTCCTGGTACTGGCCGTTGGACGTTCCCTCGGCGACATTCCGGTGCCAGGCATCGCACAGCTGGCCGGGGTTGGTGGACTGCGCGAGCTGCAGCGACTGACCGAGAAACACACTCGTGCCGTCGGACAGCTGCGCCACGTTCTCGCCGGCCTTCTTGACCTGCCAGCCGGCGGCCGGTTTGAGTTCGATCCCGTTGCCGAGATCGATGGCGCCACCCGTAGGCGGTTGCGCGGTCTCGGTAGGTGAGGGCTGCGGCTCCGCAGTCGTTGGCTGCCCTGTGGGTTCCGGCGTTGGCTGCTCTGTCGGCTGCGCCGGCTGGCTCGGGGTGATGGTGACGTCCGGCGGCTGCTCGGCTCCCCGGGTCAGCACCATAATGATGCCGCCGACGGCTGCCAGCAGGACGATCGCCGCCGCAACGATCGCGATGATCATCACTGGGCTCTTCTTGGCTGGTACACCTGGTGTGCCTGGGGCACCAGCCGCCCCCTGAGGTCCGTATCCCACTGGCGGCTGAGGCGGATATCCACCAGGAGGCGGCTGGGGCGCGTAGGCACCCTGCGGCGGATAACCTCCGGTTCCCGGCTGTTGAGGCGGATAGCCCGGCTGAGGCGGATAGCCGGCAGGCTGTTGAGGCGGATAACCCGCAGGCTGTTGCGGCGGATAACCCGCAGGCTGCTGAGGCGGATAGCCGCCGGGGCTCTGCGGCGGGTAGCCGCCCTGGGGGAGCCGCCCTGAGGACCCCATTGACCCGGGTTCTCCGTCATGGCCGGCCCTCCTCGTCGTCGTAGAAGCGGTCACGCGGGTCAGTCGACCCCCCGCTTTCTTCGACGACGTTCGTCTCATCGGGAGCCGCTCGAGCCGCAACATGAGTGCCCGACGCTGACTCCTCGCCGGCCACTGGCGTGTCGAATCCGGGAACGATCGACTCCTCGGGACCAGCCGTCCTCAGCACTGCGCCCACCGTGGGCCGCGACGCCTTGGGTTGCACCCGTACCGCTGTGCCGCACGCGGTGCAGAAGGCGGCATGCTCAAGCAGCGGCATCTCGCACTGCGCGCAGTACTGGAGCTCAGTGGTCGACGCCATGCCGCGGTCTCGGGCGGACCGTTCCAATGCGGCCTCCATCAAGCCGGCATGCAGCACGGTGCGAACCCGCAGAATCAAGATCGCGAGGATGAGCAGGCCCCAGAGGATGCTCAACACCACGCCGAGCGTCGCGTCGCCGACGAAGGAGAACAGGTACGTACCGGCCTGATAGGCACAGTTGGCCAGAATCGCCTCGCCGACCCCGCGGAAGTACCGCGGCGTGAAGCCGTCATAGCCACGGCCCAGGCCGGAGAACTCAGCCACCGCAAGGCCACTGGCAGTGCCGATAATCAGCGGCTTGACGAAGCCCTCCAAGAAGATCAATGACACCCACAGGCCGGGATCACTGCCCTGCAGGCCGCCAGTGAGCAGATCCCATTGGCGAACCAGAGTGTCGAAGCAGGAGTACGAAACGCCACTGATCACCCCGAAGCTCAGACCATCCATCAGGTCATCGAATTCGGGGCGACTGGCTAGCAGGACCGGACCGATCTGGCGAATCGCCTCGCCCACAATCGGTACCACCAATGCCACCAGCAGGAAGGTGCCAACGGTCGGTGCCGCACTCAGGGAACCGTCGTAGGTGGTAGTGCCATACGGCACCGGCCCACGGAGATAAGTCCACAAGACTGTGAAACCCACGGTAAGCGCGCCGGTCAGCAAGAACGCGAGCCCGATGACGATGAACGGCTCGTCCTCCCAAAGGTTGACGTCGTAGATGTAGACGATGTAGACCACGGGCACGGCAAAGGCAGCGACCAGCACCGCGATGGGCATGGCGCCGAAGATCGCTGCAATGAGGGCCACAACGATGGCGATGGTGAACGCGATCCGATACGTCTGCGGGCGCTGGCCGGCACTGCGCGGCATGATCGAGGAGATCAGTGCGAACGAGGCGACCGGCTCGTCGGGCCTGGCGGCAAAGGACCTCCGTCGAGCCAGATCCGCCGAGCGCTGATCTTGCCCACAAACGTGGCAGAAGTGCGCCATTTCGGGGAGCTCAGCCCGACAGCGTGGGCATTCCAACTCTTGACCTCCTTGAACCTGCCAGCTGATGAGTGAGATCTGGCGTCGACAAGCCTGTCGGCTCAGGGACCTGACGTCGGTGACCTCGAGCACTGCGAGTATGTCATTGTCGGGCGCCAGCCGAGCTGAGTCCTGCCCAGAGGGCATCGATCTGTTCCCTCAGCTGGGTCACGGTTCCGGTGTTGTCCAAGACCACATCAGCCGCGATCATACGATCTTCGCGGCTGGCCTGAGCGGCAATCCTGGACTCGGCCTCAGCGCGGGTGAGCCCACTACGCCTCATCAGCCTCTGGGTCTGAGTTTCATGATCAACATCGACGGTGATGACAAGATCGAAGTCTTCCTGCTGGCCGGTCTCGACCAGCAGTGGGATGACATGCACCACGACTGCAGCGGCGCCGGCGGCCCGCTCGAGCTCGCCGGCCCGGGCCCGAACCGCAGGGTGCACAATTCGCTCGAGATCCCGCCGCGCGAGCGGATCAGCGAAGACAATCTGGCCCAGCAGCGCACGGTCGAGTCGCCCGTCGCTGAGTACCTGCGGACCAAACCGGTCGATGATCGCAGCAAGTGCTGAGGTACCTGGCTCCACTACCTCACGGGCCAGCACGTCGGCGTCGATGATGAGCGCACCACGAGCGGCAAGCTCTGCAGCGACCATGCTCTTCCCGGACGCGATGCCGCCGGTGAGAGCTACCCGCACCATGACCAGCAGCCTATTCGGCTGCAGGGTTGGGTTATGACAGGAGACCCGGGCTGATCAGCTGCCGCCGGTTAGCTTCTGACGCAGCGCCTGCAGAGCCTCGTCGGAAGCAAGCGAACCCTCCGGTCCGGCTGGAACCGGTGCCGGCTCGGCACCGGAGGTGTAATTCGATGATGATGGCGGGCTCGCGCCTTCGGCATCTTCCACCTGCTTCTTATGCGCTTCCCAACGGGCATGCGCCTCGGCGTACTGCCGCTCCCAGGCCGCGCGCTGCTCCTCGTAGCCGTCCAGCCACTCGCCGGTCTCCGGGTCGAAGCCCTCGGGGTAGAGGTAGTTGCCCTGGTCGTCGTAGGACGCAGCCATGCCGTAAAGAGTCGGGTCGAAGTCGTCAGCAGTGGCGTCGACGCCTTCGTTCGCCTGCTTCAACGACAGCGAGATCCGCCGGCGCTCCAAGTCGATGTCGATGATCTTGACCATGACGTCGTCGCTGACCTGGACCACCTGCTCTGGAATCTCCACATGCCGCTCTGCCAGCTCGGAGACATGCACCAAACCTTCGATGCCCTCCTCCACTCGCACGAACGCGCCGAATGGCACCAGCTTGGTGACCCGACCGGGAACGATCTGACCGATCTGATGGGTGCGAGCGAACGCCTGCCACGGATCTTCCTGAGTCGCCTTGAGGGACAGCGAAACACGCTCGCGGTCCATGTCAACGTCGAGCACCTCGACGGTGACCTCCTGGCCCACCTCGACCACTTCGGAGGGGTGGTCAATGTGCTTCCAGGACAGCTCTGAGACGTGCACCAGACCGTCCACACCGCCAAGATCGACAAACGCGCCGAAGTTGACGATGGAAGAGACGACGCCGCGCCGGATCTGGCCCTTTTGCAGCTGAGTAAGGAAATTCTGGCGGACCTCAGACTGGGTCTGCTCCAACCAGGCGCGGCGCGACAGCACCACGTTGTTACGGTTCTTGTCCAGCTCGATGATCTTGGCCTCGAGCTCCATGCCGACGTAGGGCTGCAGGTCACGGACCCGCCGCATCTCCACCAGCGAAGCGGGCAGGAAGCCCCGCAGACCGATGTCGATGATCAATCCGCCCTTGACGACCTCGATGACCTGGCCGGTGACAACCCCGTCCTCCTCCTTGATCTTCTCGATCGTCCCCCAGGCGCGCTCGTACTGGGCGCGCTTCTTGGAAAGGATGAGGCGGCCTTCCTTGTCCTCTTTTTGCTGGACGAGCGCCTCGACTTCATCGCCAACGCTGACTACCTCGAACGGGTCGACGTCATGCTTGATCGAGAGCTCTTTGGACGGGATGACCCCTTCTGTCTTGTAGCCGATATCGAGAAGAACCTCGTCTCGGTCCACCTTGACAACGGTGCCGGTGACGATGTCGCCGTCATTGAAGTACTTGATGGTCTTGTCGATTGCCTCAAGGAAGGCTTCGGGTGAACCTAGGTCGTCGATGGCGACCTGTGGTGGTGCCTCAAGGGAGGACGTCATGTAGTAGGGCTCCGGGAATGGTTGATGATGTTGTGGGCGTGGCTGTGACCCGATCCGTACACACGAAGAGGTTCAACCAGCAGCTGACGACAATCCGACCCGTACGAGCGTGACCTACTCCATTCGAAGTCGCGCAGGCCACAGCGACGGTTCAGGTTAGCGCTGCGCGCCAAACAGGGTCAAACACGTGCGCCGTCAGTCCGCTGGGACGGGCGGCGGGCGCTCCCAACGCACAGCAGGGAACAGGGCGAAATCGTGGTCATAGCTCACCACGCTCGCGTTGTATTGCAACGCGAGTGCAGCTAGGTGGGCATCAGTGACCAGGTTTCCAGCTCGACCTAATGAGGTCAGTAGCATCTCGATGCGGTCGAGATGACGCGCGTCTGGCTCGGGCACGATCACACTCGAAGCGTTGAGGAGCGGCTGCACGAAGCGCATGGCATCAGACACCAATAACGGTTGGGGAAAGAAGCTCGGGAGAGTACTGATCCTGATGAAGCCGATGATGCACACCCACGGCAGGAGCAATGGGTCGCCCGAGGCAAGCGTTCGCTCAAGCCAGCCGCGTGCGGACTCATGGTGGAGCGACCTGCGATCTGCTGCATACAGCAAGACGTTGGTGTCGACGAGCTTCATCGCGCGATAGACATCTTGCGTAGGATCTCCTCGTCTTCGAGGGCGGCGGCCAGTTGTGTGGCCTTGTCGAGGGAGATTTTGGGAGCGGCCCATGTCGAACGTTGGAAGCTCTACCTTTCGGCCACTTGGAGCCCCGCCGAGCCCACGACGGAGAGCCTCGTTGACGATCTCCTTGAATGACATCTTCCGCTCGGCCATGGCCTTCTTGACCAGAGCCTCAACCTCAGGCGTGAGAGTGATCGTGGTGCGCATGCGTTGCATCATAGCATCAAGTCGATGATGCACTGATGCAACGATGGATTTAGTGCGCGGCATCATGCCAGGACCGCCCCACACCCACTGACACATCCAGCGGGACGTTGAGGGCAACGGCTAGGCCCATCTTGGTGCGTACCAGCTCTTCGAGCGCGTCGCGCTCCCCCGGCCCGATCTCGAAGACCAGCTCGTCATGGACCTGGAGCAACATCCGACTCCGCATGCCAGCGTCGTCGAGTGCCTTCTCCACATCCAGCATGGCCACTTTGATGATGTCCGCAGCCGATCCTTGAATGGGTGCATTCAACGCCATCCGTTCGGCCATCTCGCGCCGCTGGCGATTGTCGCTCATCAGATCCGGCAGGTAACGGCGGCGACCCAGGATGGTTTCGGTGTATTCCGTACGCCGCGCATCGGCCACCAAGGAGTGCAGGTAGGTGCGCACGTCGCCGAACCGTTCGAAGTATTCATCCATCAGCGCCTTCGCCTCGGACACCTCGATGTTCAGCTGCTGGCTGAGTCCGTACGCGCTGAGCCCGTACGCCAGACCGTAGTTCATCGCCTTGATCTTGGCCCGCTCAGCGGGGGTGACCTTCCCGGGCTCGACACCGAAGACCCGCGATGCGGTGACGGTATGGAAGTCCATTCCTGACTTGAACGCCTCGATCAGGCTCTCGTCCTCGCTCGCATGGGCCATGATGCGCATCTCGATCTGCGAGTAGTCCGCCGACATCAGGGCGTCGTAACCCTCGCCCACGATGAACGCCTGCCGGATCCGGCGACCCTCCTCGGTACGTATCGGAATGTTCTGCAGGTTCGGATCGGTGCTGGAGAGACGTCCGGTGGACGCGATGGTCTGCGCATACGTGGTATGGATCCGGCCGTCGTCGGCCACCGCCTTGAGCAGGCCCTCGACGGTCTGCTTGAGCCGGATCGCGTCCCGATGCACCAGTAAATGCGCCAGGAAAGGGTGCTCGGTCTTGACATAGAGCTGCTGCAGCGCCTCCGCGTCGGTGGTGTAGCCGGTACGGGTACGCCTGGTCTTCGGCATTCCCAGCTCATCGAACAGCACGACCTGGAGCTGTTTGGGTGAACCGAGATTGATCTGCTTGCCCAGCACCTGGTACGCCTCGCTGGCGGCTCGATTGACGGTGGCTCCGAACCCGGCCTCCAGTGCCTCGAGATGCTCGACGTCCACGGCCACGCCGGTCTTTTCCATGCGGGCCAACGTGCGAAGCAGCGGAAGCTCCACGCCGTACAGCAGGCTGGTGCCATTGCGCTGCTCGATCTCGGTGTCCAGCGCATCTGCCAGGTCGATGACAGCTCGGGCGCGGACCATCGAGGCCTGAGCAGCCAGCCTGGCGCCTGAGTCGTCATCGCCGAAGTCGAGCGCCAGCTGGTTCGGGTCGTCCAGTTCAGGTGCGCCCTCGACCCGGAGCTCCCGCTTGAGATAGCGAATAGTCAGATCAGCGAGGTCGAAGGTGCGTTGATCAGGGCGGGTGAGATAAGCGGCCAGCTGAGTGTCCGAGGTCAGGCCGGCGAGCTCCCAACCGCGGGCCCAGATAGCCAAGAGCGCGCCTTTGGCGTCGTGCATCGCCTTGTGGCGATCGGGATCAGCGAGCCAGTTCGCGAGCGCGTTCTCATCAGAGGAGCCGAGGTCGGCAACCACGACGTACGCCGCGGCGCCGTCGGCAGCAGCCAGCGAGAGGGCTGTGGCATCGCCGGTCCCAGAGCCCCAATGGCCGATGACGTCGACGCCGGTCCGCTCACCTGCGGCGTGCTCGGCAAGCCAGCCTCCCAGCTCTCCAGGCTCCAGTCGGGCCGCATCGAGGTCGAAGCCACCTTCTGGCACCACCTCGTCTTCGTTGGGCAGCGCCTCGAGCAGTCGATCGCGCAGCACCCTAAACTCCAGGCCATCGAAGAGCTGGTGAGTCGCCTCCCGGTCCCAGGGGCGTCGTTCCATATCGTCGAGGCTCAGCGGCAGGTCAAGATCACACACCAACCTGTTGACTTGCCGGTTGCGCAGCACATCGTTGACCCGCTCCTGGAACGCTTCCGCCGCCTTGCCCTTGAGCTCACCGGCGTGCGCGGCAAGATCCTCCAATCCGTCGTACATCTCCAGCCACTTGGCGGCAGTTTTCGGCCCGACGCCCGGGACACCGGGCAGATTGTCGCTGGACTCCCCCACCAGCGCCGCCAGGTCTGGATATCGAGCCGGGGTCGCAAAGTATCTCTCCTCGACGGCCTTGGGCGTCATCCGAGCCAGATCGGACACGCCCTTGCGTGGATACAGCACGGTCACGTTGTCGCTGACCAGCTGGAACGCGTCGCGGTCGCCGGTGCAGATCAAGACCTCATAACCAGCCGCTTCGGCCTGTGTCGCGAGTGTCGCGATGACATCGTCAGCCTCGAAGCCTTCCTTTTCCACATAGGCGATGTTGAGAGCCTGCAGCACCTCTTTGACCAGATCGAGCTGACCTCTGAACTCATCAGGGGTCGTGGAGCGATTCGCCTTGTACTCGCTGTAGATCTCAGAGCGGAACGTGTGGCGCGAGACGTCGAAAGCAACGCCGAGATGGGTCGGTTTCTCGTCTCGCAACACATTGATCAACATCGAGGTGAACCCGAACACACCATTGGTGTGCTGACCGGTCTGAGTCGAGAAGTTCTCGACGGGAAGTGCGTAGAAGGCGCGATAGGCAATCGAGTGACCGTCGATCAGCATCAGCTTCGGCCGTGTCGACAGCTCCCTGGCAGGCGCAGGAGCTAACTGAGTCGTGGTCGGCACATGCCGACTCTAGCTGCGTGTACTGACGGGCGCGGCCTCACTAGTCTGAGCCCGTGACTCCGATCGATGAGCGGCAAGACCTACCCGCCGAATATGCCGAGCTGAACAGTGCCCTCGACACCAAGATGGGTTTCGAGCTGCTCGCGCTAACGCCCGAGCGCGTGATCGGACGGATGCCCGTTGCAGGCAATACCCAGCCGTACGGGCTCTGGCATGGCGGCGCCTCCTGCGTGCTGGCGGAGACCCTCGCCTCACTGGGCTCGTTCATGTACGCGCAGCCGGAGCGGATCTCGGTCGGGGTGGACATCAATGCGACACACCACCGCTCGGTGACCGCCGGTTGGGTCACGGGGACCGCCACAGCCCTGCGTCTGGGCCGGATGGTTGCCAGCTACGAAATCGTGATCACCGACGACGCCGGCGAGCGGGTCTGTACAGCCCGGGTCACCTGCCAGCTGGTCACCCCGCGCGGGTGCGTGATCGACGCGGCGCCGGCCCGCGGTCTGCACAGTTTCTCACGGTCTGCACACGTTGCAACCTATGCAGACCGCCGCAACCTGCGTGCACGTAGGTTCCTGCAGCCGACTCCGGCGGATTTAGGCGCTGCCAGTCGGGTCGGCAGTGGTCTCGGCGAGGACCTCCAGTACGCGGTGGGCCTCGGTCGCCGGGTTCACGAAGGCCAGCCGCAGGGCGGTGCGGCCTTGCCACCGCGTCGGGATGCAGAGAATCCGGCCCTCGAGTGCGAGTCGCCGAGACCACCGGCGGTAAGCATCGTCGTCCCATCCCGGCCGCTCGAACAGCACCACAGACAAGATGGGCTCCCACAGCAAGGACAGCTGAGGGATGGTCCGAATCCCGCTTGCGACGGCCCGAGCCGTTGCCAGGGTTTGCTCGATCGCCGCGGCGTACCGGTTGCTGCCGTGTGTCGCCAGGCTGAACCAGAACGGCAGGCCGCGGGCCCGTCGACTCAAGTGCACGCCGTAGTCCCACGGGTTCCAGACCTCGCGATCAATCGCGTCAAGATAGCCGGCCTGCTGCGCATGGGCCGCGCGTGCGAGCTCTGGTTGTCGGTAGAGCAGGGCGCAGCAGTCGTAGGTCGCGAAGAGCCACTTGTGTGGGTCGACGATGAAGCTGTCGGCACGCTCAATTCCGGCGAAGAGGTGCCGCACGCTCGGAGCCGCGAGCGCCGCACCGCCGTACGCTCCGTCGACGTGCATCCAGATCCCATACCGTTCGCAAACGTCGGCGATACCGGTGAGGTCATCGACGATGCCAGCGTTCGTGGTGCCCGCCGAGGCGACTACGGCGAACACGTCATGAGATCTGGTCAGCGCGGATTGAAGGGCTTCGCCGGTGAGCTGACCTCGCTCATTCTCGGGCACGATCACCACTTCAGCGTCCAGCACGGACGCAGCCGCCCGAACCGAGGAATGCGCCTGTGCGGCGCAGGCCAGCCGCCACTGCCCCACTGGGTGCTGGCCGCGCTGGCTTCGTGCGAACTGCCGGGCGGCAACGAGCGCCGAAAGATTGCCGGTGGTGCCGCCAGAGATGAAGCATCCCCCCGCCGTCTGCGGCCAGCCCGAGCAGCTCGACCAGCCACGCGAGTGCCTGGTTCTCCGCGAAGATCGCACCGGCTCCGGACTCCCAAGTCCCGGCGAAGATGTTGTAGCTGCTCACGACGGCGTCGAAGGCCAATGCTGCGCGAGTTGGCGCGGCCGGAATATACGCAAGATTCATTGGATCGTCTTGCGCCCGCGTCGCGGGGGCGATCACGTCTTCAAAGATGCGCAGCACCTCATCGGCCCCCAGACCCTCCGGCGTTATGGTCTGGCCGGTATCTGCCTGCAGCTCGGAGGCTGGTCGTGCCGTCGTCTTGGGGTCAGAAGCCTTGCTGATGCGGCGGCTGGCCAGAGCCACCGCTGCCGCGGCAATCTCGGTCTCGTCTCCCCAGACGCTGGCTGCCGCCGCTCCTACCGCGTGCGGGACGGCAGCATCGGAACCCATTGTGGACGACGTTGTCACGGGCCAATGCTCCTGCCTCGCCGATCATCTGCCGGCGTACTCGCACGCTAGTTCCCATGCAAGCACTGGACAACCAACTGCCGCTTTGTCCCTAATCCTGCGCCGAAGATAGACCTTGCACAGGCGAAGGCGCACTGCCGTCAGACCAGAGCGCGGGTCCTCGCGCGCACTTGGCCCGTCCAGGCGAGAAGGAGTTCCCGGGCGTGGCTCATCTGCGCCTCCCAGTCCGGACGGATCATGTCGATCCGGTCGTCGAGCCCCTGCTCGGCTTCGAAGGCGGCGGCGAGGGAACCTTCCCAACCGTCCTCCCACAGCTGCACCATCGCCAGCGCGAGGCGGGACTGGATGGGATACAACATGATCTGCGGTCCCCGCGGCGCGGCCATGCCGATCAGGTAGAGCCGGTCGAGTCCGGCCGGCACGACTCCCCCGGCCGTCCGCAGCGGGACTCCGCCGCGCGTCTGCACCAGCGCCGGATCGAGGAACGGCACAGTGGGGTGGAAGCCGGTCGCCCAGATGATCGTGTCGAATTCGCGGCTCGTGCCGTCGACGAAGTGCACCGTTCGACCCTCGAAACGACCCAGACCGGGGACGACGCTGATCCGGCCGTGGTGGATCCAGTACAGCAGCAGGTCGTTGGCCACCGGCGTGCCCTCCGCGAGCGTCCGGAACGGCGGCTCGGGGAGGCCGGGATAGTTCTCCCAGGTCCCCTTGGACACGCGGATCAACAGCCGGGTGAGCAGGTCCTGCTCCTCGAAGGTGAACTCGCGCAGGAACCCGAGCTCCGCCCGGGGGACGCCGAAGAACGTCTTGGGTTGGAAGAAGTGCCCGCGCCGCACGCAGATCGCGGTCGTGAGCCGGCTCTGCGCGACGTCGACGGCGATGTCGCAGCCGGAGTTGCCGGAGCCGATCACGAGGACACGGTCACCGTCGATGTCGCTGGTGTTGCCGTACGAGCCGGAGTGGATCTGCTTGCCGGTGAAGGTGCCGGGGACATCGGGAATGCGCTGGTCGTGCAGGTGCCCGTTGGCCACGAACACGCCGTCGTAGTACTGCGCCTGGCCGTCGGCGGTCGTGACGATCCAGCCGGCCGATCCGATCGACCCCGTCGTCGCGACCGGGACCGGGACAACCGACGCGACGCTCGTCATGAAGCGGATGTGCTGACGGAGCGCGAAGTGGTCGGCGTACGCGTTGAGGTAGGCCAGCACCTGGTCGCGGGAGGGGAACAGCGGGTAGTCCGCGGGCATCGGGAAGCCCTCGTAGCCGGTGACGTCCCGCGAGGTGATCAGGTGCAGCGCGTCGTAGTCGGTGTTCCAGTGGCCGCCCACCCGGTCGGTCTGCTCCAAGCAGTCGACTTCGCGGCCGGACTCGGCCAGACTCTTCACGGCGGCCAGCCCGGCTGCGCCGGCGCCGATCACGCAGTAGCGCGTCATCGTCCCTCCCTACGGGTAGTGGTCATGATCATCGGATGAGGCTCCCGCCGCTGATCACCAAGGTCTCCCCGGTGACGTACGGGCCCTGGACGAGCTGCCACACCCAGTGGGCGATCTCGTCGGGCTGGGAGACGCGGCCGAGCGGGATGGACGAGACGACCTCAGCCATCCGTCCGGTGGCGGCGTTGCCGGGGGTGTCGACCCAACCGGGAGCCACACCGTTCACGGTGATGCCGTCCGGGGCGAGCTCCACCGCCAGGGAACGCGTGATCGACATGACCGCGGCCTTGGACGCGCTGTAGACGAGCTGGCCCGGGGAGACCGCGAGGGCGTCGACCGAGGCGAAGTTGACGATGGCGCCGCCGCCCGCCGCCGCAAGCCGCGGCGCGGTGACGGCGCAGACGTTGAGCGTGCCGAGCACGTTGACATCGAAGATGCGCCGATAGGCGGCCTCGGTGAAGTCCGCGAGGGTGGTCGGCGGATAGATGCCGGCCACATTGACCACGGCCCGCAGCGGTGGATCGTCTCCGACGCGGTCGAGCGCGGTCTCCAGTGCCGCCCGGTCGGTGACGTCGACCGCCACGGTCAGCAGGCGGTCGGACGCCAGGTCGGCGGCCGCGGCGTCAAGTGCCGATTCGGCCCGATCGACCGCGACCACTCTCCAGCCCTCGGCGAGGAAGTGCCGGGCGGTGGCCAGGCCCATACCGCTGGCGGCGCCGGTGATGACGGCGCACGACGGTTCTCCCAAAGACATGCCTCCAGGGTGCCAAGACCCCAGCCGGTGGTAAAGCCTTGTTTCGCGAGGTCAGCTCAAGGATCAGCCTTGATCAGATGGGACTAGGGCGTGTCTCCTGAATCGATGTCGCGTCACGCCCTGCGGGGGTTCAAGGGGGTCGTCCCCCTTGCTTGGACTAGCCGCGTCCGGCGTCGGCCAGGTCCTGTAGGGCTCGGATGTGCTGCTCCGCCAACGCCATGAACGCGCGCGTCGCCGGGGACAGAGCGCCGCTACGACGGGTGACGAAGGCGAAGTGCTCCTCGAGAGCCGGGTCGAGCGAGGCCCAGTGCAGACCTGAGGGGTAGCCCCGCCACTGCGTGACGAGGTACGACACCAGCGCGTCTCCGACACCCTCGGCCGCCATTTCGACGGCGGCGGTCTGGAACTCCACCTCAAAGGCCGGATCCAGGGCGACGCCCGCGCGCTGGGCCCTCTCGGTCAGCGTTCGGCGCAGCGGGTCGTCGCGCGCCCAGTGCGCCTCGGACAAGATCAGCGGGGCCCGGCACAGCTGCTCCACGGTGACCGGGCTCGTGGTTCGGGACGGGTCGGCACTCACGTACACCACGGTGTCGGTCAGTACCGGGGCACTCACCCACAGCCCCTGGTCGTCGATAGGGAGCTGGACCAGTCCGGCCTCGAGGCTTCCGGCCCGTACGGCAGCGGCAACCTCCGAGGAGTTGAGGCCCTGCACTCGGATCTGGACGTCCGGATGCCGCACGTGGAACTCGGCGGTGAGCGCGGGCAGCAGGTAGAGATGGGCGCTGCTGAACGTCCCGAACGCGACCGTGCCGCCGGCGAGCTCACGGATGTCGCGGACGGCGCTCGTGAGCTCGTCGAGATCGGCCAGCACCCGCTGAGCCCACGGGACGACCATCCGGCCGGCGTCGGTGAGCTGCAGCCGTCGGTTCGTCCGCGTGAAGAGCCGCACGCCCAGCACCGCCTCGAGCCGTCGGATCTGGTCCGACAGGCTGGGCTGCGCGATGTAGAGACTCTGCGCGGCGGCGGCGAACGAGCCATGCTGAACCGAGGCAAGGAAGTACGTCAGCTGCTGCACGCTAGGCTGCCGCTCCGGCACGTACTGCCCTTTCTCGAGTTCCTGCACCGGCATTGGTGACCCACACCCTGCCACGCCGACTCCGCCGACCCGAAGGACGAACCGTGATGACGTCGGGAGCAACCGGAAGGCTGACGGGAAAGACCGTCCTGATCACCGGCGGCGCGCGTGGCCAGGGGGCCGCGCACGCGGAGCGGCTCGCGCGGGAGCAGGCGACGGTGTTCGCGTGCGACGTGCTGCACGACGAGGGCGGCGCCCTCGCCGAACGGTTGCAAGGCGAGGGTCTGGACGTCACCTACCGAGGGCTGGACGTGACCGACGCAGCCGCATGGCAGGCGCTCTGCCGGGAGATCGGCCAAAAGACCGGTGGGATCGACGTCTTGATCAACAACGCGGGGATCATCCACGTCGCACCCATCGCGGAGCAGGCGCGCGACAAGTGGGACACCACGCTCGCCGTCAACCTGACGGGCGCGATGCTGGGCATCCAAGCCGTGGTGCCAGGAATGCGAGCCCCAGCTCAGGATGGTGGGTCGGTGATCAACATCGCGTCGATCTTCGGCGTGGTGGGGGCGCCGGGGTACGCGGCCTACTGCGCCAGCAAGGCCGGACTCATCGCGCTGACCAAGGTCGCCGCGCTGGAGCTGGCCGGGGACAACATCCGGGTCAACGTCATCGTCCCCGGCGGTGTCTCCACGCCGATGAACGAGCACGAGAAGGAGGGCGGGGTCATCCCGGACACCCCGCTGCGGCGACGCGCCCATCCGAGCGAGATCTCCGGTGCCGTCGTGTTCCTGGCCTCGGAGGACTCGAGCTTCGTCACCGGGTCGGAGCTGGTTGTCGACGGCGGCTACCTCGCGCGGTAATGCGGCGAGCCAAGCCAGGCCGGTAGGGCGGTGCCGGCGTCACCGGTGCAGGCGGCATCGACGCAGCCGGCCAGGCTGCGGAGGTGGAACCCGCGCCCGACGGCCGCAGTGCCGTAGTGGGCGTACTTGGCCGAGCTCGTCGTGATCGTCCGCGACGTCGCTGCGTGACCACCGGCTCGCCGATCAGGCACCAGCAGGTGTCGTTGACGCAGGCGGGCGCCGAACTGCTCCAGGCGGGCGACGAGGCCGGCCCGTTCGGCTTTCGCGTGGATGCTGCGGCTCGTCGTCACGACCAGCTCGACATCCGGGGATTTCGTGCGGCCGTCGCACAGATCGGCGAGCCGCGCGAATTCGGTCAGCGAGAAGTGCGGGTTGCCGAGGGCGACCATTTCGGTACGCGTGCCGTTGGCGCTGTTCAGCTCTTCCCACGTCCGCGCCAGCCCGGCGGCGCCGACCCGCACCCGCCGGACCGGCTCGGCCGGATCGGTCACCGCGTCGAGGGTCGGCGCTTCCGGAGTGACGCCGACGATGTGGAACATGGCCGCGGCCGACGTGGTGGCGAACGCCGCGCCGAACGCGCGGAGATCGTCAGTGGTCGGGGCGGTGAGTTCCAATCCCGTGAGGACCGGGACGTCGTTGCTGGCGATCGTCCCGACGTGATAGCCCAGCGTCGGATAGAACGCGTCGTCGAACTGCTCGACCGGCATGTCGATCGCGATCTGCACGGTCGCCCGCCGCCCGGCGTCGGTGTGCGCCCCGGCATTGGGGGCTCGGCCGATCAGTGCGATGAGAATGTCCAGATAGTCGGGGTACTTCATCGTCCGGGCGCCGATCACCGCGTTGGCGAAGACGACCGCGTTGGATTCGGCCCAGGCGATCTGCTGGCCGCGGGCCGGCGGGTCGTCGAGGAGGTAGGGGGCGCAGGTGTACGTCGGGGTCACCCCGAGCCGCAGGTACGCGTCGGCCAGAGCCTCGGACGGTTCGCCGAGCTCCGCGGGGACGCCCTGGTTCCGCCAGCGGCGCCGGTCGATGCACAGGGAGTTCATGCTCGTCGGCACCGCGACCTGGCCGCCCAGCTCGACCAGCCGCTCGGCGAAGCGCAGACTCGCCGGGCCCTGGTAGAAGCAGCCGTCGATGTGGCCGCGGTCGATGTCGATCAGATCGTGCGCGCCCTCCAGCTGCGCGGCCCGGATGACCATCCGGATGGCCAGTCGGGCGGCCTCGCCGAAGGCCCCGGACAGCACCTGGTGGTCGTGGTCGGACAGTCGGAAATTGGTCAGGTCCAGATCGGGCAGCGGAGGTCGGCGCTGTCAGGTGGGGCGGTCGCATCGGTCACGGTCACCGTCCCGTCGCGGACCGACACCCGAGACGCCGAGCGCAGCTGCGCGAAGTCGACCGGGCTGAGCCGGACGACCGGGATGCTGATTCCGAACACCTCGGCGGCCAGGATGACCCCGAGGGTGAGGATCGGCTCGTCCGCGCTGAAGATCAGCGCCGCCGGGGCGTGCCCGTTGAGAAGCAGCTCGAACAGCGTGGCGCTCCCGGAGCAGGAGCCGCGGCCGCTGGGCAGCGCCAGCACCTTGCCGTCCACACTCTGCCCGTGCAGCGGGTGGTGGGTGTCGATCACCCGCCCGGTCGACGAATCGACCCCGCCCATGAAGCTCAGCCCGACATCGGCGTGGAGCAGCTCGCCGTCCGCCGCGCCGGGCACCACGGAGCGGCCGGCGTAGGCCTCGATTCTCATGGCGACGTCATTCGGCGGCGGTGTGGACCGGCGGCAGGTCGTCGATCTGGCGGAGCCAGCTGTCAGCGACGGTGAAGCCGCGCGGGAACGGATCGGTCGGGTCCAGGCCGAACTGGTAGAGCCCGGTGATCCAGGCCTGGCCGGCGACGGTGGAATGACCGCCGCGTAAGGACCGACCTCGTGGTGGAGAGGATCGAGCTGTCGAACCGGTGCCGATCACCGACTCGTGGAGGAACGGCTGACCGACCTCGAGCAGCCCTTGGCGTGCAGCGCGGCCAGCCGGGCCGACGTGCCGGTCCCGCACGGGAACGGTCGAGCCGACCGGGGAGACCACGACGGCGTTCCGTGAGCGCAAGCCGTCACCCTCGCGCAGCAGGGGCCGGTGAACTCGACCTGGGTGATCCCGGGAATCTCCGGGTTGGTCGGGTGCACCGCCTCCAACTGTTCGGCCGCCGCCTTCTTGATCACCTGGCCGAGTTCGCAGATCTTCCGGGCCTCGGCCGGGGTCAGCTCGAATCCCACCGGGCCGCCTCGACCAGCACGTAGATCATGCCGCCGTAGGCGACGTCCACGGTCAGCCGGCCAAGATCGGGCACCTCGATGTCGGTGTCGAGGTAGTAACAGAACGCCGGCTGGTTGACGAATCGCACCCGCTCGACCTTGCCGTCCCGGCAGTCGCAGGTGACGTTGATCAAGCCGGCCGGGGACTCCAGCGTGAGCTCGGTCGTCGGTTCGGTCATCGGCAGGATGCCGGTCTCCAGCAGCACCGTGGCGACGCAGATGGTGTTCGAACCCGACATCGCTGGATACTCGGTCGACTCCAGGATGATGTAGCCCATCGCCGCGTCCGGATGGTTCGACGGGACCAGGATGTTGGCGTTGTGGTGAGGTGCACCCCTGGGCTCGAACAAGATCATCCGTCGCAGATCGTCGGCCTGGTCCTGCAGGAACACCCGCTTGTCGAAGACGGTGTCCCCCGGGACTGGCGGCACCCCGCCCACGACGACCTGACCGCTCTCGCCCTCGGCGTGGCAGTCGACGACTGTGATCGTCCTCGTCCAGCGCATGCACCTCACGCTATCGGCGCTGTTCACGTGCGCAGGATGAGCTGGGCCTTGGCGCTGGGGTGGATCAGGTCGATCCGGTGGCGGAGCGGCGCTCCGGTTCGCGGGCGAGCCGTGGTCTGTCGGGGTGCCGGTTCGGCCCTCGGTGCGGCGGCTTGCCAGAAGGCGTCTGCTCCTGGGCCTCGGCCGAGGGCGTGAGTGCCGGTGTTGGTGACCAGCCAGACCCAGCCGTGCCGGCTGCGCCAGAAGTAGACGCCCGGGACCGGCTGCCGGACTTTGAGGTGGCCGAACGTCTTGTGCCGGTGCTCCCTTCGGGCCAGCGGACCCAGCGTGCCGACACCGGTCTGACCGGGCGGGCCGCCCTTCTCCAGTGGAACGTAGGCGGTGGTGTGGTCCAGGTCGACGGCCGGTCCGGCACTCTGCGACCCGGGGTACACGCTGGCGGGGTGGCGGGCGGCCAGGGCATCGCGGATTGCTTGCGGGATCTCGTAGCCGTCGACGGGTGGCGGATCGGGCAGCACTACAGGCTGGAGGGTGACGGACGCATCAGTCCGGCCCAGCCAGTCCCGGACGGTACGCGCAGTGACCGGGCCGAGGCCCTCGATTCGACACACGGCCCGCGGGTCCGCGCCGCGCAGGGCGGCGTCGGTGAGATGCACGTGCAGCCGGATCCGCGGGGCGCAACCACAGCGGTGACCCTCCCGACGACGTGGCGAGTCGGGGGGTGACGACAGGTAGCCATCCCCCTCCGGGTCCGGGTCACCATTCCTGTTAGCGGCTTCAGCCGAGTCCTCGGACTGGTGGCGCGCGAGGAGCTCGAGGGCATGCGCAGGACGAGCGAGAACCCCGATGGCCTTGGAACGGCGAATATCGATGGAGTCCGCGTCGCCCTCGGCGCCGAGGAGGTCGGCGATCCGGTTGACCGCGGCCATGAACGACAGGATGTCCAGGCTGGTCCCGCGCGCGATCAAGGTCCGGATGTGGTGGTCGTTGGCCCGCCCCACTGCCACGAACCGTCGGGTGGCCGCGTCCTGCTCGGCGGCCCGGGCGCCGTCGGGGTCGGTGTGCTTGATGGTGGCGTCCAGGATTGCCTCGAACCGGGACCACCCCAGACTGGCGATCACCTCGTGCACCACGGCATCGACCTCGGCGACCTGGCCGGTGGTCAGGGTGCGGGTGGCGGCGGCCACCCGCCGCGCCTTCCACGCCGCCACCCGGCCCTGGCGAACCGTCTTCCACAGCCGGGGCAGCCGGTCCCGCAGGTCGAGTGCATCGGCGATCAGATGCCGGGCACCGGCGTAGGTGGTCTCCAGCACCGCGCCCAGCTCGGCCGGACAGTGGGCCATCACCAGCGGCGTCCCCGCGCCACCCATCCGCACGCCGACCCGGTCAGCCAGCCGACGCCGACGCGCCTCGATCTCGTCAGCCGGCGCCGGCAAGCTTTCCTCGAGGTGCAGATCCGCCCAGCCCAGAGCCACCTGGAGGAGCTCGACATCAGCGTCCCGGCGGGCGCGCAGATTCGCCTCCGCGGCGACCAGTACCCCGACTCGGTCCTCCAGGCGACCATCGAACATACCAACGAATCTAGATGAGCCCGCTGACAGTTTCGGTCGTTGCCTCGCATACTGTCTTATCCATTGCGATGCTTGACCGACCCGCGGACTGAGGGAGTGCAGTGTCGAGCAAGCTGGACATCGATACCTTCGCCTGGACGACCGCGGGTGACGGGATCGACAATCTTCGCCACCACATGACTCCTCGACCGACTCCGGGGCCGACGGACGTGCTCGTACAAGTCTCTGCGCTCTCCCTCAACTACCGAGACCTGCTGGTCGTCAACGGCGTCGACGGGTGGCGCCCACCGAAAGCGATCGTGCCGATCTCCGACGCTTGCGGCCTGGTCGTGGCCACCGGCGAAGATGTCACCCGCTTCGGCGTCGGCGATCGCATCCTTCCGACCTACCTGCCCAAGTGGCGGACGGGGACACTGACGGAGGACGTGTATGTGTCGCCTGTCGGCGGACCTACGAATCGCGGCTTTCTCGCTGGCTACGCGTTGGTCGACCAGGACGAAGCCGCTCATGCCCCGCGCAACCTGAACGACGAGCAGGCGGCCACACTGCCGATCGCCGGCGTCACCGCTTGGCACGCCACAACGCGAGCCGGCGTCGCGCCCGACGACACGGTGCTCATTCACGGAACCGGCGGGGTGGCACTGTTCGCGCTTCAGATCGCCCGGGCCATCGGTGCTCGGGTGGTCATCACGTCAAGTGACCGAACGAAGTTGGACCGGGCCCAGCGCCTGGGCGCTGACATCATGATCGACTACACGTCGGAGGACGTCGGTGCGACGGTGCGGGATGTCACAGCCGGACGGGGCGCTGACGTCATCATCGAGACCATCGGCGGCAGCAACCTCAACATCTCACTGGATGCCGCTCGCGTCGGAGCCCACATCGCTTTCATCGGTTTGATTGGGGGGCTGTCTGCCCCAACCGACTCATACCGGTTCGTGCAGAAGTACGTGACCATCCACGGTATCGAGAGTGGTTCTCGGGAGATGCTCGAGAGGCTGGCCCAATTCGTGGACGACTTCGGGATCAAGCCGGTGCTGGACACCTCATTCCCAGTCGACGACGTGAAAGTGGCGCTGAGGGCTTTGGAGACAGGCCAACACTTCGGAAAGATCGTGCTCACGGTCTAGTGACGCATACCTGAGAATCTTGTGCAGCCCAGAGGTTGATCCTCCGAAGCGGTTCCCGACGGCAGGAGTTGCTGTGACATACCCGAGCTCGCCTCGTTCATCACTCACGCCCTGTCGGCACCACCTGAGGACGTCGCCGGAGACGTCGCCGCGTGGCGGACCCAGTTCGACCAGGTCTACTTCACCACGGACAACCTCACCGTCCCACCGCCGATCGAACGCCGCCTGAGCTTCCGTCCGGCGGAGCTGGGTCAGCGCAAGCTGGTGAAGAATTCGGCGATGTCATTCGCCAACAGCTCTGGCTGTTCGGCCGCCGCGAAGTGTCCACCTCTCCGGTAGACGTTCCAGCGGCGGATTGCGTAGAGCCGCTCATACCAGGATCGAGGCGGTTCCCCCTCCGAGACGAACTCGTTCGGAAAGAGCGCCATGGCCGTCGGTACGCGGACAAGGTCATCCGGCCCGAGCGGCGTCCCGTGCCATCGGTTGTCGTAGTAGTCGCGCATCGACGACGTGACGCAGCCAGTCACCCACCACACGGTCAGCAGCGTCAGCAGCGCCTCCTGGCCGAACGTCGCGTCCAGGTCGCCCCCGCTGTCGGACCATGACCGCCACTTGTCCAGCACCCACGCGGCCAGGCCGGCCGGGGAGTCCGCTAGGGCGTATCCGAGCGTCTGCGGACGGGTGGATTGCACAGAGCTGTAGCCGCGCTCGACGCGGTCCCAGGCAGCGACGCGGTCGAGGTATGCACGCTCGTCCAGCGAAAGGGGCGCCGCGCCGGGCCCGGTGTACGGCGTCATCTCGGCCGTGCTGAGGTGTATGCCGACAAGGCTGTCCGGATGGGACAGTGCCATGTGGGTGGCCACTCCGGCGCCGAAGTCGGCACCGTACGCGCCGTACCGGGGATAGCCCAGTCCGTCCATGAGCCGATGGCAGACCTCGGCGACGTACGCCCGGTCGACTCCTGTCCGCCGAGGCCGTGACGAGAACGCGTACCCCGGCAGCGAAGGCACCACCAGGTCGAACCGGTCGCCGAGTCGGTCAACCAAGGGCAGCATCTCGACGAAGCTGCTCGGCCAGCCGTGCAGCAGGATGAGCGGGAGCCGCTCTCCGTACCCGCGGTGGCTCACGAAGTGAAGCCGAATCCCGTCGATGTCGGCAATGCAGTGGTCGTAGCGGTTGAGCCGCTCCTCCTGTGCTCTCCAGTCGAACCCGTCGGCCCAGTAGGTCAACAGATTCTGCAGGAACTCCCGGTCCACACCCTGGCTCCACGCCTCCCCGGGCGCGGCGTCGGGCCATCTCGTGCTGCGGATCCGGCGGCGCAGATCATCGAGGACATCATCGGGCACTTCGATGTTGAACGGTTCGACGAGCACCTCGCCATGCTAGGGGCGCCCTCGGTATGGCCCGGCATCGCTGCGCGGAGGCATCCTCAGCCCTCGCGACGCTTGGCCGATCGCGGGCTGAGGAAGCGGATCGAGCTCGACACGGTCCCGATCTTGTCGCTGGTGCCCGACGCCCGGGCTCCGCCGAACGGCTGCTGCCCTTCGACAGTCGTCGAAGGCTAAATTGAACTGTGCCCGAGGATCCGGCGGACGGGCCCGAAGCCGACGGGCGCGAAGCCGACGGGCGCGAGGACGTGCAGGCGGCGGTTGACCAGCTGGCGGCCCGACTCGATCTGTCGGTGCTGATCGAGGATCGCCGTCAGCGGCCGGTCTGGTGGGCGACCCGCGGTCCGGTCGACGCGACTCGGGTGCGCACCATCCTCAACCGGCGAGTGGATCCTCCGGTGGCTCGCGTGGTCAAGACGTTCGACATCGCGAATGCCGTTCGACCAGTCCGGATCCCCGGCATCCCCGAGCTCGACATGTGGGCGCGCTGGTGCATGCCGCTCCGTGCCGACGATGAGTTGCTCGGGCTGCTCTGGGTGCTTGACCCGGAGGCGCGGGTGAGCCCAGGTGAGCTACCGGCGATCGTCGAGTGTGCGGCCCTGGCGGCCGATGTGCTGGCCCGCGCCGAGGTATCGCGCCGGGACGTCGCCCGACGGCGTAACCAGCTCATCCGCGTTCTGTTGCGTGGCCCCGACTCGGCGGCGTCGTCGGAACTGATCACGGTCGAGCGGCTGCGCGTGGATGCCCGTGTGCAGGTCGACAGTGGCGGGCGGCGGGGCGGCTGGCCGTTGCCCGGCGGGCTGCGGGCGCACATTGCCGGTCATCGGCCGCGGGCCGCGACGAGCGGCGCGCCCCTTCCCCTTGTCGATCTTGCCGAGGCCGTTCGGCGGGCGCTCGCGACACTGACCGCTGTACGCGCGGGCGCGCAGCTCGACCCGGTGTCGTGGGACGCACTGGGCGCGTGGCGCCTGATCATCGACGCGCCGGGAGACGTGACTGTCGCACAACTCCACCCGGCCGCCGAGACGCTGGCGTCCCTCCCGCGCGACGACCTGCTGACGACGGCGCGCACCGTTCTCGACCTCGGGGACGTCACCGCCGCGGCCAAGCGGCTGCACCTGCACCGCACGACGCTCTACTACCGCCTCGACCGGATCGCAGAACTCACCGGCGTCGACGTGCGCGACGGCCGCATCCGTACGGACTTGCAGCTCGCGCTCTGGCTCCACGCCTATCGGCGGGCCGATCAGCAATCCCTGGCCTAGGACGGTGCTGATCTCGTGGTGTTCAGGGTCGGCCGATGCGTGGTGGGGCCGCGTTGTTGGCGACCTGCGCGGCCACCGCTGATGTGTGGGTGCGGACTGTGACCGGTCTGGGTGGTCAACCAATGCCTGTTCACGGGCTCGCCGCCCATACAGTGGGTGCGTGATGCTGCGGGTTCTGGGCCCGCTAGAGGTTCAGGGCCCGGACGGGCCGATGCCAGTGGGTGGACCAGTGCCCCGCCGGATTCTCTGCGCGCTTCTGGTCCGGCCCGGCGCCGTGGTCCCGGTAGACAGCCTGGTTGATGCCGCCTGGGGTGACGACCCTCCGCCGAGTGCCGATCGGTCACTGATCAGCCACATCACCCGCCTGCGGGAGGCTCTCGCCCGCCTCGATGGAACGGCGCCTCTGGGGCTGGAGCACCGGGGCGGCGGCTACCGGTTGGTCGTCGCGCCTGAGGCTGTTGATGCGGTCTGGTTCGAGCAAACCCTCCTGGATGTCAAGCATCTGGCCCCGGCCGAGGCCGTGGCGGCACTTCGTGGGGCTCTGGCTGCCTGGCGCCCGCCCGCCCCGTTCGCCGATCTGCAGGACACGGCGTACCCGGCGGCTGAGGCAGCGCGCCTCGTCGAGCTGCGCGGTTCGGCGGGCGAGGTCCTGGTTGCGGCATGTCTCGACAGTAGCGACCCGGTCGCGGCCGCAGCGGAGGCGGAGGCGCGGCTTCGTGACGACCCGTACCGGGAACGGCTGTGGGAGCTGCTGGTGCTCGCCCTGTACCGGCAGGGGCGGCAGGGCGACGCACTGGAGGCGTACCGGCGGGCCCGAGCCGAGCTGAGCGACGGGCTCGGCGTGGATCCCGGACCGCGGCTGCGCGAGCTTGAGGCGCGAGTTCTCGCCCAGGATCCGGGCTTGCTTGCGTTTCGGCACAAACCCGTCAGCCGTGCCCATACAAGGGTCTGGCCCGCTACGACGCCGCGGACGCCGACCTGTTCGTCGGGCGGGAGCGACTGGTGGAGGAGCTGGTCGCCCGCCTCGTTGACGAGCGCTTCCTCGTAGTGGTCGGCCCGTCCGGCGCGGGCAAGTCCTCCCTCGTGCGGGCGGGTCTGGTGCCGGCGCTGGCAGGCGGGGCGCTGCCCGGGTCGGCTGCCTGGCCGGTGGTCGTGATGGTGCCGGGCAGTGAGCCGCTCGAGGCTCTGCAGGCCGCACTCGCCGATCCGCCTGCCGTCCTTGTCGTTGACCAGGCCGAGGAGGCGTTGCTCGCCGATGACGGGGCGCACCTGACCCGGTTCGGCGACCGCCTACTCGATGCGGTCGGCGACGAGATCCGCGTCGTGCTCGTGCTCAGGGCGGAGTTCTTCGGACTGCTGGCCGAGCACCCCATGCTGGCCCGGCGCGCCGGCCCGGCAACAGTGCTGGTCGGGCCGCCGGGCGAGCGGGAGCTGCGCCGCATTATCACCGAGCCGGCGGCCCGAGTGGGACTGCGTGTCGAGCCCGCGCTCGTCGACCTGGCCGTGGCCGAGGTCCGGGATCGCCCCGGGGCGCTGCCGGTCCTGTCCACCGCGCTCGTACGCACCTGGGAGCACCGCGACGGCGACACGTTGTCGGTGGCGTCCTACCGCAGCGGTGGCGGAGTCGAGGCGGCGCTGCAGCGAGTCGGGGAAGAGGCGTGGGCGGCGTTGGACGACGAGGCGCAGCGCGCGGCCTGCCGCCGGCTGCTGCTGCGACTGGCGCTGAACGAGAACGGCTCCTGGGTACGCCGGTGGGCCAAACGCACCGACCTGGTACGGCCCGACGACCCGGCGGCCGCGACCGCTCTCGCCGTGCTCACCAACCGGCGTCTCGTGGTGGCGCGAGCCGAGGATGTTGGAATCGCCCACGAGGCCCTGCTCACCGGCTGGCCGCGGCTGCATGACTGGCTGGAGGACGGCCGCTCCCGCGCCGAGGTACGCGAGCGGCTGGCGGTAGCCGCCAGTGCGTGGGAGGAGGCTGATCAGGATCCAGTCGAGCTCTACCACGGCACTCGGCTGCAGGCCGCGCTCGACCTCGCCGCGGCCAGCCCAGAGGACCTGACCCCGCTGGAGCGCACCTTCCTCACCCAATCGGCCGACGAAGCAGACCGGCAGCTCGCCCAACAGCGCGCCCGGGCCGACCGGGAAGCCCGCGGCCGCCGGCGGGCCCGCCTGGTCGCCGGCGTGCTCGCCGTCACTCTCGCCTTCGCCGCCTCCGCCGGCGGCTACGCGGTCACCCAACAACGCAAAGCCGGACGGGCAGCCGACACGGCCGACGCGGGACGGCTCGGGGCGCTGGCCAGAGCCGGCGGCGACTACGACCGGTCACTCCTGCTCGCGGCCCAAGCGGTCACCCTCGACCCGTCGCCCACGACGGAGAGCGACCTGTTCGCAACGCTGCTGCGCGGCGACGCGGTCGTGGGCACCATGCGCGGCCCACATCAGGCGCAGGCGATCGCCTTCACTCCGGACTCCCTGTCGATTGTCGCCGTGACCGCCTCCGGCGACCTCGTTCGCTGGCCAGCGAGGGGCGGGCCCGGCGTCGTCTTGTCGCGCCTCGCGCAGATCCCTGGAGAGGTCTCGTTCAACGGCATCGTCGGCGTCGGCGCCCAAATCGCGGGGCCGCGATCGACGGCCGGATCGTTGTCGGCGTCTCCTCGCAACCGGGCCAGTCCAGCCTGCAGTTGCTCGACGCCGACACCTCCAGGGTGCTCCAGCAGGTGCCTGCGAACGTCGCCGTGGGCTGGGCCCTGGCGCCGGACCGTAAGGTCGGTCGTGGCCGCAGCGGGCAGCATCGCTGCCCCGAGCTCGGACGTGCTGATCTGGCGTGTGGGCGCGGCGGCACCGGACGTCCGGCGCGTACCGGCCGGGGGCAAGCCGATCCGGATCGCGATGTGCGGCGTGGACATCGCTTGTGTGCTGACTGACCGTCAGCTGGTCCGGGTCCGGCTGTCGGACGCGACCGTCGAGCGACGTCTTCCGCTGCCCCGGGACACGGTAGACCCGGAGCAAACGGAGACAGCCGAACGGCTCATCGGAAGCCCCGACGGTCGGGTCCTCGCGATCGTCTCTCTCGATGGGAGGCTGCGCGTTCTGGACGCTCGGACCGGTCAGCTGGTGCGAGAACTCACGGGTGCATCCCGCGACCTGCACGCTCTGTCGTTCTCACCGGACGGGAGCCGGATCGTCGCGGCAGATTATGCGAGCGTGCTGATCTGGCGCACCGACGGGAGCGGACTCCCGGAGCGTCACGAGGTGCACGGCGGGCGGGTAGTGTCTGCGGATTGGTCAGCTGACGGGTCGACGCTTGCCACGCTCGGCAGGGACGGCGGTGTCGTGTTGTTGGACATGACCGGACGGCGTCGCGTCGGCGCTGTCTTAACCGACGCCCTCGATGCCCGCACGACCACCTTGTGGGCAACGCCGCGCGCGATTGTCGTCGGGCAGGTCACCGGCCGTCTGCTGTTCGTCGAACCCGCCGACGGCACCATCAACCCCGCGGCTGAACGCCCCCACGGGACGGATGCGATTGACAGCGCCCGATCCGGGCTGACAGGGGATCTCCTCGTCACAGCGGATTACCGCGGAGGCACCGCGGTCTGGGATGTCGCGACCCGTCGGCTGCTCGGCACCGTCGACCTGCCCACCGAACCCGGGAACTACACCACCCAGGCGTGGGTTTCCCCGGACGGCAGGTACGCGGCGGCCATGCAAAGCCGCGGGGCGCCGGTGATCTTCGACGTGATCACGCGCCGAGTGCTCCGCGATCTCCCGCCGCTACCGCCCCCGGAGGCCCAGCTCGACGTCAGCGTTCTGGGCTGGACACCGGACGGACATTCCCTCCTGATCTCCCGGCAACTCTCGATCACGACCTCCGACCTACTCGTCGTCGACGCAACCAGCGGCGCGGTCAAGCTTCAGGTGCAAACTGGGGCGGCATCGCCCACTGAGGCGACCGCGGATCCCACCGGCCGCTACATCGCCGTCGGCACGATAGCCGGGACGCTGCTTTCCTGGACGCCAAGGACGGTCACACCCTCGCGCCCGCGCTCCAGGCCAACGACGGCCCGGTGCTCAACGTCTCGATCAGTCCCAACGGCCGCTATGTCTCCACGGCGGGTCAACCGCCTCGCCTTGCCGTGTGGGACACCCAGACCTACCGCCAGGTCGCGGTTTCGCTACCGCTGGACGTCAACGCGATCGAGGCCCGTGCCCGGTTCGCACCGGACGGGCGCCTGGTCGTGACCAGCGGTTCGGTGCTTCGGGCGTTCACGATCGATCCGGCGGAGTGGCTGGCGAGAGCCTGCCGGGAGGCTGGGCGGACACTGACTCGCGAGGAGTTCGAGGAAGTCCTCCCGGGCCGCCCGTACACCCCTGCCTGCGCGTGACCAGATCCAGCGGCGCGTAGCCCGCAGCCTGCAATTCAGCTGCAGTCGGACCACAGCCGGTCTGCAGCCCTCGGCGAGCAGCCTTCCGAAGGTCGGCGGGAAACACCCGCCCCACCAGAGGAGCCCATCATGACCGCTCAGACCGACCTTCGACTCGAGACCGAAAACAGCCGCAAGCCCGGCAGCACCGAAATCAGCCGCGAGTCCGGCGGCGCACGAAAGCCCCGCCGTGTCTTGTGGCTGATTGTGCTTCTCATCGCGATGGCCGTGGCTGGGGTCGTCGGGGTGGTCGTCGCGGCGCACGTGACTGACCCGCCGGCGCCGACTCGGGTCGTTTACCCGGAGCCGAACGCCAACGACCGCGAAGGCCGCGTACCCACCACCACCGCCGCCCATGAGCCCAATGCCAACGACCGCGAAGACCGGGTCCGCACGACCGCGGCCCAGGAGCCCAACGCCAACGAGCGCGCAGGCCGGGTGGCGGCCACCGCCACCCAGGAACCAAACGCCAATACCCGCGAGGGTCGTGTTTCCGATAACCGCTGAGCGCTTATCGCCTCCCGCCCCACCTTCTCGTCCCCGCCCCCGATATAGATGGGGCGAAGGCGAGATGGTGGCGCGGGAAGGGACAAATGGCGCCATGCACGATGAGGGAAGAGCTCAGCTACGGGGCGCGCTGGCTCGTGGCGACGGTGCCGTAGTGGTCCAGCTCTTGACAGGCAGGCCGTGGCCGGAACATGCGCTGCAGCTGATCGGCGATGGCCTCCAGGTGGGCACTCGCGCGAGGCGTCCCGGAGGAGTCTGGTGACCACGATTGGGAGGAGGACGACGACCAGCGGTGGCTCTGGGTCGACTCCACCTGCACCGCACGACGCTCTACTACCGCCTGGACCGGATCGCCGAGCTCACCGGTGTCGACTTGCGCGACGTCCGCCGCCGCACGGATCTGCAGCTCGCGCTCTGGCTCGACGCCTATCGGCGCGCCGCGCCGCCGGCCCCGGCGTGATCATTCCGCGAGTAGTCCGGCGAGACGGTTGGCGGCGATGTTGCGGCCGGTGATGACGAACACGGTCGGTAGATCGGTGGGAATGTTGCCGGTCGCGGCAGCGGCGATACCGACGGCGCCGGACCCCTCCGCGACGATGCCGTGTCGCAATGCGAGCTCTCGCACGGCCGCGCGGATCGCGGCCTCGTCGGCCGCCGTGACAGGGACACGGTGCTGGCTCAGGATCCGGGGGGTGATCGCGTCGGCGGCGATGTTGCCGGCCAGGCCGTCCGCGATCGTGGGCGCGACGTCGACGTCGATGACGCGCCCGGCGTTCATGGACGCGGACACGGCGCGGGACGCCTGCGCCTCGACGCCGACGACGCTGGCCCGTGCGGGAGCAGCGAGCGCGGTCCCGGCTGCGAGCCCGCCGCCACCGACCGGCACGACGATGCGGAACGGTCCGACGACCTGTTCGGCGACTTCGCCGACCACGGTGGCCTGTCCGGCGATGACGTCCGGGTGCGTGTACGCGGAGATGAACTCGGCGTTCGTCTGCTCCGCGATGCGGAGCGCGGCCTGCTCCGCCGCGTCGTAGCGGTCCCCGACCAGCAGCAGATCGATGTCGAAGCGGCGCAACGCCTCGACCTTAACCGTCGAGGCGTTCTCCGGCACGACCACCGTGGCTCGAGCGTTCAGCCGCGTCGCGGCGAACGCGACACCGAGGCCGTGGTTCCCGGCGGAGGCCGTCACCACCGGGCGACCGTCGCGCGCCGCCGTGGCCACGGCGGCCAGCGCCCCGCGCACCTTGAACGACCCGGTCGGCTGCAGCGACTCCAGCTTGAGGTACGTCGGGGGGTCGAAGCCGCCGAGGTCGACCCGAACGAGGGGCGTGCGATCAAGATGGGTCTGGACGACCGTTTGTGCCCCGGCCATGCGGGTTGGCCAATCGATGTCCCTGCTGTTCGCCATGTCCTCTCCTTCGACAGAGGTCGAAAATTCCTACGGAAGGTTCCGCTCGGCGTCACTACCGACCCCTCCGCCGGGATCCCTAGCCTGACCAGGGAACACGAGAGGAGGATCCGGTGCCGACCTATGACTACATCGTGGTCGGGGCAGGGACGGCGGGCTGCGTCATGGCGAGCCGGCTCAGCGAGGACCCCGCCGTCTGGGTGCTGCTCATCGAGGCGGGAGGCTCCGATCGGACCCCGATGCTGATCATGCCGGCGGCCTTGCCCTTCGTCTACCAGAGCAAGCGGGTGCAGTGGGGCTACCGATCCGGGCCCGAACCGGAGCTGGGCGGCCGGGAAATCGACGAGAAGTCGGGCCGGGTCATGGGCGGGACGTCGTCGATCAACGCGATGATCTTCAACCGCGGCAACCCGCTCGACTACGACGGCTGGGCTGTCGACGGACTGGTGGAGTGGGACTACGCCCACTGCCTGCCCTACTTCAAGCGGATGGAGACATTTGCCGACGGACCCGACGAGTGGCGGGGAGGCTCCGGACCGATGCAGGTGAGCCGGTCGGAGGCGAAGCACAGGCTGTATGACGCGCTGCTGGAGAGCGGCGAGCAGTCCGGTTGGGGGGTGACGAGCGACCACAACGGCTACCGCCAGGAGGGCATGCATATCGCCCAGGCGTCGATCCACCGCGGTCTGCGCTGGAGCACCAGCCGGGCTTACGTCCGTCCCGCAGTCCGCCGGTCGAACCTGCACGTCCTCAGCAAGACCCACGCCACACGCATCGTGATCGACCACGGAACGGCGGTCGGGATCGAGGTGGCCGACGGGCCGGGCGTCACCCGGATCAGCGCGCGGCGGGAGGTCGTCCTGTGCGCCGGCGCCTTCGGCTCGCCGAAGCTGCTCATGCTGTCCGGCATCGGCCCGGCCGACGAGCTGCGCCGGCACGGGATTCCCGTCGTCGCCGACGTGGCCCAGATCGGGCAGAACCTGCAGAACCACCCGGGCGTCGACGTGCAGTGGGCCGCTGACCACGCCGACTCGCTGACCGCGGGGATTGGGGTCATCGGACGCGCCCGGCTGGCGGCAGAGTGGGGTCTGCGGCGCCGTGGGCTGGGGGCGACGAACTTCTTCGAGGCCGGCGCTTTCCTTCGCACCAACGACCAGGTCGCGTTCCCCGACATGCAGTACGAGTTCCTCGCCCTCACCCGCAGGCTGGTCAACGGCAGGCTGGTGCCGGTACCGGGCTTCCAGTTCTGGATGGACTTGTCCCGGCCGCACAGCCGAGGGCAGGTGAGCCTGCGCTCGGCGGATCCCGCGGCCCCGCCGTCCATCGTGTTCAATCACCTCTCCGACCGACGCGACCTGACCGACCTGGTCGCCGGCATCCGGCTGATCCGCGAGATCGTCGCCCAACCGGCCTGGACGCGCTACAACCGGGGCGAGCTCTCGCCCGGACCGGGTGTCACCAGCGACGCCGAGCTGGAGGCCTTCGTGCGCGGCAGGCTCGGAACGTCGTACCACCCCTGCGGCACAGTCCGGATGGGAAGCGACGGTGAGGCTCCGGTCGATCCGCGGGGCCAGGTTCGCGCCGTCGCCGGGCTGCGGGTGGTCGACGCGTCGATCATGCCGAAGGTCGTCACGGCCAACCTCAACGCACCCGTGATGATGATGGCCGAGAAGATCGCCGACCAGATCCTGGGTGGGCCCACCCTGGCCGCCGAACACGTCGACGTCTACCGCAGGAGCCGCCCGCCCCACCAGGCAGATACCGTGAGCACAGAGCGTCGGGTAGTGAGGGGCCTGGTTCTGCCTGGACGACCAAGCTCACCGCCACCGTCGGTGGTGAGCGAGTTGGAAAGTCGGCGGCGAGCGCGTGGAGGAAGGCAGAACCTCCCGGGCCCGAGCGAGCGCGAGGTGCAGGACCAATGAGTACCGTCGTCGTCATCGGCGGCGGCATCGTCGGGACCGCGACCGCGTTGCACCTCGCCGAGGCAGACGCCGGTCTCGACGTCGTGCTGATCGAGGCCGACCCCACCTACACCAAGGCCGCGACCGGCAAGGGCACCGGCGGGATCCGGCAGCTGTTCACCCGGCCCGAGAACATCCTGCTGTCGCAGTACACGCTCGACGTCGTCGAGGACTGGGAAACCTGGGCCGGCACCGGCGGCGAACCGCCCGGCGATCTCGGTTGGCGGGCCAGGAGGCTACCTCTTCGTCGCTGGACCGGACGACGTCGACCAGCTGCGCCGAAACTTCGAAACCCAGCAGGCCCACGGCGTCGGCGCCGAGTGGCTGGAACCAGCCGAACTGGGCGCGCGGCACCCTGAGCTCCGCGTCGACGACCTCGCCGGGGCCGTGCTGTCGCCGCGGGACGGCTGGCTGAATCCGGCCGTCTTCTTTGCCGGGGTCCGGGCGCGCGCCCGAGCTGCCGGAGTCCGGGTGGTGCACGACAGGGTCACCGAACTGGTCCTCGACCAGGGCCGAGTGACCGGCGTACGGCTCCAGACGGGTCGACCGCTCGCGGCCGAAGCCGTTCTGGTCTGCGCCGGTACCTGGACCCCCGAGCTCGTTGCCCCGCTCGGCATGAGGCTCCCCATCGAGCCGATGCGCCGCCACGAGCACTACGTCACCGCGTCGGCGACTGCCGACGACCTGCCCTTCGTCAAGGACGTCAACGGACTTGCGATCCATGCCCACTCCGGAGGGTTCTCGATCGGGCTCGTCGATTTCGACCATCCGGGTGGCGAGGACTTCAGCGTCGACGCCTCCTACTTCGCCCGGGTCGTCAAGCCCGCCACCGCCCACCGGCTCAGCGGCCTGTCCGGCTTCGTCGAGCAGCGGGTCTGGACCGGCCTCTACGACCAGAACCGCCTCGACGGCAACGCAGTGATCGGCAACTGGCCTGGGCACCACAACAACGTCTACGTCGCGGCCGGCTTCTCCGGGCACGGCTTCATGCACGCGCTCGGCGTCGGCCGAGGCCTGACCGAGCACCTGCTGACCGGCGACTACCAAACCGTCGACCTGACCCGGCTCGGCTACGCCCGCATCGAGGCCGAGCAGCCATACGCCGAGCTCGGCATCCGCTAGAAGATCCTGAGGTCGCCGGCGGTCCGCGCCTCGTCGCGGTCTGTGGACGGGGTGTCCGGACCCGCGACGAAGCCGGTCCAACCCCGGCTTTGTGCGGGGTACCCGCGCGGCGGCAGCACCAGGAGCAGCAGGAGAATCAAGGCAATACCAATGAGAACGATCATGGCAGTAATATTGCCATCATTTGATTACTGCCAACAGTGGCTGATCTGCCGCGGTACGAAACCTTTCTGCCATCATGCTCCACTCAGGCCTCGGTATCAGTCAAAATCCGATTCGACGGCACCCATGATCCTTGGGAACCGACCAAGCTGATCAACGTGCTTGTCTGGTTCTCGACGCCACGACGACCGGAAGGATGATCATGACCACGGTGGAGACCGTCGACTATCACACAGCCGGGGAGCCGTTCCGGATCGTGCGGCCGCAGGCGACGATCTGGGGTGAGACCGTGGCGGAGCGCCGGGTCTTCGCGATCGGCGACGCCGACATCCAGGCCTTGCGGAGGTTCTTGTGCTTCGAACCCCGGGGCCACGCCGACATGTACGGGGGCTTCATCGTGCCGCCGGACGACGACGACGCACATCTGGGCGTTCTGTTCTGGCACAAGGACGGGTTCTCCACCGCCTGCGGACACGGCACGATCGCCCTGGGCGCCTGGGCCATCCATACCGGTCTGGTCACGCCGGATCCTTCGGGGATGACCGAGGTGCGGATCGACGTCCCGTCCGGACGGGTCACCGCGAAGGTCCGCACCGATGGCAATCAGGTCGTCGGAGTCGACTTCGTTAATGTGCCCAGCTATGTGCTGCACCGCGAGGTCCCCGTCTCGACATCGCGCGGTGAGGTCATCGTCGACGTCGTCTATGGCGGAGCTATCTACGCCCATCTCGACGCCTCGAGCGTCGGACTTCGCGTCACGCCGGAGAACTACGCCGACCTGATCGTCATCGGCCGTGAGGTCAAGCACCTCCTCGACACCACCGACTACGGCGCCCATCCCGAAGATGACCGCCTCAGCGGCATCTACGGCACGATCTTGTTCGACGATCTCGGCGTCACTGACGATGGCAACCTGCGCCAGCGCAACGTCACCGTCTTCGCCGACGGCGAGGTCGATCGCTCGCCCTGCGGTTCGGGAACCGCCTCCCGTGTCGCCCTGCTGGCCGCGACCGGCGCTCTGGCCGGGGACCGACAGCTGATCCACGAGTCGATTGTGGGAACCGTCTTTCATGCCCGCGTCGCCCGCCAGGTCGAGTCGGCTGGGCGCTCAGCCGTCGTGCCGGAGGTCAGCGGCATGGCCTACCGCACCGGACGTCACGTCTTCGAGCTCGACCCGGCCGACACCCTGGGTGAGGGGTTCGTGCTCCGTTGAACTCCTCAGTTCCTGCTGAACTCCTCAATTCCTGCTGATGAGGGAGCGGAGGAAGAACGTCAGGTTGGCCGGACGCTCGGCGAGGCGCCGCATGAAGTAGCCGTACCAGTCATGGCCGAAGGGGACGTAGGTCCGGACCTGAACGCCCTCGGAGATCAAGCGGGACTGCTCGGCGTCGCGGATGCCGTAGAGCATCTGGATCTCGTAGTCGGAATTGGCGCGGCCGGCTTCGGCTGCGTAGGCCTGGGCTGCGGCCACCATCTGTGGGTCGTGGGAGGCGACCATGGGGTAGCCCTGGCCGTCCATCAGGACCTTGAGACAGCGCAGGTAGCAGGCGTCGACGTCGTCTTTGCCCTGGAAGGCGACCTCGGCCGGCTCGGAGTAGGCGCCCTTGCACAGCCGAATCCGGGAGCCCTCGCCCGACAGCTCACGGCAGTCGGCCTCGGTGCGGTGCAGGTAGGCCTGCAGCACGGTCGCCACGGTCGGGAACTCCTTGCGTAGCTCGCGGACGATTCCCAGTGTGGAGTCGGTCGTGGTGTGGTCCTCGGCGTCGACGTTCACCCAGGCACCGACCTCCGCGGCTGCCGTGCAGATCCGTCGGGCGTTGGTCAGGGCGAGCTCCTCCCCGCCAGGCAGGGACTGCCCGAGCGCGGAGAGCTTGATCGACACCTCCAGCGGTCGGGCACCGTCGCTGAGCTCGACGCCGAGCGTGCCGTACGCCTGCAGCAGGGACAGGTAGGCCTGCACCGTGTCCTCGGCCTCGCCGGCGTGGCTGATGTCCTCGCCGAGGTAGTCGACCGAGATGAACCGGCCGGCCTGCACCAGGTCCTTGACTGCCCCGATCGCGGCTGCCTCGGCGGCACCCGGCACGAACCGGGTGACGATCTTGCGGGTGAGGTCGGAGCGGCTGATGGTCCGCTCCATCCGCTCGGAACGGGAGGCGGCCAAGATGGCGGGCCGCAGCGGGTTGCTGAGGGTGAGGGACATGGCCACAGTCGCTTTCTGGTCAGCCCTGGTGGGGGTAGCGGTGGTTGCGGGGCGGCACGAAGGTCTCCTTGATCGTTCGTGCGGAGGCCCAACGGAGCAGGTTCTGCGCGGAGCCGGCCTTGTCGTTGGTGCCGGAGGCACGGGCGCCGCCGAACGGCTGCTGCCCCACGACTGCGCCGGTCGGCTTGTCGTTGATGTAGAAGTTGCCGGCGGCGAACCGCAGCGCGTGGTCAGCCTCGGCGATGGCCGCCCGGTCCTGGGCGATGACGGCGCCGGTCAAGCCGTACGGGCTGCCCTGGTCGACCAGGCGCAGCGTGTCGGCGAAGGCGCCGCTGCTGGTGTCGTCGTACACGTGCACCGACAGGATCGGCCCGAAGTACTCGGTGCGGAACGCCTCATCGGTCGGGTCCTCGCCGAGCAGCACGGTCGGTTGCACGAAGAAGCCTTCGGAGTCGTCGTACGCGCCACCGGCGGCGATGGTGAGGCTGTCGGTCGCCTTGGCCCGGTCCAGGGCCGCGGCGTTGCGGTCGAAGGCCCGCTGGTCGATCACCGCACCCCCGAAGTTGGCGAAGTCGGTGACGTCGCCGTAGCGCAGGTCGGCGACCTTGCCAAGGAAGTCATCACCCATCCTCTTCCACACCGACTCCGGCACGAACGCGCGGGAGGCGGCCGAGCACTTCTGGCCCTGGTAGTCGAAGGCTCCCCGGATCAGCGCCGTGGTCAGCACCTCCGGATCGGCGGAGGAGTGCGCGACGACGAAGTCCTTGCCGCCGGTCTCCCCGACCAGCCGCGGGTAGCCGTGGTAGCGGCCCAGGTTGTTGCCGACCTGCTGCCACAGGGTCTGGAAGGTGGCGGTGGAGCCGGTGAAGTGGATCCCGGCCAGCCGTGGGTCGTTCAGCGCCACGTCGGAGACCAGCGGACCGTCGCCGAACACCAGGTTGATCACCCCGGCCGGTAGTCCTGCCGCTTCGAGCAGCTGCATGGTCACGTACGCGGCCGCGGCCTGCGTCGGCGAGGCCTTCCACAGCACGGTGTTGCCCATCAGAGCCGGTGCGGTTGGCAGGTTGCCGGCAATCGCGGAGAAATTGAACGGGGTGATCGCGTAGACGAAGCCCTCGAGCGGACGGTAGTCGACCCGGTTCCACACCCCAGGGGAGGAGATCGGCTGATCCTCAAGGATCTGCCGGCCGAAGGCGACGTTGAACCGCCAGAAGTCGATCAGCTCACAGGGTGTGTCGATCTCGGCCTGGTAGGCGGTCTTGGACTGACCGAGCATCGTGGCGGCGGCCAGACGCTCCCGCCACGGGCCCGACAACAGGTCAGCGGCGCGGAGGAACACGCTGGCGCGCTGCTCGTAGGAGAGCTCCCGCCACGGCTGTGCCGCCTGCTGGGACGCTTCGATTGCGTCGGCGATGTCGGCCCCGGTGGCCTTGTGGTAGCTGCCGATCGCGCTGGCATGGTTGTGCGGCTGAACGACCTCGTGCGCCGGGCCGGTGGCGGTGCGGTGCTCACCGCCGATGACCTGGTGAATGTCGATTGGGTTGTTCGCGAGCTTGTCCAGCTCGGTGACCAGCCGTTCGCGCTCCGGCGAGCCGGGGGCGTAGTCGTGCACGGGCTCGTTGACGGGCTGGGGTATGCGGGTGATGGCGTCCACTACTGATCCTCTGCTGATCCTCGGGCTGCGGGGTCCGACGGGGTTGATGGGTCAAGTAAAGGCTGGGACGGCCCGAAAATCTTTAGTCGATAGGCTAAAGCGAGAGCCCAATATTTGTACGATCGACTAGAGGATGGCCGTGACGGAACTGGAACTGGACAGTGCGACCGAGGTCGTGACGTTGGACTCCATGCTCGACGCGCTCGGCTCCGCAGTGGTGTCGGTGCGGGTGGCCCCAGCGGGAACTCAGTGGCCGATTCGAACGGTCGCCCTCTTCGACGCCGACGACCTTGCCGCCGCGGCCGACTCAGGGGTCCTGGTGGCGGACCTGTGTGTGCTGGCCGGCGTCCCCGCGGCGACGGCACAGTCGTGGATTCATCGGCTGGCCGATATCAAGGCAGCGGCGCGGCCGGTGGCGCTGGTGATCAAGGACGTCAGCGCTGATCTGTGTCGAGCGGCCGAGACCGCAGGCATCGCCGTGGCGGTGCTGCACGTCCAGGCGCGCGTGGAGATGGTGCTGTTGACCATCCGCCGGCTGCTGGAGGGGGCGGCGTCCCGCCCGCGGGAGGACGCAACCTCTGGCGATGCGATCGTCGAGGAGTCCGACCTGTACGGGCTCGCTCAGCGAGTGGCCACGATGACCGGAGGGCTCGTGAGCATCGAGGACGACCAGACCCGGCTCCTGGCCTACTCCGCCACCGACGGCTCCGCCGACGAGTTGCGGAGGCTGTCCATCCTCGGGCGGGAAGGACCGGTGGAGCATCTGCGTCGGCTGCGGGAGCTCGGCGTGTACGACCGTGTGCGCCGAGGCAGCGCTGTGGTGGAGGTGCCGGCCAATGAGGGGCTGGGTTGGCGCCGCCGGCTGGTCGTGAGCATCCAGCCTCTCGGCAGCCCTGATTCCTCAAAAATGGGCAGGCACCCCCGGGCTGACCACTCCTTGGGCACGATCTGGATCCAGGAGGGCTTCCAGCCGCTTGATCCCGACAGCGAGTCGGTGCTGCAGGGGGCGGCAGCGATCGCCGCCCGGCTCATCCACCGGACTCGCAGCGCCCCGACCCAAGAGGCGCTACAGATCCAGCGATTGCTCGGGATCCGTGGCGGTGGCGTCGATATCCCCTCGCTGGCTTCGGCTCTTGCCCTGCCCACGTCCGAGGCATCAGCGGTGGTCGGGATCGCGGTGATCAACGGTGATCAGCTGGCGCCCGATGGCGGAGATGGCCGCGGCGCTGCGCCTGCTGGCCGGCGCCTACGTGCGCGAGTCACTGGTGACGACTACCGACCAGCGGCTGTACGTGTTGATCCCGCGTAGCCGCTCGACGGGCCTGGCCACGTGGGTCGGCGGCGTACTCGATCGTCTGACGGCCCGGTTCGGGCCGCAGCTACGTGCCGCCATCGCGGCACCGGTGGCGAGCCTCGAACAGGTTCCGGCCGCCCGCAGCGAGGTCGACCGGGTGCTGGACCGACCGGTGGGCACCGAGCGAGTGACGTCGTTGACCCAGTCGAGAACTCCCGTACTGCTCGGCGAGATCGCCGACCTCGTCCGGTCCCGCGCGGAGCTCACGGACCCTCGGCTGCAGACGCTGTTCGACTACGACCGGGAGCGCGAGGCGGCCTTGGCCGACACGCTGGAGCAATACCTGCAGCGCTTCGGCGATGTCCGGGCCGCCGCCGACGACCTGCACATCCACCCGAACACGCTGCGCTACCGGGTCCGGCGGGCAGAAGAGATCCTCGGCATGAGCCTTGACGATCCCGATTCCCGGTTGTTGCTGCAGATCCAGCTGCTGATCCGGCACCCGATCCGTTGATCCAGTTCTACCTGGAGCAGCAGGCTGGTCACCGCCCTCCGCGCCTAGAAAGGGCCGGACTACCGGAGGAACTGGAGGTCGCTGGCGGCCCGTAGGTCGTCGCGGTCGGTGGATCGAGTGGACGGCCTTGAAGTGAAACCTGGACGCTGTTCGACGGGCTTCAGCACCAGGAGCAGCAGGAGGATGACGGCGATACCGATGAGAACGATCATGGCAGTAATCTTTCCACCATTTGATTGCTGCCAACAGTGGCTGATCTGTCTTGGTGCGTAACTTTTCTGCCACTATGCTGGCCTCATGCCTCTGCAGCGGGTAAGTGTCGTGTTGGTGGAGCCGGTGTCGGTGTTCGAGTTCGGGGTCGCCGTCGAGGTGTTCGGGGTGGACCGGACAGACGATGGTGTTCCCCGACTCGACTTCCGCGTGTGCGCACCGGAGCCCGGACGCCCGCTGGCCACCCAGAACACCGCTTCGTTCACGATCGTGCCGACGTACGGCCTGGACGCCGTCGCGGGGAGCGACCTCGTGATCGTGTGCCCAACGCGGATCCGAGACGACGAGGAGTACCCCGCAGAGGTGCTCGACGTGCTCCGTGAGTCCCATGAGTCAGGCAGTACCTTGCTGAGCCTGTGCACGGGGTCGTTCATCCTCGGTGCTGCCGGCCTCCTCGACGGGCGTCGGTGCACGACGCACTGGAGGTACGCGGAGCAGATGCAGCAGCGCTACCCGACAGCCAGGCTCGAACCGAACGCCCTGTTCGTCGAGGACGGCACGATCATCACCAGCGCGGGGACCGCGGCCGGCATCGACGCAAGCCTGCACCTGGTCCGCCGCGAACTCGGTACGGCGATCGCCACAAAGATCGCTCGCCGGATGGTCGTTCCGCCGCAGCGCGACGGCGGCCAGCAGCAGTTCGTGGACCTGCCGATCCCGGTATGTGCGACCGACAGCCTGACGCCGGTGCTGACCTGGGTCGTGGAGCACCTCGACCAGCAGCACTCGGCCTCCTCACTCGCGCGGCGAGCCATGATGAGTGACCGGACGTTCGCTCGGCGGTTCGTAGCCGAAACGGGTACGACGCCGCACCAGTGGGTGACCCAACAGCGGATCCTGGCGGCCCGCAGCCTGCTGGAGGAGAGCGACCTCGGTGTCGAGCAGATCGCGGCCCGCGTGGGTTTCAACTCCGCCGTCGTGCTGCGCGAGCACTTCCGACGAGGGATCGGGCTTGCGCCACAGGCATACCGGCAGCGGTTCGGCGCCATCGCGCCGGAGGAGTCGCTGTCGGCGTGACGGCGATCAGTCGACGCCGAGGCGACCAGAACCGCCGACGATGATCAGCTCAGGTGCAGTGGCTTCGGAGCGCGCGCCTGGCGGATGCAGATGTTGCCGATCGCCCAGCCGAGCGCGGCGCCAAGGGTGAGCAGCACCGGCACGAGGGCGGCAACCTGCGACCGGTGCACAGCGATGACAGCCAGCCCGGCGACGGCGACCACGAAGCCGAGGACCTGGCGGCCGGACAGCGCGCCGGAACCTTCGGCCACGGGACGAAGATCATGGTCTGGATCGCGATCAAAGTGAACCGGAGCGCCACCATGAGCAGCGGCGGGAAATGCTGCAGCGCGAGCGTGGTGGCCGGGAAGTTCACGCCCCAGCAGACGGCCACCAAGAGGGCTAGCAGGCGATCGCGGGGCGGCACCCGATCAGCTTGCGGGACTGCACGCGCCCGCCCTCGGATTTTCCAGCAGCTGGGTCGTCTTTTTGTCAGACAATCGACATGCTATGCTCCCGGATCGTGACGGAGGCGCTGGTCGACTGGGAGTCGGATGCCGGCAGCGCGTCCGGGGCTGCTGCCGGCGTCGTCGATCTCGCGGCGGGAGGCGGTGGTCAACCAGATTCGCCGGGGCATCGTCCTCGGCGTGCTGCGCCCGGGCGAGAAGCTGACCGAGGTCGCTCTCGCCACCGCCCTGCAGGTGAGTCGCCCAACCGTGCGGGAGGCGCTTGCCCAGCTCGCACAGGAGGGACTGCTCACGGCGGAGCCGTACCGGGGTCTGCGCGTCACCGAGATCGACGCCGCCGCGATCCGCGACCTCGCTCAGACCCGGATGGCCCTCGACCGGCTGGCGATTCGGGCGATCATGAATGACGCGACCGGTCACCGGATGGCCGCCCTCCTCCAGGCCTGGCACGCGTACGAGGCCACGGTCGACGACCCTGATCCGGTGGCCCGGCACGACGCGCACCTCGCCTTCCATCGGGCCATCTGGTCGGCCTCGGAGAACGTCTTGCTCGAACAGCTCTGGCCCGTCATCGAAGCCCACATGACGATCGCCCTGGCTGAGGACCAACGCGCGCGCCCAAACCCGGAACGCGCCCGCCGGATCCACGCCTCGCTGGTGGACAGCATCGTGGCCCGCGACCTCGACCGCGTCGAGACCGCTCTCCAGGCGCACACGGTGGCCACCGCCGAGGAGCTGATCACGATGTGTCATCCGCCGAGCCACCCGCAAGACACACCAGAAGAGAGGACGGACTCGTGAAGGTCCTGGTCATCGGCACCGGCCTGGTCGGCGGTGCCGCGGTGTCAGCCCTGTCCGAGCGCGGGCACGATCTGGTCGCGGTGTCCCGTTCCTCGTCGCCATCGGTGGACGCCACTGACCCGGAGTCCATCGCCGCGCTCTTCTCCACGGTCGGGACCGTGGACGCTGTGGTCGCCGCGGTCGGATCTGCGCCTTACGAGCCGCTGGCCGAGCTCGACCACGACGACTTCCTGAAAGGCCTGCTGGCCAAGGCTCTGGCCCAGATCGACATCGTCCAGCTCGGCACCGCGTACGTCAGCGACGGCGGCTCGTTCACCCTGACGACCGGCGTGCTCGGCCGTGAGCCCATCGTCACCGGCGCCGCGTCCTCGGTAGCCAACGGCGCCCTCCAGGCGTTCACCATGGCGGCCGCGATCGAGCTCCCCCGCCGCATTCGAATCAACACGGTCAGCCCGACCGTGCTGGTGGAGGCGACGAGCCACCACGGCGCCTTCCCCGGGTTCACCCAGGTCTCCGCGGCGGCGGTCGGCCAGGCGTACGTCAAGGCGGTGGAGGGCGCGCAGACCGGCCAGATCTACGCGCTCGACGGGTCATGATGGGACAACGGTGAGGCTCCGCTCATGACACGAAACGTCATCGTCATCGGCGGCGGCGCCGTCGGACTGATCAGCGCCTACCACCTGCGCCGGGACGGGGCCGACGTCACGATCATCGATGCCCGCCAGACCGGCCGGGGCGCCGCCGAGGTCAACGCCGGCTGGATCGTCCCGGCCGAGTCGGCGCCGGTCCCCGGGCCGGGCATGATCAGCAAGTCGCTCAAGTGGATGCTGCGTCGCGACAGCCCGCTCTACATCCGCCCGTCCCTCGACCCGGTCTTCGTGAAGTTCATGATCGGCATGTGGCGCAGCTGCACGGCGTCCGCCCAACGGGCTGGGTTCGAGGCCCACCTGCGGCTCGCCGACGGCACGATCGAAGCGTACGAGGACTACCGCGCCGACGGCATCGACTTCGAGCTCCGCACCGACGGACTGCTGATGGCCTTCACCGACCAGCACAACCTGGACCACTACCGGGGCATGTTGGACCTCACCCGGCGCTACCAGCGCGACCCGCAGGTGCTGATCGGCGACGCCGTCCGGGAGCACGAGCCGAAGCTGTCCGACGCGGTCTACGGCGGCATCTTCTTCCCGCACGAGAAGCACATCGACCCGGTCGCACTGATGCGGGGACTGCACCGGCGGCTGGTCGAGCTCGGGGTACGGATCGTCGAGAACGCCCCACTCGCCGGGGTCCGGATCGATCGAGACCGGATCACCCACATCACCGCCGGGGAGCAGCGCCTCAGCGCGGACGCGTACGTGCTCGCCGCCGGCCCCTGGACCGGCCCGTTGTCCAAGCTCATCGGGGTGCCGCTCCCCGTCCGCCCCGGCAAGGGCTACAGCATCGACGCCCCTCCGTACGGGCTACGCAGTGCGACCAACCTGTCGGACGCCAAGGTCGCCGTGACACCGCTGAGCCGCAACCTGCGGCTGGCCGGAACGATGGAGTTCGGCGGCCTCGACGAAGAGCTCAACCAGATCCGGATCGGAGCGATCCTGGCGGCCCCGGGCCGTTACTTCCGCGACTGGACCCCGCCGGCCACCCCGATAACTCCGCGGGCGGGAATCCGGCCGATGACCCCCGACGGCTTGCCGATCATCGGGCGGCTCGGCCCGCTGACCAACGGCTATGTCTCCACCGGCCACGGGATGCAGGGCATCACGCTCGGGCCTGGCTCGGCGGCTGCGCTCAGCACCCTCGTCCTGCGCGGCGAGCTGCCGGACGTGCTGCTCCCCTTCTCTCCTGCGCGGTTCACCCGAACCGCCGCGCCCCACACCACGCTGCGACCCGCGGCGCCGTCCCAGAAAGAGACCGCTCGTGCCTCGTAAGTCAGTCGCCCTCCACGGCATCCTCGCCGCCGTCACCACCCCGTTCACGGCCGACGCCTCCGCGGTCGACGAAGCCGCCCTGACCGCGCAGGCCGAGTGGCTCATCGGGTCCGGCATCCACGGCCTGGTGCCCTGCGGCACGACCGGGGAGTTCCCCACCCTCACCCCCGACGAGCACCGCCGGGTGATCGAGCTCTACGTCAAGGCCGCGGCCGGTCGCGTACCGGTGATCGCCGGTGTCGGCGCGTTGTCCACGGCTGGGGCGATCGCCCTGGCGCAGGACGCCGAGCGCCTCGGCGCGGATGCGGTCATGGTGGTGCCGCCGTTCTACGACCCGCTCGACTTCGCCACCTTGACGACCTTCCTGCGGGCGGTCGCGGAGTCGATCTCGCTGCCGATCGTCTACTACAACGTGCCGGGGGCCACCGGGATCCGGCTGGACGCGGACCAGATCGCCGAGCTCGGCGAGATCGACGGCGTCGACTACCTCAAGGACACCTCCGGCGACGCCGTCACGCTGACCGATCTGCTGGTGAACCGCACCGACAAGATCAAGGCGTTCAACGGCTGGGACACCCTGACCTTCATCGGCATCGCCAGCGGTGCCGAGGCCTCGGTCTGGGGAGCCGCCGGCGTCGTGCCGGAGCTGGCCGTTCGGCTCTGGGACACGCTGGCCGTCAAGGGCGACCTGGCCGAGGCCCGGGAGCAGTGGCGCCACCTGTGGGCGATCAGCGATTTCCTGGAGTCGGTCAACTACGTCGCGGGCGTCAAGGCCGGGCTGGAGCTCATCGGTCACCCGGCCGGGCCGCCCCGGGCGCCGATCCAGCCGCTGTCCGGCGAGCAGCGCGCCACCTTCGCGGCGATCCTGGAGCGGGCGGGCGTGCCGGTCGTCGGGGCCTGAGCAGTCCGGTGAGTATCAAGATCGCGCTCGAGGCGATCGAGGCGCACGCCGAGGGAGAGCCGAGTCGGGTGATCACCTCGGCCGCGGACCTCGTGCAGGGCGAGACGATGGCGGAGCGGTTCGACTACTGCCGCGCGGAGCTCGACGGTCTGCGCCGGCTGATCCTGCACGAGCCCCGGGGATACCCCGGCCAGTGCGCGGTCTTCGTGCTCCCGCCGGTCAACCCGGGTTCGGCCTTCGGCGTGGTCGTGATCGAGCAGGGCGGGTTCACGCCGATGTCGGGAAGCAACACGATGTGCACGGTGACCGCGATGCTCGAGTCCGGTCGGGTCCCGATGGTCGAGCCGGTCACCGAAGTGAGGATCGACACCGCTGTCGGCACGATCACGACGCTGGCGTCGGTGTCCGGCGGCAAGGTCACGAGCGTCACAGTCGTCAACGTGCCGGCCTTCGTGGTCGGGCTGGACGTTCCGCTGGACGTGCCCGAGTTCGGCCCGGTGGGCGTCGACGTCATCTTCGGCGGCCAGTTCTTCGTGCAGGCGAGAGCCGCCGACCTCGGTCTCGACCTCGACCCGAGCCAGGGGCGCGAACTCACCCGGGCCGGCGCCCTGCTGAAGCTGGCGGCGTCGGAGCAGGTCTCCGTACGGCACCCGCTGAACCCGTCGATCGACCACATCAACCTGGTGATGCTGCACACCGGCGACCGCTCCCCCGGTCGGCCCGACCGCAACGCGACCGTGATGACCAACGGTGCGCTGCGCGCCGACGACCCGCGGACGTGGACAGGTGCTCTCGACCGCTCCCCCTGCGGCACCGGCACCTGCGCCCGGATGGCGGCGCTTGTACGCCCGCGGCCAGCTGGCGATCGGGGAGCGGTTCCGGCACCGCAGCATCATCGGCAGCGAGTTCGTCGGCGAGCTGACCGGCACCACCACCGTCGGCCCGTACGCCGCCGTGCTGCCACGGGTCACCGGGCGGGCCTGGGTGACGGGCTACACCCGCTGGGTGCTGGACGACACCGACCCCTTCCCGACGGGCTACACCGTCGGCGACATCTGGGCCCCGCAGCTCACCTAGAAGACACCACGGACCAGCGAAGAGTGCAGAGACACCGATGAGCCAGTTCATCGACGGCAAGACCTGTGACGCCCTGAGCGGAAAGACCGGCGTCGTTCGCGACCCGAGCAGCGGCGAGGTCGTCGCCGAGGTCACCCTGGCCGGAGCCGAGGACGTCGACCGCGCCGTGCAGGCCGCCCGGAACGCGTACGCCGAGTGGTCGCGCGCCACCCCGGCGATCCGTTCGGCGGTACTGACCACGTTCGCGCGGCTGCTGTCCGACGGGCCGAGGAGATCGCGCGGCTGGAGAGTCGCATCGCGGGCAAGCCGATCCGACTGGCCAGTGAGTTCGACGTGCCCGGCACGATCGACAACGTCGCATTCTTCGCCGGCGCCGCCCGCAATCTCGAGGGCAAGGCGACCGCGGAGTACTCCGCCGGACCACACCTCCTCGATCCGGCGCGAACCCGTCGGCGTGGTCGGGTCCATCTCGCCGTGGAACTACCCGCTGCAGATGGCCGCGTGGAAGATCCTGCCGGCGATCGCGGCCGGCAACACCATCGTGCTGAAGCCGTCGGAGCTCACGCCGCTGACCGAGCCTGCTGTTCGCCGAGATCGGCACCGAGGCCGGCCTCCCGCCGGGCGTGGTGAACGTGCTGACCGGTACGGGCGCGGACTGCGGCGCGGTGCTGCTCCGGCATCCGGAGGTCGACATGGTGTCGTTCACCGGCTCCGACCCGGGTCGGCCGGACGGTGCTCGAGGCCGCGGCCACGAACGCCAAGCGGGTTCATCTCGAGCTCGGCGGCAAGGCCCCGTTCGTGGTCTTCGACGACGCCGACCTGACCGCGGCCATCCACGGAGCCGTGGCCGGCAGCTTGATCAACACCGGCCAGGACTGCACGGCCGCTACCCGGGCGATCGTGCACCGCTCGCTCTACGCCGAGTTCGTCGACGGGGTCGCCGACCTCTACGCCTCCGTCCGGCTCGGACCGACGGCCGATCCGGCGACCGACCTCGGGCCCCTGATCTCGATGCCCACCGGGAGAAGGTGGCCGGCCTGGTCGACCGCTCCCGCGCGTACGCACGGGTCGTGACCGGCGGTGAGGCCCCCGGCGGCGACCTCGCCGCGGGCTCGTACTACGCTGCCGACGCTGATCGCCGACGCCGGCAAGACCAGCGAGGTGATCCGCGACGAGATCTTCGGTCCGGTGCTGTGCGCCATGCCGTTCGACTCCGACGAGGAGGCGATCACGCTGGCCAACGACACCCCGTACGGGCTGGCCGCCTCGGTCTGGACCCGGGACGTCTACCGGGCCCTGCGCGCGACCCGCGAGATCCGGGCCGGGTGCGTCTGGGTCAACGACCACATCCCGATCATCAGCGAGATGCCGCACGGCGGGATGAAGGAGTCCGGCTTCGGCAAGGACATGTCGAGCTACAGCTTCGACGACTACACCGTCGTCAAGCACGTGATGTACGACGGCACCGGCGTCGCCGCCAAGCCCTGGCACCGGACGATCTTCGCCGACCCGGGCTCGGCCGACGCGTGAGCATCCGGTGAAGGATCCGATCGCCGCACCGGCCCGGCGTTTGTCGACCAGGTCGTGCTCGTGACCGGGGCCGGTGGCGGGATCGGCTCGGCCATCGCCGAGCGGTTCGCCGTGGAAGGCGCGTACGTCGTGTCGCCGACGTCGACGAGGACCGGCCCAGGCGACCACCAGCGGCATCACCGAGGCCGGTGACCGGGCCGAGACGCTGGCCTTCGACCTGGTCGACCCCACGGCCTGCGCCGAAGCGGTCGCCGGGGTCGTGGCCCGGCGCGGCCGGCTCGACGTGCTGGTGAACAACGCCGGGGTGATGCGCCGGGGCGACCTGCTCGCGATCACGCCCGAGGACTGGGCACTGTCGTTCCGGGTCAACCTCGACGCGATGTTCCACCTGTCCCGGGCGGTGCTGCCAACCATGGTCGACGCCGGCGCCGGCGCGATCGTCAACACCGCGTCGCAATGGGGCCTGGTCCCCTCGGCCGGACACGTCGCCTACAACACGTCGAAGGCCGGTGTTGTCTCCTTCACCCAGAGCCTCGCCCGCGACTACGCCCCGTTCGGCATCCGGGTCAACGCGGTCTGCCCGGGTGAGATCCACACCCCGATGTGGACTCCAAGCTCGCGCAGGCGCGGCGGACCGTTGCCGACCTGGACCGGCTCGTCCCCTACGGCCGAATCGGCCGGCCGGCTGAGGTTGCCGCGCTGGTCGCCTTCCTAGCCTCCGACGAGGCGCCCTATCTGTGCGGTGCCGTCGTGGAGATCACCGGCGCGCAGGCCGTCGGATGAGCGGTTGAACAGCGACCCTTGACCCCGATGGCGCACCGTTCGCCGACCGGACGGTCCTGGTCACCGGTGGCTCCCGCGGGATCGGCCGGCCGATCGTCGAGGCAGTACACCGCGACGGGGCCCACGTGATCGTCCACTCGAGTCGGGTCGAGACCGGCCGGGCCGTTCGCGAAGCTCTCGGAGCCGAGCGGGTGCACGCGGTCGCCGGCGACCTCACCGAAGCCGGCGGCGCCGCGCAGGTCTGGGCGGAGGCCCTCGGCTGGCGGAACCGGATCGACGTACTCGTCAACAACGCCGGCGCCTGGCTGGCGTCGCCGCTCGACGACGAAGCGTCCTGGGACGACGGCTGGGCTGGCAACCTCGCGCTGAACCTGCTCGCCCCCGCCACCCTGTGCCGCCTGGCGATCGGCCACTTCCGGTCCGTCGGCGGCGGGCATCATGGTCAACATGGCCAGCCGGTCGGCGCACCGGGGCGACGACGCCGACCACCTCGCGTACGGGCGGCCAAGGGCGGGCTGCTCGCGCTCACCAAAGGGATCGCGCGCGGCTTCGCCCACGAGCGGATCCTCGCGTACGCCGTCGCGCCCGGCTGGGTCGCGACGGAGATCGCCGACGACGCCGACGTCGCCGGACTCGCCGCCAGCCTGCCGATGCGCGAGATCACCCCGCCGGCCGACGTCGCCGAGGTGGTGGCCTTCCTCGCCTCCGGCCGCTCGCCGCACACCACCGGCGCCACCATCGACATCACCGGCGCCGACTACGTGCGCTGAGGAGGATCACTACGGTGACGGCATGACCGTGTCCGACAGCCCCCCGCCGCGCTATGTCGACGCGGCCACCATCACCGCCTGCCTGCCGCCCGAGGCTGCGGTCGAGGCCGTGCTGGCCGGCCTGCGCGGCGATGTCGACCCGGCAGCCGACGTGCCCCGCTCGGCGGTACCGCTGCAGCAGGGCGATCTGCTCCTGATGCCCGCCCAGAGCGCGTCGTCCGTCGGGGTCAAGCTCGCCACCGTCGCCCCGGGCAATCCCGCGCGGGGACTCCCCCGGATCAGTGCGGCGTACGTGTTGTTCGACGCGGCGACGCTGCGGCCGACCCATCTGCTGGATGGCGTGGCACTCACCAACCTGCGGACCCCGGCCGTGTCGGTCGCGGCCGTCAAGCCCTGGCTCGACCTCCTCGACCAGCCGCTCCGAGTGGTCGCGTTCGGCGGCGGACCGCAGAGCATCGGACACCTCGAGACCGTCGCCGCCGTCCACGACATCGCCACCTCCGCCGTGGTGGTCCGGCAGCCAGATCGTGTCCGACTGCCGGAGTCCCTGTCCTCCACCCGGGTCCTGGCGGCCGATGACGCCGGCGTGTCGAGCCTGCTCGGCGAGGCCCATCTCGTCGTCTGCGCCACCACGGCGCGAACTCCGCTGTTCGACTCCTCGGCTCCTCGGCGACCGCGCGATCGTGGTTGCGGTCGGTTCACACGAAGCCGAAGCGCGGGAGGTGGACGCTGCATTCTGCGCCCGCTCCTGCGTCATCGTCGAGGACCGGCAGACCGCGCTCCGAGAGTGCGGCGACATCATCCAGGCGATCGCCGAGGACGCCCTCCGCCCCGACGACCTGGTGCCGCTGCGGGAGGTCGCGCGCGGCACTCGGGCCCCCGCGGATGAGCCGGTCTTCTTCAAGGGGTCGGGCATGTCATGGCAGGACCTGGTCGTCGCCGAGGCCGTGCTAGCCCGGCTCTGAGCGCCCGGTCTGGGCCAGAACTGCGCACTCACCTCTCGAAGAGCCGCATCCATTGCTGGTCGAACGCCGGCTCGGGACCCCGATATCCGCCGGCCCTGAGCGCCTCGTCGACCAGGCGGACCACGAGTCGCGGGTATCGGGCCCGCTCGGCGGTGATCCGGATGATCACAAACCCCAGCCGGGTGAAGTCCTCGTACCGGTCGATGTCGCGGTTCCACTGGCGCTCGTCGCCCCGGTGTTGGTCGCCCTCGTACTCGATGAGCACCCGAAACTCCAGGTAGACCAGGTCGACCCGTCCGCTGCGTCTGCGGCCGTCGACGACCGGGTTGCGCTCTGGCATCGGCAGCCCGGCGAGCACCAGACAGAGGCGCAGCCAGGTTTCCCGCGGCGAGTCCGACCCGTCCTACGACGAGCCGACTGCGCGCCGGGCGAAGCCCCGGCTCCGCGTGCTGGTTGCTGCCTGGCGAAGGCCTGAGCGCGGGCAGTGTGGTCAGCTGCTCAGCTGGAGCAGCCAGTCGCCGGCGGTCACCAGGTCGAGCAGGTTCAGCTCAAGGGCGGCCGTCAACCAGCAGTACTCGGGAATCGCCACCGAGTCGCGATGCGGCGGGAGGCTGCACGACCCGCCTGACCCGGATGCCCTGCCGTCGCACCTGCCGCGGATGCGTGGTGACGAAGCGGAGCGGCTCCGGTGACCCGACCATCACCCCCAGAAGGCGCAGGCCGGTAACGCTCGTCGCCAGCGTCTGCGAGGGCAGGGTGAGCAGTGCCGCCCTGACCAGGGTCTCTCAGCGAGCTCGCTCCGGAGGACGTAGGTGCCACGACCAGTCGGCGCGAAACGCCGCCCACGTAGCACCTTACGCGAGACTCCGGCTGACCTCGCTTCGGCGAGAGTGAACGGATGCCCAGAGAGCTGGGCGGAATCTCAGACGGTCGCACAGTTCAACCCTGGCCCCGTTCGACCCCCTCATCAGGAGTCATCCACAGGCCAATTCTTGAGAGCTGTCAGTCAAGTGCGCACTTCCGGCCCATCCGCCTCGCCTGACGTGGGCCGCTTGTGCGCAGTCACGGCGGTCGCTTCGGAGGACAAGCTCGGACGCCCCGCGGAACGGCCGGGCGCCCGATGTCGAACAGGTCGATGTCGTGGGCGGTGGTGCCGGTCTGGACCAGGTCCGCGACGATCTCCCCGACGACGGGGACGAACTTGAACCCGTGCCCGGAGAAGCCGCAGGCCACCACCACCTGCGGCATCCCGTCGAGCAGCCCGATGACGAAGTGGTCGTCGGGCGCCGACGCGTACATGCAGGTGGCCGCCTTGACCAGCGGACCGGTCAGGTGCGGGAACAGCTGCACGGCCCGGCGCCGCATGGCGTCCACCTCGTCGGCGTGGACCGTCCGGTCGATCGTCTCCGGGGTGGTGGAGCCGATGTTCTGCCGGTAGAACGCGAGCTTCAGCCCACCGATCGGGGCCGTCGATCATCGGGAAGCCGTAGAGCAGCCCGTTCCCGTCGGTCTCCTCGATGTAGACGGGGTGCCCGTCGGCGTAGCGACTCGTACGGGACGCCGGCCGTGAAGTCCGGCTCGAACCAGTAGAAGATCTGCCGCTCGACGAGGATCGGGCGCCACCGTGGGCAGCAGCTGCGGAGCCCAGGCACCGGGGGTCAGCACCAGCCGGTCGGCCCCGTAGCGTCCGGTCGCGGTGCTCACCTCGACGCCCCCGCCGGGCGTGACCCGCCAGCCGGTGACCGGCTCGTCGAAGTGCAGGACCGCGCCGTGCCGGCGCGCCAGGTCCACTCCGGCGAGGACGGTCTCCTCCGGGCGGACGTAGCCGGCGTTCGGCTCGTACACGCCGACGGCGTGATCCGCAGGACGCATGGTGGGGAACCGCGACCTGATCTCGGCGGCGTCGAGGACCTCGTGCGGCAGTCCGTGGAGCACCGCCGCCTCGCGGCTGCCGGTGACCACCGGGTTGTCCGGATCGCCGATGTAGATCCCGCCGCACAGCCGGAGCAGGTCGCGCCCCGACTGCTCCTGCAGCTCCCGCCAGCCCTCGAAGGCCCGCTGCAGCAGCGGAACGTACGCCGGGCCCTCGAAGTAGGACTGCCGGATGATCCGGCTCCCGCCGTGCGCCGAGCCCCGGTCGTGGGCGGGCCCGAAGTTCTCCAGGCCGAGGACGCTCAAGCCCCGGGCGGCGAGCGTGTGGACGGCCGCCGACCCCATCGACCCCACCCCGACGACGATCACGTCGTAGCCGGTCCGGCGCTGCTCGTCATCGGGCGGCCTCGAAGGCTGGCCCGCTGGCGCCCGTCGGCGTCGAAGTTGTCCGGCGCGAGCCACGCCTGGAACGCCTCGCGCACCGCTGGCCAGTCGGCGTCGACGATCGCGTACCAGGCGGTGTCCCGGTTGCGGCCCTTCACCACGACGGCCTGCCGGAAGATCCCCTCGTAGCTGAACCCGAGCCGCTCGGCCGCCCGACGCGACGGCGCGTTGAGCGCGTCGCACTTCCACTCGTGGCGCCGGTAGCCGAGGTCGTCGAAGACGTAGCTCATGATCAGGAACTGCGCCTCGGTCGACGCCCGGGTCTGCTGCAGCGCGGGCGAGAGGTGGATGTGCCCGACCTCGATCGAGCCGGCGTCGGGCTGGATGCGCAGCAGACTGAGCACGCCCGCGGCCCGGTCCCTGGTCGGCGACCCCGGATCGGTGTCGATCACCGCGAAGAAGTACGGGTCGTCCTGGGCCGAGACCTCGCTGACCCAGGCGGCGTAGCTCTCCAGATCGTCGAACGGCCCGTACGGCAGGTAGGTCCAGCTGGTGCCGTCGGTGTCGGCCCGGTCGGCGTCGAACAGCTCGCCGGCGTGGCGACCGGGTCGAGCCGCTCCAGCCGGCAGTACGACCCGGTCAGGGTCACGGCATCCGGGCGAGGTCGCGGCTGCCAGTCGGGAACGGGGTCACCGATCGGCTGACCGTAGCGGTTCGTCTGCACCCGCCGATTATCGACCGTCCGCGGCGCGCGCGGGGCTCAGGCATGTCCCCGCTGGTGCGCCGAGCGCCGACAACGCGTCGTCGATCAGGCGGAGACCGTGGCGCGCCTCGGCCGGGGTGATCACCGCGGGCGGCACGACGTGGATCCGGTTGTCGACGACGAACGGCAGCAGGCCCCGCGCCACGCAGGTCCCGCTTGAGCTCGGCCATCGTGGCCGCCGGGACCGGTTCCCTGGTCGCGCGGTCGCGCGACGAGTTCGATCGCCCAGAAGACACCGGTGCCGCGCACCTCTCCCACCAGTTCGTGGCGGGCCGCGAGGTCGGCGAGCCCGGGGCCGAGAACGTCGGAGCCGATCCGGGCGGCGTTGGCGACGACGCCCTCCTCCTCCATGGCCGTCAGCGAGGCGACGATGCTCGCCGCGGCCAGCGGATGCCCGCTGTAGGTGAGACCGCCGGGGAAGACCCGGTCGTCGAAGGCGTGCGCGATGGCGTCGGAGATGATCACGCCGCCCACCGGGACGTAGCCGGAGTTCACGCCCTTGGCGAACGTGATCAGGTCCGGACGGACGTCGAACGCATCGAAGGCGAACCACTGGCCGGTCCGGGCGAACCCAGCCATCACCTCGTCGAGGATCAGCACGATCCCGTACCGGTCGGCGATCGCCCGAACCCCCGCCAGGTAGCCCGCGGGCGGCACCATGATGCCTGCGGTGCCCGGGATCGTCTCGAGCAGGATCGCCGCGATCGTCGCCGGGCCCTCGGCCTGGATCACCCGTTCCAGATGGTGCAGCGCCCGCGCGGACTCCTCCTCCGGGGTCCGCGCCCAGAACTCGGAGCGGTAGAGGTAGGGACCGAAGACGTGGACGTGCCCGCGGGCGTACTCGTTCGGGATGCGTCGCCAGTCCCCGGTGGCCACGATCGCCGCACCGGTGTTGCCGTGGTACGAGCGGTAGCGCGAGATGACCTTGTCGCGCCCGGTGACCAGACGAGCCATCCGGATGGCGTTCTCGTTCGCGTCGGCGCCCCCGTTCGTGAAGAACACCTTGTCGAAGCCCTCCGGCGCCCGTGCGGTGATCAACCGCGCGGCCTCGGCGCGGGTCGCGTTCGCGTGGGCGGGTGCGACGGTCGTCAGCCGCTGCGCCTGCTCCACGATCGCGGCGACGACCTTCGGGTGCTGATGTCCGAGGTTGGTGAACACCAGCTGGCTGGAGAAGTCCAGGTAGTGGTTGCCGTCGTGGTCCCACACCGTGCTGCCGGATCCGCCGGCCAGCGGAATCGCCTGAGGTGCCGCTCTGCGCGGACCAGGAGTGAAACACGCTCTCGGCGTCGAGGCCGGCGACCTCGGCGTTGGAGAGGTTGCCGCCGGACCAGAGTGACTCGTCCGCCCTTTGTGGTCTGGAGCAGGTCATCGGTTAGCTGTCCTGTCTGGTGCGTGGTCCTCCGACTCCCATCATCGCGTCGCCAGGCCGCCTCGGGTGTCCACTTTGTCGATGAGTAGTCCTTCTGGACACTTTGGCAGAATGCAGACGTCGTCGACCATGGAGGCGCGTCGTGCCGGTCACCTGGAACAGCTGTTGGCCCAGCCCGATTTCCATCTGCGGCTACGGGCTGGAGCCGAACCCGGCACCTCGGCCCTGCGCACCGCTGGCCTGGGTGCACAGCTCCGACCTGCCGGACCCGACGCCGTGGCTGAGCCCCGGCGGACTTCTCCTGACCGACGGCACGCAGTTCGACGTCCGATGGCGAGACGGCGTGGGCCGACGGCTACGTGGGTCGGCTCGTCTCCGCGGAGGTGGCGGCCCTGGGCTTCGCGACCCAGGTGGTGCACGCCGAGGTTCCGGCAAGGCTCGTGGACGCGTGCGGTCGGCGTGGGCTCATCCTGGTCGAGGTCGCCGAACGCGCTCCGTTCATGGCGATCATCGCCTTCGTCAACGACGCCGCGGCACGTGAGCAGCGGGAGCGGCTGGAGTGGTCGCTCGCCGCTCACCGAACCATCGCCCGAGCCGCACTGCGACCCGACGGGTTGAACGCGGTACTGAAGGAGCTGGAAGGTCAGCTCGGCTGCTGGGTGGCGCTGTTCGACGCGGCCGGCTATCGAGTGCCCACCAGCGACGCGCCTTGCCGGTCCCGGCGGCGGTGGAGCGAGAGGTCGGCGAGGCGGTGCGCACGGCGTTGTCCCGCGGCACCCGCGGGAGCCTGCGGATCAGCAGCGCCGGTGCCGACGTCACGATGCAGACCTCGGCCGGTCCCGCGAGCTGCACGGGGTGCTGGCCGTCGGCACGCAGGCGCCTCTCGGTGGCGCCGAACGTGATCTGGTGACCAGCGTCATCGCCCTGGCCAGCATCGCCCTGGATCAGACGCGCACGATCGAGGAGCGCGCCGCCGCCTCCGTACGGGCCTCTTCGAGCTCATGCTGTCGGGGGCTTCCGAGGTGGCGGACTCGACGGCCGAACGTCTGTGGGGGCGCCTGCCCGTTCCACCTCGTTCGGGTCTGTGTCGCTGGCCGCGGCGCCTCCCGGTCGTGCCTTGCTGTCGGAGCTCGAGCAGTTCTCGGAGCGCCATCGGGGCCGGCTGTTCTTCGCCGAGCACCCATCCACCGACCATGGGGAACGGATCGTCGTGGTCGTCCACGACGAGGACACGGCATCGCTCCGCAAGATCCTGGGCCGCCATCCATGCCGCGGCCGGCGGCTCGTCACCGGTCGGCTGGCCCAGCTGCAGGTCGGCCTGGCGGAGGCGTTGCGAGCCGCGGAACGGGCCACACCGGATCGAGACCTCGTCCAGTTCGAGGAGCTCGCCGCCGAAGGCATGCTCGGCCTCCTGGAGGCGGCTGGTGGAGCGGATGTGGCGACGACGCATCCTGCTGCCGCTGACGCGCGGCCTGCCGCCGAGCGCGAGATGTTGATCAACGCCGTCACCGTCTGGTTGAGCCACAACGGCGCCTGGGATCCAGCCGCGCGGGAGCTCGCCGTGCACCGGCACACCCTCCGGCACCGGGTCTCCGCCGTCGAGAGGCTCCTGAGCCTCGACCTGAGCCAATTCGCCGACCGCGCCGAGCTGTGGGCCGCGCTGCAACTGGCGCGTCGATCGACCGGCACCTCCACCTGATCCTCGAGCGAGAGGCGTCTTGACCGAACTGGCGCCAGATTGCGTCGGCGGCTGGACAAATCCGCGCTCGGCGCAACGCGGTGCGGGTGGGATGCTCGGGCGCAACAATCGTGCAAATTTCCTGTGAAGACAGTGAACGAATGTTGAACGCTGTGGTTGTATGCACACGTCAGGCTGCACATGTTGTACTCAGACACCAACAGGGCGTACGGATGAAGTGGCTCTCGCCAGCTCGGGAACGGCTGCTTCATCTGAGCCCTGGACCCGTCAGGCCGGTCGGCGCACGGTGCGCCCGATCGCGTGCACTTCGTAGGAGGAGTTTTGCTAGCACGATCCATGACCCGCGTGGTCGCGCTCGGAGCCGTGGCCGTGTTGTCACTGGCCGCGTGCGCAACCAACGGTGAGAGGGCCCGGGGGTGAGGCCGGCTCGAACGAGCTGATCATCTCGACCGACCTCCCGCTCCAGGGCGCCAGCGCATCCACGTCGGAATCGACCAACAACATGATCGAGCTCTACCTGGAGCAGATCGGCTACAAGGTCGGGCAACTACACCATCAAGTTCCAGACGTACGACGACTCGACCGCGGCGAAGGGCGCCTGGGACGATGCGGCGTGCGCGAAGAACGCGACCGACCACGTGGCCAACGAGGCTGAGGTCGCGGTGATGGGCACGTTCAACTCCGGCTGCGCGAAGATCGAGGTGCCGACGCTCAACCAGGACAGCACCGGTCCGATGCTCATGGTGTCGCACGCGAACACCAACCCGGGCCTGACCAAGCCGTGGGAGACCGGTGAGCCGGACAAGTACTTCCCGACCGGCATCCGCAACTACGCCCGCGTCGTGACCACCGACGACTACCAGGGCCAGGGCGCAGCCCAGTTCGCGCTCGACGACCTGAAGGTCAAGAAGGCCTTCGTGCTCAACGACAACCAGACCTACGGGATCGGCGTGGCGAAGGCCTTCGCGGACTCGGCCAAGAAGCTGGGCATCGAGATCGTCGGCGAGCAGGCGTGGGACGCCAAGCAGCCCAACTACACCGCCCTCTACCAGGGCGTGAAGGCCTCGGGCGCGGACCTGGTCTACCTGGGCGGCATCTACGACAACAACGGCGGCCAGCTGATCAAGGACAAGGTCGCCGTGCTCGGCGACAACGACGGTGACGTCAAGCTGATCGGCCCCGGACGGCTTCACCGGCTACCCGGACATGCTGAAGCTGCCAGAGTCGGCGGGCATGTACCTGACCTTCGCCGGGCTCACCCAGGATGAGCTCGTCAAGGCCGGCGGGGCGGGCGTCAAGCTGTTCGAGGCCTACAAGGCCAAGTACGGCAAGGATCCGGATGGCTCATATCCGCTGTACGGGGTCGCGGCGATGCAGGTGATCCTGGCGGCCATCGAGAAGTCCGACGGCACCCGCAAGGGCGTCACCGAGGCGGTGCTGAGCGGCGAGGGCATCACCATCCCGGCCGACCAGTCGGTCGTCGGCAAGGAGATCAGGATCGACCCGGCCACGGGCGACACCACCGCCCTCGACCTCACCATCGAGATCGTCAAGGACGGCAAGGAGACCTTCTTCAAGTCTCAGACGCTCCAGCCGCAGTGATCGACATCCGCCGGGCCCGGGCTCTTCCGGGCCCGGCGGTTCTCTTCTACGCTCCATTCCCAGTCAGTCTGTTCTGAGTAGTCCGGTCCGGATCTCGAGTCGCTCGCGAAGGGACATCCCATGGCCACAGCCACGTTGGCGGTCGGTGGTAACGAAGTTCAAGGCCAGGGTCCGGCTGGGCCCGATCGTCGAGCGGGTGCTGGGCTATGTGATCCTGGCGCTGGTGGTCGTCTGGACCGTGGCCAACGTCGATCGCCGACTGGGACCGCTTCCTCGGGTCGTTGCTCGTGGGCCTGCAGAACGGCCTGCTGTATGCCCTGATCGCGCTGGGCTACACGATGGTGTACGGCATCATCGAGCTGATCAACTTCGCCCACGGTGACCTGTTCATGCTGGCCACCATCGTGGCGGCGGCGCTGATGGTCTCGGTGATGGGGGTCGGCCAGCTGAGCGCGGCCAGCATCCTGCCGTTGCTGATGGCGATGGTCGTGTGCATGGCGTTCGGCGCCGGGGTCAACATGGCGGCGGAGAGGCTGGCGTACCGACGGCTCCGGTCGGCGCCGAAGCTGGCGCCGCTGATGGCCGCGGTGGGCATCAGCTTCATCTTCCGCGGGATCGCCCAGCAGGAGTACATCAACGGCTCGGCGCAGAAGAACTGGCCGGTGATCTGGGCTGGTCCGCAGGTCGAGGGTGTGTTCGTCTACAAGCTGTTGATGGTGCTCGCCGTCACCGTGCCGCTGCTGCTGGCGATGACCTACATCGTGTCCAGGACCAGGATGGGCAAGGCGATGCGGGCGGTCGCCCAGGACCAGGACGGTGCGCGGCTGATGGGCATCAACGTCAACGGCACCATCGCGTTCACGTTCGGTCTCGGCGGCGCGCTGGCCGGCGCGGCCGGGGTGCTGTACTTCCTGTGCCAGACCCAGACCTACTACGACACCGGCACCCAGCTCGGCCTGATCGCGTTCACCGCCGCGGTGCTCGGCGGCATCGGCAACCTGACCGGCGCCGTGGTCGGCGGCCTGGCCATCGGCATCATCCAGGCGCTGAACGAGGGCGGCGCGTACGGCCTCGGCTCGAACTGGTCGCAGACGGTGGTCTTCTTGATCCTGATCGTGCTGATGGTGTTCAAGCCCGAAGGAATCTTCGGTCGGCCCTCGACTGAGAAGGTGTGAGCGCCATGTCGACAACACGTGAGCACGCCGGCCGTCGGTCCGGGCCCGGCTCAGCCCACTACAAGTGGCCGATCGGCTACGTGGTGGTCATCCTGGTCCTGTTCTTCCTCTACTTCGCGATCCTGCCGAACCTGGTCCGGCCGGTCTCGGCGCCGGTCATCGCGTGGCTGCCGGTGGCCACGATCAACGAGTGCCTGATGTGGGCGATCATGGCGTTGGGGCTGAACGTGGTGGTCGGTTACGCCGGCCTGCTCGACCTCGGCTATGTCGCGTTCTGGGCGCTCGGCGGCTACACGGCCGGCTGGTTGATGGCGTTCCCGTTCAACTGGACCTGGGACTTCCACCTGCTGTCCCCGGTGCCGGACAGACCTGCCGGGCACGCACATCAACTTCTGGCTGGTCTGCATCATCGCCGGCTGTTTGTGCGCGATCTCGGGCATCATCATCGGCGCGCCGACGCTGCGGCTCCGCGGGGACTACCTGGCCCTGGTGACGCTCGGCTTCGGCGAGGTCATCACCCAGTTCTTCCGCAACTCCAACGACATCGCCGGGTTCAACATCGCCAACGGCGACCCGGGGATCAGCTCGATCGACCCGATCGGCACCGGCCCTCTCGGCGCGGCCGGGATCGCGCCGCCGCTGCTCACCAACTCCGCGGCCGGCAACGTGTGGAAGATCCTCGTCCTCGGCTTCCTGGTGGGGATCTGCATCTTCGTCTCGCTCCGGATCCGGGAGGGCCGGCTCGGCCGGGCGTGGCTGGCCATCCGCGAGGACGAGCTGGCCGCCAGCATGATGGGCGTCCCGCTGGTCAACGTGAAGCTCCTCGCGTACGCGGTCGGTGCCTTCTTCGGCGGTGTCGGCGGAGTCGCGAACGCCTCGGCGATCACCACCGCGGTCTCACCGTCCGGCTTCGACTTCGGCAAGTCGGTGCTGGTGCTGCTGATGGTCGTGCTCGGCGGCATGGGCAACGTCTGGGGCGTGACCATCGGGGCCTTCCTGCTGGCCTGGCTGAACAGCAACGGACTGAAGCAGATCGGCGTCCAGATCGACCAGATCTTCGGGACCGCCATCGCCGAGGTCCTGCCCCGCTACAACTACATCATCCTGGGCCTGCTGCTGGTGCTCATGATGCTGTTCCGTCGTGAGGGCCTGTTCCCCGAGCAGACGGACGCGCGCCCTGCTCCATGACACCGTCGAGAACGGAGGCGGAGTCCCTCGGCGCCGAGAGCCTCGAGGCCGAGGCCGAGACCGAGGCGGTCGAGCACGCCAGATCCGGCGGAGGACGCGAGGCTGGTGGCCGCGGCCGTCCCATGTCGCCGGTCGATGGACAGACCGCCGGACGAACCTCCGGCCCGAAGGGAGGATGGGTCATGAGCGAGTCCTTGTTCGATGCGTCGCAGATGGTGAGGGCATCCCCGCGTGCCCGACGAGCAGGCCGGGGATCCCGACGGTCCCGAGAAGCGGTCTACTGGACCCGCTCGACGCTGGAGCAGGTGCAGAACAGTGTCCTCTACGCCGACCACATCACCATCCAGTTCGGCGGTCTGGTGGCCGTCGACGACGTCTCGTTCACCATCCCGCCCAAGTCGGTGGTCAGCCTGATCGGGCCGAACGGAGCCGGGAAGACCACCTTCTTCAACGTGATCACCGGCCTCTACAAGGTGACGTCGGGCAATGTCTTCCTGGAGGGCAAGGACATCACCAACGTCAAGCCTCACGATGCGGGCGGCGATGGGGCTGGCCCGGACGTTCCAGAACATCCGGCTGTTCAACCTGATGACCGCCGAGGAGAACGTGATGGTGGCGATGCACCCGCACCTCAAGGCCGGCGTGCTGTCGACCATCATCCGCACTGCCCGGCCAGCGCCGGGAGGAGCGCGAGGCCCGTGACACGGCCCGCGAGCTCCTGGAGTACGTGGGCATCGGCAAGAGCGAGGGTGAGCTGGCCCGCAACCTCTCCTACGGTGACCAGCGCCGGCTGGAGATCGCCCGGGCCATGGCCTTGCGGCCCAAGGTCCTGCTGCTGGACGAGCCGACGGCCGGAATGAACCCGCAGGAGTCGGCCGCGTTCAACGAGTTCGTCTACCGGGTCCGCGACGAGAAGGGCATCTCGGTGCTGCTGATCGAGCACGACATGGCCGTGATCATGAAGATCAGCGAGCGGATCACCGTACTCGACCGCGGGGAGATGATCGCCGAAGGCACCCCCGACGACATCCGCAACAACCAACAGGTGATCGAGGCCTACCTCGGCAAGACCGGCACCCGCGAAGGCAAGAGGAACAAGCCATGACCGCAACCCCCCAGGCCGAGCCGACCGCTCGCCCCCGCGGTGAGGGCAAGGAGACGATCCTCGAGCTGAAGAGCATCAGCGTCAACTACGGCAACATCGCCGCCGTCCAGCAGCTGGATCTCACCGTCTACGCCGGCGAGATCGTGACCTTGATCGGGTCCAACGGGGCCGGCAAGTCGACCACGCTGCGCACCATCTCCGGCCTGCTGCGCCCGGTCTCGGGCGAGGTCGTCTTCCAGGGCCGGACGATCAACGGGATCCCCGGCCACGAGGTGGTCAAGCTCGGCATCTGCCAGTCCCCCGAAGGTCGCAAGATCTTCCACCGGATGACAGTCTCGGAGAACCTCGACCTCGGCGCCTACACCCGCAAGGACACCGCGAAGATCGCCGAGGACCGGGAACGGGTGCTCGAGCTGTTCCCCCGCCTGCGGGAGCGGATCAACCAGAAGGCCGGCACCATGTCCGGTGGCGAGCAGCAGATGCTCGCCGTCGCCCGGGCGCTGCTGGGCAACCCCACCCTGCTGCTGCTGGACGAGCCCTCGATGGGTCTCGCGCCAGTGCTCGTCGACGTCATCTTCGAGACGATCGAACGGATCCGGGACCAGGGCGTGACGGTGCTGGTCGTCGAACAGAACGCACTGGCCGCGCTCGAGATCGCCGACTACGCGTACGTGCTCGAGTCCGGACGCCTCGCCATGCAGGGCGAGGCCGCGAAGCTGCTCGACGACCCGTCGGTCACGGCCGCGTACCTGGGCGGCCACTAGCGTCCTGGCACTAGGCTTCGAATCAGGCGCCCGTGCCGATGATCGCCGGGGCGATGCGAGGTCTGGAACGAGGTGACGGTGACGGTCGAAGCGCGGAGCATCACTCCCCTGGCGAAGGCCAACCTGCGGGAGCGCGTCCTGCGGGCGCTGCGCGCGGCGATCATCTCCGGCGAGCTGACGCCGGGCGAGGTGTACTCCGCACCGTCGCTGGCCGCGACGTTCGGCGTCTCGGCGACCCCCGTACGCGAGGCGATGCTCGACCTCGCCAAGGAGAACCTGGTCGTCGTCGTCCCGAACAAGGGCTTCCGGGTGACGGTGGTCGACGAGGAGCAGCTGGACCAGATCACCGCCATCCGGCGGCTGCTGGAGCCGCCGGTCGTGGCCGAGGTCACCGACCTGATCCCGGCGGAGGACTTCGCCGGCCTCCGCCAGCTGGCCCAGGAGATCGTCGACGGCGCCCGCGCCGGGGACCTGGCCCAGTACACCGAGGCGGACCGCGAGTTCCACCTGCGGCTGCTCGGCTACTCCGGCAACCAGCGGCTGGTCGACCTCGTCGCCGAGCTCCGCGGTCAGACCCGACTGGTCGGTCTGGCGTCGCTACTCGACCGCGGGTAGCTTGGTCTCCTCGGCGCGGGAGCACCTCGACCTGCTGGATCTGATGGAGCGGCGGGACGCCGCCGCGGTGGAGGTCTTCATGGTCCGCCACATCAACCACATCCAGGATCTCTGGTCGGGCAAGGCCGCCGCCGGCGCGACCGGCGATCACTGAGCGGGGCGACGTCGCTCGGTCCACCGGGCTCATGCGTCGTCCAGGTCGGCCAGCTCGCCGAGCGAGACCGGCGCGCAGAGCGGGCGGCTGGCCAGCGGCCGGAGATCGGCGGCAGGTCCAGGGGCGCGGCCAGTCCGGCGGCGGCAAGGCAGGCGGTGGCGTAGCCGCACACCCGCCCCTGGCACCAGCCCATCCCCGGCCGGGCGAGCAGCTTGACGGTGCGCTGGTCGTCGTGCGCCCAGGTCCTCGCGCGCGTGGCGGATGTCACCGGCCGTCACCTCCTCGCAGCGGCAGACCGTCGTGTCGTCGTCGAGCCACTCCGACCAGCTGGACGGCACGGGGTGCGCACGGTGCATCGCTCGGGCGAAAGCACGGCCCCGGCGGATCGCTCGTCGCAGCCGGGTCGTGCGTCGTGGGGCCGACGGCAGACCCGCGTCCTCGGCCGCGGTCAAGGCCGCGAGCTCTCCCTCCCGCAACGCCAGACGGGCCCCGCCGACCCCGGTCGCCTCGCCGGCCACGTACACGCCCGGTTGCGAGCTGCGCTGCCGGTCGTCCACCCAGGCGACGAGGGAGCCGTCGACATCGAGCCGGGTGTCCGCACCGGCCGCGAGGACGAGCTCGAGCGAAGGGGTGAAGCCCCAGCCGAGCCCCACGAGGTCGACGGCGAGCTCCCGCTCGGTCCCGGCCATCGGCCGGCCCTGCCGGTCCACCCGGGCGATGGTGACGGCCTCGACTGCGTGGTCCCCGTGGATCCGGATGATCGCGGTCCGCGGGCGGTACGGGACGCGGCTGCGCAGCAGCGCGGCGGCGTACCCGGCGCCCTCGACCAGCTTGGACGGTGCCCCGAGGATGCCGGCGGGACGGCGGAGCCACGAGCTCGGCGCCCCGGCCTCGCAGACCGAGACCACCTCGACCCCGGCGGCGGCGAGGCCGGTCGCCACCGGAAGCAGGAACGGGCCGGTGCCGGCGACGACCGCGCGTCGGCCCGGGACCACGCCGTGGCCCTTGAGCAGCGCCTGGACCCCGCCCGCGGCCATCACGCCCGGGAGATCCCACCCGGGAACCGGGAGCTGACGGTCGTAGCCTCCGGGGCAGAGCACGACGGCGTCGGCTCGGACGGAGCGGGAGCCGGCGGCCGTGCCGTGGACGGCGCCGAGCCGCAGCACGTGCGGCCGGCCGGCATCCGAGGCAGGTTCGACGAACCACACCTGCGTGTCGGGCAGGTAGCGGATCCGTCCGTCGTCCCGCAGCACGTCGAGTTCCGAGCGCAGGCGGAGGAAGGTCCGCCAGTCGTGGTGACCCTGATGCTCGTCCTGCCGGTTGATCGTGGCCGGTGACGCCAGTACTGGCCCCCGGGCTGTCCGCCGGCATCGATCAGCACGACCGACAAACCGGCGCGCGCCGCAGTGGTCGCCGCGGCGAGGCCCGCCGGACCGGCGCCGACGACGGCCAGCTGCGTCCGGAGGGTCGCATGAGCGTCAGTCATCCGCCACCGTCCTGACGGAGGGGATGCTCTGCAGCTCCATGCCGTCGACCGCCGGCACCAGGCACGCGCGCTGGTTCGGCCGAGCCGTCGACGGTCAGCAGGCAGTCGTAGCAGATGCCGATGCCGCAGAACAGCCCGCGCGGGCGCCCCTCGCGTCGGGTGGTCCGCCAGGAACGCACGCCGGCCCTGGTCAGCGCAGCACCCACGCTGTCTCCCACGACCGCGGCGACGGGCCGCCCGTCGAAGGTGAGCGTGATCGGCGAGCCCAGTGGCCGTCGGCCACTAGCTCAGCCACGGGACGCCTCGAGCTGGTCGCTCGCGAACCGCTCGGGAGCGAACGGCGTCAGGTCCAGGTCGGTGGGCGTGCCGACGAGCGCCTGCGCGAGGAGCTTGGCGGTGCCCACCGACAGGCCGATCCCGGCACCCTCGTGCCCGCTCGCGTGCCACAGACCCGGAGCCCGTCGGTCCTCGCCGATGACCGGGAGATGGTCGGGGCAGTACGGCCGGAACCCGAGGTAGCTGCGCATGGCCTTGACGGTCCGCAACATGGGGAACAACGCGACCGCGTGCCGGGCGAGCAAGGTCAGCACGGGCAGCGACACGCTGCGGTCGAAGCCGACCCGCTCCCGGGACGAGCCGATCAGCACGGTGCCGCTGGGGGTGCTCTCGACGACGGGCGAGGTCTGCAGACCCGCGTCGGAGCTCAGCACTTCTGCGACGTACTCGCCCGCGTAGACCTTGTGCCGCACGATCTGGGACAGCGGCTCGGTGACGAGCACGAACCCGCGCCGGGGCAGCACGGGGAGCTCGACCCCGGCCAGCCGGGCGACGCTCTGCGCCCAGGGACCCGCGGCGTTCACGACCGCACCGGCCGCGACAGGACCGATGCTGGTCTCGACGCCGGTGACGCGGTCGCCGTCGCGCAGCAGACCGGTCACCGCGGTCTGGGTCTGCGACGGTCGCCCCGAGCTCGCGGGCCATCCGCAGCAGGTGAGCGACCAGCAGCATCGGCTGCACCTGGGCGTCCTGCGGATAGAAGGCTCCGGCCGCGAGCGCCGGGCTGAGGTGCGGCTCGTAGCGCTGCAGGTCCGCGCCCGTCACCTCGCGGACCTCGATCCCGGCGGCACGCTGGCGGCTCGCCAGGGCGCTCAGGCTCTGCGCGCCCTGCTCGCTGGCCACGACGACCAGGCCGCCCTTGGCCTCGAACTCCCACTTCGGCCCGTGCTCGGCCAGGTCGTCGTTCCACACCGACCGGGAGTAGAGCGCGAGGTCGAGCTCGGGACCGGCCTCCTTGTCCGAGACGAGCAGGTTGCCCTCGCACGCACTGCTGGTGCCGCTCGCGATGGCACCCCGCTCCACCACGTGCACCGCCAATCCGGCCCGGGCCATGAAGTACGCGCACGCAGCACCCACCGCGCCCGCGCCGATGACCACGACATCGGCGGTCTGCCTGCACGCGTCACAGCAGGAAGCCGGCGGGGAACGGGTCGTCGGGAGCGAGCATGTACTGCGCGGTGCCGGTCACCCACGCGCGGCCGGTGACCTGCGGCTGCACCGCCGGCAGCCCGGCGACGGTGGTGGTCTCCAGCAGCCGGCCGCGGAAGGTCGAGCCGATGAAGGACTCGTTCACGAACTCCGAGTCGAGCGGCAGCTCGCCGCGCGCGTGCAGCTGGGCCATCCGGGCACAGGTGCCGGTGCCGCAGGGGGACCGGTCGAACCAGCCGGGGTGGATCGCCATCGCGTGGCGCGAGTGCTGCGCCGTCGAGCCGGGTGCGGCAAGGTAGACGTGGTGACACCCGGAGATGTCGGGGCGCTCCGGATGGGTGGGGCGGTTCTGCTCGTTGATCGCGGCCATGATCGCCAGTCCGGCGTCGAGCAGCCGGCCCTTCGCGCTGCGGTCGAAGGGCAGGCCCAATGACGCCAGCTCGACGATGGCGTAGAAGTTGCCGCCGTACGCGATGTCGTAGCCGACCGAGCCGAACCCGGGGACCTGCACGTGCTGGTCGAGGGCCAGGGAGAAGCTGGGCACCATCCGCAGCGTGACCGAGGTGGCGTGGCCGTCGCTCACGGCGACCTCGGCGACCACGAGCCCGGCCGGCACCTCGAGCCGGATGGTCGTGACCGGCTCGGTCACCGGCACCATCCCCGTCTCCACCAGCACCGTCGCGACCCCCATGGTGCCGTGGCCGCACATCGGGAGCAGCCCACTGACCTCGATGAACAGGACGCCGTAGTCGGCGTCCGGGCGGGTCGGCGGCTGCAGGATCGCGCCGCTCATCGATCCGTGACCACGCGGCTCGTACATCAAGAGGGTGCGGAGGTCGTCGGCGTTCTCCATGAACCACAGCCGGCGCTCGGCCATGCTCGCGCCCGGCAGCACGCCGACACCGCCGGTCACCACCCGGGTCGGCATCCCCTCCGTGTGCGAGTCGACGGCGCTGATCAGCCGCGTTGTGCGCACCTGTCTCCCTTCGTCGCACTTGTCCGTGGTTCGGCCGCGCGCCCGTGTGTTTTCGGCGCGGCGCGGGGGGTCCAAGGGGGGGTCGTCCCCCCTTGCTGTCATGACGCTGCCCGTCGACCAGCCGCGGCAGGTCGGTGTCGTCGCGGAGTGCCGCGGGGAGCAGGTGCGGCGGGAAACCCTGGTAGGCCACGGGCCGGAGGAAGCGGGCGATGGCGTCGGTGCCGACCGACGTCGTGGTCGGGGCGGTCGTCGCGGGGTACGGGCCGCCGTGCTGCTGGGCGTAGGTGACCGAGACGCCGGTCGGCCAGCCGTTCCACAGCACCCGGCCGGCCTTGAGGGCGAGCGCGTCCCGCAACGGAGCAACCACCGGGTCGTCGTCGGTACCGATGATCGATGCGGTGAGCTGGCCGTCGATCGCCTCGGCCACCGCCAGCAGTTCGTCCTCATTGTCGTACGACGCGACGAGCGTCGTGGGACCGAAGCATTCGCGGAACACCTCGTCTCGGCCCTCCCGCAGGTCGGCCAGCAGGTCGGCCGCCGCGGTGGTCAGCAGCGTCGGGCTGGGCGGGTCGGCATAGGGGTCGCCGGACCTCAGCACCGACACCGCAGGCTGGGCAGCCAACCCCCGCAAGCTCTCGACGTACCCCTCCTGGATCCGGGGATAGAGCAAAGGGGCCGGTCCCGGCAGCTCCGCCTTCGCGAGCCGCTCGACGACCGCGCTGTCGCGGGGCACCAGCAGCACCCCCGGTTTGGTGCAGAACTGCCCGGCGCCCAGCGTGAACGACGCGACGAACTCCGAGACGATTTGGTCGGGTCGGCTCTCCGCCGCTCTCTCGGTGACGAACACCGGGTTCACGCTGCCCAGCTCACCGTAGAAAGGGATGGGCTCGGGCCGCTGGCTCGCGATGTCGAACAACGCCCGGCCGCCGGCGATGGATCCGGTGAACGACGCCGCCTTGATCTGCGGTGCCCGCAGCGCCGCCACCCCGGCGTCGGTCCCGAAGATGAGGCCGAACACGCCATCCGGTGCCCCGGCGTCGGCCAGGGCCCGCTGGACGACCGCGGCGGTCGCTGCCGAGAGCTCTGGATGGCCCGGATGGGCCTTGACCACGACCGGGCACCCGGCCGCCAGCGCCGAGGCCGTGTCGCCGCCGGCGACGCTGAAGGCGAATGGGAAGTTGCTGGCGGCGAAGACCAGGACCGGGCCGAGCGGGTGCAGGATCCGCCGCAGGTCCGGACGCGGTGCACCCATCGGCCAGTCCGAGTCGGCGTGGTCGATCCGGATATCCAGGTAGGCGCCGTCGTCCACGACGTCGGCGAACAGCCTCAGCTGGAAGGTCGTGCGCCGCAGCTCGCTGCGCAACCTCGGCTCGCCGAGGTGCGTCTCCCGGACGCCGATCGGCACCAGCTCGTCGGCCGCCGCGTCGAGCTGGTCGGCCACCGCCCTCAGGGCCTGGCTCCGGGCCGACCGATCCAACCCCGCCCATGGCCCGGCGGCACCGGCAGCGGCGGCGACGACCTCCTCGACCTCGGTGACCTCGGTGTACCGATCCGCAGTGTGCATGGTGGCCATCCTCGTACCCGTTCAGCTTCTGACCGTTCGCCTTACCGAGTTCGGGTCGCCTACTTGTATCCCCGACCGATGGCGGCCTCCGTCGCGGCGGTCACCTGGCGGTACACCTGCTCCGGCAGCGGTCCCCGGGGCGGCCGGCAGACTCCACCCTTGCGGCCCGCGACGTCCATGCTGAGCTTGATGGCCTGGACGAACTCGGTCCTGGCGTCCCAGCGAAGCAGCGAGTGCAGGTCGCGGTAGACCGGCAGCGCCTGGGCCAGGTCGGACGGGTCGCCCGAGGTGGCGGCCGCGAGCAGCTCGACGCACGTCCGGGGCAGCGCGTTGGAGTACCCGCAGATCCACCCCACGGCACCCGCCAGGCCGAGCTCGACGACCACGTCGTCGCTGCCGACCAGCAGGTCGAGCCCAGGCGACAGCTCAGCGATCTCCCAGGCGCGGCGGACATCCCCGGTGAACTCCTTGACGGCGACGATCAGGTCCTCGTCGAACAGCTGGACCAAGACGTCGGGCGTCAGGTCGACCTTGGTGTCGATCGGGTTGTTGTACGCGACGATCGGCAGCCCGACGGCCGCGGCGGCGCGGTAGTGGTCGAGGACCGTCCCGCGGTCGGCCCGGTAGGTGTTGGGCGGCAGCAGCAGCACCGACTCGGCACCGGCCTCGGCGGCCTGCTCGATCCAGCGCTGGGTCTGCCGGCTGCCGTACGCCGCGACGCCGGGCATCAGCCCGAATCCGGCGGGCCGCGCCTCGGCCGCCGTCCGAACCACGCGTGCCCGCTCCTCGTCGGAGAGGGTCTGGTACTCCCCGAGCGACCCGTTGGGGCAGACGCCGTCGGTGCCGGACGCCGCCAGCCAGGCCACGTGCTCGGCGTAGCTGTCGTAGTCGACCGACAGGTCATCGTTGAAGGGCAGGGCGGTCGCGGTGTACAGCCCGCGCCAGGGACGATCTGGGGTCATGTCAGCTCCTCGTAGCAGTGATATGTAACATGGTACTGGCGATCTGAGGATGGAGCAACTTCCAGGTGATGACAATAAGGAACGTGCTTGTGGTCATCGCTGATCGAAGGCGGCGTCGACGGCATCGGCGAAGGCGGCCATGGAGGGAACTCGAGGTTGTAGGACCACTCCTGCGACCGGCTCGGGGGTGGCGCCCCAGCCGGGACGATCATGACGCCGGTTGATCCACACCGACGGCAGGCCTTCCCGCTTGGCGGGGACGTGGTCGTGGAACAGGCTCTGCGCGACGTGCAGCAGCGGTCGCGGTCCACGCCGAGTTCGGGCAGGGTGGCGTCGAGGGCACGGAAGTGGTTCTCGGCCGGCTTGTAGGCGCCGACATCCTCGGCGGTGATGACGCGGCGAAGTCGCCGTGCAGCTGCTGGTTGCTGCCGGCGAACCCGGCCCGGTGCACGTTGGACAAGATGATCAGCTGATAGTGCCGGGCGAGCCGGGCCAGCGCGTCGGCGGAGTCGGGGAACGCGGGCCAGTCAGGCACGGATCCGCCGAGCCGGGCGGCCCACTGGTCGCTGACCGGCGCGCCGAGCGTGGCGCCGGTGCGGCGGAACGCCTCGGCCAGGACCTCCGGGTATAGGGCGGTCGGGGTCTCCCGCTCGACGGCGGCCTCGTTGTCGGCGTAGGCCAGCAGCAGATCCTCCTCGCCGAGAGGTCGAGCTCCCGCTCGGCGGCCCAGGGAACCAGGACGGCGCTGATGCCGGCCTCCCAGTCGATCAGGGTGCCGTAGCAGTCGAAGCTCAAGGCCTTGAAGGTGGTCAGGTCCAAGCTGGTGCTCATGATGGGAATCCTCTTGCTGGTCGTGTGCTCCGCTCGCACATGCGCTCGCGAACTAGATGAACTCCACGCCCTGAGCGAGCGGCAGCTGACCGGAGTAGTTGACCGTGTTGGTGGCCTGACGCATGTACGCCTTCCACGAGTCCGCGCCCGACTCACGCCCGCCACCGGTTTCCTTCTCCCCACCGAAGGCGCCGCCGATCTCCGCGCCCGAGGTGCCGATGTTGACGTTGACGATGCCGCAGTCCGAACCGCTGGCCGACATGAAGCGCTCGGCCTCGGCCTGGTCGCGTGGTGAAGATCGCCGAGGAGAGTCCCTGCGGTACGGCGTTGTTGAGCGCGATGGCCTCGTCGAGCTCGTCGTAGGTGAGCACGTACATGATCGGCGCGAAGGTCTCCTCCTGCACGACCGTCGACTGGGCTGGCATCGCGACCACCGCCGGCTGCACGTAGAAGGCATCCGGATGATCATCGGCCAGCACCCGATCGCCACCGCACAGCACCTCTCCCCCCTCCTCGACCGCGCGCGCCAGGGCGGCCTGCTGGGCCTCGAAGCTGCCCCGGTTGATCAGCGGACCGACCAGCACCCCTTCCGCGGTGGGGCTGCCGATGTCGAGGGTGCCGTACGCGTCGACGATCCGGGGCACCAGCTGGTCGTGGACCGAACGGTGCACGATCAGTCGTCGCAGGGTGGTGCAGCGCTGTCCGGCGGTGCCGGCGGCGGCGAAGACGATCCCGCGCAGGGCCAGGTCGAGATCGGCGCTCGGGGTGACGACGCAGGCGTTGTTGCCGCCCAGCTCCAGCAGTGCGCGCCCGAAGCGGCCCGCGATCAATGGAGCGATCTCCCGACCCATCCGCACCGACCCGGTCGCCGACACCAGCGCGACGCGCGGATCCTCCACCAGACGCCGGCCGGCGACGCGATCACCGAGCACGAGGTGATGGACTCCGGCCGGAGCCCCGACGTCCTCCGCGGCCCGGGCGAGCAGGGCGTCGGTGGCCAGCGCCGACAGCAGCGTCGCCTCGGCCGGCTTCCAGACCACCGTGTCGCCGGCCACCAGGGCGAGGGCGGTGTTCCAGGCGTAGACCGCCACCGGGAAGTTGAAGGCGGAGATGATCCCGACCACGCCCAGCGGGTGCCAGGTCTCCATCAGCCGGTGACCCGGCCGCTCCGAGGGCATCGTCTTGCCGAACAGCTGGCGCGACTGTCCCACGGCGAGGTCGGTGATGTCGATCATCTCCTGCACCTCACCGAGCGCCTCGGAGGTGATCTTGCCGACCTCGGCCGTGACCAGCGTGGCCAGATCCTCCTTGTGCTCGGTCAGCAGCTCACCCCAGCGCTTGACCAGCCGGCCGCGCACCGGTGCGGGCACCTCTCGCCAGGCGGTGAACGCCTCGGCGGCCTCGGCGATCGCTGCGTCGACGTCGTCCTCGGTGTGGCTGCGCACCGTGAAGATCACCTCTCCGGTGATCGGGGTGCGGACCTCGGTGTCGCCGGCGATGGCGTCGGTGTCGACCCCGGTGGCCTTCAGGGCCCGCAGCACGTCGGCGGTGATCTCGGCGGTGGTCGGGAAGTCGGTGCTCATGGGTTCATTCTCCAGTCGGTGGTGATCTCGGCCAGGCCGAGCTGCTCCGCGGCCGCGGCCAGCGAGGCGCTCTGCTGGGTCTCGTACAGCAGCGTCGGGTCGGCGATCGGCCGGCCGATCACCTCGCCCAGCGTGTCGATGTCGTACGGCGTGCCGAGCAGGTCGTCGTCCCGGGTGCCCTCGTCGGTCAGGTTCGACTGGAAGATACCGGCCGCGGAGCGCGGCAGGAAGTCCTCGTACACGATCGGCTCCGGCACCAGTACGCCGGCCTCGACCAGCTCACGCAGGGAAGCGGTGCCCTGAGCCTGTCGAAGGGCGCCGGCAACTCGGTAGGTGAAGAACGCCAGTCCCTGCAGGGCCAGCTCCCGCTCGGTGCTCGGCAGGTTCTCCCGCCACACTTCGCGGGCCACATCGACCCGGGTGGTGCCGGCCGGCGCCGCGGCGAGGCGGACATCGATCTCGGCGACCATCCGGTCGTAGAGGTCGCGCCCCCGCGCGGTGAGCGCGACGCCGCGCTGCTCGACCTCCCCGAACCGGACCCGCAGCGAGCCGGGGTGGACGCTGCCGTCGGCATGCCGGAACTGCCGTTCCTCGGCCAGCGCCTTGAACGAGGTCTGCCGCAGCAGGACGTCCGGGACCCTCCCAGTCGGGCGGCCCCTGGATCTCGTCGATCATGGTGATGCCCCGCGCCTCCATCCGCGCGTAGAGGTCGTCGATGTCGAGCACCCGCGGCGTCAGGTGGTTGATGTGGGTCGACGGCACCCCGCCGATGTCGGCGGCGACGGCCGAGATCCGCTCCAGCGCGAAGTACCAGTCGTGGTCGACCGGTTCGGTGGACAGCTCGAACGCTGCGGTCGCGAGGGCGAGGAAGCGGTCGGCGTCGGCGGCGCCGAGTCCGCGCTGGTCGGCGGACCGGTCGGCCAGCTCGAGCAGCTCGGGCCCGAACAGGGTCCGGGCGCCGACGAACTCCTCCAGCCGCGCTTGCGTCTCCGCGTCGAAGAAGCGCCGGTCGGTGGCGACCAGCATCGAGGTGAACACCCGGAACGGGTTCTTCGCCAGCTCCTCGGAGTCGACCGGACGGAAGGCGGTGGAGACCACCGGTACCGAGCTCTTCGACGCGTCCCGCAGGTCGTAGAAGCCGACCGGGTACATCCCGAAGCCGGCGAACACGCGCGCGGCCTGGGCCAGCTCGCGCGGCGAGCCCACCCGGATCGCGCCGTGCCGCTCCGCCGTCACCCGGTCGATGCTGCCGAGCCGCTCGGCGTCGGCACCGTGTGCGGCGATGAAGTCTTGGTTCACCTCCCGGGAGACGTCGACGAGAGTGTTGTAGGCGGGCACCTCGGTCCCGTACAGGCTCGCCAGGCGGAGCGGCGAACTCGGTTCGCAGGTCGGCGAGCGCGAGAGTGCGCCGCGTCTCGGAGAGCTGGGCGGTGGTCACGAAGGGGTTCTGCCTTTCCGGGTGGGAGGAGCTGGGATCACGATGCTCGGACTCAGATGATGTGGGTCTCCGTCAGCAGCGCGCCGGTGCCGAACCTGTCCGCGCTGAACGCAGTCGGATCCATGAACGGATCGCGGTCCAGGTAGAGATCCCGGACGATCTCACCGACGGCCGGACCCTGCAGGAAGCCGTGGCCCGAGAACCCGGTGGCGTACAGCACCCCGGGCACCGCTGCCTTGCCGATCAGGGCGTTGTGGTCGGGGGTGTTCTCGTACAGCCCGGCCCAGCCGCCGACGAGCGGCTGTCCGACCAGCGACGGCGCGACGACCGCGGCGGCGGAGTCGAAGGCCCGGGTCCAGCCGTAGCTGAACTCGCGACAGAAGCCGGGATCCTCATCCAGGTTGGAGATCCCGAGCAGCAGCCCGTTGCGGTAGTTGTGAAAGTAGAGCGTCGTCGACAGGTCGAGGGTGAACGGCACGGTGGGATGGGGCCGTTCGCGTTGTGGGGTGAAGCCGACCTGCCGGCGGACGGCCTGGACGGGGAGGTGCACGCCGAGCATCGCGCCCAGCTTGGTCGACCAGGCACCGGCCGTGATGATCACCGTGCCGGCGGTGATGCACCCCCGCTGGGTCCGGACCTGATGGGCACCGGTCGCGTCGGTGGCGAGCTCGAGGACCTCGGTGTGCTCGCAGCACCGGACCCCGAGCTGGGCGGCTGCCCTCGCGTAGCCCTCGACCACCCGGGCGGGTTCGGCGTAGCCGTCCCGGGGCGAGAACGACGCGCCGAGCAGCGGGCCCGGGTCCAGCATCGGGTTGATCTCGCAGGCCTGCGCCGGGGTGACTATGCGGCTGTTGCAGCCGAGTCGGTTCTGCAGCCTGACGCTGGCCTCCACTGCCGCCAGCTCGGCCTCGGACCGGCAGAGGAACAGGTAGCCCACCTGGCGCAGGCCGATGTCGATGCCGAACCGGTCGGCGAAGGTCTCGAACGCCTGCAGGCTCCGCAGCCCGAGCTCGACGTTGTTCGCGTCGGAGAACGTAGCCCGGACCCCGCCCAGCGGCTTCGCGGAAGACCCCGAGCCGAGGGTGCCCTGCTCGAGCACGACCACGTCGGTGACGCCCGCCTCGGCGAGGTGGAAGGCGATGCTGGCGCCCATGATGCCGCCGCCGACGACGACCACCTCGGCCGCGGCGGGCAGGGGCGTGACCGGGGTCGCGAGTGGGACGACGTGCTCGAGATGCCCGTCCAGCCGCGTGTCGCTGCTCATGGTGACTCCCTTCCGGTCGCTCGGTGTCAGGCCGATACCAGCGCGGACGAGTCGGACACCAGCACGACCTTCTCTGGGCCCCACTGGTCGAGCAGGTCGAACGGGTCATGCAACACCGAGATCTCCAGATGTGATGGGAAACGTGACCTCAGAATGACACGGCACCATGGCTGATCGAGCGCTCGACAACGACAGTCTGGCGTGACACCACAAGGATCCCTTATGCTCGAAACCGTGATCAAGGTCGGGGTGGCCCTGTTGCCCGAGGTCGATCCCGGCGCAGGACCGGCGCTGGTCGCGGGTCGAGGAGTACGGTTTCGCTCACGCGCTGGTCGTTGGACCATCTGGCCTGGCGGGCCTTCGCCGACTCGACCTGGTACGCAACCGTGCCCGCGCTGGCCGCGGCCGCGCTCACGACGTCGCGGCTGTCGCTCGGCACCTTCGTCGCCTCACCGAACTTCCGGCACCCGGTCCCCTTCGCCAAGGAGCTGATGACGCTCGACGTGATGTCCGGCGGCCGGCTACTGGTCGGCGTCGGGGCCGGCGGACCCGGATTCGACGCGGCCGTGCTGGGCGGACCGGCGCTGTCCGGACGCGAGCGGGCCGATCGGTTCGAGGAGTTCGTCACGCTGCTCGACCTGCTGCTGCGGCAGCCCTCGACCACCTGGTCCGGCGACTGGTTCTCAGCGGTCGAGGCGCGGACGATTCCCGGACCGCGGCAGCAGCCGCGGCCACCGCTGGTCGTCGCGGGCAACGGTCCCCGAGGCATGCGGCTGGCGCTGAGCATCGGGGACGGCTGGGCCACCAACGGAGTCGCCGAACCACCAGGCGCGGGTCAAGGCGGCGAGGAGTGGTGGCGCGGGGTGGCCGAGGCCGCCCGCCGATTCGACGCCGCCGCAGGACCCGAGCGGACGTTCCGGACGGGTTCCGCCGGGTGCTCGACATGGCCTTCGGGATGGGCGCTCCCCGGTCGCTGGAGCAGATGCGGGACCACCTCGGCCGCGCGGAGGCGCTGGGCTTCACCGACGTCGTGATCGCCTGGCCCCGCGACTCCGAACCGCTGCGCGGCTCGGAGTCTGTGCTGGCAGAGGCTGGGCGCTCTGCTCGTGGACGGCAGCCTCGCCCCGTAGTTGTCATGCCTCGACCATGCTGAATCCCCTGCACCTGCGGACCCTGTCGGTCGTCCTGCGCACCGGGTCGTTCGCGGCCGCCGGCCGGCACCTGGGCTACACCGGCTCGGCCGTCTCGCAGCAGATGAAGGCCTCGAGGCCGAGAGCGGACTGGTGCTGTTCGAGCGACGGCGCCCAAGAGGTGTAGCCGACGGCTGAGGCGCAGCTGCTCAGTGAGCGGGCGATCGAGACGCTGGGCGCGCTCGCGACGCTGCAGGAGGCCGTCCGCGAGATCGCGGCGGGCACCCGCGGGCGACTCGGACTCGGCTCCTTCCCGACCGCGAGCGAGGTGCTGGCCCCCCGCGCCCTGGCCCGGTTCGGGCGCGACTTCGGTGACGTCGAGGTGCGATTGGAGGACGGCGAGCCCCATGAGCTGCTCACCAGGCTGCTCGAGGGCGACCTCGACGTCATCGTCGTGTTCCGCTACGACCTGGTCCCGCAGAGCTGGCCGGCCGGCAGCGTGCGGACGCCGCTGCTCACCGAGCCCGTGCGACTGCTGGTGCCCGACCGCGCCCCGGAGCCCCGGGAGCGGCGACCGGTGCCGTTGACCGACTTCGAGGGCGCCTCGTGGATCTCCACCCGGGAGGGAACCGCGGGCACCCTGGCCCTCGAGCGAGCCTGCGCCGCCGCAGGCTTCGCACCCGCACATCCGCTATCGCAGCAATGACTACGACGTCGTCCGCAGCTTCGTCCGGGCCGGCCTCGGAGTCGCGGCGGTCCCCCGCCTGGCCTACCTCGGCCGCGTCGGGCTGCGCGACCTCGACGTGACGGGCTGCACCTCCGCCGACACGTCGAGGCCCTGACGATGGCCGACCGCCACAGCCCCGCCGTCACCGGCATGGTCGACGCCCTTCGCGCCTCGGCGCAGGCTAACTGAAGCGCCCGGGGCGAGTCAATACCGTGCTCAGGCGCCGACCAGGTTCGACTCCTGACCACCGATCGGATCCGGGATCGGAACCGTCTGGCCGACCTCGATGGTCGCGCCGGCCCGGGCGCCCTCGGCTACGGCGTCGAGCAGGGTGCGCGGCGCCAGGGCGTCGCCGACGAGAGTCACCGGCAGCTCGGGCGCCTCCGTCCGCAACGCATCCCGCAGACTCGTCTCGCTCTGCCGACGACCGGCGACCACGACGAGGTCGACGTCGGTCTCGATGCTCGACCTCCTCGGTGTAGAGGTGTCTGCAGCTCGACGCCGGCCGCCGATTCGGTCGGGACCCACGCCAGGTTGGGCGACTGCACGACACCAGCCAGCGCCAGCCGCCGCAGCACGAAGGGCTGCTGGGTCGGATCGATCAACATCCCCACGCTGGTGTGCGTCGTCGCGATCTCGACGGTGCATCCGGCGGCGACGAGCGCCTCCGCGGCCGTCGGCGCCAGGAACCCGCCTTCGTCGTCGAGGACCAGGGCGCGCGAGATCGCGCCGGCCGGCAGGCCGTGCTCGAGCAGGGCGTCGACGTCGAGCAGCGGTGTCCCCGACGGCGGCGCCACGTCGCGGAGCCGGGAACCCGTCGCGAGGATCACCGCGTCCGGCTGCTCGGCCAGGACGGCCGTGACGTCGGCGGAGGTGCCCAGCCGGATCTCCACGCCCGCGTCGACGGCCTCGTCGCGGAGCCAGTCGACGTACAGCCGCCAGCGCTCGCGCCCGCGACGCTCAGCGGCGAGCCGGGCCCGGCCGCCGAGGTCCGGACGGCGCTCGAGGACGACGACGTGGTGACCGCGCAGCGCCGCGGCCCGGGCGGCCTCCAGGCCCGCGACACCGCCGCCCACCACGACGACCCGCCCGGGATCGGCGGCGGGAGTGAGCCGAGCGAGCTCGGGCTCGCGGATCGCCGGGTTCACCGAGCACCACATCGGCAGCCCGGTGTAGAGCCGTCCGATGCAGCCCTCGTTGAGGCTGATGCACGGTCGCTTCCGCTCCCCCGCCGCCACCTTCAGCGGCAGGTCCGGGTCGGCGATGATGGCCCGGGTCATGGCGACCAGGTCCACGCCGGCCGCGAGGCGCGGCCTCGGCCACCTCGGGCTCGACGTTGCGACCGGCGACGAGCACCGGCACGCCGACGGCGTGCCGGAAGCGGGCCGCCCGCTCGTTGTAGACGCCTTCGGGGAGCTCGTCCCCGGGCACGAAGTACGCCGTCGCCAGACGCGTGGCGCCGGTGCCGCCGCTGACGCTGATCAGGTCGACGGCCCCCGACGACGTCAGGCTGCGCGCGATCTCGATCATGTCCTCCGGCCCGAGCCCGCCGGTCAGGCACTGGTCGACCGCCATCCGCAGCCCGACGATGAAGTCGTCGGACACCGCCGCGCGAACGGCCTCGAGCACCTCCCGGCCGAAGCGGGTGCGGTTCTCCAGGCTGCCGCCGTACGCGTCCGTGCGGGTGTTGACCTGGGGGTCGAAGAACTGCTCGATCAGGTGGCCGCCGAAGGAGGTCACCTCGGCGCCGTCCCAGCCGCACTGCTCCAGTCGCCGCGCGGCCGCGGCGAACCGCTCGACGATCGCGGGTAGCTCGTCGGCCTCGAGGGGCACCGGCACCTCGAGGTGTGACCCCTCCGGCAGGTCCGAGGGCGCCCGCAGGGGTACGCCGGAGGTGAGGGAGTTGCCGCGGCGTCCCATGTGGGTCATCTGGGAGATGCAGAGCGCCCCGTGGCGGTGAACCCCGTCGGCCAGCGCGCGCAGCGCCGGCTCGTTGCGCTCGTCCCACAGGGCGATCGACCCGTACGAGGCCTGGGTGGTCGGATCGACCGACGCCGAGCCGAAGGTCATCACCAGCCCGGCGCCGCCCGCCGCCTTGCGGACGTGGTAGTCGATCTCGCTCTGGGCGATGTGGCCGTCGTGGCTCCAGCCCGTGGCGTGGGGGGTGGACACGATACGGTTTCGGAGCATCCGGCCACGAAGCTCGAAGGGTGACATGAGCAGCGGGAAGTGCGAGCGCGAGGACATGAGAGCAGTGTGACATGGCACAGGCGGTCTGTCGCCCCCCAGGATCGCCCCAGAGCTGACGCCTCGGTCACCGGCCCGGGTCAGACGCCTCGGCACCGGCACCGCGCGGGCCGTCCTGCTGGTCACGATCCTGGTGGTGGCGGCCAACCTGCGGCCGACCATCACCGCGCTCGGCTCCGTCGTGGGGCTGGTGGCGGCGGACACCGGCATGGGAGCCGGAGCCCTCGGCCTGCTGGGGGCCGTTCCGCTGCTGGCGTTCGCGGTCGTCTCACCGATCGTCCACGTCCTGACGCGAGCGATGGGTGCCGAACGCGCCGTACTCGTCTCGACGCTCGTGCTCATCGTGGCGACCGTGGTCCGGTCACTCCCGGGCAGCGTCGCCAACCTGTGGATCGGCACCGTCGTGATGGGCGCCGCGATCGCGGTCGGCAACGTCGTGGTCCCCGAACTGGTGAAGCGGGACTTCCCCGACCGACGTTCCGCTGGTGACGGGTCTGTACTCCACGGTGCTCGGCGCAACGGCCGCCGTCGCGTCCGGGTTGGCGCTCCCGATCGCCGAGATCGGCGGCTGGCGGCTGGGGATCGGCATCTGGGTTCTGTTCAGCGTGGTCGCCGCCCTCGTCTGGCCGTTGCGGATGCGAGGCTCAGCGATGGGGGAGTCAGCGGCGCGGGAGCCGGAGGAGACTCCGAGCAGCCCGCCGGTGGGAGGCGGTACGGGACGTTCGGTGTGGCGGTCGGCGGTGGCCTGGCAGGTGTCGTTGATCATGGCGACCCAGGGGCTGACGTACTTCATGCTCGTGACGTGGCTGCCGACGATCGAGGTCAGCCTGGGCGTCGACCCGGTGACCGCCGGCTGGCACTCGTTCCTCTACCAGATCGTCGGCATCGCGGCCGGGCTCGGCGTGACCCCGTTCATGCGGGGTCGCAGCGATCACCGGGCCGTCGGCGTCGTGATCAGTCTGCTGCTGATCGTGGCGGTCCTCGGTCTGCTCTTCGCGCCCGAGCTGCTCGTGCTGTGGCTCGTGGTCGCCGGGCTGAGCGGCGGCAGCTCCCTCGTGCTCGCACTGGCTCTCGTGGGTGAACGCTCGCCCAGTGCCGCCGACGCGGGCCGGCTGTCCGGGATGGCCCAGAGCGTCGGGTACCTGCTGGCCGCCGCGGGACCGTTGGGCGCGGGCGTGCTGTTCGCGGCCACCGGCAGCTGGACCTACCCGCTGCTCGCCGTGATCGCCGTCGCCGGCGTCCAGCTCGTCCTGTCGCTCCTGGCGGGCCGCGACCGGCTCACCCATCAGGCCGAGCCCGATGCCGCCTCGACCAAGGCGTGAAGCACCTCGGTGATCAGCGGTGGCTGGCGCCGCGTGGCCACAGTCACCGCACTGATGTGTCGTACGCCGAATTCGGAGAGGCCGACGAGGCGCAGTCCAGGTCGCTCCTCGACGGGTAGGGCCAGGGCCGGGACGATGGAGGCGCCGAGACCGGCTTCGACGAGCGCCAGGACGGCAGCGAACTCCTCGCAGACGTGAGTCGCCGGCAGCGCCAGGCCGGTTGAGCGTCGGACCCGGTCCAGGACGAGCTGCACCGCTGTTCCTGGAGGGCCGCTGATCCACGGTCGACTCGCAAGGTCGTCGAGACTCCGCGGCACTGGCCACGCTGCGGGCACCGCGACCCGGTACGGGTCGTCGAGGAGCCAGGTGTGCTGGAGTCCAGGACGGGTGGCACGGTCGATCAGGTTCTCGTCCTCGACGAGAACCACATCGAGGTCCCCGCCGCGCAGAGCGGACAGCGCCACGGCCTCGCCGGCCTCGTGCACCCTCACCTGTACGCCTGGGGCTCGCTGCTCGAGATCGCGGATCGCCGGTACGACCAGACGGGTCATCACCGAGGAGAACGCCCCGATGTTCACCGTGCCGCTGAGGCGCTCGGACATGGCGTAGATGTCTTCGGCGGCGTCAGCCAAGACCTCGGCGAGACGACCACCGTGCGCCGCGAGACGCTGGCCGGCAGCCGTCAGCCTCAGTGGTCGCTGACCTCCGCTGTTGAAGCGGTCAACCAGGACGAGACCGGTCTCGCGTTCGAGCCGAGCGAGGTGCTGCGAGATGCCGGACGGAGCCAGGTGGAGCTGACGGGCGGCAGCGCCGACCCCGCCGGAGGCGGCAACCGCCCGCAAGATCAACAACCGATCCGGTGAGATGTGCATGCAGCCAGACTGTACGCCGAGGTCAGTAAGTGTTACTTCTCTCTGCCGACAGATACGGGGAGGATCAGAGCCGTGGATCTCATCGACCTGGTCGGCTTCGCCGGCGCCGCCGTCGTGCTGGCCGCGTACGCCCTGACCAACGCCCGCTCGGTCCGGGTGACGCCGAGAGACGCTGGCCGCGATGAATCTCGGAGCCGGGGCGCTTGGCTCTGAACGGTCTCGTTCACCAGGCCTGGCCGTCGGCCGTGGTGAACACCGTCTGGTTCGTGATTGCGGCGATCGCACTGGGTCGAGCCTGCGTTCCCAGGATGGCTCGCGCCCGCGGTTCAGCTGTCGCGCGTCAGCCGTGGACCGGGGTCGTACGCGGGCGCGGCCCTGGTCGAGCTCGACCACGATCGTCGCAGCCGAGACGACTCGCGGATCGTGCGAGGCGGTCAGGACGGAGCGCCCCGCGGCCACCTCTTCTCCCAGCACCCGGACCACCCGATCGACCGAAGACTCGTCCTGCTGCGAGGTCGGCTCGTCCAGCAGCAGCAACGGCGCCGAGCTGATCAGAGCGCGCGCGAGGGCAGCCCGCTGCCGCTCGCCCCCGGAGAGGAGCTGCACCGGTTGGTCGAGCAGCCGGGTCAGGGCCAGCCGTTCGGCGAGCTCGTCGACGGCTGGTGTCCGGCCGCTCGCCCGCGGACCCACGGATGCCCGCGGTGAGCTGCAGGTTCTCGCGTACGGTGAGCGCCTCGAGCATGGCCGGCCGCTGGGGCAGCAGCGCCACCCATCGGCGGCGGTGCTCGGCCCGGGCACCGCGCGACGAGGCCGTCCCACGGGCCGTCGCCCACGATGACCGTCCCGGCCAGCGGCGGCAGCAGCCCGGCGATGACCGAGATCAGGGTCGACTTGCCCGAGCCGGAGGGCCCGGTGACGGCCGTCCACGTCCCGGACCGCAGGACGAGGTCGAGTCGGTCGAAGAGCGTCCGGTCGCCGTAGCCCGCCGCCAGACCGGTGAGGTCGGCAAGCACCTCGTACGCGGGTCGCTCGGGTGCCGGCAGCGACCGTGACGGCAGGTCGGGCACGGTTTCGGCCGGAGCTCGAGGGACGAGCAACAGACCACCTTCGGTACGGCGCGCCTCCAATGGAGGGACCGGGTCGAGCTCGGGCAGCCGCTCGCGCGGCACCCGGATCCACCCTCGGCTGTCCGGCAGCTGCTCGACCACCGCGGAGCCCGGCCGCCACTGTTCGGCCGCCCGTCCGTCCCGGATCCGTACGGCCCGGTCGGTGGAGGCGACCGCACGCGGGTCATGGCTGACCAGGATGACGCCGGTGCCGTCGGCCGCGATCCGGGCGAGCAGGTCGTAGACCTCCCCGGCCGACCGCTCGTCCAGCTCACCCGTCGGCTCGTCGGCGAGCAGGAGCTGCGGTTCGTGCGCGACAGCGGCGCAGACCGCCACTTTCTGTGCCTCACCCCCGGACAGCTCGTTGCACCGGACGATCCAGCAGGTGATCGATCTCCAACCGGGCACAGGTGTCACGAGCGCGCCGCTCCGCCTCCGCCTTCCGAACCCCCGTCAGGCGGAGCTGCAACGCGACGTTCTGCACCACCGACAGCTCGGGCAGCAGGCCGCGGCCGGCGAACTGGTCGATGAACCCGACCGAGCGGGCGCGCCACTCACGACGCTGTCCGGCGTTCAGCTCGTGCAAGGCGGTGCCCGACACCACAACGGTGCCGGCGGCGACGGGCTGCTCGCCGGTGATGACGCGGAGCAGGGTCGTCTTCCCGGATCCGTTGGGTCCCTGCACGAGGAGCCGCTCGCCGACGGCGAGGGTGAGATCGGAGCCGCGCAGGGCCATCACCGAGCCCGCGGCGCCCTGGTAGGCGACGAAGACGTCCCGCACCTCCACGACGGTCCCCATCACGGCAGGTCCAGGTCGGTCATCGGCGGCCAGGCCTCCCGGAACGCGGTCGACGCCGCGACCAGCGACGCCGCCAACACCCCGACTGCGGCCGTCACGGCCACGAGGAGCACCGGCAGGCCGCCGAGCACGGGCCGCAGTGGGGGCACGACCACCTCTCCCCCGGGACCCGTCAGCAGCAGCCGTACACCGAGGACGGTCAACAGCAGACCGCCGGCCAGCCCGATCGGCACGCCGACGACCGCCACGAGCATGCCGCGCCGTAGCAGCCGGGACCGTAGGCCGGCCGGCGTCACTCCGTCGAGCTCCAGCGCCAGCTGGTCGACCTGCGACTCCTCGACATCGGCCCGAACAGCGGCGCCGGCGGCCACCATGGCCAGCCCCAGCGCGACCGCTCCCGCCGCCACCAGCAGCAGGATCGACCGCGTGGCTACCGGATCACCGATGATCGCCCGGGCGAGGTCGGCTCGGAAGGACAGGGTCGTCGCCGATGCCGGCGAGGACTCCAGCGTGTCCCGTACGCTGGCCACGCTCTCCTGCGGGACCGCGATCCAGACCCGGCTGACGAACGCCGAGCCCGGTGCGACCTGGTTGAGCAGGGACACGACGCTGGTGCGGTCGGCGAGGACGAAGTGCTGGCTGCCGACCGGGAACCGGGGCAGCACAGCAACGATCTGAGCGGGAACGCTCTGGCCGTTGACGGTGAGCACCATGCGTCCGGACGCGCCGGCCCGCGCAGCCGTGTCCGGGTCGACGGCGACGGCGAGCGGCGGTCGGGTCCCCGACGTCACGAACCCGGGAGTGATCACGATCCGGGCATCGCCGAACCGGTAGGCGACGTCGGCGGTAGCCGGTTGGGTCGCTACTTTCGCCTGGCCGCTCCCCCACCCCGACCAGTCCCAGCTGGCTGCGCTGCCCGTCGATCCGAAGCTGGCTGAGGCGCAGACGGCCGGCGGTGACCTGATGATCCACCCCACTCTCGCGCGCGTGCTCACGCCGGGTGATCCGGATCTCCGACTCCGCGATCTCCAGACCTTGCACGATGCGTGCCTCGCCACCGGGCAGCTCGGCGGTCAGCTCCGGACCCGAGCCGTCGAAGCGCACCTGCTGCTGCTGCCCGTCGGCGGTGGTGAGCCACAGCCCGAGCGTGATGTCGGCGTCGAAGCCCTGGGCGCTGAGGGTGATCCGCTGCGCGCCGCCGGGAATGACCGGCGCGGCGGGATCCGGCGGCCGATCCGCGCTCAGCTGCTGAGCGAGCGCGTCGGCCGTCACCGAGGCGCCGGTCACCGAGCGGAACTCGTGCATCTCGGTCAGCGCCTCCGGATCGACACCGGTGAGCGGCAGCACGAGCGCCCGCGGCGTGCCGCCGAATGCGGTCACCGGGGAGGTGACAACGGGCCGGACCACAGTCCCGGGCGCGACCTCGCGCAGACGGTCGCCGTCGAGAGCCTCCAACGGAGCGGCGATCCGTGCGCTCGCCGCCACGGAGACGTCGAGCGGGACCCGGTAGGCCGCCTGGTCCTCCCCGGACTGTCGCAGACTCTCCCGGTAGCCGCCGGTGAACACCAGCAGGCAGCACGACGCAGCCAAGAACCCCGCCGTGACCATGGGCAGCAGGGGCCGGCGCCGGGCGATGATCCGGGTACTGGAAGCCGCCGTCAGGATCCGCGGCGCGCGGCGGCCGATCGTGATCAGATAGGGCCAGACCAGGGCGGTCAGCAGCCCGACGGCCACCACGGAAGCGACGACCGCGAGCGTCGGCAGCGTATCGGTCGGCGACGCGCCGCACCGGGGAGCTTGCCGATGAGGAGAGGGGTCCCCCGACTTCTCCGCTGAGCACCAGGAAGGGGAGCAGCGCCGAGGCCACCAGCGCGAACACCGTGACGTACCGTGCGGCTTCCGCGCCGGTGTCCGGCCAGCGCGCAACCGCGGTGACGCCGACCACGGCGAGCACCGCCAAGGCGGCGAGCACCGGCATGGCCGACATCACCGCGGAGGTGGCCGCAGCCGATCCCGCCCCGGTTCCCGAGTCCGATGCTCGCAGCGCGACCAACATCGCGGCGACGCCGGTGCCGACCAGGACGCCGAGGATCACCGAAGGGATCGCCTGCAGCAACGTCACCCCGGTGATCTGCGCCGAGCTCGCACCTCGCCGGACGAGCAGAACCCCGACCAGCTGTTGGCGCCGGCGCAGCCAGGCGGCAACCACCAGGCACAGTCCGAGCTGCAGCGCTCCGGCGCCGGCGCCCAGCACGGCGAACCGGTCCGCCGACGCGGCGGCACGAGCTTCGGCGGCGGCGACGGCGTCGGCAGGCCAGGTGATCGACAGCGGTCCGTCACCCGCCAGGTTGACCTCGTCGGAGAGCGCGCTGAGGGCGGAGGAGTACCGGTCGACGCCGGTGGCGGCGATCGTCCGTCCGTCCAGCGTCCCGAACCAGCCGAGCGTACGGCCGAACAGCTGCAGCGAGGTGAGGTCGGCGATCCGCTCCGGCGCCCCGCCCAGGAGCAGCGGTCGGTTGGCCCCGATCAACCCGACCCCGACCAGCCGATGGTCGGTGAGCTCAGCGGTGCCGGTGACCACGATGCCCAGCTCCCGCTGCGCACGTACGGCCCCGTCGAAGGTCGTCGCGACGCCGGGCAATCGGATCGACACCACCTCGCACCGGGTCGGGGTACAGACGCTTGGCAACCGGCCGGACGTCAGCCGGACTCGGCTGTCGATCTGGTCGAGGGCGGCCAGGCTGACGACGGTGCTCGCGATCGAGATCGGCTTGAACACCAGAGCACGGGCGACCGACGTCACCCCGGCGTCGTTCAGACCCGTCCGGACGGTGCGGTCGAGATCGGGCGGCGGACTCGCCGCTGAGGTTCCGGTAGGTATTGGCGAGCACCGTCCGCTCGTACGAGGGGAGGGAGTCGAGGGTGCCGGTCACCGCGGCGACGCCGGACTCCTGGCGCAGGCCCGCAGCGAAGACCGGAAAGCCGACAGCGAGTGCGACCCCGAGGCACAGCAGGAGCCACGGCAGCGGCCGATGGCGGATGCCGGCTCGCGCCAGGCCCAGCTCCACACGCATTCTCCGATTATGACTGGCGCTCCGAGTGGCGGAACGGCGCAGGGCGAAATCGTCGTCGGCTGCGGGAGCCGAACTGCGCCTCGCGGCGGCGAGCTACTTCTTCCCGCTCGACCCGTGCTCGATGACTCCTTCCGCCACCTCCCGCATCGACTTGCGCAGGTCCATGGCGGTCTTCTGGATCCAGCGGAACGCCTCCGGCTCGCTCAGCCCCAGGCCGCTCTGCAGCAGGCCCTTGGCGCGCTCCACTACCTTGCGTGACTCCAGCCGCTCGGTCAGGTCGCTGACCTCGGCCTCCACCGCCTGGATCTCGGCGAACCGGGCGCGCGCGATCTCGATCGCCGGGATCAGGTCGGCCTTGCCGAACGGCTTGACCACGTACGCCATGGCGCCTGCCTGGCTCGCCCGATCGACCAGTTCGCGCTGGCTGAACGCGGTGAGCATGACCACGGGCGCGATCCGGTCGCCAGCGATCTGCTCGGCCGCACTGATCCCGTCGAGCTTGGGCATCTTGACGTCCATCACCACCAGATCCGGCCTGAGATCGGTGGTCAGAGCCACTGCCGCCTCCCCGTCCCCGGCCTGGCCGACCACGTCGTAGCCCTCCTCGGTGAGCATCTCCACCAGATCCAGGCGGATCAGCACCTCGTCCTCGGCGACGACGACCCGCGTCTTGGTTCCGTCCGTGAGCTGGGTTGTCTTCTCCAGTCACGGAGACACTCTAGCAGATGCCTGTTACGGCGGAGTGCGTACGGAAAGACTGGCCAAGGCAACGCTGTGGCAGAATGTTCCGGGCCCGCGGCGGCGTCGTCGGTTAGTTGATCATGACTCGGGCCGGGGTGGCGGAATGGTATACGCGGACGGCTCAAACCCGTCTGTCCGAAAGGACATAGGGGTTCGACTCCCCTCTCCGGCACATTCTTTGCTCTTCGACTCTTTTACGCGTGAGGATCCCGGCAGTGCGCCGAGAACCTTGTGGTCGAGTCCGCTATTAGAGTCAAGACCCTGCCCGTCCGGGTTTCAGGCATCTTAGGTTTCGCGGCGCACTGCCGGAATCCTCACGCTCCCTTCCGAGCCTGTGCCGGAGAGGGAGGCGAAGGCCTATGTCCGTTCGGCCCACTCACAAGGCCACATGCGGCAGGCGGCTGGGCAGGGGGGCTCTCGCCTACGCGTTAGGCGTCTCGGGACGAATAACGGGTGTCTGGGCCGGCTGATCATGCCTCGCGGGCCGTCTTGAGACGGCAGACGCATGAGTGGGAGTCAAACAATCTAGAGCGGGGCGCCGATGCGGCGGACGCGGATCATGTTGGTGTGGCCGGCGACGCCGGGCGGGGAGCCGGCGACGATGACCACACGCTCCCCGTCGGCGATACGCCCGCTTTCGGTCAGGGCCTTGTCGACCTGGCGGATCATGTCGTCGGTGTGGCCGACCATCGGGGCCAGGAATGTCTCGACGCCCCAGTTCAGGGTCAGTGCGGCACGGGTTTCCTCGTACGGGGTGAAGGCCAGTACCGGGATCGGTCGAGCGAAGCCGGGTCAGGCGGCGGGCCGAGTCGCCGGAGGTCGTAAAGGTCACCAGGAACTTGGCACCGATCCGCTGTGCGACCTCTTCGGCCGCCTTGGTGATCACGCCGCTGGTGGTGTGCGGATCCCAGTCGATGCCGTGCATCTGGTCCATGCCGTGGGCCTCGGTGTTCTCCACGATTCGTGCCATGGTCTCGCACGGTCAGCACCGGGTACTCGCCGACGCTGGTCTCTCCCGACAGCATGACGCGCGTCGGCGCCATCGAGGATCGCATTGGCGACGTCGGAGGCCTCGGCACGGGTCGGACGGGGCGAGGAGATCATCGACTCCAGCATCTGAGTCGCCACGATCACCGGCTTCGCCCAGCGCCGGGCCGCAGTGACGATCTGCTTCTGGACCAGCGGCACCTCTTCCAGCGGCAGCTCTACACCAAGATCGCCGCGCGCGACCATGAATGCGTCGAAGGCATCGATGATCTCGCCCAGGTTCTCAACCGCCTGGGGCTTCTCCATCTTGGCGATCACTGGGATCCGCCGGCCTTCCTCGTCCATGATCTCGTGCACGGGCTTGATGTCCTCGGCGCGTGCGGACAAAGGACAGGGCGACCATGTCGACGCCGTTGCGAAGGGCCCAGCGCAGGTCCTCGGTGTCCTTCTCACTCATCGCCGGCACGCTGACACCCACGCCGGGGAGGTTGATCCCCTTGTTGTTGCTGACTGGCCGCCGACGTCACCTCGGTGATCACGTCGGTGTCGGTGATCTCTGTCGCCCGCAAGGCAATCCGGCCGTCGTCGATCAAGATCAGATCGCCCGGCTTGACGTCCCCGGACAGACCCTTGTACGTCGTGGAGCAGCGCTCGACCGTGCCCTCCATGTCCTCGATGGTGATCGCGAACGTCAGCGCCGACGCGCAGGTTTTCCTTGCCGTTGGCGAACCGGCCGAGCCGGATCTTCGGGCCCTGAAGGTCGGCCAGCACGCCGACCGGGCGCCCGGCGCTTTCCGCCGCCTCCCGGACGCTTCGCAGGTTCCTCAAGTGGTCGGCATAGTCGCCGTGACTCATGTTGAGCCGGGCGACATCCATGCCTGCCGCGACCAGTTCCGCCAGACGCTCCGGCGTCGAGGATGCCGGCCCGAGCGTGCACACAATCTTGGCTCTACGCACGCAGTCGACCCTAGCGAAGTTGTGCGGGCGACGGGAGACCGATCAAGCACTGGTCTTACCAGCCGCTGACTACCTCCAGGGCGTGCTCAAGGTCAGGTGGGTACGGGGACTCGAACTGCATCAGCTCCCCTGATCTCGGGTGCATGAAGCCCAGGCGGACCGCGTGCAGCCACTGCCGTTCCAGAGCGAGCTGGCAGCGAGGACCGGATCGGCGCCATACATCGGATCGCCGACGCAGGGATGCCGGATCGCGGCCATGTGCACCCGGATCTGATGGGTCCGGCCGGTCTCCAGCTTGATCTCGAGCAAGGTCGCTGCGACGAAGGCCTCCAGCGTGGCGTAGTGGGTGACACTGTGCCGGCCCCCTGCATCACCGCCATCTTGTAGTCGGCACCAGGGTGCCGCCCGATCGGAGCCTCGATCGTGCCGGTAAATGGGTCCGGATGGCCTTGCACCAGGGCGTGGTAGGTCTTGTCGACGCTTCGGGACCGGAATGCTCGCTTCAAGATCGTGTACGCGTGCTCGCTCTTGGCGACCACCATCAGACCGGAGGTGCCGACGTCCAGCCGCTGCACGATGCCGCGCCGCTCAGGGACTCCCGAGGTCGAGATCCGGAAGCCGGCGCCGGCGAGGTGGCTGAGGACGTCGGGTCCGGTCCAGCCCAGGCTCGGGTGAGCCGCGACGCCGACAGGCTTGTCGACCACAACGATGTCGTCGTCGTCGTGCACGATGGCGACACCTTCGACCTGCTGAGGGCGCACTTGGGCAAGCCGCGGATGGTCGGCGAGCTCCACCTCGAGCATCGACCCGACGCTGACGCGGTCGGACTTGTCGACCGTGGCACCGTCCAGCACCACCCGCCCGGCCCCGATCAGCTCCGCGACCCTGCTCCGCGGAAGCCCGAGCATGCGCGCCACGGCAGCATCGACCCGCTCGCCACTCAGTCCGTCTGGAACCAGCAGCACTTTCCGCTCAGCCACGAGCGATCGTGTCCCGTTCATGATCACCATCGTCCCCTGAACTGCGCCCCGACCGGACGTGGCGCTCGCCATTGATGGCAATTCCCTTCACCACGGACAGGAACATGATCATGATGGCGGCTGCTGTGATGCACATGTCTGCGACGTTGAAGATCGGCCAGTATGGCAACTCGAGAAAGTCGATCACGTGGCCTCGGAGCACCCCCGGGGGACGGAACAACCGGTCGGTCAGGTTCCCAGCGACACCGGCGCACAACAGCCCGATGGCCACCGCCCACGCAGGATGGCCGATGCGCGGTACCAACTTGATGATCACGAAACAAAGGACCGCTATACCTGCGATCGCGAACACGTACGTAAAGCGCTGACCCTGGCTGAAGGCAGCACCGGGATTCCGAATGAGCCGGAGCGTGAGCAGCCCACCCATCAACCGCACCGGAGCAAGCGGCTCCAGCTGGGTAACCGCGATGATCTTGGTAACGAGGTCAGCTGCCAGCCCGGCAACGAGCGACGGCAGCGACAAGGAGGTGCCATCGTCGTCGTTCGATTGGGCGAGCGCCGCCGACTGGACTTATCGCCGTTCCTCGCGCTGCTTGCACGTGACACACAAGGTGGCGCGGGGGAATACCTGCAACCGGCCCTTGCCGATCGGCTGCCCGCAGTTGTCGCAGCTGCCGTAGGTGCCGAGCTCGATGTGCCGCAAGGCGAGGCGGGACTGCTCAAGCATCTCGCGGGCATTGTTGGCCAACGACATCTCAGCGTCGCGCTCGAAGTTGGCGGAACCGACGTCAGCCGGATCACGTCCGGCGCCCTCACTGCCGTCGCGGAGCAGACCCACCAGTTCGGCGGTGGAAATCTCGATCTGGCTCTGGAAGCGGGCGATGTCTTCGGTCAGGGCCTGCTTGACCTCGTTGAGCTCGGCTTTTGTCCAGGGAGTCTCGCCCGGGCGGACTGGCAACGACTTGGGATTCATCGGTTTGGCGGGCTTGTCTTGATGTTCCACAGGCACTGCATGCACAGTTGGTGCGGCCTTTGTCGAAGCCTTACGGCTCGTGCTGGTGCGACCGCCGTTCTCGGCTGCGGGGGTGGTCGCAGCTCTGGATTTAGCGGTGGTCATGGGTTCCCCATTTCTTGGTCAGCCCCGGCTGGACGGTTAAGTGACGCAGAGACAGTAGGCCGCAAAAGCACTTTCTTCAACGACCCGCGCTGATTTCTCCCTGAATTTCCAAGGGTGCAAGTTATTCGAGCTGCTTGCGCATCGGCGGCGCGCGATTTCCGTGTCAGATAGCGCGCTCCGCTCGCCGCTCAGCCATAACGCGACAGGGCCCGCCGAAGCGGGCCCTGTGGCGTTGCTGTTGCCGTAACTAGCGCTGGTCCCCCAGAAGAGCGTCTAGGCGCGGGGTGTTGCTTGGTGAACTACCTCCGCTGAAGCTTGGGGCGTCTTCTCGCTGAGGGCTCGCCCTGCTGAGCAGTTCCGTTTGCATTGTTCTCAGTCGACTTCAGCTCGTGCATCACCTCGGGCACGTCGACCGGCTCCGCTCGGCCGGACTCCAGTGTCTCGATTTGACGACGCAGATGGTCGCGAGGTTGGTGCGGTAAGCCGCTTCGAAGCTACGAAGCGCCCCAACCGCTGCGGTGAGGTCGTCGCGCTGCCTCTCCAGATCGCCGAACATTTCACCGCGCCGACCTTCGATCTCCCGATCGAGTTTCTCGGCGCGGCTGAGCGCATCAGCCTGAAGCCGCTCGGCATTGACCCGAGCCTCCGACTCGACTCGCTCGGCTCGCGTTCGAGCATCCGTGGTGAGCTGGTGCGCGGTCCGGTTGGCTTCCTCACGGATCCGGTTGGCGTCCTCGGTGGCCTCCGCTACGAGACGCTCGGCCTGCTCGGTCGACATCTCGACGAGGCGTACGACGGCCGCACTGGCTTCCTTGCCGGTCGTCACCACGATGGAGCCAGACGCCGGCTGTATCGGCGGAGCGGGCTGCCGGGGTGCCGGTGGCTGAGGCGGCGGAGGCGGTGCCATCGTATGAGGAGCCGCAGCAGCGATCGGAGGTGCGGCTTTGAGCGCCTCGAACCTGCTTCTTCAGGTTCTGGTTCTCCTCAAGGAGCTGCGCGAAGCTTTCCTCGACCTCGTCGACGAACTCGTCAACCTCCAAGACCTCATAGCCAGACTTGCGGGCCATCCGGAACCGCTTGTTGCGAACATCGTCCAGCGTAAGCGTCATCGTGCACCTCGGTGTCTAGGTGGGACTTTCGGGTGGGGCCGGCGCCTCACCGGGCCTACCGTACCCAATTTGGTCTGGGTGCACAGCCGAGCCAATGAGTCGCTAGAGCCGGATTCCGGACAAATTCAGAAGAACACACTGCGGTTGATCTGCATCAAGATGCTGACCCCGATGGCGAGGCCGATGAAGGCCAGATCCAGCATCATGTTGCCGACCCTGACCGGCTTGAGCACCTTGCGGAGCAGCCGCAGCGGCGGGTCGGTGATCGAGTAGATGATCTCAGCGACGACCAGCATCGGTCCCCTGGCTCCCAGTCACGGACCAGCACCGGGACCCAGGACAAGATCATCCGCGCGAAGAGGATCAGCAGGAAGATCCACAGGATCCAGTCAATGATGAGTCCCACGACAACCACGTTGAGGCCTGTCTGTTTGCTTCGGTCTCAGTTACGCGTGACACCAGCCTAGGCGCACAGACTAGTCGGGCCAGGAGTCCTCAGCTAGCTCTGGTTGAAGAACCCGCCCGCGATCCGCTCCTTGTCCTCGGCCGCCACGGTCACGTCGTGCGGGGAGAGCAGGAACACCTTGCTGGTGACGCGTTCGATAGTGCCACGAAGACCAAAGATGAGCCAGCGGCGAAGTCGACCAGCCGCTTGGCGTCGACATCCTCCATGTCGGTCAGGTTCATGATGACCGGCACGCCGTCGCGGAAGTGCTCGCCAACCATGCGCGCCTCGTTATAGGTACGGGGATGAACAGTGATGATCCGGGACACATCGGCCGTCCGTGGGTGAGGAGCGAGAGTCGGACTGGCGGCCGCTGCCCCGGGCCGGCGAACGCCGGCTTTCGAGGGGGGTCACCGTGGCGGGCCTATCAGGATGTGCTGAGCGGCTCGTCCGCGCTGTCATCTTCGGTCACGCCCTCGAGGTCGGCGGCATCGTCATAGTCGGCGTACCGATCGTCGGTGACCAGGCCCAGCCAAGCTGCTGCGCGCTTCAGTCGTTCCGCCATCTCATCCGCCTCGAATCTGTGACACACCTGCTCCGCAGTGAGCGCGTTATTTGTTGCTGAGATTACCGTCCCGGCATCTTGATGATCGGGCCCGACACGCCTCACTTCAGGAAGTCAGGGATGTCGAGATCATCGTCGAATACCCGACCCCTCGGCACCGTCACCGGCGTCGGGGCACGTGGTGCTGAGCCGGCGGATGGCTCTCCGTTGGCGTCGTCCCATAGTTCAGCGAGCTGTTCGCTGCCACCATCACTGGCGTCGGCTCAGGAGTCGGAGTAGAGCGCGCCTGGTGGTTACGCAAGTCGGCAGCTCGGCTGATTCCGGGCTGGCGGCGCGGCGGCTGACCTCCCTCAAAACCTGCGGCAATCACAGTGACCCGGA
>CAVRQV010000038.1:0-409543 GCA_963723475.1 uncultured Actinomycetota bacterium
CCAATGGCCACGATGTCAGCAGCCGCGGCCGCGTCTCGTCAGATGTGCGAGAGGCGTACGAGAAGGCTCATGCCTGAGCTGAGTTTTCGGCCGACTGTCCGAACCGCTCTCCTCAGGCGTCGGCGGTAGGCCCCAACCCTCATCTCACGATCGTCATCGTCGTTGCGCCCTGGGCGAACATCCATCGCCCAGGGCGCTCGCTGTCCGGGTCCAGGACGCGACGGTTTCGCGCTGGTCGGCGGCCGATCCGCCGATATCCAAGCCGATCCAGAACCGCCTCCCAAACCGTGATCGGCAAGGGGGAATATCGGGCGGCCAGGTGGCAGTTGTAATGCGACACTGCACTCTGCTCGATCCGGCGCAGCACCGGCCCGCTGGCTGACCGACAGCCGGGCGCGCGACGAATCTGCAACAAGGCAACTGAGGGCGTGGCCGACTAGAGTGAGAGACATCGGTGCTCGTTCCGAGTCAGCAGGGCGAGACCCGCACCGACAACGAGGGAGCAATCATCATGTTCGAGCGGTTTACGGACCGGGCCCGGCGCGTCGTGGTGTTGGCGCAAGAAGAGGCTCGCATGCTGAACCACAACTACATCGGCACCGAGCACATCCTGCTGGGACTCATCCATGAGGGCGAAGGCGTTGCTGCCAAAGCTTTGGAGTCCCTCGGTATTTCCTTAGAAGCTGTTCGGCAAAAGGTCGAAGAGATCATAGGCCACGGGCAGCAATCCCCTAGTGGACACATCCCATTCACCCCGCGAGCAAAAAAGGTACTGGAACTGAGCTTGCGCGAAGCGCTCCAGATCAATCATTCCTACATAGGTACCGAGCACATCCTTCTCGGCTTGATTCGGGAAGGTGAAGGTGTCGCTGCGCAAGTATTGGTGAAGCTCGGCGCAGACCTCAACCGCGTCAGAAATCAGGTTCTCCAATTGCTCAGCGGCTTCCAAGGTAAGGAAGCTGCAACTGCAGGCGCTCCAGAGCAGGGCAGCGCTCCGTCGTCATCGATGGTGCTCGACCAGTTCGGTCGTAATCTCACCCAGGCGGCCCGGGAGAACAAGCTCGATCCGGTGATTGGCCGTGAGACTGAGATCGAGCGAGTGATGACCGTGCTCTCGCGGCGTACCAAGAACAACCCGGTGCTGATTGGCGAGCCCGGCGTCGGCAAGACCGCCGTGGTGGAAGGCCTTTCACAGGCCATCGTCCGGGGGGATGTTCCTGAAACACTGCGAGATAAGCAGATTTACACCCTCGACCTTGGCGCGTTGGTTGCTGGCAGCCGTTATCGCGGCGATTTCGAGGAGCGCCTGAAGAAGGTACTGAAGGAGATCAAGACCCGCGGCGACGTCGTGTTGTTCATCGACGAAATCCACACCCTCGTCGGTGCCGGCGCAGCCGAGGGTGCGATCGACGCCGCCAGCATCCTCAAGCCGATGCTGGCTCGCGGTGAGCTGCAGACGATCGGCGCGACCACGTTGGACGAGTATCGGAAGTATGTGGAGAAGGACGCCGCGCTGGAGCGGCGGTTCCAGCCGATTCAGGTAGCAGAGCCGTCCATCGCGCACACCATCGACATTCTGCGGGGGCTTCGCGACCGCTATGAGGCGCACCACAGGATCACCATCACTGACGAGGCGCTGGTCGCCGCGGCTCAGATGGCCGACCGGTACATCTCCGATCGCTTCCTACCCGACAAGGCGATCGACCTGATCGACGAGGCGGGCGCGCGGCTGCGGATCCGGAGGATGACGGCCCCGCCGGACCTGCGGGAATTCGACGAGAAGGTGGCCGCGGTACGGCTGGAGAAGGAAGCCGCTATCGACGCCCAGGACTTCGAGCGGGCGGCCGGCCTCCGCGATGACGAGAAGAAGCTGCTGACCGCACGCACCGAGCGTGAGGCGCAGTGGAAGTCTGGTGATCTTGACGTTGTCGCCGAGGTGGATGAGGAGATCATCGCTGAGGTGCTGTCCACGGCAACCGGCATCCCGGTATTCAAGCTGACCGAGGAAGAGTCGGCCAGGTTGCTTCGGATGGAAGATGAGATCGCCAAGCGCTATATCGGCCAACACGATGCGGTCAAGGCGCTATCGCGATCAATCCGGCGTACCAGGGCCGGCCTGAAGGACCCGAAGCGACCCAGTGGCTCGTTCATCTTCGCCGGCCCATCCGGTGTGGGTAAGACCGAGCTGACCAAGGCGCTGACCGAGTTCTTGTTCGGCGACGAGGACGCGTTGATCCAGCTGGATATGAGCGAGTATTCCGAGAAGCACACCGCGTCCCGGCTCTTCGGCTCGCCTCCGGGTTATGTCGGCTACGAGGAGGGCGGCCAGCTCACCGAGAAGGTGCGCCGCAAGCCGTTCAGTGTGGTGCTCTTCGATGAGGTCGAGAAGGCTCACCCTGACATCTTCAACTCGTTGCTGCAGATCCTTGACGAGGGTCGGCTGACCGACGCGCAAGGCCGGGTGGTCGATTTCAAGAACACCGTGATCGTGATGACCACCAACCTTGGCACCCGTGACATTGCCAAAAGTGTCTCCCTGGGCTTCAGCGGGTCGAGCGGCACCGAGGGCGGCTACGACAAGATGAAGGCCAAGGTCACCGACGAGCTCAAACAGCACTTCCGTCCGGAGTTTCTCAACCGGGTGGACGAGATCGTGGTCTTCCGCCAGCTCAGTCAGGAGGACATCGAGCGCATCGTCGACCTGATGGTGGCCCAGATCGAGATCCGGCTCAAGGACAAGGACATGGGCATCGAGCTCACGCCCGCGGCGAAGACGTTGATCGCCCAGCGTGGCTTCGATCCGGTGATGGGTGCCCGGCCGCTGCGTCGCGCGATTCAGCGCGACGTCGAGGATCTGCTCGCAGAGAAGATCTTGTTCGCTGAGCTGAAGCCTGGCGAGATCGTCGTGGTCGATGTGGCTGATCCGGGATCAGAGTACCCGTTCACCTTCACCGGCACACCGCGTTCGGCAGCTCCGGACGTGCCGCCAGTGGAGTTCGGCGGCATCGTCGAGGGCTTCAACGAAGGTTCCGAAGCCGCCAACGAGTAGCCAACTCCTGAACGCCAGTCGGCCGCATCCACCTGGGTGCGGCCGACTGCCGTCTGGACGTCCGCTGATTTGGTCACGCTCGGTCAATACCCCACGCAGCGTGGGATGCCCACGCTGTACATGGCGTGCATGCCATGCACAGCGTAGACAAACTGGGTACAGCTTCCTGAGTCTGCGGTTTACCCGAGGGCGTAGGACGGCACGCCCGCCGTGCCCGTCGTCGCTGGCGCTGATCGTCACAAAATGCCGCGGGGAGAAACGGCGCTAATGACCGAAGACGTCGGAATCAGTGACCACTGATTCGCCGCGGTCGAGCCCGCTGATTGTGGTCATTTCCTGCTCGGTCAGCTCGAAGTCAAAGATGTCGATGTTTTCCGCGATCCGGCCAGGATTCCCCGACCGCGGGATGGCAACTAGACCGAGCTGAATGTGCCATCGGAGCACGACCTGCGTCGGGGACTTCCCGTGATCCTTTGCTATCCCAGTGATCACCGGATCGTTTCGCAATGCATCACCTGACGCGCCAAGAGGGCTCCACGACTCTGTGACAATGTCGTGCGCCGAATGGTAGGCCCGGCTCGCGCTCCTCGTCGAGTATGGGCTCAGCTGGATCTGGTTGACATCGGGCGTGAAACCGGCCTCATCGAGCACTCGCCGCAGATGGGCGGGTTTGAAGTTCGACGTGCCTATGGCACGGAGCCCACCTTTGTCCAGAATTGCCTGGAGGCCACGCAGCGCATCGACGTAGCGATCTTGGTCCGGGTTCGGCCAGTGCACCAGCAACAGATCGATGTAGTCGACGCCCAGCCGCTCGAGGCTCGCCTCGTACGCCTGCCGGACGCCATCGACGCTATGCCACTCGCGGTTGAACTTTGTGGTGATGAAGACCTCGGACCGATCAAGACCGGAGTCCCGGATCGCTTGACCGACCGCATCTTCGTTGCGGTAGTTCTCGGCAGTGTCGATCAGTCGATAGCCAGCCTCGAGGGCTGTCCGGACCTGAGTCGCTGACTCGGCGCCGCGCAGCGGCGAGGTGCCGATTCCGAGCACCGGGATGTCAGCACCATTGCGGAGCGGGAGGGTCGGGGCGAGGTCGGGCATGAGACAAGTGCCTCCTGATCAAGGGCGTCAAATCTAGCTGGGCAACGACCATCGGTTGCCTATGGCGACCACCAGCCCGTCTTGGACGAGTGAGGCCAGTGCGCGGTCGCGCTGCCCCAAATCTTGCCATGCCGCCGTCAGCTCACGGCTTGTGATCGGCTCGGCGCTGGATCGCAGCACAGCGAGCAAAGCGCCCCGGCACTGTCGGTCGGTCCCTACATAGGCCTGGCCGTGCCGCGGCGCGCCATCCCATGGCGGATAGTCAGCTCGCCGCCACGCACACAGAGTTGCTACGGGGCAGGCATCACAGATGGGATTGCGAGCGCGGCACACCAAGGCACCAAGCTCCATCGAAGCGATGGCCCAACGTGCCGCGCGCTGCGGGTTTTTGGGAGCCAGCTCCTCGGCCAGCGCTCCCTCCTGCCGGTTCGGTGCCGAACTGGGATAGGCCCTTCCGCTGGCAAGTCTGGTCAGCAGGCGGCGGACATTCGTGTCGAGCACAATCTCTCGTCGACCGTACGCGAAGCTTCCGATTGCTGCCGCCGTGTACGAGCCGACTCCGGGCAGTCTCAGCAGGGACTCGCGATCTTCGGGCACCTGGCCGTCGAACTCGTTCATGATCATCTGCGCCGCCTGGTGAAGCCGCAGCGCTCGTCTGGGGTAGCCGAGGCGGCCCCAGGCTCGCACGGCGTCTCCAGGCGCCGCGGCGGCGAGCAATGCAGGCGTCGGCCACCGCTCCAGCCAGGTCTGCCACGGGCCGCGTACCCGCTCCACGGGGGTCTGTTGCAGCATGAACTCGCTGACCATGATCGCCCACGGTGTCGCGTCCGGGCGTCGCCACGGCAGATCGCGCGCGTGCCCGGCGTACCAGCCCAGGATTCGCCGAACCATCAGCTGGGCATTGCCGATCGGCAGCTGTCGGCTCTCGACGCCGTTGGACACGTGCGTCACGGTACTCGGTTTGATGGCTCGCTCCGCTCGCTGCGGATCGCGCTTTGGAGCCCGCCTACTTCGTCGTCGCTCGTAGACGAAATGCGTGTCCCTCACTCCTCCTCAGCACGGCGGGGCGCGATCCGCGGCCGCGGCGGCGTGTCTCCCTAGTCGGCCATGCCAGCCTGCCTAGGCTCGGCTGCATGAGCGGCCTGCTGCGCCCGGTCGGCCCGGAACCCGCGCAGACCTACTGGGCGCGGCGCGGACTTATCCTGGGTGCAACGGTGGTGCTGGCAGTCGCTGTGGTCTTGATCATCAGCGGCACCAGCAGCCGCTCGGCGGTGCGAGCGAATCCAGCGCCTTCGACCGGCGCGTATTCGGTGCCGACTCCGGCATCACCAATCTCGATGCAGACAACCATGGGCACGCCATCCGCCGTCGACCCCTCGGCAGCCGCCTCATCGACGACTCCAGAGCCGAAGGCCAGCACGCGGAAAGCGTCGACGAAGAAGACAGATCGGAGCGGTCCGGACGACTGCCCAGCCGAGGAGCTACGGCCAACCCTGACTGGCAAGCAGCGCCTCGCACCGGAACAGCCCGCGACTTTCCAACTGTCCATGATCAACGGCTCGGACCAGACCTGCGTCGCGCGGGTGACCAGCAAGAACTTCGAGTTGAAGATCTATTCCGGCAGCGACCGGATCTGGAGCACCGCGGACTGTCGTTCCACGATCAAGCCGATCAGCCGCGAGCTGGCCTCCGAACATGCCGTTGCGTGGTCTCTCACCTGGGAAGGGAAGCGCTCCAAGTCCAACTGCAAGTCGGATCAAGAGGCGCTGCGCCCGGGCACATACGTCGTAACTGCGCAATTGGAGGGCGCGGAGCCCGTGCAGTTGCGCATGCTGCTGAGTAGTTAGTGCATGCGTTCCGTGTACGCCGACTCGGCTAGCCGGACAAGGCCATCCCGGATCACCCGGGCACGGCTCTCACCGACCCCCTCGATTGCCTGCAGGTCGGTGCTACTGGCGCCGAAGAGAGCCTGAAGGGTGCCGAAGTGCTCGATCAGGCGGTCTCCGAGATAGGGAGGCAGGCGGTTGATATGCGACATCTGCCGAAAGCCGCGAGTCGTGACGTGGCTTTCCAGGTGCATGTTGTGCGGGAACCCGGCAGCACGTGCGACTGTGAGCGGCTCCAAGAGTTCGTTGGTGTTCAGACGCTGCAGACCCATGAGACCAAACGCCGACGAACCACCCGGACGATAGTCCCGCTCGAGCAGGCGGCGCAGCTCATCGATCCCGGCGCGCAGCTCATGAAGCTGGAGGGTGAGCAGCCGGCCGTCGCTGCCCAGCTCGACGACGTACGTGTCGAGTTCCTCCTCCAGCCGCCGCACCATCTCCAGCCGCTGGGCTACCAGCGCAACGTCTCTGACGGTCACCTGATCCTGGACCTCCAGTGAGGACAGTCGGGTGGTGACCTCCCAAAGCCGCCCTCGGTAGCGTTCCAGGGTCTGCAGTGCCTGGTCTGCCCTGGTCAAGATCTGGTCCGAATGCTCGACGAGATGGCGCCGGTGATCCAGGTACAAAGCGATGGTTGACATCGATGCCGAGACGGAGACCACAGGCAGTCCGGACTGGCGCGACACCCTGTCGGCGGTACGGTGCCGTGTGCCGGTCTCAACGGTGTCGGTGCCCGCGTCGGGCATGAGCTGAACCCCGGCCCGGATGATGCGGTCGTTCTCCCAATCGAAGATGATCGCTCCGTCCATCTTCGCCAGCTCACGCAGCGCAGTCGGCGTGTAGACGACATCGAGCGCGAAGCCGCCAGTCGAGATCTGAGAGATGATCTTGTTGCGGCCGAGCACGACCAAGGCACCAGTACGCCCCCGCAGGATTCGCTCAAACCCATCCCGGAGCGGCGTACCTGGCGCCATCATCGCTAGGTAGTCCAGCAGCCGGCGGTGCTGATCGAGGTCCGACGCCACAAATCGCTCCCTCCGTCAGCCTCGAGGATTGAAACGGGGGCGGGCCAGCCGCGTCGTTGCGACCAGACCCACTCCCTCGGCAGACCGTATCAACTGCTCCGCTCACCCAACGCGCCGTGTGGGGTCAGCGTCGCGCGGCCCTAGTCGCGCGGGAGCAGCCCCAACGCCGCGAGCGCTTGCTCGAGGGTCGGCACCGAATGCACCAGCATGGCCGCGTGAACCGTCATGGTCTGTTCCCGAGGGTCTTGGCGTTCGGCTGGAATGACCGCTTCAGCCGAACCGAGCCTTGCCGCCTCGTTGAGCCGGCGATCGGTTCCGGGGACACGGCGCAGTTCACCGGCTAGGCCGATCTCGCCCAAGGCGACGATGCGCTGCGGCACTGGCTTGTTGCAGGCCGCTGAGGCGATGGCCAGCGCCGCCGCCAGGTCAGCTGCCGGATCGCTCACCTTGGCTCCACCGACCGTCGATACGTAAACGTCGCGATCGTTGAGCCGTAGCCCGCAGCGTTGCTCCAACACCGCTAGAACCATGGCAATCCGCCCGGACTCGACGCCATTCATAATGCGCCGCGGCTGCGCCAATGTCGGCTTGGCAACGAGCGCCTGAATTTCCGCAAGCAGCGGCCGGCGTCCCTCCACAGTGACCGTCACCGCTGTGCCAGGCACTGGCTCGCAATGCTGTGAGGTGAACAGACCTGAGGGGTCGGGAACCTCGAGGATTCCGGAGTCAACCATTTCGAAGCAGCCGACTTCATCGGCCGGTCCGAAGCGGTTCTTGGTCGCGCGTACCATCCGAAAGCCGGAGTGGCGGTCACCCTCAAATGCGAGCACAACATCGACCAGATGTTCCAGCGTCCGAGGACCAGCAATTGCCCCGTCTTTGGTCACGTGTCCGACAATGATCACTGCCATCCCGCGCCGCTTCGCCACCCGCACCAATGCAGCCGTCACTTCGCGGACCTGGGTCACCCCCCCGGGTGATCCCTCAGCCTCAACGGTGCCGATGGTCTGCACCGAGTCGAGCACCATGAGGGACGGCCCCACCTCCTCGACGTGGCCGAGGACGGTGCCGAGATCGGTCTCGGCTGCCAAGTAGAGCTGATCGGCCACTGCGTTCGTACGGCCCGCACGCAGTCGCACCTGGGCGGCCGACTCCTCACCCGTCACGTACAGGGTGGTATGCCCCCTTCGTGCCCAGCGGGCCGCGACTTCGAGCAGCAATGTGGACTTTCCCACGCCGGGCTCTCCGGCGAGGAGCACCACAACGCCTGGCACCAGACCGTCGCCAAGCACCCGGTCGAGCTCGGTTACGCCGGTTGGGGCGTGGGTGGCAAGCGCGGCGTTGACGTTGCCGATCGGAACCGCCTTGCTGACTGGCACCGATGAGGAGACCCTGGACAGTTTCGGGGCGGCCTGCTCGACGACACTTCCCCACGCCTGACACTCTCCACAACGGCCGACCCAGCGACTCGACCTCCAGCCGCATTCAGTGCAGGTGTGGCTAGGTTTGGTGCTCGTCTTGGGCATGCCGGTGACGTTAGAACTCCGGTCTGACAATTCTCGAACTCGCTCGGAGAGCGCTGCGGCTACTCTGACCACAGCACCGTCGTCCCCTGGGAGCGTCATGACTATCGAGCAGCCTGCTCGCGAGGCCCGCCAGGTCGCAGCGGACGAAAGGGCCTGGTTCGTCGCCGGAGCATTGCTCATCGTCGCGTGCTTGGCCACGGCAGCCTCGGTCGTGCGGCAGTGGTCACTGTGTGGCGCAGACTCCGGATCTCAGGCCTGCCTGGCGTTGCAACAGACCATGAACATGCTGCCGATCCAAGCGGACACGATGGTGCTGCGGGTGCCATGGGCAGCGCCATTGGCCGCGCTGGGGCTCACCCTTGCTACCGGGGCCTGGATCGCTTTCATGCTGCTGCACCCGTTCGGTCGCGGTACCGAAATCTTCGGTGCAGGCGTCGCCGTCCCGTTGGTGATCATGAGCATCGGCGGGTGGCTTGGCGTCTGGTCGGTCGAGAGCTGGGTTGCTCGCGGCGGTGCCTGGATCATCCTCGCAACGATCTCGGAGTTCGTGGCGATTGGCTTCCTGGTCTACGCGACCATGAGCCGGGAAGCCGTAAGCGTGACAACGATGCAACGGCTGGTGGTCTTGATCTTCGGCGTGACCGCGTTCGGCACCATGCATCAGTCCGTGGAGTTCATCCTCCTCGCCCTGGTTGACCAGGTGGATCAGGGCGTGCCGCGTTACCTGGGCCTGGGCACGGCACTCACCCTCGGCCTGACCGGTGCAGGCGTGATCTGGCTTACCGTATGGGCGCGCAAGAAACCTCGACGCCACGAGGTTTCCGTCCTTGGCTAGGGCAACTAGCGGGTCATCGATCACGCAAGCGTTGCGGCCACCTCCAGCACGAGGGCATTGCCAGCTGGTTCACCGACCGTGATGCGGAGACCATCCCAGGCACCGCCCGAGGCGAACCGCCGTACCGCCACCCCGGCACGGCCGAAGGCCGCTGCGTACGCCTCAGTCTCCGGGCCGCCGGGCAGCCAGACGAAGTTGCCTTGAGCGTCTGGAACGTCAAAGCCGAGATCCCTCAAGCCGACCGCCAGCGCGTCCCGCGCCTTGACGAGCTCCGCGACCCGGTCAAGCAGCTCCGGCTCAGCATCAAGGGATGCGATCACAGCCGCCTGGGCGGCGATGGACACCCCGAACGGGAGCGCCACGGCGCGAACGGCCGCGGCAACCTGAGGATCAGCAACGCAGTAGCCGACGCGAAAGCCGGCAAGTCCGTACGCCTTGGAGAAGGTCCGCAGCACCACAACATTGGGTCGTCCCGCCATCGCGTCCAAGCCGCGAAGCCCTTGCGGATCAGTGACGAACTCAACGTAGGCCTCGTCGAGGACGATCATGATGGTATCGGGCACGGAGTCGATGAAGTCGATCACCTGTTGGTGTTGCAGCGCCGGGCCGGTCGGGTTGTTCGGCGTACAAAGCATGATCACCTTCGTAGCCGAGGTGACCGCTCGTCGCATCGCTTCAAGATCATGAATGGCGCCCGGAGCCAGCGGCACCGGCACCTGAGTCGCGCCCGTCAGCTGTACCGCGATCGGATAGGCCTCAAAACTGCGCCACGCATAAACCACCTCATCGCCAGCCTCACACGCCGCTTGCAGCAGGTGGTACAGCACCGCCACTGAGCCGGTGCCGAACGCCAGCTGCTCTCCGGGGACACCGAGCCGGCTGCTCAGCGCGCTAGTCACGTGAGTGTTGGCAAAGTCGGGATAGCGGTTCATCTGGGCCACGGCCGCGGCCGTGGCCTCTATGACGCCGGGAAGCGGAGGGAAGGGATTCTCGTTGCTGGACAGCTTGAACGAGAGTGTCAGATCCATCACGGGAGCAGGCTTGCCGGCTGTGTACACCGGCAGTCCCGCGATCGCTGACCGCAACCTGATCAAATCCGCACCTCACCGCGCGGTGTGCTGAAGATCGCAGCGGCGAGGCCGGTGCGATCCCGCGGCCGACACCAGGCAATGTCGACGTCGGCCAAGATCTCCTTGCTCCGTCCACCCAACCACTGATCGACGCGTGCCCGATCGCCGGCGATCTCGATCTTGAGGAGCTCGACCTCACGGCCGCCCACCGAGGGATGGATCGCGTCGCGCGACCACTGGACGAAGAAGGGAAGCTGCGGATCGACCTGAAGATCCTTCACTCCGAGCTGGTGCCAAGTCAGCACTGTCCCGTCCGGCAGATGACGATGGCCCACGATCGCCGGGCGACCCATCCGCTGTTCGATCGGAGCAAGATCATCAACGGCGATCACCCAACCCAGCCAACCCCCACCTTGAGCTGAGCGTGCACGGACCGCCTGGCCAAACGGCGCATTGTCAGCCGCAGGATGATCCAGCACGCCGACCACCTCGACATAATGCCCGTCGGTCAGCGGCAAGATCCAGTTGCGAGTGCCGAATCGTGGATGGAATCCGCCGTCGAGAAACCTCACCCCCAGCTGCGCCCCGAGCCACTGCGCCGTCGCCTCCAGGCCTTCCGGCCCGGCCGCGAACGACAGGTGATCCAAGTGCATGCCCACATTGTTGCTGGGGGCCTTCTGCGCAGAGCAGGGGGCCTCATCCCGGCCCCTGATGCCGGGGGTTATGGTGTCGGATCGGCCGGATGCAGCATTGCCTGGCCGCGCCGGGACTCGAATGCCCCACACATCTCGACAAGGACCTCGTACGCCGCCGCGCCCATGAGCGCGACCAGTTCGGCGCGATTCTCCTCATACACCGGACGAACGCCGTGATGCGCCTCAGTGTTGGACGAGCAGTACCAATCGAGGTCGGCACCGCCAGGACCCCAGCCGTCGCGGCCGTACTCGCCGATCGTGATCTCGGTGTAAGTCGTGTCATCGGTGCGGGTGACCGTACGAAACTGCCGCCGGATCGGCAGCTGCCAGCAGACGTCAGGCTTGGTTTCGAGGAAGTCACGGCCATCGCTCAGTGCCAGCAGGTGAAGAGCGCAACCTTGACCGGCTGGAAAGCCTGGACGGTTGAGAAAGATGCAGGCGCCGTCGATCACCCTCGTCTTGCGGCCAGGCAGTTCACCCTTGGCGAGATGCTCAGGATGCTCCTCCTCGGCCCAGCCACCGACACGGGCGTCTTGCTTGTACTGCCACTGCCTACCCTTCAGCTGCCGGACCGCCTTGCCGACTCGTTTCTCGTCCTCGGCGTCAGCAAAATGGGCGCCCAAGGTGCAGCAGCCGTCGTTCGGCCGGCTGGCGTAAATACCTTGGCAACCTTGGCCGTAGATGCAGGCCCACCGCGAAGTGAGCCAGGTGAGGTCACAGCGAAACACCTGGCTTTTGTCGCCCGGATCTCCGAACTCGACGAACGCGCGAGGGAATCCGATCAGCACTTCGGGCACGCGCGTCAGTGTATGCCTGTGGCCTCGAGGTCTAGGCTTGGCGCGTGCCCGTAGCTGACTCGTCACCGCCGAGGGCGCGGGGAGCGGAGCTGGTGCAGGTGAACTCCGAAGGCCAGCTGATCAAGATTCCACCCGCCCGGATCGGACTTTCCACCTCCTCGGTGTATCCCGAGAGCACCTCGAGCGCGTTCGAACTCGCCCGTCGGTTGGGTTATGACGGGGTGGAGATCATGATCGGCATAGACCCTGTGGCAGCAGACATCGATGCGGTGGAGAAACTGCGTGACTACCACGGGGTGCCCGTGCTGTCTATCCACTCGCCATGTTTGTTGATCAGTCAGCGGGTCTGGGGGACAGATCCTTGGGCGAAGCTCGAGCGATCAGTCCGGGCGGCACGCCGGCTCGACGCCGATGTGGTGGTCGTCCATCCCCCTTTCCGCTGGCAGCGAGACTACGCCAGAGGCTTCGTCGAAGGAGTCCGGCGACTCGCGGAGAGCAGCGGCATCTTGGTATCTGTCGAGAACATGTATCCCTGGCGTACTCCGGGCGGCGAGCTGAAGGCATACGTGCCAGGTTGGGATCCGACTGAACTGGACTACGACGATCTGACGCTGGATCTCTCTCACGCCTCGACCGCCAACCAGCAGTCGATCGACCTTGCTCGTTCCTGGGGACCGCGGCTGCGGCATGTCCATCTCACAGATGGCAGCGGGTCGGTCAAGGATGAGCACCTGGTGCCCGGCCGAGGCGACCAACAGGCTGGGCGATTGCTGCAGTACCTCGCAGAGCGGAACTTCGCCGGCCACGTGGTGCTCGAAGTCAACTCGCGCAAGAGCGGCACCCGGGCGCAGCGGGAGGCCGACCTGGCCGAGTCGCTGGCTTTTGCGCGGCTGCACCTTGCTGCGCCGATTCAGCCCTCGTACGCCGTGGACGCGACCGGAGTTGCCAGCGCGCTCTGAGTAGCGACGATCTAGCCGGGGGCTCTCGGGCAAAAACCGACTTGTCACGAATTCACCAGACACTAGGCCAGGCTGGACAGGAACTCACGCAGTAGCTTCGCGACGACCTCGGGCTGCTGGGCCTGCCAGCCCGCGCCGGCCTGTGGCACGACACGCAGATTGCCGAGTGGCAGCGATCTGGCTAGGACTGCACTGGGCCCTCTGTTGGCGACGTCCTGCTCGCCGACGATGACGAGTGCGGGCGCCGGTATCCGCTCGGCAAGGGACCGGAAGTCCGCAGGCCGGACCTGGTCGAGAAGATTGAGGACTTCAGGGGGCCGCGCGCCAAGTTGCTGGACGACCGCCGCCGGAAGCAAGCTGAGGACGCCGTAGTAGAGGGAGCGGACCACGATGGCCTCGAGGCGGGCGTTGGTGCTCAGCAAGACTGCCGCGACCTGCTCTCCACGGGTTGCGGCGATCTGCAAAGCGACCATGCTTCCCAATCCATGGCCGACGAGCACCGCTCGCTCGATGCCGGCGCTTGACATGGCGTCAAGCACCTTCAGGGCGGGGTCCTCCAAGATCACTGTGGTGGTGGTGCTGACAGCTATGTCGGGCGTGAGCACTCGCGCAACCTCGCTCAGCGCTGCCTGCAGCGCCGTGGTCTGGGTGCTGGTGTCGTGCAAGCCGGGCAACAGCACGACCGTGTGGCCGATGCTCATGAGCCAAGGCTAGAGTCGGGGCAGTCTGCAGATCGTGAGTCGCAAGGCATCCGCGAAGGGAGGAAGCGAATGCTGCGTCGCGCCCTGCTTCGAGTCTCGCGTAGTCAGAAGATCAAGAACGTGGTGACCACCGCACCGGTGACTGCTGGTGTGGTCGAGCGCTTCATTGCAGGCGAGACCTCCGATGAGGTCGTGGCCGTGACACGCCGCCTGGTCGGTGCCGGGCTGCTGGTCAGCATCGACTACCTCGGCGAAGACACCACTGATTCAGCGCACGCCGACTCAGTGGTGGTCGCTTATCTTGATCTGCTCACCAAGCTTCGGGAATCTGGACTCAGCGCCTCGGCCGAGGTTTCGATCAAGCTGACCGCACTGGGCCAGCAGCTCCGGGACGGCCCGCAGCTTGCACTGGAGAATGCCGAGCTGATCTGCCGCGCGGCGCGGATGGCCGATACCGCGGTGACGCTCGACATGGAGGACCACACCATAACGGACTCGACTTTGGAGATCCTGCACACGTTGCGCAAGGAGTATCCCGACACGGGGGCGGTGCTGCAGGCGTATCTGTACCGGACCGAAGATGACTGTCGGGATCTGGCTGTGGCCGGATCGAGAGTGCGACTCTGCAAGGGAGCGTACGCCGAGCCGGAGACCGTGGCATTCCAAGATCGTCAGGAGATCGACAAGTCGTACGTACGCTGCATGAAGATCTTGATGGCGGGCAGTGGCCTCCCGAGGTTGGCCACGCACGACCCGAGGTTGATCGATATCGGCCTCAAGTTGGCAGCTGACTATGGACGGGAGCCCGGAGACTTCGAGTTCCAGATGCTTTACGGCATCAGGCCGACCGAGCAGCAACGGCTCGCCAAACTCGGCCACGCCGTACGCGTCTACATCCCTTATGGCACCGATTGGTATGGCTACCTGGTACGACGCCTCGCCGAGCGCCCCTCAAACCTGAGGTTCTTCACCCGGAGTCTGATCACGAAGAACTGAGTGTCAGAAAGCTACGTGCACGTAGCTTGCAGCAGCTCTGCATGGGTTGCAACGTATGCAGACCGCCAGCAATCCGTGCAGAGCTTGCGCGACTAGAGCCAGTTGACGTGGGGGGCGACGAGGGCGTATCCCACGAAGGCCCCGATATCGAGCAGGGTGTGGGCAACGACGAGCGGGCCGACGCGCTTCCAGCGCAGATAGATCAGGCCGAAGATGACCCCCATGATCAGGTTGCCGACGAAGCCGCCGATGCCTTGGTAGAGGTGGTATGAGCCGCGAATGACCGCGCTGAGGGCAATGATCGCGGCGGCGTTCCAAGCAAGCTGACGCAGTCGGGTGAACAGGTATCCGATCACGACGACCTCTTCCAGCAGGGCGTTCTGGGCAGCCGACAAGATCAACACAGGGATTGTCCACCACTGATCACCTAGCCCCGACGCCTGTACCTGCGTATTGAAGCCGAGTACCCGGGCGAGGGCGTAAAGGGCAAGCCCGGGTATGCCGATCACGACGGCGATCAGGGCCCCGAAGCCGAGGTCGAACCGAGGCTGGCTGAGGTCGAGGCCGATCGTCCGGCCAGCCGGTGCGTTAGTGAGGTTCAGCAGGTACAGCGCCAGCAGCACCGGCATCAAGCCGAAGGCGATGCCGACGAGCTGATAGGTCAGGTCGAGCCAGGGACGGTCTGGGGTCACCGAGGCATTCAGAGTAGATGTCTGCTGGGCTAAGGGCACATCGCGCGTCAGCCGCTCGATGATGCGTAGCACCGAATAGACGGCCGCCTGCCCCAAGGAAAGACCGAGCACGATCGCGACTTCAATGCCCAGACGCGTCCGGACCACCGCGGATTCGGGCGCGCTCAGCTCAGTCACGACGCCCATCCTGCCCTCTCGGCTAGGCGGCGTGCTCCTTCAGTGTGGTCCCTTACGTGTGATCATCACTTTCGAACTCGGTTAGTGCAGATGAGTTGTTCCCGCCTTCCTGAGTGTTTGCGACTCGGAGGAACGGCGGCCCCCACCAGCGCCGACCTGAGTGGCCCACCACGGCACACATGCCTGGGAATTGAAAAGTGGTCTGCACGCAAGGACTTAGGCTTGGCGACATGCGCGTTGGGGTCTTTGGTGCCACAGGTCAAGTTGGCGGCGTCATGCGGAAGCTGCTTGAAGAACGCCGGTTTCCGATCAGCGAGGTGCGGTTCTTCGCCTCAGCTCGCTCAGCGGGCCAGCGCCTCCCCTGGGGTGGCGACGATCAGATCATCGTTGAGGACACTGCCACCGCTGACTTAGCGGGCATCGATCTCGCACTCTTCTCCAACGGCAAGGCAGCCTCGCTGGTGACGGCGCCCAAGGTGACGGCGGCCGGCGCCATTGTGATTGACAACTCCTCGGCCTGGCGGATGGATCCGGACGTTCCGCTCGTCGTCTCCGAGGTCAACCCGGAGGACGCGATGCGCCCGCCCAAGGGCATCATCGCCAACCCCAACTGCACGACGATGGCGGCCATGCCCGTATTAGCCCCACTACACCGAGCCGCCGGTCTGGTACGCCTCCAGGTCGCGACGTACCAGGCCGTCTCAGGATCAGGTGGCGCGGGCGTCGCCGAGCTCGATGGCCAAGTCAAGGCCGTGGTCGATCTGGCGAGCGAACTCACCTACAACGGTCACGCTGTTGATTTCCCCGCGCCGAACAAGTACGCCAAGGCGATCGCTTACAACGTTCTTCCGCAGGCAGGCTCGTTCGTCGAGGACGGCACGGGCGAGACCGATGAGGAGCAGAAGCTGCGCAATGAGTCGCGGAAGATCTTGCACATTCCCGATCTTCGCGTCTCCGGCACTTGTGTCCGCGTGCCGGTCTTTACGGGGCATTCGCTCGCCGTCCACGCAGAGTTCGCTGAGGAACTCAGTCCTCATCAGGCAACTGAGCTGCTCGCTCGCGCTCCGGGTGTCCAGCTCATGGACGTACCGACGCCGCTGGACGCCGCCGGACTGGATCCGAGTCTCGTCGGGCGGATCCGGGCTGACCAAGCTGCGCCTGCAGGCAAGGGTCTGATCATGTTCATTTCGAGTGACAACCTGCGTAAGGGCGCAGCGCTGAACGCCGTGCAGATTGCTGAGCTGGTGAGTAGCCAGCTGGTTGCCGGCGGGCGGGCCGGAACCCTGTGACGTCACCGACTTCGACCTCGAGCGCGCATCCGCTGGCCATTCTGGGCGCGGGTGTGATGGGCGAGACTGTGCTGTCGGGTCTGCTGCGGGCCGGTTGGCATGCCGATCAGATCATCGCCACCGATCGCAGAGTAGAGCGGCAGCATGAGCTGACCACCAAGTATGGGATCAAAATGCTCGAGAACACAGAGGCCGTGGCCGAGGCGGAGACGGTGATCTTGGTCGTCAAGCCGCAAGACATGAACGACCTGCTCAAAGAGATCTCGCAGGCGATCAAGCCAGGAGCGCTCGTGGTGTCACTCGCCGCCGGAGTCGACACCGCCTTTATCGAGTCCCGCTTACCAGAAGGGGTTGCCGTGGTGCGGGTCATGCCAAATACGCCGGCTCAGGTGGACGAGGGGATGGCCGCGATCTCTCCCGGATCACACAGTAACCAAGATCATCTCGATCGCGTGACCGAGATCTTGTCGGCTACGGGTCGGGTGATCACCGTTCCGGAGCGATACCAAGACGCGGTAACGGCAATTTCGGGCACTGGCCCCGCCTACCTTTTCTTCGTGGTGGAAGCCATGATCGAGGCCGGCGTACATCTCGGACTGCCGCGGGACACCGCCACTGAACTAGTGGTGCAAACGATGCTCGGCTCGGCCAAGTTGCTGCGGGAGACCGGTGAGCATCCGACGGTGTTGCGAGAGCGCGTCACCTCGCCGGGCGGCACCACGGCAGCGGCCGTCCGCGAGCTCGAAGATCACAAGGTCAGGGCTGCGTTCTTGCGTGCGATGGAGGCCGCGCGCGATCGGAGCCGCGATCTTGCTGCCGCCGCCCGAGAGGACAAACAGGGCACAGGCCAAGGATGACTGGCCTGCTCGTCTTCTCGGAAGATCTGACCAAATACGACTTCGGATCTGATCATCCGATGGCGCCGGGTCGGGTCACCAATACCATTTCACTGGCTCGCCAACTCGGCGTATTGAGTCGGCTTCGGATCGTGCCACCACCCGAGATCGATCTTGAGCTGCTGCAAACCGTGCATACTCCGGACTACATCGCGGCTGTGCAGCGCGGCGAGCCCAATCAGCGGTACGGGCTCGGGACGAGCGACAACCCGGTCTTTCCCGGAATGCACGACATCGCAGGGCGCGTTGCCATGGCAAGCGTTGAGGCGGCTCGCAGGGTCTGGACTGGCGATGCGCAGCGTGCCTGCAACATCAGCGGAGGCTTGCATCACGCCATGCCGAGCACAACCAGCGGCTTCTGCGTGTACAACGACGTTGCCCTCGCAATCCGCTGGCTGTTGGACAGTGGCTGTGAACGAGTGGGCTATGTGGACGTGGACGTGCACCATGGCGACGGCGTACAAGCGATCTTCTACGACGACCCGCGGGTCATGACGATCAGCCTGCACGAGACGCCCGCGTACCTGTTCCCTGGCACGGGGTTTCCCAACGAGATTGGTGGGCGGGGAGCCGAGGGCACCGCGGTGAACATCGCACTGCCCCCTGGCAGTACCGACGCCGACTGGCTTCGGGCCTTTCACGCAGTAGTGCCAGTGGTCCTTCGCGCGCACAAGCCGACGGTCTTGGTAACCCAGCACGGCTGCGACTCCCACAGACAAGATCCACTGGCCGATCTCAACCTTTCCCTTGACGGTCAGCGTGCCTCATATCTCGCACTGGCGAGTTTGGCCGATGAGCTGTGCGCTGGCCGCTGGGTGAGCACCGGCGGGGGCGGATACTCGGTGCTCAACGTGGTGCCTCGGGCTTGGACCCATCTGCTGGGCATTGTCAGCGGTGAGCCGGTCGACCCGAGCACCCCGGTGCCCGCGAGCTGGCGAGCCGAAGTAGGGGAGTCCGCGCCGCTCACCATGTCTGATGGTGCCGAGGCCAGCTTCCGCCCATTCCATGAGGGGGTCACCCCGCAGAGTCGCGTCGATCAGGCGATTCTCGCCACGCGACAGGCAGTCTTTCCTGAGCTGGGTCTCGATCCGAGCCTGTAAGCAACCTCGAGGTGGCTACGTTGGGGTGATCAGCTCGCCGTCAACCTTTTTCGGCGGCGTGTCGCTGACTTTTCCTATGTATCTGCTGTACCAGCAGCATCGTTTGCCACTATTCTCACTTCAGTACCTACGACGCCGGAGGGGAAGCCGGCGCGGACGGGGTACAGATTGAGAGTCCCAAGATGAACGACGAATCGAAATCGGCAGAGTCAGCGCCTGGGGGCGTGACTCCGCTTGCCAGCAATCTCCAGGCAGGTAAGTTCCTCACTGTCGCTGAGGTGGCCGCCATTCTCCGGCTCTCCAAGATGTCGGTCTATCGGCTGATTCATTCCGGCCAGCTCGAGGCCGTGCAGTTCGGCCGGAGTTTCCGGGTGACCGAGAAGGCGCTCAATACCTACCTGGAGAACGCGTACTTCAGCGCCGGCTGACGTCTACGGCTGGTGAAACTGCACCCCGAACTGCCGTTGAGTTGGCCAAAGCGCGTGCTCAGGCAACACATCCACGCCACAGGAGCGCGAGCCAATCCCGTGGACCGCGTCATCGAGGAACAAGTAGATGCGATCGCTCGGAACAAGCTCGAATGGATGTCGCGCTAGGTCGAGCTGTTGCGGCGTGTATGCGCTCAGTGTGAAGCCAGGCCGATGGTGGCTCGGACTCGGCCAGGTAGTGAGGCGCAGCCTTGCGGACCCTCCGTCGGAGATCACCAGCGAGCGCAACTCGCTGCGATGTCCGGTCTCTTGAGGCCGGGAGTAGGCGACATTGAGCTCCTCGATGCTGGCTGTGAAGCGGCCGACCCGTGCCGCCTGCCGCGTATCGGGATAGGACTCGTCCGGGCCCGTGCCGAACCAGCTTGCATGCCGCAGCTCGCGCGGCAGATCGAACCGTATGCCCACTCGCGGCCAGGTGCAGTCCCACCCAGGGGACGGCACGACGTTGACCAGCAGCGCAAGTCCGTCCGTCAACCGCCAGTGGTAGGTCACATCGACAAACTGGTTGCTTCCCGCGGCCGATACTCGTACCGCCGCCCACATTTGATCATGGTCGTGGAAGATCTCATCCAGACGGTGCAGCAGCCGGTCCAAGCCCCGATCCCGCCAGCGTTGTTCCGATGATGGGCCGGGTACGCCTTCGCCATGGGTGTCCTCAGGACGGCCGAGCTCAAAGGACCCCCGGGCACTGCTCCGGTCGTTGTCGGTCGGTCCACGCCAGAGCTCGAGCCGGGGACCGCCGATGTCTGATCCGTAGAGGCTGAGCAGCCGACCGGAGTGGGTGTCGAATTGTGCAGGGCCAAGCGTGATCACCGGCTCCGACGGCTTGAGGTGTGGGGGCGTCGGCCAGGTCGGCAGGGTCGCGATCAACCCCGGCGCGGTCAGCTCGAACTGGCCCAAGGCGACCTCATGACCGCGATCAGCCCAGACCGTCGCCACGGCCAGCTCGGCTCTCAGCGTCAGCCAAGTCTCGCCGTCGCCGGGCCTCAGGAGCTCCTCAGGCAACGCGACAGCTCCCTGTTGGCCGGGCGGAATCGCCGGGACCTGGATGGTCGCCTCGGGGCCGGGATGCCCGTCCACTTCTTTTACCGCGACGAAGCGGAGGTGCTCGGTGGAGAGCGTGTGGTAGCGATTCCGAACGGTCACAAGCGTGTCCTGGAGCTCGAAGACGACCGGCTGGTTAACCCGGGTGAACTCGGCGAGGCTCGGCGTCGGCGTACTGTCCGGCAAAACCATGCCGTCCATCACAAAGTTGCCGTCGTGCACGACTTCGCCGAAGTCACCGCCATAGCCGTAGAAATCGATGCCGTCCGGGGTACGCGTCAACAGTCCGTGATCACGCCATTCCCAGACGAAGCCGCCGTGCAGCCGGGGATAGCGCTCGGTCAATTCGTCGTAAATACTCAGGCCGCCTGGGCCATTGCCCATGGCATGTGCGTACTCGCACATCACAAACGGCTTGCTGCGGACTCGCTCGGCGTCGGCGGGTCCGTTGAGGTAGGAGATGACACCGCTCTCCGAACCAATCGCCTCGGTCTCGAGGTAGTTCGGGTACATCCGCGAGTAGAGGTCGGTGTACGCGCAGGTGTGGTCGCCCTCGTAGTGGATCGGCCGCCCGGGGTCGCGACTCCGCACCCAGTCGGCCATTCGCGCCAGGTTTCTGCCGGTTCCGGCCTCGTTGCCGAGAGACCAAATGATCAACGACGGGTGGTTCTTGTCACGCTCGACAGTGCGCTCCATGCGGTCGAGGCAGGCTTCCGTCCAGCGCGGATCATCGCTCGGGTTTCCCTGCCAGCCACAGTCGACAAACCCGTGTGTCTCGAGGTCACATTCCTCGATCACCCAAAAGCCAAGTTCGTCAGCAAGATCAAGTACGCGCGGATGCGGCGGATAGTGACTGGTGCGGATGGCGTTGATCCCGGCTCGCTTCATCATGATCATGTCGGCTCGCACGTACTGCTCGTCAAACATCCGGCCCTTGATCGAGTGGATCTCATGCCGGTTCACGCCCCGGAAGATCAGCTGATTCCCATTGACGCTGAAGATGTCACCATTAATCCCAACCCGCCGGAAACCCAGCTGGAGTGTGAGCGTCTCGCCCGGAGAGCTGACGTGCGCCTCGTAGAGCTTGGGCGCCTCCGCAGTCCACGGCTCAACCGGTCCGACCGAGAACGCCCTGACGTCGCTCGGCGATGCGAAGCGATGCAGGATGCCGAGCTCGGCGATCTCGATCACAAGCGGGAATGCGCGCTCCGAGGCGATGATTTCCGGATCGATCAATCCCGTGCGGTCTTGCGCGTACTGCGTGCGCAACCAGACGTCATCCACCGCCGCCGGTGGGCGGCTCAGCACCGTGACGTCGCGAAAGATCCCAGGTAGCCACCATTGATCTTGGTCCTCGAGATAGCTCATCGAGGACCACTGGTGCACCCGTACCAAGATCACGTTCTTGCCAGGCCGCACCACATCGGTGACGTCGAATTCCTGCATTAGCCGGCTGCCCTTGCCGACGCCGATCTCGATGCCGTTCAACCAGACGCGATAGACCGACTCCACACCGGCGAAACGAAGCAGCACTCTCTGCGATGACCAGTCCGGGAGTTCGAAGGTCCGGCGATGATCACCAGTTGGGTTCTCGTCGGGGACGTGCGGCGGATCGATCGGAAACGGGTACTGCACATTGGTGTAGATCGGCCGACCGTACCTGCCCTCTTGAGCCTTCGCGGAGGTGCCGGGCAGCACCCAATGAGACGGCACCGGGATGGTGTCCCACGCCGCGTCATCGAAATCCGGATCGGCGGCTGCATCGTCGAGGCCATGGGCCACCGGCGACCACCGAAACTTCCAATCACCGTTCAGGCTGAGCATGGGAGCATCGCTTGCCAGCCAGGCCCTAGGGCGGCTGCGCCGGCCGCTTCCAGGCGAGAAGTCGTCGAGGTAGCTGCTCACAGGTGCGTCAGGTTCCGAAGCCATTCGATATTGTCATTGTGCAGAACACTATTGGTCCCGCCCCTCCTAACTCGCATCTATCAGGGACGCCCGGTAGCATTCGGGAGTTGTCCGGCGACAGGCGCCGGCAGTGATCAGGTCCGGGACCGGAGTGACGTCTCGGGAACGAGGGGTTACACAGTGGGTTCGGTCATCAAGAAGCGTCGCAAGCGGATGGCGAAGAAGAAGCATCGCAAACTGCTCAAGCGCACTCGGATCCAGCGCCGTCGCGCGGGCAAGTAACTTCGCGGCTGGACCATGATGGCCGCGAAACGGGTCGTCCTCGTCACCGGAGTCTCGCGTGACCTGGGTGCCCGGTTCGCTCGCTCGCTCGCTGCTGAAGATCACGTCGAGGTGGTCGGGCTCGATGTGATCCCGCCTCGCCACGACCTCGGTTTGGCCGATTTTGTACGCGCCGATATCCGCAATCCCGTGATTGCGAAGGTGATCGCCGCGCATCGGGTCGACACTGTCATTCATCTTGCCGTGGTGGCTACGCCCGGAAGGGCCGGTGGACGGTCCTCCATGAAAGAGATCAATGTCATCGGCACGATGCAGCTGCTCGCAGCATGCCAACGGGCGGACACCCTCCAGAAACTCGTCGTGCAAAGTTCGATATCGGTGTATGGGGCATCTCCGCGAGACCCGGCTAGGTTCAGCGAGGACATGTCGCCACGCGCCCAACCGCGTACCGGCTTCGGCAAAGATTCCGTCGAGATCGAAAGCTACGTTCGTGGGTCTGGCGCGCCGCCGGCCCGATGTGGTTGTCACGACTTTGCGGCTGGCGAACCTGATGGGCGCGGGCGTGGACAGCCACGTCACGCGCTACCTCTCGCTCCAGGTCGTGCCGCGAGTCATGGGTTTCGATGCGCGCCTCCAGTTCCTGCATCCCAGCGACGCCGTCGCTGCTTTGCTGCTGGTGACGCGGCGTGACGTGGCCGGAACCTTCAACGTGGGGGCGCCCGATATCCTCACCCTCTCGCAGGCCCTCCGCAAGATGGGCCGTCCCGCCGTCGGCGTCCCGAGGGCCGCTGCGCCGTTGGTTGCCACGCTGGTACGCCAGGCGCGGCTGGTGGACTTCTCAGCCGATCAGATCGACGCGCTGACCTATGGTCGTGCCATGGACACGTCCCGATTCACCTCCGAGACAGGATTTGTCCCTGAGTTCACCAGCCTGGCAGCGCTGGAGGAATTTGTCGGCGTGAGCAAAGGTGGGTTGCTGAGCCCGGAGCGGGTTGACAGTGCCCTTGAGGCGGTGCGCCGGGTGCTCGAAACCGCGGGGGTGCGAGATGGCTGAGGCGGAGATCATCCCGTTCGGGACCCGCGGCCCACGGCGCCGAGCTGACAGTGCCGGATCTGATGCGACTCCCGAGGAGGCGCCAACTTCCGGTGACCAGGATTTCGAGTCCGAGGAGGTTCCGCCAACTCCAAAGCTTGGTGCACTGCTGGGAGAGCTGGTTCGACTGGCCTCTCGCTCGCTGGGCAGCCTGAAGTCGGTGCCGATCACCTGGCTGGGCAACCTCGCAGCCGACCCACAACACGCCGTGGCTGCCATCGCCGAGGCGCTGGGGGTCAGCTGGGATGAGTCGCTGGAGGAGATCGTGACCTTCCTGCGCCAGCGACTTCATGGCGACTATCCGGTCGATGAGTTCGGATTCGATCCCGAGTTCACTGCCAAGATCTACCTGCCGCTGCTGCGCCGACTCGCCGACTCCTGGTTCCGGGTTGAGGTTCGAGGGGCGGAGAACCTGCCCACTGATGGCTCAGCGCTGTTGGTTTCGAACCACGCAGGCACGTTGCCGATCGACGGGATGATCTTGCAGACGGTGGTCTATGACGAGATCGGCCGCCATGTCCGGATGCTCGGCGCGGACTTGATCTTCAAGACGGCGTTCTCCCATGACCTTGCTCGCAAAACTGGCACCACCTTGGCCTGCCAGGAAGATGCTGAACGGCTGCTCGCCTCCAACCAGCTGGTTGCAGTCTTCCCGGAGGGCTTCAAAGGCCTTGGTAAGCCGTACGCCGATCGCTACAAGCTGCAGCGGTTCGGCCGCGGAGGGTTCGTCTCGGCCGCCCTGCGAGCTCAGGTGCCGATCATCCCCATAGCGATTGTCGGCTCGGAGGAGATTTACCCGCTGATCGCCAGGGTGCCGGCGCTCGCCCGGATGCTCGGCTGGCCGTACCTTCCCATTACGCCGCTGTTTCCGTGGCTGGGGCCGCTCGGCTTGATCCCACTACCGAGCAGGTGGATCATCCAGGTCGGCGAGGCAATAACCACCGACGAGCTCGGTTCCGGAGCCGCCGACGATCCCATGATCGTGTTCAACATCACCGACCAGGTGCGGGAGACGATTCAGCAGACTTTGTACGCCCTGCTCATGGAACGGCGTAGCGCTTTCTTCTAAGCCGCCGAACCCGAACCCTCTCGCTGTAGGCGGCAGTCAAGGCCGGGGAACGTGCTGTGGGCGCGCAACTAACCTTTGCCACGTGTTCTGGGCCCTGGCGGTGATCTTGCTGGCCTTTGCAGGCTTCACCGTGGTAGTGGTCAGGCTGCGGGCCCGAGGACGCGCTGCCGACGCGCCGAGCGATCCCACAGTCGGCGCCGATCATGTGCGGCGGATCGATCTCGACCAGCTCAAAGGCTTTGTGTACGTCGGAGCCGTCGCCCTGGCCCTGCTCGCGGCGGCGGTCATCCTGATGGGTCTGTTCGCGAACCGGAGCGGCCGCGCCGAGGGCTTGGCCGTACTCGGGTTCTTCGGCTACGCGGCATACCTTGGCGCAGCAACGGTGGTGCTCTATCTCACGCGCCGCAAGAGCTAGTGTCGTGTCTCTTGGGAGATACGACACTTGTCCGTGCGCGCTACCCCCGTAGGGCTCGCTTGACGGCGAACCCGGTCGCTACCGCACCAGCGGTCGCGCCAGCTGCCCCAGCGCCAAACAACCCGAGACGCGCCGCCTTGCGACCACTCCGATAATCCTGAATCTGCCAGTCCTGTTCCTCGGCGTGCGCCAGCAGCCTCCCGTCGGGGTTGATCGCGCACGGGTGCCCGACCAGCGACAGCATCGGAAGGTCGTTGTAGGAGTCTGAGTACGCGAAGCAACGGGCAAGATCGAATCCATGCTCATGTGCCAGCGCGCGTACCGCCTCGGCTTTGGCCGGGCCGTGGAGGAGATCGCCTTTGAGCCGCCCAGTGTAGACACCGTCGATGTGTTCGGCGGTCGTACCCAGCGCGCCGGTCAGTCCCAGCCGAGCGGCGATGATGCCGGCCACCTCCACCGGTGCTGCCGTCACCAGCCAGACCTGCTGCCCAACGTCGAGATGCATTTGAGCAAGCGCCCTGGTCCCTGGCCAGATGCGGTGAGCAATCGATTCCTCGTAAACCTCGTTTGATATCTCGGTCAGCTCCGTGACGGTGTGCCCTTCTATGAAGCCCAATGTCACGCCGCGGGCATCCTCGATGTGGCCCGCCTTCTCCTGTCCCACCATGCGGAAGTAAACCTGCAACCACAGGCCCCTCAAGATCACTCGCGTCGGGAAGAAGCCGCGCCGATACAGGCCCTTGGCGAGGTGAAACAGTGAGGCTCCCTGGATCACCGTGTTGTCGAGGTCGAAGAACGCCGCCGCCGTTGGATCCTCATGGATCAGTGGAACCTGGTGCTGCTCGGTTGGGCTGACCGCATCAGGGCCGGGATGGAGGGGTCCCACTGCGGCATGAGGATCGTCGTGGTCGACGGGAATTGCAGACGCGTCAGTGCCCGGCAAGGACTCAGCGTGGCCGACGTGCTCGGGGGGCATGCCCTCCGATCTGCTCATCGCGCTCTCCGGTCCGATCACGTCATCACCATAATGTCCTCCTCCGCTGTTCCTCGTGCCAGACTCAGATGGGTGAACGACCAGGACACAGCCGTCCAATTGCTTAACGCTGAACAGCTGGAGAACAACCTCGCCGACCTTGTGGCTCGGCAGGCCGAGGCCCAGCCCGGGGCCGTGGCGCTCGTTCAGCCGATGCCGGTGCGCCGCGCCATGACCTGGGCCGAGCTCGACCGCCGAATCGACGCCGTCGCCGCTGGACTGTCAGCCCACGGACTGGTGGCGGGCCATCGAATCGCTCTTGTCGGTCCGAACAGCATCGAATTCGTCGCGGCCTACTTCGCGACCTTGCGCGCCGGCTACGTCGCCGTGCCGATCAATCCCCAGTCCACAGCTAGCGACCTGCGCGCAATGATCGACGATTGCGGCGCGCGCGTGCTGTTCACAGCCGCGGCCCAACCGCTGGAGGGTGTGCATCAGGTGGACCTCAGTCCTCAAGGTCTTGATGAGTTGTCCGGCGCAGCAGCCGAGCCCGTGAGCTCGCCCAGGGATCCAGAAGCGCTGGCCGTGCTGCTCTACACCGCCGGCACTTCAGGGGAGCCGAAGGCAGCGATGCTCAGCCATCGCGCGTTGCTGACTCACCTGGACAGCGTCGCGTCCCTCGAGATTCTGGACCGCGAGTCGGTAGTCCTGGCCATGCTGCCGCTGTTCCATGTATTCGGCCTGAACGCGGTGCTCGGGAGTTGGGCTACGTCGGGTGCCCGCTTGGTGATCGTGGATGGCTTCGACGGCTTCGCCGAGGTGCTGGCTGCCGAGGCCATCACCAATGTGCCGTTGGCGCCGCCGGTGCTGGCCCGAATCTTGGAGGACGAGCGGGCCCTTACCAGCCTCGGATCGGTGAGGACCGTGGTGTCCGGCGCCGCGCCGCTGCCAGCTGATCTTCAAAAGGCGTTCACGGCGCGTACTGGACTCAGAGTCGATCAGGGCTACGGCCTGACCGAGGCGGCGCCAGGCGTTACGGCCACTGTGGGCGGAGAGCTGCTCGGGCATGGTCACGTCGGTCGCCCGCTGCCCGGCGTGGAGGTCAGGATCGGTGACGGTACGGACCCGGCCGAACCCGGCGAGATCTGGATCCGCGGTGACAACCTGTTCTCCGGCTACTGGCCCGACGGTCGCGACGGTCCAGGCGAGCTCGGCTGGTTCCCGACTGGAGATGTGGGCTACCTGCTCGAGGGCGAGCTGTTCCTCGTCGACCGGGCCCGTGAGCTGATCATCGTCAATGGCTTCAACGTCTACCCGGCCGAGGTCGAGGATGCGATCGCCGAGCTGTCGGGGGTTGAATCGGTGGCCGTGGTCGGCCAGCCCTACCGGCGTACCGGCGAACAGGTCGTGGCATTTGTCACCGGAACTGGCCTGAGTATCGAGGCAGTCAACGAATACTGCGCCGACCGGCTGGCGAAGTTCAAGCGTCCGAGCCTGATTCGGCTGGTCGAGGAGCTTCCGAGGGGGATAACCGGCAAGGTCAGAAAAGGCGTCTTGCGGCACAGCTTGGAGGCGGTCAAGTGACAGGGCACGAAGCTCCGTGGCGGCGTCTATGACAAGCATCGCCGCGAGGGCAGAGCGCGTCGTCGTGCTGACCCGGCAGGGGTGCCATCTGTGTGACGAGGCGATCGCGCAGGTGGCCGCTGTCTGCGCCGAAACCGGCGAGGCGTACGCGGTGCTTGATGTCGACGGCGATCCTGAACTGCAGCGTCGCTACACCGACCAAGTCCCTGTGACATTCGTCGACGGCGCACAGCACGACTTTTGGCGGGTGGATGCTGCACGGCTCAGGACCGCCCTGCTGCGGACTCGCTGAGCGATGTTGTTCACCGCTGCCACCTTGCGTGGTCTTGCCGAGGGCACAGTGAAATGCACGTACCGACGCTGGGAGGTGGTGCGGCCCAAGGTCGGGTCGAGATTCACCACATCCGCGGGGGTCGTCGAGGTCACCTCGATCACAGCAGTCGACGATGACCAGCTGACCGACCAGGACGCTGTTGACGCAGGCTTCGACTCGGTCGCCGGCCTGGTCAAGTGGGCGAGTGGGAAGGGCCGTGGCGATCTCTACCGGATTGGCATCGTGCTGGCCGGACCTGACCCGCGTGTCGCCCTCCGGAGCTCGGTCGAGCTCGCTCCGACAGATGTCTCGGCGTTGAGCGCACGACTTGACCGGATGGATCGCGCGGCCGAGCAGCCCTGGACCCGCGGCACGCTGCGTCAGATTCAACGCTCGTCAGGCGTAGTGTCGACCGAACTCGCGGCGGAGGCAGGCCAGGAGCGCCGTACGTACAAGCTCAGAGTCCGCCGGCTCAAGGCGCTCGGACTCACCGAATCGCTCGAGCGCGGCTACCGACTCTCGCCGCGCGGTCAGGCGTACCTCGCAGCACTCGAATCGTCGACTCCGTAAGTCCGGCACCCGTCCTCACTGTTCGTTTTGACGGTTGTGATGGCAAACGTCGCGTGGTGGCGTCTTGAGTGGTCCGTTTTGACGGTTGTGATGGCAAACGGTCGCTTGGTGGCGTCTTGAGTGGTCCGTCTTGACGGCTGTGATGGCAAACGCGCGCCTGAGGCGGCTGCGGCCAGCCAGCTGCGAGCGTCGGCAAATCGCGCGCCGCCGCACGGAGGAGGAGTGAGCCGAGGCGTTCTTTCCTCTGCGAGCGACGACGACGGCGGCGGACTCCGAGCGCGATGCGCGAGCAGCTCCGAGAAAGATTGTGCGGCGGTTCACAAACGTCCTAGAGTGGCGCTGTTTGGACCAGATCCGAGCGCTGATTCAGGAGTTGTGTGTCGCATACCTTCCCGACTGACCCGCCGTCGCGTACGGCGGCAGGTCAGCATTGGCGGACAGTCGACACGCTCAAGGGAATTCCGGACGCCACGGTAGCCCGACTGCCTGTCTATCTTCGAGCGCTCAACCAGCTGGCCGAGCAGCTGATCGACACCATCAGCAGCGGTGCGCTCGCCGAGGCCACGGGCGTGAACTCCGCCCAGCTCCGCAAGGACCTCTCATATCTGGGCTCGTACGGCACAAGGGGAGTCGGATACGACGTGCAGTATCTGCGGCTTCAGATCGGCCGCGTGGTGGGCTCCGCTCACGACTGGCCTGTCATCATCGTTGGCCTCGGCAACCTCGGCACGGCTCTGGCCAACTACTCAGGTTTTTACTCGCACGGGTTTCGTGTTGTCGGCCTGATCGATACCTCGCCTGAGCTGGTGGGCAAGCGGATTCATGGTCTGGCGATCTCCGATCTGAAAGAACTCGAGGAAGTCGTCGCTCAGACGGGCGCGGTGATCGCGGTAATCGCGACTCCGGCAGAGGCTGCCCAGGCCGTCGCCGACAGACTTGTGTATCTGGGCGTCACCAGCATCCTCAATTTCGCACCGACGGTGCTTGTGGTGCCCGATGGGGTCAATGTCCGTAAAGTCGACCTGGGCCAAGAACTGCAGATCCTGGCCTATCACGAGCAACGCAAGACCGTCGACAGTAGTGAGATCCTGACTGAGAGCAGAGGGGCGAGTTCATGAGCATTCTGGTGGTCAGCGTCTCGCACAAGTCGACCTCGGTCTCCCATCTGGGTCAGCTGGCCCTTGATTCGCCCGCTTCGGCCAAGCTCGCCGAACAGTTCGTGGAATCCGAGCACATCGACGAGGCCGTGGTGTTGTCCACCTGCAACCGAACCGAGCTCTATGCGTCCGTCTCTCGGTTTCACGGCGCTCTGGACGACGCGACCCAGGTCCTCGCCGATGTTGCCGGCCTTCGTGGCAGTGAGTTGCGTGCATTGTGTGCGGTTTTCTTCGACGAGGGCGCTGTCGCCCATGCGTTCTCGGTGGCGTCCGGTCTTGACTCCCTGGTGATCGGCGAGAGTCAGATTCTCGGGCAGGTCAAGGGGGCTCTGACCCTCGGTCAGTCGCACGAAACCGCAGGCCCGGTCCTCAACCCTTTGTTTCAGCAGGCGATCCGGGTCGGCAAACGGGTGCAGACCGAGACCGGGATTGGCTCAGCCGGTCGTTCCCTGGTCAGCGCCGCGTACGGACTCCTGACTGACGAGGTGGGTGGGCTGGACGGCCAGCGAGTGCTGGTCGTCGGGGCTGGTGCGATGGCCGGGCTGGCCGCCCGGACCGCTGCGGCGGACGGCGCATCCGTCACCTGCGCCAACCGCACCCTGTCCCGCGCTGAGCGGTTGGCCGAAGCGGTCGGCGGGAAGGCAGTCGCTCTTTCCGAGCTCCCCCAGGTGCTGGCGGAGACCGATGTACTGGTGACCTGCACAGGAGCCCGGACCCTCACCATTGGCGTCGACGACTTGGCGGGTACGCCAGTGCGCGGGGTCGTCGATCTGGCTCTTCCGGCCGACGTGGCACCAGAGGTGGTCGATTACGGCATTTGCCTGGTGAACCTGGATCGGCTCGTCACCGAGCAATCAGATGCGGCGAGTGTCCAGGAAATCGAGGACGCCCGTGCTCTGGTTCGGCAAGAGGTAGCCGACTTCCTTGGCCTGCGCCGTGCCGCTCAGGTCGCCCCAACTGTCGTCGCGTTGCGTTCGATGGCCTCGGAGGTGGTGGCAAGCGAACTGCGCCGACTGGACGCCCGGCTGCCGCTTCTTGATGATCATGAGCGGGACCAGATCGAACGCAGCATGCGTCGTATTGTCGACAAGCTGCTGCACGCCCCGACCGTACGCGTACAAGAGCTGTCAGCAGAGCCCGACGCTGTGGACTACGCCGCCGCACTACGCGAGCTCTTCGCCCTTGACCCGCAGACAGTCGCCGCCGTGATGTCGCCAGACGCCGGGCCGTAGTGGACCCGATGCCGGCGACCCCTCTGAACCGACCCATCCGGCTCGGCGCACGTAGGTCGGCGCTGTCCCGTGCACAGGCGAGCCAGGTGGCCACCGCGCTGGCCGCCGACGGCAGCAACACGACCTTCGTGGGCATTACGACGACAGGTGATGTTGATCAGCGCCAGCTCACCGAGATCGGCGGTACCGGGGTCTTTGTCAGCGCGGTACGCGACGCCCTGCGTCGAGATGAGATTGATGTCGCGGTGCACTCACTCAAGGATCTGCCGACCACGCCTGCCGAGGATCTGGAGATCATCGCGATTCCCGCACGGGAGGACACCCGGGACGTTCTGGTGGGGCGGCGACTCGATGATCTGTCCGACGGCACCAGGCTTGGTACCGGAGCTCCGCGGCGTGCGATGCAGATGATCGACTGGGCGGCCGGCCGGGACATGCAATTGGAGATCGTCCCGATTCGGGGGAACGTCGAGACCCGAATCGAGCGAGTCCGGGAGGGGAAGGTCGATGCGGTGATCTTGGCCGCGGCCGGGTTGCGACGGCTCGGCCTGCTACCAGAGATCGAGATGGTCTCCGAGGGCATCGTCGTCAAGCGGCTCCCAGCACAGATCCTTGATCATCAGGTGATGATTCCAGCACCCGGACAAGGGGCCCTCGCGCTAGAAATTCATCGTTCTCTCAGCATTGAGCTGCGGGCACGGTTGGCAGTTCTCGACAACTTAGTTGCGCGAGCAGAATCCCTTGTAGAGCGGGGTTTTCTCGGTGCACTGGAAGCTGGCTGTACCGCTCCGGTGGGGGCCCATGCAGTGGTTACAGCAGTCCGTGGTACAAGTCTCGATTTGACTCTGAGGGCGGTAATTGGGAGAACGTTACTGAGCAACTTGTCAGAACCTACCAAAGCAGGCTCAGTCCTACGACTGGAGGCGCACGGATCGACCACTGATCCGGAGCAGTTCGGGGTCGCCCACGCTGGTGAGGTACTGGCGCAGTTGCGGGAGCAACACGTTTGAACAACCTGAGGCTCTCACCGCCAACAGGCGGCTGGGCTGAACAACAGAACGCGAGAAGTCAGTGAGCACATCCTCGGCTCGTAGGCCCCGGACCTCCACCTCTGCTACTCCAACCGCACCCATCGCCAAGGGCCGAGTGATCTTTGTCGGCACGGGACCGGGTGATCCCGATCTGCTCACGCTAGGCGCCATTGCGGCCTTGGCCGACGCCAGCTCGGTGATCTTGGACAATGATCGGCAGCAAGAGATTCTGGCTCATCCCGCCATCACGCTGGCCGAGGGCGCCGAGGTGCTGACGCTTGGCCTGACCGAGGCTCGTAGGCCATTGAGCCCTTCCGCGCGCGCCAAGATCGTGCTCAAGCAGGCGTCGACAGGTACCCGGGTGGTACGGCTCGTCAGCGGCGACCCGTTCCTGGATAACGCCGTCGCCGACGAGGCTGCAGCGTGCGTGCGAGGTGGCATCGACTTCGAGGTCGTACCCGGGGTGTCCAGCCTGACTGCAGTCCCGGAGTACGCCGGCATCGATCTGATCCATGCTGGAGGGGTGCAGTTCGCTTCGGTCATTGACGGCAAGTTCAGCAAGAACGGAACGGCTCAATGGGGTTCCGCCGCGACGGTCGTGGTGAGCACCGTCGTCTCGATGATCGGCGGTTTGGTCGAGGCAGCAAAGTCCGCCGGCCGGCCGGGAGATGATCATGTGGTCGTCACGCTGCACGGAGGCAGTACCGAACAGATCACTTTGACGACCAACCTGGATGGGCTGGTGGCCGCGGTGCGGTCGGTGAAGCCGCCAGCTTCCGACCCGGTACATGTCATCATCGGGGCCGCCGCAGAGCAACGTCACGAGTTGAGTTGGTACGAGACCAAGCCTCTCTTCGGATGGCGGGTGCTGGTGCCGCGTACCAAAGACCAGGCGGCGCCGATGGTGGCGCGCCTGCGCACCTATGGAGCGCACAGCGAAGAGGTGCCCACGATCTCAGTCGAGCCACCACGCAGTCCGTTGCAGATGGACAAGGCGATTCGAGGGCTAGTCGAGGGTCGCTATGAGTGGGTGGCGTTCACCTCGGTCAATGCGGTCAGGGCCGTACGGGAGAAGTTCGAGGAGTACGGGTTGGACGCTCGCGCCTTCTCCGGTTTGAAGGTTGCCGCCGTTGGTGAGGTGACTGCCAATTCTTTGCAGGCTTGGGGAATCGAACCTGATCTTGTGCCGCAGGGCGAGCAGTCCGCCGCGGGTCTGGCGGCCGACTTCCCGCCGTACGACGATGTGCTGGACCCGATCAACCGGGTCTTCCTCCCGCGTGCCGACATCGCCACAGAGACCTTGGCCGAAGGCTTGAAGGATTTGGGGTGGGAGGTCGAGGACGTCACCGCCTACCGCACCGTACGGGCCACCCCACCTCCCGCACCCGTGCGTGAGGCGATCAAGACTGGCAAGTTCGACGCCGTGGTGTTCACGTCGTCATCGACAGTGCGCAACCTGGTCGGCATCGCGGGGAAGCCACATGCCTCAACGATCATCGCGGTCATCGGGCCGGCGACGGCGCGCACTTGTGAGGAGCATGGCCTGCGCGTCGACGTCATCGCCGCCAAGCCGTCGGTTGTCGACCTGGCGGATGCACTGGCCAGTTTCGCCGCGCAACGCCGCGACGCTTTCCTGGAAGCCGGCGAGCCCGTTCTGAAGCCCTCACAGCGGCGTCCAGGTACTCGTCGCAGAATCTGATCCCAGCTCCGTGGCGTCTTGGCAGAATAGTGCGGGAAGTGGCAGGTTCCGAGCGCGGAAATCTGCAATGTGCCAGCACTTTCCAAAGGAGTGAGCCAGTGAGGCATCGGCCGAGGCGACTACGGACGACCGCGGCTGTGCGGGCGATGGTGGCCGAGACCAGCCTCGAGCCGCGCCAATTGATCTTGCCCCTGTTTGTGGCTGAAGGGTTGCGAGAGCCACGGCCCATCAGCTCAATGCCTGGCGTCGTGCAGCACAGCCTCGACACGCTCCGCAAGGCGGCGGTGGAAGCCGCAGACGCAGGCCTGGCAGGCGTCATGCTGTTCGGCGTCCCTCTGCGTAAGGACGCGCGCGGCTCCGGTGCGCTCGATCCGGCCGGCATTTTGACTGCCGCGATCCGAGCGGTGCGTGAGGAAGTCGGCGACGAGTGCCTGGTCATGTCCGACGTCTGCCTTGATGAGTTCACCGACCATGGACACTGCGGCGTGCTCACCGCGTCCGGCGCGGTCGACAATGACGCGACCGTCGAGATCTACGCCCAGATGGCGGTGCTGCACGCGGCCGCCGGAGCTCACGCCGTTGGACCGAGCGGCATGATGGACGGCCAAGTCGGCGCCATCCGGGACGCCCTGGATGCGTCGGGAGCCTCAGATGTAGCGATCCTCGCCTATTCGGTGAAATACGCCTCGGCGTTTTACGGGCCCTTCCGCGAGGCCGTCGCCTCCTCACTCACCGGCAATCGCAGGACGTACCAGCAGGATCCCGCCAACATCCGCGAGGCGCTCCGGGAGGTGGCTCTCGACATTGAACAGGGCGCCGACATCGTGATGGTGAAACCGGCGCTCGGCTATTTGGACGTGGTGCGTGCGGTGCGGGAGGCGGTCGATCTGCCGGTGGCGGCATACAACGTGTCAGGGGAATACGCCATGATCGAGGCCGCGGCGGCCAATGGCTGGATCAACAGGGAAGCAGCGGTTGACGAGGCGCTGACCTCCATCCGCCGCGCTGGCGCCGATTTGATCTTGAGCTACTCAGCCCTCCATTGGGCACAGTCGCTGCGCAACGAACGTCGATGACCGTCCGATCAGTTACAGGCACCGTACGCAGCGAAGCTGCCTTCGAGCGGGCCAAGATTGTGACCCCGGGTGGGGTGAACTCGCCAGTTCGCGCCTTCAGATCTGTCGGCGGCACGCCGCGATTCATCGCCAGCGCCCGCGGCCCCTACCTCTACGACATCGACGGCAACGAACTGGTTGACCTGGTTTGTTCCTGGGGTCCGATGCTGCTGGGCCATGCCCACCCCGAGGTCATCGAGGCGGTGGCGGACGCGGCGCTGCGCGGTACCTCGTACGGCGCACCGACGCTAGCCGAAGTTGATCTTGCTGGCGAAATCATCGATCGGATGCCTGTCGAGCAGGTTCGCTTGGTCAACTCTGGCACTGAAGCCACCATGTCGGTGCTGCGCCTGGCCCGGGGGGCGACCGGCCGCAACAAGATCATCAAGTTTGCCGGCTGCTACCACGGACACGTGGATGCGCTGCTCGCTGCCGCCGGCTCTGGAGTGGCAACCCTGTCAATACCTGGCACTCCAGGTGTCACAGACGCGACCATCGCGGACACCATCGTCCTCGCCTACAACGACCGGGATGCCGTTCAAGAGGCCTTTGCCAGCTTCGGCGACGAGATCGCAGCGGTGATCACCGAGGCCGCGCCCGGCAATATGGGTGTTATTCCGCCTGGGATTGAGGATGGCATCGGCTTCAACGCCTTCCTGGCCGGCATTGCCCGCGATCATGGCGCCTTGTTCATCTCCGATGAGGTGATGACGGGCTTCCGGGTGAGCCGATCAGGACAGTTCGGCCTCGATGGTGTACGCCCGGACTTGATGACCTTCGGCAAGGTGATGGGCGGCGGTTTTCCTGCGGCGGCGTTCGGCGGCCGTGCCGATCTCATGCAGAACTTGGCACCGGTTGGCACGGTTTACCAGGCCGGCACGCTCTCCGGAAACCCCATAGCCACTGCCGCCGGTCTCGCGACGCTGCGGCTGGCGACGCAGGAGGTCTATCAGCACATTGACCGCACAGCGGCCTGGCTCCGAGCTGCCGTGAAGGCTGCCCTCGATACGGCTGGTGTGCCACATGTCATCCAAAACGTCGGGAACTTGTTCAGCGTTTTCTTCGTACCCGAGGGCGTGACTGCCGTGCCGGACTACGCCGTCGCCACCCAGCAGTCCACCGCGGCCTACGCCGCGTTCTTCCATTCGATGCTGCGGTCAGGCGTCTATTTGCCGCCTAGCGTCTACGAAGCTTGGTTTCTTTCAGCCGCGCACGATGATAGAGCCGTGAATCGGATTGTGGACGCGCTGCCGGCCGCAGCTGCCGCCGCGAGCGCCTCGGGATAGCGGGACGAGGGGGGCCGATGGGTCAGAACCGAACAATTGTGCATCTCGCGCGACACGGCGAGGTGGACAACCCCGCGGGGCTGCTCTACGGACGCCTCCCCGACTATCACCTCTCTGAGCTGGGCACGGAGATGGCCGAGCGGGTCGCTGAGCATTTCCGGGAGCGGGACGTCGTGCATCTTGTCAGCTCGCCGCTGGAGAGGGCACAGGAGACGGCCGCACCACTGGCCCAAGCGCTCGGTCTACCGGTCCTCACCGACGGCCGAGTGATCGAGGCGGCCAACTATTTCGAGGGGCTGCGGCTTTCCTTTGACGGTGCGTTGCGTCATCCCAAGAACTGGCTCTACTTCCGAAACCCGTTCAAGCCGAGCTGGGGTGAGGCGTATACGGAGATCCTCGCCAGGATGCGCCCTGCGATGCGGGAGGCTGCCGATGCCGCGTTCGGCCATGAGGCGGTGATCGTGACTCATCAGCTCCCGATCTGGGTCGCCCGTATTAACGCGGAGGGCCGGCGGATGGCCCACGACCCACGGAAGCGCCAGTGCACGCTGGGTAGCGTCACATCGTTCACCTACATCGACGGCCACGTCACCTCGGTCAGCTACTCAGAGCCGGCTGCTGAGCTCCTCCGTCCGCATCAGACCAAGAAGTTCGTTGCAGGGGCTTGATGCGGCACGCTGCGGTTCGCATTGCTGCGGCTTTGGCCGCCACACTCATTCTCGTCTCCTGTGCTCGCACCGGGGCCGATGAGCAAACCCGGAGTGCGGGCCAGGTGGGCTATCCCACGGTGCCGCGGAACCTCACCCGGATCCCGCCCGACCAGCGTAAAGAGTTGCCGACCGTGGCCGGTCCTGCGCTCGGCCGCAACCAGACAATCTCGAGTCAGGACTACCGTGGCAAGGTTGTCGTGATCAATGTCTGGGGCTCATGGTGTCCACCCTGTCGCAAGGAAGCACCCGATCTACAGGCGGCGAGTGTCGAGACTCAAGGGATCGCCCAGTTCGTTGGCATCACCAGCAAGGACTATGACCCGGCCCCGGCTGAGGCATTCGTTCGGAACTTCAAGATCACCTATCCCAGCATTTACGACCCCACAGGGAAAGTTCTGCTGGCGTTTGCCGGCGAGCTCCCGCCCAGTGCCATTCCCTCGACCATGATCATCGATCGAGAGGGACGACTTGCCGTCCGCGTACTGAGTGAGGTTTCCAAGATCACGCTCGTGGACATGATCAACGACGTCGCGAATGGTCAATGATGACTCCTCTCGACTTGGCGAGCTGGGCGGAGACCGCGGTCGGCGGGTCGATGGCCTTGGCGCTCCCGGTGGCGTTGCTTGCCGGCATGGTGTCCTTCTTCTCGCCCTGTGTCGTCCCGCTGCTGCCGGGCTACTTGTCGTATGCGACGGGTTTGGGAGCCGCCGAAGTCGTCGAAGGATCGCCGCGCCGCGGCCGGATGCTGGCCGGTGCGTCGCTGTTCGTGCTGGGTTTCGCGGTGGTCTTCGTCATAACCGGCGTCGTCGCCGGTTCTGCGGGACAGTTGCTGGCGGCGTACCGGGACGTGATCACCCGGGTGCTCGGCGTGGTGATCATCATGCTCGGCCTGATCTTCGCGGGTGTCCTGAAGATCGGCCAACGCGACCTGCGGCTGCATCGCGTTCCCGCGGTTGGCGTTGCTGCGGCACCGCTGGTCGGCGTGGTATTCGCACTCGGTTGGACACCATGCCTGTCACCGACCCTCGGCGTGGTGGTCAACCTTGGCTTCAACGAGGGCACAGCGGTACGCGGCGGACTGCTCGGCTTTGTCTATGCACTCGGGCTCGGCATACCGTTCGTGCTCGCCGGACTGGCCTTTACCCGAATGGCATCTGCGGTCGCGTTTCTCCGGGAGCGCCAGCAACTGGTCATGCAGATCGGTGGAGCGCTGTTGATCATCGTCGGCGTGCTGCTTGTCACCGGCACGTGGAACACCTTGACTGCCGTGCTGCGACAGTGGGCGTCGACCTTCGAGACGGTGATCTAGTGTGACGACGATCAAGACTCGCGAGCCGGCGGCGGAGTCCAGCAAGGCGAATGGGCGAGCCGACCTGCCGAGGCTGGGCTGGCGTGGTGGATTGCGATATCTGTGGACCCAGCTCACCTCAATGCGTACAGCACTGATCTTGTTGTTCGCGCTCGCACTTGCCGCGATTCCCGGTTCGCTGGTGCCGCAGCGCAGGACATCGCCGGTCCGGGTGACCGACTTCATCAACGAACATCCGAGACTGGGCCCGATATACGACGGGCTCAGCCTCTTCGACGTCTACAGCTCGCCCTGGTTCTCCGCGATCTACCTGTTGCTGTTCGTCTCTCTGGTGGGCTGCATCGTCCCGAGGATCGGCGTGTACGCCAGGGCACTGCGCGCCCGCCCGCCCAAAACTCCGCGCAACCTCGTCCGGCTGCCCGCGTACGCCACGGCGGATACGACCGACAGTGATCATGACGTTCTCGACCGTGCCGCGGCCGCGTTGCGGCAGCGACGCTACCGCGTTGACGTCCACGACGACAGCGTGGCGGCGGAACGTGGCTACCTGCGCGAGGCTGGCAATCTGGTGTTCCACGTCAGCCTGGTCTTCGTGCTCATCGGGGTAGCGATCGGCGCGCTTTTCGGCTTCCGTGGCACCAGCGTGGTGATCGTGGGTCAGGGCTTCTCGAACAACCTCACCCAGTACGACGACTTCTCGGCTGGCGCTCGGTTCACTGAGGCGGATCTGGTGCCCTTCAGCGTCACCGTGAAGGATTTCGACGTGAAGTTCGAAACTGGACCGGTGCAGCGCGGGGCAGCCCGGCTGTTCCGGGCGGGAGTCGAGGTAACCGAGCGGCCCGGGGCAGCTCCTCGTCAGGAGATTCTCGAGGTCAACAAGCCGCTCCGCATCGGTGACACGACTGTGCATCTGATCGGCCATGGCTACGCCCCCAAGGTCACCGTGAAGGACGCCGAGGGCAACGTTGCCTTCTCAGGCCCTGTCGTGCTGCTGCCGCAGGACGGGAACTTCAGCTCGATCGGGGCCATCAAGGCTCCGGACGCTCGACCAGAGCGCCTCGCGTTTGAGGCGTACTTCTTCCCGACTGCCGTGCTCAACGACCAGGGACCGCAGTCGATCTTCCCGGATGCCCTCAACCCTGCGCTTTTCGTGAACGTCTGGCATGGACCGCCGAAGGTGGAGACCGGCAAACCGGAGAACGTCTACTCGCTCGACACCACCGGGCTCAGCCAACTGAAGGAAGCCGACGGTCAGCCGGTCCGGATCGGCCTCAGCGTGGGAGATGGCGTGAACCTCCCTGATGGCAAGGGCTCAATTCAGTTGGACGGCTGGGTGCGCTGGGTCAAGGTGCAGATCGGTGCCACACCGGGCGTACCGATCTCTCTCATCGCGCTGGGATTTGCCGTCACGGGCTTGTGCTTGTCGCTGTTCGTCCGTCCACGCCGGGTCTGGATTCGGGTCCGCGGCGGTGGGGCAGGCCATAGGGTGGTTGAGGTCGGCGGACTGGACCGTGCCGATGCTCGCGCCGGCCTCACCGAGGACGTCGCCGAGCTGGCCGCCGAGCTGTCACGCACGCCTGAGGATGTGAGCGCGAGATGACCTACGAGTACTACTCCAGCCTCGCCCTGGTCAGCTCGGTGGTTGTCTACGCGCTCGCGATGTTCGCCCACGCTGCCGAATGGGCCACGGCTCGCCGGCTCGGCGTGGCTAAGCCTGCTGAACGCGAGTTGGTCGACGTCACCGTTGCCGAAAGGCGCCCTGAGCTTCTGGGGCGTCCTCAACCCGACACCGCTCCCATCACCGACCCGGAAATCGATCTCGTTGCCAGCCGGCGGGTCGAGCAGTTCGGCCGGATCGGTGTGGGGCTGACCGTGCTGGGATTCCTGCTCAGTGTTCTTGGCGTCGTGATGCGGGCGCTTGCGGCGCAACGGGCGCCGTGGGGCAACATGTTCGAGTTCACGATCACGGCGATGGTCTTTGTCGTTGGGGTCTACCTGATCTTGGTGTGGCGGGCGGGACTCCGTTGGCTCGGACTCCCCGTCACTATGCTCGCCGCCGTTGGAAATGGTCTCGCGGTGACGGTGTTTTATGTCGCGGTGGCGCCGCTGGTACCGGCATTGCACTCGGTCTGGTTCCTGATCCACATCGTGGCAGCGGCGATCTCAGGCGCTGCATTCAGCGTCGGCGGAGTGATGTCGATCCTCTATCTGGTCAAGAAGCGCGCCGAGGATCGGGGCACCGTCCGCGGCTACCTCGAGCGGCTCCCGGAATCGCGCAAGATCGACGTGGTCGCCTACCGCTTCAATGCTTTTGCTTTCCCGTTGTGGACCTTCACTGTGGTCGCGGGAGCAATTTGGGCCGAGTACGCATGGGGACGTTACTGGGGCTGGGACCCCAAGGAGACTTGGGCCTTGGTTACCTGGGTGATCTATGCGTGTTATCTGCACGCGCGCTCAACGGCTGGCTGGCGCGGCACCAAAGCGGCCGTGATCGCGATCATTGGCCTGGCGTCGTTCTGGTTCAACTTTGTCGGGATCAACCTGCTGGTCTCGGGGTTGCACTCTTACGCCGGAATTTAGTTTGGAGCTGCTCGCGCGATCGCGCGTGGGATCCGCCTACTTCGTCGTCGCTCGCAGAGGGAAGAACGCCTCTGCTCACTCCTCCTCAGCACGGCGGCGCGCGATTTCCCGACGCTCGCAGCTGAGTTCTGTCACCGCGTGGTGGCATTGTGGCGATCATGGACGACCTCGTACGGGCCATGGACGCTGCCGCCAGTCAGGAGAATGCACGGGCCCTTGCCAGGTACTTCAAGGTCGCACCCGGTAGCTACGGGGAGGGGGATATCTTCCTCGGTCTCAAACTTGGCGAGCTCCGCCAGCTGGCCAAGCCGTACCTCAACTCAGCCTTCGAACGCGATCAGTGGCTTCCGATGCTGCGCAGCCCCATTCATGAGCATCGGCTGATCACCTTGGTCGTCATGAGCGAGCGGGCGAAGAAGATTGTCAAGCGCGGCGACGATGACGAACTGCGGCTGATTTATGACACCTATCTCGGCAACACCAGCCATGTGAACAACTGGGACCTCGTCGACATCAGCTGCGGCCCGATCGTGGGGGGCTACCTGCTCGACCGCGACCGATCACCGCTCTACCGGCTGGCTCGATCTGGCCTGCTGTGGGACCGCCGGATTGCCATGGTCGGCAGCCAACGCTTCCTGCGCCGTGGTGAAACGACCGATCTTTACCGGTTAGCCGAGATTCTGCTGCCTGACCGTCATGACCTGATCCACAAGGCCGTGGGCTGGTCGCTCCGAGAGGCGGGTAAGAAGGTCGACGCTGCTGAACTGCGTCGGTTTCTTGATCAGCACGCGGCAACCATGCCCCGTACGGCGCTGCGTTATGCGATCGAGCATTTCGATCCGGCTGAGCGCCAGCATTACCTCTCGCTGCCGCGGACGACGGCCTTCAAGCACCGTGCGCGAACGCAAAGGTTAATCTCTGCTAGCCGCGCCGCCGGGTACCTGGTGACATCACCGTCGAGAGGTCCGGTGCGGTCAGGAAATGGCGATGCTCGGCGGCGAAGGCCGCCAGGATGCCCTTCTTGTTCCGGGTACGCCCGGGGCGCGGGATGTCGTGGAACTTTTCATTGAACTCGATGGCGGCCTCGGTTGCGCGGTCCTTGAAGCCTCGCAAGCTGCTCGAGTCGACGTGCAGCATCTCGGCGACAAGCGCCATGTCACCGGCGGCGTCGCGGAGCGCCCGCCAGACTCTCACCCACGACGCGTCGGCCAGCAGGTTGTCGATGAGCGGAGCCCACTGGAGTCGTCGCTGCCAGGGCACCGGCGTCGGGTTGATGCCGCTGGAGATCGACTCGCGATAGTGCACCAGCGTGCCAGGATCGTTCTTCGTCTTGTCCATCAGCGCAGACGCCTTGAACCAGTGGTGAGCCGCGGCCGCGTACAGCGTCCGACCGCTCTCAGTGAACTGACTGTAAGTGACGATCTGAGTGGCAGGACGCCCGTGGTGCAGGCGGAGGAGGGCGGTCAGCCCAGTGCTGGTCGGCGAGCTGAGGTTGAAGTCGATGAATGCGACGTCCCAGGTCAGACCGCAACGGAGCTGCTCGTTCAGCCGGTCGATTGAAGGGGCCACCGTGAGATCCCGCCCGAAGGCCTGCTCGAAGTTAGCCCGCTCGCCGGGCACGTCGTCCACCAGCAACACTCCGCCCGTGGTCACCGACGGCCCTTACTGCACCTGATCATCTGCAGAAGCTTGATCATCTGCGGACTTTGATCACTCACTTTCTGGTAGCCAGCGGGCCGTGACAGTCTTGCTGGCCCCGTTCTGTATTGACGTCAGCGATCCGGAGAGGCCTCCCAGACGAGCCTCCAGGCGCGCCGAGCTCGTTTCGGGAGTCTTCCATACTCCGTCAGCCATGGGCGGAGCATCATCAGTCACTGAGATCGCAACCTGTGCCCCATCGGGCGCCACAGCTACCTGGATCGCGCCCGCTCCGGCATTCAATGCATTACCGACCAGGTCGTTCAGCACCAACCGCGCAAGATCACGATCGCTGGCGGATAGCGTGTCGACACTAATGTCGATGCGAGCCTTGGCCCCGACGGCGCGCGCCAAGGTGAGTACTGGCGCCTCGAGATTCTGTACGCTCGTGGAACTGTCATGGCCGAGCTGGGCGAGGGTCAGCGTCTCACGCAGCCGGCTGTTTGCTGAGACGGCTAGGTCGTATAGGCCGGGGGCGACATCGCGGATCTCGCGGGCCTGCTGCTCGATGAGCCTGAGATTGGTTGAGAGCGCGCCGTGCGTCTCGCTGATCACCAATTCGCGACCCGCATGCGACTCCGCCTGAACCAGATCGGGCAGCGTCTTCATGATCAGGTCAGTGTCTGATATTCGCGAGCCGACGACCGCGAGAGGCAGCAACGAGATAGCCAGTGCTGCGGGCCAGCCGTTGGGTCCCCAATCGGCGGGCAATGCAATCAGACAGACAGGCAACGCTGTGATCGGCCCTGCGAGGCGCCGGAAGATCTCGTGCCAGGCGGGAGGGTCCATCTCGTCGGGATTGAACCACGTATGGTCATTGAAGATCAGCAAGGACGTCGTGATCAAGAAGATCGTGGCCGCGGCCAACATGATCAGGCGTGCCCAGAGCGGATCATCAGTCGCTATCCATGAGGGGATCGCGATCAGCACGAAGGCTTCCGGAATCTCGAAGTACGAGCCAAGGCTAAGGCGGTGTAGACCATCGGTTTTGATCACGTTCCGGAGATAGGCCTGCGACAACCAGAAGCGCGGCTGAGTACCGCGTCGCAGGTGCCGCTCGTTGATCCACAAGAGAAAACTGCCAAGAGAGCCAGCGAGGCAGAGCGCGATCGCCAGCAGGCTGCTGCGACTCCCGATGGACAAACCGGCGATGATGACCAACGCGACCACCCGGACGTACCACGCATGCATCGTGTAATTGCTGGAGCGCCGGGCGAGCGCGAGAAAGCGGATCCTGTTCCGCCGATGACGGCTCAGCCTGCCGCCCAGGCTTATGCCAGCCACGCCTTTATCGTTGCCCGATTTTCCCGCGCACGGCAAGCGCTACCGGGCAGTAACGCTGTGGCGTGCTGGCACGATGGCGGGGTGCGTCACTTCGACCTTTGTATCATCGGCACCGGATCCGGGAACTCCATCATCGACGACAGATTCGACGATCTAGGTGTGGCCTTGGTCGAAATGGGCAGCTTCGGCGGGACCTGCCTCAACGTTGGCTGCATTCCCAGCAAGATGTTCGTCCACCCGGCCGATCTTGCTGCCTCGACGGTGGAGGCGACCAAGCTCGGGGTTGATCTGGATCTCCGCGGCGTCCGCTGGCGAGACATTCGGGATCGGATCTTCGGTCGGGTTGATCCCATGGCCGCGAAGGGCCGCGGTTACCGGCAGCGAAGCGACAATGTGACCGTTTTCGACGCGCGTGCACGCTTCGTGGGGCCGCGGGAGCTGGACGTCGGAGCGGCGGACACGATCACCGCCGACCGGTTGGTGATCGCCGCCGGAAGCCGTCCTATGGTCCCTGACTTAGCAGGGCTGAACTCGGTGGACTTCCACACCTCCGACACGGTCATGAGGCTGCCGGAGCTGCCTCGATCCATGATCATCATCGGCGGTGGGTACATCTCTGCCGAGTTTGCACACATCTTCTCCGCGTTCGGGACCTCCGTCACCGTGCTGCACCGCTCAGGCGTGCTGTTGCGGAGAGAGGACGCCGACGTAGCCAAGCGGTTCACTGAGCTCCTCGGCCGGCGAGTGGATGTCCGCCTGGACACGAGCGTCGAACTGATCGAGAGTACGCCAGATGGGCAGATACGGGTGTACGCCAGCGGCATGGAGGGGGAGCAAGAGAGACTCGAGGCCGAGGCTCTGCTGATCGCCATCGGTCGGGCGCCGAACGGCGACACCCTCGACCTGGCCCGCGCAGGGATCGAGGTTGACAACCATGGGTTGATCGTTGTCGACGATTACCAGAGGACCACCGCCGAGGGCGTTTTTGCGCTGGGTGACGTGTGCTCTGAGCAGCAGCTCAAGCACGTTGCCAACAAGGACGCTCGAGTCGTGCAGCACAACCTGCTGCACCCCGACTCGATGATCACCAGTGACCGACGGTTCGTACCCCGCGCCGTGTTCTCCATGCCGCAGGTGGCCTCAGTTGGCCTCACGGAGGCGGCTGCTGAGGAGCAGGGCATCGACTACGTCGTGTCCCTCCAGGACTACGGGGAGACTGCATTCGGCTGGGCCATGGAGGACAGAGACCATTTCGTCAAGATCATCGCCGATGCGCAGTCAAAGATCATCCTCGGAGCCCACCTGATCGGGCCGCAGGCCTCATCACTGATTCAGCCGCTGATCCAGGCGATGAGCTTCGAGCAGCCGGCGCCCGAAGTCGCCCGCGGCCAGTACTGGATCCACCCCGCGATGACCGAAGTGATCGAAAACGCCCTGATCGGCCTCAGCGGCTGAGACCCGGTGGGTGCGTGGCCCGCTCATTCTGTATGCAACCTACGTAAACACGGGTTCCATACGCTCTGCACACGTTGCAACCCGTGCAGACCGACCGCAGCCTACGTAGACGTAGGTTTCGGACGAGGAAGGGATCGATGGGCGTACAGGAGTGAATAGGCCGTATCGGCGGGCCTAGCGAGGCTCGGTCAGCCGCTTGATTGTCTTGGCTACGCGATCAGCACGGGTGTCAGGCTTCTTACCCTCGTCAATCCAGCGCGCGTACTCGGTGCGGTGGCTCGAGGGCAATTGCTCGTACGCGGCCTTGGCCGCTGGATTCTCCGCGAGCGCCGTGGTGAGTTCAGGTGGCTCGACCACGACGCGCTCCTCCTGATCCTCGACCAGTTCTATCTGGACCACGTCGCCGGCCCCGACTTCGAGCTCCCTGAGCAGGTCCTTACGCAGGCCGAGATAGCTCTGACCGCCATAGACCGCCAGCCGGGAGCGATACTCCACACCGTTCACATGCGCCAACACCGCCGGCCGTTTCGAGCCAAACATTGCCGCGACTTCCTTAGGAACCACGACTGCGTGACCGCCCCCTTGGCCGGACGAGAGGACCTCGGCCGAGAACGCCATGACGATGATTTAGGAGCTACGGCGCGAGTTGATCAGCTTCCAGGTGCCGGGTAGCAGCACAGCCGCCAGCAGAATCTTGATCGCGTCGCCGATCAGGAAGGGCAGTACCCCCAGGGTGAGTGCCTTGCCGAACGACATATCCGCTATGAGCATCAGGCCGGCCACCCCGAAGACGTAGATGATCAGGTTCCCGAGCGCCATCATTCCGATGGTCGACAGAACGCGGCGGTCGGCGCCTCGCTCGGCAAGCTGCCCCACCAGCCAAGCCGCCACGACGAAACCCACGATGTAGCCGAAGGAAGCAAACGCCCAGCCGCTCTGCTGGTTCGCAAACCACGGCACGCCAGCCACCCCGGCGAGCAGATACAGGGCCATGGAGGATGCTCCCCGGGCACTGCCCAGAGCAGCACCAACCAGCAAGACCGAGAAGGTCTGCAGCGTCAGAGGAACTGGCGTAAACGGCAAGGGGATCGAGACCTGAGCAGTCAGACCGACGAAAATGGCGCCGCCAATCACAAGAGCGATGCTGCGGACCAGGCCGCCGGGAATTACGTCGCCCAGAGTGCGTGGGCTTACGCTGGTGACGCTCGACATGAGGTTGTCCTCCAGACCGTGTGGGCATACGTGTGGATGCTGCATCGCCTCCGCACCAGGATGCGACAACCCTAGTGTCCGGACTGCTGAAGCCGCCAACTGGCTCATGCGGTGAACCGACGGGGATCGAGGTGCTGTGCGTCCAGCGATACGCGGTCGGCGGACCTGGCTCCTCCGCTGCGCGATCCTGACCACCGTCGTGTTCGCTGGGTGCGGCGTGGGGTCCACTGCGACCCCGACGGTTGCGGAGAGGCCTGGGTCAACCGGTCCAGAAGCCGCGAGGCGGACGCCCTCGCCGAACGTCGCAAACAGACCAACACCGACGGAGTCATTCACCGTGCAGGAAGACTGCGCACAGGTCGTCGCCAAGATGAGTCTGTCGGAGCGGGTCGGCCAGCTGTTGATGGTCGGTGTCAGCTCAGAAGGGATCAGCGGTTCGGAGAAGACGATTGTGGAGGAGACCCGGGCAGGAAGCGTCATCCTGCTCGGCACCACAACAGCCGGAACGAGCGCTGTCCGACGAGTCGTAAGCGACGTACGCGCGGCGACGCGCAGGCCAGAGAGTGTGCGAGTGCTGATCGCGGCCGACCAGGAGGGTGGACGCGTGCAGCGGCTCAAGGGTCCCGGTTTCGCGACGATTCCGTCGGCGCGGGTCCAGGCTAAGGAGTCCGATACTGCCCTTCGCAGGAACGCGTACGACTGGGGCCGCGAGCTCAAGGAAGCCGGGATCAACGCCAACCTGGCGCCGGTGGCCGATGTTGTGCCCATGCCGATGGTCTGGGTCAACCAGCCGATCGGTCAGCTCCGTCGCGGATACGGCCCCTCACCTAAGCGGGTGGCCGCAAAAGTGGCTGCATTCACCGAAGGTATGGATCGCGCCGGTGTGGCGACCGCGGTCAAGCACTTCCCGGGGTTGGGCCGGGTACGCGGCAACACAGACTTCGTGAATCGAGTCGTCGACACTCGGACGACGCGAGACGATGCTGGCCTGGCCGGCTTCCGTGCGGCCATCGATGCCGGTGCCGACATGGTGATGGTGTCCTCGGCCTTCTATAACAAGATCGACGACGATAATCGCGCGGCGTTCTCGAGCATGATCATGGAAGAGATGCTGCGTGAGGATCTTCGCTTCTCGGGTGTGGTGATCTCTGATGATCTAGCGGCCGCAGCGCTGCGCAGTCTCTCCCCAGAGGTACGTGCGCGCCGCTTCATTCGCGCGGGAGGTGACCTGCTGATCATTGGGGATGCCAAGCTGGCGAGCCCGATGGCCGACGCGATCAAGCGCGAGGCATCCGACAATCCGGCTTTCGAAAGGCGAGTGACCAGTAGCGCAGCACGGGTCGTGGCCATGAAAGATCGCCGTGGCCTAGCTCACTGTTGAGACTGCGACCGGCTCAAATCAAACTAGTCGTCGACCTGCAGCTGCTCCAAGGCCTCCCGGGCCGGCTGCATGAGTTCCGGCGTGGTATCGGGTATTGAGGCGTAGTACAGACCTGACCGGTTGCCGGCGGAGACGATTGCCACGATGAGGTATTCGCCCTTGGCCTCCAGGCCTGCGATGTCAAAGGTGAGCTGGGACTCAACCAGCCAGCCTTCGTGGCCGTCAATAGTGACCTTCTCGTTCACCTTGACATTGCTGTTGACGGGATTGTCGCCATAAAAACTGCCGAGAATGCACTTCACGACGATTTGAGAGCCCTGCTCTGGGGTGAAGAACCCATCGCCGGCCTGCAATTCTCCGACGAGGACTGAGGCGACCCAGAGACCGCCCTTGCCGTCATAGTTTGCTTGGTCGACAACCGTCTGGTGCTGGACGTCGCTCCCGAACGGCACGCGATTGTCATTCTGCGGAAAACTCCAGGGCGAGTCGAGCTCAGGGTAAGACACTGGGCCGCCATGTACCCGTCCGTCGTTTCGGGGGGGAACCGTGGCCTCAGGGCTCGCAGTATTCTGCGGCGGGCAGGCGTCCTGGGAAGGTTGCGGTGCTGGCGCGTTGCCACTGGTCCCGGTTTCGCCGATCACAGCCCGGACGGCCATAACGGCCACGACGATAATGACGATCACCAATGCGGCTCCGGCGATCCACCAGCCGATCGGCGATCTCTTCTTCTGTAGCTCCTGATAGTTCGCGTACGCGCTGCCGCCGTAGTCCTGGCCGTAAGGAGCTTGGTCGTACTCGGCCTGTCCACTCTGCCCGTACCCGGGCTGCCCACCCTGCCCGTACGGTTGGCCGCCCTGCTGCTGCGGCAGCCCCACGCCAACGAGCCCTTGCGCTGGTGGAGGTGCGCTCGGATTGGGCGAGGTCGCTGCCGACCAGGCCTTGCCGTCCCAGTACCGGAAGAGACCTTGTCCGCCACCCGGATCGGGATACCACCCAGGATTCGCACTCACGCGCCGAGTTTATGTGCCGAAAGGGGCGAGCCCGGGCTTCTAGCCGTCGACCTGCAACTGCGCCAGGGTCTCCCGAGCTGGCTGCACGAGTACGGGAAGCGTGTCAGGGATCGTGGCGTAGTAGAGACCTGACCGGTTGCCGGCCGAGACGATTGCGACGATGAGGTACTCGCCTTTGGCCTCAAGCCCCGGAATGTCGAAGGTGAGCTGGGATTCCACCAGCCAGGCCTCATGGCCGTCGATAGTGGTTTTCTCGTTCACCTTAACGTTGCTGTTGACAGGATTGTCGCCATAGAAGGCACCGAGAATGCACTTCACAACGATCTGAGAGCCCTGCTCTGGGGTGAAGAACCCATCGCCGGCCTGCAATTCTCCGACGAGGATTGAGGCAACCCAATTAGTGCCTTGGCCGTCAAAGTTTGCCTGGTCGAGAACCATCTGTTGCTGGACGTCGCTTCCGAACGGCACCCGGTTTTCACCAGTCGGCGCTCCCCAGGGCTGACCCAGCTGTGGGTAGGACAGCGGACCGCCGTGGACGCGTCCGTCGGCCGGGTGGCTGGCGGGCGCCTCAGGGCTTGCCGTGCTTTGCGGCGGGCAGGCGTCCTGCGAGGGTTGCGCTACGGGCCCGCCCGCGGTGCCAGTGTCGCCGCCAGTCACGGCACGGATGGCAAGGACGGCGACGACAATAATGACAATCACCAACGCGCCCCCGGCGATCCACCAGCCGATCGGTGACTTCTTCTTCTCTAGCTCCTGATAGTTCGCGTACGCAGCGCTGTAGTCCTGGCTCGTACGGCTGACTGGCCGTACGCGGGCTGTCCACCTTGTCCGTACGCGGGCTGCCCACCCTGGCCGTACGCGGGCTGTCCACCCTGGCCGTCCGGGCTGTCCACCCTGCCCGTAGGGCTGGCCGTCCTGCTGCGGCGTCCCTCCACCGACGAGACCTTGCGTTGGTGGAGGTGCGCTCGGATTGGGCGAGGTTGCTGCCGACCAGGCCTTGCCGTCCCAGTACCGGAAGAGACCTTGTCCGCCACCCGGATCGGGATACCACCCAGGGTTCGCACTCACGGGCAGAGTCTATGTGGCGCCGGGGGTAATGCCAGGCGTGCGCGGCATGCGCCACATATCAGCTGTCAATCAGGCGATACCCGAGACCGCGTACGGTTTCGAGGACCGCTGGCTGTCCTCTTCGCGCTTCATTGAGCTTGCGCCGGAGCTTCTCGACGTACTTGCGAGCCCTAACAGGGCCGTCCACCTGCTCCTTGTAACCGATCACCGCGGCGATCTCCGCAACGGAGACGACTCGCGGGGCTTCCGCGAGCAGGTACTCGACGAGGGCGAACTCGCGAGGTGCCAGGCGGACGACCGTGCCCGAGACCCGGACCTGATGCGCTTGCCGGTCGAGGTCGATTGGCCCGTACTGAAGACTCGCGGCTGACTCCGTCCTGGTCAGGCCGAGTTGGCGCATGGCTGACGCCAGCTGGTCAGGGCCGGCAGGGAGACTGATCAACTCACGAGCCCCTGCCTCGAGACCATGAAAGGCGTACTGATGGGACTCCTCATCACCCGTGAGACCGATGATGACGGGAATGTCGGACCGGCCGACAATCGTCCGGATGAAGCGTAGGAAGTTCACGCCAATGAGATCTGTCGGCGCCAGTACGGCGCCAGGATCCTCAGCCATCAGGTGGAACAAGGCCGAGGGGCCGTCGGGGTAGGGACGCAGGTCGATTCCGCTCGCGAGCAAACGGTCGTGCCCGCAAGGCGTGAGTATCCGAGACGGTGACTCGACAGCGATTACTCGGTACGGCCAGCGAATCGCGCCCAGACTGGCACCAAAGCGTGCCGCCTGCCAGGTCATCAGCGTTTGTCGCAGGCTGGTGTCAGCTCATCCGAAGCGACCCGAGATGTAGTCCTCGGTGCGCTGGTCAGACAGGATTCTCGAAGATCTTGGTCGTCTTGTCGTACTCGACCAGCATGCCGGTGCGGTCGCCGCTGCCTTCAGCCGCCAGCGCTGTGAAGAAGGCTGTCCGATCAGCGACACGCGCAGCCTGCTGCATATTGTGGGTGACAATCACGATGGTGTAGATCTGCCTGAGCTCCTCCATGAGGTCCTCGATGCGGCCGGTCGCGATGGGATCAAGCGAGGAGCAGGGCTCGTCCATCAAGATCACCTCGGGCTTTACGGCGATGGTCCGGGCAATGCAGAGCCGCTGCTGTTGACCACCCGAGAGGCCGAAGGCTGACTGCTTGAGCTTGTCCTTGACCTCGGCCCACAAGGCGGCCTGGGTGAGCGCTTCCTCGACCAAGTCGTCCATATTGGACGGTTTCATGCCGATGACTCGCGGACCGTAGGCGATGTTGTCGTAGATCGACTTCGGGAACGGGTTGGGCTTTTGGAAGACCATGCCGATCCGGCGTCTTACCTCGATCGCATCGACGCCCTTGGCGTAGATGTCTTCGCCATGGAAAGTCACCTGACCGGTAACGCGGGCTCCGATGATGAGGTCGTTCATCCGGTTCAAGGACCGCAGCAGCGTCGACTTCCCGCAGCCCGACGGCCCGATCAAAGCGGTGATCTCGTTGTAGCCAAATACCAGGTTGACACCTGACACCGCCCGGAAGTCGCCATAGTAGACATCCACGTCGGCGCACTCCATCACCCCATACGGGATATCGGGCAACTCCTCGTCACGAGTACGAGTCTGTTCGGCCGGCTCGAAGTGAACCTCAGCGTGTGGTTCGAAGTGAGTGACGACCATGGGGTCGTCGACCGGGGGTCTTGCTGTGCGCTCATCGGTTCTCTAGATTCCTTCGGTTCGGTTACCACCGGCGCTGGAAGTGATTGCGGATGTAGATGGCGAGGGCGTTCATGGCGAGCAGCAGGACGAGCAAGACAATACTGGCCGCGGCCGCGAGGGTCCGAAACTCTTCTTGGGGACGACCGGTCCAGTTGAAGATCTGGATCGGCAAGGTGGTGAAGCCGCTCAGCAGCCCGTTCGGGTCGAAGCTGACAAACACCAACCCCCCCAGCAGGAGGAGTGGCGCCGCCTCGCCCAATGCCCGCGACAACGCCAAAATCGCTCCGGTGGCGATGCCAGGCACCGCCGAGGGCAGCGTCTGCCGCCACATCGTCTGCATCGGCGTGGCTCCCAGGGCCAGCGATCCTTGGCGGATTTCCGCGGGCACCGACCGCAGCGCCTCCCGGGTGGCGATGATGATCACCGGCAGGATGAGCAGGCCGAGCGCAGTAGCCCCGGCGATGACCAGGTTCTTGTTCTGCACCCCCAACAGCGTCAACACGGCCAGCGCCAACAGGCCGTAAACCACCGAGGGGATGGCCGCGAGGTTCTGGACGTTGAGCTCGATCATATGGTTGAAACGCTTTGTCTTGTCGGCAAACTCCTCGAGCTGGACTGCTGCTGCGACGCCGAGGGGTATCGCCAGCACCGCGGTGGTGGCGATCACCCAGATGGAGCCAAGGATCGCCGGCCGCGCGCCGGCCCGCGCCGGTGTTGAGGACGGGTACTCGGTAAACAGCCGCATATCCAGCCGCGACGCCCCATCGATCAACGTAGTAACGATCAGGACCAACAGCACCGTCATGGCTATGAACATCGCCAGCCACAGCAGCACCAGGAAGACCAGGGCCTTCGGACTACGTTCGCCCCCCTTGGCTTGTTCCTGCAGGGAACGCTCGGGACGGCGCATGTCGGTGGCGATGCTCATCAGTAAGCCTCCCGGAATCGACGCACGAACCGGATGCTGATGAAGTTGATCAACAACGTGATAGCGAATAGCAGCAGCCCGACCGCGAACAGTGTGTTGTATTCGATCGAGCCGACTCGCGAGTCGCCCAACGCTGCGTTGGCGATGAAGCCGGTCATGGTCTGTCCCTGCTGCAGCGGACCGGTGACCATGCGGGCCTGACCGCCCGCGGCGATAGCCACGATCATGGTCTCCCCCACCGCTCGGGATATGCCCAGGACGATGGCGGCGACGATGCCGGAGAGCGCGGCCGGGAAAACGACCCGGAGGCTGGTCTGCATCCGGTTGGCACCTAGCGCGGCCGAGCCTTGTCGCATGGCGTTCGGAACCGCGGACATGGCGTCCTCGCTCAGCGAGGCGACCGTGGGCACGATCATCACGCCCATCACCAGACCGGCGGCCAGCACGCTGAACGACCCGGTCGGAAGGTGCAACGAGTCCTTGAGCACCACGGTCTGGACGAACGCGAGCGCGAACAGACCGTAGACGACGGTCGGAACGCCGGCCAGGATCTCAAGGATCGGCTTCAGAACCGCACGCAGCCGGCGGTGCGCGTACTCCGAGAGCAAGACCGCCGTGCCGAGCCCGATCGGGACAGCGGTGATCAACGCGATCGCGGTGGTCCAAAGAGTCGCGGTCACCAGCGGGATGACACCAAAAGACGGGTTGGAGAATCGCGGCGCCCACCGTGTCCCGAACAAGAACTCGATGATCGAAATCTCGCGGAAGAACTCGATCGCTGGGACGAGCAGCGCAATCACGATCCCGACGGTGATGATGATCGTCAGCCATGCCGCGAGTCGCAGCACGATCTTTGCGACAGCTTCACCGGGTCGCCGCGCCGACGTCGTCAACGACGGTGGCCGCTCAGCCGGCTCCCGGCGCGTGCCAACGGTCCGATCCCCGGCACAGCGCCCGCGACCCAGATTGCGGCTGGGTCGCGGTCAGTTTGTCCATGGTCGTCAGGCTGCGATCGAGCCAAGCTCGTCCTGTGCGGTCTTCTTCTGCTCGGGAGTCAGCCCGACGAACAGCGCCTCCTCAGCCACCTTCGCCTCATTCTCGACATAGAAGTCCACGTAAGCTTTCACGGCCGGATTGTCCTTGTAGGACGAGTTCTTCACGTAGATGTACAGCGGCCGAGCCAACGGCTTGTACGTCTTGTCCTGTACCGTCTCCTTGCTGGGCGCCACACAGCCGTCACCGCCGTCGATCTCGACGGCCTTGATCGAATCGGGGTTCTGCTCGACATAGCTCAGCCCGAAGTAGCCCACTGCACCCTTATCGCCCTTCACACCCTGGATCGTCACGTTGTCGTCCTCGGATGGGCTGTAGTCGGTGCGGCTGGCACCCTCCTCGCCGTTGATCGCCTCGGTGAAATAGTCGAACGTACCCGAATCAGTACCAGCGCCGAACAGGGTCAACGGCTGATCAGGGAAGGACTGTCGATCTGGTTCCAGTTCTTGATCTTGCCCTCCGACTCCGGCGCCCACATCGTTTGCAGCTGCTTCACGGTGAGGCACTTCGCCCAGGTGTTCTCAGGGTTTACCACCACTGAGAGGCCGTCGTTGGCGACGATCACCTCGGTGTACTCGATCCCCTTGGCCTTGCATGCCGCAGCCTCCTCGTCCTTGATCGGCCTCGACGCGTCGGAGATGTCGGTCTCGCCGGCGCAGAACTTCTGGAAACCACCGCCCGTGCCTGCGGTTGCCACGGTTACGTTGACCCCCGGCTCCACCTCACGGAAGAGATCAGCGGCTGCTTCGCTCAAGGGGGCGACGGTCGACGACCCATCCACGGTCACCGTGCCACTGACCCCGCCACCCGGCACTGCCGCCACCACTGGCACTGCCGGCCTGATTTTGGCCACCACACCCACTCACCAACAACGATGCGGCAGCGAGCGCGGTCACCCCGGCCAGCTTTAACGAATGAGAAGACACAGTCAGATTCCTTCCAGGATTCATTCACCCACGCAGGGTGGTCGGCGAACCCGCCAACGAGGCTCAATCGAAGTGGCCCTAGGTGAACAGCGGGTTAACGAATCGTGAAGAGATCAGCCCCTATAGATGCACATCTTTGGTGTACAGCCCGCCTCTGTCAACGATCGGCGCCTCCTGGCGACGCCAGGTCAGGCGGGTGACCGAGTGGTTGGCCCAGCTACCCAAAAGCTTCCGGCGACCCGCCAGCGTCGAACAACACCTTCATATTGGCAGAGGCAGCCGGTGGGGCAGTCAACGGGGGCGGTCACGTAGCACGACGGACAGTGCCACGTCTCACCAGACTGATCATGGTGTGGCGATCCATAGTCAGGCTTTGTACCTGTCACGATGAAGATCACGGACTGGGCGATCGTTACGGCATGATCAGCAAACCGTTCGTAGTAGCGACCGAGCAGGGCGACATTGACCGCCGTTTCGACGCCATGAGGCCAGTCGTTTCATTAGTGCTCGGAACAGCGCACGGCGCAGGCCGTCCATAGCGTCGTCGTCGACCTCGAGGCGTGCCGCATCCTCGGCATCGCTGGTGAGAAGCGTGACCCGAGCACCGTCAGCGATCCGGTTTGCGACATCACCCATCCGGCGAAAGATCCCCGACAGCTCGTTGGGGATGGCTGGTTCCGGATATGAGCGGGTGGCAGCGGTGCCGATGTGATGAGCCAGCGCACCCATCCGCCGGCACTCTGCTCCAATCTTGATGGCGGATATGAGCAGCCGGAGATCGCCCGCTACTGGCTGCTGGCGGGCCAGGAGCTCGAACGTGCGCCGCTCGATCGCAAGCAGATCGTTCTCGAGATCCTGCTCTAATGCGGCGGTCATGCGGACCGCTTCCTGATCCTGGTCCAGCAACGCTGTGGTCGCAGCTCGGATGGCCTCCGATGCCGTCTTGGTCATGGTGACCAGGGAGTCACGCAACATGTGTAGGTCGGCAGCGAACTCAAGGCGAGCCATCCTGGGTTGCGTCATCGCTGATCTCCGAAGACGCGGGCATCCGCCCAGCTCTGCTCACGCTGCGGTATCCGCCAGCGTGGCTCTCGGGACAGACCACCCCGCAAACGCATAGGTGCGAGTCTATATATCCTTGCGTTCCTCTCTCCCTAGCGTGGACGGCTTGAGGGGATTGCCGATGAGTTGTCAGTGCCCAACGAAGGTCCAGGCGCGCCCAAGAGCCATCGGCCCAACGAGGTTCGAGCCCGACGCGCCCGTCGGCGAAGGCGCCGGCCAAACGACGTCGGTTTCGGTGGAGACGGCCGTGCTGGCAGGCCGCCTGGCAAGCCGAGTCGGGTCAGCCGCAGTCGTTTGAAGTAGCGGGAGTGGCTCTCATAGTGGTCGGCGAGGAAGGCCGCGGCCTCCGAGCGGCGGGCGGCTAGCCGCTCCGGCTGCATGGCATAAGCCACAGCGACCACCAGATCGTTGAGGTCGGCTCTAGGGGCACGGCGAGGCGGTTTCGCGGATTGGGACAGCGAGGCGAGGTCTGGTACCAGCGCATCCACCAGTGTGATCGGGATTCGGTTGCTGTTCTGGAAGGGTGTCAGCCGGTCCAACATCAATTCCGTCCCGAGACGCGCCACCGGCAAGCCGTAGAGGTGCGACGCGGTCAACAGCGCCGTTGAGAAGCAGCCAACAACCAGTTCGACGCCACCGCGCTCGAAGCACGCCTCCGCCAGTTCCCGCGCGTCGGCCACGGCCAGCCCAATGCCACGCGAGCGCGCGACATCGCGGAGCCGTGCAATCTGGCCGCCTCCCACGCTCGGGTGCGGCTTGAACGCAATCGAGGAATAGCCGGCATCGGCGCAGCCGGAGATCATCGCCGCATACAGGTCCAACTCCTCTTCCTCACTCAGGATCCCGCCAGCGGCCAGATACTGACCCACGATCAAGGCGCCTCGATCATTGCCGCTGAAGACGGCGCGGTCGCCAACCATGGTCTTGGCCACTGCCCGAAAGCACTGGGTCGAGACAACGGTGTGGGGGACGTGCCGTTCGCTGAGCAGCAACGGCGTCAGGCCCGGCACCAGATCCAGATGGACCAGCCGCTCAATCCGGCTGGCGACCATCTCCGGTAGCACGTTTCGGGTCGGGCCGAAGCTCATAAGGCCGTCGGCGTAGAGGTCGATCCGAGCATCGCCGAAGATGCGGCAGATGGCTTGTGCCGGGTTGACCTGGATGCTCTCCACGATCAGGTGCAGATCGTCGGCGCCCAAATCCCAGAGCCCTCGGAAGTGACGCTCCCACAGCGGAAGATCCCCCAGGCGCGGGTGCCAGATCGATGGGTGCTGCGGCTCGATGCATGCGTTGTAGTCGTATACCGCGTCGAAGCGGCGGATCAGATCGGGTACGCCAGCGATGTCCTGCATCGGCGCGGTCGCCTCAGGCATAGCGGTATTGCAGGTCGTCACCAATATCCGGCGCGGGCCGGGCTCGAAGGCACCGTTGTCGAACGCTGCCGTCACGGTGGCCAACCCGAACGCCGTGGACGCGACAACGACCTGGGTCGTCATGCCGCCTCCAGCAGACTCCTGAGACTGGTTGCCCGCTCGATGTCCATCTCCGCGATTGCGGCCTGTAGCGGCTCCGCCGGCAGTTGGGCGAGCGAGGTGGCGCTCGCGGCAAGCAGTTTGTGCCATAGCGCCGGTGGGTAGCGGTCGTGTTGCTTCAGGTGGTGGCAGAGCACGGCACAGTAGGAACGCAAAGCCTTGGGCAGCAGTGAGTCGGCCTCTCGGTCGACGCCCACCTGCTGCACGATCCGCTCGAAGGCCGGGATGAAATCGAACTGCCGCTCGTCGGCGAGCTGGGAGAGTGACGCGGACACGTCACGCCGATAACGGACCCCGCGCAGCCCCACGAGAGCGAAAGTGCGCGCTCGCAGATGCAGGCCCCAGATCCATGGACGGTCCTCGCAGGTCCGCAAATCCTCGTCGAAGAACAGCAGACTTTCGTCCCACAGTCGCCGGTCGTAGATCCCGGCCCATGCGTACGGGGCGTCCACCGAACTGCGCTGTCCGGCGGGGCCAATGCCCGAGCGCGCGGGGCAGACCACCCCTCGTGGCGCATGGCTGGTGCGGTGCACCAGCCGCTGGCGGCCGCGGACCTGAACATGGTCGGTCCGCACGAAGTCGCACCCTAACCTTTCGATCACCTGAACGAGCGCCAAGAAGTGGCCCCGCGCCGCGACATCGTCCCCGTCGAGGAAGCTGAGATAGCGGCCGCGCGCAACCGACAAGCCCGCGTTGCGGGCGGCCGATAGCCCAGAATTCCTCCCGAGTCGGACCAACTGGGCCCCAGGCAACCGTTGCGCGGCCTCCCCGATGATCGACACTGTGGCGTCGGTGGAGCCGTCGTCAACCAGCACGAACTCGATAGTGGGGGCGGCATTCTGGGCCAGGCTGGTGAGGTTCTCCGCGGCGTATCGCTCAACGTTGAAGAACGGGACGATGACCGACAGCCTGATCACCTTCTCGACCATAAGTCAGGAGGCGACGGCGCTTGATGATCACCAGGTAAGTGGCGGGGGAATGCTCGGTGAACTCCAGATGAATGACGCGGGCCCTGTTGTCGGAGTGTTTGCCTGCTGTTCAGATCGCTTCGCCCGCTTGGCCATCTCCGCTGCCTACCGTCGTGCTCGTTAGGAACTCGGGGCGGCCATTACCACCTGCCCGCCAGAGAGGTGGATTCATGAGCGACAAGTCATGGTTCCCGGTCGCCCCGTCGCGGCGACTCGGCGATCACGTTGTTGGTACCGGTCACGCGGTCTATATCACCGGGGAAATCGGCATCAACCACAACGGCGACCTGGCCAATGCGATCGCCTTGATCGACCACGCAGCCGATGCCGGCTGCGATGCCGTCAAATTCCAGAAGCGAACCCCGGAGACCTGCACGCCACGTGATCAGTGGAGTATCGAACGCGACACTCCGTGGGGCCGGATGAGCTATATCGATTACAGGCACCGCGTGGAGCTCGGCAGCGACGAGTACGGGGCCATCGACGAGCACGCGAAGCGTCGCGGCATTGCCTGGTTCGCGTCGCCGTGGGACATCGAGTCGGTTGAATTCCTGGAGGAATTCGACGTGCCGGCACACAAGGTAGCCTCCGCATGCCTGACCGACGACGAGCTGCTGCGTCGGTTACGCGCCACTGGGCGGACCGTCATTCTTTCTACGGGCATGTCAACGATGCGGCAGATCCGGCACGCCGTTGAAGTGCTCGGCAGCGACAACATCATCCTGTGTCACGCCACCAGCACCTACCCTGCCCATACCAGCGAGCTCAACCTCAAGATGATCTATACCTTGCAGGACGAGTTTCCTAACGTCCCGATCGGTTACTCCGGACATGAGACCGGCTTGCAGACGACACTGGCAGCCGTGGCCATGGGTGCCACGTTCGTTGAGCGGCACATCACCCTGGACCGATCGATGTGGGGCTCCGACCAGGCGGCGTCCGTCGAGCCGCAGGGTCTTGCGCGGCTGGTGCGGGACGTACGGGTGATCAGCGAGGCCATGGGCGACGGCGTGAAGCGGATCTACGACGGCGAGCGAGCCGCGATGAAGAAGCTGCGCCGGGTGCCCGGTGACCTGGCCGACCAAACTGATCTGGTGGCTGTGCCGTGACCTTCTACGCCGGACCGGCGCGCGGTGCACTCGCACTGGTGGAGAGCCCCGCACAGCTGCTCAATGTGATCGAATTGGCACATCACGAAGATGATCTAGCGGCAATAAAGATCGCGGTGTTGGCACCGAGCGCGGGCATCACACGTACCCAGCTGCGCTCGATGATCGCCCTCGCGCGTGAGCTCGGCCACAAGGTCTCCTGGTATGAACCACGCCTCGGCGGCCTGGCTGTTGCCCGCAGCGTCCGTGCCATGGCCGGTGAGCTGACCGGCGTACGGCGGCTGGTCATCGGCGACCCCTACTCGGGCGTCATCCAGGTGATCATCAGCGTCACGAAGGTCTCGGAAGTCACCATCGTCGATGACGGCACAGCGACGCTCGAGTTCGCGCGTCAATGGGTGGCCGGCGAGCAGCTCTCACGCTGGCACGAAATGGCAACCCCCGGCCAGCGTCGCCAAATTGCCAGACTCGCAAAGGATCAGATTTCCGGCAACGTGCGCCGCCGCCTCTCCCCGGGTTCAGGTTGCCGGCTCAGGCTGTTCACCTGCATGCAAGTGGATATCCCGCGGGTCCGGACCATCCACAACGACTTCTCTTGGGTGCGCGCCCGGCATCCGGCTCCCCAGCTGAAGCCCGGCGCCGACCTCATCGGCACATCTCTGGTCGAGTCCGGCGTTGTGAAAGCAGACGCTTACCTCGGTGGGGTCGAGAACTTGATCCTGCGTTATGGCGCGGATCGCTACTTTGCGCACCGTAAGGAAGACGACTGGAAGCTCGACCTGATCGAAGAGATGGGTGTCCAGGTGGTCCGGCCGTCACTGCCGCTGGAGCTTATCGCCCGCCGCGGGCCGATCGGTCGAACGATTGTCAGCTTCCCTTCAACAGTGGTGCACACATTGCCAACCGTGCTGGCCGATACCGATGTTGAGGTCGTTGTCTGCAAGATCACGCAGGAGTGGTATCAACCCAAGACACCGCCGGAAGCCGACGACTTCCTCGGTCGCGTCACAGCGTCAGCGCAGCGCAGCTATGGCTTGCCGGCCGTGGCTGGCTGATCGGCCCATCGACAAGAACAGACCACATGAAACATCCGCGAGTTATCGCGATCATTCCGGCGCGAGGTGGCTCCAAGGGCGTACCGGGTAAGAACCTCCGGCGGGTCGGCGGACGAAGTCTGGTCGAGCGCGCCATCGACGCCTGCCGCGCTGCACAGCTGGTGGAGGAGGTCTACGTCAGCACCGACCATGCCGAGATCGCCGCGAGCGCCGAGGGCGCCGGCGCAGAGGTGATCATGCGACCCGCCGAGTTGTCCAATGACACCGCCTCGTCGGAAGCAGCGCTCTTGCATGCCCTGGACCAACTGATCATGGTCAAGGAGGAGCCGGAGGTACTGGTCTTCGTGCAGTGCACGAGCCCGTTCATTGCGCCCGATGATCTTGACCGAGGCATTGAGCTGGTCGTCCACAACCAGGCCGACTCGGTCTTCTCGGCTGTTGCGACCTATGAGTTCCTGTGGCGAGCAGGAGGTCGCTTCGGCCTCGTGACCGGGCAGAACCACGACCCTGCCATACGACCACGCCGCCAGGATCGAGAGCCAGACTTCCGCGAGACGGGGGCGTTCTATGTCATGTCGGCAAGCGGGTTCCGGGTGGCGCGGCATCGCTTCTTCGGGCGTACGGCGATCGTCCAAGTTCCTGAGCTGACCGCGATCGATGTGGACCATCTGCACGATCTGACCCTGGCGAGCGCGCTCGCTCAAGTGATCGAGCCGCCGCAGGAGATCGATGTCGATGCGGTGATCACCGACTTCGACGGAGTGCACACGGACAACCTGGCCACCATTGCGCAGGATGGGCAGGAGTCGGTGAAGGTCAGCCGGGCCGATGGGCTCGGTGTCGAGCGGCTGCGATCGGTCGGGATACCGCTGCTGATTGTGTCCAAGGAGATCAACCCTGTGGTGCAGGCCCGGGCTGCCAAGCTGCGTGTCGAGGTGCTGCAGAGCATTGAGGACAAGCGCCCTGTGGTGCGCGACTGGCTAGCGGCGCACGGCATTTCCGCAAACCGTGCTGCATATCTGGGCAACGATGTAAATGATCTTGGTCCGATGGGGCTTGTCGGCTGGCCAGTAGCAGTTGCCGATGCCCATCCAGCAGTTCGACAGGCAGCACGGCTGGTGTTAGCTCGTCCAGGCGGTCACGGAGCAGTGAGGGAACTCTGCGACCTGGTCATCGAGCACCGCGAGCAGGCGGGACATCCAGCTGCACATGTCGGCTCCGGGGGCCAGAAATCATTTGCCGTACCACCGCAGACAGCTGGGTACGAGGCCCAACTCATCCGGAATCGCCTTCATTCCTGACTTCGGCCTCATGGCCGGCCGACGACGGAGAAGGGTGCGGAGGAACGACCATGGGAGGAGAGGTGGATGTCGTCGACTGGCGATTCGGGCTGAGCACTCCACGCAGCCGGCGAAGGTGGGGCCAAAGTCCGGCTGGGATCATCAGGCGAAGGCGCCGCCGCACCCGCCCCCGCCATGCACCTCTCTGGTGGGGCCGCGGAGCCAACTGTCCCGCGGCGCGCGCCTGGAGCAGGTGATTCAGCAGTTCCAGCCAGTCGTTCTCCTCGGCCGGATGGAAGTAGTTGGCCTCCAGCCATCGTGGATTGGGTTGGCAGAGTCGGCCGGATCGAACATCATCCAGCGTGCCGAGGCAACCAGACTCCTCAAAGACGAGATTGATCATCTCCGCTGAGACTCCGAAGTCGGAGATGATCAACGTTGGGCGATTCATCGCCATGGCCTCGAGTGCTGCGGTCGAGGAGACGGTGACGAAGCCTCGTGAGGTACGAAGTACGTCCTGCATAGACCCTGCGACGAAGGCTACGGCGCCCGCCGAGATCCGGCGCTGTGCAACCAAGTCGTCCATGATGTGGGGATACGACCAGATCTCGTTGTGGGTCTGCTGCTCCTCCGACGACGCGCGGAGTTTGACCACGGCGGACTCGGCATCGGCCAGTGCCAGCAAGATCTGCTCCCGGTGAGCCCGCTCGACTGGCACCTTCGCTTGCGCGGCGAACACCAGATTGCGCCCGAGCTGGGTGTCGCCGACAGGTCCGGGGATACGAGCAGGCAAGAAGGGCAATGGGGCCAACCCGAAGATGAGCCGTGGCGCCCGCCGTGCGCCGATTTGGGCGAACTCGGCGACTTCCCGCTTGCTGTGCAGCAGAAACAGATCGCATGCGGCTCGTGATGTCACCGCCCGGCGGGTCGCCGGCACGCTGATTCCAGGCAGACCGGTAACCAGCACGGGTCGAGCGCGGCCCCAGAACACCCGCTGAACGGTCAGCGCGGCGACCACTGGTCCAGTACAGGCCAGCAGCACCACGTCAGGGCATTCGAGCCGTATCCGGCGTACCACCTCTGCCTTGGTGAGGACCTCCACCGACCGGGTGCTCACCGCCCGGATCTGAGCCGCCGACGGCATCACCGGGTTCTCGATGATCAACTGGGTGGCCTCCCAAGAGCTAGGCAGCGCTTCTAGCGTTGCCGCGCTCCACTTGAGGTATGAGTCAGTGTCCGCGATCGCGAGTACGCGGACTAGTGTCGTGTCTCCTAAGTTCCTTTGCGGTTGGCGTCGTTCAGGTGCGTGCATCGCAAGGCCGACGAGGGAGGGATACCGGGTCGTATGTCGACCGAGGAGAACGCCGCGAGGTGCGTGCCTGGGCGGCGCGAACCGTAAAGAGACTTAGGAGACACGGCACCAGGGCTCGGGCCGCCGCCTCAGGTTGCACAGCAGGTTCGCTCGTTCATGATCACGAGGAACTTATGAGCGCTGGGTGTCGAAATGCCCCATCTGTGATGAACGGCAGGTGAACTATGCCTTGGGTCTGCGGGCGGCAGCTCACGCCTGCGGCCGGTGCTTTTCCAGCGCGTGCACCGTACCGTCCGCCATCAGGTGCGCGACCAGGAACTCCCCAGTGACTAAATTGGTCGGTGCGATATCAAGCGCATCGAGAATGTGCGGCATCACCGGGCGGTGCACGCATGCCACAGTTGGCCTACCACTCTCGAGTGTCGCCGCACAAATCTTGCGTGCCAGGGCTGCGACGCCTTTCGGATTCTCTTGGCCTTCCTCCTCGCTCAACAGACTGTGCGTTTCAATGTCCAGTTTGTGCTCATGCGCGTACGGCTGCACAGTCGCGACGCAGCGTGTCGAGGTGGAGCTGACCAGCCTGGTTACTCCGTATGCCGCCAACATCGGCACCAGCATCGTGACCTGGCGCCGACCACGGGAATTGATAGGCCGGGCCGAGTCCTTACGTGACCAATCCTTGCGATCCATCGCCTTGGCGTGCCGCAGGATGATCAGCGGAGTGGTGGGCGGCTGAGCCAGGTACTGCTGCACCAGGAAATGATCATGGGAATAGGTGAGCCTGCCGAGGGCGGCGCGCACCGGCAGCCAGGAGACTACGTCGACCTCCGCATCCGGCGCGCGGGGTACTGAGTCCAGGACGACACCGCCCCAGTAGTCGACCTTTTTCAGCCCGGCGTTGCCAGCCTCGTAGCTGATGGAGTCCAGCGGCGCGCTGAGCCGGATGGTGACGCCAGTCTCCTCTCCCACCTCCCGTACAGCACAAGCGGGAACGGACTCGGCGACCTCGAGCTTCCCTTTCGGCAACGTCCAGTCGTCGTAGCGCTTCCGATGGATGATCAACACCTCGGTGCCCCGCAGCTGGTCCTCTCTGGTCACGACGGCGCCGCCGGCCAGGACCGGGCGGCCCGGAGGCGGCACCGCGTTCTTGCGGGTCCGGCTCGGGCTCACCGACGACACGAAGTGGCTACTTCGCAGCAGCGCGGCGGCGGCCCGAGGTGTTGATCAGGTACTCCTGCATATCGAGCAGCGGCTCACCGCTGACGTCGGCTGTGTGCGGAATCCAGGTACCGTCCGGCTGCAGCTGCCAGGACGCCGTGCCCTCGTCGAAAGCGATGTCGAACCACTCCCCAATCTCGGCGATGTGTGCTGGATTGGTGATCGAGACAAGCACCTCCACCCGGCGGTCGAGGTTGCGATGCATCAAGTCCGCGGAGCCGATCCCGACGGACGGCGAACCCTCGTTGGCGAACCAGAAGAGCCGGCTGTGTTCCAGGAAGCGGCCGAGGATGCTGCGCACCCGGATGTTCTCGCTGAGGCCTGGCATACCGGGGCGAATCGTGCAGGTACCGCGTACCCACAGGTCGACCGGAACTCCGGCCCGTGAGGCTCGGTAGAGCGCGTCGGAAGTGGCCTCGTCGACGATCGAGTTGACTTTGATCTTGATCCCTGCCGGCTTGCCGTCCTGGTGATTGGCGATCTCGTGGTTGATCCGGTCAATCAGCCCGGTGCGGATACCGTGCGGAGCAACGAGCAGGCGCCTGTACTGCGTTTCCTGGGCCATTCCCGAAAGATGGTTGAATAGCCGGCCGATGTCGTCGGTGACGATGGGATTGGCGGTGAGCAACCCGATGTCCTCATACAGCCGAGCCGTCTTGGGGTTGTAGTTCCCGGTACCGATGTGGGCGTAGCGGCGGAGGCCGTCTGGCTCTTCACGCACCACCATCGACAGCTTGCAATGGGTCTTCAAGCCAAGCAGTCCATAGACCACGTGGCAACCGTGCTGCTCGAGCCGTCGCGCCCAGGCAATATTGGCCTGCTCGTCGAATCGTGCCTTGATCTCTACCAGGGCCAATACCTGCTTGCCGGCTTCGGATGCCTCGATCAAGGCGTCGATGATGGGTGAGTCGCCGGAGGTGCGGTAAAGGGTCTGCTTGATCGCCAGGACGTGCGGATCGTCGGCAGCCTGCTCAATGAAGCGTTGCACGCTCGTCGCGAACGAGTCGTACGGATGGTGCAGCAATACATCGCGCTGCTTCAGGGCTGCGAACATGTCGGCGGGCTTCGCCGTTTCGACCTCTGCGAGGTGCGGATGGGTCGAGGGAAGGAAGGCCGGGTATTTGAGTTCTGCTCGATCGATGTCGGCTAGGGAGAACAGGCCGCGTAGGTCGAGCGGCCCAGGCAGATGGAAGACTTCACGCTCGCTGATGTCCAGTTCACTGATCAGCAGCTCCAGCATCTTCGAATCCATGTCGTCCTCGACCTCCAGCCGGACCGGTGGCCGACCGACTTTGCGACGAAGGATCTCCTTCTCAAGTGCAAGCAGCAGATTCTCGGCGTCGTCCTCCTCCACTTCAACGTCCTCGTTGCGGGTCACCCGGAACGTGTGATGCCCCACCACCTGCATGCCGCTGAATAGCTGATCGAGATGGTGAGCGATGACGTCCTCCAGCGCTACGTAGCGGCCCTCAGCGAGCAGGATGAAGCGCGAAAGCATTGTTGGCACCTTGACCCGGGCGAACTGGCGAATGCCCGTCTGCGGGTTGCGGACCAGCACGGCGAGGTTGATCGACAACCCCGAGATGTAGGGGAAGGGGTGTGACGGATCGACCGCGAGCGGGGTGAGCACCGGGAAGATGCGCTCGGCGAACAGCTCGTCCATCCGATCCTTCTCGGGGGCGGTGAGCTCATCCCAGCGAAGGATCTCGATTCCCTCCTTGGCCAATGCGGGCCGGACGTCCTCCTGGAACACTCGCGCCTGCTCAGTCACCATCTCCCGAGTCCGGTTGAGGATCGCCGAGTGCACTTCCCGCGGCATCATCCCGCTCACCGCAGGGACTGCGACTCCCGCGGCGATGCGGCGCTTGAGCCCGGCGACCCGGACCATATAGAACTCGTCCAAGTTGGAGGAGAAGATCGCCAGGAATTTGGCTCGTTCCAACAGCGGTACTCCCTTGATGTCCTTGGCCAAATCGAGCACTCGGTTGTTGAAGGCGAGCCAGGAAAGTTCGCGATCGAGGAAGCGATCGGGTGGCAGCTCCGGTGCTGGGACGGGAAGCAGGTCCTCCATGACGGTTGACACTTCGACTGCTGCCATTTCCTTCTCCTGACTTGCGTGATCTCTATCGTGTCCAGGCGGACCTGAGGAAGGCTCAATCAATCCTGCGCGTACATCACATCACGGCTGACTGTGGCGAATCCATAGGTCAGATATAGCTCTATTGCGGCATGGTGGTCTGCCTCCACGTACAACTGCACGCGGGTGCTTCCTCGCTGCTGCAAGGACCGCAGACCGGTCGCCAGCAACGCCTTGCCAAGTCCACGCCCGGCCGCCGACGGGGCGATGCCGAGCACGTAGACCTCGCCGAGCTGATCTTGGTGCTGCTTGGTCCAATGGAAGCCGATCATGGTGTCGTCGGTCGTCGCGACGAAGAAACCCTCTGGGTCGAACCATGGCTCGGCCATTCGATCCGCGAGGTCGTCCCTGTCGATCAGCGCCTGCTCGGGATGATGGGCGAATGCGGCAGCGTTGACCCGCAACCACTCCGGCTCGTCCTGGCCGGGTACGAAGGTTCGGATCTGTACGCCAGCCGGGATCACTGGTTCTGGCAACTCTTCATCGAGCCCGCGTTCCATGATCAACAGCTCGCGCTGGCGGGTCATCCCGACAGCGGTGGCGAGAGCCCGCGCCGCAGGAGTGTCTCCCATCGCCCAGACTCGCAACGGACTGCTCGACTCCATGATCAGGCGCTGCAGCAGCATGGTGCCGATGCCCCGCCGCCGATGGTCAGGTGAGACCAGGAGCTGGCCAGCGCTCCACTCGGCGCCCGATTCCAGTTGGGCGTAGGCCACCAGACGCTCACCCTCGCTGACCAGGAGATGCTGCGTGGTGGGATGTGGCCGCCGCAGCCGCAGCAGTGCAGCCTCATTGAGAGCTCGCATCTGGTCGACGGGCTCGGCGTCGGCTACTAACTGCAGCACGCCGTTGATCTCCGTTTCGGTGAGCTCAGCTGCCACTCCGATGGTCAGCAGCTCGGACATACACCCACGCTAGCGTCTGAGCGCCCCTTTGTTGCCGCTCCGCTCGCTGTTATTGTCGCTCCGCTCGCATCGCGCGCTTGAGATCCGCCTACTTCGTCGTCGCTCGCGGAGGAAGAACGCCTCCGCGTCCGCTCCTCCTCACCACGGCGGGCGCGAAACCTGTTATTCGCTCCGACGCTGCGCTGAGCTGAAGCCTTGTTCGTCGTCGCTTGCGGACGGAGAGCGGGTCCGCTCGCTCCTCCTCATCAGGCGGCGCGCGAAACGCACGCTCGCCGCCGTTTATGCTGCGAGCATGAGCCAGGATGAGGACCAGTCGAGGCAGGTCGCTGCGTACGGGGCGACCGCACAACCGGCCATCGCGGCTCGAATGGCGCCTCACCTGCGGCTGACGCAAATCGGTGCAGCGTGTGCTGTGGTTTCGGTCATCGCCGCAACGACTGCGGTCATCGTGTTCCCTTCGTTCGCCGGTGCCGGGCCGGGACTCGCTTGGGCAGTTGGAGCACTCGTCTCGGCGGCTCTCATGCTGGTCATTTGTGTCATCCAGGTTGCCGTCTGGCGGCGGGCCATGGCCTCTTGGCTCGGGAAGCGGCTACAGGATCTGCAGGGTGAGAAGCGGCTCTCATGGATCGCACACCTGGCGTCGTACGCGGTGGCCCTGGCCGCGCTGCTCACCTGCATGGCTGGCAGCGCCGCAGCTGGCTGGTCGTCCGCCTCGGCTGTTCTGCTGGCGGTCACCTTGCTCTTTGTTTTTGCTGCCCAGGTGCTTGCCGGCGTTCAATTCCTGCGCCCGAGCGGCCCTCCGGGTACGCTCCCGGCACACATCCGGCGACTCAACGTGCGGTCCCGCTATCGCAACGATTGAGGCACTCTTTTTGGAGCTGCTCGCGCATCGCGCTGTGTTTGATTGCTCGCTCCGCTCGCTGCGATGTTCGCTGGTTGCCGCCGTCTTCGTCGGATCTGGCGGAACGGAAAAGCGTTGTCCCGCCATCTCCTCCTGCAGATCGGCGGCACGAACCTCGCGAATCCTCCGCCGTCGTCGTCGCTCGCAGAGGAAAGACGCCGCCGCTCGCTTCTCCTCCGTGCGGCGGCGCGCGATTGCCGACGCTCGCAGCTCGGAATACCGGCATTACCCGGTGAGGCGAGCCGACTCCTCGACGGGCGTGACGAACCGGTACCCCACGTTGCGAACGGTGCCAATGACCGACTCGTTCTCGGGGCCGAGCTTGGCCCGCAGCCGCCGCACATGCACATCGACAGTGCGCGTACCGCCGTAATAGTCGTATCCCCAGACGTCGCTCAGCAGCTGCTGGCGGCTGAATACACGCCCCGGGTGTTGGGCGAGGTACTTCAGCAGCTCGAACTCGGTGTAGGTGAGATCGAGCTGGACCCCGTTGAGCTTCGCGCTGTAGCCGGCCTCGTCGATGACGATATTGCCGGACTGAATCAGAGGGTCGGCGTTGGCTGCGACCGTCGGCGTCATGGCGAGCCTGAGGCGTACGTCGACCTCCGCAGGCCCGGCAGTCGCGAGCAGCAGGTCGTCGAATCCCCAGTCGGCCGACAGCGCAGGCAAGCCGCCCTCGTTCGCGATGACAAGGAGTGGGGCCTCTTTGCCGGTCGTTTCGATGAGCCGGCAGAGCGAACGCGCGCCGACCAGGTCCCGCCGGGCATCGAGCAAGATCACATCCGCCGCCGGCGCATCCAGCAGCGCGGTGGCTTCTGCCTGGGCGACTTTGACTTGGTGTGGGAGGAGCTCCAGCGCGGGCAGGATTTCCGTGGACGAACGCATATCGTTGGTGAGCAGCAGCAAGGTGGCCATATCGGTCTCCTCACCTCGGGGGATTGCCGTTGCTAGTCTTCAGCCCACCTCGAGAAATGGCCTGAACGCATGCTTGAGACTAACGCAATGGTGCCCGTTTCCCTTCATTACTGGGCAGGGGCAAGGGCCGCCGCGGGCGTCGCCGAGGAGAAAATCGAGGCCCGATCCGTTGCTGAAGCTCTCCGATTCGCCTGCGATGAGCGGTCCGATCCGCACTTCGACAGGGTCATCAACGCGAGTTCGGTGTTGATTGACGGACTGACGGCTCATCCGGCAGATCTCGAGAGGCCGCTCGACGGCGCCCGTACGAGTTGAGATTTTGCCGCCTTTCGCAGGCGGCAGATAGATAGTTCGGTTGACCCGGCGATCGAGCGCAATACTCGCCCACGACCGGGTTTGCGACTCGCTTACGTGGCCAAAGTCACGATAACGAAGACATGACGGACTGCGGCTTACCCGGCGTCTGAGTCGCGATGTATCCAAAATATGGGACGCAGTCTCGTAATTTGAGACGCCTGTTGGGAGGGGCGAGACTCCACCCCTAGTCTTCTCATCGTGACCTCGACGAATGCGTGGGCGCTGTCGCTCACCCGCCGGCGTGCTGTAGACCACGGCCGGATGCGCTCGTCTTTGTGTCAGCTTCAGCGAATGTAGAGGCGTGCTCTCGTCGTCTCGAGTCTGAACCCCTTTGGGCTCGTGATCGCCGACGCCCTTTATCCCGCCTCCCGTACGGCCATCCGTACCCTCAAACCCTCGGCTGCCGAGCCAACAACACACCAGGAGAAGCACACAACATGAGCAGGCAAGAAGTACTCGTCGACGCTGACTGGGTCGCCGAGCATGCCAGCGATGAGAACGTCGTTCTTGTCGAGGTCGATGAAGACACCACCGCTTACGACGGGGGGCACATCCCCGGCGCGATCAAGCTGGACTGGAAGAAAGACCTGCAGGATCCGGTCCGTCGCGACTTCATCAACAAGGAGCAGTTCGAGAAGTTGCTGTCGGAGCGAGGCATCAGCAACGACGACACCATCGTGCTGTACGGCGGTAACAACAACTGGTTCGCAGCGTATGCGTACTGGTATTTCAAGCTGTATGGGCACGACAAGGTGCTGTTGCTCGATGGTGGTCGCAAGAAGTGGGAGCTGGACGCGCGCGAGCTGAGCAGTGAAACGGTCACCCGGCCAGCCACGAGCTACACAGCGACGGATCCCAACCTGACCATCCGGGCTTTCCGGGACGAGGTGGTCGCTGCAATCGGCACCAAGAGCCTGGTCGATGTTCGCAGCCCTGACGAATACGCTGGCCGCCTTCTTGCCCCGGCCCACTTGCCACAGGAGCAGGCCCAGCGCGGCGGTCACATTCCCACCGCGGTCAACGTGCCGTGGAGCAAGGCAGCCAACGATGATGGCACCTTCAGGTCCGATGACGAGCTCACAGGAGCTTTACAGCGGCGCGGGCCTGAACTGGGACACCGACATCATTGCGTACTGCCGTATCGGGGAACGCAGCGCGCATACCTGGTTCGTTCTGCACCAGATCCTCGGACAGCAGAACGTGAAGAACTACGACGGCTCATGGACGGAGTACGGCTCCCTGGTTGGTGTGCCGGTGGCCGTCGGCGACGAACCTGGCAATGCCTGAAATTCAGGGCCTGAAAATTCAGGGCCTGAAAATTCAGGGCCTCACGATTTCCGGCCTGAACAGTCACGCGATTCCGCGTCTAATCAATAGGAGAACATCATGTGCGCAGCAACCAAGGGTGGCCTCAGTCTGGCCGGCGTTGATGTCACGAAGGAAGCCGTGATTCAGGGTCGCGTGCTGCGGGGCGGGAATCCTGTCGCCGGGGCGTACGTACGGCTGCTGGACTCGAGCCTGCGAGTTCACGGCTGAGGTCCCGACATCGGCGACGGGCCACTTCCGCTTCTTCGCCGCTGACGGCAGCTGGACGCTGCGCACCCTTGCACCAGGCGCGAAGACAGTCGATAGCCCTGTCGTAGCCGCACGCGGCATCGTCAAGGAGATCGACGTCGATATCGAAGCTGCCTGACGCGCTTTGTGAGCTGCTCGCGCAATCGCGCGTGGAATCGCCTACTTCGTCGTCGCTCGCAGGCGAAAAGCGTGCCCGCTCGTTCCTCCTCAGCACGGCGGCGCGCGATTTCGACGCTCGCAGCTCAAGGTCGTCGAACTCTCACCGAACGGCCCGAGCTGCTCGGCTCGGCGTTACGGTGAGGGTCTATGTCTCAGGTGTCAGGCGGCGAACCTTTGCCTCCCATGGGAGCGTCTGGCCTGACCGGTAATACCGGCAGCAGCACCGCACCGGGGCACCGCTCGTCGTTGGAAGACGCAGACACCCTGCGACCACGGCCACGGCCCCACGAGTCGACACCTGATCTGTCGAAGAGTGCCGCGGCTGACTTTGCCTGGCTCTATCGCCAAGATGGGTCCTCCTCTGCCGTAGCACGCGACGTCTCGCGGACAGCACTGGTGCCGCTGGATTCGCAACTCTTTAGCCAACAGCCGGCCCCACTACCTCCACCCGCGCCGGAGCGCCGCCGTAATCCCGTGATCATCATGATCGTGATCTTGCTGTGTCTCACAGCCGGAGCGGTGGCCGGGATCGCGTTGTTGCTGCAATCGGACTGGCGAATATCAGCTCCTCGCTCAGATGAGTCCAGCGTGCAGGAGGCCGCGCCCTCAGACCCGCAGCATTCTGGGCCAGTCGCGTCGCTGATGCCGACTCAGGTAAGAGCCGGCTGTCAGGCGCCACAAAGCACCGATGGAGCCGGTCAGCCGGTCGACTACGCACCCGAGCAGATGTCTGACGGGCGAATGGACACGGCGTGGCGGTGTAACGGCGATGGCGTTGGCCAGGTTCTCACGTTCAGCTTCCCGGCCGGAACCACCATCGCCGAGGTCGGCCTGGTGAATGGCTACGCCAAGGTGGACCCGGCGACCGGTGTTAAGCGATACGGCGAGTACCGCCGGATCACGAAGGTGACATGGACCTTTGCTGATGGCACATCCGTCGAACAGTCGCTGAAGGACGGGGTGGAAACGGTGCAGAAGTTGAGTGTCCCGCCCGTTTCGAGCGATCACGTCACACTCACCATCGCCTCCAGCACCGAGCCTGGATCGACGACCAGGGGGCGCGACGCGGTCTTGATCTCCGAGGTTGGCTTTGGAAGCCCCAGTTAGCCCGCTGAGTCGAGGATGAGTGTCACCGGTCCGTCATTGGTCAACGAGACCCGCATGTCGGCGCCGAAAACCCCGGTCGCGACCTCCGCCCCGCGGAGGCGCAATGAGGAGACGAAAGCCTCTATCAGAGGTTCGCTGACGCCCCGGGGTGCCGCCGCGCTCCACGATGGGCGACGGCCTTTGCGGGTGTCCGCGTACAGCGTGAACTGGCTGACGACCAGGATCGGCGCGTCTTCCTCCTGACACGATCGCTCGCCATCGAGGATGCGAAGGGTCCACACCTTCTCGGCCAGGCGTTCGGCAGTCGCTCGCTGATCGTCATGGGTGACTCCCGCCAAGATCACCAGGCCGGGCCGGTCAATTGCACCCACAACCTCGTCGTGCACCTCGACCCGCGCCGACGTCACTCGCTGAACCACTAGACGCATGACTAGACGTGCAGCCGCTCGATCACGGCTGTCAGTCTTCCACCGTGCGAGATCGATATCTCAGCTTCCGACATACGCTTCGACTTCGACCTCGACCAGATGGGCGGGATCGGCGAGCCGGGCCACCTCGACCATGGTTGCCACAGGTCGAATGTGCCCGAGCATTTCCCGGTCTGCCCGCCCGACCTCGGCTTGCGAGATGATGTCGGTGACTACATCCGGGTGCGCACCACCTGCTCCCGCGCCACTCCCGCTGCCGTCAGAGCATAGAGCGCAATCGTGAAAGCTGCTAGCGCCTGCCGGTACGGGTCACCTGGATGCAGCACTCCATCTGCGCCGGTCGCGGTGGTGCCGGCCGTGATAGCCCAACCACCGGCGACGACCACGCGGGAGTAGCCGTATCTGGCCTCCCAGGGTGCCAGCCCTGCGAATCTTGTGATCACCACAGCGATACCCTCTGCCACAATGTCGGCCATGTCCACCGAAATGACATTGCGCTCGCTCCTGATCAAAATCACCTGCGGCGCCGAGGCTGCCGAGCGCGCGAATCAGGCGTGGACCGTCGCCGCGATGGGGGTCGCTGCCGGGGCCTCGGTGTCCGTCTGGCTGACCGGCGAAGCGGTGTGGTTCGCCGTGCCGGGGCGGCAGCCCGATCTCGAGCTCCCGTACGCCACGCCAGTCGCGGAGCTGGTGGAGACCGTCCGGCTTGGCGGCGCGATCACCGTGTGTACCCAATGCGCCGCCCGGCGTGAGCTGGCTGAGGCCGACCTGATCGAGTCGGCAACAATCCAGGGCGCAGCAAGCTTCGTTGCGGCAGCACTCGCCGACAACGTACAGGCGCTCGTCTACTAGCGGGCTGACTTCGGGGAGACCTCGCTGGCACAGATCCATCGACGACTCGCTGGAGACTGAACCCAGGTGCTGCCCGCTGTACATGGCACGCACGCCAGGTACAGCGTGGACATCCCACGCTGCGTGGGAAACCGGGGGGCGAAGGGTGCCGTCACCGTCACTGCTGGAGCAGTTCGGCGAGCTGCTCGGCGCTCATCTCCCCAGGCTTGGCACCGCTCGCGGCTGCGCGCCGAGCCAGCATGGCCAGCCGCTGGTTGATCGGCGCCTCGATGCCCAACCGATGCGCAATCCGCACGATTTCGCCGTTGAGATAGTCGGTTTCGATGTTCCCCGTGCCGCGCTGCAGCGACTGCCAGGTTGAGCCGCCGACCGACGCAGGAACGCCAGGTACCGGCTTCATGGTGAAGCCGGCGGCCCGCGCGGCAGCTTCCTCGGTCTCGCTGACGTATCTGATTCCGGCCGTATCGAGCACGCGGCACGCTTCGGTTTCGGCCTCGGTGGCCAGCGGGCGCCAGTCTCCGTTGCGGGCTACCAGTGCTTGGAAGACGTTGCCAATGTTGCTGATCAATTTGCGATACTTCCACAGCATCACATCGTCGGGGAGGGGGACATCGAAGTTCGCTGCCGTCAGGTCGGCAGCAACCTGCTCCAGCGCCTGATCATGATCGTCAGAGTTCGCGGGCACCCTTCCGACATGCAGCATTCCTGATCGAGGAGTGCTGCGAATGATCACCTCCCCCGGCACCAGATGCACTACTGGCATCCAGACACACACCCCGTAAACCAGCCGAAAATACCGATGGGCGATGGCTTCCGCCGCGACGCCATTGAGCGCAATGAAGATCGGCAGGCGCTCGCCCGCTGTGCCAACCGCCTGACCGTTTTGATGCACCGCAGCGTCTGTCCAGGTCACAAGAACCTCGTTGGCGTGCTGCGTCTTGGTTGCGAGGATCAGCACGTCGTCAATATCGAGCTTGATCTCATGAGGCCCGCCGATTGTCGGGAGTGACTGGGTCACGTCTTCGTCGGGCGTACGCAACCGGAGGCCACGCTCGCGCAGAGCTGTGAGATGGATGCCGCGCGCCACCAGCACGACATCGCGTTCAGCAAGGCCGAGTCGACCGCCGAGAGCTCCGCCAACCGCCCCTGCACCAAGAATGATGTAGCGAGGCATGTTGCCCACCGTAACCTGGCACAGTGGTGGCCCATGGACCTCCGGCTGAGTTTTCGTGATCTTGAAGCGGCCGACCTGAGCGATCTGAACTGGTCAGGCGGGCAAGAGCATATTCGTGCTGTGGCTGCCGCTCTCGAGGCCTCGTACGCCGGAGAGGTTGCGCTGCTCGTAGGCTGCCTGCAAAACGACCGGTTGATCGCAATGGGAGGAGTCGACTACCGGCGATCGGCGGAGACCGGCAGTATCTGGATGCTTGCGGTGCACGAACGGTTCCAATCACTGGGGGTTGGAACCCAGCTGATCAGGGCGTTGGAGCAGAAGATCATCGATCATGGTCGGCTGATAGCCAGGATGCTGGTTGAGCACGACAACCCCCGAGCCCGGACCCTTTACGAGCGATTGGGCTACTCCGAGGCAGGGGCGGCGCTCGACAGCTGGCCGGTGGCTGGGGGTCGAACGTACGTGACGGCCTGCACGATCATGGAACGCAGACTGCTCGAGATCCAAGGCAACGATACGGACCCACACTAGACTCCGAGCCATGTCGCTGTCCCTCACGTTCGCAGTGCTGCTGATCTGCGGTGTTGCGGCCCTTGGCCTGGTGCTGCTGATCATGCTGATCCGGCTCATTTTCCGCTCGGCAGCCACCCGTTCCGGCAGCTGAGTCGATGTCGTTCGAGCTCCCGGCGGACCTCCATCCGGATGTCACGCCCATTGCATGGATGATCGGTCGCTGGGAGGGCAGCGGCAAGGCGACCTATCCGGGCACTGAGGACTTCGAGTTCGGCCAACAGATCGACTTCGCCCACAATGGCGGGAACTACCTGCACTACCTTTCACAGATGTTCGAGGTCGATGATCACGGAATGGCGATCCGGCCGCTCGCTATGGAGACCGGGTTCTGGCGGCCGCAGCCCGACAGCAGTCTGGAAGTCGTGATGTGTCACCCAGCTGGGTACGCGGAGGTGTGGTACGGATCGATCAGCGGAGCCAAGATCGAGCTGGTGACCGACGCGGTCGTACGTACCGCCTCGGCTGAGGAGTATGCCGCGGGTCAACGCCTCTACGGCAATGTCGCCGGGGACCTGCTGTGGACATTTGACAAGGCGGCGCAGGGGCACAGCCTGCAGACGCACATGTGGGGCCGACTACGCCGAGTCTGATCAACTTCACGGTGCGTTTGGTGCGGCTCTCAGGTTTGATAGGCCGCATCCCAAGCTGCACGGACCTCCACCGGAATCCGTCCCTTGTCGGGGACGTCCAAGCCAGCTTCTCGCGCCCAGTTCCGGACCGCCGCTGGCTTCGGCTGCACGGGCGGTGCGGTGGCGTAGGCGTCCACGGCTCGGCTGAAGCTTTCCTCCAACGTTGATGTGCCGGCCGCGAGCTCGAGTTCGTACTGGCAGGCGCCAAGCCAGCGGCAGGTCCATTCCTCGGCGAGCGGCCGAGTTTCGCAGAACACGATCGGCACCGCCGGGAACTGCGCCTGGATCTCAGCCAGTTGCTCGGCAGCAGCTGAGCCGGCCACATAGGGGTGCTTGAAGATCTTGCTGCAACCCTCCTCGACCACGACCGCGGCGCGAGGCAGCGCGGCCAGCTCAGCCATCAAGAACTTCATCCGCCCGCTGATCATCGACGAGATCAAGTCGTTGACTGTCTTGCGCTCGACAGCTGCGACCACGCTGCCGGCGAGTTGCACGGCATAGTCGCCGCAGGCCAATCGTTCCCGAACCGGCATTGCTTGCTGCCCACTGAATCGGTACGGATACTTCTCACCGGAGTCAACCAAGATCTCAAGCACCCATGGGCTCGTGCGGTCGGGATATGGACACGGGCCGGGCTTGCTTTGTCGTCTTGGGTGACTGCCAGAAGATCATTTCTCGACCGCGGGCTCGGGTCATCACGAATTGCGACCGGTTCTCGCGAGCGCGGTCGAGGACCAAATCGATCGCGGCACCGCGGCGCGTGCAACGGCGTACTGGGAGTCGAAGGATGATCTCGGCGCCGGCGGGGCCAGTCGGCAGGTCGATGGCAGTAAAGCTTCGAGGTTCGAGGCCAGGTGTCCTTGGTCTTCAGCACGAGGCCGGCCGGTCCGAGCGGGATCCGTACCAGGTACGGCAGCGACGAATCTTCCTCTGGATTGAGGGCGATCAGCAGGTCGTCGGGCACCTCCCTACCATGGCAGACATACGGGAAGAAAAGTCGGGACGAGAGTGCTGAAGCGACTATGACCGCTGTAGTGGCCGGGACCGGGCCAGATGTCGGTGTGCCGTGGCATTACGGCGACCCGATGCGTGAACAGCGGCTGCTGGCCGGCGAAGGCGTTGTTGACCTGTCCCACCGCGGTGTGATCAGCGTGGCCGGGCCCGACCGGCTGACGTGGCTGCACTCGCTGACCACGCAGTACCTCGAAGGGCTAGAGCCAGGCCGTGGCGTAACGACGCTTGTGCTGTCGCCGCACGGCCACATCGAACACGTGCTGTATGGCGTGGATGATGGCGAAACCTTCTGGGCGCACACCGAACCAGGCTCCGCCCCAGAGCTGGTGAGCTGGCTCGACGGGATGCGTTTCCTGATGCGGGTTGAAGTAACCAACCGGAGCGATGATTATGCGGTCGTGTGGTCCGCTGCAGAATTGGCCGGCGACCACCTCGTACGAGTTGGACCTGACTCGCTCGGTGGCCGCGAGCTCTTCCTGGCGCGTGACCGGCTCGACGACGTCATGGGCGAAGGTCCGCGAGCTGGCACGTGGGCACTCGAGGCTCGTCGGATCGCCGCGGGCGTGCCAAGGATCGGCCTCGACACTGACCACCGCACTATCCCGAACGAGATTGGTCTGCTTGGCCCTGCCGTCCACTTGGACAAAGGCTGTTATCGGGGTCAGGAGACGATTGCCCGAGTCCACAACCTCGGACGGCCGCCGCGCCGGCTGGTACGCCTGCACCTGGATGGAAGCGTCGATGCGCTGCCGGCGTCGAAGTCCGACCTGCAGCTCGACGGCCGCGCGGTGGGTTTTGTGGGCGGTTCGGCCCGGCACTTCGAGCTCGGGCCTATAGCCTTGGGTCTGATCAAGCGCGGCACGCCCGTGGAAGCTCCCCTGATCGTCGATGGCATCGCCGCTGCACAAGAGCCTTTGGTCGATCCCGACATCGGCCTCCACGTACGCCCGACTCTCTGAACCCGCCTCCTGACCACTCGTGGTGGCAGGCGCCGAAACCTACGTCTACGTAGCCTCTTGACGGTCTGCTCACGTTGCAACCAATGCGGACCGTGGGCAGCGTATGTAGGTTTCGGGTCGCGCGCGGGTCGCGGGAGGTGCTCGAAATGAGCATCAGGCGCCGAGTTCGGCCAGGGTTTCCTTACAAGGGCGGATCTCGCCGACCCGCTCGGCGCCACCCAGCACTGGACTGCTGACCTGGGCATCCAATGTTTCATGATCAAATCCAAGCCGCTTGAGTACCCCGGCCATGGCGACGGGACGGGCGCGTGGATTACCATCGCTGATCTTGATAGCAACTCCGCGGCCGTCGGCGAGCCCGATCGCGTAGACCGACTCAGCGCCCGCCTTACCAATCAGACCCGGGATCGCGTGGTGCAGCTCGAGCTCGTCACGGCGAGTGCCTGACACATACTCTGGGTGGCTCCGGATCGCCGTCGCGACGCGGTGCTCAGCACCCTCGGATGCGCTGGCGATGCGCCCAAATGCGCGGGCCAGGCCGTAGAGCGAGATCGCATACAGCGGGGCGCCGCAGCCGTCGATCGCCAAGTTCGTCGCCTGCTCGTGAGCAAGATCATCAATGGCTTGCAATATCGCCAGTTGCATCGGATGATCAGGATCGCGGTAGCTGGCGATATCCCGGCCGTTGAGGACAGCAGTCCTGATCATTCCCGCGTGCTTTCCCGAGCAGTTCATCGCAAGCGGGGATTTTGACCCGCCGCTACGAATCGCGTCCTCCCTGGCCTCCTGGTCCAGGGGCCATTCCGCCGGCATCTGCAACGCCGACTCGTCGAGCCCTGACATGCCGAGGATCTGGCGGACTCCCTCCACGTGGAACGACTCGCCCGAGTGTGACGCGCAGACCAGCGCCAGCAAGTCGTGATCAAGATCAAGACCGGCCCGCAGCATGCCGACCGCCTGAAGTGGTTTGTTTGCGCTACGTGGATACATCGGGGCGAAATCGGCGCCGACCGAGGAGGCCAGACTCCCGTCTGGATTGGTTATGGCCACCCGCCCCCGATGGACGCTTTCGACGAAGCCGTTGCGCACAACCTCGACGATTACCGGATCCGATTCGAAAGGGCTGGCCACGACCTGACACTACGCTTTGATCACCCGCGGAGAGCCTTCATTCTGCGGTGGGCGAACGCACTTCGGCGTTATTCCGCAGCGGGGCTTCCCACGCTCTAATCTTCATGGTGTGAACTGGCATGAGTACGACGCCGCGCTGTTCGACCTGGACGGCGTGCTGACCCCGACCGCAGAGGTGCATATGCGGGCGTGGCAGCAGCTCTTTGTCGACTTCCTCACCAAGCGGGGCATCGACCAGCCCTACGTCGACAGCGACTACTTCGACTACATCGATGGCAAGCCACGCTACGACGGAATCCGCGCGTTTCTCGTCTCGCGACGCATTCAGCTGGCCGAGGGGGTTCCCAGTGACGGTCCCGAGGCCGAGACCGTCTGCGGACTCGCCAATCGCAAGAATGAATTCTTTGCCGCGCTGTTGCGGGAAGAGGGCGTCCGACCTTATGCCGGGTCGGTGCAGCTACTTGATCATCTTGCAGAGCGCGGAACCAAGGTCGCTGTCGTGACCTCGTCCCGCAACGCCTCTGCGGTGCTGGAGGCCGCCGAGCTGCGACGACGATTCGACGTCATCGTCGACGGCAATGTCGCCGCCGAGAACGGCCTTCGAGGTAAGCCGTCCCCTGACACCTTCATCGCAGCCGCGGAACAACTCGGTGTCCGCGTCGAGCGTGCCGTGGTGCTCGAGGATGCAGTCTCCGGAGTCCAGGCGGGCCATGCCGGCGGCTTCGGCCTGGTCGTCGGGGTCGACCGTGGTGTTGGCGCGCAGCGGCTGACCGAGTCTGGCGCCGACGTCGTTGTTGCTGATCTTGCTGAGCTGGCGGCATCATGATCCGTCGCGGTCCCGACGATCCGATCTCTGCGGCAGACCCTCTCGACCGTAATCGATTCCCGATCGATGAGTGGAGATTCACCGAAGCGGAGTACATCGCAGATGATCTTGGTGTCACCGAGTCGCTGTTTGCGGTCGGCAACGGCTATCTGGGGATGCGTGGGAATGTCGAGGAGGGCCGGGAGACCTTCACCCACGGCACCTTCATCAATGGGTTCCATGAGACGTGGCCGATCCGGCATGCCGAAGAGGCCTTCGGCTTCGCTCGGGTGGGCCAGACGATCGTCAACGTACCGGACAACAAAACGATCAAGCTGTACGTCGACGACGAGCCGATGCTGCTATCGGTAGCCGATCTTCAATCGTACGAGCGCTCGCTGGACTTCCGTGACGGGCAGCTGCACCGCAACATCATCTGGCGGACGCCGGGAGGCAAGCGCGTCAAGGTGTCCTCGACTCGCATGGTCTCCTTCACCCAGCGGCACCTGGCGATCATGACCATGGAAGTGACGATGCTGGACGCCGAGGCTCCGGTGGTGATCTCCTCCCAGACCCTGAATCGCCAAGACGGCCGCGACGAATACCACGTACGATCCGCCGCGATGGGCAGCGGGGTCGACCCGCGCAAGGGTGTCGCCTTCGAGGCTCGGGTACTCGAGCCGCAAAGCCACTGGTGGCAAGATCAGCGGATCATCCTCGGCTACCGGTGCGTCAACTCCAAGATGACCCTCGCGGTCGGAGTTGATCATCAGATCACAACCGACAACGACTATCGCACCTTCACCAGCGCGGATGAGGACACCGGCAAGATGGTCTACCGGGTGCAGGCCAAGCCGGGTCAGCCGATCAAGGTCACCAAGGTTGTCGCCTACCACACCTCACGTGGAGTGCCTTCTCGCGAGCTCGTTGATCGCTGCCGACGCACCCTTGATCGCGTGCGTGAGCAAGGTGTCGAACCGGAATTCGCCGCCCAGCGGGAGTGGCTGGACAAGTTCTGGGAGCGGGCCGACGTCGTGGTGCGCGGTCAGCCGTCCTTGCAACAGGCGATTCGCTGGAATCTGTTCCAGCTCGCTCAGGCGACGGCGCGCGCTGAGCAGTCCGGGGTACCGGCCAAGGGTGTGACCGGCACGGGCTACAGCGGGCACTACTTCTGGGACGCCGAGATCTTCGTGCTGCCGTTCCTCACCTACACCTCGCCGCACATGGCCCGCAGCGAACTGCGTTTCCGTTACAACATGCTCGGTGCAGCTCGCCGCCGCGCGGAGGAGCTTGCCCAGAATGGTGCGCTCTTCCCCTGGCGTACGGTCAACGGCGAGGAGGCATCGGCCTATTACGCGGCTGGCACGGCGCAATATCACATCGACGCAGACATCGCCTTTGCCCTCTGCAAGTACGTCGCCGCCAGCGGTGATCAAGACTTCATGAACCGCGAAGGCGTGGACCTTCTGGTCGAGACTGCGAGGTTGTGGGCTGACCTCGGCTTTTGGCGGGAGAACGGTGCTGGCCGCCGCAGCTTCCACATCCACGGGGTAACCGGCCCCGACGAATACACCACGGTCGTCAACGACAACCTCTTCACCAACGTGATGGCCCGGTTCAACCTAGCCAAGGCGGCGGAGTTGCTCCGCCAGCTGCAACGAGAACTCCCGCGGGCGTACCGGCGCGTAGTGGAGCGGCTTGAGCTTGCCGACCAGGAGATCGAGGAGTGGGCGGCCTGTGCGGAAGCGATGTCAATCCCGTACGACGAGGTCACCGGGATCAACCCGCAAGACGCGCACTTCCTTGATCGCGAAGTTTGGGATCTGAAGAACACCCCGCCAGAGAAACGGCCGCTGTTGCTTCACTATCACCCGCTGGTGATCTACCGATTCCAGGTGCTGAAGCAGGCAGATGTCGTGCTCGCCCTGTTCCTGCAAGGTGATCATTTCAGCAAGGAGCAGAAGCGGAACAATTTCGAGTACTACGACCCCATCACCACTGGCGATTCGACGTTGTCCGGGGTTGTGCAATCGATCATCGCCGCCGAGGTCGGATACCGCAATCTCGCGTTGCGCTACTTCTACAGTGCGTTGTTCGTCGACCTCGCCGATCTCCACGGCAACACCAGCGATGGGGTCCACGTGGCTTCCACTGGTGGGGTCTGGAACATTCTGGCCTACGGCTTCGGGGGGATGCGCGACTACAACGGGACCGTCACCTTCGACCCCCGGTTGCCTGAGTCGTGGGCCGGCTTGACGTTCCAGATCACGCTTCGTGGCACTCGCGTAAAGGTGGATCTCACGAGGCAGGAGATTGCTTTCACAGTCGTCGATGGCGAGAGTGTCGAGCTGGCCGTTCGCGGCGAGTACTTCACGGTGTCGGCTGGTATTCCGGTGTGCGTTCCTTTGGCCGACCAAGGGTCCTGGATCCAAGGCCCGTTCCCGTCCAAGACAGCCGATCGACGTCCCGACGGGACGCTGATCACTGCTTCGGTGCCGCAAGCTGTCATGCTGGGGCGCTAACTTTGTTCGCTCGCGCCCGAGCGGGCGCTGAAAGCTGCTGTCTTCCTGCCTCGCAGGCGCGCCAGCCCACCAACGCAAAGCTCGCTCCTGGTCAATCACCTGGCGTGCCTGCTCTATCGTCCAGACAGCAGCGGCGTCCGCTCTACCCGAGGCTCGCGAACGGTGGCGCTAGCCCTTTGTTTGCATTTGCTTGCAATTGCAAGCACACTTGGTGGCATGGTAGGACCCCGCTCCCAGAAGCTCGGCGAGCAGCTCGGCTCGCTCGGTGAGTTCATTGCTGCCCAACGCCGGACGGCTCAGTTGTCGCTGCGGCAGCTCGCCGAACAGACGGGCATCTCCAACCCCTACCTGAGTCAGATCGAACGAGGGCTCCGCAAGCCGTCAGCGGAGGTGCTGCTGCAGCTGTCCAAGGCGTTGCGTGTCTCCGCCGAGACGCTGTATGTCCGTGCTGGGATCTTGGATCCTGAAGACCACCCGGCCACCTCGGTGGAAATGGCCGTGCTGGCGGACATGGCGATCAGTGAGCGGCAAAAGCGCGTCTTGATCGACGTGTACATGTCCTTCGTCAAGGAGAACGAGAAGAGCGCGACTACCAGCAAACCCCAAAATGATCAAGTAGAACCCAACACAGAAGGAGAACACGATGCCTGAGAAGGAAACCTCGGACGAGGCCCGCAAGTCGGCCCTCGAGTCCGACTACGCCGCGCTGTACGCGGTTGCCGGCCTCACTGATGCGCTGGCCGAGGCGCTCAAGAGTGCCCTCGCCGAGACCCAGCAGAAGGCCAGCAGGCGGCTCAACGAACTGCAGAGCAAGCGGCCGGATCTGAGCAAACAGGCGAAGTCAGGCGCCGAAGATGTGCGCACTTTTGTGATCACGCTGCCCGAGCAGTTCAAGCACCTGCCGGATGCCACCAAGGCTCGGATCGCCGAGCTGCAGAAGCAGGCAAATGATCTGCTAGCTCAGGCAACCAGCGCCTACGGCGACTATGCAGGACGTGGCAAGCAGGCGGTCGACGAGGTGCGGAAGCCGGCACGTGACCGGTCCGCCAACACGACCAAACCAGTCACTCCCGGTAGCTCCGACGAGGCCTCCGACACGGAGCAGCTCGACCGACACAGCCACTGCCGACGAGGCCTCCGACACCGGGAGCAGCTCGACCGACACAGCCACTGCCGACGAGGCGTAGCCCCCAAAACGACCCCTCACGACCCACCTCTCGCTCGCGCCCCCCGCGGGCAGAGAGGTGGGGCGTGAGTTCGCCTCCCCCCGGGCTGACCTGAATTGTCGAGCTCCACTAGCTGGCGAGTTGTGCCGTTCTACGGTGGGGAAGGGCCGAAGTTTCAGAGCAACAACGAGAACATCTTCACCGATCGGCTGACGAATCGCGGGCGGGCGACGCGGTCGTGACCGACTTGTGTCGAAGCTCGCCTGGTAGGTCACGAAATGGGCACGGCGGCGCTGCCCATAGTGCGCCTCTCAGGCTTGTTTGGAGCGCGCTCGGCCGCGGGCACGCTGCGCAGCTGACAGCAGAACCTTCCGCATGCGCACCGCCTCCGGGGTCACTTCGAGGCATTCGTCAACCCGGCAGAACTCCAGCGCCTGCTCCAAGCTCATGAGCCGCGGCGGCACCAGCCGTTCCAGCTCCTCACCTGTCGACGAGCGCACGTTGGTGAGCTTTTTCTCCCTGGTCGGGTTGACGTCCATGTCCTCGGCGCGGGCGTTCTCGCCGATGATCATGCCCTGATACACATCCGTGCCGGGAACGACGAAGATAGTGCCGCGCTCCTGCAGGTTGAACAGCGCATAAGAGGTGACTTGGCCCGACCGATCTGCCACTAGGGAGCCCGTGGTCCGGATACGCAGCTCGCCGGCCCAAGGCTCGTACGCCTCGAAAACGTGATGCATCAGCCCGGTGCCACGGGTTTCGGTCAGGAACTCGGTGCGGAAACCGATCAGCCCGCGAGCTGGCACCAGATATTCCATGCGGACCCAGCCAGTGCCGTGATTGACCATGTGTGCCAATCTGCCGCGGCGTAGCCCGAGCAACTGGGTGACGACCCCAACAAAACGTTCCGGAATGTCGACGGTCAGCCTCTCGACCGGCTCATGGACCTTGCCGCCGACGTCGCGGACCACGACCTGCGGTTTCCCGACGGTCAACTCGAAGGACTCACGGCGCATCATCTCAACCAGGATCGCCAGTTGCAGCTCGCCACGACCCTGCACCTCCCAGGTATCCGGTCGTTCCGTGGGAAGGACTCGAATCGAGACATTCCCCACCAGCTCAACATCCAGCCGCGCCTTCAGCAGCCGAGCCGTGAGATTCTTGCCGGCGCGGCCGGCGAGCGGGGAGGTGTTGATGCCAATGGTCATTGAGATCGACGGCTCGTCCACCGTGATCAGCGGCAAAGGTTTCGGGTCGTCTGGATCGGAGAGCGTCTCCCCGATGGTGATCTCCGGAATACCAGCGATAGCGACGATGTCGCCGGGCCCCGCCGACTCGGTAGGCACTCGATCCAAGGCGTTAGTGATCAACAGCTCGGAGAGTCTGACGGTCTGGATGGTGCCGTCGGCGCGACACCACGCCACATTCTGGTTGCGTCGCAAGGTGCCGGCAACGACCCGGCAGAGCGCAAGCCGTCCGAGGTACGGCGACGCGTCCAGGTTGGTGACGTGCGCCTGCAGCGTCGCTCCTGCGACGTAGCTGGGCGCTGGGATGTGCTGCAGGATCGTGGCAAACAACGGGCCGAGATCGGCACTGTCGGGCATCTCGCCGCTGCCCGGGGCGGTCAGCGACGCGCGACCTGCTTTCGCTGAGGCATAGACCACGGGAAAGTTGAGGACATCAGTGTTGTCGTCGTCCAACAGGTCCAAGAAGAGGTCATAGGTTTCCTCGACTACCTCTGGGATTCGGGCATCCTGACGATCGACCTTGTTCACCACGAGGATGATCGGCAGCTTCTTGGCCAGAGCTTTACGGAGCACGAAGCGAGTCTGGGGAAGTGGGCCCTCGGAGGCATCCACAAGGAGCAGTACCCCATCGACCATCTCCAGGCCACGCTCAACTTCGCCACCGAAGTCGGCGTGGCCGGGTGTGTCGATGATGTTGATCGTCACAGCCGAACCGTCCGGGAGCCGGTGCCGTACGGCGGTGTTTTTGGCGAGGATGGTGATGCCTTTTTCCCGCTCCAGGTCCATAGAGTCCAGCACCCGTTTCTGGACTGCCTGACCGGCGCGAAAAGCCCCGGACTGCCAGAGCATCGCGTCGACCAGCGTCGTCTTCCCATGGTCGACGTGGGCGACGATCGCAACATTCCGCAGATCAGAACGTACGGGCACGCGGGAACAGCCTCCAGGCTTTGGGCAACCCGGCGAGTGTACTCAGTGTCGTGAGACCGCATCGGTTGCTCTGCTTCTCACACCGATGCCTGATCACCTGAATTGCCATCGGGACTTTGACGACCCGTACCCTTGGGCCTATGGCGGGCAGCACCGACTGGTTTCGAGATTCGTTCCGAACCGAGTTTGACAAGCAGAACGCGGCCATCGGTCGGTTCAACTTGGCGATCTTCGGCAAGACCGGTGTCGGCAAGTCCACCTTGATCAACGCGATCTTCGGCGAAGAGGTCGCGCGCACCGGGATCGGTGAGCCGGTCACCCGCGGCAGCCACCTGTACCTCGACAAGATTGGCCACCTGGGGATAGTCGACACCCAAGGTCTCGAGGTGGGCAAGGACAACAAGCTGATCCTGTCCGATCTCGACAAGGCCATGACCCAGATGCGCAAGCTCCCGCTCTCGGAGCAGATCCATGTCGCCTGGTACTGCCTACGCGGCATGGACCGGCGCTTCGAGGAGGCCGAGGCGGATTTCATCCGCCGGCTCGATGAGATGGGTCTACCGGTGATCGTGGTGTTGACCCAGGTGCCCATGCGCGGCGGCCACTATCACCCCGACGCGGTGCTCCTAGCTGAGCAGATCATGGCGAAAAGACTTCCGATCGTGGGTGGGCGGCCATTCATGACCTACGCCAAAGCGGATGAGTTCGCTGGCCAGCCAGCCTATGGGCTCAAGGAACTTCTGGATGCCACCTTTCGCGTTGCGCCCGAAGGTGTTCAGGGAGCTCTCGTCGCGGCGCAGGAAATCGATCATGCGCGGAAGGCGCAGGAAGCGAACAAGTACATAACCGCTGCCGCTGCTAGTGCTGCTGCCGCCGCCGCCACGCCGATCCCGTTCTCATCTGCCGCCCTGCTGGTGCCGATCCAACTTGGCATGATGGCCCGGATCGCCCAGATCTACAAGATCAAGTTCGAGCGTGCGGCGTTGATGGCGATCGCTTCCACGACTGCGGCGACCCAGCTCGGGCGGGCGACCTTCACAAGCCTGCTCAAGTTGGTGCCTGGGGCCGGCACCGTCGTGGGCGGTGTCATCGGGGCAGGAATCGCGTCGACCTTCACCTACGCCATGGGCCAGGCGTGGTTGACGCTCTGCGAGCGTGTGGTGAAGGGCAAGCTGGGCACCGCGGGGACCGTTGTGGACAATGAGGAGCTCCGCGAAGTCTTCATGGACGAGTTTCGGAAGCGGATCAAGATGGGCCCCAAGGCGCTGCGCACCGCCTCACAGACCGATCCCAATCTGATGGACTCCAGCAAACTCGGCTAGTCGGTGCGGCGTGTGATCGGAAGCATCCAGCGGTGCATGCGAACAAATTGCTGACAAGCTGAGGCTTACTCCAATAGCCTGCGAGGCGATGAGTATTCCGGACCTGGCGCCGCTCCTCGAGGGCGAGCCGCCTCATGATCAAGTCGTCTTCGCGACGCGACTGCAGCGCTATTGGCCGGATCTCCTGACCGGCCTGACAGGCGCCTATCCGGACCATGCGCCGGAGATGGCTAACCGTCTGGTCGAGATCGCCGCGCAGAACTTTCAGCAGCGGCCCGCCGACCTGCGACTTCTGGATCTGCGACGACATGCCGATCCGCAATGGTTTCAACACCCACGGATGCTCGGCTACGCCACCTACACCGATCTCTTCGCGGGCGACTTGAAAGGTGTCGCCGACCGGGTTGACTATCTCGCGGAGCTTGGGGTCACCTATCTGCACCTCATGCCGCTGCTCAAGCCACGGCCCGGTCAGAATGATGGCGGCTACGCGGTCATGGACTATCGGGCGGTACGCTCCGACCTCGGCAGCATTGACGACGTTCGGAACCTGGCCACCGTGCTCCGCTCGCGCGGAATCTCGTTGACCCTGGATCTCGTCTTGAACCATGTGGCGTCGGAGCATCAGTGGGCAGTGAACGCACGGACGGGTGATCCTTTCTACCGGAACTACTTCCATATGTTCGCCGACCGCGAGCTGCCTAACGCGTACGAGCGGACGTTGCCCGAGGTCTTTCCCGACTTCGCGCCCGGCAACTTCAGCTACGACGAGGAATCCGCCTCCTGGGTGTGGACGACCTTCAACACCTGGCAATGGGACCTCAATTGGCACAATCCTGACGTCTTCTACGAGTTCGCAGATTTGATCTTGTGGCTGGCCAATCTGGGTGTGGAGTGCCTGCGCCTCGACGCGATCGCCTTCATCTACAAACGGATGGGCACCAACTGCCAAAACCAGCCGGAAGTGCACGCCATCACGCAGGCACTGCGTACGGTCGCCCGGATCGCAGCCCCCGCGTTGATCTTCAAGGCGGAGGCGATCGTCGGCCCTTCGGACCTCGCGCCGTATCTCGGAGTGGGCAAGCACGCCGGCAAGGTCAGCGACATGGCGTACCAGAACTCCTTGATGGTGCAGATCTGGTCAGCGCTGGCCGCAAAGGACACCCGGCTGTTCTGCGCGGCGATGAACCGGTTCCCGGCCAAGCCGCCGACGACGGTTTGGGGCACCTACCTGCGCTGCCACGACGACATCGGGTGGGCGATCGACGACGGCGACGCATCCTCGGTCGAGCTGAACGGCTTCGAACATCGCCGCTTCCTCGCCGAGTACTACGCAGGGCTCTATCCGATGAGCGATGCCCGTGGCCTGGTCTTCCAGGAGAATCTCGCTACCGGTGACCGCCGGATCAGTGGAACCGCAGCCTCGCTGGCCGGCATCGAGTCGGCGCTGAACCGTGGCGACGAAATTCACCTGGACTTGGCCGTGCGGCGTTATCTCCTGGCTTACAGCCTCGTCCTAGGGTTCGGCGGTTTGCCGCTGATCTACATGGGCGACGAGCTCGCGCTGCGGAACTACTACGACTTCGTCGAGGACTCAGATCATGCTGATGACAACCGGTGGGTTCATCGGCCGCCGATGCCGTGGGACTTGGTGGACAACCGGCACATCCAAGGCACCGTGGAGTACCGCGTTTGGCACGGTCTGCGGCATGTCATCGCGGTCCGATCCTCGCTTCCGAGCCTGGATGCGTCGGTCGAGACTGAGATTCTTGATCCGGTCAATCCGGCGGTCCTGGTGTTTCAGCGCCGGTACCAGACCCAGACGATGATCGGTGTCTACAACATGACGACAGAGCCACAGAAACTGCCGCGCTGGGTCATTCCGCTGGGCAACTGGGCGTGGGATGCACTCACTGAAGAGACCCCGTTGACCAATGGGCCGCTGACCCTGGATGGCTACCAGGTGCGCTGGTTCGTGCAACAGACGTGAGCGAGGCTCGCGATAACGCGATTAGGGAGATACGCACCGAGCTGTCGGAGCTTGATCTCGATTGGGCCGAATCAGCGCCGGGCTTGTTCTCGGTCAGCCTGCCGGGAACCCGCAAGCTGGTCACCGAGTGTGCCCTCCAGGTGGGCAAGCACCGCCTGAGCCTGCGAGCCTTTGTGGCACGCAAGCCCGATGAGAACCAGGTCGGCGTCTACCGGTGGCTGCTGGAGCGCAACCTCAAACTGCACGGCATCTGCTTGGCAGTGGACGCTCTTGGAGACATCTATCTGACCGGCAGCCTGCCGGTTGAGCTGGTCAGCCGAATTGAGGTTGATCGGCTCCTCGGCGCAGTCGCCGAAGCGGCCGACGACAGCTTCAATGTGATCTTGGAACTGGGATTCGCCGAAAGCATCCGCCAGGAGTGGGCCTGGCGCCGCTCGCGCGGTGAGTCGACCGCGAATTTGGCAGCCTTCACCCACCTGGACCCCGGCGAGGGTCCGAGAAGCTGATTTGCTAAATGCCCTGGAAGGCCAGTAGCAGCGGTCAGCGTCGGTTGGCCACTAGGCTCGCTGCCATGAAATCGACCTGGGAGCGTGCGTCATGACAGGAACCTTGATCCTCTTGCGCCACGGTGAGAGCGAGTGGAACGCCAAGAACCTGTTCACCGGCTGGGTCGATGTTGGTCTGAGCGCCAAGGGCGAAGCCGAGGCACTCCGGGGCGGTGAGCTGCTCGTTGAGAGCAATCTTTTGCCCAATGTGGTGCACACCTCGGTACTCCGCAGGGCGATCGAGACCGCACAGATTTCGCTCGATGTCGCCGATCGGCTCTGGATCGAGACCAAGCGTTCCTGGCGGTTGAACGAGCGCCACTACGGGGCGCTGCAGGGCAAGGACAAGGCGGCGACGCTCGCGGAGTTCGGCGAGGAGCAGTTCATGCTGTGGCGGCGCTCGTACGATATCCCGCCGCCGCCGATTGACAACGATGATCAGTACGCGAACTTTGCTGATCCCCGCTACGCCGCCATGCCAACCGAGGCGCGGCCGAGAACCGAATGCCTCAAGGACGTCCTGATCCGTGCGCTGCCGTACTGGTACGACGAGATCGTGCCCGACCTACAGGCGGAGAAGGTGACGCTGATCGCTGCTCACGGCAACTCGCTGCGCGCAATCGTCAAGCATTTGGATCAAATGAGTGACCAAGCGGTGGTGAGCCTCAACATTCCCACCGGCATCCCGCTGGTATATGAGCTGGACGAGGACATGAAGCCGGTCGGGGGCGGTGGCCGCTACCTTGACCCTGAGGCGGCTGCTGCCTCGATTGAAGCCGTCAAAATGCAGGGCAAGAAGTAGCGGCTGGTCTCACTCGACGTCCGTCTTCCATCACAGCCGTCAACAGAGATGGTTTGCAGCGCGTACGGCCGGACGTTTCTCATCACAGCCGTCGAAACGCTCCCTGGCGCCATTCCGGAAGTTATCCACACTCATCCACAGACTGACAAGATTCTTCTGGCACTGCTGCCCTCGAAGGGCTCAAGATCGGCGACATGGCCGTTCCTGTACGCGAATATCCCGCTTTCAACACCCGCCGACCTTTCAGCCGAGCCGATGCCGCCGGGCGGGTATCAAACTCAGAGAGCTCTTGAGCCCCCGCTTCCACAAGATCTTTTATGACTGCTACATCGCATCCACCATTCCCATCACCAATCAGCTGCGCGCGGACGCGGCACTCGGTATCTCACCACCCGGCTCCTACGTGAGTCATTTCACCGCGGCACAACTTTGGGGAGCGGTAGTTCCCGACGTCTCAGATGTGCACGTGACGGTGCCTGGTGACGCCGGGCGCACCGTGCGACGCGGAGTCAAGGCTCATGCCGCCACAGATGGGACGGCGACGACCCGCATCCGAACGCTACTGATCACGACACCTGAGCAAACATTCCTTGATCTGGCGGCAGCCGGGCTCGATCTTGTCTTGCTCGTGGTGCTCGGGGACAGCCTGGTCAGGGCTTGCAAGACGAGTGCCCGCGCACTGGTTGATGCAGCGATCCGGTGGCGAGGTCGAGGAGCGAAGCAGGCGCGCAGAGCAGCGCGCTACGTGCGCGAAGACCGAGTGGCTCCGCTACTTCACGGTGTCGTGACCTTATCGACGTCTCTGATGGGAAACGCCCGCTCGAGAGGCAGGTGGGGCGCACCTATGGACGGCTGTGATGGGAAACGCCCGCTCGGAAGGCAGGCGGGGCGCACCTATGGACGGCTGTGATGGGAAACGTCCGCAATCGAGGTCGACCCGACCCCAAGGCCCTGCGATCAGGGCTGGTCGTTCGAGGGCAGTTGGCCGGTCACGACGTAGATGATCCGCCGGCCCATCGAAGCCGCGTGATCGGCGATGCGCTCGTAGTACCGACCGAGCAGAGCTACGTCAACAGCAGCCTCTACGCCGTACTCCCAGTCGTCGCTGAGCATCACTCGGAACTGGGTACGCCGCAGGTCGTCCATCTCCTTGTCCCGAGCACGCAATTCCTGCGCGCTCTGGATGTTGCGGTCGTTCAAGGTCTGTCCGGCCGTGATCACCATCTTCTCGGCGACATCACCCATCCGCACGAAATTCGGGCGTAGCGTTTCAGCCACCGCAATCTCGGGGTAGCGGAGCCTCGCGATCTTGGCAATGTGGGCGGCAAGGTCCCCCATTCGCTCCAGCTCAGTCACCATCCGCAAGGTGGCAACGATTGTCCGCAGTTCACCTGCAACGGGGGCCTGGCGGGCAAGGAGCGAGAAGGCTCGCCCTTCAATCTGCGTCTCTTGGGCATCGATTCGCGCATCATCGCTGATCACCTGCTCAGCGAGGTGGATGTCGGCTTCGAGCAGTGCTGTCGTCGCGGAGCGAACCGCCGATGAAACCACCTGGGCCATGTGGCCAAGGTCGGCGAGGACGTCGTCCAGCTGCTCCCGGTAGGAGTCACGCATGAGTATGTCCCCTCTATTCTCGGTGTTTCGGCACCTGTAACCATATGTCGGGGCTCTACACCGAATCGTGCACATGGTTAACGAATTGTGAACATGTGCCAAACGCTTGAGGGTTACCGGGCGTCTGGGGCAGTTGTTTGGCGAGGGAATACTCCTCCGCCCCCTACTATCTCATTGTGAACCCGATTGGGGTCGCTATCGCGGCTCTTGTCGTCGGCCTTGGGATCGGTGTGCTGCTTGCCTGGGCCGTCTTTCGGACACGACGAGAAGAGCCAAGTGCGACCATCGATGTCGCCGAGCCGGTGGTGCCGGTTGGCGTGACAGAGGTGCTCGAAGTGCTGCCCTCCTCGGGTGTGGTGGTCGGCTCGCACGACGAGGTGCTTCTTGCGACTGCGACCGCGAGGGCTGTCGGCGTGGTCCGGGGAAACCAGATCGCCCTGCCCGAGTTGCTCCAACTGGTCCGCAGGGTGCGCCGCGAAGGCAAAGGGCGTACCGTCGACCTCCAGATCAGCCGAGGTTCTCGTATCGCCTCGAAATACCTCACCGCGCACGTTGCGCCCCTCGGCGAGGCCCTGATTCTCGTTCTGGCCGACGACCAGACAGCGGCTCGCCGGATCGAGGAAACTCGTCGCGATTTCGTCGCCAACATCAGCCATGAGCTCAAGACTCCAATTGGCGCGATTGCGTTGCTGGCTGAGGCGGTCGAAGATGCTGCCGACGACCCGGCGGCTGTTCGCAAGTTCGCCAGTCGAATGGGCATCGAGTCGGCTCGGCTGACGGATCTGGTGGGTCAGATTATCGAGCTGTCGAGGCTCCAGGCCGATGACCCGTTGGTTGACCCAGAGATCGTCGACATCGATGACGTGCTGGTTGACGCCGTCGAGCGGCGGCGGATGGACGCGGAGCGGCATCGGATCACCCTGACGGTGGCGGGAACTGCAGGCACGCGCGTGTTGGGCAACGCTCGCCAGCTCGGCGTCGCGGTTGGAAACCTGGTTGAGAACGCAATGGCCTATTCCGACCCGGGAGCGCGCGTCGCTGTTGCGACGCACGTACAAGCACGAAGCGACGACGACTACGTCGAGATCACAGTCTCCGATAATGGCATCGGCATTCCTGCGGCCGAGCTGGACCGGATCTTCGAACGCTTCTACCGCGTCGACTACGCGCGCAGCCGAGCCAATGGCGGCACCGGGCTCGGGCTTGCGATTGTGAAGCACATCGCTGCCATCCATGGCGGCGACGTAACGGTGTGGAGCCAAGTGGGTCAGGGATCGACCTTCACCATCAGGATTCCTGCGCATCTGCATCAAGTGGCGCCAAGCCTCCAAGAGCACGGCACATCGTCGAGCAGCGAGGGGGCGCCCGACCAACCATTGCCCGAACGTCAGGAGATCAGCCAATGACAAGAGTGCTTGTCATTGAGGACGAAGAGTCATACCTCGAAGCGCTGTCCTACATGCTCTCCAAGGAGGGCTTCGAGGTCGTCGAGGCGCGCGACGGTGCCGATGGCATCGCTGAGTTCGATCGGCATGGCGCCGATATCGTGCTGCTCGACTTGATGATGCCGGGCCTGTCCGGCACCGAGGTGTGTCGCCAGCTGCGACTTCGCGGCTCAGTGCCGGTGATCATGCTCACCGCGCGCGACGGCGAGGTCGACAAGGTCGTGGGGCTCGAGCTGGGCGCCGACGACTATGTCACTAAGCCGTTCAGCCACCGGGAGTTGGTGGCGCGGATCCGTGCCGTGCTTCGCCGGGGGCATGACACCGAGCTGGTACCGGATATTGTCGAGGTCGCCGGAGTCCGGATGGATGTCGAGCGGCATGAGGTATCGGTCAATGGTGATCGGATCAAGCTGGCCCTCAAAGAGTTCGAGCTGTTGGAAATGCTGCTCCGCAACGCTGGTCGGGTGATGACCCGTGGGCAGCTGATCGACCGGATCTGGGGTGCGGATTACGTGGGTGACACAAAAACACTGGACGTCCACATCAAGCGGCTGCGGACCAAAATCGAACCGGATCCGGCCGATCCGCGGTACCTGATCACCGTTAGAGGACTTGGCTACAAATTCGAGGGATGAGGGTGGTTCCAGCCGCGACGGTTCCATCGGTCTGCTGAGAACCTGCGCTGCCGAGCCCGGGTTGACAACCGGGTGTCAGGCGCTGGAGGTCGGCGTCGGTTTGAGTGTGGCGTACTGAGCCTCGTTGCCGTCGACCACAGGCACTCGCAGGGTCACCTCGCCGGCGTTCTGGAACGCCAACGTCACGATTGCGTCCAGACCGGCCATCAGGTCCGGACTCGTCAGGGTGATCGGTGTCTGATCAGTGAGCACGACTTGTGCGCCATTTGCAATCGAAACGGTGTTCGGGATCGTGGCAGTGAACGGCGCACCCTCGGTTCCATCCACTTTGATGGGCGTGCCGCTCACGGCGGTCAACGCATCGCGGCCATCGGTCACGATTGATCCTGAGAGGACGCCTTCGCCGGGTGCCCAGCTGATGATGGAGAGGTTGCGGACATGGACCACATTGTCAGGGTTCGCCGGGTCGCCGACATCAATGTTGACGCCCTCAGCGGGGGTGTACGGCTGATTCGTCTGCACGTTCTGTCCGCATGCTCCGGTCACCAGGAGCAAACCGATGACGAGAAGCAAGCTCGCACCACCACGCAGCTGCCAGAACTCCGGCGCCGGCGCGGAACCTCATGCGGCCTGCTCGACTTGCTCGACTCGGGTTCCAAGACACGATGGCCGACTCCTGCCTGGCGAGGGGACACTTTGCGATGCAGCCTATCGATACCTTCGCCGTTCGTGCAGGTATCGCCCAAGTGAGGTTAGGCAAGCGGCTCGCGCATCGCGCGGTGAGTCCGCCGCCGTCGTCGCTCGCAGAGAAACTACGTCTCCGCTCGCTGCTCCTCCGTGCGGCGCGCGATTCGCGACGCTCGCAGCTGTGTTTTGAGAGCTGCTCGCGAGCTAGCCACCGAGCGCACTCCAAGGCACATGCCGGTCCGGTTTGTCAAGCCCAACACCACCCCAATACTGCCCTCTGGCTAGCGCAAACGCCGCCATGACGGGAGCGCTGCCGTGCTAAACTTGGTTGCGCGAAAGGGGTACAAAACAATATGACCTTTACAGTCGGCGAAACGGTGGTCTACCCCAATCATGGGGCCGCCGTCATCGAGGACATCGAAACCCGGCAGATCAAGGGTGAAGACAAGCTCTATCTCGTATTGAGGATTGTTGGCCAGAGTGATCTCGTAGTTCGTGTACCTGCATGCAACCTGGACCTTGTTGGGGTTCGCGATGTTGTGGACGCTGACGGTTTGGAACGGGTTTTCGGCGTTCTTCGCGCGCCCCACACCGAGGAGCCGACCAACTGGTCGCGCCGGTACAAAGCCAATCTCGAGAAGCTTCATTCCGGCAATGTGTTGAAGGTCGCCGAGGTTGTCCGCGACCTCTGGCGCCGCGAGCGTGAGCGTGGGCTTTCCGCCGGCGAGAAGCGCATGCTTGCCAAGGCCCGGCAGATCCTGGTTTCCGAGCTCGCTCTTGCCGAGCGCGTTGAGGAGGACAAAGCCGAGGTCTTGCTCGACGAGGTCCTCGCTTCCTGACTTCGCAGGCGCATCCTCCTCGCACCGGAATCGGCATCGACGTTCATCGGCTGGCAGCTGGCCGGCCGATGAACGTTGCTTGTCTGCACTTCGATGACGCGGTCGGCCCCTACGGACACTCCGACGGTGACGTCGTCGCCCATGCAGCATGTGATGCGTTGCTGAGCGCCGCCGGACTTGGTGATCTCGGCAGTAACTATGGGACGACTGATCCGGAGTGGTCGGATGCCCCGGGTGCAGCGTTTCTTGCCGAGACGGCTGCACGTGTGCGAGCGGCTGGCTTTGACATCGCGAACGTGGCCGTTCAGCTGATTGGTGACCGTCCCAGGCTCGGCTCGCGGCGTGCTGAGGCCGAGCTGGCGATGAGTGATGCGATCGGCGCCCCCGTGAGTCTGTCGGCGACCACCACTGATGGCCTTGGCCTGACCGGTCGTGGTGAAGGCATCGCGGCAATCGCAACCACACTATTGGTCTGAGCTACCTGCTTGATCAATGTATTAGCGCACGAGCTTTGACGAAACGATGAAGGTGTTGCAGGGCGCAACCGCGCTGGTCGTCAAGCCGACAGTGCCCCAATATTTGCGCGATCGCGCGAGGCCGTGGTTTCCGACGACGTCAGGTTTGCCGGAGAGTCTGTCGTCCCCGATCGCGGCGTAGATCTCCACGAGCCCCTCTTCATCTTGCTGTTGTACGCCCATCGACTGCGAAACGGAACGCAGAAACATGCCGGAGAAACAGTCCGCCTGCGTTTCGAGCCGTCGCGAGAACTGCAAGGTGGTCCCCTCGTCACCAGAGTTCTGGCCGAGTGCGTGTGCGGAGATCAAAATGCCGGTTCGGGCCTGCAAGGCATGACCAAACTCATGTGCCATAACAATGTCGGCGGTCCACTTGTTCTGTCGCACCGTCGGCAGGGCCTGGGGTAACAAATTGCTGTAGTACAACTGTTGGTCAGCCGTGCAGTAGAAGGCATTCACTCCGCTGGTGCCACACTTGGTGATGAGTTCCTCGTCATAAATGGTCACCGTCGGCCGCACGATGATAAAGCCGGCGCTGGCGACGGGCGGTTCCCACACTCGTACTAAACACTCCATTAGGCCCTCAAAATGTGCCTTTAGCTGGGCATCACTTGCAGTCACCACATTGATGGGCTGGGAGTTGCAGCGCACCGGCGCAGGCGCGGTCTGGTCGTAGAACCGGTTGTCGGTGATCCATCGCTCGGCTTGCTCGTACGTCTCCGGTACCGGGATGGGCGGCGGGCTGGTATCCGGGGGCGGGACCTGGTAATTGTCATTCTGGTATGCGACATTCGAGGCTTCTGACGTCAGGCCGCTGATCACCAGCCCTCCGAGCGCGCCCAGTGTGAGGACGATGACCATCAGCAGCACTAGCCGGAGTGGACTCTTCCTACGCGGCGCAGGCATTACCGGTGACGGTCCGTACTGCGGCACTCCGCCGCCGAAGGATGGCCGACCGAAGCCTGTGGAGGGATATTGGTAGTAGCCACCACGAGTCGGCGTCCCGGGCGCCTGCCAGCCACGAGGTGAACCGTAGGCGCCGTACGACGGCGAGCCGGCTTGTGGAGCTCCGCGAGGTGGTGCGTACGGGGGACCGCTCCACTGCTGCTGGCTCACAGGCGCAACCATAACCGCGTACCCCAGACCGCCGTGGGGCTTCTTCAATCAAGACCCGGCCCAGGCCCGGCCTGCCGCGGGCGCCTCCAAGATCGTGAACCTTGGTGGCTTCGTGCTCCCCGCTCGCGAGCGGTTTTAGACATGCAGCCGCACCTCTGCACGACTAGTGGGAGGCTGTATCTCGTGCTCGCCAACCATCCAAGGATGCTGCACCGGCTCGGGATGATGATCGCGTTCTGCCTCGTGACCTGCGGCTTGCTCGTCGGTCCGTTGGCTCTGACAGCACATGCGGAGGGCAGCGCGTCGACGTTCATCGCCGAGGGCAATCTGGCGAAAGACGGCACGCTCAGGGTGAAGCAAACGATCGTTCTGACGGGGGCGGTGCCACCTGAGCTCTCGCAGAAGTTCGAGACCCGCGAAGACCTGGTTGGAGACAGACAGTACGTCCAGACGCTCTCCGAAATCACGGCCACAGTCAAAGGCGCGGCGGTTCAGCCGACGATCACCAAGGATGATCGCTTCACCACGGTGACGGTGCCCACGAACGGATCCGCCGAGATCGTAATGAGCTACACAGTGACGGGTGCCGTGGTCACCGTCGATGGCGGTACGGCGTTGCGCTGGCGGATGTTGCAGGGACTTAGTGCCCAGGTCGCTCAATTCACCGCGATGGTGCAGATCCCGACCCAGTTCAGCTACATCAAGTGCACCGCCGGCAGCCCGAACTCCACCATTCCTTGCAACTTTGCCGCCGCCGGCACCGAGGGCACCCAGATACCCACGTTCCGGGATGGCCCGCGTGGCGAGGGTGAGGTAGTCGCAATCGACATCGGATTTCCTCCTGACGGCATTGCGACGAACGAGGTGATCGACTACCGATGGACCCTCGGGCGCGCCTTCTCCGCTAGCCCGCTGCCGCTGGCCTTGGCCTTGGGTCTGCTAGCCCTCGGCGGCGTGGCGCTGTGGGGGATTCATCGGCGGGCGGGGGCCGACAGGAACCCAGACGGTCGAATCAACAAGGCTGGCGAGTTCGTGCCGACTGGTGCTGGACAGTCTGAGTTCCGGGTGGTCGGCGAGGTCCGGCCCGGTCACGTCGGCACGGTGGCAGACGAGCGTGTCGACCCCATCGACATCACTGCGACCCTCGTCGAGTTGGCCATACGTGGGCATCTGGTGATCATGGAGCTGCCTCGCCAAGGCGAGTTTGCCCGAACCGACTGGGAGATCAGGCGGGTGGATGGGCGTGACGGCTTACGACCGTTCGAGCAACAGCTGCTCGACGGCATCGCAGCACCCGGCTCGAGCGTGCGGGTCTCGGATCTGGCCAGTCGGGTGCAGGAGTCCATTGGTGGCGTTCAGGACGCCCTCTACGACGAGATGGTCAGTAATGGTTGGTTCGAACGCCGACCCGATGACACCAGAAACCGCTGGACGCAGCTGGCGCTGGCCGCGCTGATCATCTCCGTGCTCGTAACAGCCGTGCTCGCAGCGTTCACCACCCTTGGGCTGGTGGGTTTGGCGCTGATCGCGGTGTCGCTCGGCCTGGTTTTCGTCGCGCAGGAGATGCCCGCCCGTACGGCCAACGGAGCTGCCCTCCTCGCTGGCCTTGGCGCACTGCGCTCGGACCTGATGAGTCACCCGACCAATCAGATGCGGCCGGGCAGTGAGTTGCGAGAGATCTCTGAGGTGCTGCCGTACGCGATAGTGCTCGGCGGTACCGATCGGTGGCTGGATGCGATCGTGGCCACAGATGCTGACGAGCATCCAGACTCTTACGACCTTTCGTGGTACCACGGGCCGGAGCACTGGCACCTGCGCGACCTACCGGACTCGATGAGGAACTTCGTGACCACCGTTTCCGGCAGCTTGTTCTCCCGTTGAGTGTGCCCTTCAAAGGTCTGCTCGCAGACGCTTGCGTTATCCAGCATGAACGTTCTGTAGCGGGTAGCCGTTCTTCGCACAACCGTCCTTGATCAACTTCTGGACATCGTCCGGTGCGTTCTTGGGATCCTCGGAATCCAACATGCTGATGACCGCGTCCAGCCATTGCTGGGGCTCCGGGTCCAACCTGCCGGACTCGCTGAGCTTCTTCAGTCCGGCCACTGTCACCCTGCTGACCGCCGAGCCGCCGCCGGCCGCTGCGTCCACGGCAGGACAACCGATCTTGTAGACGTCCGACGCGCTCAGATCCACTTGGGCGCAGGAGGCAAGCCCCAGCAGCAGGGCAACGGCGAGGACAGCGGCGGCAATGACACGGTGCATACAAGGAGCGTATGTGAGGCTGAGACTCCGCGGGCATACCACAAGATCGGAGTGCTGATCCGATTAGAGGTGTCGGTCGCCTCGCTCGTAGTCCTCAATGGCGCGCCGCATCTGCCGTACCGCCGCTTGGATCTCGGCCTCTAGCTCCTCTTCAGTCAGATACCGCTTCGCGACGGGCTGCCAATCACTGAACCATAGGTAGATGGTCCAGGTGATCATGCCGATGGCAAACAGAATCATGAAGATCGTCGTAACGGTCGTCGGCTCCATGCCTGAGTCCTTCGCACGCGCAGTGTCTAAAGGGTAAGCCCTGGGTAGAGCGGATTGGCGTCCAGCAGCTCGGCTGAAGCCGCCTTGGTGGATTCAGCCACGCCATCGGCGAGCACATACTTAGCCTTACCAGGCTTCCCGCTTGAGGCAATCGCGGGCGTGGTGTTCTTCAGCACATTCACCATCAGCTCAGCCACCTTGTCGAACTCGTCTGGGCCGAATCCGCGAGTAGTGAGCGCCGGCGTGCCGATCCGCACCCCTGAGGTGTACCAGGCGCCGTTGGGGTCGGACGGCACTGCGTTGCGGTTGGTGACGATGCCCGCGTCAAGCAGCGCGGACTCCGCCTGGCGGCCGGTCAGGCCGAACGACGTTACGTCGATCAGCACCAGGTGGTTGTCGGTTCCGCCGGTAACCAGCTTCGCACCACGGCGCAGCAGGCTGTCGGCCAAAGTCCTGGCATTGTCGGCGACTGCGTGCGCGTACACCCGGAACTCCTTGGTCCGTGCCTCAGCAAGTGCCACGGCCTTGGCCGCCATGACATGGCCGAGCGGCCCACCGAGGACCAGTGGGCAGCCGCGGTCGACCGAATCCGCATACTCCCTGGTGGCAAGCACCAGACCACCGCGCGGCCCCCGCAGCGACTTGTGTGTCGTCGTGGTCACCAGATGCGCATGTGGAACCGGATCCTCATCGCCGGTAAAAACCTTGCCGGCTACCAAGCCCGCGAAATGCGCCATGTCGACCATGAAGGTCGCGCCCACCTCGTCGGCTATCTCGCGCATCGTGGCGAAGTTGATCCGCCGCGGATAAGCGGAATACCCGGCGATCAGGATCAACGGCTTGAACTCCCGCGCCGCGGCGCGTACCGCGTCGTAGTCGAGCAGCTGCGTCTCGGGATCAGTGCCGTAGGAGCGCTGATGGAACATCTTGCCGGAGATGTTCGGCCGGAAGCCGTGAGTGAGGTGGCCGCCGGCGTCCAGCGACATGCCGAGCGCTCGCTGGTTACCGAACTTGCCTCGGAGCGCTTCCCACTGCTCCTCGCTCAAGTCGTTGACGCTTTTCACCCCCTGCGCGTCCAACTCAGGCAGCTCGATCCGGTTGGCCAGGATGGCCCAATAAGCAACCAGGTTCGCGTCGATGCCGGAGTGCGGCTGAGCGTATGCGTACTCGGCGCCAAAGAGCTCACGCGCGTGCTCGGCGGCGACGGCCTCCACGGTGTCGATGTTCTGACAGCCGGCGTAAAAGCGATGCCCGATGGTGCCCTCGGCGTACTTGTCGGACAGCCAACTGCCCATAGTCAGCAGGACTGCCGGTGAGGCGTAGTTCTCGGAGGCGATGAGTTTCAATGAACCGCGCTGGTCGCTCAGCTCGGAGCGGATGGCACCGGCGATCCGTGGCTCGACGGTCTCAACGATGGAGAGTACGGCGCGGTAGGCCTGGGAGGCGGTAGCCGAATAGTCAGTGCTCGAATAGGCGCTGCCCGAATTGTCAGGGCCCGAGCTTTCGGTTTGAGGGGCGGGGGAGAGAATGTCGGTCACGAGCGCTCCTGAGGTGAGAACCGGGCGCCGCCTAGACTAGTCCAGCCCTCCGACGCGATGTCGCGAGATTTCATAGAGTGCGATCCCGGCAGCCACTCCAGCGTTGAGGGATTCCACACTGGTGCTGATCGGGATCGAGGCGAGAGCGTCACATGCCTCGCGGACCAACCTAGACAGGCCAGCTCCCTCGCTGCCGACCAGCAGTACGACGGGTCCTGAGATGGCGGGCACTTCAGAGATGCTCATAACGGCCCGACCGTCCAGCCCAATCAGGGTCAGCCCCGCGTTGGCGTACGCGCGCAAGCTGCGGTTCAGGTTGGTGGCACGCGCGATCGGGATGCGAGCCGCCGCGCCCGCTGAGGTCTTCCAGGCAGCAGCGGTCATGCCTGCCGAGCGGCGTTCCGGAATGAGCACTCCGTGCGCACCAAATGCCGCGGCCGACCTGACGATCGCCCCGAGATTTCGCGGATCGGTGACCGAGTCAAGCGCCACGATGAGCGGCTCCCGGTCCGAATCAAGGGCAGCCGCCAGCAGGTCGTCTGGGTGGGCGTACTCGAAGGTCGGTAGTTGCAGGGCGATGCCCTGGTGCACCGCTCCGCCGGTGAGCCGATCGAGTTCGGATCGGGGGACCTCGAGCAACGCCGCGCCCCGGCTCGCGGCGAGCTTGAAAATATCGCGGAGCCGGTCATCGCGTTCGGCGCCCTCTGCCACATACGCGGCTCGAATGGGCATCTCGACCTCCATCGCCTCCAGCACCGCATTGCGGCCCACCACCCACTCGGGGCCCGATCCAGGACGCCCGGTCCTGGGAGCTGATGACTGTGCCTGTCCGCGAGCGCCTGCCACCCTTTTCCTACGGTAGGCAGCGTGATAGGGCCGCTCCTCGGCCTTGGGAGTGGGCCCCTTTCCCTCCAGGCCACGTCGCACCCGACCGCCTGAACCGGCTGTATTGCCTCTGCCTTTGCGCCGCACTGCGCCCTTGCGCTGGCTGTTGCCCGGCATAACGCCTACTCCTCCGCCGAGTTGCCAGCGCCGGTGGCCGCCTGGCGGCCACCGGTGCTGACAAGTCGGCGTGCAGGGACCAGCGGGTTCCGTCTGGAGTATCGGAAACCTCAATGCCCAACGCAGTCAGGGAGCTCCGGATGGCATCAGCTGTTGCAAAGTCCTTGCGCTTGCGAGCGGCTGTGCGCTGCTTCAACAGCTCGCTGACCAGACCGTCAACCACTGCTGTCAAATGGTGATCATCCCACTGCCAGACCTCGCTGTCAGCGTTCAGTCCCAAGATCATCAGCATCCCGTTCACCTCGCTGAGGCGGCTTGCGATCTGATCATGATCACCAAACTCGAGAGCCTGGTTGCCCTCCCTGACGGCCTTGTGCAGCACAGCTACCGCACCTGGAGTGCCAAGATCATCATTCATCGCGGCACTGAACTCTGGGGGTACTTCAGGCGGCATGCTGCCCACCTGCTCGGTGGCCCGCTCCACGAAGTTGTCGATCCGGCCAAGTGCGGCCACCGACTCCGCAAGCGCTGCGTCGGAATACTCGATCGTCGAGCGGTAGTGCGGCTGGAGCAGATAGAGGCGTACGGCGCGTGCTGGGAATCTCTTGATCACCTCAGATACCAGTGCGCTGTTGTCGAGCGACTTGCTCATTTTCTCCCCGGCGGCGGTTACCAGCGCATTGTGCATCCAGTACCGCGCAAAGCGCTGTCCCGCGGCCCTGGACTGAGCCAGCTCGTTCTCGTGGTGAGGAAAGCGCAGGTCCAAGCCACCGCCATGGATGTCGAACTCGTCGCCCAGGTATTTGCCCGCCATGGCCGAGCACTCCAGGTGCCATCCCGGGCGACCTCGCCCCCACGGTGTCACCCAGCTTGCCGTTACGGGCTCGGTGTCCTTGTGACCCTTCCAGAGCGCGAAGTCCCGAGGGTCCTTCTTCCCGAGGGGATCGGCGTCGCTGGCCGGCTCCATGTCGTCGATGTTCTGGTGGGACAGCGAGCCGTATGCCGGCCAAGACTTCACATCGAAGTAAACATCGCCGGAGGAATCGGGCGCGGGATACGCATGACCGCGTTCGATCAGAACCTTGATCATCTCGATCATCTCGGGAATGTGACCGGTAGCGCGTGGTTCGTAGGTCGGTGGGAGGCAGCCGAGTGCGGCGTACGCATCGTGCAATTCACGCTCGAAGCGGTAGGCGTGCGCGAACCATGGCACACCGGCCTCCGCCGACTTGATCAAGATCTTGTCGTCGATGTCGGTGATGTTGGCGATCACGGTGACCTGGTATCCCGACCAGGTCAGCCAGCGCCGGAGCACGTCAAAGACCACTTCTTTACGGATATGTCCCAGATGGGGACCGGCCTGAACTGTGAGCCCGCAGTGGTAGATCGACACCCGGCCCGGTACCACCGGCTTGAACGGGCGTACGGAGCGCGTGGCGGTGTCGTAGAGCCGGAATGCGCTTGATCCTGCTTCCGGTTCGGTTTGCTGGGTCACGAGTGTCGAGTCTCCGTCTCCACCGCCATCAGCCGCTGCATAGCCAGCACGCCTTCGCGCAGCGCCTTGAGGTCACGTCGGGACATCGTAGCCAGATAGGGCTCGAGGCTGGTACCGATCGAGTTGCGCATCGATGACAGCTGCTGGTTGCCTTTCTTGGTCAGCTTGATCATCCACGCTCGGGCGTCGCGCGGGTCGGCAGTGCGATCGACCAGGTGCGCGGCCTCCAGACGCTTGACATGGTTGGTGATGGTGGGCTGCGAGCACTTCTCTGCCAGTGCGAGCTCGCTGATTCTCGTCGGCCCGTTGTCGTGTAGGCGTGCCAGTAGGCGGGCGGCGGCAAGACTGATTCCGAAACCGTCCTCCTTGGGAACCCAGCGCACCACGCGTGCGGCGGTCGTGATGAGATCCTCACCGAGCGCGTGCAAGTCGTCGTCCATTCGGGCAGGATATTCGGTTCGGTTGGTTTAGCGAGCGCTACCTCGTGATCGTGAGCGTCGGCATTGCGCGAGCGATCACCAGAGCTCTGTCATCTCCGGATAGCGGCCAGAACAAGCTGGGCCAGCTCCGCGTACGCCTCAGCATCACTCAGCCCGGTGGCGGCGGCGATCTCGCCGCTCGTGATGCGGCGCATCGTGGCGGTCACCGCCTCACCGACGAAGGCAGCGTGGACGCGCCGGAAAGCGCCGGCCTGGGTCCCTTCGTCAATCAGTTCCCGCACCCGCTTGGCCGCGGCCAGCGTGTTCTGCTCGTAAATCTCGGTTGCGGGACGAAAGTGTGCGATGTCGTCCCGGAAGGCACGGCTGGCAGGGCGCAGCGCCTCAGCGACCGCCTCGAGATAGCGGGCTACCCGCTTGGCAGGCGCCCGAGTGCGAGCGATGGCGGCCTCAACCTGATCGGTTGCCCGTTTGAAAAAGTGCCGGACTGCCAGGACTGCCAGTTGTTCCTTGCTCGAGGCAAGCGCATAGAGCGTGCGTTTCGAGCAGTTCAGTTGCGCCGCGAACTGGTCCATGGTCAGGTGGCTGAATCCCTGTTCCAGAATGAGATCGACGAGTGCATCGCGCAGATGCGCCTGTCGATTGGTCAGCCGGCGCTCCAGCAAGGTGGCTACCATAGTGGTACTAGCGTACTGTCTGCAGTACCGGCTGGAGTGTGAAATATAGCCCCAAGACCAAATAGATAGGGAGCGAGATGCCCGTTGATCGCCTGCTGCCAACCGAAGAGGCTGCGGAGTTGGTGGCTTTGGTGCGTGAGATAGCACAGGCTGAGCTGGCGCCGCGTGCCGCCGAGGAGGAGGCTGCCGGACGGTTCCCTCGGGATGCCTTTGCGATGTTGGGCGAGGTTGGGCTGCTGGGTCTGCCGTATCCAGTGGAGTACGGCGGCGCGGGCCAGCCGTACGAGGTCTACCTGCAGGCCCTGGAAGAGGTCGCTGCAGCGTGGATGACGGTTGGGGTGGGCGTCTCGGTGCATGTGATGGCGTCGTACGCGATGGCAGCATTCGGGACGCCGGAGCAGCGGGGGACCTACCTGCCGGAGATGATCGGCGGAAAAATGTTGGGCGCGTACGCGCTCTCGGAGGCGCAGGCAGGATCGGACATTTCAGGCATGACCGCACGCGCCAAACGTGCTGATCATGGATATGAGCTCAACGGCGCTAAGGCGTGGACCACTCATGGCTCCTACGCGGATTTCTACACGACTTTTGCGCGGACTGGCGCCGACCCACGCGGGGGTGTGAGTTGTTTCTACGTGCCAGGGCACGCGCCCGGGCTGACCTTCGGCAGCCCTGAGCACAAGATGGGGCTGAACGGATCGCCGACCACCGCGCTGTACTTCGACGCCGTCACCGTGGGAGATGGCCACCGGATCGGAGACGAAGGCCAGGGTGCCCGGATTGCCTTGTCCTCATTGGACTCCGGCCGTCTCGGCATTGCCGCGTGTGCGACCGGCCTCGCTCAGGCCGCGTTGGACCTCGCAGCGGACTATGCGACGACGAGGGAGCAGTTTGGGCGTCCGATTGCGGAGTTCGAAGGGCTTCGGTTCCTGCTCGCTGACATGGCGGCAGCTGTGGACTCCGCCCGGGCGACATATCTGATGGCGGCCCGCAAGCGGGACGCGGGCCGGCCGTTCAGCCGTGACGCTGCGGTCGCGAAGTTGATCGCGTCGGATGTGGCGATGAAGGTGACAACCGATGCAGTCCAGGTCCTCGGTGGTTACGGGTATACGCGCGACTACCCAGCCGAACGCTATATGCGGGAGGCCAAGGTGACTCAGATCTTTGAGGGCACCAACCAGATTCAGCGGCTGGTCATCAGCCGCCAGTTGCTGAAGTAACCTCCGACTTGTCAGAACTGAGCGGTGCAATAGCACCGCTCAGTTCTGACAAGTCGGAGGAGGACGGCGTGGGGGGAGTGGGGGAATGAGGCTGGGCGAGCACGATGTCGTGCTAGTGACCGGCGGTGCGTCGGGACTGGGGGCGGCCACCGTACGGGCGCTGGTTGCGCGGGGGACCTGGGCAGTGATCGTCGACCTGCCGGGCTCGCCGGGATCCCAGCTGGCGGGCGAGCTGGGAGACCGGGTGCGATTCGCAGCGGCCGACGTACGCGACGAAGATCAAGTGCAGGGGGCCGTCGCGGCTGCGACTCAGCTGGGCACTCTTCGAGTTGTGGTGAACTGTGCGGGGGTGGCGACCCCGGGACGTGTGATCGGCAAGCGCGGCGTGCTGCCGTTGGAGACATTTCGTGCCGTGATCGACATCAACCTGGTCGGCACCTTCAATGTGCTGCGGCTGGCGGCCGCGGCCATGATCGACAATGAGCCGATCGACGGCGACCGCGGATTAGTGATCATGACCGCCAGCGTCGCGGCGTTTGATGGTCAGATCGGCCAGGCTGCGTACGCGGCAAGCAAAGGCGGCATCGTTGGGCTAACCCTGAGCGCGGCCAGAGACCTTGCGGATAAGGCAATCCGGGTGATGACCATCGCGCCGGGGGTGATGGAGACTCCGATGATGGCGGGCCTCCCCGGTGAAACGAAGTCGATCTTGGAGGCTTTGGTACCGCATCCGCCGCGGCTTGGTCGGCCTGAAGAGTACGCGTTGCTCGTCTCCTCGATCATCGAGAATCCGTTGCTCAACGGAGAGGTGATCCGCCTCGATGGTGCACTACGCATGCCTCCGCGCTAGCGGAAGCACTTTTCCCTTGTCGCAGCAACGATCTGCCGCGTCTCGAAGCAGCATGAGTGAGCGCCTGTCGGGCACGGGGAGGGACAGCAACCGCGAGGTCGCTGCTCCCCTATGTGTGTCCCGTAAACGGTTGAGGCGCATTCGACAAGGGTCTACCGGAAGCTTGGGAGCCGCTCGCGGAGCGAACTTACACGGGAATTGCTAGCGGACGGTATCACCGACCGACGATTGCGCCTCCAATATAGGGATCTCCCTCAAGAGATTCGCGCTGCAACTGCCCCAGGATGAGGCGTGCAGTCAACCGCCATATGCGGGTTCGGCCTCCTTGAAGCCGACCCGCTCCATGATCAAATGCACGGAGGTCAAGCAATGGTGGAATCGAGGGCCGATGACGACCGGTGAGTTCCACACAGTGCTGAGCGTGCGCATGCTCGGATCGCTGGTCGTGAGTCTCAACGGCACGCTAGTCGACACGGTGTCCAGCCGGCGTACTAGGCAGGTGTTGGCCTACCTTCTGCTGCATCGACGTGTAGCTGTCCCGCGCGACGTGCTGATGGACACGTTCTGGCCTACGGCGTCACCGGAGGCGGCGCGCAACAATCTGCACGTCGCGCTAAGCGGCGTGCGTCAGGCACTGCGGGCGGCATCTCCGGGCGGTCTTCTGCAGCGGCGCCACGACACGTACCAGTTGGACGCAGACCTGACCTGGGTCGACGTGGAGGAATTCGAACAGCACTGCGCCGACGGTCATCGTGCCTATCGGGCCGGTGACGCAGCGACGGCGGTCCGCTGCTACGCAGCAGCTGACCGGCTCTATGAGGGCGACCTACTGGCCGAAGACCCCTATTTGGATTGGGCCTCGCAGCAGCGGGAGGCGCTACGGCTAGAGGTCCTACATGCCCAGCGGCGGCTCGCCCAGTTGTACGCCAAAGCTGGGGACCATGACAGGGCGGTCTTGTTGGCCCGCCGAGCACTCCGCAGTGACCCCTATGACGAAGCTGTCCACCGACAGCTGATGCTGGCTTTCCGGGATCTCGGCCAGCTACACCTGGCACTGACTCAGTACCAGCGCTGCGCCGACCTGCTCTGGGAGGCCTTCCAGGTACGCCCCTCGCCACAGACCGTCTACTTGAATGCGCAGTTGCGCGGTCATCAGCCGGCCGCCTGAGTGTATGGACCAGCTGCCGATGGGTACATAACATGACGTGGTGGACGCCAATGTAGCCAGGCACGACCTGGTCGTAGGGTCAGGCAGGAATGGCCTGCTCTTTCGTTGCCGGCAGGGCTGCGGACGCCAGCTGCTCGTGGACCGTAGCACCGGCGGGCTCACGGTACTCGACCGCGGCGATCCGTTGGCATTGCACACCGGCGCAATCGGCGGCATTGAGCTACGGGTCGAATCGCCCCAGCCGTGATGGGCGCAGGCCCGCCCGATCAGGGCGGGCCTGCGTAGCTGCCGCAGGAGGTTCAGGAGATGCGCGCGAAGGGGCCCTCCTCGACCGCGACGACGTCGCTGACTGTCCCGCCGGTGTTGCGGTGCGTCAGCACGGTGATCAGCTTGTAGGTACCGGACTCGTCGGCCAACAGCGCGGTTTGGTCGGGGAGCGTGTTCGCCGCTACAACAACGTCCACGGGGCCGTAAATTTGCTGTCCGAGCACGATAGGGACGGGCAGGAAGCCGATCCGCGCCTCGACGCCGGCACCAATCGCCTCGGCGTAGGTTGAGAGTTCAAACGTCCCCTCCAACATCTGAGAAAGGGACACGTTGAGGTCCCAGTTACACGTGATCTTGAAATCCTGATTGGCGTCAAGCACCGTACTCGGATTTCCGTTGTTGTCATTAACAACGGCTGTGAACGTTCCGCTCTGCGGATTCGGAACCTGGATGTCTACCATGCGGTCCTCCGGGGAGAAGGGGCGCCGCTGTCGACGCCCGGGTGCTATTAATTTGCCGGGCGTCGATTACCCAGCTCCTACTGAGCGCTTATCCGCGGAACGTTGTTCAGTAAGTGGCTTTGCTTACTTCTTGGCCCTCGCGCGCAGGGCGGCGATGTCCAGGTACGCCGCAGCAGGCTCTTCGTCTTCCTCGGACTCGGCCGCCTCATCTTCCCAAGGGTCGTAGGGCTTCTCATGCTCATCGTCGGCAAAGCCCTGTGACGGGTCGAATGGGTTGGCCAGCGGTCCCATCGACTCCATCGCGGTGACGGCGATCGCCTCATCTGGCAGTCCGCGCAGCACAGTGTTCATGTACGACTGCGCCGCTTCCTCCATGGAGATCTCAGTCCCGGCCGCCTCGCTGAGGAACCAGCGGTGCTCGAGTACTTCGTGGTAGAGCTCGGCAGGCTCCAGCTTGGCCCGCAGTTCCATCGGCACCGACTGCACGATCGGCTCGAACTGCTCGGTCAGCCATTCGTGCGCCACGATCGCCTCGTCCGCCCCCTGCTGGTCGGTGCGGGCACGGTAGTAGTCGAGATCATTGAGCAGCCGGCGAGCCTGGTTCTCCTCGGTATCCATCCCGGTGAGCCGGATCAACCTGCGCGAATGGTGCCCAGCGTCGACGACTTTGGGTTGGATTCGGATGGTTGAGCCGGCGAAGTCGGTGATGATGTCGAGCTCAGCAACGTCAAAACCGAGTGCGTTGAGCCGTCGAACTCGGGTCTCGATGCGATGCATCTCGCCCGTGTCGAACTCCTCGGCCCCGGTCAGTTCGTCCCACAGCTCGCGGTAACGGTTCTCGATGGTCTCCACCAGAACCAGGGGATCCAAGGCCGCATCCAAGAGATCGCCGGCCTCGAGATCACAGAACTCTCCGTACAGGTTGGTACGCGCAATGGTCAGGTCATGCTCGCGCTGACCCGGCGTGAGTTGATCGTGGAGCTCACTGGTCTCAGCATCGACCAAGTGGGCAGCGAACGCTCCGGCGTCGCGCCGGAACAGCGTGTTGGACAGCGATACGTCACCCCACAGGAACCCGATGAGATGCAGTCGTGCCAACAACACCACCATGGCGTCGACCAGCCGGTTGACGGTGTCCTGCCGTACGCCACGGTTGAAAAGCGACCGATAAGGCAGCGAGAACTGCAGATGACGGGTCATCAGGATCGGGTCGAGCGGCTCACCCATGGTGTCGACACGCGCAGTAACCACTCCCACCGCCTCGACCGATGGGGTATCCAGCCGGGCGAGGTCACGCAGCAGCTCGTACTCATGCAGCGCGAGGTGCTCCATCACCTCTTTCAACGCGTAGACATCACTGCCCACGCGGACGAAACGTACGACGTGCCGTGAGATGCCGCGTGGCAGTGCCACCAGGTTCTCCTCAGGCCAATCGGCGAGAGGAATATCCCAGGGCAGAGTGATCAACTCAGTGTTGGGCCGTGCCGCCAGGAATCTGGGCATGGGTCCAATCTTGGCATCAACTCCGCGGGCGCTCGGGGCGCAAGTCGGACACAAAACTGTCGGCCTCCCAATGTGCAGGAGGCCGACAGTTCTGATCTGATCAGGCGCTGGCGCTGGTGCTATGCAATTCGGGAGAGATGCGGTCGCCGCTCACCTTGGAGAACACGTGCACGTGCGTCGGATCGATCTGGAGCCGCACGCTCTCGCCACGGTTTGGCGGCGTACGGCCGTGGATCCGACCGACGATCTGCTGAGCGGAGATCAGCTCGTCCTCGGCGATGCCAGACAAGGTGCCGTAGATGAACGCATCGGCGCCCAGCTCCTCCACGACGCCGACATCGATGGGTATGCCCTCGGTGTTCTCGGGGTCGTCGTTCAACTCGAAGTTCTCCGGGCGGATTCCCACCACGACGTTCTTCTCGTTCGGTGCCTTGGCGAGGGTCTCGCGCGGCACCGGAACGGTGTAGTCACCCAGATGCACGCCGTCTTCTTGCACCTCGCCGTCGATCAGGTTCATGGCAGGCGAGCCGATGAAGCCGGCGACGAACAGGTTGCGTGGCGCGTCGTACAACTTCAGCGGAGTGTCGCATTGCATCATGAGACCGTCCTTCAACACCGCTACGCGGTCACCCATGGTCATGGCCTCGACCTGGTCGTGGGTCACGTATACGGTGGTGACGCCGAGGCGGGTCTGTAGAGCTGCGATCTGGGTGCGGGTGGAGACGCGCAGCTTGGCGTCGAGGTTTGACAGCGGCTCGTCCATCAAGAACACCTGCGGTGAACGCACGATGGCGCGGCCCATAGCGACGCGCTGCCGCTGGCCGCCGGAGAGAGCCTTCGGCTTGCGGTTGAGGAAGTCCTCCAAGCCCAGTAGATGGGCGGCCTCCTGGACACGCTGCTGCCGCTCCGCCTTCGGGATGCCAGCCATCTTCAGAGCAAAGCCCATGTTGTCGCCCACGGTCATGTGGGGGTATAGGGCGTAGTTCTGGAAGACCATGGCAATGTCGCGGTCCTTGGGCGGGAGGTCGGTGACGTCACGCTCACCGATCCAGATAGCTCCGGCATTGATCTCCTCCAGGCCCGCGAGCATGCGGAGCGAGGTGGACTTGCCGCAACCGGATGGTCCGACCAGGACCATGAATTCGCCGTCGTCGATATCCAGATTGAGTTTGTCGACGGAGGGGCGGTCGGCACCCGGGTAGACGCGAGTCGCGTCCTTGAATGAAACAGTGGCCACGCCACACTTCCTTTCCACGGGCAGGTACGTGCCCGACGATCCGTAGTGGAAATTCACAGCCCAGGGACAGGGACCCTGTGCTGGTGAGAAGACTAGCGCAGCGGCTCCCGCCTGGGCAGTGGTTGCGCCGACCCACGTAAGCGCGTGGCGCGTCATGATTCAAGATCGACTGCTGACCCCGCGGTCCCTAGAACGAGGTTCAGCCTGAGACTTGAGGCCAGGTCATGGCGACACCTATGGAAGGGCTGGCCCTGGCGACCCATTCTCAGCATTCCACGATATTGACGGCGAGGCCGCCCCGCGCGGTCTCCTTGTACTTGATCTTCATGTCCGCCCCGGTCTGCATCATGGTCTTGATCACCTTGTCGAGGCTGACGGTGTGCTGGCCGTCTCCGTGAAGTGCCAGCCGTGCCGCGGTGATCGCCTGTACGGAGCCGACGGCATTCCGCTCGATGCAAGGAATCTGGACCAGTCCGCCCACCGGATCGCAGGTGAGGCCCAGATTGTGTTCCATGCCGATTTCGGCCGCGTTTTCCACTTGCTCCGGCGTGCCACCGAGGATCTCTGCGAGCGCACCGGCCGCCATCGAGCAGGCCGTCCCGACCTCCCCCTGGCAGCCGACCTCTGCGCCGGAAATGGACGCGGTCTGTTGGTAGATCGCGCCGAGGGCCGCGGCGACAAGCAGGAAGTTGACGATTACGTCATCGTCGGTACCTGGCACAAACTTGACCGCGTAGTGCAAGACAGCCGGAATGATGCCAGCAGCACCATTGGTCGGGGCGGTCACCACACGTCCGCCAGAGGCGTTCTCTTCGTTGACGGCGAGCGCCCACAACGTTACCCAGTCCATGGCGGCAAGGGGATCGCCTTCATTGCGGCCCGCGTTCTCGATGAGCCGCTGGTAGATCTCCGCCGAACGACGCCGGACCTTGAGGCCACCGGGAAGCACCCCGGGGGTGGCGCAACCGCGCGACATGCACTCAGTCATTACTGACCAGATCTTGAGTAGGCCAGCACGAACGTCCGCCTCGGAGCGTCGTACACATTCATTAGCGAGCATCACTTGGCTGACGCTCAGGTTCTCCTGGTTACAGAAATCCAGCAGTTCGGTGCCGGTGCGGAACGGATACGGTACCGGAGTCGGGTCTGGCAGCAGCTGGGGGTGTCCGGACCCGTCGTCGTCCAGGACGAACCCGCCGCCGATCGAGTAGTAGGTGCGCTCACTCAGCACTTTGCCGTCGCAGTAAGAGGTGAAGGTCATGCCGTTGGGGTGGAAGGGCAGCGACCGGCGACGATACAAAATCAGATCGTCCTCGGGATCAAATGCGACTGGGTGTGTGCCGTTCAGCCGCAGTTGCCCGGTTCGCTTGATCTCGTTGGCGTGCAGCGGGCCGCTTGTCGTGTCAACGGTTTCCGGGTCCTCCCCCGCCAGGCCCAACAACACTGCGTTGTAGCTGCCGTGGCCATGTCCGGTTGCGCCCAGAGAGCCGAACAATTCGGAGCGAACCCGTGTGGTATCGGCGAGCAGGTCGTCACGGACCAACGCAGCGACGAAGCGTCCTGCTGCACGCATCGGCCCGACGGTGTGGGAGCTCGATGGACCAATACCGATGCTGAAGAGATCAAAGACACTGACCGGCACTGTTCCAGTCTGCCCCCGATCGACGCAGGGGCTAAGGAGCCCTGCCGGCTCATACCCGGCAGGGCCCGGGAAGGGCACTCTCAGTCTCCTGCTGGGGCTCATTTGAACCCTGCAGCGACACGCCCCCCGGGCCCTATCGGTGTCAATTGTCTCGACACGCCGTTAATTCCACATGACACGCCGATGACGAAAAAAAGACAGCCCAGCCTATTGCCAAGGGGTCCCGTGAGGCATTTAATTGGTCTACGCCACACGCGGGCTTCGGTTCGCAAGTGGCACGAAGCTCCGGTCAACTCATACTTGACCGGAGCTTCACCCATTTATTTGAGGCGTTGCGCTCGCGCAACGGGCGCTGTGTTTGATTGCTCGCTCCGCTCGCTGCGATGTTCGTTGGTCGCCGCGGTCTTCGTCGGATCCGGTGAAACCCACCGTCTCCAAGCACCACGACATCGCTGACGGGTTTCACCGTCTCCTCCTGCAGATCGGCGGCACGAACCTCGCGAGCTGAGTCGTTCGTCGCGCGCCCCAGCACGACGACTAGACAGCCTCGTTAGTTACATTCTCTGAAGCGAGCCGTCGCGCGGGTCGCTCCTGCACTCCTCAGCGCGCCCTCCGACGCTCGCGCAACGGGCTTCACGCGCTCGCGCACGGCAACTTCGTTGTGCGCCTCCGTGTGGCAGTGTGGCGATGTGGGAGGCAGGCGATGAAAGCCCTCGTGAAGACAAGACCAGAGCCGGGGCTGGAGCTGGTCGATATTCCAATGCCAACGGTGGGGCCCGGCGACGTTCTGGTGAAGGTCAGTGCGACGGGCATTTGCGGCACCGACCTTCACATCGAGTCTTGGAATGAATGGGCGCGGAAGACTCTGCAGCCACCGGTCACGGTGGGTCATGAGTTTTCAGGCGAGGTGGTCCAGATCGGCTCCAGCGTCACCGACGTTGCTGTCGGCGATCTGGTGAGCGGGGAAGGGCACCTGGTCTGCGGCCGGTGTCGCAACTGCCGCGCTGGCCGGCGCCATCTCTGCATTCACAGTCGAGTCATTGGCGTCCACCTCGCTGGCGCCTTCGCCGAGTACGTCGCATTGCCGTCCGGCAACGCCTGGGTGCACCGCGATCCGATCGACCCGGGGGTCGCGGCGATCTTTGACCCCTTCGGCAACGCGGTCCACACCGCGCTCGCCTTTCCGATGCTCGGGCGAGGACGTCTTGGTGACCGGGGCCGGACCGATAGGCATTATGGCGGCAATGGTGAGCAAACACGCTGGAGCACGTCACGTGGTGATCACCGATCGCAGCGACGAGCGGCTAGCTTTGGCTAGCTCACTCGGGGTGACACGAGCGGTAAATATCGAACGCGACACCGTAGGCGACGCGCAGCAGGCACTCGGCATGCGCGAAGGTTTCGATGTCGGGCTCGAAATGTCCGGCAGCTCAGCGGCGCTTCGCGACATGATCACACAGATGACTCATGGTGGCAGGATCGCGGTGCTCGGTCTGCCGTCGGCTGAGATAAGTGTCGATGTCGCCGCCATCGTGCTGAAGATGCTGACCATCAAAGGCATCCACGGTCGTGAGATGTTTGAGACCTGGTACGAGATGTCGGTGCTGCTGGAGAGCGGACTCGACATTTCGGGAGTGATCACTGATCGCTACCACTACACCGAGCACGAGAAGGCTTTCGCGGTGGCGCGCTCGGGTCATGGTGGGAAGGTGATCATGAGCTGGGAAGGATAGGGAGGGATCATGTACGGCACTCTGAAAGATCAGCTCGCCGACGATCTCGCGACCCTGAAGACCGAGGGTCTCTTCAAGGCCGAGGCAGTGATCAGCACGCCGCAGTCGGCACGGATCGCTGTCGGCGATCAGATGTTGATCAATTTCTGCGCGAACAACTACCTCGGCCTTGCTGATCACCCGGCCATGATCGGCGCCGCCCAGCAGGCTCTTGATCGCTGGGGATTCGGCATGGCATCGGTACGGTTCATCTGCGGCACCGCCGAGATTCACAAGGAGCTCGAGCGCCGCATCGCGCACTTCCTGGGTACTGAGGACGCGATCTTGTACGGCTCCTGCTTCGATGCGAACGGTGGACTCTTTGAGACATTGCTCGGCCCCGATGATGCAGTCATCTCCGACGAGCTGAACCACGCGAGCATCATCGATGGCGTACGGCTGTGCAAGGCCACCCGGCTGCGTTATGTCAACAGGGACATGGCCGACCTCGAAGCGAAACTGCGCGACTCGCAGGGCGCACGGCACCGACTGATCGCAACCGATGGAGTCTTTTCCATGGACGGCTATGTCGCGCCGCTTGACGCCATTGTGGAACTGGCCGAGCGTTATCGCGCGCTGGTGATGGTCGACGACTCCCACGCGGTGGGCTTTATGGGCTCGACCGGTGCTGGGACGCCCGAGTTGTTCGGTGTCCAGGATCGGGTCGACATTGTGACCGGAACACTGGGCAAGGCCATGGGGGGCGCGAGTGGGGGGTACACCGCTGCCCATGCCGAGATCGTCGAGATGCTACGGCAGCGGTCCCGGCCGTATCTCTTCTCCAATTCCCTAGCACCCTCCATCGCCGCTGCCGGCATTGCCACGCTGGATCTGCTCGAGACATCTGGCGAGCTGCTGGAGCGGCTACGTGAGAATACGGCGTACTTCCGCTCGGAGATGGTTGCGCGTGATTTCGAGATTCCCGAATCTGATCATCCGATTGTGCCGATCATGATCGGCGATGCGGTCGCGGCGGCCGAGATGGCCGACCGGTTGCTGGCCGAGGGGATCTACGTCCGAGCGTTCTCCTACCCCGTCGTACCGCGCGGCAAGGCGAGAATCAGAACCCAAATGTCGGCGGCGCACTCCCCCGATGATCTTGATCAGGCGATTACGGCATTTGAGAAGGTGCGCCGCCGGTAGTTGGGCGCTCTACTGGGCACCTCCACCGGGCGCCCTGCCTTGCGGACGATCTGCTTACCGAGGGGCGCTAGTGAGACCTCGATCAGCTTGAAGTTCGCGATCCCCAGCGGGATCCCGATGATCGTGAGGCACAGCAAGATTCCCGTGGCAATGTGAGTGAGCGCAAGCCACCAGCCGGCGACAAGGACCCAGATGACGTTGCCGAGGAAAGAGAAGATCCCAGAGTTTGGCTTGTCGACCAGCTCCCGGCCGAATGGCCAGACGGCATAACTCGCCATGCGGAAGGAGGCAATGCCCCAGGGGATGGTGATGATCAACAGACAGCAGATGATCCCGGCCAGCATGTAGGCGAGCCAGAGCCAGAGGCCACTGAAGACGAACCAGATGATGTTGAGCAGGGTACGCACGTGTCCAGGGTCCTACGCCACCAGGATGTAGGCAATAGGGCTGTTCCCCGGGCTAACCCGCGCTCGCCGATGCCTCAGCGGTGAACACGTCGTAAGCGCTCTTGTCGAAGAGCACGAACCGCACCTCATTCGCGCGCGTACCACTGCCCCGCACCGTTTTCAACGCTATTCGGGCCGCATCATCGACCGGCCAGCGATAGACCCCGGTCGAGATGGCTGGGAATGCGACTGTGGTGGCACCAAGCTCGTCTGCGATCCGCAGCGAATTGCGAAAGCAATCAGCGAGCAGCTGCGACTTGTCCTTGGACTCGGCGTACGTCGGCCCAACGGTGTGGATCACCCAGCGCGCCTTGAGCAGTCCAGCCGTAGTCGCGACGGCCTGGCCGGTCGGCAGGCCATCGGGATACTTCTCTTGCCGGAGCTTCTGGCACTCAGCCAGAATCTCGGGCCCTCCTCGACGATGAATGGCCCCATCAACACCGCCACCGCCCAGCAGCGTGTGGTTGGCTGCATTGACAATGGCATCGACGTCTTGTTCGGTAATGTCGCCGAGCTCGAAGGTGAGCTTCATGCCATCAACGTAGCGCCGCGAGATTGCCGCCAGCATGTGCGATGAGTTTGGCCCGTTGGTCCGGTCCATGCCTTGAACGGCGATGCTTGGGTGGATCGTCAAGGAGATCAACGATAAAGGAGTGAAGTGATGGACGCGTTCACCACATGTCTGTGGTTCGACACCGAGGGCGAGGAGGCAGCGAACTTCTACGCCGGGATCTTTCCGAACTCGAGTGTTGGCAAGGTGACCCCGTACACCGCCGGGGAACGGGCTGGTCAGGCGATGACCGTCGACTTCGTGTTGAACGGGAGCAAGTTCGTTGCCCTCAATGGCGGCCCCGAGTTCAGGTTTAACGAGTCGATCTCATTTATGGCGCCCTGCGAGGACCAGGCTGAGGTAGATCGTTACTGGACCGCGCTTACCGAGGATGGCGGCGAGGAGTCCATGTGCGGCTGGCTTAAGGACAGGTTTGGCGTCTCGTGGCAGATTGTGCCGACGCAACTCGACGAGCTGCTCGCTAGTAGCGATCCCGCCCAGGCAGAACGAGTCACCCAGGCGTTGTTCCAGATGAAGAAGATCGTGATCGCCGATCTGGAGGCTGCTGCGGCGGCTTAGCCTCGATCGACCGATTGGCTTGAGGGTTGATCTTGATTACCGCGAGGCCAGCCAGGTACCGAGCAGCCACGGCGTCCAGTTGCCGGACGTGGCCGAAGGTGAACGACCGCAGGAACGACCCTTCGTGGACGGGGCGTAGCGGCCGGTGAAGACCCGGCCCATGCCGCCATGCCGCAGCAGCCGCATATCGTCGATCGAATCGGCGCCCGCGACCATGCCCGCGACCATGCGAGGCCACCTTCAAACCGGCGCTCGCGCCCTCATCGGTCGGCACGCTCAAGTTCACCGCGTACGGGCGACGACCAACTCCTCGAGCCGTCCGATGGCTGCCTTCTCGGCCTCGTAGATCTCCCCGAGGATGCCGCTCATGGAGGCCAGGATCGCGGTGATCTCCTCGGGAGCGAACGGCGGCTCGGCGGCGTAGGGGTCGCGCAACGCCCAGAGGTTCTGCGCTGCGGCGGCGCTGTCGGCCCGGCCGGCATCGCCCTCCGCGACAGCGCCCGTCACGGCCGCGGTGAGCTCGCGGGCCTGGGCACACGCCGGGACACTGGTCGGCACGGCCGCCTCCGCCAGGCTGTGCCAGAGCTCGCCGATCTCCACCCAGCGCGCCGCCTCGTCGCCGAGCCTCGGCTCGTCGAGCAGCGCGGCGGCCTCGGTCAGCCCGGCCGCGAACTCGCGGCGCAGGTTGCCACCGGTCATGCCGGCGGGCTCGACACCTTCCCACACGCTCAACAGCGCTCCGAACAGGCCGGCTCCGTCGGCGAACACCCGCGGCCACGCCTTGGCAGGTCCGGACGCCACCAACATCCGCGCCCACTTCCGCCAGGCCGGGACGGCGAAGGAGTCCGACCGGCCGCCGAGGGTTCCGACCATGTCCTCCAGGCCGGAGAGGACCGCAGTACGCAACCGTTCCTCCGGGATCGCGGTGTCGCGGGTGCGAACCGCGAGCATGGCGTTCCGGTAACTGCCGACCCGGGCCCGGGCCCGGTCGACGTCCTCGCCCGGCACAGTCAGCGGAGCCAGAGTCCGGTCATCCAGGTGGATCCGACCGTCCCGTTCGGCGTAGGCGATCACCGGGTGGCCGCCAAGGCCATCGAAGGCGGGCAGCTGCCAGTAGCCGATCAGGTAGCGGTCGGGCCAGACGACGACCGGCTGTCCGGCCGCGAGCTCCCGCCGCAGATCCGCCGCAGCTCCCACGGCGCCCGATGTCCGCGACCAGTCCGCCTGGACTCCGAGCCGGCTGATGGCCGCCGACAGCCGGCGGTCGAGATACTGCGCGAGGTGCGTGAATCCCAGGGTCACGACCCGTCTGTCGTCGTGCTGGAACTCCCAGAGGATGTAGCCGGCACCGAGCCCGCCCCCGACGAGGAAGATCAACTCCTCCGACAGCGGCCCCTCGGGACCGACCACACGTGAGTTGGCCAAGATGTTCGCCAGGGCGGCGGCGTCCGGATCGGAACCGCCCCGTAGCGTCCACCCGGTGTCGACCACCGACGGGAAATCATCATGGTCTCCGCCGGTCCCGACCAGCTGGCCCCGGGCGGCGGCGTATCGCTCGCCGGTGGCGGCCATCCGTGTCCGGATGCGAGCTTTGAGCTGCTTCTGCGATGTCACATCGAAACCTTCCGGCCGCGATCCGGCGCCCGACCCCACGCCTCGGAACGTCGCGCGACCGTGCTCCAGATGTACACATCGGTTGGCTGTCCTGGAGGCTCGCGAAGTCCCCTTTGCTCCCGCCTCGCCGAGTCGCGTGGAGACCCGGTCTGGGAGTTCGGCGTCGGACCCGCCGTACTCACAGACTAGCGGTCCCGGTCGGGATCAAACAGAGGTGGCAGCGGGCACGGCAGGGGGAAGAGATCGGTGAGCCACTTCTGCCAGACGACGGTGGAGCGCAACGTGCTCGGATGGAATCATGCAAGCTGCCAGCACACCGGAGGGAGTCGAATGGATGGCGCCGATTCGGAACCAAGCAGTGCGACCTTGATCGCGACCCGCCACCAGCTGCATGGGATCGCTGAGTGCCTGCTTGCCGGACCCGAGCACCGAGCCACAGGTGAGATTGCGCTCAGGATTACCCCAGGCGGATTCGGCACGACCGCCGGGCCCGAGATGCGCCTGGACGGGCTGGAGTTCGTCCAGGGGGATCGGCGGGTGCCGGCTGCCGGGTCGTTCGGTGAGCTTGCTGATCAACTCGGTGTCGAGTTCGGAGCGCCTGCGATGCTCTATCGAGGGGGCAGCGGCGCGCAGCCGAATGACATTGTTGATCTTGATCCCGCGGCGACGCGGTTCATCCTGGAGTGGTGCGCGCTCAGTGATGCCGCGCTGCGAATGCTCGATCCCGATCAGCAGCCGATCTTGTGGCCCGAACACTTCGATGTGGCAATCCTGCTAGACAACCGCTCCTACGGATCATCACCAGGAGACGACTTCCATCCGGCTCCATACGCCTATGTCAGCACACATGATCATGACGGGGGCCCCTTCTGGAACGCGCCATTCGGTGCGCTCCGGAATGCCGGAGAGGTTCGATCGACGGACGATCTGGTTGCCTTCTGGCGCGAGGGCAGAGCACTGCTGCACACCGGTTAGCGCGCGCTCCGAGCAGAGCCGCGGAGCTAGCGTCGCGGGCAACACTAGAGTGGGAATGCCGAAAGGATCCACGGTGACGATTGGTCTCGAGAGCACCAGTTCGCCTGCCCGAGTTGCAAGTCCCGAGGAAGGCATCTCGCAGGACGAGCTGCAGTTGGCCGCCCGAAACCACGGTATGCCGCTGGAGTCTTTGCGCTGGGACATCACGCCGCTCGGACTGCATTACCTGCTGATCCACTACGACATTCCCGCCATCGATCCGAGCACCTTTGAGCTGGTCGTCGACGGCTTTGTCGATACACCGTTATCACTGGATCTTGACGCTATCCGGAGCCGGCCTCGGGTTTCAGCCGTTGTGACGCTTGAATGCGCGGGAAATGGTCGGGCGCAGTTGCTGCCGCGCCCGGTCAGCCAACCGTGGCTGACCGAAGCCGTCGGCACCGCCAAGTGGAGCGGGACATCGTTGTCGAGCTTGTTGCGGGAGGCCGGAGTTGCCGACGGCGCAGTCGATGTTGTCTTCACAGCCGCTGACCATGGCATCGAGCGAGGTTCCGAGCAGGACTACCAACGGGCGCTGCCACTTGCCGAAGCGATGCGCGACGAGGTCTTGCTGGCGTACGAGATGAACGGCGCGCCGCTGCCGCCGCAGCACGGGGCCCCTCTCAGACTGATCGTTCCCGGCTGGTATGGCATGGCGCATGTGAAGTGGCTGCGCCGGATCACTGTTGTGCGCGAGAAGTTCGATGGGTTCCAGATGCGGGCGTACCGATTGCGCGACACTTCTGACGAACTTGGCATCCCGCTGACCCGCATCGAGCCGAGAGCCTTGCTTATGCCGCCTGGATTCCCAGACTTCATGTCACGCAGGCGTGTCGTGAAGTCTGGTGCAGTGCGAATCGAAGGTCGTGCCTGGTCAGGTTGGGCGCCGGTCAGCGTGGTCGAGGTCAGTATCGATGACGGAAATACCTGGGAACTTGCTGATCTTGAACCAGCTCAGGGCCCCCACAGCTGGGCCCGCTGGACGTGGACGTGGGAATCCGAGCCGGGCAGCTACGTGCTGTCCTGCCGGGCAATCGATGCCAGCGGCCGGAGTCAACCGCTGGGGCAGCGGTGGAGTCGCGGCGGCTTCGCCAACAACACCATCCAAAGGGTCCCCGTCACTGTGATCAGTTCGGAAATGTGACTGCGACGAACTCTGGTCGGAGGCTTGCGGCAAGGATCGATCCGCATGCGCAAGGTGTTCATAGTCCTCGGAGCTGGGTAAGGGATGGGGTGACCCAGGCGATCCTGCCGGGACACATGTTGGCGCTATGAACTAGGGAGATTCCTATGGGTTTAGCAGACAAGGCGAAGGACAAGGCCGAGGAGCTTGCAGGCAAGGCCAAGGCCGCGATGGGTGATGCGACTGACAACCCGGATCTCGAGGCCGAAGGGCGTATGCAGGAATCCAAGGCGGACGTCAAGCAGGCTGGCGAGGATGTCAAGGACGCCGGCGATAACGTTGCCGACGCCCTACGGGCCGCCAGCGAAGCCACAAAGTTCGACGACAGAGACACCATGCGTTAACGGGCCAACGTAGCGGGACCCGGACGTCGCAGCCTCGGCCAGAGTTGCGGAGACTCGGGTCCCTGTCGCTGTTTCTAGGCTGCTTGAGATCGCGGCCGAGGCGGGTGTGCTAGAACCCTCCGTGTGGAACTGATTCGTCAGGGCAAGGTCCGCGACGTGTACGCCGACGGGGACGACCTGATCTTGGTCGCATCGGATCGGGTGTCGGTGTACGACGTCGTGCTGCCAACGCCGATTCCGGACAAAGGCGTCATTCTGACGCAGCTGTCGTTGTGGTGGTTCAGTCAGGTGGCCGATCTGGTGCCGAACCATGTGTTGAGCGAGGATGTCCCGCTGGAGTGGAAAGGTCGCGCCATCCGCTGTCGACGACTGGACATGGTGCCGGTCGAATGTATCGCCCGCGGCTATCTGGCCGGACTCGGACTGGAGAGCTATCGCGCGACTGGTTCGATATCGGGGGTCCCAGTGCCGCCCGGGCTGGCTGAGGCGGACAGGCTGCCGGAACCGATCTTCACCCCGACCACTAAGGCCGAGGGTGGACAGCATGACGAATTCATGACGCTGGATGAGGTCCGCGACCTGGTCGGCGAGGCGACCGCAGACGATCTTGAAACTCTCACACTGGCGGTCTATTCCCGGGGCGCCGAGATTGCTCGGGAACGCGGGGTGATCATCGCCGACACCAAGTTCGAGTTCGGACGGGACGCCTCAGGAAGATTGATCTTGGCCGATGAGGTGCTGACTCCCGACTCGTCACGGTTTTGGAAAGTGTCTGCGTATGAGCCAGGCCGGCCGCAATGGTCGTACGACAAGCAGTACTTGAGGGACTGGTCGTCATCGCTGGGCGATTGGGACCGGACCTATCCCGGTCCGCCGGTGCCGCCGGACGTGGTCGCCGAGACCCGCGCTCGCTACGTGGAGATCTATGAACAGCTGACCGGCGAGAAATGGAGCTCATGAGTTGGGGCTGCCTCCGACGCCCCGCATGTTTTACCTGATCTTGGTGAACTTTCCGATCAGCGTGGCTGTGGCCAAGGAGTTCTGTTCCGCGGCCCTTCTGAATGCCTCCAAGGTGGCTCCCGGCTGTAGGCCGAGCCTGTCGGTGCTCAGGGCGTACACCGTGAACTCATAATCGTGGGTTCCCGACGGCGGAAAGGGACCGACGTACGGCTTCAGCTCGGTCCATGCTGACGGGTTGCTGGCAGCCCCAGCTGGCAGCGAGCTGAGCTGGGCACTGATATCTGCTGCCAGCCAATGCACGTAATTTCGCGCGACCGGATGAATGTCGACGAACGAGAGCGCGAAGGACCTGGTGCCTTCGGGCGGACCGTACCAGTCCAAAGGGGGTGACACATTCTGCGCTTGCTTGCCGTACTTCTGAGCCATCTCCTGGCCGTCGCCAAACGCGGGTGACTGCAACCTGAACATGCAGCACATCCTCCTCTGTTGACGGTGAATTCAGAGCCAAGCTGTGGTGGCGCATTAGGAGGTGTTGAGCTAGCTGCTTGCCGCGGGGGACGGCTTCAGGCGATCCTGTTCCCGGCATTGAGGTCTTGGAGAGAAGGCTGCTTTGGGGAACGACGATTCTGCTGCCGGCACGTCGAGCCGAACTAGCCGGTTTCTCCCAGGGATCCACGTTCTGCGGCATTACAGACGGGCCTGGCTCCGCGGCGATGTTATCGCGGGCTGCACGGTCGCGGCCTATCTGGTTCCGCAGGTCATGGCCTACGCGGAAGTGGCCGGCCTTCCTCCAGTCACCGGCCTGTGGGCGGCGATGGGGCCACTCCTTGTGTACGCGGTGCTTGGGTCGTCGCGGCAGCTGTCGGTAGGCCCCGAATCGACCACGGCGCTCCTGACGGCAACCGCGCTGGCTGCTCTCACGGCCAGTGGTGTGCTTCCAGGCGATGCGGCTGCCGCTCTGGCGATTGCAGTCGGCGGAGTGTGCCTGGTCGGCTGGCTGGCTCGGCTGGGGTTCCTGGCCAACCTGCTGTCCCGACCGATTCTCACCGGTTACATGGCGGGAATCGCCGTACTGATGATCATCAGTCAGCTCGACAACTTCACCGGTATCCCTGTTCCGCCGGACGGCACCTTCAGTGAAATCGCATACTTCTTGCGGCATTTGGATCAGGTTCACCTCCCAACCCTTGTTGTGGCCGTCTTGGTGCTCGCGCTGCTCATCGCGTTGCGCCGGTGGATTCCCGCTGCGCCGGGTCCGCTTGTGGCCGTTGTCGGGTCGACAGTGGCGGTGGCGCTGTTCGACCTGCAAAGTCTTGGCGTCGCGGTGGTGGGCGAGATCCCTGCCGGATTGCCTCGGCCGTCTCTGCCCAACTTCGAGGGGATCGATCTGGGTGCGCTGGTCGGCGCCGCGCTTGGCATTACCGTCGTTGCCTACACCGACAATGTCTTGACCGCTCGGTCCTTCGCAGTTCGGGCCGAGGACCGGATCGACCCGCAGCAGGAGTTCTTGGCGCTCGGCGCGGCGAATCTCTCGGCCGGTGTATTGCAAGGCTTCCCGGTGAGCAGCAGCGGCAGCCGAACGGCCGTCGGCGATGCCGCCGGAAGCCGCACGCAGCTTCACTCCCTTGTCGCGCTGGCCGTCCTTCTCGTTACGCTTGTTGCGCTTAGGCCGGTTCTTTCCGGCTTTCCGCTGGCTGCGTTGGCGGCCATTGTGGTCTTCGCGGCCATGCGGTTGATCGACGTGGCTGAGTTGCGTCGGATCGCCCGTTTCCGCCGCAGCGAAATTGTGCTGGCCGTCGCGACCACATTGGCAGTGCTGGCGGTCGGCGTCTTGTATGGGATTGCGGTGGCAGTCGCATTGTCTGTGCTCGATCTCCTCCGCCGGATTGCCCGGCCACATGATGCGGTGCTCGGCTATGTGCCAGGTCTGGCTGGGATGCATGACATTGAGGACTACAGGAACGGGCGCGAACTGCCCGGACTGTTGATCTACCGCTACGACTCACCGCTGTTCTTCGCCAACGCCGACGACTTCCAGAGACGGGCCCTTGCCGCGTTGGACGACAAAGATCCCCCAGTGCTGTGGTTTGTGCTTAATACCGAGGCCATCAGCGAGATCGACATAACCGGCGCCGACGCCCTGGAGAACCTGCGGAGGGAGCTGGCCAAGAGAGATATCGTCTTCGGCCTGGCCCGGCTCAAGACCGAGCTCCGTCAGACGCTTGTGGCGGCCGGATTCCTGGACAAGATCGGCGAGGATCGGGTCTACGCGACTTTGCCGACCGCCGTCGAGGCTTACCAGGAGTGGCGCCGAGCCCAACCTCCGGGCGAGTGACCAACGTCCTCCTCGGGAGGTGCTTTCTGCCGTAGAGGTGGTGGGCAACGCGATCGACAGTGAGTACAGAGACAGCTCGTGAGGGCGCGCGTCGCACCGCGGACATCTCCAAGGCTGTGACGAGGCGCTGACCGAGATCCGCCAGTCCGCCCGCGCCCTCTGAGGTCAGGAGCAATCCCAGCCGCGACCGCTTTGGAACGCGGACGGAGCGAGGAGTCACGATGTCCGGCACAACCGGCTCACCAGACACGGTGTCTTATATGAGGACTCTGCCGGAAGCTGAGTGCTTCGAACTGCTGGCGGTGGCCGTCGTCGGACGAGTGGGATTCGTATCACCGGCGGGGCTGCAAATCATCCCCATGAACTACCGCCTCGGCGCCGACCACCAACTCTTCATGAAGACAGCGATAGGCAGCGTGCTGGCCCAGCTGGCGGAGATCGATGCTCCGGTCGCCTTCGAAGTGGACTATCACGCAAATGACTTCCGGATTGCCTGGAGCGTGCTGATGAACGGCACGATCAGCCGACTGGATGCCGCTGCAACGGCGGCGTACAAGGCGCTTCGCCGGCCACCCGTTCCTTGGGCCGGGTCAGCCAGCTCCCTTCCTGTGCGTTTTGTGCCACGGACGGTATCCGGGCGCGGTCTCCACCGCACTGGCCACAACTGAGGGTCGATGCTGCGCGGTCGAAGGGCACGCGATAACGCTCGTTGACGTGTCGGGCTTCTCAGAATCGATTTGGATGTGATGTCGATGGCGCGGATCGGTTGGTGCGTCCTCGGGTCAGTGCTCGTCGGGTATGCGGCTGCAGGTCCTCGGTCGCCGGGCAGGTTCCACCGCGGACGAGCGGCGGATGCGGATGCCGGGCGATGAGTTCGTGGCGCAGCCGCAGATACTGACCAACCACGCAATCACCATCAAGGCCTCGTCAGAAGAGGTCTGGCCGTGGCTCACACAGATGGGCTGGCACCTGGGGGGCTGGTACACGCCGGAATGGGTTGACCAGCTGCTCTTCCCGCAGAACTGGCGGAGCCTGGACCACCTCGACCCCGCATTACTGCGCAACCTCGAAGTGGGGGACACGATCCCGGACGGCCCAGCTGACACGGCAGAGTTCGTGGTGGTCGAGGTCGACGCGCCGCACGCGTTGGTCCTGCGCTCAACGACGCATCTCCCGCCGACGTGGCAGGAAAAGTTGGGCGCGGAGATCGACTGGACGTGGAGCTTCTGGCTCACCAGACTGCCCGGTGGCAGAAGTCGGCTGCAGCTGCGGGTGCGCGGCCGAACCGCGCCCCGATGGCTGACCGACCTACCAGGCCACAATGATCCCGGCCGACTACCTCATGGCCGGTGGGATGCTGCGCGGCATCAAACTGCGCGTCGAATCTGGCGTGTTGGTGAGGCCGTCCGGCAGGTCACCAGTGGCCGCCAACGCCTCGATCCCATAAGCCTTCGGGCGCAGATCGAGCAGTTTTGGAGAAGCCGCCGCGGCGGCGGCCGCCTAGCATGAGGGTCATCCCTTAGATCTCGCAGAGAGGAAGCCTCCGATGGCTGGCACGCAGAAGTCCGCAAAGAGCACCACCGCGACCGACAAGTCGACCAAGCGATTCTCGGACGAGGAACGAGCCGCGATGAAAGATCGCCTCCAAGAGCAGAAGGCGGCCGCCAGCAAGGCGGACGGGGAAACGGCCGTGCTCGCGAAGCTCGCGGAGTTGCCGGAACCCGATCGCGCAATGGGCGAGCGGCTCCATGCGATCATCAAAGCCAGCGCGCCAACCCTTTCGCCGAAGCTCTGGTACGGGATGCCCGCGTACGACAAGGACGGCAAGGTCGTCTGCTTCTTCCAAAGCGCGCAGAAGTTCAAGTCGCGCTACGCGACGTTTGGCTTCAACGACTCGGCGAACCTCGACGAAGGCGGCATGTGGCCGACGGCCTTCGCGCTGAAGGAGCTCACTGCCGCTGAAGAGGCGATGATCGCCGCGCTTGTTAAGAGAGCGGTGAGCTGAGGACTGTGCGCGCTGCGTATGGCGGGCAAGCCGATGTGCGTTGTGCCATTACGTGTGTCTCACTCCTTTTGACGACCGGCAGATTGTGAGGGCCGTTCTCCATCAAATCTCATGAGGACAGAGGAGCATGACCACCAGGTCATTGCTATGAACCGTTCGCGGGACGAAGATCAACAGCTCTGATCCACCGTTGACGGCCGTATGCACGCGTCCATGCTGTCGTTCTTTACCCACCGATCGCGCCGGCGAGCTTTCGACCACAGGGCCATCTCCACTTGGATCGGCGGATGGACGGCGGATTCAACTGGTCGTCGCAACACCTTGATCGTGGAGGTGTTGATGGGCAGACCAGCGGGGTGGATGCAGGGGTTGACGGGCAGGGCGCCGATGAAGTCGCCGGGCAAGCCGTCGCTCCGGCGTGATGTGGAGCGTCAGTTCTGGTGCGAGATCGCGAAGGGGTTGACCAGCGAGGACGCCGCGCTTGCGGTCGGCGCGTCGCAGGCGGCCGGAGGCCGGTGGTTCCGCGAACGTGGCGGCATGCCGACGTTCATGATGTCCTGCTCACCGGCCGGTACCTGTCGTTCCCAGAGCGGGAAGAGATTGCTGTGCTGAAGGCCCAGGGCGCCGGGGTTCGGGAGATCGCCCGCCGGCTGGGCCGCAATCCCTCGACGATCTCGCGGGAGCTGTGTCGCAACGCAGCCACGCGCGGTGGGAAGCTGGACTATCGGGCGTCGGTTGCGCAGTGGAAGGCCGAACTGCTGGCCAGGCGGCCCAAGACCGCAAAGCTGGTGGTGAACGCTCGGCTGCGGGGGTACGTGCAAGACCGGTTGTCGGGCCAGGTCCGCCGCCCAGACGGGACACCGGTCGAGGGTCCGGTGACGGCACCGTGGAAGGGCCGGAACAAGCCGCGTCGTCAAGACCGGGGCTGGGTCACGGCATGGAGCCCGGAGCAGATCTCGAACCGACTCAAGGTCGACTTCCCCGATGATGAGTCCATGCGCATCTCGCACGAGGCGATCTACCAGGCGCTCTATGTGCAAAGCCGCGGAGCGCTCAAGCGGGAGCTGGTCGCCTGCCTGCGCACCGGACGCGCGCTACGTGTTCCCCGCGCCCGCGCCCGCCAGCGCGCGAACGGCCACGTCACGCCTGAGGTGATGATCAGCCAGCGGCCTGCCGAGGCCGAGGACCGCGCGGTGCCCGGGCATTGGGAGGGCGATTTGATCATCGGCACCGACCGGTCCGCGATCGGCACCGTGGTCGAACGCACCACGCGGTTCACGATGCTGCTGCACCTGCCCCGGCTCGCCGGATGGGGTGTTGAGGCGCGGGTGAAGAACGGGCCCGCGCTGGCTGGCCACGGCGCTGTGGCGATGCGGTCGGTGATCGCCGCTCAGATGACCACCATGCCCGATCAGCTGCGTCGCTCGCTGACATGGGATCGCGGCAAGGAACTCGCCCAGCACGCCCAGTTGAAGATCGACACCGGTATCGCGGTCTACTTCGCCGACCCGCAGTCGCCCTGGCAGCGCGGCACGAACGAGAACACTAACGGGCTACTGCGCCAGTACTTTCCAAAGGGCACCGACCTATCCCGCTGGAGCGCCGAAGACCTCCAAGCCGTCGCGGTCACACTCAACGGCAGGCCACGCAAGACACTCGGATGGAAGACACCCGCCGAGGCACTGGACGAACTGTTAGCGTCCATCCAACAAGCCGGTGTTGCGTCCACCGGTTGAGTCCGGTGACTTCTCGGCGATCTGCTTCCGCACGCTGCTGCACCTCCTCGCAGCTGAGATTCATACCTGATTAGAACACGTCTACGATTTTCCTGACGAGAGAACGCGAGAAGCGACGTGCGATTGCCGTTTGGCAGGTCACACGAACTCTCGTAGACCGCAAGATTTCGCGCAGATCCGGCTGGCATCGGGTAAATCGCGCCAGGCTCTGGACTTTTCAGCGATTCCGCGCGGGAATAGATCTTGGGCGGCCGCAACAGGGGGGAAGCTCCAGCTAGTTGGCGGCAAAAGACCTGGAGCTAGTTGGAGCCTCCCAGTGAATTTACCCCCTTGTTGTGCGCGGAGGGTTCCTCATCGGTCGGATCACAGCGACGACTCGCCCGCATCGTCTTCCACGCTGAAGCCGACCAACTAGCTGCAGCGTCGACTCCAGCAGCGGCAGTCAAGCCGGCTCGGCTCATTTGACCCGACTTGGGCCACGTCTTCGGGTTTGATGGGGGCGAATATGGCTTTGACCAGGTGATTCTCGCCCGACAGAGTTGAGAATTGCGCACTAGCGGCGAGTCGGCAAGGGGCGGGTCTGCGGCGTATGTGCCGACGTGCCGTCCTCGTCTGGGGATGTCGCTGTCCAGGTGGTGTGGAAACGTCGTGCCGACTTGACTGTCACGATCGCGGGTCGAGCTAAGGAAAACGGCAGCGTCCAACGCATTGGGTGATCGAGTGTGCGCTAATCGTCGCCGAAATGGCGCCTAAGCCGGCTTCGGCGACATTTTGCGCACACTCGATTGGGGAACTACTCCCTGGCCGGCTGGAAGCCCCACATCAGCAACCTCGACGCCGACCGGGCCAGGGTGAGCGGCGCCAACCAGAAACTCATCCGCAGCCTGCGCTTCTACCGCACCGTCCAGATCAATGCCGACAGCCACACCCTGACCGCCGAGGATCCCTACCGACGACGTCCGCCGCGCCCTAGCCACGATCCGCACCGACGGTGCGCACTAGTTTGGCCCAAGTCAGGACGACTCGCCCGCATCGTCTTCCAGACGCTGGTATGCCTGTTGAGGTCTTTCCTAGGCTCGGCCCCGGCGATATCGCCCGGCTGAGGCGGTACCCCCGCCTGCGCCACCGCCGAACGCCATAACCACTCCCAGCATGAAGCCGAAGTCGTACCAGTTGCCGTTGTTTTGGACCTCGTAGATGTTGACGTCTGGGGTAAACAGCGAGATCAGGAACGTGATCGGACTGATAAGCCCCTGCCACAGTCCCAGCCAGAACCCGGCGGGGTCCGGGCCGGTATCGACCATCTCATTAGGTCCAGCGGCACACGCCGATAACATCAGCACAGCCAGAGCCACAACCAGGACGAAGTACCTATGCGTCTTTCGCATTCGATCACCTCCACTGTCAGTAGAAGCCAACAGCCTGTACTCCGACAAGGGCGCTTGGTCCCGGAGGTGCAGGACAACCTGTCCTCGACCTCCTGGATGATTGTCATTGGGCTACCGCCAGGCTTGCGATCTTGGGCGGCGGCCGCCGCGTAGGCACCGGCGAGCGGGATCAGCGATGCTTGACGTTCAGGACCATGAAAGAGGCCCGGGCGGAGCGGTCCAAGATCATCTCTGATCGATCCCGTGGCACTCTGGTGAAGCGCACCAAGGTGACCCTGGCTCAGGCCATCGATGACTGGCTGGCTGGCCGTCGTCATTTCCACCCGACCCCACAGCGGACCTATCGCGACAGCTTGGAGCTGGTCGGCTCGGTCATGTCAGGCTCCATGACCTCGCCCAGGCACACCTGGACCAGCCGCGACTGATCTGCTGGCAAGCGGGCGGAGAATCGGCAGCGTCCAGCGTCGAGGTCTCAGCCCTGGGGTCGTGGAGGTTCCACTCAAGATCGAGCGCGGCGGTCGTACGCTGCCGCTCGATGAGGCTGTGGTGGCTGCTCTGCGGTCGCTGAGGACACGGCAGGCACGGGAACGGCGGGAGGCCGGGGAAGGCATACTCCAGCGGCTGCGGTGACTGTTCCGGGGCGCAGGTGATGGTTGATGAACTGGGCCATACATACCGCCCGGAGTAGCACTCAGACCAGTTCAGGAACCTGGCCAAGGCGGCCGGGGGCGTCTGGCCTGGTGGGCCCCGTATGGGTCAGCGGCTGGGGAACTGCGAGTAGTCGGGGAAGTTGCCGAACAGCCGCTCGTCCTCGCCGTGCGGGCCGTACGTGACCGCTTGTACGAGGAGGTCTCCGCCGACGAAGGCACCCTTCCACGACTCACCCATGCCGCCGAACACCTCCTCCCGGTCACCCCTGCTGCGCGGTCGATTGATGCCTACCTTGAAGGCCTGTAGCTGCTCGGCAACGCGCGACGCGAAGTCCATGTCGTCGGTCGCCAGGCTGGCCACCAGGCACCCGTTGCTGGCATTCATGGCCGCCAGCAGCTCGGCCTCGGTGTCCACGCAGACGACGGAGTCGAGGGGGCCGAACGGCTCGGCGTGGTGCAGCGACCAGTGGGCCGGTGGCTCGAGGACGCAGGCCGGTGCGACGTATGCCGAGGTGTCCTGCCCATCAAGGAAGCGCCCCGCACCCACCGAGCCGCGGTGGAGGGGAAGCCCGCGGCCCCGCATTGCCTCCTCGAACTGCTCTCCCAGTTCCGCGGCCTTCCGGGCCCCGATCACCGGCCCGAAGTCCAGCTCCGGGAGGGGATCATCCGGACGCTCGACAGCCAGCGGGTGGCCGAAGCGCAAGCCTTCGACGACCGGCAAGTAAGTATCGAGGAAGGCGGGCAACAAGCGTCGCTGGACGACATACCTCGGGTAGGCAGTGCACCGCTGCTTGGCGTATTCGAACCCCTTGCGCAGATGCTGGGCGAGCAGCTCCCACTCGGTGAAGTCCCATATCCCCCACGCATTCAGCCCTTCCTGCTCGAGAAAGTGACGGCGGCGGCGGTCGGCCAGGGAAGTGGCGGCTGCCCGTCCGTTGGATCGGCCTCCGACGAACGCGAGTGCCCCTATGCGGGGATTGCTGATCAGCACGTCGCCCAGCTTGCCGCCGATCCCGCTGAGCAGTGTGACCGGAAGACCGGCGCGGGCCATGAAGGCGTGGGCGAGCGTCAGGCAGTGGAAGCCGCCCTGGCTCGGTGTCTTGGCCACCACGGCATTGCCGGCCAGCACCTGAACCAGCTCGGCGTGCACCTGCACGCTCATCGGGTAGTTCCAGCTCGCAATGTTCGACACTGGGCCGGGCAAGGGCCGCCGCTCGGCATCAGTTCCGATCGCCAGCTGGCGTTCAATCTCATCGACGTACCACCGGACCCCGTCCAGGCAGCGATCCACGTCGGCCACGGCCAGTCGCCATGGCTTGCCGATTTCCCAGACCAACAGGAGGGCGAGCAGGTCCCGGTGGAGGACCATCGTGTCGATCGCGGTGGTCACCCGTTCGCGGCGTTCAGCCAAGCCGACCTTCGACCACGCCGCATGCTGATCGCGGGCATACTCGACGGCACTGGCAGCGATGCCGCGCTCGACACGTGGCGGGCCATGGATCGGCGACAGGTCGACCGGGGTGACATGGTGGCCGGGCACTCCCACGCGCTGCCACTCGCCGTGCAACAGGTTGCGGATGCGGTCGGACTCGAAGGCCTCCGGTGCCACCGACACGCATCGGGCGTAGGTCTCTGCCCACGAGCATCCAGGTTTTAGCTGCAGGTTCGTCACGTCGACATTCTGGCGCCAAGGCAATCTCGCCAAACGAGCGGGCCGATTGGGCCTTGCCGCCGCGGCTGAACGCGAATGCGCTCCTCCCGAACCGTCGCGGCGGGCTGCCGATGTCGCTCTGGCGCTCGGCAACCCAGTGGAGTCAATTTCCTCGGGAATCTGTGGGGCCGGGGACCGGCGCGATGGCGTGAGGCGGTGTTTGCCCTTGTCAGAGAGCTGGCGAGGGGACTCGAACCCCTAACCTGCTGTTTACAAGCCCGATCCGGGTCATATCGGCCCGTGCGTCCATTGCCTTCCTGTGCTGGTCAGGGCCACATTCTCGATCCTTGGCTATGCCATCTCATACGTCCTGTGACGCCCAATTGCGGCTAGTGAAGTGAAACTCACCGTGAAACGGAAGGGGTGATGTCCACGCTCAATTAACAAGGCCCAAATAGAAGCGGCCCGACCCGTGATCGAAAGCACAGGCCGGGCCTGAGATCCCAGCTAACTAGTGGCGCGTTAGCGAGTTCTTTTTACGTTTGATTTTCTCGAGGACTTGGTCGGCGGGCTTGGTCCAGATGAAGGGATGGCAGCGGTCGTTCCAGCCGTTGATGAAGGCCCGGATCTTGATCATGAGATCGCGGACGGATGGGAAGCTGCCACGGTGGATGGCCTGGCGTTCGATGATGGAGAACCACACCTCAACCAGATTCAGCCAGGATCCGGAGGTCGGGGTGAAGTGCACGTGGATCCTGGGATTACCGGCAAGCCATGCCCTGACGTTCGGGTGCTTGTGGGCCGCATAGTTGTCCATCACCAGGTGCAGCTCATCGTCGGGGTAGGCCCGGGCAACGTGCTTGAGGAAGGCCAGGAACTCCTGGTGCCGGTGCCGGTTCTTGCACAACCCGGTGACCCTGCCGGTCGCGATCTCCAATGCGGCGAACAAGGTGGTGGTGCCGTGCCGAACGTAGTCGTGGGTGCGCTGCTCGGCATGACCGGGCTGCATCGGCAGGGTCTTCTGGGTCCGGTTCAACGCCTGAATCTGGGACTTCTCGTCGCAACACAACACGATCGCGTTCTCCGGCGGCGCCAGGTACAAGCCGATGACGTCGGTGACCTTGGCCTCCAGCTCGGGGTCAGTGGAGAACCTGAAGGTCTCGGCCCTCCACGGTTTCACCCCGTACCGCTTCCAGGCCTCGGCGATGGTGACGTGGCTGGTGCCCAGCCGATTGGCGAGCAGTCGCGACGACCAATGCGTGACTCCCAGGCTTGCCGGCGGCGGCCTCAACGTCTCCGCCACAATCCGACGCTGATCGATCGACCGCTTCCGGCCGGACCGTTTCTCCTCGGCTAGCCCAGGCAGCCCGCGCTCGGCATACCGGGTTCGCCATGCGTTCACCGTCGGCCGGCTCACCCCCACCAGCCGGGCGATCTCCACGTTCGGCGTGCCCTCGGCGGCCAACAGCACGATCCGGGCCCGAGCGGCCAACCCCGCACCCACCGAACTCGACCGGGTCAGCACAACCAGCTCATCTCGGTCGTTGTCCCGCAGCAGCAAGGGTTCAGCGGTCGCACCAGCCACGGCTCAGTATCCCATGCATACGTAAACTTAATTACTTAAAACGCCGAGAGGAGCTCAACTCCAATGTCCAAAGTAACCGAGCTGTCCTCAGCCCAACTGACCGCCACGGACACGCTCGTGATCGAGCTAATCGAGGCTAACGAGACGCCCGCCGTGGTCATCGTCCGGTGGCCGTCTAAGCCCTCTGTACTGCATCCGCGACTGTTTCCGGTCGCTGCCGATGCCGCCGCCCGCACTTTCGCTACTGCCGTCGTGAAGCTGGCTCAGATTCGACGGGAGCGGAAGCTATGACCCGGCATTGGTCACTGATGCTGGCGCTCCTCACCGTGTTGTGCCTGGCCTGTTCCTGTTCTGGTAACCCCAGCAAACCCATCAGAAAACAGAAAGGATCATCATCGTGACCCAACCCAACATGCCGCCGCCATCCGACCTGACACCCGGCTTCTACCCCGACAGCCAAGGCGTTATGCGGCTATGGGACGGCCAACGCTGGACCGAGGTAACGCGGCCAATGCCGCAACCAGCCACACCACCTGCCGCTCAACCCGGCTACTACCCCGACAGCCAAGGTGTCATGCGGTGGTGGACCGGCCGTGATGGGCCCCGCACACCCACCACCGGGCACCGGCCAGCCGGAGTCGAAAAAGGGAAATTGGATACAGCGGAACGTCGGTTGGAAGCTCGGCGTTCTCATCGCGATTCTCGGGTTAGCTTCGTGCGGCGCCATCCTCAACGGCTTCAGCAGCCCACCCCACCAGATGGCCCAGTCAACCGCCGAAGCCTCCCCCATCGGGGATGAGGAGGCGCCGGAGTCATCGGAGCCGGAGCCGAAGAAGACAACCAAGCCTGAGCCGAAGGCCGAGCCAGCGCAGCGCGTGACCAAGCGCGAGTGGGCGAAGGTGGTCAAGAATCCCGACAGCCACATCGGTGAGCGTTACATCATCTACGGCCAGGTTACCCAGTTCGACTCGGCCACCGGCGACGAAGGATTCCGGGCCGACACGGCACACACCAACACGATGAGCTACGGCTTTTTCGACGGCAAGAACACCGTCTTTACTGGGACCGCCAAGCAGCTCGACGACCTGGTCGAGGATGATGTGTTCCGGGCCTCGGTGGAGGTGCTCGGGTCCTACGATTACGAGACCCAGATCGGCGGCGAGACCAGCGCTCCGCACCTCCAGGTGCTCAGCATCAAGGTCATCAGCTGACCGCTGTAGAAACGCGTGTTTCTCAGCCCCGGTTCCTGCGCCATCCGAACCTGCTGATGCTCCCGGCACTCGCTGCACGCAGCAGTGTATGTACGCGGCGTTGGTGCCGTGCTCCTCTCTCGATCCCCTTGACAGGAGCACTCGGGTGCCGGGCCCGGCGTGCACCGGTCAAAGTCCCCCGGGTTGGCGTCGGTGAGGTTATTCGCCGTCGTCGCCGTATTGGGCGGACTTCCTCCGCTCGAGCCGCCAGTGAATTTCGTGGGTGGTCGGGTGCCGCCACTCCAGCATCCGGTACTCGAAGCCCGGTAGCAGCACGATCGGGATCGGGTCTGGGGACGCCGGAGCGACCGCCCCCACGACGATCTTCGCGTCAGCGGGGATGAACGGGGACTGCGCGGGGATGGGCGCAGTAACAATCTCCACTGGGTCTCCATAGGGGCGCGCCATAAGACAAAAGCCTAGCACTATGGCGCTGTTTTGCCCCACAGAGACGATTTGGAAGCCCGATAGAGCTCTGATAGAGTCCCCAGCAGGGTCAGATCTATCTGATAGCGGGCATCGAACACCCCCACAAGGAAGTAATGACAAGCCAGAGGACTGCACCAGCCCCCCGATAAGCAATCTCTGGCCAATGCAGAGCCAGCAAAACTAGAAGGGCAAGAAATGCCGAAGTACAACCCACCGCCCAACTGGCCAACACCGCCGCCAGGATGGACACCACCGGCCGGCTGGAAAGCGCCCGCGAACTGGCCACCGCCACCGAATGGCTGGCAGTTCTGGCTGCCCGACAAGAAGGAGGGCTCGTGGTTTGGGCGGCACAAGCTGCTGACCAGCGTAGGCGGCGGGCTGGCGGCGCTTCTGCTGATCGGTTCCATCGCCAGCGGAGCGGACGACCCGGCACCAAATGCGACCGCTCCGCCGCCCCCGGACGCCTCGCCTACTGCTACCAGCAGTCCATCTGATCAGCCAACAGCTGCGCCGCCGAAACCGACCCCGAAACCGACCCCGACACTGGCTCGGGTTCCGGCTGTTGAGGGTCTTAGCCTGGCCGAAGCGAAGCGTAAGTTGGGCGCCGCCGGCCTTGAGGTGGGGGACGGTCGATCGCCAACCGTCCAGCGAGAGGAAGGACACCGTCTTAGAGCAACGTGTCGATAAGGGCACAAAGTTGGAGCCCGGTTCCAGCGTGGCTCTCGTTGTCGCAGCGCCGCTCCCACAAGTGCCCTCGGTAGTTGGCAAGTCGGAAGCTTCGGCAATCAAGAAGCTCAAGGATGCTGGCTTCACGGTCAAGAAGACAACCCAGACCAAGACCAGCGGTCGGGACGGGGTTGTACTCAGTCAGTCACCCACCGGGGGAACACCGGCCAAACCGAATTCAGTCGTTCGCATCGTGATTTCGAACGTGCAACGCAGCCCCGACGCCGGCGCTACTAGCAATTGCACGCTGGGCTACTCTCCGTGCCTTCCCCCCGCCTCGGACTATGACTGTGGTGGTGGCTCAGGCAACGGACCCAAGTACACCGGACCCGTCAGTGTCACGGGTTCCGACCCCTACGACCTGGACCGAGACGGTGACGGAGTCGGATGCGATGGTCGTGATCAGGATGCACATCTTGGTCGGGCGTTGGCCCGGCAAGACGTAAGGGAAGAGGCTGTAGCGGTGGGTTTCAGGGTCAGGAAGAGCTTCAAGTTGGCTCCGGGGGTCAGGATGACGGTGACCCCGAGGGGCATCGGCGTCAGCGCCGGTCCCCGTGGAGCGAAGCTCTCAGTTCATTCCAGCGGGCGAGTGACACAGACACTCAGCCTTCCCGGATCCGGCATCTCGCATACGGAAACGCTCAGGCCTTCCGCGCGCCCTCCTGGCGGTTCGGCGGCGCCGAGCAGCCCGAGCCGACCGTCGGAGCCGGCCTCGCCGACGCCGGGCTTGTTCGCGCCCAAGTGGGAGAAACAGCTCTGGACGGCAACCATTCGACGGCCGAGTCCGCCCGATATCGCTGATGTCGCCAAGCTCGATCCGCGCTCGCATCACGTGGTGGCCTTTCTCGAGACAGTGATGCATCTCCTACCCAGCGCGGACCTACCCGCGGCGCGGCGGAGAGTGGAGTGGTTGTGGTCCTCCGGATACGACCCGGCCCGCGACCCATTCCTGAACCGGTACATGCCCGGCCTCACAATCGTGCTCGGCCTGACAGCGGAGATCACCGCGGCACTTCCGGCCGACCGTGACGCGCTGGGGCTGCTGCTGGCCGAGCTTCGCCAAGCGACCGGGGACGCTGCGCAGGCCATAGATTGTGTCGAATCCTTGACTCCCTCCAGCCCCACCGCAGTCTCGCTCGCCGAGTTGTACGCATCACAGGACCGGTGGAGCGACATCGTCGACCTGACAAACGAGCTGGAAAATCATGATGAGCTGCTGACGTACCTGTTGATTCAACGAGGGGTCGCCTTCCGCGAGCTGAGGATGTTCGATGCCGCTCGCGAATCCTTCAAGAAGGCGCTGGCAGCACGCTCCCGGCCCGCTACCCTTCGTCATCTGGCGCTTGTCGAGCGAGGCCAGTGCTACCTTGCCGAGGGTAAACGAGCCATGGCCCGGAAGGATTTTCAGAAGGTCTTGGCCGAAAATGCCAACTATCCCGGCCTAGCCGATCACCTAGTGGCGGTCGGCGAGTGATGCCGACATGACAGCAGAAGCCTCTGAGCGGGCGGCACAAAGACGACGCTGGGAGAAGGCGACCAACTGGCCGCTGATGGTTGCCGCCGTGATCTTCCTGGCCGCGTACGCCCTCCCAGTCCTCGACCCGAACCTGCCGACCTGGCTGCTTGACTTGTGTCGCTGGCTGAGCTGGATCACTTGGGGAATCTTCGTCAGTCGACCTCCTTGTCCGGTTGGCCTTGGCAGACAAGCGGCTGCGATACCTGGGGCGGCACTGGTACGACCTCCTGGTGATCGTCCTACCCCTGCTCAGGCCGTTGCGTCTGCTCCGGCTGATCCCGCTGCTCTCGGTGCTGAACCGGCGAGCCCAGACCGGGCTGCGGGGCCGGGTAGCGATCTACGTGGCCGGGGGCGCCTCCCTGCTGGCCTTCGTCGCCGCCATAGCCGTACTTGATGTCGAGCGGTCGAGCCCCGACGCCAACATCAGCGACTTCGGCGACGCGATCTGGTGGGCGGTCACGACCATGACCACCGTCGGCTACGGCGACCACTACCCAGTGACCAGCATCGGACGCATGGTGGGCTTCGGGCTGATGCTTGGCGGGATCGCGCTATTGGGCACGGTCACCGCAACCCTGGCGTCCTGGTTAGTCGAGAGCGTTGAGGCCGAAAAGGAGCAAGCAGAGGACCTGCACGCCACGGTCCGGCGACTTGAGGCCAAGGTCGATCTACTCGCGACCGAGCCGAAACACGACCTCAACCCGACCTCACCCCACCGCCGATAGCATCCGCCAGGGAAGTCTGGCCGCTATTCGGGATGTCGCCGAGCCGTGTTCAGCTCCCGACCTTCCGTCCCAAGACCGCGAACGCCCCTAGGTCCGGTTCCTGCCCATCCTGACGAGCTGATACGTCCGACAGTCCTTGCAGACACAACCGTGTAGATAGGCGGCGTTGGTGCCGTGCTGGAGGTCCTCGCGCCGGGCTGCCGTCAGCGCAGCATCCAGCTTCTCGGACCATTCCTGGTCAGTCCTGGTGAGCCCAAACACCCGATTTGAGGTCAGCCCGAGGTCACGGAGTACCGCCCGGAACGGCCGGCCCGCGTAGATGGCGTCCAGGAACTGCTGCCGCACCTCGACGGGCAGGCGTGCTTGCGATCGGGCTCGTCCCCAGGCCGCTGGGTGTCGCTATGTGCACTCCGGCATTGGGTGCAGTGGCACCCAGCGTGCCAGCGGGCCGACGTGCCGTGCCCTGCCTCGCTCACGACCGGAACGCTAGCGGGCCTTAGCGTTCGCCGTGCCGTGATCTGATCCGTGATCAAACCATGCGCCGCGAGACTGCTGCCACGATCGTGAGATCAAAGTGCAGGCAAAGACACGCTTAGGCGTCGCGGACGGAGTTGAACCGACGCCGACGCCTACCATCGTGACCATCGCGATGCCCGTCAGTAGCCGGTGTTTTCTCTTGTTGCTCAGGGACAGCTAAACGTGAACCGGTTCCTGGAGAACTCGGCCCGCACGACATCCGGCACGCCATCACCATCGGTGTCAATGAGGACATAATCGGTTGCTGGCCATCCATCCGCGCTGGTGGGGCGGCGGCAGTCGAGTAAAGATCCAGGCACGATGCATGCGTATCCTCACCGAAGAGACTGCTCTACGCCAACCTGGCCTACGCTCACCACTCCCAAAGGACGCTGATGTCCCAGCCGCCGACGCCCCCGGGGCCACCCACAGAGCCCTTACCGCAGCCCCAGTCTCAAACGTGGCCTCTGCTGGGAATGCCAGGCCCGACGGCTTGGAGCCTCCATATGGCCCTGTCCCAGTTCAGCAGCCGCCGAAGTGGGCGAAGAGGTTCGGCTGGCCCACGGTGATCATCACCGCAGTGATCAGTTTGTTCGTCGGCATGCTCTTCGCATTCGGCGGAGAACCCACCACCACGGCAGGGCCTGAGGCCACGGCGACTGTGACCGAGACCGAGAATCTCCCAGCCGAAGAATCCAGCGAGCCCAAACCCAAGGAGCAAGATCAACCAGAGGTCGCCGACACGATCAGCGATGGCATTCACGAGGTGGGCATTGATGTCAAAGCTGGAAAGTACAAGACCAACGTGCCCGAAGGCGCGTTCTGCTACTGGGAGCGCAGCTGGGTCGACAGCGGCGGCTCGACCATTGACATGAGGGTACAAAAAGGCCCCGCTCGCCAATCGGTAACGATCAAGAAAGGCGAGTTTTTCGACACCGAGAACTGCGGCACGTGGAAGAGTCACTGATCACCAATCTGTTCACCAACATGGGCCTCGAAACTCGTTTGACCCAGCCGTCGCGCGACGGCCGGGTGGACTGTGTCGCGTTCGACAACCGCGCGATTTTCGGTGGCAAGGTCATCAGCCAGGCCAAGCGCTACAAGAACACCGTGCCTGTCAGCGCTGTGCGGGACCTGTTCGGCAGCGTCCACAACGAGGGCGCCACCAAGGGCATCCTGGTCACCACCTCCGGTTATGGCAAGGCGTCGTTTGACTTCGCCAACGACAAGCCACTGGAACTGCTATCAGGAACCAATCTGCTCTACCTACTCAAAGAGCACGCAGGCGTCGACGCCAAGATCGAGCCACCCGAGCACTGGATCGACCCTAAAACAGACACCGGACCAGCCCATTGGGATGAGGGGAAACAGTTCCACGACCACCAGCCCCACAGCCACGGCGGTCAGCACTAGCACCAAGCCGCGGGGTGCAGTCGGTCTGGACACTTCCCGACTGTAGCTGCTTGTGCGGATCCCCCCACCCGAATGACGAACCGCTGAAGGACCGCGAGACGGTGGTGGAGATCATGAGCCGGTACGGCCAAACGGTGCTAGGTCCTCCACTGGGTCCGAAGGGCTAGCCTCTTCACCGATGATCAGCGACGAATGACGGCGACAAGTCATGGCTGTGAGCCGCTCGCCGGACGAAGATCAACAGCTCTGATCCACCGTTGACGGCCGTCTACTTAGAGCTGGACGTCCAGAATTTTCGTTACCGGGGGTCCTGGCTGGGAGATGTCCACGCCGTGGACTTCCTTCATCACTTCACGGAACCAGGCGTTGAACGGCGCATCGGATGCCGCGAACTTTCCAATCGCCGCTTCGTCGGGCGCTTCCATATAGACCAAGGCGAGGGTCCCGTCCGGCGTTTGCTGATGCCAGGCGGCATGACGGCTGATACCCGCGTCGCGCATGGCCGCCTCGTGCTCGGCGAGACGCGGCCCGGCTATCTCCTCCAGCGTGTTGCGATCCAACTCCTCCTTGCCAGATACCACTGGCATTGCGAACGCGAATCCAGGCATGTCGCCCCCTCGGGATCTGATGTATTGATCATCAATACTCTCGGCGGCCCGCACATAGTGTCAAATGACGGAGGAGGCACCAGATCTATGGCTGGAGGACCGAAAGCCATTGTGAACAAGGCCAGTCTCGTGTCTGGTCCAGGCGGCGCCGACCCAACCTATTGATCATCGCTGCGAGCCGCTCGCTGGACGAAGATCAACAGCTTTGATCCACCGTTGCCGGCCGTCGGCACCGCGTACCCGGCCGAGCCACTGCTGACGCTCTTTGACCCACCAATCGAGCTGGCCTCCAGGCGACCAAGTGGCCATCTCCACCTGGATCGGCGGGTCGACTGCCCTGCGATCAGCGGCGGCAAGCTGCTGCAGGTCATCGTCGTTCAGATCCATATCCGATTAGAACATGCAAGCGATTCTGCTGGAAGAGGCCACGCCACTGAGGGTCTTGATCCGGAGACGGTCGGTGATCTGACATAAGAGCACTTCGCTAGCGCGGTCCTCGAGCTCATAACGATCCAGCCAACACCCCACCGCGGCCCAATCCATAGGCCATCATCACCCAGATGAGGTGTCGTGAGTGCGCGGCGGAGGTTGCCGTCACGGCTCGGGTGTGCTCTGGGTGCGGGGCTCCGATTGTTGGGGAGTCCGAAAGAAGCAATCCGGCATGCAGACCGCGTGTGCGCGAAACAGGCCGCGACACACCACTTGAAGTCGGCACTTTCCCCGTGCGCGCTCTCATTTTCCGCTAGGTTGCGGAGAACCTAACCAACCCACGGGGGAACACATGCGACTCAGAACAGTACTGGGCACGACCGCCGCCACCGTGCTCCTGCTCGGCGCTGGCGTCGGCTCGGCGCAGGCCGGAGAGAAGACCGGCACTGGCGGGGACACTCAAGGTCCGGCCCACGCCAACTCCATCTGCGTGTTCTCCGGCCTGGAGGACGGCGAAGAGGGCACACCTGCCGGTCCCGGCGCACCGCCGCAGAACTGGGGCCACGTCCAGCAGGCCGAGAGGGACGCGGGGGCCACCCCGCAGGATCTCAAGGCGTCTGGCTTCCAGCCCGGCGACTCCTGCAACGGCGCCAGCGGATTCCTGGTCAACCCGCCGCCCGGCGTGCCGTAACCGTCAAGAAGATTCGTGTTCTTCCGTCTGTCCGAGGAGGGATGGATCTTTGTGGTCCTCGGCTTTGTCTTCGACAGCGGGCACTGGGTCGGCGGAGATGTGGCTGGTCGGCAGACAGCCAAGCGGCGGTGCTCCAGCTATCTGATCTCCCTCTCAGAAGGGGATGGGCGCAAAGAAAATTCTGGGCACGCGATCCGGGATGGGCGGCGGCAATGGCCGAGCCATCGAGGCCGACGACCAAGATCGTGATGTGATGGCCTGGAAATTGTCAGAGATCGCTTGGCGGACTGTTTCAACTTCCAGTGTGGGGACATATTGGACTGCGACCCATGGCTGGGCTTCCAGGGATTCGAGCCTGGCTGGGGCGTCCGCGTCGGCTGGGAAGTGCGAAAATTCTGCGCACGCGGTCCGCGTCGGATTCGGCAGGTCCGACGAACGCTCTAGACCGCAAGATTTCGCGCAGATCCGGGTGGCATCGGATAAATCGGGCCAAGCTCTGGACTTTTCAGCGATTCTGCGCGGCAATAGATCTTGGGTGGCCGCAACGGGGGAAGCTCCAGCTAGTTGGCGGCACAAGACCTGGAGCTAGTTGGAGCCTCCCAGCGAACTTACCCTGGTGAAAAGGAGCCCCGCCGGCCGGTTTCATATCTCTCGGGTGCACACGAGTTACCGGGGGTGACCGGCGGGGCGAGCGCCAACGATACTCAGCACGAAGCTTCCGCGATGGGGAAAGCAGCACTGTTAACCTCCTCGTCACAACCTCACCGCTCCCGGGTGCCGGATAGCGGTTCCCGCGCTCGAGCCCGAAGCGGTTCATCGGGTAGTAATGGCTCATGGTGAGACTTGGTGACCTGGGGGCCTTCGTCGTACGCGCGAAGGTGTCGACGTACGTGGGAAGCGGCACCACCGCCGAGTCAAGCCGGCTCGGCTCACATGACCTCGCGTTTCAAAGCGACGAGTGGCTCTATCGAGACAGCTACTTCGGCGGCACGGATTTCCTTGGTCAAGAGACGGTCTGGTTTCGAGCCGAACCGGTCTGGGCTGAGAACTACTACGGCTACATCCTCCGGCCAGACCTGATTGACGCCGCCCGAGCCGGGGCGACGATCAAGGAGGCCCTATCGGCGCTGTATCAACAGGGACGCTTTCTCGGCGGCTTTGACTGGGCTGGCCCCCACGGGCACTATCAAGATCATTCGTCAGGCGACGTCTCGCACCGAACGACACCGCAACAGTTCCGAAGCAGGAAAAAGGGTCAAGCACCTACCGGAACGACTGTCGCGCAGGAACCGGAACCGCGTCTTGAAACTGTCAAGCAGCTCCCGGAACCCGATGGTCAAGCATGAACCGGAACCGCACAGTGAAATTTCTGTGAATCTCGGACCGATCCAGGACGCTGTGGAAGCCGAGAGAGCCACAGCCCAGCGGGAGAATGCGGCTCTGACAAGGCCGACTAATGGAGCTGGCGAGGAGACTCGAACTCCTAACCTGCTGTTTACAAGACAGCTGCGCTACCGATTGCGCCACGCCAGCACGACGGCTATTTGCCCTAGTGGGAGGCGCTCTAGCCGCCGAGGATCAACCCACATCAGGCGCTCACTCCCTCAAGTGTGTGCACCGTGTGTGCGCGATCAATCTAGCGGCTCCAGTTACGGCGTCTGATGCAACCGTGCCGATCAGGTGCCCATACGGGTCAGCGGTAATCGAGATCGAGGCGTGCCTAAGGAGCTTGGACACCACGGCGATGTCAGCGCTGGACGCGAGCATCGACGACGCGGCACAGTGCCTCCGGCCGTGGCAGGTACTGGCTGTGGATGCGAGACTCCCACAGCCCCGCACCGCCGGCAGCGGCCGGTCCATGCGCACGATGTCCCGCTCGACGGCGAGTCCGAAGATGGTGGAGCATCGGTCACATCGCAGTGATCGAGACCGGAGGCTCGAGATGACCGCACGTGCTCGGCCACCGTTCGACGGTGAGCTCGAACCCGCTCTCGACGCGGTGCCCGCGTTCTTCACCAGGCTCGAGCCGGGCTCCATTGCGGAGTTCCGAGCGGCGACCTCGCGTCCGTCGTCGCTCGATGACGTCATCGCGGGGCGGCCGGTCGAGATCACCGACCACGCCGTGACCGGTCACGGTGACGGCGAGATCGTCGTTACGGTGCTGCGGCGCAGCGGCCACCAGGGTGCGGCGGGTCCGGGCGTCTATCTCATCCACGGTGGGGGCATGATCGGCGGGAGCCGATGGGCGGTCGCACCGATGCTCGTCGAGTGGGTCCTCGAGTACGGCGCCGTCGCGGCCGCCGTGGAATACCGTCTCGCACCCGAGTTCCCCGACCCGGTTCCCGTCGAGGACTGCTACGCGGGGCTCGAGTGGTTCGCGGGCCGCGCTGACGTGTTCGGCTTCGACCCGCGACGGGTGCTCATTGGGGGCCCGAGCGCCGGCGGGGGCCTCAGTGTCGGAACGACGCTGCTAGCCCGTGATCGCCGTAGGCCGATGCCGGCCGCAATGCTGCTCATGTGGCCGATGCTCGACGATCGGAACGAGACCGTCTCAGCGCAGCAGATCGACGGCGTTGGGATCTGGGATCGCACCAGCAACGAGACCGGATGGACGGCGCTGCTCGGCGATCGCCGCGGCACTGCCGACGTGTCGCTCTACGCGGCGCCGGCACGTGCGACCGACCTGTCGGGCCTGCCGCCCGCCTACATCGAGGCAGGGAGCGCCGAGGTGTTCCGCGACGAGGCCGTCGCCCTCGCGAGCGGGATCTGGGAGGCGGGCGGCAGCGCCGAGCTCCACGTCTGGGCGGGCGGCTTCCACGGGTTCCAGACGATCGTGCCGACGGCGGCGGTGTCGCAGGCAGCCGTGCAGACACGTGAGTCCTGGGTGCGCCGCGTGTTGGCGCCGTGACCCGGGGTCTCATGCCTGAGGAGCCGTGGTCGAGCCGGTAATGAGCGAATACCGAGACGCGCTCGCGTGGGCTGACGCGCAGGTCGCGGCAGCGCGCGACGATCCGGCGGCGCGTCTCGCGCTGCTCGCCCGGACCTACCACGGGCCGACTGGACACGCGCCCCGACATCTGCCGTTCCGTCGGGCGGCGCTGTCGTTCATGCGCTGGCAGGCGCACCGCGGTCTGCTCAATCGGCTGAACGCGGCGCCGTCGGGCAGCGTCTGGTGGCGGGCGATGAACGATCGCCTGTTGCGAGACGGCTGCGAAGCGATCGCGCTGGTCGGGAGCCTCAGTGGAGATCCCTCGTCGCAGGCCGTGCGGCTGTGGCTGGAGTTCATCGCTATCCCGACACCGTCTCATTGGTATCGGGCCCACAACGCCAGCATCCTGGCCGGCTACCTGGAGCACGAAGGGCTTGCCGAAGAAGAGAACGTCCCTGAGCGCTTCTTCATGAACGTTGCGCTGGCGCGCGTGCTCTACGCGCACGCCCTCGTTGCGGCCCCGCGCCTCGCGCTGGGGCGATTCGCTCCGCTTGCCCGCGTGCTCGGCGATCCCCGGCTCGGGATGGCGGGCGCGTTCCTTTCGCTCCGCCGCGTCGTCCCGGACTACTACCCGCTCGAGCAGGATGTCGAGTGGTACATCGCCGACGAGCAGCCTCTTGGCCGGCTGCTCGACTACGGGGTGATCGTGCCGCGGCTGCAACGCCTGTACGAGTGGTCCGCCGACGAGCTCGGGGAACAACGTCTGCTCGACCTGATTCGTGACGGCAACCCGATCTACGCCTGGCCCTATGAGAAGCGAAACGTCTGGTGCGCTCCACACATGCCGTTGCCAGGCCGGGTGCTCGAACGCATCACCCGGGCCCGCTGACGCGGTGGCGTGAGGCGCAGCTGGGCCGGTGCTCGGCGGGCGGTTCCCGGTGGCTTTGGCATATCGATGTGAAGTTCATCGAGGCCTCGGCCAGTCAGGCATGACCATGCGCGCGGCGCACCGCTGAGACATGGGCTCGCGACAGCCGCATCAGTGGGTGCCGATGCCGTATGTACGCGAGGGATTGCTGCGGGTCCCTCCACGCTGGCTGTGATCGACAAAGCAGTCGGCGCCAACTAGCTCTAGCTGCAATACAAGATCGTTGGGCCTGAACCTGGCTCCACTGACAACGAGCAAGACAGCTGCGCTATCGATTGCGCCACGCCAGCGATGCCGGGAAAGCCTACCCAAATTTGGGATCAGAAGATCCCAGGGCCGCCCACGAAGGCCGTCCCGCGACCGGTGAGCACGGCCTCCTCTCCCGCACTCAGCAGAGCCGCCTCGCCACGTACTAGATCAAGTTTTGACGTTGACGACGTAGCTGTGAGGTCACCGTCGGTTACTAGCACTACGCGCCCACTACCGGCCGCTGGAACTGCCACCGCCTCACCGTGCGGCTCAACGCGCCAGAGCGTAAACTCCGGCGCCGGCGTCGGATAACGCCACACCCCACGCGACTCCTCGACGGGCGTGATCAAGCCCCGAAGACCGGGTGTGAAATCCAAGATCGTCAGCAGCTCGTCAACCTCGACATGTTTTGGGGTCAGACCGCCGCGCATCACATTGTCGGAGTTGGCCATGATCTCCACCCCGCCTCCACTCAGGTAGGCGTGCAGATTTCCAGACGGCATGAACAGCGCATCTCCCGGCTGCAGAGTGATCCGGTTCATCAGCAGAGCGGCCAAGACGCCCGGGTCGCCCGGATAGTGCGCATTGAGCTCGCCGGCGGTGCGCGCGAATGCCACCAGGTCATCCGGCGCCGTTACCGTCCCTGCAGCCTGCACAATCTCCGAGATCACGGTCCGCTCATCCGGTGTAAGGCGCAGTAGTCGCGAGAACACCGCCCTCAATCGCTCTGCGGCCGGCACGTCGGCATACGCCAGAGGAGCGACCAGCTCGAGAGCGCTGTCAACTCCCAGCTTCTCCAACAGGTGGTAGGTCTCTTCCGGTTCACGGAATCCGCAAAGAGCCTCAGTCTCGACGATTGCACACAAAAGCTCAGGCTTTGGCCAGCCGTCGCGATAGGTCCGGTGCGGTGCGTCTCTGGGCACACCGGCCGCCTGCTCCCGCGCATAGCCAGCTTCTGCCTGCTCGCGTGACGGATGTGCCTGCAGGGACAGCGGCTGTGCGGCGGCGATGATCTTGAGCAGAAAAGGCAGCCGCGAGCCGAACACCTCGACGGAGGCCCGGCCAACCACACCTACCGGGTCGTAAGCGACAAGCTTGTCCAGCGGTTCGCCGTCCGCCAGGGATGGGGCGAGTGGATGCGCGCCAAACCATAGTTCGGCCTGTGGCTCGCCCGTAGGTTCCACGCCAAGGAACTCCGCGATTGCCGTCCGCGAACCCCAGGCGTACGGCTGAATCACCCCCGTGAGCAGCTCCATCACGATTCCTCCTGTTGGGGTGTTGGATCACCGACTGCGGCTTTCCAGAGGGCGAGCGTACGCGCGACGGCCAGCGAGTCGCGCCACGGGACCATCGGTGACGCCACTTCTCCGGCCCGCAGGCAGCGCATGACTTCTTGAGCTTGGAAGGTGTAGCCGTTGCCGGGCCACTGAGTCACCAGAACCTCAGGTGCCACATCACGATGATGACCGCGATAGACCAGCATTTCCTTCGGCAGGATGAAAAAGTCGTTGATCATGATCCGGCCGAAGCTGCCGAACACCTCGAGGCTGGTGGGCAGGTCCGCCTCCAGTGAGCAGATCACCGTTGCTGTCGCGCCCGGGCGATCCTCGGTCGCCGGGTAGTTGAGCAGAGCGGCGGCGTGACTGTCCACACCAGTTGCTGCGTGGCTCCCATAACCGAACAGGTCCGCCGGCTCACCCAGGAACAGATTGACCATATGGAGCGGATACACGCCGGCGTCCAGGATCGCGCCACCGGCCTGGGCCGGATCGAGCAACCGATGAGTCGGCGTCCCGCGAAACGCGAAGCCGAAATTGGCTGAAACATGCCGGATCTCACCAAGATCACCTGAGGCGGCCAATGCCACTGCTTTACGAAGTAATGGGTTGGTTCGAGTCCAAAGAGCCTCCATCAAGAACAAGCCGCGCTCGTCCGCCAGGTTGATCAGTTCCGCAGTGTCATCAGGACTGGTGGTCATTGGTTTCTCAACCAGGACAGACTTTCCGGCCTCCAGACACAACTTCGCGGACGAGAAATGATCATGGTGGCTGGACGCGACGTAGATCACGTCGACATCAGGATCTCCAGCCAGCTCCGCGTACGAGTCGTACACCCGGGGAATGCCATGGTCAGCCGCGAACGCCATGGCCCTCTCGATCGTGCGTGAGCCGACGGCGACCAGTCGCGCCTCGTTCGTTAGCAGGGCAAGATCACGAGCGAACACCGATGCGATGTGCCCAGTGGCGAGAATGCCCCACCCGGTCAAAGCCGTCACGGTCCCATCCAACAGCACTTCGCCCCTGCGAGTGTCGAGTGGCCGAGTTGGCCGCAAGCAGCTATCTTGCTCCTTTGTGGCGAATGGCGAGCGGCTGAGGGCAAGCTGGGCCAAATCCCGCGAGGCGACGAATGACATCGATGTGATTTCACCTTACGATGAGCCTATGATCGTCGCTTCGAGTCCTCAGCATGACGCTAAAGAGCCGCTTGCTGAGTTGAGCGCGCGGGACGCCGACATCCTCAGCTTCGAGCGACAGTGGTGGAAGTTCGCCGGAGCCAAGGAGCAGGCGATCCGGGACAAGTTCCAGATGTCCGCTACGCGCTACTACCAGGTCCTGAACGCATTGATCGACAAGCCGGAGGCGCTCGCTCAGGATCCGCTTCTCGTCAAGCGGCTGCGTCGACTGCGGGCGACCAGGCAGCGCAACCGCTCGGCGAAACGGTTGGGCATCGATCTCACGATCGAGTGAGTCTCAGCTTCCCCAGCACCGCGCGAATGCCTTCACCGATCGGTCTCACCGGATAGTCAATGTAGCCACCCAAGGCCAGCCCGGCCTGGCGCTCGAAAAAGTTCCGTGCCGCACGGTCCCCGGTACGCAGCACCGACCAGCCCATGAAAATGACGTAGGGGATGTAGTAAGGCAGTCCGAGACAGTAGAGGTACTGCCAGGTGTGGCCCTCCTCGTGCTTGATCAAGTACGGATACTCGATCAGCATCTTGTCCCACGTGCTGCTGGTGGTGACCACATTGCCGATCGTGAACGCGCCAGCGACGGGGAACTTGAAGTGGTAGCCCTCGCCGAGGTACAGGCCGCGCGGGCCGCGCTTGATCGTGGCGCGGCCGAGCTTCGCTACAGCCAGCCCGACAATCGTGCTGAGGTTGACGTAGTTGCCAACGAAGCGCACCCACTGCCACCCGGTCGCCGGCCAGCCAGGTTTCACAGTCTCCATCCTGGCAGCGTCGACACTGGTGAGGATGTGCCGAGGGGTCGGATGGCGCGGCGCGAGTGACACGACACTGGGGCCCACGAGGCCTAGTGTCGTGTCTCCCAAGTCTCTTTACGGTTCGCGCCGCCTAGGCACGCACCTCGCGGCGTTCTCCTCGGTCGACATACGACCCGGTATCCCTCCCTCGTCGGCCGTGCGATGCACCCACCTGAACGACGCCAACCGCAAAGGAACTTAGGAGGCACGACACTAGCGGCGCTCGCGGCTGGTTCCCAGGATGCGGACTAGGCCTGCGTTGTGTTCGCACCCAGCCCTAGGCTGAGCCGTGTTCATCCAGAGGGGACGAGGGAACGGCCCGACGACTCCCCGGCAACCGGCTGACCGATCAGAAACGGTGCCAACTCCGACTCCGCCGAAAGCCGGCTGAGAAAGATGAAGAAGGATTGATGATGACTGCGGTGGTCGACACCGGTCCAGTTCCCGCTCATGGCGTCCGGGCAGGCGCCTTCGGAAACGCGACGCACCTGATCTGTCGGGAATGTGGTGCGCACACAGCTCTCGGCCCCTTTTACGCCTGTACCGAGTGCTTCGGTCCGCTCGAGGTCGGCTACGAATTTCCGACCATCACCCGGAGGAGGATCGAGGCGGGCCCGCGGAGCATCTGGCGATATGCCCCGCTACTGCCGGTCCCAGCCGACATCGCCACCTTCCGCTCTACCGATCCCGGGTTCACCCGGCTGGTCGATGCCCGCAATCTCGCGGATGATCTTGGTCTCAAGCAGCTCTGGGTTAAGGACGACTCGGGCAATCCGACGCATTCGTTCAAGGACCGTGTCGTCGCTGTGGCACTCTCGGCTGCCCGTGAGCTGGGACTCCAGGTTCTGGCCTGCCCTTCCACCGGCAACCTGGCCAATGCTGTGGCCGCAGCCGCTGCCCGGGCTGGCATCAAGTCGGTGGTTCTCGTGCCCGACAATCTCGAGCGGCAAAAAATCTTGGCTTCCGCCGTCTATGACACGACCCTGATCGCCATCGAGGGCAACTACGACGACGTCAACAAGCTCGCCATTGAGATCGCGGCCGAGGAAGAGGGCTGGGCCTTCGTCAATGTCAACGTCCGGCCCTATTACGCGGAGGGCTCGAAGACTCTGGGGTATGAGATCGCCGAGCAGCTTGGCTGGCGGCTTCCTGACCAGGTCGTCGTCCCTGTCGCTTCCGGCGCACAGTTGACCAAGATCGACAAGGGCTTTCGAGAGCTGATCAAGCTCGGCCTGGTCGAGGACAAGCCATTCGTGATCTTCGGCGCGCAAGCGACCGGCTGCTCACCAGTAGCTCAGGCCTTCCGCGCCGGCCAGGATTTCGTCGCGCCGGTAAAGCCGGACACGATCGCGAAGTCCCTTGCCATCGGCAATCCGGCGGATGGGCCGTACGTCCTCGATGTGGTGCGCCGTACCGGCGGCGCCGTTGCCGACGTGGACGACGACACCCTGGCAACCAACATCCAGCGCCTGGCGCGTACCGAGGGCATCTTTGCCGAGACCGCTGGCGGCGTCACGGTCGGCGTGACTGCCAAACTCCTCTCCGACGGCATCCTCGATCCGGGGGCGGAGACCGTGGTGATCAACTCCGGCGATGGGCTGAAGACGCTCGATGCGATATCTGACCGCGTCGGGCCGAAGATCACGATTCCACCGCGCTACGAGGCGTTCGCCGACTTCTGGAAGGATTCGAGTTCATGAGTGCCACCGTCCGCATTCCCACCATCTTGCGCACCTACACCGGAGGCGCAGGACAGGTGACTGCTGACGGCAGCACTCTGGCCGAGGTTCTGGACTCTTTGGAAGGCAGTCATCCGGGGATCCGGGCGCGAATTCTGGACGATTCCGGCGCGCTTCGCCGCTTCGTCAATGTCTACGTTGGTGACGACGATGTGCGTTTCATCGGCGGCCTGGATGCCCAGGTGGCTGAGGGCACCAAGATCTCGATCATTCCGGCGGTTGCCGGCGGGGGCTAGTGTCACGACACTCGGGCAGCTGGTGCCGCGCCAGGCACTACCGTCTGGCCCATGGACCTGGAGCGTTTCCTCATTGCGCAGGACAGCGGTGGCACCTACCAGCGTGCGGTCGCGGAACTGCGCAAGGGACACAAGACCAGTCACTGGATGTGGTTCATCTTCCCGCAGATCGCCGGGCTCGGTCGGAGTGCCATGGCTCAGGCATACGCGATCACCGATCTGGCCGAGGCACGGGCTTACCTGGCACATCCCACACTCGGACCACGCCTGGTTGAATGCGCCGAGATCGTCGCCTCACATCAGGGGCTCAGCGCCGAGCAGATCTTCGGCGGCATTGATGCGATCAAGCTGCGCTCCTCGATCACGTTGTTCGCGCACGCCGATCCCGATCAAGAGGTCTTCAGAAAGATCATCGACCAGTATTTCGATGGGCCGGACCCGGAGACAGAGCGGCGAATCTGAGGTTCACCCCTGACTGGCTGAGTACGGCTTGTCCGGCCAGTACGCCCATTCCTCGAAGTCACGCACGCGGCCGTCGCCGGCGAATTCAAGGACCCACAGGTCGCGGTATTCCTGGTCCACCGGTTCGCCGTAACGCACCTCAACCCGGACCACCGCCTGTCGACCCTCGACCGCTACCGGTTCCGCCACTGCCGTGAAAACCTCGCCGGCGTCTTCGAGCCAGAAGGCCTTGATCGCGTCATGCCCGACCTCGGACTCCTCGTACGGTGATCTTCGGTAACGCGCATCCTCGGTGAACAACCGCTCGACGCCTTCGGGATCTTCCTCGCGCCACGCAGCGACGTACCCGTCAACCCACCGCATCACCTGATCTCGATCCACCCCCTCATGCTGCCCGATCAGTGAAGTGCCGCGAGGAGCCGGGGCGCACAGAGCGAGATCATCCGCGGCGGTCCTCAGCCACCACGGCCGGTCACCGTCTGCTAGGTGGCCTTTCGCTGCCGCCTAGTCTGAACGAGGCACGTCAGGTCTGAGCAGAAGGTGGGAGGCAGCCCTTGTCGGATCGCAGCCGCGCTGCCACGGTGCTCACGATCATGATGACTGATGTCGTCGGCTCCACTGCGCTGCGGCGTATGCGCGGTGACCGTGACGCTGACGACATATTGGGAGTGCAGGCGGCGATTGTGCGCGACAGGGTCACGGCGTTCGGCGGCCAGATGCGCAAGTCCCTGGGCGACGGGTTCCTGATCTCATTCCCGACAGCCGCGGCAGCGGTCCGATCCGCGGCCGCCATCCAGGATGCGTTGGGCGAGCACAACGCCGCCGATCCGCGGCGCGCGGTCGAGGTCCGCATTGGCATCCACACCGGCCAGGTCACCGAGAGGGATGGCGATCTGCGCGGGCAGGCGGTGCATGTCACGGCCCGCGTCATGGCCGAGGCGGTCGGCGGGGAGATCCTGACCACTGACGAGATACGCAAGCACGCCGAGCCGCAGCTGGATTACTCATTTCTCGACTCGGGCCTTTTCTGGCTGCGGGGTTTCCCGGAGCTGTGGCGGCTGTATGAGGTGTCCTGGAACGACGCCCCTGTGGGGGTGGAGCGACCCAGTGCGGTACCGGCACAGCTGATTCCGTACGTGGGGCGGGACGCCGAGAGGGCCCGCTTGCGCCGGCTGGTAGACGACACGCTTGTCGGCCACGGCAGGCTGGCATTGGTCGCCGGGGAGCCGGGGGTCGGCAAGTCGCGGCTGGTGGCCGAGATCGGCGACGTGGCCCAGGCCCGCGGGATGCGGGTGCTCACTGGGCACTGCGTTGAGATGAGCGGTGCCGCGCCGTACCTGCCATATGTCGAGATCATCGAACAGGCGATCAGCGGCCCGCGGAGCTCCCTGGAGCTATGGAAGGCCCTTGGCGATGTGGCCCCGGAGATCGCCCGTATCGCGCCGGCGCTGCGGCGTGTCTTTCCTGACATGCCGCCGCCGGTTGAGTTGCCGGCGGAGCTGGCGCGCCGCTACGTGTGGAACAGTTTCGGCAGCTTCGTCGGCCGCGCGGCCCAGGGCCAGCCGCTGCTGCTGGTGCTCGAGGACCTGCACTGGGCCGATGAGTCGACTGTGCTGCTCACCGAATACCTGGCGCCGCTTTTGCCTGAGATGCCGGTGCTGGTGCTCGGCACCTACCGGGACATCGAAGTGGATCTCCAGCATCCGCTGGCCCGTGTCATCGGTCAGTTGGCGCGTCGGCGCTTGGTGGAACGGGTGAACCTGCGCCGGCTGTCCTTCGATGGCGTACGCGCGATGTTGCAGGCGCTGGCCGGGCAGCCTGCGCCTGAGCAGTTGGTGCGGATGATCGACCGCGAGACCGAGGGCAACCCGTTCTTCGTTGAGGAGGTCTACCTGCATCTCGTCGAGTCGGGAGTGCTGCTCGACGAGCATGGCCGGGTGCGTCCTGACGCGCAGCTGGACGAGGTGTCGGTGCCCGACAGCATCCGGCTGGTGCTGACGCAACGACTGGGCCATCTGAGCGCGTCGACTCACGAGGTGCTGGTCGCGGCCGCCGTGTCCGGCAGGGTGTTCACCTCCGAGATCGTCGGCGAGGTTGCCGTCACGAGCGATGACGCGCTAGTCGATGCGTTCGACGAAGCCGAGCGAGCCAGGCTCATCACATCCGCCACAACCGCTGGCGAGCTCATGTTCAGCCACGAGCTGATCCGCCAGACGCTGCTGTCCGGTGTCTCTGCGATCGAGCGCGAGCGGCTCCACCAACAGGCGGCGGGGGCAATCTCGCGGCATTACTCCGACGACCTCGAGGCACACGCCGGAGAGCTCGCCTACCACCTGTCCCACGCCGGACGGGCCGCGGATAGGGACAGCCTCGTTCACTACTTGACGGATCGCGGGTGAGCGGGCGTACGACGCTGCGGCATTCGACGACGCGGTTGGCTACTTCGAGAAGGCGCTGTCGCGGGTGCCACACGATGATCAGCTCGGCCGTGCGCAGCTGCTGGAGCGGCTGGCGATGGCGCTCCGCAGCGTGGGTCGCTGGGAGGACGCGCTTGGCACGATGAACGATGCGTTGGACCGCTACGAGACTCTCGGACAAATCGAGGCCATCGGTCGGTTGGGTTGGGCCATGGTGTACCAGCTGGTATGGACTGCCCGATTCGTCGAGGGAGTGCAGGTCGGGCGGCGGACATTGGCGGCACTCGGCAACACCGTCAGCGCCGACAGAGCTCGCCTGCTATCAGCGCTGGCGTTTGCGATCAGCGTAAGCGGCGACTATGCCGCGGCAACGGCCACGTTCGACCAGGCGCGTGCGCTTGCTGAGCAGGTGGGCAACGAGCGGGCGCTGGCCGACGTACTGCACATGCAGACCATCCACCATTTCGTCTACGCCGAGTTCGCCGAGGGAGTCCGGGTCGGCCTGCGGGCCGCCGAGACGTTCGAGCGGGAGAGTGCACTGTGGGATCTCTGCAGCGTGCAGGCGTTCGTGATCTTTGAAGACGGCGATCGTCGGCAGTCGCGAGCAGGCGACAAGCCTCGCCGACAAGACGCTGGGCCTCGCCGAGCGACTGGGTCATCTCGGCGCGGCGTTCATGGTGCTCTCTGACCGGATCCGCGTGGCGGCGATGCTCGGTGACCTCCCGCAGGTGGAGGCGCTCGGTCCGCAGATCGTGGACATCGGCGAGCGAGGCGGACTGCCGTGGCGCTACTTGGGCCACCTCTACCTGGGCTTGGCCGCGCACCGGCGAGGCAATGCCGAGCGCGCCGAGGCTCAGCTGCGAAACGCCGTCGAGCTGGAGCCGCCGGGCCCGTTCGCCGGGCAAAGCGCCGCGGTGCTGGCGCGGCACCTCGCCTACTACGGGCGCGCCGACGAGGTGATGGAACTCTTCGAGTCAGCCCGGTCGAAGCTGCCCAGCCTCGACCGGGTCAACGGCATCGGGCTCGTGGAGCTGCCTGCTCAACTTCGTTGAGGCGTTCTACCTGTGTGGTCTGAACGAGCAGGCGGCGGCACTGTCTCCGCTTGTCGAAGGGGTGCTCGAGCTTCGACAAGAGATGGGTCAGCTACGACGGCCGGCTAGTGCAGACCCGTGCCGGTCTCGCCGCCGCGGCGGCTCGTCGCTGGGAGGAGGCCGAACGCCAGTTCGGCATCGCACGCGAGGTCGCCGCAGCAGATGTCCAACCGGCTCGAACTGGCCGACCTATGCCGCCTGCACGCCCGGATGCTGTTGGATCGCGGCGGCTCCGGCGACCACGAGCGTGCCGCCGAGATGCTCGAGGAGGCTTTGTCCGCTTACCGCACGTTTGGCATGCCTGCCTACGCCGCTGAGGCGGAACGCCTACTACGTCTGGCCAGGGCTTTAGCCAAGCGTCGCATCAGGCAATCGACGCACGTTGCCGTCGGTAACGTGCCGCCGCTCGGACGCCGTAGTCTGAACGGGCAGGTTCGCGGCTAAGCAGCTAACACGGAGGCAGGCCTTGTCGGATCGCAGCCCTTCAGCCAAGGTGCTCACGATCATGATGACCGACATCGTCGGCTCAGCTGCGCTGCGGCGAGCTCGGGCCGACCGGGATGCCGACGACATTCTGGGCTTGCAGGCAGAGATCGTGCACGACAAAGTCATCGCCTTCGGTGGCAGTGTGCGCAAGTCCCTGGGTGACGGATTTCTCGTCTCCTTCCCGTCCACGCGTTGCAGCGGTCAGCACCGCCGCCGCTATCGAGCGCGCTTTGCACGAGTACAACATCGCCAACCCGCAGCGCCCCGTCGAGATCCGCATCGGCCTTCACGTCGGCCAGGTCGCCGAGCGAGACGGCGACCTGCTCGGGCAGGCCGTGCACGTCGCAGCGCGGGTTATGGCCGAGGCGGCCGGCGGGCAGATCTTGACCACCGATGACGTCCGCAAAGAGGCCGAGCCGCAGGTGGATTGGTCCTTTCTCGACTCGGGATTGTTCTGGCTGCGAGGGTTTCCGGAGCGCTGGCGGCTTTACGAGGTGTCCTGGAACGACAGCGCAGCTGGCGCCCGGCCCACTGCTGTCTCCGCGCGGCTCACGCCGTTCGTGGAGCGTGACGCCGAACGGGCCATCTTGCGCCGACTTGTCGACGACGCGCTGGCCGGTGACGGCGCACTCGGCTTGGTCGCCGGCGAGCCGGGTGTTGGCAAGTCGCGGTTGGTGGCTGAGATCTGCGACGAGGCCCAAATGCGAGGGATGCGGGTGCTTACCGGGCACTGCGTGGAGATGAGCGGTGCGCCGCCCTACATGCCTTACGTCGAGATCATCGAGCAGGCCATCAGCAACCCGCGCAGCCCGCTGGCGCTGCGACAGGCACTGGGCGACGTAGCTGCGGAGATCGCTCGTATCGCGCCAGCGCTCAGGCGCGTCTTTCCGGACATCCCGCCGCCCGTCGAGCTGCCGGCGGAGCTCGCGCGCCGCTATGTGTGGAACAGCCTGAGCGAGTTCGTGGACCGCGCCGCGCAGGGCCAGCCGCTGCTGCTGGTGCTCGAGGACCTGCACTGGGCCGACGAGTCAACCGTGCTGGTCACCGAGTACCTGGCGCCTCTGCTGCCCGACATGCCGGTGCTCGTGCTCGGCACATACCGGGACATGGAAGTGGATGTCCACCATCCGCTGGCCCGGGTCATCGGCGAGCTGGGTCGCCGGAGCCTGGTGGAACGGGTGAGCCTGCGCAGGCTGTCCTTCGACGGGGTGAGCGCGATGCTGCGGGCTCTCGCCGGGCAGCCTGCGCCCGAGGAGTTGACGCGATTCATTCTCCGCGAGACCGAGGGCAACCCGTTCTTCGTTGAAGAGGTCTATCTGCATCTTGTCGAGTCGGGGGTGCTGCTCGACGAGCATGGCGGACTGCGTAGTGACCTTCGGCTGGATGAAGTGTCGGTGCCGGAGAGCATCCGATTAGTCATAGGGCAGCGGCTGGACCGCTCTGGCCTCGTCCACCTATGAGGTGCTGGTCGCCGCAGCTGTGTCGGGCAGGGTGTTCACCTCCGAGATCGTAGGCGAGGTGGCCGGCATGAGTGACGACACGCTGGTCGAGGCCTTCGATGAAGCGGAGCGCGCCCGGCTCCTGGCGCGTGGCAAGGTCCCTGGCGAGCTCATGTTCAGCCACGAGCTGATCCGCCAGACGGTCGCTATCTGGCGTCTCGGCGGTGAAGCGCCAGCGGCTTCACCTACAAACTGCGAAGGCAATCTCGCGGCGCTACTCCGACGACCTCGAGGCATACGCCGGGGATCTCGCCTACCACCTGTCTCGTGCGGGGCGGTCCGGCGACAGGGCAAGCCTGGTGCGCTACCTAACGATTGCCGGCGACCGGGCCTTCGACGCAGCCGCGTTTGACGACGCCGTCGCGCACTTCGAGCACGCACTGTCGCTCATCTTGCCCGCCGATCAGCTCGGCCGTGCCCAGCTGCTCGAACGACTGGCGATGGCGCTGCGGAGCGTCGGCCGCTGGGACGATGCCCTGCGCACGATGGACGAGGCTCTGGACCGGTACGAGGCGCTCGGACAAGTCGAGGCCATCGGTCGGTTGGGCTGGGCGATGGTGTACCAGCTGGTGTGGAGTGCTCGGCTGGTCGAAGGGGTACAGGTCGGCCAGCGAACGCTGGCGGCACTCGGCAACACCGTGAGCGCGGACAAGGCACGGCTGCTGTCCGCGCTCGGCTGGGCGCTCAGCGCCAGCGGCGACTACGCGGCGGCTACGGCCACCTTCGACCAGGCGCGTGCACTTGCTGAGCAAGTAGGCAATGAGCGGGCACTGGCGGACGTGTTGCACATTCAGACACTCCACCACATGGCCTTCGCCGAGTTCGCCGACGGAATTCGCATCGGCCTGCGCGCCGCCGAGGTGTTCGAGCGCGAGAGCGCGCTGTGGCGTCTCTGCAGCGTGCAGGCGTTTGTGATCTATCAGGACGGAACGCTCGGCAGTCGCGAGCACGCGACGAGGCTCGCGGACAAGGCGCTGGGCATCGCCGAACGGTTGGGCCACCTCGGCGCGGCGTTCATGGTGCTCCTGGACCGGATCCGGGAGGCAGCGATGCTCGCCGACCTCCCGCTTGTGGAGGCGCTCGGTCCGCAGATTTTGGACATCGGCGAGCGGGGCGGGCTCCCATGGCGCTACGTGGGCTACATCTACCTTGGTCTGGCCGCCCACTGGCGAGGCAATGCCGAGCGCGCCGAGGCCGAGTTCCGCAACGCCGTCGAGCTGGAGCCGCCGGGTGCGATAGGCGGCCAGAGCGTTTCGCTACTGGCGCGGCACCTGGCATACCAAGGCCGCGCCGAGGAGGTCCTGGAGCTCTTCGAGTCGACCCGGTCGACGTTGCCCAGCCTCGACCGGGCCAGCGGCGTAGGGTCGTGGTACAGCATGTTCGGCTTCGTTGAGGCGCTCTACCTGTGTGGTCTGAACGAGGAGGCGGCGGCGCTGTCCCCGCTTGTCGAAGGCGTGCTCGCGCGGGGTAGAGGCTGGATCACCTTCGACGGGCGGCTAGTGGAGACCCGTGCCGGTATCGCCGCTGCGGCGGCTCGTCGGTGGGAGGAAGCGGAACGCTACTTCGGCATGGCCCGCAACGTCGCTGAAGAAATGTCGAACCGACTGGAGCTGGCCGACCTGAACCGGTTGCACGCCCGGATGCTGTTGGATCGTGGCGGCACTGGCGATGGTGCTCGGGCAGCGGAGATGCTCGAGAGGGCGCTGGCCGCGTATCGCGACTTCGGCATATCCGCTTACGCGACGGAAGCCGAACGCCTACGGAGTCAGGCACTCGCCTAGCGGCGTACCTGCCTTCGAATCTAGTGGTCACCCCCGACGGAGCGCTGCGAGTATCGGTGTGCACCGAGCAAGATCATCTGCCCCGGACAGGTCCGGCAGCGCAACGAAAATCGTTCTGACTCCCAGATCGGCGAGCTCGCGATAGCGCTGCGCATGATCAACCGCAGGTGCCGCATGGTGGCGGGCGGCGTAGACGGCGGCCGGCAGTACGTCCGCGGAGCCGCTCTACGCGGACGGCGACGTCTTCGCGATCGGTGCCGATCACCGGCAGGTCCAGAACGGTGATCTCTAGACGCGTCAGGATCACGGCCCAGCGCGGCGCAGTGCCGGTGCAGGATGTCGATCTTGGATCGCAGCACCGTCTGGTCCGACGGCAGGTTGCAGCCATCGGCCTGCTCAGCGACGATCCTCAGCGTCCGGCGCTCCCCTGAGCCGCCGACGATGATCGGCACGTCGCTGACCGGCCGTGGGTAGCAGGTGGTCTCCGGCAGATGCACGTAACGGCCGTGGTAAGCCTTGGTGCCAGGCGCCCAAAGCGCCCGGAGCGTCTCGATGCAGACCTGGAGTCGATCAAGTCGTTGACGGTCGTTTGGAAAGTCCAGGCCGTACGCCTGATGCTCCCGCAGCCACCAGCCGGCACCGAGCCCGCAGAAGGCGCGGCCATTGCTGAGCACATCAAGGGTCGCGACGGTCTTGGCGATGATGCCCGGTTCGCGAAAGGTGACGGGGGAGACCAGAGTGCCCAGCCGAAGGTTGGTGTCAAGACCGGCGAGCATGCCGAGGGTGATCCACGGCTCGGGAATCGGCTCCCAGGCACGGTCCACCTGGGGAATCTGGATCAGATGATCCATCAGTGCGAGGCCGTCGAAGCCGATCTCATCAGCTGTCAGCGCCAGGTCGCGCAGCCAGCCGGCAGGGTCTTCTTCTGGCCAAGGAAACCGCGACACCTGAAGGATTACTCGCGGTCTCGTGCCCGGATCATGATCATGATTAGGAGTCGGTTGCACGACGATTGGTGCGTCGGACGCGCTGTGCTGCTCGATGATCAGCGTCTGATCCCAACCCTCATCTTGAGCAGCGTCGAGCAGTCTTTTGATCTTTCGCAGTTGATCGGTGAGGACCGGCGCCGGAACTGGTCGGTCGCGCTCTCTGTTGCGCTCGCGGCACAGCGCGGGCGCAGTATTCATGATCACCAGCACTGCAGGGAGTCCGGCTTCGCGGGCGACCGCCGGTAGTAAGCGCGCCGTTCCTGATCCAGGCCTAGAGTGTCGATCACCGTCGTCAATGAGCGCTTGGTCCGCGCTGCCACGATCTGGTCGAGCAGCGCGAACGCGTCCGCGGTTGCCTCAAGATCAGCAGGACCGCTCCCAACCGCCGCTCGCAGTGCATCCGAGCTCACGATCTCGGGGGTACGGAATCGCTCAGCGGCCCAGGTGGATTTTCCCGAACCTGCGGCTCCAGCCAGCACCACCAAGGCTGGGTCCGGCAGCCGGGCATCGGTCATATGCGGAAGTTTGGCAGCAAGCTCGGGGCGTATCAGACCATTCGACCCGCGGAGCGTCCGAGGGAAATTGACTCCCATAACCGATCCAAGCCCGTCCCTGCGGAGGCTGTGCACTAGCGGACGATGGCGTCCACCGTGACTTGGAAGCGCTGTAAGTCGTTCGTCCGCGGCAGAGGAGTGGGCCAGTCGCGCGGTACCCACCCCGGATGCTGCTGGTACGGCCGATAAGTCCAGAACCACACATCACGCACTGCGGGCCCAGCTGAGCGGAAGGTCGAGTTGGGAGCCGGTGTGACGGTGAGCGTCGGCGAGGGTCGTCCAGCCTGGAAAGACAATGTCGACCTTTGAAGTGCCGGATGGGAGCGGGGCAGCGTAGTTACGCACGCTCATTTGCTCGCCCATCTGACGCATGCTGGAAGCTCCGATGCGAGGTCAGTGCACAGGCATTCCAGCAGCGCCTCCGCCGGCCAGCTTGCTGGTCCAGCCGAGCTCGAGTAAGGGCCGGGCTGGTGCCGAAGCGGATCTGGGGTCCGCCCGCCGACGCGTGGTTGTACGGCTCAGCCGGTGGCTGGGCATCGGCGAGTGGCGGCGTCGACGCCGTCTGCAGGCCCAGGCCCGGCTCCACCGCGTGGATAGTCCAGACGATCGAGGTGAAAGTGCTACTGGCGTAAACAGCATTGACCATCACGAGATAGGACTGATCAGCCGCGGGGTACCGGAACACCGTCGTACTCGCAACCACCGATGTAACCTCGGGGCCCCGGCTGAGGTCGGTCGGAGAGCTGGCAAGCGGCAACATGCCAGGCGGTGTCACCGGCACCCGCCAGAATGGGGGCACGGTAGCCAGGTGAACGTCAACTGTCACGAGGTTGTCTGGCAAAGCGGGAAACGCGATCTGGAATAGCGACGGTGTAGCCAATCCTCAGACTGTGTCGAGACAACCGCGTACATAAGCAGCGCGAATCCGATCCCCTGAGGGTCAGTGGCCGATAGATGCGCGATCGTGCAGCGTCCATTAGGACGATGTTCGGATAACCCTCATCCGGCCTGCTCAGTCCGAGATCAAGCCTGCTCGGTACCGGATCGCTGGGCCTTAAGCCTGGTCCGTGAAGTGGCGTCACTGACCAGTCGAGCACCGTCCCGCCTGGAAATCGGCGAATGGCGTGGACAGCAATGCTGAGCAGTGATGCCGAGGCCATCCGCAGAGGTCCAGTCGCCTCGCCAACGACTGGGAGCTCGGGGTTTTGAACTTGCCTCTCCTCGGGAGCGGCGCGATGAATGGCGGGGCGGTCGCGTCCTGGCGTCACCGGCCGGCCGAAGAGGCCAGGCTCGACGGGATCGTACGAGCATCCGGCGACCAGGCACCAAGAATCAGGAGCGTAGTGAGGACCCACCGCCGCACCGCTCGCAGCATGCAATCGATGCTACGACTACGCGCGGTCGATCGGTTACCGAGCGGTTGGGCATGATCAGCACCGCGGCGAGCAACAGCACCGCGACCACTCCAGCGGCCAGGAAGACCTTGTGCAAGGCGGGCTCGAGAACGCTGACCGGAATTGCGCTGGCAGTGGAGAAGATTTGCCCACCGATCCGCTGGTTGAGCGACGCATTGGCGATAGCACCGAAGACCGCAATGCCCAACGCGCTGCCCATTGAGCGGGCGAACACGGCGGTGCCGGTGACGACGCCGCGACGCTGCCACTCGACGGCGGACTGCGCGGAGATCAGCGTAGGGCTGGCTACCAGCCCCAGGCCGAACCCGATCACGAAACAGGTCGCGGCCACCTGCCAGACCGAGCTACGCGACGACAGCAAACCCAGCAGCCCACACCGATCAGGAGCACCACTGCGCCGATCAGCGCCGTACGCCGAAAGCCGATTCTCAGGTAGATGTGGCCGGCCACCGATGCGGCGAGCGGCCAACCCAGCGTGAGGGCCGCGAGCGCAAAACCTGCCACTAGCGCACTGGTGTGCAGCACACCTTGGGCGTACAGCGGGATGAAGGAGGTAAGGCCGATCAGCATCACCCCGACCCCAAGGCCAGCGAGATTGGTCGAGTTGAGCAGCCGGCTGCGAAAGACCCAGCCCGGAAGGATTGGCTCAGCTGCTCGCCGCTCCACCAGGGCGAAGACGAGCAGAAGTACCGTGCCGAGCGTGAGAATGGTGATGCTCGGGCACCGAGGCCCAGCGCCACAGAATGCCGCCCTCGAGGAGCCCTAGGATGATCAGCGAGGAGCCAACGCCCAGCAGCGCGCGCCGCCGACATCGATGCGGTGCTGCTTGCGGACCACGTTCTCATCGAATCTGCGGAACAGCCACCAGGCCGCGAGCGCGCCTAGCGGGATATTGACGAAGAAGATCCACCGCCAGTTCAGGAAGTCGACAAAGAGCCCGCCAAGCGTTGGTCCGATGACAGCAGAGAGCGCCCAGACACTGGCAACGTAGCCCTGAACCCGAGCGCGTTCGGCTACCGAGTAGATGTCGCCGATGATGGTCATCGAGGTTGGCATCACGGCGCCGGCGCCGAGTCCCTGGAGTGCCCGGAATGCGATCAGGGCCGGCATGCTCCAGGCAATCCCGCACAAGATCGAGCCAAGGACAAACAGGCCGATGCCGACCAGCATGATCGGCTTACGTCCCATCGAGGTCGGTGAACTTGGCAAAGATCGGCACCGACACCGCCTGCGCCAGCAGGAAGATCGAGAACAGCCAGGGGAACTGGGCGAAGCCACCAAGATCATCAACGATCGATGGGACGGCGGTGGCGAGGATGGTCGCGTCGATAGCGATCAGACCCACGCTAAACATCACCGAGAGCAGGATCGGGCCGCGTTCGGATCTAAGGCCTACCGCGCGCGCGAGATCGTCTGCTGCTCGGTCGGGCGGGCCATATACAGGGCAACCTCCAATTCAGGCCGTGCATTCCCGAGCGTGCACCGAGCACGGCCTGTGGCTAAATCGCGTGAAACGATTCCCAGCGCTGCTGAGTGGACATTGCTCAGGCTGTTACGCCGTCGTGCGGGGGCCGTTTGCACTCGCATAGGGAGAGTGCTAAAAATTGGATTAGCACTCTCCCCCGAGAGTGCCACCTCTTCTGGCTGGTGAGGCTCCCATGGGCCGTCCGTCGCGGGCACCGCTCGAAGAGCCGTCGAATCACTGACAGGACTGCGGAGAACATGCCCAAACTGATTCAGTTCAACACTGAGGCACGGCGCGGCCTCGAGCGGGGGATGAACATCCTCGCCGACGCCGTCAAGGTGACCCTTGGACCCAAGGGCCGCAATGTCGTGCTGGAGAAGAAGTGGGGTGCTCCGACCATCACGAACGATGGTGTGAGCATCGCCAAGGAAATCGAGCTCGAGGACCCGTACGAGAAGATCGGCGCCGAGCTCGTCAAGGAAGTTGCCAAGAAGACCGACGATGTGGCCGGTGACGGCACCACCACGGCGACCGTGCTGGCGCAGGCGATGGTCCGCGAGGGCCTCCGTAACGTGACCGCCGGCGCCAATCCGATGAGCCTCAAGAGGGGCATCGAGAAGGCCGTGGCTGCAGTCGTCGAGCAGCTGGCTGCCATCTCGAAGGACGTGGAGACCAAGGAGCAGATCGCTGCTACCGCCTCCATCTCCGCGGGTGACACCCAGGTCGGTGAGATCATCGCCGAGGCCATGGACAAGGTCGGCAAGGAAGGCGTCATCACCGTCGACGAGTCGAACACCTTCGGACTCGAGCTCGAGCTCACCGAGGGCATGCGGTTCGACAAGGGCTACATCTCGCCCTACTTCGTGACCGACACCGAGCGCATGGAGACCGTGCTCGACAACCCGTACGTCCTGATCGTCAACTCCAAGGTCTCGAACCTGAAGGATCTACTGCCGGTCCTGGAGAAGGTCATCCAGGCGGGCAAGCCGCTCCTGGTGATCGCCGAGGACGTGGATGGCGAGGCACTGGCGGCGCTGATCGTGAACAAGATCCGCGGCACCTTCAAGTCCGCTGCCGTCAAGGCCCCTGGATTCGGTGACCGCCGCAAGGCGATGCTGACCGACATGGCAATTCTGACCGGTGGCCAGGTGATCAGCGAGGAGGTCGGGCTCAAGCTCGATGGCGTCACCGTGGAGCTGCTCGGACAGGCTCGCCAGGTGATCATCACCAAGGATGAGACGACGATCATCGAGGGCGCTGGCAGCCCTGACCAGATCGCCGGCCGGGTCAACCAGATTCGCACCGAGATCGAGAACTCTGACTCCGACTATGACCGAGAGAAGCTGCAGGAGCGGCTGGCCAAGTGGCCGGTGGCGTCGCAGTGATCAAGGTCGGCGCCGCCACCGAGGTGGAGCTGAAGGAGCGGAAGCATCGCATCGAGGACGCCGTCCGCAACGCCAAGGCGGCCGTCGAGGAGGGCATCGTCGCTGGCGGTGGCGTGGCGCTCGTTCAGGCTGGGGCCAAGGCGTTCAAGGACCTCAAGCTGGAGGGCGACGAGGCGGTGGGCGCTCAGATCGTGAAGGTGGCGCTGGAGGCGCCGCTGAAGCAGATCGCGATCAACGCCGGCCTCGAGGGTGGCGTCGTTGCCGAGAAGGTCAAGGGTCTGCCGGCCGATCATGGTCTGAACGCAGCAACGGGCGTGTACGAGAACCTGCTCGACGCTGGCGTTCCCGACCCGACCAAGGTGACTCGCTCCGCGTTGCAGAATGCGGCATCGATCGCCGGTCTGTTCTTGACCACTGAGGCAGTCATCGCAGACAAGCCGGAGAAGGCTCCCGCTATGCCGCCTGGCGGCGACGGCGGCATGGGTGGCATGGACTTCTGATCTGTCCAAGCAGCAAGGGGCGGCTTCCACTGGGAGCCGCCCCTTTGTTTGGCTGCTCGCGCAATCGCGCGTGGAATCGCCGCTCCTCGTCGCTCGCAGAGGAAGAACGCCTCCGCTCGCTGCTCGTCAGCACGGCGGCGCGCAATTCTCGACGCGCAGCTGCCTGACCGTTCGTTTCGTTACCAGCCTGGTAACTGCGTCAGGTTTTCGGTGAAGGACCGGTAATCCTTGAGCTGCTCCGGGTCTGGCAGTGGCGTGGGCCACTCCGCAGTAGCCCAGCCGCGCGGAGGGTCACCGCTGAAGTAGATCCAGGTGTCACTGGCATGCGGCTTCGAGGGTCCAAGCCGGAGGGCAGAGTCCTCAGCCCCGACCACTGGGATGCCGGAAAGGGTGGCTACGCCCGGCAGGATCACATCAACGGTCCGGGTTCCGGCAGGCAGCGCTGGATAGTTGCTCGCCACGCTGGCCCGGCCGCCCTCCCGCCGCAGCGAGCCTGCCCACAGTCCCAATGGGCTGCACAGGCACTCGTACGCCTTTCGTTCGGCCACAGCAGTGGTCATCCAGGACACCTTTGAGGGTCTGGCTGCTGGGGGACTCGTCGGGCTTGACCATGGGCCCGCTCACGACGTCGCGGTCCAACACCTCAACCTCGTCGGGCAACATGCCGCCAATCGGCGAGAGGGCCGGCTCCAGGATGAAGATGGATTGATCGGTGACCGACTTGATCGTCCATTCCAAGGTCGTCCGGCCGGGTGCTGCAATTACTCGGTCGATCGCAATGCTCTGCACCCGGCCCGGCTGCTCTCGGTACCTGAATACCTGCTGTGCCAGGGTCGGACGCACTGCTTCCGGCGACCGGGCCAGGTCAGTGGGACGCGGCGCGGTCGGGACCTGTCCGATCGGAGTCACGGGCACATGCGCGAACGGAGCCAGGTTGATCAGGTCCACATCGATGAAACCAAGCGTGTCTGGCAGCGGCGGGAACGTTGCCTGCAACAGGCGCGTCTCGCCTATCCGGAGGCCCTGTTGCGCTAGCCACATCGGCGTACACAGACATCGACGGAACAGCCGTCGGGATTTGTGGCTCAGCGTGCGATAGACCTTTCCGCCGGCCTGATCGAGCAAGAACATGTTGATGTCCCCCTCGGAGCTGCGGCTCAGCCCGAGGTCGACCCAGGACGGCAGGCGATCCCCGATTGCATAACCAGGCGAGCTGAGCGGGGTAACCGACCAGTCGACGACGGTCGCGCCTTGGATCCGCCGTACGGCATGGATAGCGAACCGCGTACGGATCTGGAGACCCTCGGCGGTCGTCCATTCAGCCTCCGCGGCCACCGGCAGTTCCGGGTTGGTCGGCGCGGGCGGCTGGGTGTTGTCGACGGTGGGCGATTGTGTCGCCCGGTTCCTGAAGAGCCCGGGCTCGTCCTTGGCATAAGTGCAGCCGGTCAACAGGACACCCGCCGCAGCGATGACGGCAACGAGCCGCTTCATCGCAGCCACGCCGCAATTCTACGGTCAGACGTTTTGTCGGGCGGGAGGAATATCGTGGCGCCATGGCCCCCAGTCGAGCGGTAGTTCTGCCAAGGGGGCGCGGATGGACGGGCTGCTAGAGGTCGTCGCGCTGCACGCTGCGGATGCCGAACGCGCAGAGGCCGGGGGAGCCGACCGCCTTGAGGTGACGTCCAGCCTGGTGGATGGTTTGTCACCGGAGCCGGCGCTGGTCGGCGAAGTGCGCCGCGCGACCAGCCTTCCGATAAGGGTCGTGCTCCGGCTGCGGCACGGCTACAGCACCGATGGCGCCGAGGTTGCGAGGCTCAAAGGCCTGCTCAGCAGCTACCTGGCAGTCGGCGCTGACGGTGTAACGCTGGGCTTCCTCAACGGGCACACCGATGTGGACGCCGGCGTCGTAACCGAGATCATCAGCGATCACCTGGATGTTCGGTGGACGTTCCACCGCGCACTTGATGCCTGCATTTCGGGCGGGCGGGCCTGGCGTGAGCTGCGCACGCTGCCTGGTCTCGACCAGGTATTGACGGCTGGGTCGGCGCGAGGCGTCAGTGAGGGTCTGGATGACCTTGTTGCGCGTGCCCGGGCCGACGAGTTCGCGCGAACGGTGATCATGGCTGGTGGTGGCCTGCTGCCCGAGCACGTTCCGTGGCTGGCCCGCGCCGGCGTACGGGCCTTCCAGATCGACTCAGCTGCCCGGCCGTTGGGATCAGCGAAGGCGTACGTCGATCCTGGCCTGGTTCGAACGTGGCGCGTCCTGATCGATCACGCCACCCGGCGGCGGGCGGTGCTCGGGGCAAGAGCAAAGACAGAAGTGTGACGGTCTACATTGACCCGCCGGATTGGCCCGGACACGGCCACCTCTGGTCGCACCTGATCAGCGATCACTCATACCAGGAGCTGCACGAGTTCGCCGCACGGATCGGCATCCCGCAACGCGGTTTCGAGCGTGACCATTACGACGTGATCGCCGAACGTTATGGCGCGGCACTGGCCGAAGGTGCCCGGCCGGTGTCATCGCGTGAGATCGTCGCGTTGCTGACCTCGGCCGGGCTACGCCGCCGCCGACAGTCGCGCTTGGCGCGGCCCTGATCCGGGCGGGCCGGCAATTACCCGGTTGCGGCGCCAGGTGGATGTGGCGCGCAGACTGGTGACACGACACTAGATTGGCGCGAAGAAAGGAGTCGGCTGTGACTAGCTGCGCCCATCTCGACGCCACCCCACTGACCCCAGTGCCCAGCGACTTCCAGGCCGCCTGCAGCGATTGCCTCGCTATCGGCGGGCGCTGGGTTCATCTGCGTCGCTGCCTTACCTGTGAACAGGTCGGCTGCTGCGACTCCTCCCCGTCGCGGCATGCCAGCGCGCACGCATCGTCCAGCGGCCATCCGGTCGTGACGTCGGCCGAGCCGGGCGAGTCCTGGCGTTGGTGTTATGTCGACAGGGTTGGCACGTGACCGCGCCGGTTGCGGAGGCGCGATCAGAGCGCGCTGCGCGCCCAGTGCTGCTGACCGTCGACGACGATCCCAGCGTGTCGCGTGCCGTGGCCCGTGATCTGCGGCGTCGCTACGGCGAGGACTATCGCATCATGCGGTCGGAGTCCGGCGAGGAGGCGTTGCAGGCGATCCGCGAAGTGGTGTTGCGCGGCGATCAAGTGGCCGCGATTCTCGCCGACTATCGGATGCCTCGGATGAACGGAGTGGACTTCCTGGAACAGGCAATGGACCTCGTGCCGCAGGCGAGGCGCGCGCTGGTCACTGCATACGCAGACACCAACGCAGCCATCGCGGCGATCAACGTTGTCGATGTCGATCATTACCTGTTGAAGCCATGGGAGCCGCCGGAGGAGAAGTTCTACCCGGTGGTCGACGAGTTGTTACAAGCCTGGCAGCGTCAGGGTAAGGAGCCTGAGCACAAGATCAAGATCCTGGGTCACCCGTGGTCGGCGGCATCGTATGAGATCCGCGACTTTCTGGCGCGCAACATGGTGCCCTACCGCTGGTACAACATCAGCGACCCGGAGGGTGCACAGCTGCTGGCGGCCGCCGGCGCTGAGGAGAGCCACGCGCCGGTGGTGATCACCAGGGATGGCCAGCCTCTGGTACAGCCGAGTTTGCTCGAGGTGGCCAACGCGGTCGGCCTGAGCACCACTCCGCAGGGCGAGTTCTACGACTTGGTGATCATCGGGGGTGGCCCGGCCGGCCTGGGCGCCGCGGTTTACGCAGCCTCGGAGGGCCTCAAGACCGTCGTCGTGGAGCGAGCGGCCGCCGGCGGTCAAGCGGGACAGAGCTCCCGGATCGACAACTATCTCGGCTTTCCCGATGGGGTGACCGGCGACCAGCTGGCCGAGCGGGCGCGGCTCCAGGCGCAGCACTTCGGGGCCGAGCTGCTGACTGCGCGAACGGTCGTGGGTATGGAGGCCAGAGGGCCGGCGCGCCAAGTGATGTTGGATGACGGATCCTCTGTATTGACTCATGCAGTGGTACTCGCGACCGGGGTCAGTTACCGCCACCTCGAGGCGGCGGGGGCCCCCGAGCTCGTCGGACGCGGGGTCTATTACGGCTCGTCAGCCACCCAGGCGGAGTCATGCGGCGGCGATCACGTGATCATCGTCGGCGGAGCCAACTCAGCCGGTCAGGCGGCTGTTTATCTCTCCCGCTACGCGGACAAGGTGACTCTGGCCGTACGCAGCGGCTCGTTACAGAAGTCCATGTCGTCATACCTCATCGACCAGATCGATTCGATTCCCAACATCGAAGTCCGGTTGCACACGTCGGTACAGGGGTGCTCGGGGGAGGATCGGCTGCAATGCGTCAGCCTTGTTGATCATGAAGGGGGTCAGCAGGTGGTCGATTCTGGTCACCTCTTCGTATACATCGGAGCGGCACCTCTGACGGATTGGCTTCCTGAATCATTGGTTCGGGATTCAAGCGGGTTCGTGGTGACCGGCCCGGACCTGACTGTCGGCGGCGATCGGCCTGCGTCTTGGGACTTGGAGCGCGATCCGTACCTGCTGGAGTCCAGCGTTCCGGGTGTCTTCGTGGCCGGTGATGTCCGCTCCCAGTCGGTCAAGCGGGTGGCATCAGCGGTCGGCGAAGGGGCACTTGCAGTCACCCTGGTGCATCGATACCTAGCGGAACAGTAGGAGTTGATCATGAGCGAACCGATCCTCCAGACGGTACGGCTGAGCCCCGCGGAGCTGCGCACGCTGTTCCTGTTCGAGCAGCTCGATCCTGATGAGCTGGCCTGGCTCAGTGAGAATGGGTATTGCAAGGCCTGGTTGGCCGGCGAGGAGGTCTACACCGAGGGTGACCCGTCGACGTACTTCTTCGTCCTGCTCTCCGGCACGCTGACCATGCACCGCCGCGTCGAGAACACCGAGGTGGAGCTGTCGCGCACCAACCAACGCGGCGTCTACTCGGGCGCCACCCAGTCGTTTGTCAAAGGCATGGATGAGATGCCGTACTGGAGTTCGGTACGGGCGGTGACTGATTGTGAGTTCTGGGTCATCGGCGCAGCGGAGTTCGGAGAGAAGTTCCGCGAGTGGTTCCCGATGGCGGTGCACCTGATCGAGGGGCTAACCCAGGCTCTTCGCTCCAGCCAGGCGATTATTGGGCAGCGGGAGCGTCTGCTCTCGCTGGGCCGGTTGTCGGCCGGACTAACCCATGAGCTCAACAACCCGGCGGCAGCTGCCGTACGCGCCACCGCGTCGCTGCGAGAACGGGTGAGCAAGATGCGGGGCAAACTGGCGCATCTGGCGACAGCCGACGTCGACCCGAAGGCTCTGGTAGCGCTGACCGAACTCCAGGAGGAGGCAGTTGAGAAGATGGCCAAGGCCGACAAACTGTCGCCGGTGGAGGTTGGCGAGGCCGAAGACGAGCTCTCCATCTGGCTTGATGCTCATGGCATTGACGATGCCTGGGACCTCGCGCCGCCGCTGGTCGCTGCCGGCGTGGACGCCGATTGGCTCGACGACGTGGCTGAGAGTGTGCCCACGATGCTAGTCGGCGATGCCCTGCACTGGGTCACCTATGCGCTGGAGACCGAGCAGCTCATGGGGGAGATCGAGGACTCGACGGGCCGGATCTCCGCCTTGGTTGGTGCGGCCAAGCAATATTCCCAGATGGACCGGGCGGCACATCAAGACATCGACGTCCGCGACGGGCTGAAAAGCACCCTGATCATGCTCGGCCACAAGATCAAGGAACGAGGAAACATCGCCGTAGTCAAGGACTTCGACGACTCGTTGCCGACGGTCCCAGCACATCCCGCTGAACTGAACCAGGTGTGGACGAACCTGATCGACAACGCCATCTACGCAATGCCCGATGGCGGAACGCTGACCGTCCGCACGTCGCGCCAGGACGGTTGGGTCCTGGTCGAGATCTGCGACACCGGCATTGGCGTTCCGCCCGAGATGCAGCAGAAGATCTTCGAGCCCTTCTTCACCACTAAGCCGGTGGGCGCAGGCACGGGGCTGGGCCTCGACATCTCCTATCGTGTGGTCACCCAACGGCATGGTGGCGACCTGCGGGTCAAATCACGTCCTGGGGACACACGCTTCCAGGTCAGGCTGCCGCTGGCCGATCCTCCCTCGTTTGGCTGAGGCCGCCTTCTTTCACGAAAGTGGTCGCAAACAACATGAAACTCAGAGGAATTTGTGTTGTTGGTGATCACTTTCGGTTAGAGCTAGCTCAGGCCGCTAGCGCAGCCGGTAATTCTGCTGCATGCAGCACGACAAGTGAGGTGACCGCTCGGGTGAGACAGACGTACAGCCGGCGGAGTCCCGTCACCTGATCAGGTTCTCCCGCCACGATCTCGGCTGGCTCTACGAGCACGACGTGATCGAACTCCAGGCCCTTGGCTAGCGATGCCGGAACCAAGATCGGCTTGCGGAGTTGGGGGACATCTGCAGCCGCACTGGGGCGGCTGGCGCGGGCGTCAAAGATCTCAGGATCCTCACCGAGCAGGTCGTAGGCCAGCAGCTCCCGCTCCAGCAGCTTCCGGACGGGTGAAACGGCGGCGTCGGCGAGGATCACACCGACCGTGCCTTCGCTGCGCATGGTCTGGGTTATCGCCTCGACCAGTTCCTCGCCGAACCGAGCGGTGGAGCGTACGTCGAGTTCGCCCCGGTGCCGGCGTACGGAATGCGGCGGTCTCAGCGTCGGCGCGATGTGCGGCAGCAGCCGGGCCGCGAAATCAATCACTGCGCCAGGCACTCGGAAGCCCGCGACCAGCTCCTCGATCGCGGCATTGGGATGGCCCAGATGGGTGAGCGACTCGAGCCACGAGCGGGTTGCCCACGGCGTCGTGGCCTGAGCAAGATCACCGAGGACAGTGACCGAACCGGTGCTGGCACGACGTCCGACGGCCCGCAGCATCATCGGCGACAGGTCTTGTGCTTCGTCGATGATCACATGGCCGCGGCTCGGCGTACGCTGCAGCAGATCGGCAACTTCGTCTATCAAGATCACATCGGCCAGTGACCAGCGGGCCGCGGCCGCCGATCGAGGTGGCTTCTCCATCATGATCAGCTGCTGCTCCTCAGAGCTCAGAATGCGGTCCGCGGCGGTCCCGAGGAACTCGGCATCGGTGAGCAGCCTCATGATCAGCTTCGCTGGGTCGAGTGCCGGCCAGAGAGCGTCTGCGTACGCCCGGACCGGCTTGCTCCGGGCGACGGCGTCCTGTACCCGATCATCAGGGGAGTCACCGCCCGCCTCCATGCGCAGTAGCACCTGGTGGGCCAGCCGCTGCGGCAACATCGCCCGTCCAGCTCCGTATCGGACACCGCGCTGCCGAAGCTCCTCTACGACCTCAGCTGTGAGGTAGGCGCCGACCCGCCACTGGTAGGCGCCTCGCGGCACCACCAAAGGCGTACTGGCCGTGCCGAGATGGCTCCACACAGCGCGGTGCAGCACCTCGGCCATCCGGCCATCCCCCTTGATAAGTGCCGCGGGAACGCTGTCGAAACCACGGACCGTGACGCGGTTTGCCTGGCAGACCAGCGAGGTAATCGTGGTCTGCGCTGCATCGATCTCGCCGAGAGCGGGCAGCACGTCTGCGATATAGGACAGGAAACTGTCGTTCGGTCCGACAACGAGCACCCCCGACCGTGCCAGCTGCTCGCGGAACGCATACAGCAGATAAGCGGCGCGGTGCAGGCCGATCGCGGTCTTTCCGGTGCCGGGCGCGCCTTGGACGCAGAGCGACTGAGTGAGGCCGGCTCGGACGATGCTGTCCTGTTCCGGCTGGATGGTGGCGACGATGTCGCGCATCGGGCCGGTCCGGGGTCGCTCGATCTCTGACTCCATGATGTCGGAGTACGCCGCCTCTTCAGCTTCGGTCAGCTCCTCGTCCTCGTAGGCAGTCAGCTGGCCATGAGAGAAGCCGAAGCGGCGACGTAACCGGACACCCATCGGCTGCCCGGGTCGCGCTTGGTAGAAGGGCCGTGACATGCCGGCCCGCCAATCGATCACCAGCGGCTCGCCACCGGCCTCGCCCGTGACGTGCCGCCGCCCGATGTAGAGCGTCTCGTTCTGCTCGGCGCCGAGGCTGGCGTCGTAGTCGAGCCGGCCGAAGAACAGCGGTACGGACGGATCGTCCTCGAGAGCCTTCATCCGGCGGTAAAGCGCCTGCTTGAGGTGCTCGGTTGACACGTGGTCTCCGCCGAATGCTTCAAGACTTGCGGCGTGCTGCCGCATCCCTTCCAGGGCTGCCCGGGATTCGCTGAGATGAATGCGTTCCCGGGCCAGCACGTCGACCGCGGTTTCAGGCATGCGAACAGCTCCGATCCTGGATCGGTTGGCTTGGGGAGCGAGGGGACACGTTACCCCCCGGGCGACTGGGAGTCCATGGGTTTATTGGGCTGACCCTCGGGGGGCACGATCGCACGGTTGGGCTACTCGTAAGGTGTAGGCCGTGCCCTCCTCTGATACCGAGCGCAGCTACATGCCGGTCGCGGACCCGGCTGACCGGCCACGCAACTCGCGGGCGACGGTGCGCGTGATCATGATCGACAACGACCGCACGCTGTTGTTCCATGACAGCGACCCTGGAGTCCCCGATGCCAGCTGGTGGACAACGCCGGGGGGTGGTGTGGACGAAGGTGAGAGCGAGGTTCAAGCCGCCATCCGTGAGGTTGCCGAGGAAACCGGCTACCGGCTGTCGGAGAGCGAGCTGCTGGGTCCGATCGCTGTGCGGCATGTCGTCCACGGATACTCCGATCTCGTGATCGAGCAAGACGAGTCGTTCTTCTTGGCGATGGTCTCGCCCTTCGAGGTAGATATCTCGGCCCATACCCCCGACGAGCAACTCACCTTGCTCGGGCACCGATGGTGGACTCACGACGATCTACGGCACACCGATGACTGGATCTGGCCGCACGAGCTGGTGGAGCTGTGGTCGCTCGCAGGGAAGCCTGATGCATGGCCGATCGATCTCGGCACCCAGGAGGAATCCACGGTTCTGGACGTGGCGTAGGCCCGTCCTGACGTCCGAGTTCTGGTGCCGCGGGATCACTCAGCAGTCAGCGCGTCCTCGGCGTCCATGATGCGGTAGCCGTACCCCTGCTCGGCGAGGAACCGCTGCCGGTGGGCCGCGAAGTCAGCGTCGACCGTGTCACGAGCGACGACGGCGTAAAGGCGCGCGGTCGTCCCCTCCGCCTTGGGCCGCAGCAGCCGACCAAGCCGCTGCGCCTCCTCCTGCCGGGAGCCGAACGCACCGGAGACTTGGACGGCGATCTGAGCGGACGGTAGGTCGATCGAGAAGTTCGCCACCTTGCTGACGACAAGTAGTTCGATCTCGCCAGAGCGAAACGCCTCATAAAGCTGCTGGCGGCGCTTCACGGTGGTCTCGCCGGTGATCAATGGCGCTTTCAACCGAGTCGCGAGATCCTCAAGTTGATCGACGTACTGACCGATCACCAGAGTCGGCGTGCCCCGATGCTTGGACACCAGATCGACGACGACATTGGTTTTGGACTCAGCCGTTGATGCCAGCCGGTACTTCTGGTCCGGCTCGGCGACCGCGTACGCCATGCGCTCGTCCTCGCTGAGGGTGACCCTGACCTCGATGCAGTCGGCGGGGGCAATGTAGCCCTGCGCCTCGATGTCTTTCCACGGTGCGTCATACCGCTTAGGACCGATCAGTGAGAAGACGTCGCCCTCTCGGCCGTCCTCCCGCACCAGTGTGGCCGTCAAACCCAGCCGGCGACGTGCCTGGAGTCCCGCCGTCATCCGGAAAACCGGGGCCGGCAGCAGATGCACCTCATCGTAGATGATCAAGCCCCAGTCTCGAGCGTCGAGCAGCTCGAGATGCGGATGTACTCCGCCCCGCCTCGTGGTGATCACCTGGTAGGTCGCGACGGTGACCGGGCGGATTTGCTTCTTCATGCCGGAGTACTCGCCGATCTCATCGGCAGTCAGGGTGGTCCTCTTGATCAGCTCGTCTCGCCACTGCCGGGCTGCGACAGTGTTGGTGACCAAGATCAACGTGGTCGCGCTGGCCCGAGCCATGGCGGCTGCGCCGACGATCGTCTTGCCGGCACCGCAGGGCAGCACCACGACCCCCGATCCGCCGTGCCAGAAGGAATCCGCGGCCTGACTCTGGTAAGGGCGCAGTGTCCAGTCGCGCTGATCGAGGCTGATCGCGTGCGCCTCACCGTCGACATAACCGGCCAAGTCCTCGGCCGGCCAGCCGAGCTTGAGCAGGACCTGCTTCAGATGCCCCCGTTCGGACGGGTGGACCACGACGGTGTCCTCGTCGAGGTGACTGCCGAGCAGTCCTTTGACCTTGGTGCTCCGCAGCACTTCAGTGAGCACCGCGCGGTCGCTGCTGATCAGGATCAACCCGTGCGTCGGATGTTTCTCGATACGCAGCCGACCGTAGCGATCCATGGTCTCCGCGACATCGACCAGCAGGGAGTTCGGCACCGGGTAGCGGCTGAACGTCAGGAGCGTGTGGACCACCTGCTCGGCGTCATGGCCGGCCGCGCGGGCGTTCCACAGCCCGAGCGGTGTCAACCGGTACGTGTGAATGTGCTCAGGTGCTCGCTCCAGCTCTGCGAACGGCGCGATCGCGATCCGGCACGCGTCGGCACCAGGATGATCAACTTCGAGGAGCAGGCTACGGTCCGACTGCACCACGAGCGGTCCCGGACCGTCGAAGGGCATCGACATCAGCCTTGCTGGCGCTCGGACTCGGACCCATGCCCAGTCGGTCTTGGGCCTGGAGAAGCCTGCGCTGCGGGCCCTCCGGAGTCGGTCGGCCCGTCGGTCGGCGTCGGCGTTTCGGACGGCGTCGGCGTGGCGTGGGTTCGGGCGAGGGTCGCACGATCACCAACGTCGGTGAGCTGCGGCTCTGGTTTCCGGCCGCGTCAATGGCACGAATCTGTACGACATGGTGGCCGCTGTCGTTGTTGAACCAGTGCAGCTTGGCCCTGGTTTCCGCGGTGGTCGCAACGTCAAAGCCGTTGAGCCAAATGCGGTAACCGATCACCCCGACGTCGTCGGTGGCCGCGGGCCACGTCAGGCTGAGCTGATCCACTGTCACCGCCGACGGTTCGATCTCAGCCACGGGCGCCGGCGGTTCTGAGTCCTCGGTGTCGTCGGTTTCATCCGCTGATTTCGGTGTCAAGCGGGCCCTCATCGCCATCGGGGCTCTCGGTGGGAGCCTCGGCTGATTGCGTCGTCGGGGCAGTCGACATGCGATCCCTGCGACTTCCGGTCAGCGAGTCGTGATCTCCGCTGGGCGAGGCTGATTGCGGTGACGTGTCCGGTTGTGCTCCGGCTGCCCCGCTTGTCGGCTCATCGTTGGCTTTCGGAACCCCGATCTGCTCGGGTGAACGCGCGATGCTGGGCACGAGGTAGAGGGATCCCACACCGAGAGCGCACACGCCAAAGACGATCATTCGCCTGATGGTCACGGCGTGCATCGGGTCAGTCTAATGTCGCGTCAGCCTTCGCGAGAGCTATCCGACACGCCTTCCAGGGCACTAGGGCGTAGGAGTGGCCGGAACGACTGACGCGATCCGGGCCAGCGGGATGGTGACGATCTGCGCAGTGTCGCGGTCGACGGCGCGTACGGTACCGGCCGTGAGATCCAACGGCGCCAGCTCGCGTTCGACCCGAGTGCCGTCGGCGGTGACGTAGACCACTCGTATCGTCCTGGCTGCGCGAGTCGCCGACCGGAGTTGCTCGACCGTGCCCTGGGTCGTCCCACGGGCGGCGGGCCGACCGTTGACCCGATGGCGACGTTCGCGGGCCAGCAGTGCGACGGCCACCTCGGCAGCGGAAGCGACGGCTGTGGCTGGATCTGCCAACTCCGGCGTGGCCCGCCTCGAAAGCGGTGCGACGATCACCTCGCCGGCTGCATTCTCGACCGCCGGATTATGGCCCAGTTCGCGGAGCAGCGGGACTAGCTCGTGCTCATCGACGGCAGCGACCAAGACTCCCGGGGCGATCGAGCGTAGCCCGAGGTCTGACGCGGCGGGATGAGCGAGCAGTGCCGCGGCCTGCGCCTCGTCGGCAACCCGGACATAGCAGCCGGCCGGGCCAACCCGAATGCTGCCGTGGCGCCTAGACACATCGCCGACCAGGTAGAGAAGCGCCTGGGGCACATCTGTGGTGGAGTGCTGCTCCAGCCAAAGCCGTACCTCGGCCGCCGACCAGCCCAGGTCGAAAGCGCGGCGCAACGAGGTGGCGCTGAACCGGTAGACACCACCAACGCCCCGGGACTCCTGATCAGCCAGCATCCGCAGCTTGGTGGCAACCGTGTGCTCGAGCGGCCCTGCGGTGACGGCTGTGAGATCGGTCTGGATGACGAACTGCGCTACGGGGGCGGGAAACAGCTCAGCCAGCTCAGTTGGCATTGGCTGACCCGGCAGCAGGGGAACTCTGGCAAGTGACGACACAGCGTCGAGCGCCGCCAGCCCCAGCCACGACACCTCCCGCCAGGTCCATCGCACCAGCTTTTTAGCCGTCACCGGTCCGTGGCTCAGCTGAGGGCGATGCCAGGCAGCAGCATCGGCGAGTTGATCGACGTCCAGCACTGTGCCTGGCGCTACGTCTGCGAGGACCTGCAGAAATGTCATCCGCAGTCCTGCAGCGAGCGGGCTGTGCGCCTCCTGGCCGAGAGCGTGGCCGCCGGCTTCGGCGGATCGGGCGAAGAAACGGTGTGCGGCGAGCCATGCCTCGGCGACCCGCCGCCAGCGGGTCGCGCCGTCGGAGCCGAGCCACTGGTCATAGTCAGGTGTAGGGAGCAGCGCGGCCGTCTTGGCCGGTGCCACCAGTCGTGCAGCAGCAGCGCACTCGACGACGAAGGTGGCGTGATCGGGGTCGGCGCCAAGATGCCGCGCCAGGTCCATGACGTCCCGACTTGCGAGCCCACCCCCACGCAGCAGCTTGGGTGTTGTGGACTCAAGGCGATGAGCAACCAGCTCGATGTCGTGCAGCAACGCGAAGGCGGCCCCAGCCGCGGCCCGATCGACGAGGTCCGACGCCCGATGTCGTCCGGTGATCACAGGCGGTTCGGTCGCGACCGGCTGGGCCGTGAACCTGGCCCCCCGCAACCGCCACGCCACCTCGCGCGGAATGATCACCGTCTCCGAATCCAGCGGACGCAGCAGCTGGTGACTGAGCAGCCGCTCGATCGGTGAGCTGGCTGCTGTCATTGTTACGGCGCGGTCGGCGTCGCGTACGGCGCCAGTCGGCGACCAGAGGAGTCGTGCAAGTACCTCGCGCGCCCCAGGGCCACACGCCTGCAGTGCCACATCGATCTGTTCGTCCGACATCGGGCGGGCCGATGGGGGAGCCAGGCCGCCGGGATAAGGCTGGTACGCCTCGCGAACCGGCCGTACCAGGTGCAGCTGATCGTCCTGGCCCCACAGCAAGCCGCGCTCCCGAAGCTGCCGCACCGCCGCAGCGACCTGGCTCGGTGCTGGCCCGAGCATGGCTGCAAGATCGGCGACCGAGGCGGGATCAGGCAGCGAGGCTAGGGCTTCTGCGACAATGCGCTGCCAACGATTGAGGTCCTCAATCGCTCGGCTGATCGAAGCCGTAGTGGTCGAGCGGCTCGCCAACTCAGCGACATCGTCTGGAACGGGGGCGAGAAGATCTGGACGCGCCGTGAGCAAAGTGGCCAGCTCAACGGCCGACATGGCACGCAGCGCCTCGGTCAAGGTGCGCAGACGCGGATGCTCACTCAGCGCAGTCCCCCAGGGGGTTGAAAAGTAGGCGGAGCGGGAGCACCGGACTTGAGGCGCCGATAGACCAGCAGCAGCGTGCTGACGAGCAGCGACCAGCACATCAGCAGCCCCCAGCCGCCGACGAAGCGCCACCAGTCAGCAAAGCCGGTGTCGACGGTGAGCATCCCGAAGACGGCGATGGCCGCCAGTACGGTGATGCCCAGCATGTAGACGCGGCGGATTTCCTCCTTGGCGACCTTGACTCGCCCCGCCAGGCTGACGCTGATGCACAGAATGATTGGCGAAAGGAAGTAGACCAAGCCACCGATGACCAAGCACGTGCAGAGGCCGGGGGTCGCGGCGTCGAGCACGGCCCTGGCGGTGACGGGACTCCTCGGTCGCGGCTGTTGATCGTAAGGGCCCGGGCCAAACCAGCCGGGGGTTCCTGGCGCGGGAAAGTTACCTCGCTCGGGATTGTTCGCGGGGCCAACAACAACGGGGGGCTGTTCAGGCCCTGGGTGGCGGCCACCCGGTGACAGGGTCCCACCCGCGGCGGCAAGCCCAGCAGGCTGACTCGTCGGCGAAGCCCAGTGCACGGCTCCCCAGGCCGAGTCGGAGGTCATGGTGCTGGACACCACAGCAAACGGTTCCTGCGGGTCGCGGGGCTCCTCGCGGGTCGGCAGCAAGGCAGACAGTGGGGCAACCGGTTTTTCGGGGGAATCGAAGACCGGCCGGTTCTTGGGTGCCCAGGCCGCCATTTGGGCGTACGCGGCAGCAATCTTCAAGGGCGGCGCGGCATCCGGGTTCCGGAAATCGGAAGGGCGCTCGATCGGCGCGTACTCCGGCCCGTCTTCCCACGTTGCCATGCAGTTCATCGTAGACGCGGCGGCGGCTGCTGCGCTGTGTGCGGAGAGTCCGGGCCGACTAAGTTTGGATAGCTCGACTACATATCGGCACCAAACACTGGGCTTTGGTGTTGGGGCCGCAGAACGGAACGGCTACGCTTAGCGCGCTGTGGTGGGGGTAAATCGAGATGCCGCGAACCGGCGACAGAGCAAGCGAGGTTGGACGTGCCCGTTGGCAAGGTGAGGTTTTACGACGCCGAAAAGGGCTTCGGCTTCCTGACCAAGGATGAAGGCGGCGACGTCTATGTCCGTGCCAACGCGTTGCCTCCAGGCGTAACGACATTGAAAGCAGGCCAGCGGGTCGAGTTCGGTGTCGTAGAGGGTCGCAAGGGTGAGCAGGCACTTTCGGTGCACCTCGTTGATCCCCCGCCTTCGCTGTCCAAGGCGCATCGTAAGCCTCCCGAGCAGATGACGGTAATCATTGAAGACCTGATCAAGATGCTCGACGGCATCGGCAACGGTTATCGCCGCGGCCGTCACCCGGATTCCAAGACTTCGGGCAAAGTCGCGACCGTGCTTCGAGCGGTTGCAGACGAGCTCGAGCTGTAGGCAACGCCCGGGCTGTCGGTCGCACCTTCTCCCGGGTATCCCTCCGTCGGTGACCTCGTGCGGAGAAACGCTCACGCGACCGACGACCTAACTGGACCACTGTAAGAATGAGGCCATGGCTTCGAGCACCGGTACCACCAAGCCCGATGCAGTCTGCCTTGCCGCTGTCGATCTTGCCCGCGCCGCCGCAGAGGAGACTGCCGGTGTCCTGGGGGTCGGCGAGTATGTCGGCGCGCAGGCCGAGGACACCAGGGTGGTCAGTCACTTCTTCGCCTGCCCACATCCGGGTTACCGCGGCTGGCAGTGGTTAGTCACCGTCGTTCGAGCCGCGCGGGCCCGCGTCGTTACCGTCAACGAGGTCGTGCTGCTGCCGGGCGAGGGCGCGCTCCAGGCAAGGACCTGGGTGCCGTGGTCCGAGCGGATTCTGCCGCGCGACGTGACGCCGGGCGTGCTCTTGCCGAGTTCGGGCGACGATCCGCGGCTGGAGCCCGGGTATACCGGCGGTGAAGATGCGGCAAGTGCCGATCCAGCCGAAATGAGCCTGATCCGCTCGGTCGTTGCCGAACTTGGCCTCGGTCGGGAGCGCGTGCTGTCGGCCGAGGGACGAGACGAGGCTTCGGAGCGCTGGCTGGCGGGGGAGGGGGGACCGGACAACCCACTCAGCAAGTTGGCCCCTGATGTGTGTGAGACCTGCGGGTTCTTCGTACGCCTGCAGGGCGGCCTCGGCACCTTGTTCGGCGTCTGTGCGAATGCGTTCTCGGTCTCCGAAGGAACTGTCGTCAGCGTCGACCATGGCTGCGGCGCCCACTCGAACGTGCTGGCCGACGAGCGTGCGGAGGAGCTTCCGCCGCCGATCTGGGACACCATCGAATGGGACGCACCGATCTCGCTCTTCGACTAACGCGAGAGGATCCACGGCCCGAAAAGAGCGGCCGGGCGGATTAGCGGTTGCCTGAAGCTAACGCGGCAGCGGCGCGCAATTTGTTGTTATTCGTTGTGTGACCTTGGTCACAAACGGGTTACGCCCAGTCCACGTGTCCATCAGACTCGTGACTCTCGGGGATTTCTCCAAGGGCCAGGAGAATCACCATGTCGGACGCGGCACTTGATTTTGCGCGCCAGATCCCTCGTATCGCGCGGCTTTCCGTAGCCGTTACTCCCTCGCTGATCCGGTGGACCCTTCGATTGGTCACATTGCTGCTCTTCGGTGCGGCGACCGCGGTCGGTGTGAATGTTGGCATGAATGCACCTGAAATCGCGCCAACGTCAGTCGTGCACCACGACCGCGTGGCGTCGCCGGACCGGTGACCGAGATTGCTGAGACGTGCGACCGCTGGGCGTTAGAGCGACCACACTGGTGGTCCTTGTCTACTTTGGTACCGCCCTAGCGGTCCTTCAGGGCTTCGTCGGTAGTGGGTTGCCGATCCGATTCGGAGCTTCCTTGGTGTCCCATGTCACCGGAATGGCCGCGGGGTACGGGGCAGCGATCATGTTGATCTTGATGTCCCGGGCCCCATGGCTGGAACGCGACCTGGGTGCCCACCGGCTTGCGTGGTGGCATGCCTGGGCCGGGCCGCTGGTGATCACGCTGACTGTCGGGCATGCCATTGCCGCAGTTGTGGCCTGGGCTGGGGCAACCTCAAGCGATCTGGTCGCCGCGTCTATGGGCGTGCTCAACCTTCCAGGGCTGGTGACGGCATCGGTCGGCACGCTGATCCTGGTGCTGATCGGATTCTCCTCCCTGCGCGCTGTGCGACGCCGCATCTCCTACGAGCGATGGCACTTCCTGCACCTGCTCACCTACGTGGCTGTGGGGCTCGGGTTTGCGCATCAGCTGGCGGGGCCCGACCTTGCGGGCCGGCGATGGTTGCAGGTTGCCTGGGCCTTGCTGTACACCTACGCCTTCGCGCTGGTCCTGCGATGGCGGGTGTTTCAGCCGTTGTTCCAGCTCTGGCGGCACCGGTTGCGAGTCGAACAGGTGCAGCAGGAAGCCCCTGACGTGATGAGCGTGCTGATGTCCGGTCAGCACCTGGATGAGTTGCGGGCCGAGCCAGGCCAGTTCTTCCGCTGGAGATTTCTGACTCGCGAGACCTGGCGCTCGGCGTACCCGTTCTCTCTCTCAGCACCCCCGACCCGCCATCTACTGCGGATCACCATCAAAGCCAGCGGCGATGGGACCCGGCGGCTCTTCGAGATCCCACGCGCCACGTTGGTGTTCGCGGAGGGCCCGTACGGTGTGCTGACCCGCCGTCGACGTCGTCGGCCGCGGGTACTTGCTGATCGCTGGTGGAGTCGGGATCACTCCGATGCGCGCCCTCTTCGAGGAGATCGACCTGCCCGGCAAGGACGTCACGCTGGTCTATCGCGCGTCCAAGGAGCAGGACCTGGTACTCAAGCATGAGCTCGACGAGATCGCCGAACGCTCCGGCGCCCGGGTCGTCTACCTGGTCGGTCCGTCCAGCGATGTCAGAAACGACATGAGCGCACATGCGTTGAACCGGATCGTCGGCGACCTGGGCGATCATGACGTCTACCTCTGCGGCTCACCTCGGCTGGCCTCCCGGGTGCGTGGCTCGTTGATGGACAGCGGTTTCCCGCGCCATCAACTGCATGAGGAGCGCTTCAACTTCTGATCAGGAAATCCTTGGCGATAGTGTCCTGCCGATGATCATTCCTCGCCCGCACGCCGGCGCTGTCGGCGACGCCAACAGTACGCCAAGCCGACCAGGCCGAGGACGAAGCCGCTGATGCTCACCTGCAGCCATGAGCTGTGGTCGTTTGCCGCAAGCCAGTCACCAGCAAACGCAAAAACGACCGACATCAGCCCGAAGACTGCCGTCCCAACAGTGATGACAGCCAAACCGTCCACGTCGGCAGGGGGCACCGGTGCCTGCACCAAGAAGTGGTGGTGCTCGGTCGGCTCGTCCATATCAATCACTTTAGTGCTGGACTCACACACGACCGGCCGCGCGCAGAATCCGCCCCACCCTGAACGAGTCTCGGCTGATGTCGGGGCAGGATGTGGTGGTGAACAGACTCGAAACCCAGCTGGCGCACCTGGTCGAGCAGCAGGTCATTTCCGCAGAGCAAGCCACGGAACTGGTGGCGGCAGCCCGGGCTGACCGCTTGGATGGCCAGTCGGCGCCTGAGGAGTCTGTTCTGCGATCGATGCCGAAGGGCTCTGCAGTGTTGGAGGTCCTCGGGTATGTCGGTGGGGCGCTCGTGCTGGGTGCGGTGATCATGCTCGGTGCCTTCTTCTGGGATGACCTGGGCAACACGGGACGCAAGCTGGTTGCGGTCGCATCCCTGGTGGTACCCGCTCTCGGAGGTGCCGCGCTGATCAAGGGTGGTGCTCGGCCGGAGCTCGGCCGGATCTTGCTGGCGCTGGCCTGCTACGCGGCTGGCTTCGCCTACCTGGTGGTCTTCGATGATCAGAAGTTTGTGGTCTCCGCGGCGCTCGTGGTGCTGACCTCGGCGGTAGGTGCGGTGCTGCTCCGCTCGGGCGCGTTCCTGGTCTCGGGCTGGTCCGGGGCGATGTTGTTTGTCTGTGCGGTCGTCTTCAATGTCATCGACGTTCCCGAAGCCGGCCCGGCAGAAGTCAGCAGCCCGGCCGCGGAAGCGGTGCCGGTGCATCTGGCGATCGGCTTCCTGCTGGTCGGACTGGCCCTCGCTGCCAGCGGCCTGGTGCTCAGCCGTACCCTCGCCTGGTCGCTGGCCGGCTTGAGTGGGTGGGCGGCGAGCATCGTCTTGCAGATCGACCCACCACATGGCGAGTGGCTCTCACTGGTGGTTGCAACGGTCGTCTCCGCTTCGCTGCTCACCGCGTTCGTCATGACGCGCCGCTACGTGTACGCAGTGATCGGTTGCGTGATCCTGTTGAGCATCTGGCCGGTGTCGCTGTACCGGATCCTCGACGACGCCGTGGGCGCCGCCCTTGGCCTGGTTGCGGCGGGCGCCGTCCTGATCGGGACTGTCATCGTGCTCTCGCGCCGCAAACACATCTCCACTACTGCATAGTATTGCTATTTAGCATTGCTAAATACTAGACTGGCGTGAGTGGGCGACACTGGGGCTAACCTCCGATCTGCGAACGGGCTCGCGCATGCGCTCCGCCCGGCCGTGATGCGACTGGCTCGCCGGCTGCGCCAGATGCGAGACGAGTCCGTAGACCTGAACCCAAATCAGCTCTCGGCAATGGCTGTGCTGCTCAATTCCGGTGATCAGCTAATGGGTGAACTGGCGGAGGAGGAGAGGGTGCGGCCGCCGTCGATGACCCGCATCGTCAACAGCCTGGAGGTGCGCGGCTATGTCGCACGCCGTCCCGATCCCCGCGACCACCGGCAATGCTTGGTATCCCTCACTGAAGCCGGCCGCCAGGTGATGCTGGCGAATCGTCGGCGCCGCGACGAGTGGCTGGCTGTCCGGATCGCCGGTCTAGACCCGGCCGAACGTGAGGTCTTGCGCCGCGCAATAGGCGTCTTGGAAAAGCTGAATCGCGGATGAGCATCAACACCAAGCCCGGCACGCAGACGGATCGCGTCGACTCGGCTGCTCCAGCGGTGCGGCATCCACGAGGTGGCATGTTCAGGGCGCTGGTCGAGCCCAACTACCGCAGGTACCTGGCAGGGTCCTTCGTCTCCAATATCGGTACCTGGATGCAGCGCATAGCGCAGGACTGGCTGGTACTCGAGCTCTCGGGCGGTTCGGGCCTCGCGGTCGGCATCACAACGGGCTTGCAGTTCTTGCCGATGCTGCTGCTTTCCCCGTACGGCGGCCTCATCGCAGACCGATTCAACAAGCAGCAGATTCTCAAGGTGACTCAGTCGTGGCTTGCGCTCTGCGCGGCCGCACTCGGCTTGCTGGCGGTGACCGGCAACGCGACGACCGAGCACGTCTACGTGATCGCCTTTCTGTTCGGCCTTGGCACCGCGTTTGACAACCCCGCTCGGCAGAGCTTCGTATCTGAGGTTGCTGGTCCCGATCACCTTCCGAACGCGATTGGGCTCAACTCGGCGACATTTCATGCCGCGCGGATTGTCGGTCCCGCGCTGGCTGGGCTCGTGATCGCAGCAGTCGGATCGGGCTGGGCGATCCTGGCCAATGCGCTCAGCTACGCAGCCTTTATCGGCGTGCTCTTGATGATGGACCGCGGACTGCTTCGCACCGCCCCACGCGCCCCACGGGCAAAGCGGCAGATCCGGGAGGCGCTGACGTACATCAGCAGCGAGCCGAACATGGTGCTCGTCATGTGTGTGGTGTTCTTCGTTGGCACCTTCGGCTTGAACTTCCAAATGACAAGTGTGTTGATGGCGCAGCAGGAGTTCCACCGCAGCGCCCAGGCATACGGGATCCTCGTCACCCTCGCTGGCGCCGGCGCGCTGGCCGGTGCCTTGATGGCAGCTCGGCGTGGCAGCGCCCCATCCGCGCGTCTTGTCGTCGGTATGGCCGTGACCTTCGGAGTCGTCGAGATCGTCAGTGGGCTGGCGCCCAGCTACGCGGCGTACGCGGCAATCCTGCCGGTCATGGGCCTGGTCACAATCCTCACCCTGACTGCGGCCAATGCCTCGATCCAACTCGGCGTCGATCCACTGCGGCGCGGCCGCGTGATGGCGCTCTACATCATGGTGCTCTTCGGTGGCACAGCTATCGGCTCACCGATCCTGGGCTGGGTCGCGGAGAGTGCGGGTCCGCGATGGGCGCTGATCGGGGGTGGCGCGGCGACTGTGGTCGGAGTTCTTGCCAGCGTTGCGATGCTGCAGATCCGCTCCTGGCGCCGGCGCGCGTTGAGCTCGGAGTTGTCGGAGGTACGGCCCTGAGGCTGCTCAACCCGATGCTGACCCGTCAGTAACCCACGCTGCATGGGACGTCGACGCTGTACATGGCATGCACGCCAGTACAGCGTGAGCAAGCTAGGTACAGCTTGTGGCCAGGGCCGTGCTGGTGGTCGCGATTACTGCCGCGACAGCGCAGGAAGGCGATCCTCATGTTGGTTTCCTGAGGAGTCGGATGCACACTGCGATGATCCAGATCCAGAAGAGTGCGTAGGGCGCCAGCCACGCGTTCGTCGTCCAGACAAAACGGCTCAGTACCAATCCGACGCCGCTGGCCACCATGAGCCAGCCCAACCATCGCCTGAAGACACCTGTCTTGAGTACCGCCCAGCCGCTGAACGCGGCGAAGCTGCCCATGGTGACCCAGGCGTTGGCGAACCCGATGTTTCCCATGTCGAAGGCGAAGTGAGCCAGGCCGGGGTCGAGGTCGGAGCCACGGTTGCCGGCGGCCTCCCAGCTCGCATCTGTGAACAGGTACGCCGCGAACAGTGCCCCGAACACCAGCGCTACGGTGGATCGCCACGGCGGCTCGCCCTCCGCCCGGCGGAGCTGCAGGCAGAATCCCACCATGAACCACGTCAGCGCTACGAGGCCCAGGAGAGCGACCGTCCCCGCTGCATCGGCCCAGGCGGACTCGGCGGTATTGCGGAAGAAGGCCGCCACCTCCTCGCTGGTGGCAACGAATGCGGGCTCGCCCAAAGAGGACATCGCGATGATAGGCACGAAAATCAGGACGAAACCGGCGAGTCCTGCCCAGCCTGTGGTTCGTGCCAACGTGGCCCACGGATCTCGTTGCGACATGGGCTTCAGTATGGGTGCGGCTCGTCGCCTGTTGAGCGAAACACTAGGAAGTCGCGGCCGTGGCGGCCATAGATAGGTCTTGACTTATATAAGTGAATCTCGATAGAGTTGCTACGTGCACGCTCTGGACATCCTCGGTGATCCGGTCAGGCGTCGGATCTTGGAGCTCTTGGCCACCGGCGAACATCCGGCTGGCGCGGTGGTGGAGGCGATCTCCGCAGAATTCGGCATCAGCCAGCCCGGCGGTGTCCCAGCATCTGAGGGTGCTCCGGGAGTCCGGTTTTGCCACGGTACGCGCCGAAGGGACGCGGCGACTCTACGCCGTCGATCCCGCCCCACTACAGGAGGTGGATCGCTGGCTCGAGCCGTTCCGCCATTACTGGAGCTCCCGGCTGGATGCCCTCGGCACCGAGCTCGCTCGAGGCAAGCGTGCCCGCCGACTGTCCGCCCAATCCAAGGAGGAACCGAGATGATCATCGACATCGCCGAGCAGATTGGCGCCATCTCCCGAGGAGTCTCGCAGCAGCACACCGAGAGCGGCGAAACCGTCGCGGTGACGCTGGAGCGTCGCTACCCCGCCGATCAGGCCGATGTCTGGCAGGCCATCACCGACCCCGACCGGGTACGCCGCTGGTTTCTGCCGCTCACCGGTGAGCTGCGCGAAGGAGGGAACTTCCAGCTCGAAGGTAACGCTGCCGGGGACATCATGACGTGCGAGCCGCCGCGCCGTCTGATCGTGACCTTCGGCGGCGAGAGCAGCATCGTCGAGGTGTTGCTCTCCAGTGATGGTCAGCAGACCCTGCTGACGCTCACCCATTCGGTACCGCTCGAGTTGGCTGGGAGCGGCGCCGGCGCCCTCTATGTCGGACCCGGCTGGGACGGTGCCCTGCTGGGCCTCGCGATGTATCTGGCGGGTGAGGTTGCCGGCGACCCGGTTGCTGCGGCCAATAGCCCCGAGGTGCAGGACTTCAATGTCAGTTCGATCAAGACATGGGTCGCCGCTATCGAAGCATCGGGTACCGCCGACGCGGACGCGATTTCGGCAGCGCGAGAGGCGTCGCTGGCTCAGTTCGCTCCCGATCTCGTACGACCTGACTGAGTTTCCCGCTTGACGCCGACTTGTCAGAATCCAGCGGGGCTATAGGTCAGCTGGATTCTGACAAGTCGGCGTCACGTAAGGTCCTCGCTATGACCGAACCCCTCGGACCCGCACCCATTGGATCCGCTCCGCTGGTGACCGTACGCGGCGAAGCTCAGTTGGAGGGCCCTCCGGATCTGGCAACTGTCGCGCTGACTCTGCACGCCTCCGGGGAATCGCCCGAGCGAACCAGATCTCAGCTGGCCGAGGGCTCCGCCGAGATCGCGGAGCTGCTCCGACGGTTCGAGGCGGCTCTTGATCGGTCCAGCACCACAGGGGTTCATGTCTTCCCGGTCTTCAACCGACGCATCCCGCCCAGGATCACTGGTTACCAGGGCACCTTCTCAACTCAGATTGTGGTCGCGGACCTCGAGTCGCTGTCGCCGCTGGTGTTGGCGCTCACCTCGCTACCCAATAGTCAGGTCGATGGTCCATGGTGGTCGCTGCGGCCTGACAACGCGATGTACCGCGAAGCGCGATTGGCCGCCATCGCTGATGCCCGGCGCCGCGCGGAGGACTACGCAGCCGCTTTCGGTACCACGGTGGCTGATCTGGTGGAGGTCTCTGATCTCAACACCGGCTTCGGCGGCGTACGCGAGATGCGTGCATTCGCAATGGCCAAAGGAGCCGAGGACGCCGCATTCGAGTTCGAGCCGGCGACCCAGAGCGTCTCGGGTCAGGTGACTGTCCGATTCAGTCTGAAATCCGTGTCCCTCTGAGCCGTACATCCCAGCACAAGCAAACACTGGGCGCACGCTCCAGCCGAGAAAGGACCGAAACGCCGTCTCGCTCCAATAACAATCTCTCGATAGATTCGAGACATGTTCGCCAAGGTGCTGGTCGCCAACCGCGGTGAGATCGCTGTCCGGGCCTTCCGTGCGGCATACGAGCTGGGCGTGAAAACGGTCGCGGTGTATCCGTTTGAGGACCGAAACGCTGTCCACCGGATCAAGGCGGATGAGGCGTACATGATCGGCGAGCGTGGACATCCGGTACGCGCCTACCTGGATATCGCCGAGATCATCCGGGCCGCCAAGGAATCCGAGGCCGACGCGATCTATCCCGGCTATGGGTTCTTGAGTGAGAATCCCGACCTGGCCCTCTCCTGCGCCGAGGCCGGCATCGTCTTCGTCGGTCCGCCAGCCGGCGTTCTGGAACTCGCCGGCAACAAGGTTCGGGCTCTGGAGGCAGCCAAGGCTGCTGGCGTCCCCACCCTCAAGTCCACGGCTCCGTCGGCGAATATCGACGAGCTGGTGGCCGGGGCCGAAGGGATCGGCTTTCCCCTGTTCGTCAAGGCTGTGGCTGGGGGCGGCGGCCGCGGCATGCGTCGAGTCGATGACCCGAAGTCCCTCCGGGAGTCCCTGACTGCGGCCATGCGCGAGGCAGAAGGCGCGTTCGGCGACCCGACTGCGTTCATTGAGCAGGCCGTGGGCCGCCCACGGCACATAGAGGTACAGATCCTCGCCGACACCCAGGGCAACACCATCCATCTGTTCGAGCGCGATTGCTCGGTCCAGCGGCGGCACCAGAAGGTCGTTGAAATCGCGCCGGCTCCACACATTTCGACCGAGTTGCGAAGAGCGCTCTGCCGCGACGCGGTCCGCTTCGCCGAGTCGATCAACTACTCGTGCGCTGGCACTGTGGAGTTCCTGATCGAAACCGAAGGGCAGCGTGCCGGCCAGCACGTCTTCATCGAAATGAATCCGCGGATTCAGGTCGAGCACACGGTCACCGAGGAGATCACAGACGTCGATCTGGTACAGGCGCAGATGCGCATCGCCGCGGGCGAGAGCTTGGGTGATCTTGGCCTCTCCCAGGACGTGATCAGGATCAACGGCGCGGCGCTGCAGTGCCGGATCACCACCGAGGATCCGGCTAACGGCTTCCGGCCTGACACCGGCACGATCACCGCGTACCGATCCCCTGGTGGAGCAGGCATCCGCCTTGACGGGGGGACCGTCGACATCGGCGTAGAGATCAGCGCGTACTTCGACTCCATGCTGGTCAAGCTCGTTGCCCGCGGACGGACTTTCGAGTCGGCAGTCACGCGCGCGCGCCGCGCACTAGCTGAGTTTCGGATTCGCGGGGTCAGCACCAATATTCCTTTCCTACAAGCGGTTCTGGAGGATGAGGACTTCATCGGTGGCAATGTCTCGACTTCCTTCATCGATGAGCGACCCGAACTTCTGACCACTCACGCCCCCGCTGACCGTGGCACGAAGTTGCTGCGCTGGCTCGCCGAGGTCACTGTCAACCAGCCGCATGGCCCGGCACCGACCCAGCTCGATCCGGGCAGCAAACGACCTGCCGGGATCGATCTCGACCTTCCCTCGCCAGCGGGCTCGCGGCAGCGCCTGCTCGATCTCGGTCCTGAGGCCTTTGCCACCGACCTCCGGCAGCGGGTCACGGTCGAGGTCACCGATACCACTTTTCGGGACGCTCACCAATCGCTGCTGGCCACCCGGCTGCGTACCAAGGACCTCCTGCGCATCGCACCGTATGTAGGGCGGATGACCCCGCAACTGCTCTCGGTCGAGTGTTGGGGCGGGGCGACGTACGACGTGGCGCTCCGGTTTATCGCCGAGGATCCCTGGGAGCGCCTGGCCGCACTGCGCTACAACATGCCCGGTCTGTGCCTGCAGATGCTGCTGCGCGGCCGCAACACAGTCGGCTATACGCCGTACCCAACAAAAGTCACCACCTCGTTCGTGGCAGAGGCGGCCGAGGTCGGCATCGATATCTTCCGAATCTTCGACGCCCTCAATGACGTCGAGCAGATGCGTCCCGCAATCGAAGCTGTACGCGAGACCGGCAGCACCATCGCCGAGGTGGCGTTGTGCTACACCGGCGATCTGAACTCGCCGGCCGAGGATCTCTACACCCTCGACTATTACCTACGGCTGGCCGAGAAGATGGTGACCGCGGGGGCGCACATCCTGGCGATCAAGGACATGGCCGGGTTGCTGCGCCCGCCGGCTGCCCGGAAGCTGGTCAGCGCACTGCGGCAGAACTTCGACCTCCCGATCCATCTGCACACCCACGACACCGCAGGTGGCCAGCTTGCAACCTTGTTGGCCGCTATCGACGTAGGTGTAGATGCGGTGGATGTGGCCAGTGCCCCAATGGCGGGAACCACCAGCCAGGTGCCGGCGTCGGCACTGGTGGCCGCTTGCGCGAACACTGAGCGGCCGACCAACCTGGACCTGCGTGCCGTGATGGACCTGGAGCCGTACTGGGAGGCGGTGCGCAAGGTTTACGCGCCCTTCGAGTCGGGGCTGCCCAGCCCGACCGGTCGCGTCTACGACCACGAGATTCCCGGCGGGCAGCTCTCCAACCTGCGGCAGCAGGCGATCGCCCTCGGGCTCGGGGAAAAGTTTGAGCAGATTGAGGCGATGTATGCCGCGGCGAGTGCCATTCTGGGCAGACCGCCCAAAGTGACCCCGTCATCGAAGGTGGTGGGTGATCTGGCGCTCCACCTGGTTGCGGTGGGCGCTGACCCACACGACTTCGCTGAGAACCCGCAGCACTACGACATTCCCGATTCGGTGGTCGGCTTCCTGAGCGGGGAACTCGGTGATCCCCCCGGCGGCTGGCCGGAGCCGTTCCGGACCAAAGCGCTGCAGGGACGTGCGGCGCCCGTCCGCAACATCGAGCTCGCGCCCGAGGATTCAGCCGACCTCGACGACAAGGGCGCGGTGCGGCAGGGCACACTGAACCGCCTGCTGTTTCCTGGACCGACGAAGGAGTTCCAGGCCAACCGGGAAACCTACGGCGATGTCGGCCGGCTCGACACTCTCGACTTCCTCTACGGGATGCAGCCTGGCCAGGAGCACGTCGCCAAGATCGGTAAAGGAGTCAGCCTGATCCTCGGGCTGTCGGCGATTGGTAGTGCCGACGAGCGAGGCATGCGGACCGTGATGTGCACGATCAACGGCCAGTTGCGACCCATCCGGGTTCGCGACAAGTCGATCAAGGTCGACGTCAAGACCGCTGAGCGGGCTGATCCGACCAAGCCCGGCCACGTGGCCGCGCCCTTCGCCGGTGTTGTCACCGTAACCGTGACCGAGGGCGACCAGGTTGAGACCGGTGCCACCGTTGCAACGATCGAGGCCATGAAGATGGAGGCCGCGATCACCGCGCCCGTTACGGGTGTGGTTCAGCGGCTTGCGATCGCCTCCGTGCAGCAGGTGGAGGGCGGCGATCTTGTCCTGGTGATCGCTCCCGAATAGCCCTTAGCTGGCCCAGAAACCCACCAGATCAGGGACCGGCCGACCCAATGACGCGGCCACCTGCGCCCAAGGCGTGAAGCCATCCAGCCAGCTGGTCAGAGAGTTGATCATCTCCCGCTGGTCTACGGTCTTGATGTCCTGGATCGCCGAACGGTAGGCGGCCGCCATCGCCACTGCCTTGTGATACGGGTGCCATCCAACTGTCAGCCCCTGTACCGGGACCAGATTGAGGCTCATTGTGCTGTTCAGCAGGTGGCGCAACCCCACCGACGCCGAGACCCCGCCGCGCGCCAGCGCGAAGTCAAGATCATCAAGCGACTGTGCGGTCAGGCTCATGCGTGTCGAGCCCCAGGCGATGCCCTGAACCAGGACCTCGAGTAGCCGCCAGGTTGCGCCGGTTCGATCCTGTGGCACGTACGCCCCCGCCAGCAACACCTCCACATCGTGCGGCTCAGGCTGTGTGGGTGAGATCACAGGCGTCGCCGGAACACGTTTGAAGATGGGTCCCAGCTTTGACAACAGCCCGCCGCGCGCCTCGACGGCCGGCGGGGCGAAAGCCCGGCGCGCCACCTCGCGCAAGTGCTCAGCGACGAGCGGGGACGCTCCGAACATCCCGCGAACCTCCTCGATGCCGACGGCATACAAGCGAAGCTCACCCATGACTGCCACCGTAATCGAGTGGGCTGCACGGCGCGGAACTTTGGTAGGACAGGTTCAGTCGGTCCTATCCTGGGCCCATGAACCCACGGGTACGTCGGCTCATCGTCTCCGGCGTACTCAGCAGCCTGGTCCTGATTGTGGTCTTGGCTGCCGCCTGGAACTGGCTACGGTGAAGGGCGGTCGCGTACGCTCCCCGTGCGCAGAGATTTGCTGAAAGGATCGGGAACGATGGCACTGATGCGCGGGGGGAAGCGCCTCGGGCTGCTGTTGTTGGTCGTCGTCTTCCTTGCGATTGTTCCAACCGTCGCCGGAGCCGAGGACACGGTCGCCTTCACCATCAAGGACGCGCGTATCACCGAATCCTCCGGACTGGCTGTCGACCCAGCTGGCAATCTGTATTGGACCGTCAACGACTCGGGCGACCGCGGCGTCGCGTACGGCATCGGGCTCGATGGATCGGTGCAGGGCACTCTGAACTTTCGTGCCGAACCGCGAGGATGTCGAGGCTGCCGCCGTGCACGAGGACCAGCTGTACGTTGCCGATATCGGCGACAACAGCGTCGAGCGCGACTTCGTTCGCCTTTATCGCTTCAGGAATCCCAGGGCCAGCGGCCTGACAGTGACCTATTACGCGTACGACTTCCGCTATCCCGATGGACCGCACAACGCCGAGACGCTACTCGTCAATGAGTCTGGTCGGCTGTTCATCGTGACCAAGGGATCGAAGGCTGCTATCTACCAGGCTCCGGCTGAACCGGACCGGCAGGAGATCAACGATCTTGAAAAGGTCGGCTCGGCGCCATCCAATGTGACTGATGGGACCTTCCTGCCCGGCGGGGACAGGATCGCTCTGCTGACGTACAGCTCGGTGGAGGTGATCGACGCGACCAGCTACCAGGTGGTGGCCAGCGCCCCCATCCCAGAGCAGCCTCAGGCGGAGTCGATGACGCTCAGTCTGGACCAGAAGTCCCTACTGGTCGGCAGCGAGGGCAAGCGGTCCAAGGTGTATTCCGTGCCGGTGCCCAGCGAGACCAACACGACGCCCACGCCGGGAGCCAGCACCGATCCAGGCGCTGAAAGCGACGTACCTGAGGATGAGGCTAATTCCGGCCAGAGCAGGCGAGGAACGCTGCTCGCCCTCGGGCTGGCTGGTTTTGTGGCACTTGTTGCCGGCACCGTTGTCGCGCTCGTCCGCCAACCAAGTTGAGCTCGAGCGTCGGGAATCGCGCCGTCGCTCCGAGGAGGAGCGAGCCTGCCGATCGGTCCGCTGCGCGCGACGACGCAGCTGAAGCAGCCGGATCTGACAGCTTGAAACTTGCGCGAGACTGACTCTCATGCAGGATCTGTACGGCGAGCGCACGGAGTACAAGGGTGAGCACCTGCTGGAGTCGAATGCGCCGGCCGACCCGTTCGTGCTGTTCGACACCTGGCTGGCCGACGCATTCGCCGCGAAGGAACGAGGGCTGCTAGCGGAGCCGACCGCGATGGTGATCGCTACCTGCGTCGACGACCAGCCGTCGGCTCGTACCGTGTTGCTCAAGAACGTGTCGGACCAGGGCTTCATCTTCTTCACCAACTACAACTCGCGGAAGGGCAGCGAGTTGAGCCGGAATCGAAAGGTCGCGCTGCTGTTCGGCTGGTACCCGCTGCATCGGCAGGTCCGTGCCGAGGGGACAACTGAGTTCGTGCCGCGGACCGAGTCGGAGGCCTATTTCGCGGCCCGACCTAGAGAATCACAGCTGGGTGCCTGGGCGTCCGAACAGTCCGCGACGGTGGCCTCGCTTGACGAGCTGGCCCGGGCGTACGCTGCGGTTGAGCGTCGCTTCCGGGGAGTCACCGTGCCCTGCCCTGAGCACTGGGGCGGCTACCGCGTGATCCCGACCATGATCGAGTTCTGGCAAGGACAGCCGAGCCGAATGCACGACCGGTTGCTCTATCGCCGCGCTGGATTGACCTGGAACCGCAGCAGGCTCGCGCCTTAGCTGGGCCGAGAAGTTGATCCAGCTTTAGGAGTTGATCACTGCGGCGCAATCAGTCCTGCGGTCTGGGCGGTCGCGGCGGCGAAACGGGCCTGGGCGTCGCCCCAGTTCACGATGTTCCACCATGCCGTCACGTAATCAGCCTTGACGTTCCGGTATTGCAGGTAGAACGCGTGTTCCCACATGTCCAGCAGCAAGATCGGGATCTGTGCCAGCGGCAAGTTGCCCTGCTGATCAAAGAGCTGCACGATGTTGAGCCGGGCGCCGAGGGCGTCGTAGACCAACATGGACCAACCCGATCCCTGGATGGCGTTGGCGTTCGCCGAGAACTGGGCACGGAACTTGTCAAAGCCGCCGAAGTACTCATCAATCGCGTTTCCCAACGCCCCATCCGGCCGGTCGCCGCCCTCAGGGGACATGTTCGGCCAAAACACCGAGTGGTTGATGTGGCCGCCGAGGTGGAAGGCGAGATCCTTCTCGAGCTTGTTGATGTTGCCGAACGAATCCCCATCTCGCGCCTCGGCAAGCTGCTCCAGGGCGGTGTTGACTCCCTTGACGTACGTCGCATGGTGCTTGGAGTGGTGCAGTTCCATGATCTCGCCGGAGATGTGGGGTTCCAGTGCGCCGTAGTCGTAAGGAAGATCGGGCAGTTCGTAGGCAGCCATTGCTGTCCTCTCGGCTCGTGGTGCGAATCGGGTCAAACTGACGCTCATGCTACGACCACTGATGGTCGCGCTGAGGGTCAGGTGCCTCGTGTTGGCACGCGGTGACCTCACCCGCAAAACCACACTCCAGCTGACCAAAGGTCACTCGTGGTGAGCGTAAGAACGCGCCGATGGCTTCGGCTGGAGTGAAGTTTTAGGGCTGACCGGAGACCAGGAGAACCCGGAAGCCTTTTGCTGAGGCAACGCGTTCGCAGCTGTAACCCTGCTCGATCAGCCACCGCTGCAGGGTGTCCGCGCCAAGGTTCTTGCCGATCACCAGTCGTGCCACACCGTCGGGTGCGAGTCGCGGCAGCCAGCCGAGCAGCAGCTCGTGCAACGCCTGCTTGCCGATTCGGACTGGAGGATTGGACCAGATCTCGTCGTAGCGCGTCTCCGGACCGACCTCGTCCGGCCGCAGCACGCGTACCCGGTCCGCCACACCGAGCGCCTCCGCATTGTCCCGGCAAAGAGCAAGCGCGCGCTCGTTCACATCCACCGCATCCACCAGTGCACCAGGACAGTGCACGGCCAAAGCCAGCGCGATGGGGCCGTACCCGCAGCCGAGGTCGAGGATTCGCGGAGCTCCTACTGGTATAGGTGATGCACGTATTAATACCGCCGTGCCCCGGTCCAGGCCGGCAGCGGCGAACACTCCGCTGCCGGTGATCAGCGTCAGCTCTCGTCCCCAGACGCGTGCGGTGATGGTACGCCGCACTTCGGTACTCGAGGGCTGCTCACTGAAGTATTGTGACGGCTCGCGTGATGTCATGATCGGCTCGGCTCCCGGAGGGCGCGCGCCTCCAGGGCGCGAGTCGCCAGTTCATGATCAGCCGGGTAGCCGACCTCTTCGAGGGTTAGTCCGGCAGCCGGCATCACCGTGATCGTGGAGTCACGCACTCCCCGCTCGGTGATCGCGGCGAGCCACTCATGATCACGCTGACCGGTGGCGACGGCGACCAACGCGCCGACGAGCGACCGCACCATCGAGTGGCAGAACGCATCGGCACGCACGGTGCACTCGATCACACCGGCCATCGGGCCGGATGCCACGCGCCGACTATTCAGCTCGAGCAGAGTCCGGATCGTGCTGGCCCCGTCCCGCCGGCGACAGAACGCGCCGAAGTCCCTTAGCCCAATCAGGGTCGCGGCCTCCTCATTCACCCGAGCAAGATCGACTTGGGCACGCACCTGGGAGATCTGATAGCGGTACAGCGGGTCCGGCGGAACGTTGTCATCTCGCAGTCGGTAGACGTAGCGCCGCCAGATCGCCGCAAACCGCGCGTCGAATCCGGGCGGGGCCACGGAGATCCGTCGCACCACGCAATCCCCGCCGAGCACCCTATTGAGCCGTCGGATCAGCAGATCACCACCGTCGGTGATCACCGTCGGATCCAGATCGAGGTGGGCGACTTGGCCTCGGGCATGTACGCCGGCGTCAGTCCGCCCCGCGCAGATCAGCTGGGCCCGCTCATCCAGTCGCAGAATTCGCGTGATCCAGGTCTCCAGCTCGCCTTGCACGGTACGCCGTCCGGCCTGGGCGGCCCAGCCGGAGAAATTGGTCCCGTCGTAGGCGATGTCGAGCCGCCAGCGGACGGTGAACGGCTCGGCCAATTCAGCCGACACGGCGATAGGCAAGGTCGAAGATCTGGCGTCCCGCGTCCAGCCCGCGCTGCTCGAAGTGGGTGACCGGCCGCTCGTGCCACCGCGGCGCCCAGCCGTTGGGATGCAGGTTGGCGAGGGACGGATCGCTATCCAGAACATCCCGCATCCGCTCCGCATAATCGGCCCAGTCGGTTGCAATCCGCCATATTCCGCCCGGCTTCAGCCGAGCAGCCGACAGTGCGGCGAAGGTGGGAGTCAACAGCCGGCGCTTGTGATGGCGCGCCTTCTGCCAGGGGTCAGGAAAAAACAACCAGATCTCATCGACCGATCGGGCTGGTAGGAGATGTTCCATGGCAGCGACGGCGTCCGCCTCAACGATCCGAACATTGTCCTGGCGGTTCCTCGCGAGCTGAGCGAGCATCCGCGCGATTGCAGGCTGGTAAACCTCGAAGGCAAGCACATTGGCCTGTGGTTGGGACTTCGCCATCGGAAGCAGCGACTCGCCCGTCCCGGGCCCGATCTCCACGATGAGCTCCGCATCGCGGCCAAACGCCTTCACCAGATCCAGCGACGCAGTCGGGTGGACTGAGGTGGAGGTGTTCAGCCGGGGTACCTCGAGGACGTAGCGATCCCGATAGGCCTCCCACGCCCGGCGCTGATTCGGGCGCATCCGGCTGCTGCGCCGCACAAACGAGACAACCTCCCGCCGTGTCCGCAGCTCGGCACTCTCCACAGCCGACTCAATCATGATCTTGGTCAATCATTGTCGGAAACCTACGTTAACGCAGGTTCCTCGCGGTCTGCATGGATTGCAAACTGTGCAGACCGTGCGGAACCTACGTGAACGGAGGTTTCCGACAGATCTGGGGGATTAGCTCGAGATGTCCTTAGTCGACAGCCTCGCCCAGGCTGCGAGCCAAAAGACGCCGGCGTACACCAGAGCGGTGATCAGTCCCCGCTGGATCGACTCGGTGGCGATGGGGTCTCGAAGCAGATCACCGAAGGCCGTCCACCAATGCGTCAGCAGCCACGGGTGGAGCCAGCCCAACTGGGCAATCCTGTCGAGGATAAACATCAGCACATTCACCAGAACGATCGCGATGGTCGCACCGATCGGCTGCTCAGTCAGCGTCGAGACGAACAATCCGATCGCGCCCAACGCCGAGAATTGGACCGCGAGATAGAGCGAGCTCAACATCAGCCGCCACAACCCATCAGCCAGCGACGTCTGGGTACCCGAGAGCAGCGTCATATCGCCCCCGCCGAACAGCGCGAGGCCCATGATCGACCCGACAAGCGCCACCAGGAACGTCGCCGCGAAGGCGAAGATCACAATCGCGAAGTACTTGATCACAAGCAATCGGGTGCGGCCAGCCGGGATCGCGAGCAGGTATCGCAAGGTGCCGATGTTGGCCTCGCCCGCGACTGAGTCGCCGGAAATGGCGCTGACTGCCAAAGGTAAGAACAGCGGCAGCTCCAGCGCGAGCGCTCCGAACGCCACAAACAGTCCGTTGCCGACAATCGCGCTGATGAAGTCTGGACCACCGATCTGGCCCGATGAGGAAAGCCGTACCGAGACGGCCAAGATCACCGGGACCGCCGCGAGCACCCCCATCCCAGCGATATTCCGTCGCCGACCAAAGATGATCCTGAGCTCCGACCGCAGAAAGCGGGTAGACACGCGAGCGCCGCGGCGGGCTGCTGGCGATGAGGAGTTCAGCCGCTGACATCGAATCCCTCACCCGTCAACGACACGAAGACGTCCTCCAGGCTCGGCTGCAGCACCGCGAACCCGAGCACCGGTACGCAGGCGTTCACCAGATTGGGCACGATCTTTTCGACCGCCACGTCGCCCAAGGTCGCGGTCACATGACCAGGCGAGCTGGCTATCTCGCTCAGTCCCAGCTCGGTCAGCACGCGCGCCGCATCTTCGGTCCGGTCGGTGTCCACGCGTACGGTCTGCACCGCGCTGGCCCCGAGCTCGCTCAGCGGTCCCTGAGCCACCAACCGGCCCTCAAACATCACCCCGACATGGCTGCAAATCTGCTCTACCTCGGCAAGCAGATGAGTTGAGACCAGCACGGTTGCGCCATCGCGCGCCAGTTCGCTGATGAGGTGCCGGACCTCTCGCGTGCCCTGCGGATCGAGCCCGTTGGTGGGCTCGTCTAGTACCAGCAGGTCACGCGGCATCAGAAGCGAGTTCGCGATCGCCAATCTCTGACGCATGCCGAGCGAATACGCCCGATAGTTCTTTCCAGCAGCGGCCAGCAACCCAACCCGCTCGAGCGCAGCGTCGATCCGCAACCTGGACGTGCGCGGGTCGCTGTAGCGATCAGCGGCATCAAGTCTGGCCAGGTTGGCGCGTCCGGAGAGGTAGGGATGGAAAGCCGGACCTTCGACTAGCGAGCCGACGCGTCGCAGTACGGAGCGGGCGGCGGAAGGCATCTGCCAGCCCATCAGCGCGATCTCGCCTGCCGTCGGCGAGATCAGGCCGAGGAGCATGCGGATCGTGGTGGTCTTTCCCGAACCGTTAGGGCCCAGGAAACCGTAGACCGCACCGTCTGGAACCTGCAGGTCGATGTGATCGACGGCAATTTGGCGCCGGAACCGCTTGGTGAGCCCGCTCGTGACGACGGGCGCGGCATCGGCTGACGCCGATTTCACCTGCTGAGGGCCTGATAGATCAGGTCAGGGCGTACGGCGCCGACCGCAAGCCGGCCGTCGTCGGTCCACACGGCCGAGAAGGCGGTACCGGCGAGCAGCCGGCCGGAACCCCACGAACCTTGCACCGGCTGGAGCCGATTGAGGAACGCCTTGAGCTGCTGATCAGCCTCGCCGGTGGATGAATCACTGACCTTCGTGATGGCAACCGCCGTCCAGCCGGTGCCGACGACCGTGGTGGCCTTCCTTGCCTCCTCCGCCTGCTTGCGATCTTGCGCGCTCGGCGGCGGCTGTTCGCTGGGCTGAATCTCGGTCACCTTGGCCCCCGCTGGCGGGTTGAACACGAACTCGGCATCATCGGGCCGGGTGAATTCCACCGACGTGTAAGCAACCTCGAACACGATCTTGGAGTCAGTCCCGAACACCTGCACGCGGAGCGGCAGCTTGGTGTCGCCATCGATCGCGATGCGCACCTGGCTGATCAGCGTGTTGGAGTCGTTGGGATCCAGGACCAGCTCGTACGCGGGGCGGCCGGCCACCTCGACTGAACTGTCGCTCGTCACGATCGTCGTTGGCTCGAGCGCTTTGAGCACCTGACTAGCCGCCTCTTCTGGCGTTCTGGGCGTCGCGGAAGGTGTACTGCCAGGCTCTCCGCCCGTTTCATCGGCTGTCACTGTGCGGTGGGTGGCGGCGTTCTCCTTGCTGGACCAGGTCCAGACATCCTTGCCGTTCCTGATGATGTCGTACTCGCTGTAGGTGCCCAGCATCGCCAAGCGCGCCTTGTCCGGCGCTGAATATCGGACGCGAAGCGTGTGGGTGCCCGAAACCAGGGAGGTGAGTTCCGGGTCGTCCCGCCCGTCCACGCCCGGAATAGCCGGAATGCCCAGATCGGCGCGTTCTACAACGGTGCCTGTCAGACCGTCTGTCTTGGCCTGCTGCAGGTCAACCAGCAACTCCTGCGGTGTCCGGGTTGGCAGCTTCTTCTCGGCACTCGCTGTTGCGGTGACCAAGCCTGTCCCGATCACGACGAGCAAGAGGGCCAGCGGCGCCAGCAACCGCAGCGCTGGTTTGGAATCGAAGATCCGCATAGGCCCATTGTTGCCGCCGTTCGCTGTGAGAACCCTGAGGTGCTTCGTCCACTGCAAGAAGCCGCAGACCTGACAGACCCATACTTGGCCTGTGCGGGTGCTGCTAGTCGACGATGAGGAGCGGATGGTTGCCGCACTGCGCCGCGGGCTGGCGGCCGAGGGGTTCGTCGTGGAGAGTGCCACCGACGGGACGGCTGGCTTGCGGCTGGCGCAGCACGGCGACTTCGATGCGGTAGTACTCGATCTCATGCTGCCTGGGCTCTCGGGATATGAGGTGGTACGCCGGTTGCGCGCTCACGGCAACTGGGTTCCGGTGCTGATGCTGTCGGCCAAAGACGGCGAGTACGACCAAGCCGACGCTCTCGACGATGGCGCCGACGATTATCTGATCAAGCCCTTCTCTTTTGTGGTGCTGTTAGCCCGGATCCGGGCACTCCTCCGCCGCGGCACAGTGCCCGGCCGGTCGTGCTCAGCTCGGGAGATCTGAAACTTGACCCGGCAACTCGCGAGGTCTGGGTGAACGAAGTGTCCGCGGATCTGACGCCACGCGAGTTTGTGCTGCTGGAGTATCTGATCCGCAGCGCCGGTCGGGTGGTCGGTAAAGCTGAACTGTTGGACCACGTGTGGGACACCGGTGCTGATGTCGCCCCCAATGCTGTCGAGGTCTATATCGGTTACCTGCGCCGCAAGATCGGTAACGATCGTCTGATCACCGTGCGCGGTGTCGGCTACCGGCTCGTGGCCTGAGGCGGACCCGAACGACGTGAAGCAATTCTGGACGTTGAGCCTGCGAGCTCGGCTAATGATCATCGGTCTCGTCGGAGTCGGCACGGCGTTGATCATGGGCGGCCTGGCCTTCTTCGGTGCACTGACCTATTCGGTGAATCGCACCCTGGATGACGAAGCGCTCACTGCCGCCAAGGACGTCGCCGCAATGGTCAACGAGAATCGGCTGCCCAGTCCCGTTCCCGTCTCGGGTGCTCAGGTGGTGCAAGTGATCGATGACCAGCAGCGTGTGATCGGCGGTTCGGTAACAGCCGACCGACTGACCCCGCTGCTGCGGCCGGTTGAGTTGTCGACGGCTCTCACCGGCGAGGCAGTGGTTGTGGACGGTGTGCGGCTCGGCAGCACAGAGCCGCTGCGGGTCAGTGCCATTCAGGCAGGACTCGCAGGGGCACCGGTCACGGTGATTGTCGGGGTTGCCGTACGGCGACGTGCTGGCCGCGCGTACTGCGCTGCGGAACGGCCTGCTCATCGTGTTTCCGCTGCTGCTAGCGACCCTGGCGGCAATCGCGTGGCGGGTGATCGGCTGGACACTGCGACCGGTGGAGCAGCTCCGCGCCGGGGCGGAGCAGATCAGTCGAACGGGCCGGATCCGCGGCTCGGCAGGAGGTGAACGGCTCCCCGTGCCGCCCGCTGCAGACGAGATCCGCGCGCTCGCCGTCACGCTCAATGGGATGCTCGATCGGTTGGCTGATGCCCAGGACCGGCAGCGCTCGTTTGTGGCGGACGCTGCTCATGAGCTGCGCAGTCCACTGGCGAATATTCAGGCGCAGCTGGAGGTCGCCGAGCGCCTAGGCGAGGGCGGCACCTTGCCCGCCGATCTCATGCTTGACGTCAAGCGGCTTTCGGGACTGGTCGAAGACCTGCTGCTCCTCGCACGCGCCGATGCCGACACCAGGCCGCCAGCGCGGTTGGTTCATGTCGATGCTCGAGATCTTGTGGCCGAGGTGACCGGGGCGTACGCCAAACCCTCGAGTCCCGGTGATGGTCGTCGCCAAGGAGCCGGTGATGATCATGGCCGATGCCGACGAGCTGCATCGAGCGGTCGGGAATGTGGTCGACAACGCAGTCCGGCACGCGCATACGCGGGTGGAGGTCGTTGCCAGAGTTGATCATGGTCAGGCCGTGATCAGCGTCAGCGATGACGGCCCAGGCGTCGCGCCCGAAGATCGAGAGCGGGTCTTCGAGCGCTTCACCAGGCTCGATGACGCGCGGGGTCGGAACTCAGGAGGAGCAGGGCTTGGGCTGGCGATCGTCCGTGACCTCCTCGCTCGGGCGGGCGGTACCGTCGCGATCACTGCCGGGGAGAGTCCTTGGCGGACGCGCGCGGAGTTGCGACTCCCGCTGGCTCCGAACCCGACGATTACAAAGTGATACCAATCGGGACCCCGATGATGCCTGTTAGCACTCCTACCCCCTTGTCTGCTAACTGCTGCGTGGGGACTATTGAGCCAAGTTCGGCTGGTGATCGACGACGTACCACCACGGTGCTGCAAGCGCGCAGCGAGTTGGGAGGTCATCATGGATAGCAATCGGCCATCGTCGATTGAGGTTGCACCGCTGCAAGCCGACGGATCGTTGTATGGCTTCATGCTGATGGGGCGCTGGCCCAATGACACTGTCGAGTGGGCCAGATTCTTGGTGCTTGCTGTGCAGATGGCTGCCGTTCCAGGGTTGCTACCGACCAGCACTGTGTTCCGGATACGTGAGGAGTTGCCGGAAGAGCCGCACCCTGGGGCGATCGGCCTGGTGGTAGCCGAGGGCCAATTGCTGGGTGAGCATCCTCTTCGTCCGGGACATTTCGCCGAGCAACAGCCGCCAGGGCTGATCGTCTTGCACCCGCCTTCGAGCACGCTTGCGAGCGTTCCGGAGTACAAGGTGGCATCGGGGTGCGTCTTCCTGCCAGGTCTGCCGTACCTCGGGCTCGATCATCGCGCTGCCTGGGTGGAGGCCGATGTCGACGGTACGGTGACGCAGCTCATCAGCAAGGTCGGCATTGATCCTCAGGTCAACGCCGACACGGCCGCCCTGGCCATGCTGCTCGCCGCCTGACCTACTCACTCATGGCCGGTGTGCGAAACCTGCGTTCACGTAGCTTCCTGGCGGTCTGCAGAGGCTTCAACCCGTGCAGACCGCGCGCAACCAACGTGAACGCAGGTTAACGACAGGCTCGCAGGAGCGCCGCGATACAGGATTGCTCGGCACGCGGTGGGGAATATGAAATCGCCTCCCGAGGCGGCCGCGCCTAGCATGGCCGACCATGGGACATGTCGATCTTGCCGGGGTGGGGTATCACCTGCCCGACGGGCGGGTGCTGCTCGACGACGTGTCCTTCCGCGTTGGCGAGGGTTCCATAGTCGCCCTGGTAGGACCTAACGGTTCGGGCAAGACCACGCTGCTCAGGATCATCGCCGGCGATCTGATGCCAACCAGCGGATCGATGTCCCGCAGCGGCGGCCTAGGCGTGATGCGTCAGTTCATTGGCAGCATTCACGGCTCGACAACCGTACGAGACCTGCTGTTCTCGCTCTCGCCACCTGGCCTGCGTGGGGCGGTGGCTGAGCTGGACCAGCTGGAGCTGCAGTTGATGGAAGACGACCGCGAACAGACTCAGCTGCGCTACGCGCAGGCGCTGGCCGACTACGCCGACGCAGGTGGGTACGACGCCGAAGTCACTTTCGATGCCTGCTGTACCGAGGCGCTCGGTTTGAGCTATGACCGAGCCAAGTGGCGCGAGGTCAGCACGCTGTCAGGTGGCGAACAGAAGCGTCTGGCACTGGAGGCGTTGCTTCGCGGTCCCGACGCGGTGTTGCTGCTGGACGAACCGGACAACTTCTTGGACGTACCGGCCAAGCGCTGGCTGGAGGCCCAGCTCCAGAGCACCCAGAAATCGGTGCTGCTGGTCAGCCACGACCGCGAACTCCTTGCTCAGACTGCGAAGACGATCGCGGTACTGGAGCTCGGCGCTGCCGGCAATACGGTATGGATCCACGGATCCGGCTTCGCGACGCTCGCCAAGGCCCGCCGGGAGCGGCTCGCACGCTTCGAGGAGCTGCGGCGGCGCTGGGACGAGCAACACAAGAAGCTTCGAGAGCTGATGCTGATGTACAAGGCGAAGGCCGCGTACAACTCCGGCATGGCCTCGCGATACCAGGCGGCCCAGACCCGGCTGGCAAAGTTCGAGGAGGCCGGGCCGCCGCAGGCGGTACCGCTGGAGCAGAGGGTCTCCATGCGGCTCAGTGGAGGGCGTACGGGCAAGCGAGCGGTCATGATCGAGCATCTCGAGCTGACCGGTCTCATGAAGACGTTCGACGCCGAGATCTGGTTCGGTGACCGGGTTGCAGTGCTGGGGTCGAACGGCTCGGGCAAGTCGTATTTCCTTCGCCTGCTGGCGCGCGGCGGCTCCGATCCTGATCGTGAACACCAGCCCGTCAGCGACCTTGCCGTGGCTCCGGTTCCCCATACCGGCAAGGCGAAACTCGGTGCCCGGGTACGGCCCGGCTGGTTTGCTCAGACCCACCATCATCCCGAGCTGCTCGGTCGAACCTTGCTCGAGATCCTGCATCGCGGTGATGATCACCGAGCCGGAATGGGACGGGAGGAGGCATCCCGCAAGCTCGATCGCTATGAGCTGGCCGAGGCGGCCGAGCAGAAATTCGAGTCGCTGTCGGGAGGTCAACAAGCGCGCCTGCAGATCCTGCTGCTCGAGCTGAGCGGCGCGACGCTGTTGCTCCTCGACGAGCCGACTGACAATCTCGACCTGGAGTCCGCCGAGGCGTTGGAGCTAGGTCTCGATTCCTTCGAGGGCACGGTGATCGCCGTTACGCACGACCGGTGGTTCGCGCGCAGCTTCGACAGGTTCTTGATCTTCGGTGCCGACGGTAGCGTCTATGAGGCGGCAGAGCCGGTCTGGGACGAGACCCGTGTGGAGCGGTGTGCGCTAGCTGGGGTTAACCCGAACCGAAAATCTACAGCAAGCATCAATGCGCAGAGCTGGCCTTTGATCACATGCTGATGGCATGTCCACCGACGAGCTGAGCCGTACCGCCATCGATGCAGATGATCACCAAGCGGTGGGGCGAACACCGTTGCTCCGCAGGCCATGGGTGGTGCCGCTGGCACTGCTGACGGTGATCTTCATTGCCTACGCTGTGCCGCCCTACCTCACCCTTGACCCGGCGCAGGCTCGAACCCAGCCGATGCCGCCCCACGCCAGCTACTACCCACTGCTGGTCACCCACATCTTCCTTGGTTCGATAGCGCTGCTCGCGGCCTGCCTCCAGGTGTGGCCGTGGCTTCGCAGATCACACCCTGCCGTCCATCGCTGGAGCGGCCGTGTCTACGTCGCCGTCGCGCTGAGTGCATCGATCTGCGTCATGATCATCTCCCCGATGGGTCTGTACGGCGCCAATCAACGGGTTGCGAACACGATGCTTGCGTTGCTGTGGTTCGGTACCACGCTGGCCGGATTTCGAGCGATCCGGCAGCGCCGTTTCGCCGATCACCGGCAATGGATGCTGCGGAGCTTCGCCCTGGCCTTCTCCATCGTGGCCTTCAGAGTCTGGATGTTGATCGCCTTCGCGGTCTTTGTGCCGGAAATCTATATGGGTGCGGAAGTCGATCCAGCTGACGTGAGCCAGGCGGTGGGTGTCACCAGCTGGGTGAGCTGGGTGGTCAACTTGCTGATCGTCGAGTGGTGGCTGCATCGCCGTCCAAGTATTTCGGCCTAGCCGAGCCTCCGACGGGTTGCGGTGAAATGCGACCCAGGTGGCTGCGAGCGTCGGGAAATCGCGCGCCGCCGTGCTGAGGAGGAGCGAGCGGAGGCGCTTTTTCTCTGCGAGCGACGACGAAGTAGGCGGATTTCACGCGCGATTGCGCGAGCGGCCCTCAAAAAAGGAGGCGTCAACGCAGGTCCAGCCGCATCAATACGCGTGGAAACCCGCCGGAGACCGAGCGGGTGTCCGCAGCTTTGATGAAGCCGGCGTCTTCGAAGAGCTTGCGCGTACCCACATAGGCCATGGTGAGATCGACCTTCTTGCCCCTGTTGTCCACGGGGTAGCCCTCGACCGCTGGCGCACCCTTTGACCGCGCGTACGCCACAGCGCCGTCGAGAAGGGCGCGGGAAATACCCTTGCCGCGGTGGCCGGGGCGGACCCGGATACACCAGACGGACCACACCGGCAGCTGATCGACATGGGGGATCTTTGTCGACCGCGCGAAAGGCAGTTCGGACCGGGGCGCGACGGCAGCCCATCCGACTACTTCGACACCGTCGTACGCGAGGACACCGGGCGCGACAGGGCGCCTGGAGAGCTCCTTCACGTACTCGCCCCGAGCCGTCCCGGCGAGCGCCCGGTTGGTCTTGGAGTCGAGCCGGTGGCTCAGGCACCAGCACACGGAGGCATCGGGACTCTTGGGCCCGAGCATGACCGCAAGATCGTCGAACCGTGCAATCGTGGCGGGTCTGACCTCGATGCTCACCTGCCCAGCACCGGCAGTATGACAACCTCAAGAGTCCAGTCCATGATCACTTCCTGATGCTGCACATTGATCGGTCAAGGGCTGATTCCTCACTATCACGCGCGGCGGTTGGGAGATCAGCCACCCTGGAGTACCGGCGAGTTCGTTGCTGCGGTGTCCTGGCTTGGTTACGGTGAGCCAGAGATGCGGAGGCTGCTGGCCGATCGCGTCGTTGGCATTAGGGAGGACGAACACTGGTGGAATACCAGTTTCGCTTTGGGGTGTTTCTCAGGCCGGACCCCAAGACATGCGCGGCCGTGACACAGATCACCAACCAGCTGCGAGCGCAGTACGGGTTGGTCTCGGCGGACGCCTTCCCGCCGCACATCACGTTGGCAGGCAGCCTGCCGGTGGTGGTTCCGCTGGCCGAGTTGATGCAGCTCATCGGCTTTGTGCTACGCCGAGTGCGGGCGTTCACTGTGCACAATCGTGGAATCCGGCGGTTGGCGGATTCTGCGATCGCCTATGACGTATCGACGCTTAACGGTGTGCCGAACAAACAGATCATTGCGCTGGCGGGCGCGGTCGATTCGGTCGTCCGACCGCTGGTCGGTCCCAGCGGTGCATTGCCACCGGATCTCTATGAGCCAGATCGCTGGATGGCCCACATCTCGCTGGCATCCCATGAGCTCCGGGTGCGTGCCGAGCTACGCGAGGAGGTGGAGGACTACGTATACGGGCTGGGCGTCACGCCACCGTCCTCGTTCACTGCTGACACGGTGATGCTCTATCGCTTCGCTCACTACACCTGGACCGGCAGCTGGTGGCGGGACATGCGTTGGGAGCATGTACGCAGCTGGCGCCTAGCACGCGCCTGAGCTTCCAGGGGCGCCGCGCGGCAGACACAAAAGGGTGGTGGTCAGCGTTCGCTCATCGGGACGAAGTCCCTGCTTCGGATGCCGGTATAGATCTGCTTTGGTCGCGCGATCTTCTGCTCCTTGTCCTGCACCAGCTCTGACCATTGGGCGAGCCAGCCCGGCGTACGGCCGATGGCGAACAAGACGGTGAACATCTCCGCTGGGAACTGCAACGCCTCATAGATCAGACCGGAATAGAAGTCGACATTGGGATACAGCTTGCGCTTGACGAAGTACTCGTCCTCCAACGCGATCTTCTCCAGTTCCTGGGCGATCTTGAGCAGGGGATTGACTCCGGTCACCTCGAAGACATCGTCACAGGCCTTCTTGATGATCTTGGCCCGCGGGTCATAGTTCTTATAGACCCGATGCCCGAAGCCCATGAGCTTCTCTTTGCCCTCTTTCACCCCGCCAATGAAGTCAGGAATGTTGTCGGTCTTGCCGATCCGCGTCAGCATGGCGAGCACGGCTTCGTTGGCGCCTCCGTGGAGCGGCCCGTAGAGCGCTGCGATACCACCGGCCACGGCCGAGTAGGGATCGACCTGGGATGAGCCGATCGATCGCACGGCGTTCGTGGAGCAATTTTGCTCATGGTCAGCGTGCAAGATGAACAGCACCTCGAGTGCGTGCACTAGCCGCTCATCAGCTTGGTAGGTGGGCTCACTCATCTTGAAAAGCATGGCCAGGAAGTTTGCGGTGTAGGACAGCGAATTGTCTGGATACACGTACGGCTTGCCCTGCTGATGCCGGTAGGCGAAGGCACCAAGGGTTGGCATCTTGGCGATCAACCGGGTGATCTGCAGCATCCGATTTTCGGGGTCGTCGATCTTGCTGGCCGCCGGATAGAACGTCGACAGCGCGCTGACCGTGGCCATCAGCATCCCCATGGGATGCGCGTCATAACGGAAACCCTCGATGAACTGCTTGAGGTTCTCGTGGATGAATGTGTGGTAGGTGATGTTGAGCACCCACTCATCGAGCTGGGCCTGGGTCGGCAGTTCCCCGTGCAGGAGCAGGTAGGCGACCTCGAGGAAGCTGGACCGCTCGGCTAGCTGCTCGATGGGATAGCCGCGGTACTCGAGGATGCCGAGATCGCCGTCAATGAAGGTAATGGCGCTGCGACACGAGGCCGTGTTGACGAACCCTGGGTCGTAAGTGGCGATCCCTTGCTGGCCGTCAACCGCGATCTGTTTCAGATCGGCGGCGCGAATGGATCCCTCGGTGATCGCGACCTCGTACTCACGACCTGTTCGGTTGTCGCGAATGCTCAGGGAATCAGCCTTGGGGGGCTCAACCGTGGGCGTATCGGTCATGCGCACAACTTACGCGTGGCGGTCATGCCTGAATAGTCGGGGGCCATATGATTTGGACCACTGCATCGTGTTGCGGTCGGAGTACGAATCTGCCAAGCACTAAATTCGGCGGATGGACCAGAAGCGCATCATTCACTTGTATCTGGATAAACAACGCCGGGCGCTGCTGCAGAAGTTGGACGGCCTCGACGAGCGTGCCGTGCGATGGCCGATGACCCGGACCGGCACAAATCTGCTCGGGCTTGTCAAACACGTGGCCAGCATCGAACTGGGTTACTTCGGGGAAGTGTTCGATCGGCCATCAAACGTTTCGCTGCCCTGGTCTGAAGAAGGTGCCGAGATCAACGCTGACATGTGGGCCACGGCCGAGGAGTCGCGAGAGGACATTGTCGCGCTGTATCAGCGGGCAGCAGTCCACGCTGACGCCACCATCGAGGCACTCACCCTCGATTCGCCGGGCCGGGTTCCATGGTGGTGGCCTCCTGAGCGGCAGCAGGTGACCCTGCAGCAGATCATGGTGCATGTCACTGTAGAAATCGCTCGGCACGCGGGGCATGCCGACATCGTCCGCGAGCTTATCGACGGCGCGGCCGGCGACAATGATGGGAACCTTCCTGATCAGACTGAACAAGAGTGGGCGACCTACCGCTTGCAACTCGAGGATGCGGCGGTGGAAGCTGCACAGCGTGCGGAGATGGGTGACCCCAGCCAGCCAAGGGCGCCTCACTGAGGCGCAATGCGTCGTTGACGCCACTTTGACCGGTGGCAGGCGGCGCAGGTAATCTTGTCGGCTGTTGCGTCCAACGCATCTCGATTGCCGCGCCCTGATTGGGTATGGATGCGGCAAGGTTCATTCACACAAAGAGAGTTCGCTCGCGTCAAAACGGAAGCCGGTTATGTCCACCTACAGCCCGAAGCCTGGCGACATCACCAGGTCCTGGCATGTCATCGATGCCAATGATGTCGTGCTGGGCAGGTTGGCTGTGACGGCTGCGACGCTGCTGCGTGGCAAGCACAAGCCGACTTATGCGCCTCACCTCGACGGCGGCGATTTCGTGATTGTCGTGAACGCGTCCAAGATCGCTCTCACCGGAAACAAGCGCACTGACAAGCTCGCCCGCCGACATTCTGGCCGGCCCGGCGGCCTCAAGTCCGTGCCGTACGGCGAGCTGCTCGACCGCGACCCGCGCAAGGCTGTCGAGCTCGCTGTCTGGGGGATGCTCCCGAAGAACAAGCTCAGCCGCCGGCTGATCAGGAAGCTCAAGGTGTACGCCGGTCCCGAGCACCCGCACAGCGCCCAGCAGCCGAAGCCTTACGCGATCACCCAGATCGCCCAGTAGCCTCGCATCGACCACATCGCATGAAACCTCCCATAGCAAGGAACAATCTGCAGTGACTGACACCGCCACCGAAACGGTCGACGAGGACGAGATCACCCCGTTCGTCGAGGCCGACCGCGAGATCGCCTACCGTTCGGAGGCGACGCCGCAGGTTTCGCACGGACCAGCAGGACGCCCTGCCGTTGTGGCACCAGCCGCCGCGACCGGACGCCGTAAAGAGGCCGTGGCCCGGGTCCGCATCAGTCCCGGCAGTGGGCAGTGGACCATTAACGGCCGCGCCCTGGACGATTACTTCCCGAACAAGGTGCACCAGCAGCTGGTTTCCGAGCCCTTCGCCGCGGCCGCGGTGAGCGGCTCATACGACGTCATTGCCCGCATCCACGGCGGCGGCGTGACCGGTCAAGCTGGCGCCTTGCGGCTTGGCGTTGCCCGCGCTCTGAACGCGGTCGATGCCGAAGCCAGCCGAGCCGCGCTCAAGAAGGCCGGGCTGCTGACCCGCGATGCTCGGATCAAGGAACGCAAGAAGGCGGGCCTGAAGAAGGCCCGGAAAGCCCCCCAGTACAGCAAGAGGTAGTTGCGGGAAAAGATCAGTGGGCCGACTCTTCGGAACCGACGGCGTACGCGGAAAGGCCAACGAGGCACTTACCGCGGAGCTAGCGTTGAGCCTTTCCGTCGCAGCGGCCCGCGTACTCGGCGAGGCTGGGGAGTTCCGGGGGCATACGCCCTTCGCGGTGGTCGGCCGCGATCCACGTGCGTCAGGTGAGTTCCTGGAGGCGGCCGTGGTGGCAGGTCTGGCCAGCGCCGGGGTCAATGTCGTACGCCTCGGTGTGCTGCCGACCCCCGGGGTCGCGTTTCTCACCGAGGACTGCGACGCGGACCTCGGCGTCATGCTGTCGGCGAGTCACAACCCGATGCCCGACAACGGGATCAAGTTCTTTGCGCGCGGGGGCTACAAGCTTGACGACGCGCTCGAGGACGCCATCGAGTCCCGGTTGGCTGAGGCGTGGCCTCGGCCCACGGGCGCGGGCGTGGGCCGGGTGGTGGTCCAGGAGTCGCTCGTCGAGACGTACGTGGCACACCTGGTTAATAGTCTCGGCAGCCCGGTGACTTTGGAGGGCATCAAGGTGGTCGTCGACTGTGCGAACGGGGCTGCCTATCAGGCGGCGCCTGCGGCGTTCGAGGCCCAGGGGGCTGAGGTCCACCGGATCCATGCGGAGCCAGACGGCATCAACATCAACGAGAATTGCGGCTCCACCCATATGGACTCACTGCGATCCGCGGTCCTGGAACAGCGGGCGGACATCGGGATCGCACTTGATGGGGATGCCGATCGCTGCCTGGCGGTCGACAACTTCGGCAGGATCGTCGATGGCGACCAGATCCTGGCGATCTTGGCTCTCGCCCTTCGCGAAGAGGGCCGACTGAAGAACGACACAGTAGTGGCCACCGTGATGAGCAACCTTGGGTTCGTGAACGCGATGCGGGACGCCGGGGTAACAGTCCAGCAGACCAAAGTCGGAGATCGTTATGTGCTGGAGGCGATGAAGGCCGGCGATTTCGTCCTGGGCGGGGAGCAGTCCGGTCACGTCGTGATGTCGGAACACGCCACGACCGGCGACGGCACACTCACCGCGCTCCATCTGATGAGCCGGATGGCGACGTCGGGTCAGTCCCTGGCGCAACTTGCTTCGGTGATGACGCGGCTGCCCCAAGTACTGATCAATGTGCCCGGTGTCGATAAGAGCCGAGCAGCGACCGATCCCCAGCTCACGGCAGCAGTTGTCGAGGCCGAGGCCGAGCTTGGGGATTCGGGCCGGGTTCTGTTACGCCCGTCGGGGACGGAGTCCTTGGTGCGCGTCATGGTGGAAGCCGAAAGCTACGAGGCAGCGAACGGCGTAGCGCATCGCCTCGCGGACGTGGTCAAGGCCTCGCTGGCCCTCTGAGCTGCGAGCGGACGGCGAGCGAGCGGAGGCGCCGACAGCGATTGCGCGAGGAGCTCACAAAGGGCGAAACTCGTTCAGCCGGGCAGCAGATTGTTGATGTCGATTGCGCCGGCTGCGGCGAGGAAGATCGCCACGGCGCCCAAGACGACGGACAGGATGAGGTAGAACAGAAAGATTCCGAACGCTGCAAAGAAGCCAAACTTGAGGGCTGTGCCTGCGCCGATCCGGACTTTTCCGATGTGGCGCCGTACGAGTTACTCACGTGCTGACGTTACCGTCGGGACGCCAAAGAGATCGAGGCGCCGCTCCCACGTGATTTCGATCATTTGCGTGGCTGCCACTCCGCACAGGTTCCAAACGGTTCGCACATGTTGCAACCAGTGCAGACCGATCGGGAAGCTGAGTTAAACGTAGGTTGCGACAAGCCGACGAGGCGGGGGAGATGCTGGCTCGAGACGGCGTAGCCAATCAGACCTTGCGGATCCGTACCCACTGGACCGAATGATCACGGTCCTTGCGAAGGATCGCGGTCGCGCGGCCTCTGGTGGGCAGGATGTTGGCCTCGAGGTTCGGCCCGTTGATCGTGTCCCAGAGGTAGCGCGCCTGGCGAATTGCCTGGCTCGTCGTCAGGTCGGCGTAGCGGGTGAAATATGAGCGCGGATCGCGGAACGCCGTGTCGCGTAGTGACAGAAAGCGACTCACATACCAGTCCCGAATGTCTGAAGCATCCGCATCGACATAGACAGAGAAGTCGAAGAAGTCACTGACAGCAAGGCCGGTCGTGCCATCGGGTCGAGGCCGTGCCGGCTGCAGCACGTTCAGGCCTTCCAAGATCAAGATGTCGGGCCGCTGCACCCGCACTTTGGCATCCGGCACGATGTCGTAGACGAGATGGCTGTAGACCGGCGCCAGCACCTCGTCCTGGCCCGACTTGACGTCGATCACGAAGCGCAGCAGGGCGCGCCGATCGTAGGACTCCGGGAAGCCTTTGCGCTGCAGCAGCCCGCGCCGTTCGAGCTCGGCATTGGGCAGCAGGAAGCCGTCGGTGGTCACCAGGTTGACCCGTGGATGGTCCGGCCAGGCGGCCAGCAGCTCACGGAGCAGGCGGGCCGTGGTCGATTTTCCGACGGCAACCGATCCTGCGATCCCAATGACGAAGGGCGTGCGCTGTACCGACAGATGAAGGAACTCGTTCGTCGAATTGTGCAACTCGCTGGTGTGAACGAAATAGCGGCTCAGCAGCCGAGTGAGCGGCAGGTACACCTCGCGGACGTCCAGCATGCTGGTTGGATCGCCCAAGCCCCGAACCTTTTCCAGCGTCGTCTCGTCGAGCGGGATAGGCAGATGTTCGGCAAGCTCGGCCCAGTCTGCCCGACTCCGTTCCACATAAGGACCGAGGAGGTGAGCGTCGTTCGGCATACGCAGAATCTAGTGCCGACACGACGCTGGTGTCGGAGCCGGAATTGGCTGAGGCAGTGGCCAAGGATCGCTGAAGCGCCAGTCCAGAGGCGCTGGAAAGGTACAGTTCCGCCTATGTGTGGAATCGTCGGGTACGTCGGTGAGAAGGTCGCGCTGGACGTCGTGGTCGAGGGTCTACGACGTCTCGAATACCGCGGCTACGACTCAGCAGGCATTGCAGTCGTCGCCGACGAGGCGCTTCACGTCGCCAAGAAAGCCGGCAAGCTCGGCAACCTGGAGAAGCTGCTGGCTGAGGAGCAGTTGCCGCAAAGCAGCCTCGGCATCGGGCATACCCGGTGGGCCACCCACGGCGGCCCAACCGACGTCAACGCTCACCCACATACCTCCTCTGACGGCCGAATCGCTCTGGTGCATAACGGCATCATCGAGAACTATGTGACGCTGCGGGATGAGCTGGAAGTGGCTGGCATCACCTGCGTGTCGGAGACCGACACCGAGGTCGTTGCGCAGTTGCTGGGCCAGCAGGTCTCAGCTGGACTCGCCCTCGCCGACGCCATGCGCGTCGTCTGCGGTCGGCTCCGTGGCGCCTTCACCCTGGTAGCGGTGGACAGTCAGACACCGGACACCGTGGTCGCGGCCCGCCGCAACTCCCCACTGGTCGTCGGCGTGGGGGAGGGCGAGAACTTCGTCGCCTCCGATGTCGCCGCGTTCATCGAGCACACCCGCGAGGCCATCGAGCTTGGCCAGGATCAGCTGGTCAGCATCACCCCCGACGGGGTAGAGGTCATTACTTTCGACGGCGAGCCCGCCGAAGTGAAGCCTTACCACGTGGACTGGGACCTGTCAGCGGCCGAGAAGGGTGGCTACGACTGGTTCATGCGGAAGGAGATCTACGAGCAACCCCGCGCGGTGGCCGACACGCTGCTTGGCCGCCATGACGCGTACGCTCAGCTCACTCTGGATGAGATCCGGATTCCCGAGGCTGAGCTACGTCGCGTGAACAAGATCATCGTGGTCGCCTGCGGCACTGCTTTCTATGCCGGACTCGTCGCCAAATACGCGATCGAGCACTGGACCCGAATCCCCTGCGAGGTCGAGCTGGCGAGTGAGTTCCGCTACCGTGACCCAATCGTCGACCCGACGACCCTCGTCGTGGCGATCAGCCAGTCCGGCGAAACCGCGGACACCCTGATGGCGATCAGGCATGCACGTGAACAGCAGTCCCGGGTGCTCGCGATCTGTAATACCAACGGCTCGACCATCCCGCGCGAGTCCGATGCGGTGATCTACACCCACGCCGGGCCGGAGATCGGTGTGGCGTCCACCAAAGGATTCCTGACTCAGCTGGTTGCCTGTTACCTCCTCGGCCTCTATCTGGCGCAGGTGCGAGGCGCCAAGTACGGCGGCGAAATCGCTGAGACCCTGCGGGAACTCGAGTCCATGCCTGATGCCATTTCCCAGGTGCTTGACGACATCGGGCCAGTGATGGAGCTCGCAGCCGAGTTCGCCGAGAAGCGGTCCGTGCTCTTCATCGGCCGGCACGTTGGTTATCCGGTGGCACTCGAAGGCGCTCTGAAACTGAAGGAACTGGCCTACATCCATGCCGAAGGCTTCGCGGCCGGTGAGCTCAAGCATGGCCCGATCGCACTGATCGAAAATCAGCTGCCGGTGTTCGTCGTGGTTCCCCCACGCGGCAGCGACTTGCTGCACGACAAGGTCCTCTCCAACCTGCAGGAGGTACGCGCTCGGGGGGCCAAGACCATAGTGCTGGCGGAGGAGGACGACGACGAGGTCACCCGGTACGCCGATGTCATGATCAGGTTGCCGAGAGTGTCGACGTTGTTGCAGCCCTTGGTGGCGATCGTGCCGCTGCAGATGTTCGCCTGCGAACTTGCGACCAAGAAAGGCCACGACGTCGACCAGCCGCGCAACCTGGCGAAGTCAGTCACAGTCGAGTAGAGCCGAAAATGAACCGCCTGCAATCAATCACGCTGCGAGCGACGACGACGGCGGCGGACAGCACGCGCGATGCGCGAGCAGCGTCTCAATACAGCGGATGATCATCGGAGTCGGTATCGACGTCTGCGGCGTCGATAGGTTCGCCGAGTCGATCGAACGCCGGCCGGGCCTCGTTCGGAGGATCTTTACCACCGCCGAAGCCGAGCGTCCCATGGCATCCAAGGCCGCCCGATTCGCCGCGAAGGAGGCTTTGGCGAAAGCGCTGGGCGCGCCCGACGGCCTGTCCTGGCTTGACGCTGAAGTGCTTACCGACGATCACGGCAAGCCCTCGTTCAAGATCAAGGGTACGGTCGCTGCCCGCGCTGCCGAGCTCGGCATTTGTACCATTCACCTCAGCATGTCCCACGACGCCGGCATCGCGTCGGCTGTCGTAATCTGCGAAGCGTGATCATGCGCGCGTACCGCGTCGCCAAGATCCGACGGATCGAGGAGCGGGCTATCGCTGTAGAGGGCGTTGACGCGCTGATGCAGCGGGCTGCAGCGGCAGTGGCCGCCAGCGCGTCCGACCTGCTCGAGTCGGAGAGCGGCGGCCGATATGGGCGCCACGTGATGATCATGGTTGGTGCGGGTAACAACGGCGGCGACGCGCTGTTCGCCGGCGTACGGCTCGCCCGGCGCGGGGCCCGTGTCACAGCGATTCGCTGTCTGGGCGCCCCACACCCCGCCGGACTGGCCGCCTTGCTCGCCGCAGGTGGTCGAGTGATCAGCCTCGATGATCACCATTTCGCCGATCTGGGGGCGTACGACCTGACCATCGACGGAATCCTCGGCATCGGCGGCCGGCCAGGACTGCCCGAGCCGGTTGCCCGACTTGTGCAATCCGTGGAGGCCCAAGGCATCCCGACCATCGCCGTCGATCTCCCCTCCGGTGTTGCGGCCGACACCGGCGCCGTGCCCGGGACTGCGGTACAAGCAACTCGGACGGTCACGTTCGGGGAGCGGAAACCTTGCCACCTGCTGCAACCGGCGCTGAGCCGCTGCGGCGCGATCTCGGTGGTCGATATCGGACTCGGTACTGACCATGACGAGAAACCCGACCTGGTTGGCATGGATGAGGACGACCTGGCACGCGCCTGGCCCTATCCGACCGAGCGCAGCGACAAATACGCCCGAGGGGTGGTCGGTGTGGACACCGGCTCCGACCAGTACCCAGGTGCCGCGGTGATGTCGGTCTACGGTGCGGTCTACGGTGGCGCCGGTTACGTCCGATTTCTGGGCGCCGAGCGGCCGGCGGCGACCATCTCGGCCCAGTTGCCGAACGTCGTGTTCTCGCAGGGGCGGGTCCAGGCACATCTGTTCGGCTCTGGCTGGGGCGACCGTGGCGACGGCGCCGAGGTGCTGGCAGGTGTGGCCGAGCAGGGACTGCCAGCTGTCGTGGATGCCGACGGGCTTGGTTATCTGCCGAAACCCGCTCCTGCCAGCTGGCTGCTGACACCCCATGCGGGCGAGTTGGCCGGGCTGCTCGAGCGTGAGCGTGGCTGGGTCGAGGAGGATCCGGTCCAAGCGGTCAACGCGGGGGCCGCGCAGACTGGCGCCACCGTGCTTCTGAAAGGTGCCACGCAGTTGGCCGCGGCTCCCGACGGGGGGCCGGTGCTCGTCGCCATACCCGGTCCGGCGTGGACGGCCCAGGCGGGATCGGGAGATGTGCTCGGCGGTGTTTGCGCCGCGTTGCTCGCGGCCGGCGTGGATGCGCAGCGAGCCGGGCAGCTCGGCGCTTCTGTTCAGGCCGTTGCTGCGGCCGAACATCCTGGCGTGCTGGCTCCGCAGGAGCTGGCACGCGCCATCGGACAGACGCTTGGGCGCCTCGAGCAGCACGCGAGGACCCGATGACCAACCAGCTGCGGGTACAGACCGCGGTCGCCGGTATCGACCCCGCAACCGCCTGTGCGGAGATCGATCTGGCCGCTTTCCGTGCCAATGTGGCCGCCCTTCGCGCTCACGCCGGTGTCCCGGCGATGGTTGTCGTAAAGGCCGATGGCTACGGGCACGGGATGCTCGCCTGCGCTCGGGAGGCAAGGGTTGCGGGCGCCGAATGGCTTGGCGTAGCCACACCTGCTGAGGCATTGATGCTCCGGGAGGCGGGCGATGCCGGCCCTGTGCTGGCCTGGCTGTATGGCGTGGAGGAGGATCTGGCCCCGCTGGTGGCGGCCGATATCGACGTCTCGGCGCACTCGGTTGAGCACATTGGCCGGATCAGCGCTGCGGCCGCTACCTCCGAGCGACGCGCCCGGGTGCACCTCAAGATCGACACCGGACTCTCCCGCAACGGAGCGCCCAGCTACGACTGGCAGCACGTGTGTGCCACGGCAGCCGAGGCGGAGCACGCGGGGGCCCTTGAAGTGGTCGGCATTTGGTCACACCTCGCCGCAGCCGACGAGCCTGGCCATCCGTCGGTTCCCCTTCAGCTTGAGGCGTTTCAGCGCGGGTACGAACAAGCCAGGGCGGCGGGCCTGGAGCCGACCTTGCGACATCTGGCGAACTCGGCCGGGGCGCTCGTGGTGCCGGGGGCACGGTTGGATCTGGTCCGTGTCGGCATTGCCGCATATGGCATAGACCCGGCGCCTGGGATCGCGGCGCTGGCCGGTGTCGCGCTGCGGCCAGTCATGCGGCTGCGCTCGCAGCTGGTCAATGTGAAGCAGATCCCGGCGGGCGCCAGCGTCTCGTACGGCTGGACCTGGACAGCTGACGAACCCACCACGGTCGGCCTGGTGCCGCTTGGCTACGCCGATGGAATCCCGCGGCACGCCAGCAACCAAGCTCAAGTCGGCTGGGTGGGCGGACGGGCGCCGATTCGCGGTCGGATCTGCATGGACCAGTTCGTAGTCGACCTCGGCCCGGGTAGCTCGGCACAGCCAGGCGAGGCTGTCACTGTGTTCGGCTCTGGCGATCGCGGCGAGCCCACGGCGAACGAGTGGGCGGCCTGGTGCGGCACCATCGGCTATGAGATCGTGACTCGAATTGGCATGCGGGTGCCGCGCCGCTATCTCCATGCCAGTCCGGAGCACATCTGATGGCGCCGCAGCGTAGCGGGCTGGCTGCGGGGTTCGGACTGGTGACCAGCGTCGCCGCGCTGGCGGCCGGCGGGATCGCGTTAGGGATAGAACTGGAACGCAGGATCGTCGCCAAGCGGATCGCTCGAACCTCCGAAGCCGACCTGGACGCGTTCTTCTCGCTGCGGTCGGATGGCCCTGACGTCACCACGCCAGACGGGGTCGTGCTACACACCGAGGTGGATGAAGGCGCCGACGATGATCTCACGCTGGTGTACATCCATGGCTATGCACTGAACCTGGACTGCTGGCACTTCCAGCGGCTGCACTTTCGCGGCCAGCTGCGTCAGGTGCTCTATGACCTGCGTTCCCACGGCAGGTCGACCCGCTCTGAGGCAGAGCGATGCAGAGTCCCCCAGCTTGCCGAGGACTTGTACCAGGTTCTGCAGGAGGTCGTCGGCCCCGGACCTGTGGTTCTGATCGGGCACTCGATGGGCGCCATGACGATCATGCGACTTGCCCAATCACGCCCCGAGCTGTTCGGCAGCCAGGTGCTGGGCGTCGCGCTGTTCTGCACGTCGGCCGGGCAGTTGACGGATCACTCACCGATCCGCGGCATCCCCGGGCGCACCTTTCACCGGGTTGCCGAGCCGCTGATGGCGGGCTTGAACCGGATACCGGAGCTCGTCTCTCAGGGACGCCGCGCCGGAAGCGATCTTGGATATGTGGTTACCCGCCGGATGGCCTTCGGATCAGATGTGCCGCCGAGCTACGTCGATTTCGCCTCCGAGATGCTGGCGGAGATCCCGCTGGAGGTGGTAGCTGATTATTATCCGGCCATTGGTGAACTGGACGAGTATGGCGCCCTCGAGATCATTCGCACGGTACCGACCGTCGTCGTCGGCGGCGAGAACGACATGATCACTCCGATTGAGCACACGGCTCGCATCGTTGAGTTGCTGCCCAAGGCAGAGGCGATTCGAGTCGAGGAGTGTGGGCATCTGGGCATGATCGAAAAGCACGAGGTCTTCAATGGTGCGCTGGATCGGTTGCTTGAGCGGGTACGCGTCGGGCTCGAGTGAGCATCGGCGATGAGGATTAGTGCCTGATCTCTGCCGCCTGCTAGTCTTCTAGCTTCTCCGGTTGCTGTCCGCATCCGGGCCGCCAGTGCTGCGCGAGTACGTGAGGCGCAGCGAGGTTCGTCCCTCCAACCACGACTAATCAGGTCTGGGCGTTCGACGTGCCTAGACAATCGCCCGCCCCGACGGGTGAGAACTGAGATGTCATGCCTTCCAAACCCGCCAAGAGCGACCGCGCGCCCAAGAGCCGCTGGTCGACCGCCGAACGCACCACCCCTGAGCACTCACCTCGGCGCCGCGATGGCCAGTCCTCGCTGAAGCCAGCGTTGCGCGCTCCCCTCTCCGCCCCAACTAAGCACGCGGCGTCCCGCGATTTTGCTGACTTGGGTGTCCCCGGGAACCTGGTCGCCGCGCTCAGCGCGGCTGGCATTGCTGAGCCGTTCCCGATCCAGGCTGCGACCATCCCGGACGCGCTCCTGGGCAGGGACGTGCTGGGCCGTGGCCGTACGGGCTCGGGCAAGACCCTGGCCTTCGGCCTGCCCATGATCACCAGACTCACCGGGTCGTCCCGCCCAGCGAGGGTGCCACCACGCGGTCTGGTCCTGGTACCGACCCGGGAGCTGGCCATGCAGGTCGCCGACGTCATCGCGCCCTTGACCCGGATCGCCGGGCTGTCGCTGGTCCTGGTCGCCGGCGGCATGCCGTACCCGCCGCAGATCCTGGCGTTCTCCCGTGGTGTCGACATCGTGGTCGCGACCCCCGGGCGGCTGATCGATCTGATGGACCGGGGGGACGCCGACCTGAGCCACATCGAGATCACCGTGCTCGACGAGGCGGATCACATGGCCGACCTGGGCTTCCTGCCAGCGGTCAGTCAGATATTGGACACCGTGCCCGACCGCGGTCAGCGACTGCTGTTCTCCGCCACCCTGGACAACGCCGTTGACCGCCTGGTCCGCAACTACCTGCACGAGCCCGTCACGCACCAGGTCGACACCGCTCAGGCCAGTGTGCCCCTGATGACCCATCACCTGGTGAGCATTGCACCGCAGCACAAGACGGCGGTGACCGCAGAAATCGCCAGTCGGCCGGGCCGAACGTTGATCTTCGTCCGAACCCAGCGCGGGGCTGACCGAGTGGCCGAGCAGCTGCGTCGCAGCGGTGTGCTGGCCGGCGCTCTGCACGGCGGCCTTGCCCAGGGCGCGCGCACCAGGATCATGTCGGCCTTCAAGCATGGTTCGCTCCCGGTGCTGGTGGCCACCGACGTCGCGGCGCGCGGCATCCACGTCGACGAGGTGGGTCTGGTCCTCCACGCTGACCCGCCGACCGGGCCGAAGGAGTATCTGCACCGAGCGGGCCGTACCGCTCGGGCGGGCGGGACGGGTACCGTCGTCGCCTTCGCGCTGCCGCACCAGCGTCACGAGCTTGGCCGTCTGACCACGCAGGCTGGCGTACGCCCCGTGATGCTGGCCGCGATCCCCGGGGATCGCGCGCTTGCCGCAGCGACCGGTGCCCGGCGGGCCAGCGGCGATGCCATTAGCGCCGCCGAGTACCAGCGTGTCATCGCTCCGCCGCCCGCTCAGCGCAGCCACTCTGCGCGGGGACGGCGCGGCGACAGCGGCCTTCGTACAACGAGACGCTCAGGCCGTCGTCGGTCAGCAGCCTCGCCCACGGCAGGTGGTTCGCGATCTCGTCACGTTTCTTGAGGCTATTGGCTCTGAACCGTTCTGGTTCTCGGCCGTCCTAGCCACCGCGGTTCGCTAGGCTTTTCGTCAGTGAGCGTCTCGGTTTCTGATCTTGTGGTTTCGATCGCGTCGCCGCAGGACGCGGCCGCGATGGTCAAGGTCATTCACAGCGCATTCGGCGCGCGACCGCCGGTCGATCCCCCCTCCACTGCCATTGATGAGACCGTGGAAACGTTGACGGCAAGTCTGCAGCGCGGCACCGGAATCTTCGCCCACGTAGGCGGTCACCCGGCCGGGGTGATCGTCGTGCTGCCGGGTGCGGATGGCGTCGCGACCTTCTCGCGGGTCTCGGTTCATCCGGATCTGCAGCGCCACGGCATAGCTTCGGCCATGGTGACCGCAGCGGAGGAGCTCGCGGCGATCCAAGGCTTTCAGCAAGTCGAACTCCTCACTCGAGCCGAGTTTCCTGAGTTTCTCGCCTTCTGGCAGCACCGCGGGTTTGTCGTCGACCGGGCGGTGCCACATGGTGTGATCTTGACCAAGGCACTGCCACTGGTGATCAAGGTCCCGACCAGTGCGGACATGGTCCGCCTGGGGGAGCGGCTGGCGGACCTACTCGAGACCGGGGATGTGATCATTGCCGGTGGTGATCTTGGCGCGGGCAAGACCACCTTGACGCAGGGGATCGGCCGCAGACTCGGCTCCGAGGGCAGGATCATCTCCCCGACTTTTGTGCTGTCCCGGATACACCCCTCGGCTATCGGCCGGCCAACCTTGATGCATGTCGATGCCTATCGGCTGTCCACGTCGTACGAGCTGGATGATCTTGACCTGGACGCTGCTGTGGCCGATTCGATCACTGTGGTGGAGTGGGGACAGGGGATCGCCGAGGGTCTTTCCGAGGATCGATTGGAGATCGATGTGTGGACCGCTCCCGCGCACGTCTCGACGGTCGGTGATGACAGCGAGCGACTGGTCACGGTGCGCGGGGTAGGAGCGAGGTGGCACGGGGTGGATCTCGGGGTCCTGGACGGTGATGATCGTGAATGAGGCGTCCCTGATACTCGCGTTGGACACCTCGACAGTGGTCAATGTCGGTCTGGCTCGCGGAGATCAGGTGCTCGCCACGGCGACCGTTGCCGACCAGATGGCACATGTCGAGCAGCTCATGCCGTTGGTCTCTGAATGCGTCGATGCCGCTGGCATCCGCATGGCCGACCTCGAGCAGCTGATCGTCGGGATGGGCCCCGGACCCTTTACCGGCCTACGGGTCGGTGTCGTCACCGCGAGGGTGCTCAGTTATGCGCTGGGCTTGGGGTTACGTGGCGTCTGCAGTCTCGACGTGCTGGCGGCGCAGTTCGTTGAAGCTGGCCAGGGCGAGTTCGTGGTCGCCACCGACGCGAGGCGTCGCGAGGTGTATTGGGCGCGCTACAGCCCTCTCGGCGTACGGCTCGGGAAGCCCAGGGTGTCCCGTCCGAACGATGTGCCGCGGCTGCCCGTCATAGGACCTGCGGCCGACCTTTACCCTGATCAGTTGCAAACGGTGCCGGGCCCGCGATCAATGGATCCAGGCGTGCTCGCCACATCCGGTACGACGCTGCCCGACGCTGGCCACGAGCCGCTTTATCTGCGGCACCCCGATGCGACCGAGTTGACCCGTCCCAAGTCGGTGCTGCACTACCAGGACTTGGCCCGATGATTCACCTCTCACGCAACCCCGAGATCAGCATCCTGCCTGCTCGTCGAGATGATCTCGAGGCGATCATGGTGCTGGAGCGCTCCGGCTTTCCTCCCGCGGAACAGTGGACCGAGCGCAGCTGGCGCGGCGAACTGCTCGGCGAGAGCCGGACGATCTTGATCGCCCGGGCGCACCACCCGGTGGGCGTGATCTCGCTCAAGACCGTCGGTGAGCTGGCTGACCTGCACCGCCTCGTGGTGGAGCCGCGCAGCCGTCGCCGCGGCATCGGAACCGACCTAGTACGAGCGGGGCTTGAGGTGGTGCGGCAGAGCGGGGTGCGTGAGGTGATCTTGGATGTCGCGTTCCACAACGAGCCCGCGATCGCCCTCTATCAGCAGTTGGGTTTTGAGCAGCTCAGCGCTCGGCAGGACTACTACGGGCCCGGGCAGCACGCGTTGATCTTGAAGCTGTATGAGCTCCAGAGCTGGCCGGACCGGATCCCGATCACGACGGAGGACGCATGAGTCCGCTGAACCCGGTCGCCGGGCCACTCGTCCTCGGCATCGAGTCCTCCTGCGACGAGACCGGTGTGGGTGTTGTTCGCGGGCACGAGCTGCTCGCCAACGAGGTGGCTTCCAGCGTCGAGTTACACGTGCGGTTCGGCGGTGTGGTACCGGAAGTGGCCAGCCGGGCGCACCTCGAGGCGATGGTGCCCACGCTGCAACGCGCATGTGCCGCGGCCGACATTGATCTGTCGGAGATCGACGGCATCGCGGTGACCGCCGGGCCAGGTTTGATGGGTGCGTTGGTGGTCGGCCTGGCCAGCGCCAAGGCGCTCGCGTGCGCGCTGAACAAACCGCTGTACGGGGTCAATCATCTGGTCGGGCATGTCGCGGTCGATCTGCTGGAGCACGGGCCGCTGCCGGAGCGGTGTATCGCGCTGCTGGTTTCTGGCGGCCATACCTCGCTGCTGCAGGTCAAGAGCATCGCGGACAGCATTGGCGAGCTGGGCTCGACAATTGACGATGCGGCCGGTGAGGCGTACGACAAGGTCGCGCGAGTGCTCGGCTTGCCGTATCCCGGAGGCCCCTACATCGACAAGGCCGCTACCGGCGATTCCGGCTATGTCCGGTTCCCACGAGGCCTCACTGCCCGCAAGGACTTGGGCCGGCACCGGTTCGATTTCTCGTTCTCAGGCCTCAAGACCGCTGTGGCTCGCTGGGTCGAGGCCAGGCAGCGTGACGGGCTGGATGTTCCAGTCGCCGATGTAGCTGCGAGCTTCCAAGAGGCGGTCTGCGATGTCCTGAGCGCGAAAGCCATGGATGCCTGCATGGCAACCGAAACGAGTGCCCTGCTGATTGGCGGCGGCGTGGCAGCTAATCAGCGGCTGCGAGCACTCCTGGCCGAGCGTGCGGGCGAGCGCGGGATCTCCTTGCGTACCCCCAGGCCGGACCTCTGCACCGACAATGGCGCCATGATCGCGGTTCTGGGTGCTGAGATCGTCACTTCTGGCGGCAAGCCGTCCGCCCTCGACATTGGAGCCGACTCATCACTTCCCGTGAGCAGAGTGTTGGTTTAGTGTGCCACCGCCCTTCGGTCTGACCGATGACGCGTTAGCTGCGGCGATGTCGGAGGAGGATCCCGAATCGTTGGCAGCGGCCTCTCAGTTGCGCGCGCGGTACGGTCCTGAGCTGGCTGCGGCTGCTCTCACCCAGGCCTCCTTGCGTCGCCAGGCAAAGGCCAAGTTTGGCGAGGCCGCAGCCCAGATGTTCTTCACAAGAGCCGGTTTGGAGCAGGCGACGCGACCGGAGGTCGCTGACCACCACGCGGGCCGGTTCCTCCAGGCCGGGGTTCGCAGGGTGATCGACCTGGGCTGTGGCATCGGGTCCGACTCCATGGCGTTCGCTCGCGCGGGCCTGGAAGTCGTGGCGGTCGAGGTCGATCCCCAGACAGCTGCGGTGGCACAAGCCAACCTCGCGGGTGCTGCGGACGTCATCTCTGCCGATGCCAACGAGGTGGCCGAGCAGCTGATCACGCCACTGACGGGCGCGTTCTGCGATCCCGCACGCCGCAACGATCATGGACGGGTGTGGCGAGTGGAGGACTTCGAGCCTCGCTGGTCGACTGTGCTACAGCTGCTCGATGGTGTGCGAGCGGCTGGTGTCAAGTTGGGCCCGGCCCTGCCGCGCTCGTTGATTCCCGAGGCAGTCGAGGCCGAATGGATCACCCATCGGGGCGAGACGGTCGAGGTTGGGCTGTGGTCCGGCCCTGGCGCCACGCCTGGACGTCGCTCCGCGCTCATCATGCCGAACGCGCGTCTGATGGCAACGACGGCGCCGCCGCTGCCGGTGCGGGACCTGGGCAGCTACCTTTACGAACCTGCCGGCGCTGTCATCCGGGCTGGCGCTATCGCCGAGCTTGGGGCTCGGCTCGGTGCGGGGCTACTCGACCCCCAGGTCGCCTACCTGACGAATGATCAACTCTGCAGCACACCCTTCGCGGCCGCTTTTGAGGTTCGCCAACGGCTGCCCTTCCACCTCAAAGCGCTGCGCAGTTGGGTGCGGCAGGCGCAGATCGGTGTCGTGGAGATCAAGAAACGTGGCATCGATGTAGACCCTGCCGAGTTACGAAGGCGCCTGCGGTTGGCTGGATCGAACAGCGCGACCATCATCATTTCGCGTACGCCGAGCGGAGCCATTGCTGCGGTCGTCCAGCGGGTCTGACCTCCTCCCTTCGCAGCTGGTGTCCTGTGCTGGCACTCGTATCTGTCGAGTGCTAATCTCTGGTTAGCACTCTCCCTAAGAGTGTGCCAGCTTCGTGCTGGCGGCCGGGATGGCACCCGCGACGACGTCCCGACCACTACCCACATCCGGACATATGACCTGTGAAAGGGATTTGACGTGACAGCCAAGATCAAGCCGCTCGAGGATCGCATCCTCGTCGAGCCGCTCGAAGCAGAGCAGACCACGGCCTCTGGCCTGGTTATTCCCGACACCGCCAAGGAGAAGCCGCAGGAGGGCAAGGTGCTCGCCACCGGTCCTGGCCGCATCGACGACAATGGCAACCGGGTTCCTCTCGATGTCTCCGAAGGTGACGTCGTGATCTTCAGCAAGTACGGGGGTACCGAGGTCAAGTACGACGGCAAGGAGTTGCTGCTCCTCAATGCCCGCGACATCCTCGCGGTCGTCACCAAGTAAGGGGAATCTGCACTTATGCCAAAGATCCTTCTGTTCGACGAGGAGGCACGCCGCGCGCTGGAGCGCGGTGTCGACGCCCTCGCCAACACCGTGAAGGTCACCCTCGGCCCGAAGGGCCGCTACGTCGTCATCGACAAGAAGTGGGGCGCTCCGACCATCACCAACGATGGCGTGACCGTGGCACGTGAGATCGAGCTCGACGACCCGTACGAGAACCTCGGAGCGCAGCTGGCCAAGGAGGTGGCCACCAAGACCAACGATGTCGCCGGTGACGGGACGACCACCGCTACAGTGCTCGCCCAGTCGCTGGTGCACGAAGGTCTCCGGGCGGTCGCCTGCGGGTGCCAGCCCGGTTGCTCTCAAGCGGGGCATCGACGCCGCCGTTGCCGCAGTCGAGGAGCGGCTGCGGGAGAACGCCCGTGAGGTCGAGACCACCGATGACATGGCGCACATCGCCACCATCTCCGCGCGTGACGACGAGATCGGCCGCCTGATCGCCGAGGCTTTCGACAAGGTCGGCAAAGACGGGGTCATCACGGTCGACGAGTCGCAGACGATGGGTACCGAGCTCGAGTTCACCGAGGGCATGCAGTTCGACAAGGGCTACTTGTCGCCGTACTTCGTCACCGACCCGGAGCGGATGGAGGCCGTCCTCGACGACCCCTACATCTTGATCAACTCCGGGAAGATCTCCTCGATGACCGACTTGCTCCCGCTGCTGGAGAAGGTCATCGGCGCCTCTGGCACGCTGTTCGTGGTGGCGGAGGACGTCGACGGCGAGGCGCTGTCCACCTTGGTCGTGAACAAGATCCGCGGCACCTTCACATCGGTGGCTGTCAAGGCCCCGGCCTTTGGTGATCGCCGCAAGGCCATGCTGGAAGACGTCGCCATCCTGACCGGTGGCAAGGTCGTTGCGCCCGAGGTGGGTCTGAAGCTTGACCAGGTTGGTCTCGACGTCCTGGGTCGTGCTCGTCGGGTAGTCGTGACCAAGGACAACACCACGATCGTCGACGGCGCTGGTGACAGCAGCGAAGTCAAGGCCCGGGTGGCACAGCTGCAGGCCGAGATCGAGCGTACCGACTCCGACTGGGATCGCGAGAAGCTGCAGGAGCGGGTGGCCAAGCTCGCCGGTGGCGTTTGTGTGATCAAGGTCGGCGCTGCCACCGAGGTGGAGCTCAAGGAGAAGAAGCACCGCATCGAGGATGCCGTCTCGGCCACGCGCGCCGCGATCGAAGAGGGCATCGTCGCCGGCGGTGGCTCCGCACTCATCCATGCCGCGGCGGCTCTGAAGGGCGACTTGGGTCTCACCGGTGACGAGAGGAGCGGTGTCAGCATTGTCCGGCGGGCACTGGCGGAGCCCCTTCGCTGGATCGCCGAGAATGGCGGCGAGCAGGGCTACGTCGTGACCTCGAAGGTGGCCGAGCTGGAGCCCGGCAACGGCTACAACGCAGTCACCAACACCTACGGCGACCTCTACGCCGACGGTGTCATCGATCCAGTCAAGGTGACACGCTCTGCGCTGGCCAATGCCGCTTCGATCGCCTCACTGCTGCTTACCACTGAGACGCTGGTGGTGGAGAAGCCCGAGGAGGAGGAGCACGCCTCGGCCGGTCACGGGCACGCTCACTGACACAGTCAGACGCTCCAAACAAAGGGCCTTCCTCGTTCGAGGGAGGCCCTTTGGCTTGGAACGTCGCGGCATCACATCCGCATGGCAATCGGGTGGGCTGGTGCTACGCGCCGACTCGGCTAACATGACCTTCTACCTGGCTCAGGGGAAAGGCTTGCCGTGTTGCCGTCATCCGGTGATCTCAGTCCCGTTGGTGTGCCGCATGCCTTTGAGACCCTCGGGCTAACTTTCGACGACGTGTTGCTTCAGCCCGCTGAGAGCGACGTCATTCCGTCACAGGCCAGCACCGAGTCCCGCGTATCCAAGCGCATTGCCGTGAAGGTCCCACTGATGTCCTCACCGATGGACACGGTGACCGAGGCCCGGATGGCGATCGCCATTGCCCGGCAGGGTGGGCTCGGCATCATCCACCGCAATCTCTCGATCGAGGATCAGGCGCATCAGGTAGACGTAGTCAAGCGCTCCGAGGCGGGGATGATCGACGAACCGATCACCATCTCTCCGAATGCCACCATCGGCGAAGCGGATGCGATGTGCGCTCGGTTCCATATCTCTGGCGTTCCTGTGGTCGACCGCGAAATGCGGCTACTGGGCCTCATCACCAACCGAGACATGCGCTTTGAGACGGATCCCTCGCGGCCGGTGGCTGAAGTGATGACTCCAATGCCGCTGATCACTGGCCCAGTTGGAATCAGCCGCGACGATGCGATGCAACTGCTGGCCAAGAACAAGATCGAGAAGCTGCCCCTTGTCGATGATCAAGATCGACTCAAAGGTCTGATCACGCTCAAGGACTTTGTCAAGTCCGGCATGTATCCCGATGCATCCAAAGATGATCAAGGCCGGCTGCGCGTCGGAGCCGCTGTCGGATATTTCGGAGACGCCTGGAAGCGCGCTATGGCGCTGATCGAGGAGGGTGTCGACCTGCTGGTGGTCGATACCGCGCACGGCCATTCGCAGGGCGTGCTGGAGATGGTGCGCCGCTTGAAGGCCGATTCGGCCGCGGCCAAGGTCGACATCGTCGGCGGGAACGTTGCGACGTACGCCGGAGCCAAGGCCCTCGTCGACGCTGGAGCGGACGGCGTCAAGGTCGGAGTGGGCCCAGGCTCCATCTGCACCACTCGCGTCGTAGCCGGTGTCGGAGTGCCGCAGGTTACCGCGATCCACAATGCCTCGCTGGCCTGCCGCCCGGCGGGAGTGCCGCTGATCGGTGACGGCGGCCTGCAGTACTCCGGTGACATCGCCAAGGCGCTGGTCGCCGGCGCCGACACGGTCATGCTCGGCTCCCTGCTGGCCGGATGTGACGAGAGCCCAGGTGAACTGATCTTCATCAATGGCAAGCAGTTCAAGACCTATCGCGGCATGGGATCGCTCGGTGCAATGGCCTCTCGGGGTCGCGCTGGCCCCTCTTATTCCAAGGACCGCTACTTCCAGAGCGACGTTACGTCGGACTCGATGCTGATCGCAGAGGGCATCGAGGGCCATGTTCCCTACCGTGGTCCGTTGGCCGCAGTTGCCTACCAGCTCATCGGCGGCCTGCGCCAGGCCATGTTCTACACCGGAGCCTCGACGATTCCGGAGCTGCAGGAGCGCGGCTCATTCGTCCGGATTACCTCGGCGGGTCTGCGCGAGTCCCATCCGCATGACATCCAGATGACCGTCGAAGCGCCCAACTATTCAGGTTGAGATTTCGAACGCACCACACTAGTACGGGAGTTGTCATGATCATGATCCGGACTGGGATCGATGATCACCCGTCGCCTAGGGAGTAGAGGAATGTTTGACGTCGGCCGCAGCAAGCGCGCCCAGCGGGCGTTCGCCTTTGACGACATCACCATTGTCCCGTCGCGGCGTACCCGCGGCGAGGAGGAGGTCTCGCTGCACTGGCGGATCGACGCATACACGTTCGCCTTCCCGCTGCTCGCGGCGCCAATGGACTCAGTCATGTCGCCAGCCACAGCCATCAAGATCGGCCAGCTGGGTGGGCTCGGCGTGCTGAATCTCGAGGGCCTGTGGACCCGCTATGACGACCCGCAGCCCATGCTGGAGGAGATCATCGCGATCGAGGATCCGATCGAGGCGACCCGCCAGATGCAGAGGATCTACGCCGAGCCGATCAAGCCCGAGCTGATTGGCAAACGAGTCGCGCAGATTCGAGAAGCGGGAGTGCCGACTGCGGGTGCGCTATCACCGCAGAACACTCAGGCGTACGCGCAGGCGGTGGTGGATTCCGGCGTGGACTTCTTTGTCATCCGCGGCACTACCGTGTCCGCCGAGCATGTCTCCTCCGAGCTGGAGCCACTCAATCTGAAGAAGTTCATCTATGAGCTGGACGTCCCGGTCATTGTTGGCGGTTGCGCAACGTATCAGGCGGCCCTGCACCTGATGCGTACCGGGGCAGCCGGTGTTCTCGTCGGGTTCGGTGGCGGAGCCGCATCCACCAGCCGGTCGGTGCTGGGCGTTGCTGTTCCGATGGCTTCGGCAGTCTCCGATGTAGCCGCAGCGCGACGCGACTATCTCGATGAGTCCGGTGGGCGCTACGTGCACGTGATCGCCGACGGCTCGGTCGTACGGTCGGGGGACATTGCTAAAGCGATTGCCTGCGGCGCTGACGCGGTGATGGTCGGCTCACCCCTGGCCAGGGCGGAGGAGGCGCCTGGTCGCGGGTTCCACTGGGGACCCGAGGCGTGGCACGACAAGCTGCCGCGCGGCGAGCGCGCCAAGTTCTCAACAGTCGGCGATCTACAGCACATCCTGCTTGGGCCGTCCACGGTCCCCGATGGCACCATGAACCTGGTTGGGGCCTTGCGCAAGGCGATGGCGACTACCGGCTACATCGAAATCAAGGAATTCCAGCGGGTCGAGATCGTCGTCGGCTAACACGCCGTCATCAATCACTCCGAGTTGTCAGAATCTCAGCACAAACATGGTGCCGAGATTCTGACAAGTCGGTTGATCAGAGAACGCACTGGGCGGTTGGCGCCGTGACCCGACAAGCCTCATGAACCAGATCTGACTGGCTAGGCTGAGCGCCATGGGTGACCCGGTGGCCGATGAGTTGATGCGCCTTCGGATGAGCATCGACAACATGGACGCGGCGCTTGTGCATCTCCTCGCTGAGCGCTTCAAGGTCACTCAGCAAGTCGGTGAGTTGAAAGCGGCGCATGGCTTGCCGCCCGCCGACCCCGTACGCGAAGCCCAGCAGATCGCCCGGCTGCGAGCGCTCGCCGAAGATGCCCGGCTCGATCCCGAGTTCGCCGAAAAGTTCCTTAACTTCGTGGTTGCCGAGGTGGTACGCCACCACAGGGCCGCGCTGAGTCGTCGCGACCCCTGAGGCGTCGTTTCACCATTCAGGTGAAACAACTGGGGCATACGAAGGATCCTTCTGCGGCACCACCACTCATCATCTCGCCGCTGGCTTTGTCGGGCCGCATTGCTGGCGGACCGCACGCAGAGTCAAAGGCTGGTAGCCAAGGCTCGGCCTGCGGTGCGGCCCGAGAAAAGGCAGCCGCCGAGGAAAGTGCCCTCGAGCGCGCGGTAGCCGTGGACGCCCCCGCCGCCGAAGCCGGCTGCCTCACCCACCGCGTACACGCCAGGAAGCACCGAACCGTCCGCTCGCATGACACGTCCCTCAAGGTCGGTTTCCAATCCACCGAGGGTCTTGCGGGTCAATATGTGAAGCCGAATCGCCACCAGCGGACCTCCCGATCCTGCCTGGCCGGCGCCAGGAGCCTTCGGGTCGAGCAGCTCATGCGGCGCCACCACGCGTAGCAACCGATCACCGAGGAATCGCCGGGCCGCGACGGTTGCCACGACCTGCGGGTCCTTTCCCAGCCCGCTGCGCACCTGGAAATCGCGCGCCTCGATCACCTGGCGCAGCGTCTCGCCGTCGACGAGATGCTCACCGACTAGTTGATTCATCTGAGCTGCCAGCTCCGGTACTGATCCAGCCGAGACGAAGTCCACGCCGACCTCCTGAAAGACTCGCACCTCCGGTGTCGGGCCGGACCGCAGGCGGCCAGCCAGCAGCCTCAGGTTCCGGCCGGTCAGGTCGCCGTTCTGCTCCGATCCGGAGAGCGCGATCTCAGTCGACACCGTGGCCTGGTCGAGGACAAACCAGGAGTAGTCGTAGCCACTCTTGATGACGTGCCGCAGGGCACCGAGCGCATCGAAGCCTGGAAACAACGGCACCGGGAAGCGTTGCCCCCGGGCATCCAACCAGAGCGACGACGGGCCGGGCAGGATCCGAATGCCGTGGTGGCTCCAAATCGGCGAGTGGTTCAGGACTCCCTCGGGGTAGTGCCACATGCGGTCCGGATTGATCACCCGACCGCCCGCGACCTCGGTGATCTTGAGCATCGAACCGTCAACGTAGTCGGGCACGCCGGCGATCATGCGGTGCGGCGCTGGGCCCCACGCGGCGGGCCAGTTCTGTCTGATGAGGTCAAAGTTTCCGCCGATTCCGCCGCTGGCTACGACGACGGCTTCGGCGGAGAAGGTGAACTCAGCGACCCCGGTTCGCGACGTCCGGACCCCGCGGGGCACATTTGCGGGCTCAAGAACCCGTCCGGACACGCGTACGCCAGAGTGGTCGGCCTCCAGCGAGGTGACCTGGTGCCGAGACCGGATACGCACCCGGTTCGAGTTCAGGACGCTGCGGGCAAAGGGCTCAACCAACCCAGGGCCGGTGCCCCAGATGATGTGGAAACGCGGAACCGAGTTGCCATGACCGGGAGCGGCGTAGCCCCCTCGTTCGGCCCATTGCACGACCGGGAACCAGCGGACGCCCATGTCATGGAGCCAGCCGCGCTGTTCACCCGCTGCGAAGTGCACATATGCCTCGGCCCAGCGTCGCGGCCAGTAGTCCTCCAACCGGTCGAAGGCGGCGCTGCCCAACCAGTCGGCCATCGCCAGCTCTTCGGTGTCGTGGATCCGCAGCCGCCGCTGCTCAGGGGAATTCACCATGAACAGCCCTCCGAGAGACCAGTAGGCCTGACCACCCAATGAGTCCAGCGGCTCAGCGTCCAGCATGATCACCGACCGATCGGCTGCGGCCAGCTCGTGAGCCACGACCAGGCCAGACAGGCCGGTCCCGACCACGATGACGTCACAATCCATAGTCCGAATGCTGCCACCAGGACCCTTGTGCGTCGCTCACGCGCTCGAGGCTCGCGAACAGAGACACCACTACTCTGGGCCCCATGACCGACGTAGCCGTTGTTCCCTCTGCAGACTTGCTCCGCCTGCGAGCGCTGCTCACGGCGACTGGACCTGCCATGGAGCTCCGCTCACCGATCACCGGTGACGTGATCGGCGAGCTACCTACCTCCACACCGGCCGATGTCGAGGTAGGCGCCCAGCTCGCGCACCGCGCACAGGCTGCATGGGCCACTCGACCGATTGCCGAGCGGGCTCGGCTACTGCTCGATTTTCATGATCATCTGTTGGATCAGCGCGACTACTTCATCGACCTGCTGCAGTCGGACGGCAAGGACAGGCTGACTGCCGCCCAAGAGGTGTTCCATCTTGCGCTGACTGCGCGTTACTACGGACGAACCGCGCGCCGCTATCTGCACTCAGAGCGCGGCAACGGGGTCCTGCCGCTGCTGACCCGCGTCGACCGGCATTACGTACCGAAGGGCCTCGTCGGCGTGATCGCGCCGTGGAACTATCCGCTGACTGTCGCGATCTGCGACGGGCTGCCGGCTCTGGTCGCCGGCAATGCGATCATGCTCAAACCCGATCACCAGACTCCGCTGGCCGCATTGGCAGCGGTGGAGCTGCTGCGCAGCACCGGTCTGCCTCCCGACCTGTGGCAGGTGATTCACGGACGCGGCGCCGTGGTCGGTCGTGAGTTGATCGACGTCAGCGACTACGTGTGCTTCACCGGGTCGATCGCTACGGCGCGTACGGTAGCCGCCCAGTGCGCCGAGCGGCTGATCGGCTGTTCGCTGGAGCTCGGCGGCAAGAACCCGATGGTGATCTTAGACGACGCAGACGTCGCGGCCGCGGCCGAATGCGCGGTGCGGGCGTCCTTTATCAACGCTGGCCAAACGTGCTTGGCAACCGAGCGCATCTACGTTGCGGAGCCGCTCTTCGAGGCGTTCACCCGGACCTTTGTTAAGCAAACCGAAGCGATCCGGCTCGGCAACGCACCAGACTTCGAGCACGACATGGGCAGCTTGATCAACCAAGATCATCTGGAGCGAGTTAGTGCACATGTCGAGGATGCGCGGGCCAAAGGAGCCACAGTGTTGGCCGGCGGCCGGCGGCGGGAAGACCTGGGCGAGCTGTTCTACGAGCCGACCATTCTGGCCGGGGTGACTCCGGAAATGGAGTGCTACGCCGATGAGACGTTCGGCCCCGTAGTCAGCGTCTATCCAGTCATCGACGAGGACGAGGCAGTCGCGCGGGCCAACGATTCCGAATATGGCCTCAACGCCAGCGTATGGACCTCTGATCATGATCGCGGGCGGCGCGTAGCGAGCAGGATCAGATGCGGCACGGTGAACGTCAATGAGGGCTTCGCTGCAACGTTCGGCAGCATCGACGCGCCCATGGGCGGGATGAAGAACTCAGGCCTCGGCCGGCGCCAAGGGCAGGAAGGCATCCGGCGGTTCGTCGACGTCCAGTCGGTCGCTACTCAGACCGGGATTCCTCTCGCTCCGAGCCGTGGCCTCGACGGCAAGTCATTCACCACGGTCATGACACGAGTGATGCGAGTAATGAAGAAGGCCGGTCGGGCATAAACTCATCGCTTTCGGGGCCGTGAGCGTCGATGAAGTAGGCGGATTCCACGCGCGATGCGCGAGCGGTCCCAAAAGAGGGGGAGAGGACGCAAGATGAGCGGGCGAGATCACGATCTGGTGGTGGTGGTCGACTTCGGAGCCCAGTACGCCCAGCTGATCGCGCGTCGGGTACGTGAGGCGAAGGTCTATTCCGAGATCATGCCGCACACTGCCTCAGCCTCGGAGATTCTGGCGCGGCGGCCCAAGGCGATCATCCTCTCCGGCGGCCCATCGTCGGTCTACGAGCCGGGAGCGCCCCAACTCGATGCGGCACTGATTGACGCCGACACGCCAGTTCTGGGCATCTGTTACGGCTTCATGGCTATGGCACAGGTCCTTGGTGGGTCAGTCGCCCGCACCGGCATGCGGGAATACGGACGGACGGCGGTGAACGTGACCGACCCAGGCATACTGCTCGCCGGCTTGCCCGCCACCGTAAGTGCTTGGATGTCCCACGGCGACGAGGTGATCGCAGCGCCGTCTGGCTTCCGGGTGACGGCAACCTCGGCGAGGGCAACGGTTGCCGCGTTCGAAGATGTCGATCGGCGCATTGCCGGCGTTCAGTGGCACCCGGAGGTGTTGCACACCGAGCATGGCCAGAAGGTGCTGGAGCACTTCTTGTACGACATCGCTCGATGCACTCCGGATTGGACTCCGGCCAATATCGTCGATGAGTCCGTGCTGGCCATTCAGCAACAGGTCGGCGGCAAGCACATCATCGCGGGGCTCTCGGGCGGAGTTGACTCTGCGGTGGCGGCGGCTCTCGTGCAGCGCGCTGTCGGCAGCCAATTGACCTGTGTCTTTGTCGATCATGGTCTGCTTCGCAAGCGTGAGGCCGAGCAGGTTGAGCGCGATTATGTGGCGGCAACCGGAGTCGACCTGAAGGTCGTCGATGCCTCGGCGCAATTCCTCTCGGCACTGGCCGGGGTTACCGATCCGGAGCGGAAGCGCAAGATCATCGGCCGAGAGTTCATTCGGACTTTCGAGGCAGCGGCCCGCGAGGTGGTCGGCGAGGCTGGTGAGGTCGAATTCCTGGTGCAGGGCACGCTCTATCCCGACGTGGTGGAATCCGGCGGAGGTGAGGGCGCGGCCAATATCAAGAGTCATCACAATGTCGGCGGGCTGCCCGACGATCTCCAGTTCCAGCTGGTGGAGCCGCTTCGCACGCTCTTCAAGGACGAGGTGCGGGCAGTGGGTGCGCAACTCGGGCTGCCGGCGGGAATCGTCTGGCGCCATCCATTCCCGGGACCGGGACTGGCGATCAGGATCATCGGCGAGGTCACACGGGAGCGGCTCGATGTGTTGCGGGAGGCGGACGCCATCGCTCGAGCTGAGCTGACGGCGGCCCGTCTGGACCGGGACATCTGGCAATTCCCGGTCGTATTGCTGGCCGACATCCGTTCAGTCGGGGTGCAAGGCGACGGCCGGACGTACGGTCACCCGATCGTGCTCCGTCCGGTGACCAGTGAGGATGCGATGACCGCGGACTGGGGTCGGCTCCCGTACGAGGTGCTGGAACGGATCAGCACCCGAATCACCAATGAAGTTGACGAGGTGAACCGGGTCGTCTTGGACATCACGAGCAAGCCGCCCGGCACCATCGAGTGGGAATAGGCCCTAGTCGTGGCGGGTCACGCTCAAGCCTCGAGACTCGTTTCGGCGGCACGCCCCAGGTCTGCGTATTGCCCCTGATGTTCCGGCGGAACCTGGACCCACGCCTTCATCGGCCGACCGGCCATGGGCTCGAAGAGATGTGCACCGTCCAGACTCAGGGCGCGGGCATGATCCTCGCCTTGCAGCTTGAAGATCATGTCCTCGCCGTACAGTCCACAGAACGCCTTTCCGCCGCGCCGCTTGATCCCCGGCATGCCGAACATGGAAGCCTTCACCACATCTCGTTCACTCGACAGCTCCTCGAGTAGCGCCGCGAATCGTGCCATCCCGGACTCGGTCGGCTTGGACATGTGATGCGGTTGCGTCATCCCCGGAGCGTATTCGTGCGGACCGAGGTCTTGGCCCCGTGGTGGAAATCATGTCGAGGCCCCGCACGGCGCACCTAAACTGTGGGACGAATGCATCGTTGCGAGCGGTCCGCGCCCCAGCAAGCTCCGCCGCGAAACACCGTAATCAAGAGGGATTTGACCGTGTCCGATACCGCCAGCCCCACCGCGTCCAGCAGCTTGCTCGGCACAGCCCGCGTGAAGCGCGGCATGGCCGAGATGCTCAAGGGCGGAGTCATCATGGACGTGGTCACCCCGCAACAGGCCAAGATCGCAGAGGACGCCGGCGCAGTTGCCGTGATGGCACTGGAGCGAGTGCCTGCCGACATCCGTGCCCAAGGCGGCGTGTCGCGGATGAGCGATCCGGATATGGTTGACGGCATCATCGCTGCCGTGTCAATTCCGGTGATGGCTAAAGCCCGGATCGGGCACTTCGTCGAGGCCCAGGTTCTCCAGTCGCTCGGCGTCGACTACATCGATGAATCCGAAGTGCTGACGCCAGCCGACTACGCCAACCACATCGACAAATGGCGGTTCACGGTGCCCTTCGTGTGCGGCGCCACCAACCTCGGCGAGGCGCTGCGCCGGATCGCTGAGGGTGCGGCCATGATTCGCTCCAAGGGCGAGGCTGGCACCGGTGATGTGTCCAATGCCGTCACCCACATGCGCCAGATCCGCGCTGAGATAGCGCGCCTCACCACGATGGCGTCCGATGAGCTCTACGTGGCCGCGAAGGAGTTGCAGGCACCCTACGAGCTGGTTGCCGAGGTCGCGCAATTGGGCAAGCTGCCCGTCGTACTCTTCACGGCCGGCGGCATCGCGACTCCGGCCGACGCCGCCATGATGATGCAGCTCGGCGCTGAAGGGGTCTTTGTTGGCTCCGGAATCTTCAAGTCCGGTAACCCGGCGGAGCGGGCGGGCGCTATCGTCAAGGCCACCACTTTCTATGACGACCCCGATGTGATCGCGAAGGTTTCCCGCGGGCTCGGCGAGGCAATGGTCGGCATCAATGTCGACGACATCCCGCAGCCGCATCGCCTCGCCCAACGCGGCTGGTGAGTAGTCCGCTCGTCGTCGGTGTCCTTGCCCTGCAAGGTGACGTACGCGAGCACCTCCGCGCGCTGACGGCGTGCGGCGTGGACGTCCGACCCGTACGCCGCCCCGCCGAGCTGGCCGGGCTTGATGGCATCGTGCTGCCCGGTGGCGAGTCCACCACCATCGACAAGCTGTCGCGGATCTTCGAGCTGCGGGAGCCGCTGATAGCGGCTCTGGAAGCAGGACTACCGGCGTACGGCTCCTGCGCCGGGATGATCTTGCTCGCCAAGAGGGTGCTGGACGGCACCGAAGATCAACAAACTTTCGGTGCCCTGGATATCACGGTACGACGCAACGCATTCGGCCGTCAGGTTGAGTCCTTCGAAACCGATGTCGATCTTGACGGCATTGCAGGCGGCCCGGTCCATGCGGTGTTCATCCGCGCGCCATGGGTGGAGAGTATCGATGATGGAGTGGAGATTCTCGGTGCGGTCGTTCCGCCCGGCCTGCCCGAATCGAAGATCATCGCCGTGCGCCACGAGAACGTCATGGCGACCTCGTTTCATCCCGAGGTCACCGACGACCTTCGCATCCACCGTTATTTCGTCGACTTGGTCCGCGCCGCCCAGTGATGGGGCAGCGGGAGGCTGGGCGCCGGCTAGTGACCGAGGGTCACTGGGACCTGTCGGTCTGCTGACCACCCTCGGATGCTTCGGCGGATTCCGCCCCACCCGGGTCGGTTGGAGGGTTCTCGGTACCTGATGGCCGGTCCTCGGGACCCTCAGGTTCGGGTACGGATTCGGTGGCGTCGGCTTCGTGGGCCGCGGGCGGCGCGACCGGCGCCTCAGGGTCTGATGGAGCCATGGCTTCGGGCTCAGGCTGCATGGTCGGTTGCGGGGCAGGCTCGCGCTGCTCCCAGGGGGCACCCTCAGTGCCCCATACGGAGTCCTCGGCTGAGACTGGCGGTGTTACTGGCTGAGCAGGCTGAGTTGGCCACGACGTCCCGGCGGGGCTGTAGGCAGGCTGAGCTGTCTGCGGCGGTGCAGTGGGGAAGCCACCGGCCTGGGCCTGGGGACCTGCCACCGGCGGATAGCTCGGCGCCACCGGCTGTGAGCCTTCCTCGGGCACTACGAATAGCGCGATGATGTAGAGGATGACGGGGACGCCGGTGAAGAGCGAGATCACTACGGTGAGCACCCGCACGAGCGTCGGGTCCATGTTGAGGTAGTTCGCGACTCCGGCACAGACGCCGCCCAGGACTCTGTTGGACTTGCTCCGCTCCAGTCTCTTTGGCGGCTGCGGTGGGTAAGGGCTGCTCATGACGCACCTTTCAATGGGGGATTACGACTGATGGTTCCGGGAAAGGACGAGGCCAAGAACACCAACGGCGACCAGTCCCAAGGGAGCCACGATCCTGATCACCTGCCAGTTGAGAGGTCCGACAAAGGTTAGCCACAACGATCCAATAGCCACGCAGCTGAACACGAGGCCAAAGATCAAGGCAACGACATCGTAGGTTTTTCTCATCGTTGCACCTGGATGTTGCCGGCGTCTACAGAGAGATCGAGCGTCAAGGTGTGCTGGCCAGGCTGTTTCGGTTGGGGAGGCGTGAGTCGGCCCGTGATCTCCGAGCCCGCCCGAATCTCTTCGCCGTACGCGTGCACGGCACCCACGTCGGCGGTGTAGTTGACAACAACGTAGGCGCCCTTCGGCACTGTGACCTCGAGACGGCCAACATCAACATGCGCTGTGTAGCTGGCATCTGTGGTCACTGCAAGTTGGCTGAGATCGACCGCAAGCCTGCCAAAGTCCTCCGAGTCGCCGGCGACCGGTAGCTCGGCCAGCGTCGTATACGCATGGGAAGTCGCCGGCACCGGAACCCGGAGCGCAGGTCCGGCTGCCGTGACGATCAGCACGGCCACTGCTAGCAAGGCACCGACCGGCAGCAAACCCCGGGCCATGCCAAGCCAGGTCGCGACCAACATCGTTAGGCCGATGACCAGCAGCGCGGCTGCGAGGTAGCTGGCAAGCGGGATCGCGACGCCGAGCGCCTGGGCTACTCCAAGCCCCGAGAGCGTCAGGCCGAGTGCGATCAGTGAGACCATCCGGAGTCGCTTGGCTGACTTCCTGTCCGACATCCTGACTGGCGCGGCGGGGATCGGTTCGACATAGAGGCCGACTGGATCGGGCTCTGCCAGAAATACCCTGCGGTCAGCGGGCTCTGGATCTGGCCTCGGCTGCGACAGGTTGGCTGACGGCGGACTTGGCCAGTCCTCGGACGGCGTCGCGGCGGTCCGACCCTCCACCCTCACCTCGTCGATCCGGCGTTGCCATGCCTCGACGGCTTCAGTGAAAGGCGTGGGCGGTCCGGGATATCGGACGAACTGGGGTTTGGACGGCTCTATCGACCCCGGGACATCAGCTGGCTGGCTGGGGTCTTTATCTGCCTTGTCCTGGCGACCTTTGTAGAAGCCGAAGTACCAAATGACGGCGATGACAATCGCAGGGCCGAGGCTGAACGGGCTGAGCGCCCCGAAGATGGCAAGCATCACGAGGCTGGCCACCACCACCACAGTGATCCACAGTTCCCTCGGCCAGCGCCGGACCGACTCTCCGAACAGATCATCGGCCAGCGCTTTGTCATTGCCCTGGACCGGGATGAACAGCCAGCCTGCTAGATAGAGAACAAGGCCAATCCCGCCGCTCAAAGCCAGCAGCGCCCAACCAACCCGGACCAGCAGCGGATCGACACCCCAGTACTGAGCAACGCCGCCGCAAAGACCCGTGAGCTTGACGTCAGTCGCACTGCGACGAATCGTCCAGATCGAGCTCATGCGCTCCATCCTGCCCAGCGGGCTACCCTCGAACTATCAGGGACGACCCCCAATGCTCCCGACTGTTAGCGTGAACAGGGAACCGTTTGTGGCGCCACAAACGTGCAAACTCCTTAGGCCAAGGGAGAAGTCGGGGACGACCCTGCTGGCCGAACGCCAATGCGCGTGTGAGGGTTGGAGACAATGAACGTGCGGGAGCGCAGCGACCACCAGCCGCAGCGGGGAGCTGTGTCATGACTGCCACGGACTCGAGCAAACTCGAGCCTGACGTTGCCGGTGCGGTGACTCCGACTACGCAGGACGCCGACGCCAGCGGTGACGGTGCAGAATCGGCCTCCGGCCCTACTGTGCCACCGCAGGCAACAGCCAGGCTCGCGAGGGGAGGCCCGTCCGACTCCGACGACGCAGACCCGGACGACAAGCCTCGGGCCTCGCGGGTGGCCGAGGGTGCCTGGTTGGGAGGCGTCTGTACTGGCCTAGCCAGGCATCTCGGCTGGCCGGTCATGGCCGTGAGGATCGCCTTCGTAGCTTTGGCGACCTTCCAATTCATCGGGGTAATCGCGTACGGGGCATTGTGGCTGCTATTGCCACCGGAATCGACGGTGAAGGCTCCCGGGCTGGAGTCTGCGAGCCGGGCGGGCATGCGGGACCACGGCAGACGCAAGCGTCGCATTGACTGGGGCATGCTGCTGGCGCTGACCGCTTTAGGCGTTGGCTTGTTGTTGATCATGCAGAACACCGGTCTGGGCATCAGCTCGCAGCTGTTCTGGCCTGTGGCCTTTGCTTGCGCCGGAGCCGCTCTCGTCTGGCGCCAAGCCGACTCCGAACAACAGAAGCGTTGGCGCGACGAGGCCGGCGGCAGGGCATGGCTGGCTCCGTTCGTGGCTCGGGGTGGATGGCCGGCCCTGGTCCGGGTCATTGTCGGCCTTGGACTTGTCGGCGCAGCGTTCGGGATCGTGATCGCCCAGCAGGGCCAGATCTCTCGTCTGCCCGAAGTCATGGCGATGACGATGCTCGCGCTCGCCGGCCTGGCTATTGTCCTCGCACCGTGGTTACACCGCTCACGCTCAGCTCTCAACCAGGCGAGGGCTGAGAAGGTCCGGGCAGATGCCCGTGCGGACATGGCTGCTCATCTCCATGACTCGGTGCTGCAAACTCTCGCCATGATCCAGCGCCAGGCTGATGACCCCAAAGCCGTGCAGCAGCTGGCCCGGCGGCAGGAGCGGGAGCTGCGCAATTGGCTGTACGGCGACGAGCTGCAAGAAGCGACCCTCAAGGCCGCACTGGCGGCGGCTGCCGCCGAGGTCGAAGACGAGCGGGGCGTCCCGGTGGAGCTGGTGATGGTTGGCGACTGCGACACCTCCGACTCCATCCAGGCCCTGGTACGCGCCGCGCGTGAAGCCATGGTCAACGCGGCTAAGCACTCTGGGGCTGGCAAGATCGATGTGTTCGCGGAGGTCGATGAGGAGTCTGTCGAGGTCTTCGTCCGAGACCGCGGTCACGGATTTGACGTGGACGCCGTAGCGGAGGACCGAATGGGCGTCAAAGGCAGCATCATCGACCGCATGGCGCGGCACGGCGGCTCCGCAACGATTCGTTCAACAACCGACGACGGCACTGAAGTACGACTGGAGATCAAGAGATGAACGAGACACCGGACCAGCCCAGCGTGCGGGGGACTACCAACCAGCCCAGCGTCCAGAGCCCGAATGCCGAGCGCGGGCCGTACCGGGTGGTCATCGTCGACGACCATGCCATGTTCCGCACCGGCGTGAAGGCTGAAATCGGCCGGTCGGTGGCCGTGGTCGGGGAGGCGGCAGACGCCGATCGGGCCATTGCCGTCGTCCTGCAGACCCAGCCGGACGTGGTGTTGCTGGACGTGCACCTGCCAGGTGGCGGCGGCGTCGAGGTCATCCGCAAAGTGCACGAGAAGAACCCGGATCAGAAGTTCCTGGCCCTTTCAGTCTCCGACGCGGCCGAGGATGTCATCGGTGTGATCCGCGCGGGTGCCCGAGGCTACGTGACGAAATCGATCAGCGGCAGCGAGCTGATCGACGCCATCCGTCGAGTCGCTGAGGGCGATGCGGTGTTCTCGCCGCGCCTGGCCGGGTTCGTGCTGGATGCCTTCTCCGGGTCAATTGATCTTGCAACGGTTGATGAAGATCTGGACCGACTCTCCCAGCGTGAGCGTGAGGTGCTCCGGCTGATCGCGCGCGGCTACGCGTACAAGGAGGTCGCGAAGGAGCTGTTCATCTCGATCAAGACCGTAGAGACCCACGTGAGCAGTGTGTTGCGTAAGTTGCAGCTCTCCAATCGTCACCAGCTGACCCGCTGGGCCACCGACCGGCGGCTCGTGTAGCGCTGTATTGAATTGCTCCGCTCCGCTCCGCGCGGATCGCGCTCAGAACCCGCCTACTTCGTCGTCGCTCGCCGACGAAGAGCATGTCGGCTCCCTCCTCCTCAGCACGGCGGCGCGCGATCCGGCCTGCGGCTCAATCCAACGGAGGGCCATTAGTGTCGGGGCCATGCAGATCGCGTACCAAATCTTGGTGCTCCTTCACCTGATTGGCTTCGCGGCGCTGTTCGGCGGAGTTCTTGTGCAACTGAGGTCGAAGGAGCCTGAGGTCAACGCGGCGATGCTGTACGGGTCGCTGACGCTTCTGATCACGGGGCTCGCGTTGGTCTGGCTGGAGGAGCTCGGGCCGGATCCGGTGAACTATCTCAAGATCGCCACCAAGCTCGTCGTGACTGGGCTGATCGTGCTGCTGGTGCTCAAGAACCGGAAGTTCGCCTCGATCCCGCGAGGACTCTGGGGGCTGATCGGCGGCCTCACGCTGACGAACGCCGTAGTCGCTGTGCTGTGGCAGTAAGGTCGGTCGTGAGGTGAAGTCGTGACCGAACATTGTGGTGCCAAAAGAGGTCGGCTCGGATGAGGCTTTCGGCACGAGTGGACTACGCGCTTCGTGCGATGTCGGAGCTGGCCGCGGCTGACGCGCCGCGTACCGTCGAGCAGCTTTCCGAGGCGCAGCGCCTCCCCAACAAATACCTGGAAAGCATCCTCGGTGAGCTCCGGCGCACCGGACTGCTTCGAAGCCAGCGCGGGCCCGATGGCGGGTATCGCCTGGCGAGGCCAGCCGGCACGATCAGCATCGCCGACGTGATCCGGGCACTTGACGGCGAGCTGGCCAACGTTCGCGGCAGTCGGCCGGAGAACTTGGCCTACGTCGGCTCGGCTGCTGCTCTGCAGGAGGTCTGGATCGCCTTGCGGGCCTCGGAGCGGGCGATTCTGGAGGGCGTCACGCTGGCGCATGTGGTTTCTGGCGAAATGCCGAAGCCGGTGGCTGCACTCGTCGCCAATCCTGCTGCCTGGAGCTGATCGGCCCCATCCCAGGCTGATCGTCCGGAATTCGAGACTTGCCCCTCGGCGGTTGCCTGCGGCCGGATAAGGTTTCTCTCTAATCCCTACCGACTATGTAGCCAAAGTCTCCATAGGATGCTGCAGTGCGAAAGCTCATTGTTCTCGCCGTTGTGGGCCTGCTGGCCCAGTTGGTTGACGGCAGTCTCGGCATGGGTTACGGCGCGACGTCGTCGTCCCTGCTGGTTCTAGTGGGTCTACGCCGCTTGCCGCTTCAGCTTCGGTGCACTTCAGCGAGCTGGGGACGAATCTCGCCTCAGGCGTCTCGCATTGGCGACTGCGAAATGTCGATTGGCCGGTTGTGGCCAGGATTGCCGGTCCCGGTGCTGTCGGCGCGTTTCTCGGCGCGACTGTTCTGGCCGCCCTGTCCACCACCTGGGCGAAGCCGATCATGTCGATCATCTTGGCCATGCTCGGCATCTACATCCTCGTCCGCTTCATTGTCGGCAACAGGCCGCAGCTGAAGAAGCGCCTCACTGTTAGGTTTCTGGCTCCGCTCGGCCTCTTCGCTGGCTTCATCGATGCCACTGGCGGCGGCGGCTGGGGTCCGGTCGCAACCCCCGCGCTGCTCAGTGGCGGCCGGCTGGAGCCGCGAAAGGTGGTCGGCTCCGTCGATACGGCCGAGTTCGCTGTCAGTGGCGCCGCCAGCCTCGGCTTTCTCATCGCCATCGGCGCATCCGGTATTCACTGGGGTTTTGCGCTTGCTCTGCTGGCGGGTGGATTGATCGCCGCGCCGCTTGCTGCCTATCTCGTCAAGATCGCGCCTGCGTACCTGCTCGGTGTGGCCGTCGGTGGCATGATCTTGCTGACCAATACTCGTACACTCTTCAGCGCCTTCGATGTCTCCGACTCCGCCAGGATCCCGGTCTACATCGCGATCCTGCTGGTGACAGCAGCTGGCCTTTACGTCGTCGCGCTGCGTGGCAAGCGCAGGGCAGCTGAGCCCAGCACCGAAGTAGCCATTGAATCAGCCAACGCCTGACCGGGCCGTTGATCAAGAAGATTGAGCGGAGGTAGCCGAACCGATGCCGCGAGGTAAGCACGACCCAGAAGCGGTAGACAGCTACCTGGCGGAACTCCCGGAGCAGGAGCGGGAAACGCTCGAAGGATTGCGGCAACTCATCCAGAGGTCTGTGCCTGATGTGCAGGAGCGGATCTCGTACGGAGGGGCGGTGATCTTCGCAGTACGGTATGACCTGGTCGGTTTCGCTGCGCAGGAGAACCACTTGTCGTTCTTCACCATGAGCCCACCGCTCGCCAAGGCCATGAAGGACAAGATCACCAAGACCCACCAGGTTTCCGGTGCAACCATCCACTTCAGCCCGGACCGCCCGCTCCCGAAAGCGCTGGTGGAGGAGATCATCCGAGCGCGGCTCGCGGAGCAGTCGAAGCAATAGTTGCGCGACGTGACGCTCGCTGGTTGCCGATGAAAGTGGAAGCCGTGCGGCCAGATGGCTCGTCAGACCGGCGCGGAGCGTGATTCCTCGACCTGACGCCAGTAACGCTCAGCAGGCATGCACGGCGTGTCGCGGAAACGAGCGTCAGTTTTTGAGGGCTTTCCGCTTGCATCGACCGGTGATGACTTCTGGGCTCAGAGGAGGGGGCGCAGCGGCGTCAGGACGGTCTCGGAGAACTTCACCATGGCGTGCCGCCGCTGCCAATCGTCCAGCGTCAGTTCGATGGTGTTGGAGGAGTCGATCTCGAAGATCTCCTCCATCTGCCGTGCCACCGCGGGATTGAGGACCTCCATGTTGATCTCGTAGTTGCCCAGCAGGCTAATCCGGTCGATGTTTGCCGTGCCGATCGTCGACCATTGGCTGTCGATTGTGGCGGTCTTGGCGTGGACCATGGCGCCTTGATACAAGAACAGCCGTACGCCGTTGCGGAGCAGCTGGCTGTAGAAGCCGCGGGACAGCCAGTCGGCCACGATGTGGTTGGACTCTGCGGGAATGATGATCCGCACGTCAACACCCCGACGTGCGGCCCGGAGGAGGGCGGTCAGGATGTCCTCGTCGGGGATGAAGTAGGCGTGTGTCAGGTAAATGTGGTGGGACGCCCGGTCGATGGCATTCAGATACATACCGCGAATGGGATAGACCATGTTGCGCGGCATGTTCCGGTGGATTCGAATGTCTGGCTGCCATGTCGCGCTGCCGAAATCGGGCAATGCGGCACGCGACCGCCCAGACCAGAGATTCCAGAAGTCAATGAAAGCGTTCTGCACGTCCCAGACGATGTCGCCGGTGAGACGGGCGTGGGTATCACGCCAGTCCGTCGCGTACAGGCTCCCGATGTTGTAGCCGCCAAGGAACGCGACGAGGTCGTCGACCACCAGCAGCTTGCGGTGGTCACGACCGGTGTTGCGTGGGAAGCGAAAACCAGATGCGATCAGAGGATGGCGGCGTACCGCGATGTTCTTGGGGAAGACGAAAAATGAGCGTGGGACCACCAGGTTGGCGAACTCATCGAAGACGACATAGACCTTGACCCCGCGATTGGCTGCCTCGATCAACGCATCCTTGAACGCTTGACCAACAGCGTCACCCTTCCAGATAAAGCTCTCGAAGAAGATCCGCGACTTCGCTTGGCTGATGGCATTCAGCATGTCGCGGTAGAGGTCTTCACCGTAGGTATAGACAGTGACCTCCGAGCCGCCCACCGTGACCGAGCTGGGCGGAAGGCGCGGGAAGGTGGCAGGCCTACGGAGCCTCTTCCGCCGATGGTCGACCACCACCAGGGCGAGTAATGTGGCCCCCTGCACTGCGGCCACGGCCAGCACGATGCGCTTGAGCAGCGTGCCGAGGGAGATCGTAGGCACCCGCATAGCGACCAATTTACGCTGGCGCCAGGCGGAGCAGGCGCCGACAAGGCGGTCATGGATGGTGTCGTTGCTGACGTCTAGGGTGGGCTGCGTTATGACGAAGTGCTGGAACGAAGCGAGCTGCTGCCCCAGCGACGAGGGGCGATGACGAGTACCACGCAGGCCAGGCCCGCCCGACTGACCGCCGAACAGCTGCTGGAAGGACTGAATCCGCCGCAGCGGGAGGCGGTGCTGCATGAGGGCGGTCCGGTCCTTGTGGTTGCCGGTGCCGGTTCGGGCAAGACGCGAGTGCTGACCCGGCGGATCTGCTATCTGGTGACTGAGCGCCGGGTACACCCGGCCTCGATCCTCGCCATTACCTTCACCAACAAGGCAGCGGCCGAGATGCGGGGCCGGGTGATGGACCTGGTGGGTAATCGCGCCAAGCTGATGTGGGTCTCCACGTTCCATTCCGCGTGCGTTCGGATTCTGCGGTCGGAAATCAGCCGGTTCAACATCGCACGGACGTTCTCGATCTATGACGATGCGGACTCCAAGCGGCTGATGCAGCTGGTATCTCACGATCTTGATCTTGATCCGAAGCGCTTCCCGGTACGCGCGATCATGAACTGGGTGTCGGCTTGCAAGAACGAGCTCGTCGATCATGAGTCCGCAGCCTCCCGAGCCCGCTCGCCCATGGAGGAGAGCTACGCCGGGGCGTATCGGGAATACCAGCGGCGCCTGATTGCGGCCAACGCGCTGGACTTCGACGACCTGATCATGACGACAGTGCACTTGCTTCAGGCATTTCCCGAGCTTCGCGAGCAATATCGCCGACGCTTCCGCCATGTACTGGTTGATGAGTACCAAGACACTGACCATGCTCAGTACGTCCTGATCAGAGAGCTCTGTGCCCCAGATCCCCACCCCGATCCAGAGGCCGTGGCCATCGCGCCGCCGGAGCTGATGGTGGTCGGCGACTCGGATCAGTCGATCTATGCCTTCCGCGGTGCGACCATCCGCAACATCAACGACTTCGAGTCCGACTTTCCTGGGGCGAGAGTGATCATGCTCGAGCAGAACTACCGCTCGACGCAGACCATCCTGAGTGCTGCCAACGCCGTCATCACGCGCAACGAGAACAGGAAGCCGAAGAACCTGTGGTCCACCGCGGGCGACGGTGAGCAGCTCATCGGCTATGTCGCTGACACCGAGCACGACGAAGCGCGGTTCGTAGCCGGTGAGATCAAACGGCTCAATGAAGAGGTGGGGCACCGGTACGGCGATGCGGCGGTGTTCTACCGAACCAATGCCCAGTCTCGAGCCTTTGAGGAAGCATTCATCCGGGTCGGCCTGCCATACAAGGTGGTCGGTGGCGTGCGGTTCTACGAGCGGCGCGAGGTGCGCGACGCCATCGCCTACCTACGCGCCATCGCCAACAGAGCTGACGACGTCTCGCTCCGCCGTATCGTGAACGTTCCGAAGCGGGGTATCGGTGATCGCGCGGAAGCCGCAGTGGCCGATCTGGCGACGCGAGAGGGCATCAGCTTCGGGGATGCACTTCGCCGCGTCGACCAGATACCAGGTCTGGCGTCCCGCTCAGTGAATCAGCTCAACACCTTCGCCAAGTTCCTTGACGACCACGAAGCAATGGTCGCTGCGGGAATGCCGGCTGACGCCATCTTGACCAGCGTGCTGGACCGGTCGGGATACCTGGCGGATCTGCACAACTCGACCGATCCCCAGGACGAGACGCGACTGGAGAACCTGAGAGAGCTGATCACGGTCGCCCGCGAATTCGTCACCGGTGTGGCAACCCTGACACTGCCGGAAGAGGAGCTGGACGAGTTCGGGCTTCCCGGTGATTCCGACGTGCCGCCAGAAGGTGACCTGGCGGCCGCTCTCGACCCAGAGGCCGACCTGGCCGCAGGGGCGGCGGAGCCCGATGCGTCGCTGGGCGCCTTTCTCGAGCGAGTCGCGCTTGTCGCGGACTCCGACCAGATACCAGATGCTCCGGACGAGGCTGATGCTGGCGTCGTCACCTTGATGACCCTGCACACTGCGAAGGGCCTGGAGTTCGACACGGTTTTTCTCACCGGTTGTGAAGACGGGGTTTTCCCTCATCAGCGAGCGATCGCGGAGCGCACCGGCAACGAGCTGGCGGAGGAACGGCGGCTCGCGTACGTCGGCATCACGCGCGCCCGGAAGCGGCTCTACATTTCACGAGCTATCGCGAGATCGTCCTGGGGCTCACCCCAGCACAATCCACCAAGCCGGTTCCTCAACGAGGTGCCGAGCCAACTCCTCGACTGGCGGCGTACCGAAGCTGCGGTGACAAGCTGGCGGAATACTTCCGCCACAGCCACGCAGACCTGGCGGAATGCCGTCGGCTACGGTGCGAAACCGACCACCCGTGAGATCCCATCGCTGGTGGCCGGGGACAGAGTGCTGCACACGACGTTCGGCATGGGCACAGTTGTCGCAACCTCCGGCGAAGGTGATAAGGCCATGGCCGATGTGGACTTCGGGTCCTCAGGACTCAAGCGGCTGTCCCTGCGATATGCACCGCTTGAGAAGCTCTAGCTCCTGAATAGAGGGACTAGGGGTTGACTCCGTGGGCGTTGAGCCACGGACCCGGGTTGACTGCGCTATAGATGTCGCCCGGCTCAACACCAGCCGGGTAGACCTCGAAGTGGACGTGGGCGCCGAAGGTCCTTCCGGTCATGCCGACGGCGCCGACGATCTGGCACGCCGACACAGTCTGGCCCACGCTGACTGAGACGGTCGACATGTGAGCCATCAGGGTGTGGGTGCCATCCGCGTGCTTGATCGCGACATAGTTGCCGGCCCAGCCGCTGGCAGACCCAATCCCGGCATTGGTGACAACCCCACTGGCCGCAGCGTGCAACTGGGTACCGACGGGAGATGAGAAGTCCAAGCCCGTGTGGTAACGCGACCACGGGCCGACCTGGCCGAAGCCGGCAGCAATCCGGTAGCCGCTGGTGATCGGGAGGCAGCCCCTGCCACTGGAGCCTGCGTTGGCCTCAGGTTGCGATCCGGTGTTGCTGGCCTGCCCGCGTTTGAGCAGTATTGCCTGACGCCGCGTCGAAAGAGAGAGAGCCTCGAGGGCCTTTTCGCGCGCTTTCGCCGACTTGTCCATCGAGGCCTCAGATACGTCCGCATCGATCTTGCTGAGCTCCTCCGCACGCTGGGCAGCGAGGCTCTTGATTCTCGCTGGATCGAGGCGGTCCCGCTGAGCCCCGCGGCTCGTCGCCTCGGAAAGGCCAGTCGTGGCGACCGTTGCTGTCGAGGTGGTGTGCTGTGCCGCACCCGTCAGGGCCACTGATCCGGCGACGCCAAGCCCCAGAACCGATACCGCCAGCGCTGCCACTCCCTGGCGCAGCCAGCTTTTCCTGTCAGTACTGATGTCCTCGATCAACGCGCGACGCGCGCGCGTACGCTCCGACGACGAGCTGGGCACTCCAAATCTCCTCGTACGACGACAGGTTCCCCGAGTCCTGCCTCTGCCGCAGTACAAGTCGCTTCGTCTGCTGCTGGAGGCCCGCGTTTTGAGTTCAAACGGTGGACGCTGTCGGAAACAATAACGGATGCATAACGCGGTGCAAGCTGATCTCGACAAGTTGGCGGCGTGTTTTTCGGAATGTGATGCAGATCTCGCGAGTCGCTCCGTCATCGCGCAGCGCCGGGAATCGCGCGCCGCTGTCCTGGACGAACGAACGAGCAGACATGCTCTTCGTCTGTGAGTGAAGAGGAAGGCAGCGGCTTCAAGCGCGATCCGCGCGAGCGGAGCGAGCAATCAAACATGCGCGAGCAGCTCTACAAGGCAAATCACTGCGTGGTCACGCCACTGGCCTTGAGCCATGGTTGCGGGTTGATTGCCTTGTACACGTCGCCGTACTTGACACCCGCCGGGTAAAGCTCGAAGTGCAGGTGAGCGCCGAAGGCGCGGCCGGTCTGACCGACGCGACCGATGATCTGACCAGCCTGCACTGTCTGGCCAGCATTTACGGCCATGGAGGACATGTGCGAGGACATGGTGGTCATGCCATCGCCATGCTTGATGGCGACATGGTTGCCTGCCCAGTCACCAGAGTTGCCCGCGTAGAGCACGACCCCTGACTTCACGGCTCGAATCGGTGTCCCGTGTGCGGCGCGGAAATCAATTCCGGTGTGATAGCGCGACCAGCTGCCGTACTCGCCGAAGTGAGCCCCAATGACGGCTCCCGGTACCGGCGCGACACCGCCGGAGCTGTTTCCGCCGCCCCCTCCGGTACCGCCACTGCCGCCAGAATCGTTGTTGCCGGCCGACCCGCTATCACCGGTTCCTTTGTCTGCCGCGACCTCCTGACCATCCGGCGCACTCTCGGCGGCCTGCCGCCGGTTCGCCGCGGCTACTCGTGCAGCGATTGCCCGGCGCAAGTTCTCAGCAGCGATTCGGGCTCCCGCCTCGCGACTCGCACGGCCCACAACCGTGAGTTCCTTTTGCCGCGCGTCACCGCTGGCCGCTTCCGCTGCTCGGCTCACCTCATCTGCTGTCTTGGCCAGGAGCTCATCACGTTGAGCGGCCTGCTCCTTCACGATGGCGGCCTGGAGGTCGGCACTCCTGGTGGGGCGATTGGTCGCGGACGTTTCCCGCCCGGCGAACGCGGCCAGTGCCCCCGTCTTGCTGGTTGGCTGCTTCTTCTCTGGGGCTACCACGATCCCCGAGGAGGTCTCGGGCAGAGCCGACAGATCACCTTCGGCGGTCTGCGCTTCCGTCGTAAGACCTACGGACGCTGCAACCACGAGACCCAGGGCAGCGACGCCCAAGGCGGCGAAGACGTATCTAAGCCAGGCCGCTCTCGCCTGAGACTCATCTCCAGCGCTGGCGTCTGGATCCCACTCGCGTTCGGTTCGCTGTTCCCCGGACAGCTCCCTCATCCCTTACTGGCGCTGGCACGCGATCGAGCCGTGGCTCGATCCGGCATCCAGGACGGTGAAGTCTGCCTGGATGAGTGCGCCAACTGTTTGTCTGAGCTAGTTCCGTCTTTGACTGGACCCCCGAAGTAGGCCAGACAACTCGAGAAAGATAACAAACAGGTTACGGAAGCTCAATGGCTTGGGCTGGATTTTTTCGGACCTAGGCGTTAAGGGGTGCTGCGGCTCCGTCGTGATCAAGCTGTCGCAACGCTCCAGCGATGGTGAATGCGATGCGCCCGTTGTGTGGCATCGAGAGATGGCCGACGCCACGCACTGCGATGTTTCGGGCGTTGAGGTCAGGATGCTCGAGCCGGGCGTTGCTGCTGGGCACGATAAGTGGGTCGATGTCGCTGTGGAATGCGATGAACCGGGTACGGCAATCCGGTGCCGGCTCGGCCAGCTCCCGGATCACCGGCGAGCGCGGGGTGAGGTGTCGGACCGGCGGCAGCAGTGGCGCGATCCAGGCCAGCTGGGTGCCGTGGTGCGGCGTACCAAGGGTCACGAGCGTGCGTACGTAGCTGTCGCCGCCGAGACGCTGCACGTAGTAGCGAGCTATCAGACCCCCGAGGCTATGGCCGATGACGTGGATGCGTTCGTGGCCGCTCTTCGTCGCCAACTTCTCGATGGTCTCGCCCAACCGTACGGCTGCCCTGGGGATGTTGTGTGTCAGCAGGCCGTAGTCATAAGCGGAAAGCGTTTGGAAGCCCCGGCGGCGCAGGGCGCGTTCCATGACGGTAAAAATCGCGTGGTTGTCGATGAATCCGTGCACCAGCAGGATCGGCGTCGTGGCCGCTTCCACGTCGTAATGGAAGAGTCCCCGCTGTTCGGGACTGAGGCCGCTCAGCGTGTGACGACGATGGCCAGTGGTCGCATGAGTCGGCGCAGACAGCAGTCCGAGCGGATACATCACAAGGTGTGCGGTGGCCCAGGCGGCCTCGGTGACGAGCCCAGACACAACATGCGGCAGCTCCCGTGTCGCGAGGCGCGATAGCCCTGCGAATGAAATGCCGCCAGTGGCACGCTGCCGCATTGCGAAATATTACTCGGTAGTAGTTTGGCGCTGTGGAATCTGATGTCGGGTCTCCGTCCTCGACTCCACTGCGGATCGTCGTGGCGAAGCCGGGGCTTGACGGTCACGATCGCGGCGCCAAGGTGGTGGCGCGGGCGCTGCGTGACGCGGGCATGGAGGTCATTTACACCGGGCTGCACCAGACGCCGGAGCAGATTGTCGCCACGGCGGTTGCCGAGGACGCCGACGCGATAGGGCTCTCGGTCCTGTCAGGCGCGCACATGACGTTGTTCGCCAAGGTGGTCGAGCTGCTGAAGGCGGCCGACGCGGACGACATCGTGGTCTTCGGCGGTGGCATCATCCCGGAGGCGGATCGGCAATCCTTGGCCGACATGGGCGTTGCGGAAGTCTTTACGCCCGGGGCGAGGATGAGCGAAATCGTTTCCTGGGTGCGTGAAAATGTAGGGGCCGCGCGCCGCACCTGAGCGCAGCGCCGAAGGGTGAGCGTATAGCCAAAGTCGCAGCGTCCCGCTGCTTCAGGATTGCTGAGAGGTGGAGACGTCACCCCGCCGGGGCCAATTGTCCGCACCACGTTCAGCCGCGAGGGGGTTATGAGGCGGCGGTGCGACTCCTGAACTGGCCGACTCGGCCGAACGCGATCTTCGCAGCCTCTGATCAACTGTGCACCGGCACGCTCAAGGCGATCCGGGAAGCAGGTCTGCGCTGCCCCGAAGACATCGCGGTCGTGTCCTTCGATGGCACAACGGAGTCGGAGTATTGCTGGCCACCACTCAATGTGGCACGGCAGCCGATCCAGGCGATGGCCGAGGCTGCCGTTTCGGCTGTCCTCAATCTCACCTCGCCCGCCGCTGGGTACCAGCGCTTCCCCGTTGACCTCATCATTCGCGAGTCCTGCGGTTGCAGGAGGTCAGGGGCAGCAGCGTCTTGAGGATGATCAGCTTGGGCTTCCGCATGCTGCGCGATGGTCACGGATAGGCTTCGGATCGTCTACCTGGCGGCACGGCCGGAAATTAGGGTCATTCGCCACGGATCTGGTCTGTCCGACCTCACGCGAGCATGGAGGCAAGTGTGGATCTGTACGAGTACCAAGCGCGAGACGTCTTCGAGGGCTACGGGGTTCCGGTGCTGCGTGGCCTCACGGCAACCACCCCGGCCGAGGCCAAGAAAGCCGCCGCCACGATCGGTACGCCTGTAGTCGTGGTCAAGGCGCAGGTCAAGACCGGCGGCCGCGGCAAGGCGGGCGGCGTCAAGGTCGCGAAGAGCCCCGAAGAGGCGGAGGCCCGGGCGGCTGAGATTCTCGGTCTCGACATCAAGGGACATGTCGTCAAGACCATCATGGTTGCCGAGGGCGCCGACATTGCCGAGGAGTACTACTTCTCCCTGTTGCTCGATCGTGCAGAGCGTCGATATCTCGCCATGTGCTCAAAGGAGGGCGGGATGGATATCGAAACGCTTGCGGCGGAGCGGCCCGACGCCCTGGCCCGCATCCCGGTGGATCCTCGAGTCGGCATCGACCAGGCCAAAGCCGACGAGATCGTTGCTGCGGCCGGCTTTTCAGGCCCCGATGCTGCGGAGATCGCACGCGTCCTCCAGCTCCTCAGCACCGTGTATCAGAAAGAGGATGCGACGCTGGTTGAGGTGAACCCGCTGGTCAAAACCGGTGACGGCAAGATCATCGCGCTGGATGCCAAAGTCTCCCTCGACGAGAACGCCGAGTTCCGCCATCCCGATCACGGGGCACTGGCTGACAAGTCGGCCGAGAACCCGCTTGAGGCGGCGGCCAAGGCCAAGGGGCTGAACTACGTCAAGCTCGACGGCTCAGTGGGGATCATCGGCAACGGGGCGGGCCTGGTGATGAGCACTCTCGACGTCGTCGCGTATGCCGGCGAAGAGTTTCCGGGGTCGCCAAAGCCTGCGAACTTTCTTGACATCGGGGGCGGCGCGAGCGCGGAGATCATGGCGAGCGGGTTGGAGATCATCATTGGCGACGGTCAGGTGAAGAGTGTCTTCGTGAACGTATTCGGCGGCATCACCGCCTGCGATGCGGTCGCCAATGGGATCGTGCATGCCTTCGAGCTACTGGCCGGCCGTGGGGAGCATGTCGACGTCCCACTGGTGGTACGCCTGGACGGCAACAATGCCGAGTTGGGTCGTCAGATCCTGGCTGCCGCGAAGCTGCCAGGACTGGAGCAGGTGGACACGATGGACGGTGCGGCCCGCCGGGCCGCCGAGCTAGCGGCGAGCTGAAAGGCCGGGTGAGAACATGGCAATCTTTCTGAACTCCGATTCCAAGGTCATCGTCCAGGGGATGACCGGCTCAGAAGGGCGGAAGCACACCCATCGCATGTTGACTTCCGGTACCCGGATTGTCGGCGGGGTGACCCCGGGCAAAGGTGGACAGGTGGTCGAGTTCGAACGGGCCGGCGTACCGGTCTTCAACTCCGTCGGCGAGGCGATGGCGGCTACCGCAGCCGACGTCACCGTGATCTTCGTCCCTGCCAAGTTCACCTTGTCAGCCGTCGTCGAGGCGATTGAAGCGGGCATCCCGCTTGCGGTGGTGATCACCGAGGGCGTTCCGGTCAAGGACACGGCCGAATTCTTCGCACTCTCCCAGAGCAGCGCGACTCGGATCATCGGCCCCAACTGCCCAGGACTGATTTCCCCGGGGCAGTCCAACGCCGGGATCATCCCCGCCGATATCACCAAGGCGGGGCGTATCGGGCTGGTTTCCAAGTCCGGCACGCTGACCTACCAAATGATGTACGAGCTGCGCGACTTCGGCTTCTCCTCCGCCGTGGGCATTGGGGGTGATCCGATCATCGGGACTACACACATCGATGCTCTCCAGGCGTTCGAGGCCGACCCCGAGACCGACGCCATCGTGATGATCGGCGAGATCGGCGGCGACGCGGAGGAGCGGGCCGCGGATTACATTGCCGCCCACGTCACCAAGCCCGTGGTCGGCTACGTCGCCGGTTTCACCGCACCTGAAGGCAAGACCATGGGACATGCCGGCGCAATCGTCTCCGGCTCGTCGGGGACCGCGGCCGCCAAGAAGGAGGCGCTGGAGGCCGCCGGGGTCAGGGTCGGCAAGACGCCGAGCGAGACCGCGTCTTTGATGCGCGAGATCATGACGAGTCTCTGAGGGTTCGAATCGCGTCCGTGCTCTGGCTCTGCGCACAAAAGCCCGAACGCGACTCTCTTACGGCGACGGGATTTGGCTGGCTCAGGGGACTTGGGTCGCGCGCTCGCCCGCCCGTACGGCCACCGTGTCCCATTGACGCATTGGTGAAGTCGTAATCGTCTCTTGGGTTCAGGAACGTGTAGATCACCTTCGGTCCCGCCGAAACGATCCCGACACGATATCTGGCCGTACCCTGCGTCGACTTCTGCAACACGACCGCGGTCCAGCCTGTGACCTTGGTGTTCTGGGCGCCAATGCTGGTGACTTTCTTGGGCTTGGAGACGGTTGCTGTGAGCTTGGTTTTCTCGCAGCTCGTAAGGTCGGACTTGATCTTGTCGACCATCTTGGCGGCGGCCTTGGAGTCCTTCATGGTCAGCATGATCTCGTCCAGGCCGAAGAAGTTCCTCCCACTCTGCGGGATCAGATAGGCCCTCTTGCTCTTCGACTTCGCCGACACGGTCCCCCAGTTCACGCTGATCTCGCACAGGGATCCTTTGAACTCCTCTGTCGGCGGCTCGATGGAATCGGCTATCCACGGGGCGACCTTGGCCCTCGCAGGAGGAAGGTCTCCGATAGCCAGGAACCCAGGTACATCCCCACCCATCGGCGGCGGCCCGTCCTTGGCGGAGGGCGCACCTCCGCATTCACCTCCGGCCGGGCCGCACTGAACTTTGTTGACCTGGCCCAGCGCCTTGGCGACGGAGGTTATCGCGAGCGCCTGCGACGGCTGGGCAGCGTCGACAAGGTTCATGACGCGGCCCGTGCGGTTGAGAACGACGCTGTGGGGCCGGCTCTTGGAGCCCTCGGCCACCATGACGACGACACCGACGGCCTCGTTGCCAACCCCGCTGACTGAGTATCCCGATTTGATGTAGGAGCCTGCGACTGCACAGCCACCGAGGGTCTTGGAGGCGATCACGTACGCCTGGGCGGCTTCGTCAAGGCGAGCCGTATGCCGTGGCCTCATGAAGTGCGATGGGAGCATTCTTGCCGCTGTTCAGCACGCGCAGGATCTTTTGTTGCGGCGTTGGCTGGCCCACGAGTGGCTCGCCACCGAAGCAGGCCGCGGTCCGCGCGTCGGCCGATGGGTTGGCCTGCGTCAATTCAATTTTCCAGGTGCGATCTCGGTCCAGAATCTCCGCCTGGCCCGGGTTGAGCATCGAGGCGTCGGTCAGCAATGCCGAACCGGTCTGGTCCGGCGGTTGGCTGGCGTTGCTGGAAGTGCCGCTGCCGCCCTGGGACGTTGGGGAGTTCGGCTGGTTCTGCCGCTGGCTGGCGGCGCTGAGGACCGCATATCCGATAACGAGGCCTATGACGGCCACCACAGCGACTGCGCCGATCAGCAACGCCAGTTTTGCGTGCCGTCCCAGCGGCTTTCGCTCGTCCTCGCCATAGTCGTCGATGGCGTCGATGGAAGCTTGGGTACGAGTTCGATACTGGCCCTCCCGGCTGCGGGGAGGATCGCGGTGGATTCCTCGTCGACGCGGCGTGGTCCCTGTGGCGTAGCGGTGATAGGCCGCAAGGTCGGATCAGTTGGCGGATCTACCTCGGGAGCCGGCATCGCGCGAGAGGCGGGCGAAGACCAGCCGTTGGTATACGTCTCGTCACGATACAGCGGCTTTGGATGGTCCTCATCGACGCTGGGAGGCGTGATCGGCCTCCCATTAACGCGATCAGGCCCTGGCGGCTGTGTCGGCTCGGCAGGCTCGACTTCTGGTTCGATGAAGGCCCGCCGGGGCCGATAGGTCATGGACTTATGGTCGACCATGCTGAAAGTGCTCCCCCCGAGTTCGGAGTGCCATCGCAGGCTTCCTGGGCTCGCCGCTCGGATCGGTCGAACGGCGAACCATCGGAGACTTTACCTGGGCTGGCGTGTCTCGCCCACCCCGTGGCCGCGGGCTGGGCGAGCATGGAGGCGCCATGCCTTCACTGCTTTCGTCCCGACGAGCCGCCGGGGGGTTCTCACTGCACGCCACTCCGGCGAGGAAAAGAGGTGCTCAGGCAACGCGGGCGCAGCTGGCGTCACCGCCGATCAGCTGGCCAGTTTCAGCCGTCGTGGGTGGTGTGCTGGCGGGTCTCACGAGCTGGATTCTCTTTGCTGGCGGCACGGTTCTCGGCTGGATTGCGGCTGAGCCTGGGAGTCTCGGCGGCGCGCTCCAGGTTGGCACCCTGCTCTGGCTGCTCAGCAATGGCGTCGGCGTGCGCGTTGGCGACATCCCGGTCACGTTGGTGCCGTGGGGTGCGACTGCGGTGATCGCGTTCCTGATCTCGCGGTTCGCTGCGGCGAGCGCTCGAAGGGTTCGCGCCGACCAGGCGACTGGTCCAGGCGTGATCAGCGCCGTGACGGTTGCCGCTTACCTGTTGTCCGTCGTTGTCGGGGCCATGCTGTGGGGTGAGCCGTGGCAGGCTCCCGCCCGCTGGGCCGCGGTGATCGCGGTGCTTCTCGCGGCGGCGTGGTGGGGCAGCAGTCGGACTCTCGGTGCCAGGCGAGACGAGGCGCCCAGCAGGGCGCGGGCGACCATTCGTTCGGTGTTGGTGGCCCAGCTGGTGATGCTGGTGGCAGGTGCGGCGGTGTTGGTCAGCGGTCTGTGGATACATCTCAAGCAGGTGGAAGCCTTGCACCAGGCGCTGCAGCCCGGTATTGCCGGGGGCATCGCGCTGTTACTCCTGCAGCTGGCGTTCGCGCCGAACGCGATGGTCTGGTCCGCCTCGTACGCGCTCGGCTCCGGATTCTCTCTTGGTGCAGGCTCGGTGATTGCTCCTGCCGCTACTCACCTGGGAATCGTCCCCGCCATCCCACTGCTGGGCGCGCTGCCATCACCTGGCCCAGGTGACCTCATGCAGCTTTGGTGGTTGGCTGCAGGTGCTGTCGCTGGGGCACTCGCGTGCTGGGTGATGCTCAGCTGGCGGCCGATTCCCCGATTCGACCAGGCCAGCCTGGCCGGCGGCGCCTGCGGCTTGTTGGCGGGCGCGGTCTTCGCTGGCTTGGCCTGGGCGGCCAGCGGTGACCTCGGGACCCTCCGGCTCGCTGGGTTGGGGCCGCGCTTGGTCCCGTTGCTCGTCATGGCTGCCACGACGATGGGCTTGTCTGGCATGATCACCGGGCTGGCGTTGGGATTAACCGCCCGCTCCCGCCGAAACTAGCGGAACCTCGTAGTGAGTCTGCGAGGCAGGTGACTCCGCCCAGTGGAGCATCGCAGGCTGAGCCGGTCGCTAGGCTGTGCGTCGTGCTCGAGCCCCTCGTCGCCACGACACCAGGCCGGGCAGCCCGGCTCGTGGTGCTGGTCTCGGGTACCGGCACCTTGTTGCAGGCGCTGATCGATGCCTGTGCCGATGCTGGGTATGGCGCGGAGATCGTGGCCGTCGGCTCGGATCGTCCCGACATTCAAGGATTGGAGCGGGCGGTTCGTGCCAACATTCCAACCTTCGTTCAGTCGCTGCAAGACCATGAAACCAGAGCCGACTGGGATCAGGCTCTGACTGCAGACGTCGCAGCGTACGAGCCGGATCTGGTGATCAGCGCCGGCTTCATGAAGCTCGTGGGACCTGAGTTCCTGGCCCGGTTTGAAGGCCGGATGATCAACACCCACCCGACGTTGCTGCCCTCGTTTCCTGGCACGCATGGTCCTCGGGACGCGTTGGCGTACGGCGTCAAGATCACTGGCGCGACGGTGTTTCTGGTGGACGCAGGGATAGACAGCGGCGTGATCCTTGATCAGCGGGCGGTGCAGGTCGCCGAGGATGACACGGTGGAGACCTTGCACGAGAGGATCAAGGTCGCCGAACGCGAGCTGCTCGTCAGGATCACGCATCAACTCGTCACCCGGAGCTGGCGAGTCGCCGACAGGAAGGTGCTCTGGACATGACCGATGTATTCAATGGGAACGAGGGGAGCCGACGCCCGATCAAGCGCGCCTTGGTCTCGGTCTATGACAAGACCGACCTACTCCTGGTGGCAGCTGCGTTGGTCGAGGTTGGGGCGGAAATCGTCTCCACCGGCTCGACAGCCGAGACGATCGCCGAGGCAGGTCTACCGGTCACTCCGATCGAGAAGGTCACTGGATTCCCGGAGTGCTTAGACGGTCGGGTCAAGACACTGCACCCCATGGTTCACGCCGGCTTGCTCGCCGATCTGCGGTTGGAGTCCCATCGCGCACAGATCGCCGAGCTCGGTGTCGAGCCGTTCGATCTGTTGATCAGCAACCTGTATCCGTTCACTGCGACGGTATCTTCCGGCGCGAGTCCCGACGCCTGCATCGCCCAGATCGACATCGGCGGCCCGGCGATGGTCCGCAGTGCTGCCAAGAACCATGCCTCGGTGGCTGTCATTACCTCGCCGGAGCAATATCCGCAGCTCCTGGCAGCTGTGGCCGCCGGCGGCTTCACATTGTCAGAGCGGCAAGCCCTGGCGGCGGCCGCATTCGTTCACACAGCCACCTATGACGTGGCGGTAGCGAGCTGGATGGGCAGCGTGGTGACTGACCTCAGTGATGGCACCGGCTTTCCTCGCTGGATCGGAGGTACCTGGGAGAAGGTCACTGGGCTTCGGTACGGGGAGAACCCACACCAGCCGGCAGCCCTGTATCGCACCAGCGGCGCCAGCCGCGGCCTGGCGAGTGCGCACCAACTGCACGGTAAGGAAATGTCGTACAACAACTACGTCGACGCTGACGCCGCCCGTCGGTGCGCTGCCGATTTCGATGAGCCTGCCGTCGCGATCATCAAACATGCGAATCCCTGCGGCGTTGCAGTCGGGTTAGACATTGCCGAGGCCCATCGGAAGGCCCACGCGTGCGATCCGACCTCGGCGTACGGAGGCGTGATAGCTGCCAATCGGCCGGTCAGTGCAGAGATGGCACGACAAGTCGCAGAGATCTTCACCGAGGTGATCATCGCGCCCGGGTATGCCGACGGGGCGGTCGATGTGCTCGCCGCCAAGAAGAACCTCCGCATCCTGGTGGTCGAGCCGCCCCCGCGTGGTGGCGCTGAGAGCAGGCGGATCGACGGAGGGCTCCTGGTCCAGCTTTCCGACACCATTGACTCTGATCACGACCGAGCGGTCAATTGGAAGCTGGCTGCCGGTAACCCCGGCTCCGAGGACACGTTGGCCGATCTCGAGTTCGCCTGGAAGGCGGCTCGTTCGGTGAAGTCGAACGCGATCCTGCTCGCACGAGACGGCGCTTCTGTAGGAGTCGGGATGGGTCAGGTGAACCGCGTCGACTCCTGTCGGTTGGCGGTGCAAAGAGCGAGGGAGCGTGCTGCGGGTTCCGTCGCTGCCTCCGACGCCTTCTTTCCCTTCGCGGACGGTCCCGAGATCCTACTGGCCGGCGGCGTGTCGGCTATCGTGCAGCCGGGCGGCTCGGTGCGCGACGGCGAGGTGATTGCAGCGGTCGAGGCTGCCGGCGCGACCATGTATTTCACCGGTGGGCGACACTTCTTCCACTGAATCTGATCAACTGGGGTGTGCACATGACGGCGCGGATTCTTGACGGCAAGGCTTTGGCCGAGACCATCAAGGCAGATCTCAAGGATCGAGTATCCGCACTCGCCGAGCGTGGCATCGTTCCGGGTCTCGGAACCGTCCTCGTAGGTGACGACCCCGGCAGCCGCTCCTACGTGGCGGGTAAGCACCGGGATTGTGCCCAGGTCGGCATCGCTTCGATCCAAGTTGAACTGCCGGAGACAACCTCTCAGGAGCATTTGGCGGCGGTGATCACGGAGCTCAACGCCGACCCCGCCTGCACCGGCTACATCGTTCAACTACCGCTGCCGGGCAGCTTGGATGACAACGCCGCACTCGCTCTGGTGGATCCCGACAAGGACGCCGACGGCTTGCATCCAGTCAACCTCGGCAAGCTGGTGCTCGGAATACCCGGCCCTCTGCCGTGCACGCCGCGCGGCATCGTCGAGCTGCTCCGGCGTAATGGCATTGGGCTCAACGGCGCGGAGGTTTGCGTGATCGGCCGGGGTACCACGGTTGGCCGGCCGCTAGGACTGCTGCTGACGCGGAAGAGTGAGAACGCGACGGTCACGCTGTGCCACACCGGAACCGTCGATCTGACCCTGCACACTCGACAGGCTGACATCGTGGTCGTCGCGGCCGGCCGGCCGGGACTGATCAACGCCGACATGATCAAGCGGGGCGCGGTCTGCGTCGATGTCGGCATCACCCGCACCGACGCCGGGCTGGTTGGTGATCTTGATCCGAGCGTACGCGAAGTTGCGGGCTGGGTGGCGCCAATGCCGGGCGGCATCGGGCCCATGACCCGCGCCATGCTGCTGAGCAACGTGGTCGAACGCGCCGAACATCTGGTGGCTCGTGCCGCGTCGGTCTGAACCTAGTGCGGCCGCAAGATCACTGCGCCAGTGGCCCTTGTTGATCGTGGTGATCGGTGTACTCGCTGGTCTCCTGGTCAGCTTTCTCGGCGAGTCCACTTGGCGCCTCGGCTGCCTGCTCATCGGCGCATCGCTTGAAGTCGGCGCCGTGGAACGGATCGCCTTGCCGAGCCGGGACGCCGGGCTGCTTCAGGTGCGTACGAAAGCCTTCGACGTCACGGTTCTTGCGGTCACTGGTGCGGCAATCATCGCTTTGGCGATTGTGGTGCCGGAGGGTCGCTGAGCTGCCCTTTTTCTGAACTGCTCGCGCATCGCGCTTTGAATCCGCCGCCGTCGTCGTCGCTCGCAGAGGAAAGAACACCTCCGCTCGCTCCTCCTCCGTACGGCGGCGCGCGATTTCCGACGCTCGCAGCTAAGGCGCCTCCTGCTCAGCCGCTGGCTTGAGTTCCTGCGACCACGGCGATCACAATCGAGAAGACGATCACCAGAACAATGGACACTATGGCGATGATCGTGAAGATCTTGCCGAGCATGCGGCCAATGCTGATGTTCTGCTCATTGGAGTATTGGATACCCGACGCCTGGATCTCCCCCTTGGCCTTGTTTCCCAGGTACCAGGCGATTGGCGCGAAGATCGTGATGAAGATTCCGAGTATCCCAAAGATCAAGATCATGGTGCCCTGCGGATGCTCCTGCGAGGGAGCGCCGTAGGGCTGCTGGCCGTATGGCATGGGTGACTGCTGGCCGTACGGCGCTGGCTGCCCGCCGCCCTGGGGGTACTGGCCCGGCTGCCCGCCGCCCTGGGGGTACTGGCCGGGCTGATCGTAAGGCGTTTGGGGACTTGGCTGCGTCTGGGGATTTTCGTCGTACGGGTTAGTCATGGTCAGCATTCTTCCTTACTGTCCGTACACGGCAGAGGATGTTCCCAATAAGTTCGGCGCATCGTGGCAAGTTGCTGAAAGTCGGGTCGGGATTTCGTCCGGCGATTAGAAGTCGGCGCTCGCAATACCGGCGATGACAGCGAGCACGATCAACACCGTCACGAGGGTGAAGATCGACACGCCGATGATCCCGGTGACGATACCGCCGACAGCCTGGGAGCGGCCCGTATAGCGCCCTGGCTCTGCATCGATCTCGTTGCGAACCCGCCGTCCGACGACGATGCCACCGATTCCCACCAATCCCCCGACAACGCAGGTCATTCCCAAGACGGTGCCAAGGATGCCGAGGATCAGCGCCAGGGGTGCTTGCGGGTGTTGTTCCGTCGGCGTGGCCTCCGGCACCGCGCCGTACGGGCTGACTGCGCCGAAGGCTGGCTGATACGGGTTGGCCGCGTAGGGGTTGCTGTCATAACCGGCTGGTTGACCATAGCTCTGGCCAAAGTCACCATACGGCGGCGTCGGCTGGGGCGCGAAGCCAGCTTCTGGCCCCGCGTACCTCGAGTTGGCGCTCAGGTTGTTATAGGACTCACCCGGCATGGCGTACGGGTCGACACTGGACCTTCCGTAGGGGTCGCCCGCAGGGTAAGAGGGCCAGTCACCTGCGTACTGATCGGGCGATTCGCCACCGGTCGCACGGTATGTGGGTGGCGTTGCCGAGCCCGGGTCCGGATCGGCGCTGAGCCCGTCTGAGGGTTCTGACGCTTCGCGGCTGAACGGGTTCGGTGCCTGACTTTCACTCATGGCAACCAGTGTCGCGGTCGCGCCAAACCTGCTGCCTCATCAGTCGATGAGTCCCAGCGCTCGGACGGCGGCACGCTCCTCGACGAGCTCGGCCACGCTGGCGTCGATCTTGCCGCGGGAGAAGTCGTTGATCTTCAGGCCCTCCACGATCTGATAGGCGCCGCTGGAGACCGTGCACGCGAATGAAGAGATCAGGCCCTCTGGCACCCCGTATGAGCCGTCGGACGGTACCGACATTGACACCCAATCACCCTCGGGTGTCCCATGCACCCAGTCCCGCATATGATCCACAGTCGCGTTGGCGGCACTTGCCGCCGAACTCGCCCCACGGGCTTCAATGATGGCCGCCCCCCGCTGCTGGACAGTCGGCAGGAAGGCGGACTCCAACCATTGCTGATCGTCAATCAGCTCGGCGGCATTCTGGCCTCTGACCAGGGCATTGAACAGATCTGGGTACTGGGTTGCCGAGTGGTTGCCCCAGATCGTCAGGTGGGTGACATCGTTGACGCTCGCACCGGTCTTCGCGGCAAGCTGGGCCTTGGCGCGGTTGTGGTCGAGCCGCGTCAGCGCGTTGAAACGTTCAGCGGGAATGTCCGGCGCGTTGCGCATGGCGATCAGCGCATTGGTGTTCGCAGGGTTACCGGTGACCAGGACCTTGACATCATCGGCTGCGTGATCGTTGAGGGCCCGACCCTGCGGCTTGAAGATCGCACCGTTGGCTTCCAGCAGATCACCGCGTTCCATTCCCTTGGTACGTGGCCGCGCGCCGACCAGGCAGGCCAGGTTGACCCCATCGAAGACGGCCTTGGGGTCGTCTCCGATCTCGACGTTGCTCAGCAACGGAAAAGCGCAGTCGTCAAGCTCCATCACCACCCCTTCGAGTGCCTTGAGTGCTGGGGTGATCTCGAGGAGGCGCAGCTCGACCGGCTGGTCGGGGCCGAGCATCGAGCCGCTGCCGATCCGGAACAGCAGGCTGTAGCCAATTTGGCCGGCGGCGCCGGTGACGGCAACCTTTACGGGTGCGCTCACGGAAACTCCCTGGAAAAGATGTGGGCTGGTGGGGATTCGTAGTGTGACGCTAGCAAGGTCGAGCATTCCTGGCACGGTGAGGTTGGCGATGGATCCGAACTCTGCGATCGATCCGGTCGCGGCCGTCGTCGCCGCTCTCGACCAGAAACCGGGCACCCGCTGGATCGGGGTCGATGGCAAGGGCGCGACCGGTAAGACGACGCTGGCAGCGCGGATTGCGGCAGCGTTGCCCAGGTCGGTGGTCGTGCACGTCGACGACTTCGCCCGGCCCGATGTCCAGGGTTGGGAGCGAGACAGGTTCGTTCGGCAAGTGCTGACACCGCTGCTCGCAGGGCGGCCGGGTCGGTATCAGCGCTGGGACTTCGATCGCAACATGGGCGCGGAGTGGCAGACCGTCCCGATCGGGGTGCCAGTGGTCGTCGAAGGGGTATCGGCCACCGATGAACGGCTCGGTGTTCCGTGGGACTTCACCATCTGGGTCGAGGTGCCGTACCAGATACGCCTGGCGCGAGCCATGGAACGCGACGGTCCGGGCCGGATGGATCGCTGGCTGACCGACTGGATGCCGAGCGAGGACGCGTACGAAGCCGTGCAGCGACCTCAGGACCGAGTCGATCTCGTGTACCGCCCACCGGATGCAGCCTGAGCCTGTCGGGGCCAGGTGGTCGTTCGGTAGGTTGGCGGTATGGCGAAGATCAAGGTCGAGGGCACGGTCGTCGAGATCGACGGCGACGAGATGACACGGATCATTTGGCAGTTCATCAAGGACCGGCTGATCCACCCGTATCTCGATGTGAACCTGGAGTACTACGACCTCGGCATCACCCATCGCGACGCCACCGAGGATCAGGTGACCATCGACGCTGCGAACGCGATCAAGAAGCACGGCGTCGGCGTCAAGTGCGCCACCATCACCCCCGATGAGGCGCGGGTGCAGGAGTTCAACCTCAAGAAGATGTGGGTTTCGCCTAATGGGACCATCCGCAACATTCTTGGCGGCGTGGTCTTCCGGGAGCCGATCATCATCTCCAACATCCCGCGATTGGTGCCCAACTGGACTAAGCCGATTGTGATCGGCCGTCACGCGCACGGCGACCAGTACAAGGCGACCAACTTCAAGGTGCCAGGGGCCGGTCAGCTCACGATCACCTTCACGCCTGAAGATGGCGGCGAACCGATCCAGCATGTCGTCACGAATTTCCCAGCCGCCGGTGGGGTGGCGATGGGAATGTACAACTTCAATGACTCGATCGCCGATTTCGCGCGAGCGTCCTTCGCGTACGGACTGGAACGCGGCTATCCGGTGTATCTGTCGACCAAGAACACGATCTTGAAGGCGTACGACGGCGCCTTCAAGGACATCTTCGCTGAAATCTTCGAGAACGAGTACGCGGCCGATTTCAAGGCCGCCGGACTGACGTACGAACACCGCTTGATCGATGACATGGTCGCGGCAGCGCTCAAGTGGGGCGGGGGGTACGTCTGGGCCTGCAAGAACTATGACGGCGACGTGCAGTCCGACACCGTCGCCCAGGGCTTCGGCTCACTGGGACTGATGACCAGCGTCCTCATGACGCCGGACGGCAGGACCGTCGAGGCTGAGGCCGCCCACGGCACGGTTACCAGGCACTACCGGCAGTACCAGCAGGGCAAGCCAACGTCGACCAACCCGATCGCCTCCATTTACGCGTGGACCGGCGGCCTGGAGCACCGAGGCAAGCTCGACAACACCCCAGAGGTGATTGCCTTCGCCGAATCTTTGGAAGACGTGGTCATCAAATCGGTGGAGGGCGGCGCCATGACCAAGGATCTCGCCATGCTCGTCGGCCCCGACCAGCCATGGCTCACCACGGAGGAGTTCCTCGCCACACTCGACGCCAACCTCTCCGCCCGCCTCTCCTAAACACCGACTTGTCAGAATCTGAGGGGCCTATAGCCCCCTCAGATTCTGACAACTCGGCGCAGCTTTGGCGGTTATCCACAGATGTTGCTGAGCGGGTTCCCCTGAGGGCGGCCACTCGCTAACAATCGGCGCCGTGTATGTTCTGGCGAACCTCACTGATGCGCTCGCACGAATAGCTGCTGATCAAGATGGGATCGTGCATCGGGATCAACTTCGAGGTTCCGGACTGAGTCCTGATTTCGCGCGCCACCAGATTAAAGCTCAGCGATGGCGTGCTTGGGGACATCACATGGTCGCGATGCACAACAATGTCCTGACGCGAAACCAGCTCATGTGGGTCGCCGTGCTTGATGCCGGCCATCCTTCGGCGCTGGCGAGCCATACCGCCTTGGAACTTGCGGGCTTTCAAGGATTCGCCGCGGAGGCTGCACAGATTCATTTGCTCGTGCCGCGCGGAGCCAAAGTGGCTGACCTGCCGGACGTCGTCGTGCATGAGTCCCGCCGGGTCAAGCCCGAGTGGCACGTGCGCGATCACGGCCTTCCGCGTACGCCTATAGCCCGCTCAGCCATCGACGCTGCCGCGTGGCAGCCATGGCCACGCTTCGCGTGCACGATGATGGCGGCCGTCGTTCAGCAGCGCCTGGTAACAGCTCACGAGCTCGATGCGGAGCTGGCCTACGTTGGCAGAGTCCGGCACAAGGCGTACCTTCGGGAGGCGATTCGGGACATTGCCGGTGGGGCAGAGGCATTGAGCGAGATCGACCTTGTACGGCTCTGCCGGAAGTTCGGGTTGGCACCGCCCCGCCAGCAGTCACCGCGCCGCGGATCGAACGGTCAGCTGCGCTTCCTCGACGCAGAGTGGGATCTCCCGGACGGCCAGGTCTTGGTTTTGGAAGTCGATGGCGCTCACCATCTACAGGTCCAGCACTGGGAGGCCGACATGCGTCGTGAGCGTGAGGTCGTGATCTCCGGCAGTCGGGTGCTGCGGGCGACCTCGTACGAGGTTCGCGTTGAGGCCAGACTCATCGCGTCGGACCTCGCGGCTGCGGGTGTTCCCCGCCGAGTTGTCAGAATCTGAGGGACCTATAGGCCCTTCACATTCTGACAAGTCGGCGTTAGAGGGTTGTCGCGCGGCCGATCTGGACGAGTTTCCAGCCGGCGTTACGCCAGGTGGGCGCGTGCAGTTTGAGGCGGCCGTCGATGATCACCTTGGACTTGACCAGGGCACCGAGGCGTTCTGGGTCGAGCTGACGGAATTCGGGCCATTCGGTCAGGTGAAGCACGACGTCGGCGCCCAGCAGCGCCTGCTCGACGCTGGCTACCTGGGTGAAGCCCTCGCGCGGAGGGAGTTTCGCCTGCGGGTCGTAGATGCGCACATCCGCCCCAGACTCGTGCAACTGATCAGCAACGGTAAGTGCGGGGGAGTTGCGGGTGTCGTCGGTGCCGGGCTTGAACGCCGCCCCCAGTACGGCGACGCGCTTGCCGGCCACGCTGCCACCAGCCTGATCGATGGCCAACTCTGCGAGTTCGGTCCGCTGGCCGGCGTTGATCGCCTCAACTGAGCGAATGAAGTCGGTCAGCACAGGTACGCCAAGCTCCTCAGCGCGTACGGCCAACGCAGCAATGTCCTTGGGCAGGCAGCCCCCGCCGAACCCCAACCCGGCGTTGAGAAACTCGCGGCCGATTCGCTCGTCGTACCCGAGGGCGTCGGCCAGCAACACAACATCGCCACCGGCAGCCTGGCACATTTGCGCCATGCCGTTGATGAAGCTGATCTTGGTCGCCAGGAAGGCGTTTGCGGCGACCTTGATCAACTCACTAGTGGCGATGTCGCATCGAACGACGGGGACACGGTCGCTGATCGGAATCGCATAGATCTCCTCCAACACGTCAAGCGCGTGTTGGGAATGCGTCCCGAAGACCAGCCGATCGGGACGCAGCGTGTCCTCAACGGCGTACGCCTCACGGAGAAACTCCGGATTCCAGGCCACCTCGACGGCGTCTCCAGCCGGCGCGGAGCTGCGCAGCCGCTCCTCGAGCGCCACCGCCGTACCGACCGGCACAGTGGACTTCCCGACAACTAACGTCGGCTTGGTCAGCAACGGTGCCAGCGTGTCCACAGCCGCATGCAACTGGCTCAGGTCAGCGGCGCCACCCGCTCCAGACGGGGTGCCCAGGGCCAGGAAGTGTACGTCGGCCCAGTCCGCAATCTCGGTGTAATCGGTGGTGAACCGGAGCCGTCCGGACGCCGTGTGTCTCTCCAGCAGTGGCTCGAGACCGACTTCGAAGATGTGCGACTGCCCCGCATTCAGCGTCTTGATGCGATCAGCATCGATGTCTACTCCGATTACCTGATGGCCGAATTCCGCCAGACCAGCCGCGTGGGTCGCACCCAGATAGTTGGTGCCGATGACGCTCACCTGCAATGTCACTCGCAGATTTTCGCACAAGAATGCCGTCACCGCGCGGCGCACGTTGAGCCAGCACAACCAACCCAGCCACCAAGGATCGCTAGCGGCGCCAGCGTGTGACAACCGGGGTTCGCACCGGCCATGCCCACACGAGGCCGGTTCACTAGGCTTGCTGAGGTGAGTGGCGACGCCGACTGTGACAGATCCTTGAGCCCATGCAGCGATGACTAGCGCCGTTCTCAATATTCTGCTGATCTTGCTGCTGGTGGTCATCGGGGGCGTCTTCGTCGCCGCCGAGTTCGCGCTGGTCTCACTCCGTGAGAGCCAGGTCAGGCAAATTGCCCATCGCGGCAAGCGTGGCCAGCTCGTTGCGAAGCTGACCGCCAATCCGAACCTCTTTCTTTCTGCGGTCCAGGTCGGAGTTACGTTGTCGGGTTTCCTGGCCGCCGCATTCGGCGCGGCCAGGCTGTCGGACGATCTGGCACCGCTGTTGCAGCGGCTTGGCCTCAGCGCTGGCGTCGCCGACACGATCTCACTGGTGTTGATCACCATCGTGATCTCGTACGTCTCGATCGTGATCGGCGAGCTGACCGCGAAACGTCTTGCCTTGCAGCGCGCCGAAGGGTTCGCTCTCGCGATGGCGCCGCTCGTTGATTTCACCGCGCGAGCGGCACGGCCGTTGATCTGGCTGCTTGGCGTCTCCACCAATGTTCTGGTGCGGGTCTTGGGTGGCGACCCGAAGGTCTCCCGTGAGGCGGTGACCAATGAGGAGATCCGCACCATGGTGAGCGGGTCGACCACCCTCGGCGACGAGGAGCGGCGGATCGTCGACGATGTTTTCGCGGCCGGTGAGCGGAGCCTTCGCGAGGTCATGGTGCCTCGCACTGAGGTGGACTTCCTTCCCGGTGACATGCCTGCGCACCGTGCGGTGCGAGAGTTGATCAAGGCGCCGCACTCACGTTATCCAGTGAGAGGGGATTCCGCTGACGACATCATCGGCTTCGTTCATGTTCGCGACCTGCTCGATCCTGATGTCAGCTCACGTACCACGCCCGTGGCCGAGCTCGCCCGCCCGGTGCTCTCCATGCCTGACACCGTGCGGGTGCTCCGAGCGCTCAGCGACATGCGACGCGACGCGTCGCACCTGGCGATCGTGTTGGACGAGTACGGCGGCACCGCGGGCATCGTGACGATGGAGGATTTGGTCGAAGAGCTCATCGGTGACATCACCGACGAATATGACGTGGTCACTGAGGAGCAGGTTGGCGTACGCGGTGACCTGGTGATCGAGGGCCTGTCCACGCTGGACGACTTCGCTGAGAAGACCGGGCTGGTGCTGCCCGAGGGGCCGTACGACACCTTGGCCGGCTTCTTCATGGCCAGGCTCGGGCAGCTGCCGAGCGTCGGCGACGCGATTTCGCTGGAGCTCAGCCCGACCGAGCGCGACGAGGAGGAACTGGCTCAGGTCGAGCTTCGGGTCAGCGAGTTGGATGGACGCCGGGCAGCCACTTTCGTCGTCCACCGGCACGACGGGGAGGACTTCACGCCGGTAGCGCCTTAGCGGGATGGCAGGGCCGAAGGCGCGTCACGCCGCAGGCTCCGAGCGACGATGGCACCCATGGAACAATGGCGCGGACGCGCACAGTTTGTAGAGCTGCTCGCGCGTGCCGACGCTCGCGGCTAAGGCGCGATCGGAAAGGAACATCTGTATCCCATGGCCCCACACAACGGTGCTGGCAGGCCGCGCGTGCTTTCTCTTGCCCAGCCCACCGCGGACTCACTCCACCTCGGCAACTTCCTCGGTGCGCTGCGCCAGTGGGTGCCACTGCAAGAAGATCATGAAGCGTTTTACGGGATCGCCGATCTGCACGCGCTTACCGTCGCGACCGCGCCGGAGGTGCTGCGGGACCGTACGCTGCGCAGCGCGGCGCAGTTGCTCGCGGCAGGGATCGATCCGGCGAAAGCCACGGTGTTCCTTCAGTCGCAGGTGCCAGAACACACTCAGCTCAGCTGGGTCTTGGGCTGCATGACCGGTTTCGGCCAAGCCCAGCGGATGACGCAGTTCAAGGACAAGGCCGCCAAGATGGGGCCAGAGGCCACGAATGTGGGTCTGTTCACCTATCCGGTGCTGATGGCCGCCGACATCTTGTTGTACCAGGCCGATCAGGTGCCTGTGGGGGAGGACCAGCGACAGCATCTCGAGCTCACCCGTGATCTGGCGGCCCGCTTCAACTCGCGCTACGGGCCGGCGTTCGTCGTGCCAGAGCCGTACATCCTGCCCTCGGTCGGCAGGATTGCTGATCTTGCCGAGCCGGGCACGAAGATGAGCAAATCGCTGTCCTCACCGACCGGGATCATCGAACTGCTGGACGATCCCGCGATCAACATCCGCAAGATCAAATCCGCGGTTACCGACTCAGGCCGGGAGATCATCTTCGACGAGGTCAACAAACCCGGCGTCTCCAATCTGCTGACGATCCTTGCGGCGCTGACTGACACCCCGGTCGATTCGCTCGTCGAGGAGTTCGCTGGGCGCGGTTACGGAGACTTGAAGAACGCGGTGGCCGACGCGGTCACGGCGTTCGCGACCCCGTACCGGAATCGGACACTGGAGCTCATGGAGGAGCGCGGTGAACTCGAGTCGATCCTGGCCAAGGGGGCTGATCGGGCTCGCGAGGTGGCTAGCGCCACGCTGGCCGATGTCTACGCCAAAGTCGGGCTGGCCTAAGGCGGCTGACTCCACGCGCGCCGCGCGAGCGGAGCGAGCAATCAAACATTGCGCGAGCAGCTCCCAAATAGTCAGCCGATCCGCTCGTCGAGGTAGCACCAGCGCCACGATTCACCCGGCTCGAAGCTTCGAATAACCGGATGGCTGGACTCCCGAAAATGCCGCTCGGCATGCCGCCCGACCGAGGAGTCACAGCATCCGACGTTTCCGCAGCTGAGACAGATGCGCAGGTGCACCGTACGCGTGCCCTCCCGGACGCAGTCCTCGCAGATGCCCGGACCGTTCGGTGATTGAGGCGGGCGCGCGCTCCAGGTGATCACAGGGACCCGCAGCCACGGTCGGCGTGGTCACTGTCTCGTCCTCAGAGAGATCCTCCGACCGCTCGGTCGCGATCGTGAGCATGGACTCCTCGATGTCGAAGGATCCGAGCACCTCCTCGATAATGTCGTGGTCGACCGTGCCGCTCGAGCGGATCTTCAGCACCTCGTTCCGCTCGATGCCAGGGTCTGCAGCCGTAGCCGGCGATACTGCTCAGCCGGCGTCTCTCGTTGCCAGGCCTGCCGAGCTTCTCCCACATGGCCTCGGGCCGAGACGCGATGCGGTCGCGGAGTACCTCGTACTGTCCGGGCGCGTCGTCGGGCCGACAATCTCGCCGAGATGGGCGATGCGCGGCGTTGCTCGACGTCTGCAGCACTGTGGCGGCTTGCAAGCGCGTCGGAGCGGGGATCCGGCCCGCGCAGATTGAGCGCGCGGACCAGGAGCGGCAGCGTTAGGCCCTGGAGCAGCAGGGTTCCGGCTGTGACAACCAATGCGGCGAAGATCAACGTGTCCCGGAAAGGCACTCCTTCGGGAATCAGGAAGGCAGCCGCGAGGGTCACCACCCCCCGCAATCCGGCCCAGCCGATCACGAGCGCGTACGGCCACGGGGCTGCCACGTTTCCGGTGTCCTTGTCGCGGCGGAAGAGGAATGGACGCGTGCCGAGGACCCAGAGCAGCCGGATGGCAATGACACCGCACAGGACCGCTGCACAGAAACCGGCGATCTGCAGTCCGGAGAGCTCGGACTCCGAGTTCGCGTCGATGATCCCGCGGGCCTGGAGGCCGATGAGCAAGAAGACCGTGTTCTCGAGCAGGAATTGGATGGTTGCCCAGTTCACGCGCTCGCTGAGCCGGGACCGGCCGGACTGGAAGACAGGAGACTTGTGGCCGAGGACAAGCCCGCTACCACGACGGCGATGACACCTGAGCCGTGGAAGCCGCCGAAGTTCATCACCTCCGCCGGCAGGTAGGCCGCGAATGGCACCAGTATGGAGATCGCCGTGTCAAAGACGGGCTGTGTAATCCGCCGGCGGATCGGGATCACGACCAGCGCCACTATCAGGCCGACCGCAAGTCCGCCCAGGGCAGCGATCAGGAATCCGACCGTTGCCTGCGTTGCTGTCACGGTGCCCGCGATGGCGGCAATCGCCACCTGAGGCAGGTGATCGCGGTTGCGTCGTTCACCAGCGACTCGCCCTCCAGGATGGTGACGAGGCGGCGGGGCAGTCCGATCCGGCGGGCGATGGTGGTGGCGGCGATGGCATCGGGTGGCGCCACGACAGCGCCGAAGGCAAAGGCCACCGGAAAGTCACCGGCAAGATCAGCCACGTGATCAGTCCCACGCCTAGGGCTGTGAGAACGACCAGCAGCACTGAAAGCTGCGCGATGGATCGACGATTCGCGCGGAAGTCGATGACCGAGGTTCGGATGGCTGCGGCGTACAGCAATGGCGGCAGGAAGCCAAGCAACACGACCTCAGACGACAACTCCGGGACGCGGACGAAGGGGTAGGAAGGACACGCCGATCCCGACCAGCATCAGCAGCAGCGGCGCGGAGAATCTGATCCGATTCGCCAACGCGGTCACCGCGAGCACCGTGGCAACAACGGCCAGGATGCTGAGAGCGATTGTCACGTAGCCATGCTTCCATCCGTTCCTGATGGGCGTTGTCAGCGGTATGTAAAGATCAGGCCTATGACCGTTTCGGGAGACCCCGACGGGTCGACTCTGCTGACTTCGGCCGAAGTGAACGAACTGCTCTCGGCCGCGGTGGAGCATGCCGGCGGCAGTCTGCTCTCGTGGCGGCTCGATCATGTTGATGCCAATCCACGGCATTCGACGACCGCCACCTACTCCGCAGCCGTTGACTGGCCAACGGGGCGACGCACCGAACTACTCGGCGCCAGCGCCCGAGTGGGAGGTCGCAGTGGCAACGACGACCGTGCGGTGATCTTCGGTGACGGAGAACGTGAGGTCGCCGTCTGGCTCTACCCGGACGACCCCGATCTGCCCGGTCTGCGACGCGGGTCCGTGCCCAACTCGGCTGGCCGCGCTGCTTAACGAGCATCGAGTTCTTGATCATCCAGTGACGGGCGACAGCATCGTTCTGCAAATGATCAGCTATCGCCCACGCCGACGTGCGGTGCTCAAGGCCGTGATCAAGACCAGCAGCGGGCCAAGAACCTTCTTCGTCAAGGTGCTACGAGAGTCCGCCTACGCGGCCACCCTGCAGCGCCACGAGCTGCTGCGGCGCGCTCGCTTTCCTGCTGCCCTGGTGGCGGCGGCGACAGCGGATTTCATCTTGGTGCTTCACGAGCTGCCGGGCCGGCCGTTGGCGCAGGCGATCTTCGACGAGGCGATGCCCTGCAGCGCCGAGAGCATGATCATCTTGCTCGATTCTTTGCCCACTGATGTGGTTGGGCTGCCGCGCCGGCCGCCGTGGACAGGTGCCGTCGGGACGTACGCGGAAATGATCGCCGCCGCGCTGCCGGCGTTGGATCCACAGCTACGGTGGCTGGTCGCTCAGGTTTCCGGAGGGCTGGCCGGCACGCAGCCCGGTCTGGAGCCGACCCACGGCGACTTCCACGAGGGCCAACTGTTCGTCTCGAGCGGCTTGATCACCGGCTTGCTCGATATCGACACGATGGGCCCCGGGCGGCGGGCCGATGATCTTGCCTGCATGATCGCGCACCTTTCCACGATGCAGCGAATGACACCCGAACAGGCCGCCGGTCTGACGCGTTTGATCAATCTTTGGCTGCAAGTGTTCGACGCCCGGGTGGATCCGGCCGAGCTGCGGCTGCGGGCTGCAGGGGTTATCGTCTCCCTCGCCACAGGCCCCTATCGCAGCCAGGAGCCGAACTGGCAAGCCGAAACCACACGCATGATCGAGTCGGCAGTCGCGCTGGCGCAGAGTTCGGTGCGGGTGTGACGGTCTGCCGTGGCTGATCGTCTTGACGGTTGTGATGGGAAACGTACGCTTCAGGACCCGTGAGCCGATCGTCATAACGGCTGTGTTGGGAAACGTACGCTTCCGGACCTGTGCACGATCCCTTCGGAGCGCGATCCTCGCGAGCGGAGCGAGCCATCAGACACTACGCGAACAGGGAATAGACCGAGCAGCGCATAGACAACGCGTGCGACGATGCCCAGGTGAGTGCACAGACGGAGTCTGGAACGCCTTTCAGGGCCGTGTACCGGCCGGAGGATCTGGCCAAATTCGATCCTGATCTTGCGCTCGGTGAACCCGGCAATTACCCCTACACGCGGGGGATCCACCCGTCGATGTACACCACGAGGCCGTGGACCATGCGACAGTACGCGGGCTTCGGCACTGCGGCCGAGTCCAATGCCCGGTACCGCGAGCTGATCGCGCATGGCACCGCGGGTCTTTCGGTTGCCTTTGACCTGCCGACTCAAATGGGTTACGACTCCGACGCGCCGATCGCGTCCGGCGAGGTGGGCAAGGTCGGGGTCGCGATCGATTCGATCGAGGACATGCGAGAGCTCTTCGCCGGCATTCCCCTTGACAAGGTCTCGACATCGATGACCATCAACGCGCCGGCGGCGGTGCTTTTGCTGCTGTACCAGCTCGTCGCCGAGGAGCAGGATGTCCCGGCGATGAGCCTTTCGGGAACCATCCAGAATGATGTCCTCAAGGAGTACATCGCACGAGGTACCTATATCTTCCCGCCCGCTGCATCGCTGCGCCTAGTCAGCGACACCTTCGGCTACTGCCGTGAGCACCTGCCGCGGTGGAACACGATCTCAATATCGGGCTACCACATGGCCGAGGCGGGCGCGACGCCGGCACAGGAGATCGCGTTCACGCTCGCGAACGGGATCGCGTACGTCGAGGCGGCTCTGGCGGCTGGCCTCGCGGTGGACGACTTCGCGCCGCGACTGTCTTTCTTTTTCGTCTCCCGCACCACGCTGTTGGAGGAGGTGGCCAAGTTCCGGGCCGCGCGACGGATCTGGGCGCAGCTCATGCACGATCACTTCGGCGCGCGTGAGGAAAGATCCCTGATGCTGCGGTTCCACAGCCAGACTGCCGGTGTACAGCTGACGGCGCAGCAGCCGGAGGTCAACCTGGTACGGGTCGCTGTGCAGGCGCTGGCCGCAGTGCTCGGGGGTACCCAGTCGCTGCACACCAACTCCTTTGATGAGGCGATCGCGCTACCGACGCCAAAGGCAGCACGGCTGGCACTGCGCACCCAGCAGGTGCTCGCGTACGAGACGGATCTGACCAAGACGGTGGATCCGTTCGCCGGCTCCTACGTCGTCGAGTCACTGACCGATGACGTCGAGGCAGAGAGCCGTCGCCTGATGCAAGCGGTCGCCGAGCGGGGCGGTGCGGTGTCGGCGATCGAACAGGGTTTTCAGAAGGCTGAGATCGAGCGTGCGGCGTACCAGGTGGCACGTCAGATCGACGCCGGGGAACGGGTTGTCGTCGGGGTGAACCGGTTCCAGATCGCAGAGGAAGAGCCGTACGAGCCGCTGCAGCTGGATCCGGCCATTGAAATGACCCAGGCTGCCAGGCTGGCCGCGCTGCGGGCCGACCGAGACCAAGAGGCCGTGGACGCCGCACTTGCTGAGGTCCGAGCTGCGGCACGCGGTACCGGCAACGTGTTGATCCCGCTGAGAGAGGCGCTCCGACTGCGGGCCACTGTTGGCGAGGTCTGTGATGCGCTTCGTGATGTTTGGGGGGTGTACCGCCCGAAAGCATGACTGTCTTGTTACGACTCGGAACGCCTTCCGACGTGCAACGGTTCGGGGTGAAAGACTGACAACCACGATGCCCGTATCCGACCGTGACTCGGCCCGACGCGCCGAGATCGTACGCCTAACCGGCGCTCTGAATGAGCGCCTGATTGCTATCCGGCGCGATATTCATGCCCACCCGGAGATCGGGAATCACGAGCATCGCACCACGGCACTCATCGTCGACGAGTTGGAGCGGGCTGGGCTTGTCGCCAAGGTGCTTCCGATTGGTACCGGAGCTTATTGCGATGTGTTGCCGGGCGGCTTCGATGACTCCTCCGGTCTGGTTGGACTGCGCGCCGACATTGATGCACTGACCATCCCCGATGGCAAGACAGTCGACTACGCCTCCAAAGTCCCTGGAATCTGCCACGCCTGCGGGCACGATGTGCACACCGCGATCCTGCTTGGTGTCGGCATCGTGTTGGCTCGGCTCCGTGACCTCGACATGTTGCCCAGAGGCGTCCGGCTGATCTTCCAGCCCGCAGAAGAGACCAGCCCTGGCGGGGCACTCCACGCGATCGAGGGTGGCGTGCTGCACGACCTCATCGAGATCTACGCGCTGCACTGCGACCCCAGAACCGATGTCGGCCAGATCGCGCTCAAGGTCGGGCCGATCACATCGGCGGTCGACCAGGTGAATATCACCCTGCGCGGTACGGGCGGTCACACATCGCGGCCGCAGCTGACACAAGACATCATCGGCGCGCTCGGCGCCTTGGCGACGATGACCCAGCTGTTGTTGTCTCGGCGGATCGATCCACGGAGCGGAGTTTCGCTGATGTGGGGATCCATGCATTCCGGTTCGGTCGCGAACGCCATCCCCCGCACCGGGGAGATCGTCGGGACGCTGCGGGCGCTGGACGCCACCGGTTGGCAAGAGGCCAAGCAGCTCATCCCAGAACTCGCCGCGGAGATCGTCAAGCCCTTCGGCGTCGAGGTTGACGTCGCCGTCACCGACGGAGTGCCCCCGGCGGTCAACCATGCGCGCGGCGTACGCCGACTGACCCGAGCGGCCGAAGAGATGCTCGGACCGGATTCCGTGCCCCCGACCGAACAGTCCCTCGGCGGGGAGGATTTCTCCTGGATGCTGCAGCAGGTTCCCGGTGCCCTGGGGCGTCTTGGCGTACGAACCCCCGGTGAGATCTGCCCTGACATTCACCAGCCAACCTTCGTCGTGGACGAGAGGTGTATACCGACCGGCCTCAAAGTCCTCGCTGAGGTGGCGACAACCGTCGAGCGCCGCGCGATTTAATTGCTGTTGCGGGTTTGGTAGGCCGCGTCAGACCGCCAGGCCCCCTGCGGAATTCCCCTGGGAAGTAGCCATGTGCCCTGAGCCTGTCGAACGTCCGATCGCTGTCGACTGGGAACGACTGCGCTCCGCAGCCCGGGAAGCCAGCCAGCACGCCTACGCGCCCTACTCCGGCTTTCCCGTCGGTGCGGCCGCACTGGCCGACGACGGACGGGTGGTCACTGGCTGCAACGTCGAGAACGCTTCCTATGGCGCGACCCTGTGTGCCGAGTGCGGCCTGGTGTCGGCACTGCATGCCAGCGGCGGCGGCAGGCTGGTCGCATTTACCTGCGCAGACGGGGCCGGGTCGGTCCTGATGCCTTGCGGCCGGTGTCGCCAGCTGCTCTGGGAGCACGGCGGTGCCGAGTGCCTGGTCGACACGCCCTCCGGGATCCTGCCGATGAGTGCGGTGCTGCCTCAGGCCTTTGGCCGTGCCGACCTGGCACGGCGCCCGTCGTGAGCCTCGACCTGGAAGCGCTGCAGGCCTTCCCGAAGGTCTCGCTCCATGATCATCTCGATGGTGGATTGCGGCCGCAGACGATCATCGAGCTGGCCGCCGACATTGGGCACAGCCTGCCCGCCGAGAATGCCAATGATCTTGGTCGGTGGTTCGCTGATTCCGCGGACTCGGGGTCTTTGCTGCGTTACCTGGAAACCTTCGATCAGACCATCGCCGTCACCCAGACAGCGGCGAATCTGCGCCGGGTCGCTGCCGAGTTCGTGGAGGACCTGGCCGCCGACGGAGTCGTCTACGGTGAGGCGCGCTGGGCCCCAGAGCAGCATCTGAAGGCGGGCTTGACCCTCGCGCAGGCCGTCGAAGCCGTTCGGGTTGGTCTGACCGAAGGGATGGCGGCGTGTCGAGGGCGCGGGCAGGAGATCGAAGTCCGGCAGCTGCTCACCGCGATGCGGCAGGCAGAACCGACGCGCGATATCGCCGAGCTGACGCTGCGCTACCGCGACGACGGTATCGCCGGTTTGGACATTGCCGGGCCGGAAAAGGGCTACCCAGCGTCGCGGTTTCTGGAGTCCTTTCAGCTGTTGCGGCGCAACAGCGCCTACTACACGATTCACGCCGGCGAAGCTGACGGCTGGGAATCCATCTGCGAGGCGGTACAGATCTGCGGCGCCAACCGGATCGGCCACGGCGTTTCGATCGCTGACGACATTCGGCCGGACGGGGCCGGTAGTGGGGTGCTCGGGCACTTTGCCGCGTACGTACTCAATGAACAGATCCCGCTCGAGATGTGCCCCTCCTCGAACCTGCAGACCGGTGCGGTGGCCTCGATCCACGAGCATCCCATCCACCGCCTGGACCAACTTGGTTTCCGCGTCACGGTCAATCCCGACAACAGGCTGATCAGCGCCACCACCTTGACCAGAGAGTTCGCCGTGCTCGCCGAGGCATTCGACTACTCACTTGAGGACGTACGCCGGCTCGGGATCAACGCCGCCAAAAGTGTCTTCGCGCCGTACGAGGTACGCAAGGCCCTGGCCCAGCACATCGCGACGGCTTGATAGGGCCGCGCACCTCGGTGAACATCGGGACGGGCAGCTGCGGGGCCCGGCTAGGGTTTAGCCCATGACTTCGCGTGTCTTGGCGGCAGTGGCCTGGCCGTACGCCAACGGCCCGCGCCACATCGGTCACGTCTCAGGCTTCGGTGTTCCCTCAGACATCTTCGCGCGATTCATGCGGATGAGTGGACACGACGTCTTGATGGTGTCTGGGACCGACGAACACGGCACGCCCATCTTGGTCCAGGCGGAGCTCGAGGGTCTAGACAACCGCGAGCTGGCCGACAAGTACAACCGGGTGATCGTGGAGGATCTGCGCAGCCTCGGCCTGTCGTACGACCTCTTCACCCGGACCACCACGCTCAACCACTATGCGGTCGTTCAGGATCTGTTCCTCGGCCTGCACCGGAACGGCTACGTGGTACCGAGGACGGCGATGGGCGCGGTGAGCCCGTCCACCGGAAGGACCTTGCCGGACCGCTACATCGAAGGCACCTGCCCGATTTGCGGCTATCCGAGCGCTCGTGGTGATCAATGCGACAACTGCGGCAACCAGCTCGACCCGATCGATTTGATCAACCCAAAGTCCCGGATCAATGGAGAGACGCCGAAGTTCATCGAGACCGAGCACTTCTTCCTTGACCTTCCGGCGCTGGCAGGTTCGCTCGGCAAGTGGCTGGGCTCCAGGACCGACTGGCGCCCCAATGTGTTGAAGTTCAGCCAGAACCTGCTGAAGGATCTCAGGCCACGTGCCATCACGCGCGACCTGGACTGGGGCGTGCCGGTACCTCTGGACGGCTGGCGCGATCAACCGATGAAGCGGATCTACGTCTGGTTCGACGCAGTCATCGGTTATCTCTCCGCATCGGTGGAGTGGGCGCGGCGCACCGGCGATCCGGACGCCTGGCAGCAGTGGTGGATCGACCCGGAAGCCCGCGGCTACTACTTCATGGGCAAGGACAACATCGTCTTTCACTCGGTGATCTGGCCCGGCATCCTGCTCGGTCACAATGGCGAAGGTGATCATGGCGGCACGGTCGGGCCGCTCGGTGAGCTTCGCTTGCCTGACGAGCTGGTGTCGAGCGAGTACCTGACCATGAGTGGCTCGAAGTTCTCTACCAGCCGCGGCAAGGTCATCTATGTCGGTGATTTCCTACGCGACTTCGGGCCCGACGCGTTGCGTTACTTCATTGCAGTGGCTGGTCCAGAGACCACCGATACCGACTTCACCTGGCACGAGTTTGTGCGGCGCACCAACTTCGAGCTGGCCAACGAATGGGGCAACCTGGTGCACCGTTCGATCTCCATGGCGTACCGGAACAATGGGGCAGTCCCGACGCCCGGCACGCTCCTCGAAATTGATCATGAGCTGTTGCGCACCTCTCACGATGCGTTCGACACCGTGGGCGCGTTGCTGGGCCGCAATCGATTCAGGCTCGCGATCACCGAAGCCATGCGGGTAGTCGGCGCTGCGAACAAATACATCTCAGACACCGAGCCGTGGAAGCTCAAAGACAATACCGAGCGGCGCGACACAGTGCTGCACACCGCGCTACAAGTCGTCTCCGACGCCAACACTCTGCTGACTCCATTCCTGCCGCACGCTGCGCAGAAGATTCACGAGGCCCTTGGCGGGCGCGGAGTCTGGGCGGCCGAACCGGAAATCCGCGAGGTCACGGAAGAGGGTGGGCCGGACTACCCAGTGATCATGGGTGATTACGCGAGCCAGCAGGCACGTTGGGAGTCTCGCCCCATCACGACAGGAACGCCGCTAGAGCAGCCGACCCCGCTGTTCGCCAAGCTCGACGAGACTCTGGGGGAGACGGGTCCCGAATGGGCCCCCATCGAGCGCTGACGCCAACTCTGCATCACTCACTTGGACTGTGCCGCATCTGCAGCTGAGGCACGGTCCACGTTAGCGAGGCGGAATGGGCAGTGCCCAGGGCCGGCGGCCTGCTTGGAGTAGGAGAATATTCACGTGCAGTCAGGCCGCCAACTCATGCGCCAGGACCAAGAGCAGGCCACCGTCACCTCGCTGGAACTGTTCTTTGACCTGGTGTTCGTCTTTGCGCTGACTCAGGTGACCGCCTTCATGGCCGACGAGCTCAGCTGGCAAGGCATCCTGCGCGGTGCGTTGGTGCTGATGTTGCTGTGGTGGGCTTGGACCGCGTACGCCTGGCTGGCCAATATAGCCAGCACTGAGGAGCGGTCGATCCAGCTGGCCATCCTCGCCGGCATGGCGGCGATGTTCGTGCTAGCCCTGTGTATCCCGGAGGCGTTCGACGACCTACCCGGCGGATTGCAAGGACCCGTGGTACTGGCCGTGTGTTACCTGATCTTCCGTGCCATGCATCTCGTCATGTACATGATCCTTTCTAGGGAGGATGCCGAGTTTCGCAGACAGGTGCTGAGGTTCGCCTTCAGCGTCGCCGTCAGTACTGCGCTGCTGTTGCTGGCTTCGCAGTTCGAGGGATGGCAGCAGACGGGCTTGTGGATGCTCGCGCTGCTCGCCGACTACGTGGGGACCGCCCTTGGTGGCTTCAGAGGCTGGCGGCTGCCCTCGCCGGGACATTTCTCCGAACGCCATGGCTTGATCATCATCATCGCGCTCGGCGAATCGATTGTGGCCATTGGCGTCGGCGTTGCCAAGGAACCCATCACCTGGGTCATCATCGCCGCGTCGATGCTGGGCCTGGTCTTGTCGTCGGCGCTTTGGTGGGCCTACTTCGACGTGAGTGCGCTGCTGGGTGAGCATGCCCTGGCCACAGAGCCTGTGGAGACGCGCGCGCGGCTCGCCCGCAATGCCTACTCCTTCGCACACCTGCCGCTCATGCTCGGCATCGTCTTAGGGGCCTTCGGACTGAAGGAAGTGCTGCTGTACGTCAGTGACAGCAGTCATCACTCTCTGACCGATCCCTTGCCGACTGTTGCGCTGGCAGCTCTGGTTGGCGGCGTCGTCACCTATCTGCTGGGTCATGTGATCTTCAAATGGCTCACCGTGCACACCCTCTCGGTCGTGCGCCTCGCAGCCGCAGGTTTGCTGCTGCTAGCGATTCCATTGATCGCCGGGCTGCCGGCATTAGTACAGCTGGCTATCGTCACCAGCATCGTGGTGTGTGCCGTACTGATTGAGTCGTTGGTGTTCGCTGAATCCCGGCGCAAGATCCGCGCCGAGCTGTCCCATCACTGACGCGAGCCAACCGTGCTCAGGCGAAGGCGCTTTCCCCAGTAAGCGCCTGTCCGATGACCAGCTGATGCACTTCAGAGGTGCCCTCGTAGGTCAGCACCGACTCGAGGTTATTGGCGTGGCGCAGCACTGGATACTCCAAGGTGATCCCGTTGGCGCCGAGGATGGTCCGGCATTCGCGGGCGATGGCCAGCGCCTCCCGTACGTTGTTGAGCTTGCCCAGGCTGACTTGCTGCGCCTCCAGTCGGTGATCATCTTTGAGGCGCCCGAGGTGCAGAGCCAGCAAGAACCCTTTCTGCAGCTCGAGCGTCATGTCCGCAAGCTTCGCCTGGGTCAACTGGAGGGAGGCGAGCGGGCGGTCGAAAACCTCGCGTGAGACTGCGTAGTCGATCGCAGTCTCCAGGCAGTCCCGAGCCGCGCCGAGGACACCGAAGACGATGCCGAATCGCGCCTCGTTGAGGCAGGACAGCGGCCCGCGCAGCCCGGTGACTTCCGGAAGCACCGCATCCCGTGGCACGTGGACATCCTCGAGTACCAGCTCGGAGGTGATGGAGGCTCGCAGCGACAGCTTCTTGGTGATCTTGGGAGCCGAGAACCCCGGCACATCGGTGGGGACGATGAAGCCCCTGATCCCGTCGTCCGTTTGTGCCCACACGATCGCGAGGTCGGCAACAGATCCGTTAGTGATCCACATTTTGGTGCCGTTGATGACCCAGTCATCGCCGTCGCGCTTGGCGCGCGTTCGCATGCCGGCCGGGTTCGAGCCGAAGTCGGCCTCGGTCAGCCCGAAGCAGCCAATGGCCTCGCCCGTAGCCATCCGGGGCAGCCAGGTGGTCTTCTGATCCTCGCTTCCGAACTTCCAGATCGCAAACATGGCAAGGGAACCCTGTACCGACACCATGCTGCGTACGCCGGAGTCACCTGCCTCCAGCTCCAGGCAAGCCAGCCCATACGAGACGGCGTTGGCTCCCGCGCAGCCGTAGCCCTGCAGGTGCATCCCGAGTAGCCCGAGAGCACCGGCCTCGCGCATCAGGCCAAGATCAAGATCCCCGCGCTCGAACCAGTCAGCGATGTTCGGCTTGACCCGCTGTTCCACGAATTCGCGAACAGTCGCTTGGATGTCACGCTCCTCCTCGCTGAGAAGATGATCAACTCCAAGCAACTCGAGCGGTCCGGTTCGGCTCATCGATTTGTCTCCATCTCAGCTAGCGTGAGCGCTTGCTTTTCGATCTCGTCCTCACTCAGCAGCACGTATTCAGCCGCTTCGCCCAACGGCACGAAGCTGTCCTGGCTGGCCACCCGCCAGATCGGTCCCGTGAAGCCGCCCTCGACCAGGGCAGTGACAACACCTTCACCCACGCCTCCACTGTGCCGCGTCTCATCGACCACCAGGACTCGGCCCGTCGATCGCGCCGCCGCGAGGATGTCCTCGACCGGAAGTGGAGCCAGCCAGCGCAGGTCCAATACCTGCGCAGCGATCCCTGCAGATGCGAGCCGGCGGGCTACCCGCAGGCTCATCGGCACTCCGTTCCCAAAGCTGATCATGGTCAGTACCGCCGATCCGCTGCCGTAGCTTCGCGCCTGACCGATCGGCACGGGCTCGTCATGATCAGCCGCCAGCCACGACTGATCGCCGGCCTCGTAGAGGTCACGCCGGTGGTAGAGCGCGATTGGCTCGAGAAAGACTGACAGCGTCGCGTCGGTGATGGCAGCAGCAACACAGGTCCGCAACATCGCGGCGGCATCGTCGGCGCGCGCCGGGCAAGCCACGACCAGCCCGGGAATGTCGCGCAGCACTGCCACAGCGTTGTCGTTGTGAAAGTGTCCGCCGAAGCCTTTCTGGTAGCCAAGACCGGCGATTCGCACGACCATCGGGTTGCTGAAGCGGCCACGTGAGAAGAACGGCAGCGTGGCACCCTCCCCGCGGAGCTGATCCTCAGCGTTGTGCAGATAGGCGAGGTATTGCACTTCAGGAATCGGGATCAACCCGGCGAGCCCGGCGCCCAGCCCAAGACCGAGAATTGCCTGCTCGTCGAGCAGCGTGTCGAAGACTCGAGCCACCCCATATTTCCGGGCAAGACGTGCCGTCACGCCGTAGACCCCACCCTTGACACCAACGTCCTCGCCGAAGATGATCACTCGGCGGTCGGCAGCGAGCATCTCGTCCAGCGTGGCGTTGATCGACTCAGCGAGGGTACGCGGCTTTGCCTGCTCCTCGGGCCGGTCGCTGAGGAGCCCGGCGCGTCTGGTTCGCAGCCCACGAGCGGCCTCTGCTACTGCGGCGGGGCGGCGCGGGGCGAGCGGCGCCATGACCTCGGCAGCCGAGCTGAGTTTCGCATCGGATGCGAGCCGTTCGGCCTCGTCGTCGATCCGCTGGCGGATGGCGTCGTAGCAAACCAGGATGTCGTCGGCGGTGACGCCGGACGCGCGCAGGCGCTCTGCCGTGGCTAGCAGGGGATCACGTGCGTAGTCCGCCTCGATCTCCCGCGGTCTGCGATAGCTGATTTCGGCGTCACTGCCGGCGTGGCCTCCGAAACGTACCGTCCGCAGGTGGAGGAAGACCGGTCGCCGCTGTTCGCGTACGGTATTGACCGCCTCAACGATCAACGGCCACGCCGCGGCGGGATCAGCGCCGTCAGCCGAAACGTACGCCAGGCCCGGCCTCGACCCGTATGCCGCCTCGATCCAACCGGTCGGCGTCGGCACCGAAATGCCGAAGCCGTTGTCCTCGCACACCAGCAAAATCGGCACCGGCAGGCGCCGATAGGCCGTGGCGAGAGCGGTGTTGATCGCGCCGGCGGCGGTGGAGTGGTTCGCCGAGGCGTCTCCGAACGAGCACAGCACCACGGCGTCCTCTGGCCACTCGCAGTCCACTTTGAGTCGGTGTGCTCGGTGCAACGCGACTGCCAGACCGACGGACCTCGGGAGGTGGGAGGCGATCGTCGAGGTTTGCGGGATGACAGCCAGGTCGGGATGGCCGAAGACCTTGTGCCGAGCGCCGGCAATCGGCTCATCCGCCAACCCCATCACGCCTTGCAACACATCTCGAACGGGTGTGGATCCCGGCACCTGTTGGGCGCGGGCGACGTAGAAGCCTCCCGAGCGGTAGTGCAGCAGAGCTGGATCGGTCGTTCGCAAGGCCATCGCGACCATGGCGTTACTCTCATGCCCAGATGAACCGATGGTGTAGAACCCGCGACCTTCGCGCTGCAGCTCCCGCGCCACGAAATCGAGGTGCCGACTGGTTGCCTGCGCCGCGAACAGCTCCCACCACCACGCCGACTTGTCAGAATCTGAGGGCCCTATAGCCCCCGCAGGTTCTGACAAGTCGGTGAGGGAGTCGCGGAAGTGACGGTCCAGCGGGTCCATCAAAACTTCTAGAGGCGGAAAGTGGTGTCCGGGGTGAGCTCGACGACGTCCATCTGAGCTTTCTGCAGCCGGCCCGAGTAGTCCCAGTTCATCGCTTGCCAGCGGGTGAATTGATCCAGCACCCAAACGCCGGACTGGCGGGACCCGTTACCCGACTTGCCGTTGCCCCCGAACGGCAGGTGGGCCTCGGCCCCGGAGGTCGAGTTGTTGATCGACACCATGCCGGCGCTGATCTTGTCGCGGAAGGTGAACGCATCGTTGGGATCGGTGGTGTAGATCGAAGAGGAAAGCCCGTATCCGGGAGCGTTCGCCAGCTCGATTCCCTCGTTGAGCGACTGATACGTGGTTACGCCCACGATCGGCCCGAAGGTCTCCTCCATGAAGATTCGGTCTCCGGGGCGTACGCCGTCGACCACCATCGGGTGGTAATACAGCCCGGTGCTCGGGTCACCCACGAAACCTTCCCGCGGGTTGTCTTTCGTGATCTTTCCGTACGTGCCCTGGACAGCGTGGTGCGGCTGTACCCAGCCCAGCAACTCCTCAAAACGTTCCGCGAACTTCGCGTCGAGCATCGGGCCCATCAACACGTCCTGAGTGGGGTCCCCGACCCTGGCGCTGGCCACGGCCGCATTCAACTTGGCCAGGAATTGATCATGGACTGACTGATGCACAATGACCGTGCCCAGCGACGTGCACCGCTGCCCCGCAGTGCCGAAACCTGAGAAGAGCGCACCCTCCACCGCAAGATCAAGATCGGCGCTCGGTGTGACGAGCAGCGGGTTCTTACCGCCCAGCTCCAAGCACGCAGTCTGCAGGTAACGCCCGGTCAACCCACCAATCTCCCGGCCGACGGCAGACGATCCTGTGAAACCCACCTTGTCGACCAGGCCAGCTTCCAGTGCCTGCTCCAGCCCGGAGAATGTCGAGGCACCGTCGGCGTGGACGACGTTGAATGCCCCATCCGGCAGCCCGCCGCCTCGTACGAAGAGTTCGTGAAACGCCGCGCTACTGACTGCTGAGTATTCGGCGGGCTTCCACACAACGGTATTGCCTGCCAGCAGCGCAGGCACGATGTACCACGCCGGGACGGCGACCGGGAAGTTCCCGGCGGTGATCACCGCAACTGTGCCGACCGGTCTACGGAACGTGAACAGCTGCTTGTCCGGCATTTCACTTGGCACGGTTTGGCCGTAGAGTCGCCGGCCTTCGCCGAGGAAGAAGTCGCAGGTGTCGATGATCTCGCGCACCTCGCCCAGCGCTTCCCCGTACGGCTTGCCGATCTCCGCAGTGACCAGGCGTGCCAGTGCTTCGGCGTTGTCTTCGATCAGCCGGCCAATGTGTGCGATCGCGCGGCCCCGGATCGGCGCAGGTATGGCGGCCCACTCCTCCTGTGCCTTCTTGGCTGACTCGGCTGCCCTGACGAAGGTGGAGGCATCGCCGAAGGACACCTCGCCGACAACCTCATCAAGGCGTGCCGGATTGGTGCTCGGCAGCGTATGGCCACCGGTCACCGGTGCTCCGTCGATCACCGAAGTCACCAACCCGCGACGCGCGGGCACTCTCCGGGGCATCGGCTCCCCCGATATGGCTCCATTCACGAGTACTGCAGCTCCTTGCTGGCGACGCGTACGACGGAGCGACGAGTAGCTCCGACCGCCTCGTCAATCTCATCCTGACTCACCGACAGCGCCGGACGGAAGCGGATCGAGCGCTCGCCGCAAGGCAGCACGATGACCCTCTCGATCCTCCGCAGATCGGCGACCACGGCATCACGCTCGTCGCGAGTTTCAAGGTCGAAGGCGACGAACAGACCCCGACCGCGGACGTTACTGATCAGCCCCGAGTCGTCGCGAAGCTTTTCGAGTCCGGCCACCAGTTGCTCGCCCTTCGGGCCAGCCAGCTCGATGAGACCCTCTGACTCGATGATCTCCAGGGCGCGACGCGAGCGAACCATGTCGACCAGCCCGCCACCCCAGGTCGAGTTGATCCTTCCCGAGACCTTGAACACGTTGTCCGGTACCTCATCGACGCGGCCGCCGGCCATGATGCCGCCGACCTGCGCCTTCTTGGAGAAAGCGACCACATCAGGTTGGATACCCAACTGCTGGTACGCCCACGGGGTCCCTGTGGTCCCCACTCCGGTTTGCACCTCGTCCAGGATGAAGAGCGCATCGTGGAGGTGCGCCAGCCTGAGCATGGCCTGCAGGAACTCGGCGCGCATGTGGTTGTCACCGCCCTCACCCTGGATCGGCTCGGCGATGAACGCCGCGATGTCGTGAGGGTGCTCGGCGAAGGCACGTTCTGCTTGCTGCAGCGCGCGCTCTTCGGCGGCGATCACCTGGTCGAGATGATCGCTGAGCGGATGGATGATCGCCGGTACGTCGATCCTCGGCCAGTTGAACTTGGGAAAGCGATCGGTCTTGTTGGGTTCGGTGTTGGTCAGCGACAGGGTGTAGCCGCTGCGTCCGTGGAATGCACGGGTCAGATGCATGATCTGGGTGCCCAGGTTTCGGTCGCGCCCGGCGGCCTCGTTCATCCGGCTCTTCCAGTCAAATGCGACCTTGAGCGCGTTTTCGACGGCTAGGGCACCGCCTTCGATGAAGAACAGGTGGGGGAGCGCGGGATCGCCGAGCACCCGGACGAAGGTCTCAACGAACTCCGCGTATGCGGTGCTGTACATGTCCGGATTGGCCGGCTTGTTGACAGCAATCTCGGCAAGCTCGGCCACGAATGTCGGGTCGTCAGCAATGCCGGGCGGGTTGACTCCAAGCGGAGCCGAGGCGAAGAAGGTGTACATGTCGAGATAGCGCCGTCCGGTTCGGGCATCCACCAGCCGGCTACCCCGGCTGCGCCGCAAATCGAGAACAAGCTTCATCCCGTCGGTCTGCACATGTCGCGCTAGAAACTCGTGCACTTCGGACGCCTGCAGGTGTGTTTGTTCGGCCATGGGTCTCCTTCCCCGAGCAAAAAAAATCCACGTGACCCCCACACAGGTACCACAGATTCTAGCGCAGATTTGGCCGTTTGCCCTAATAAGCGGGTAATTCTGGGCTGAGGACCTGAATCGCTGCCCTGAGCCGGCGAACCTCGCGCACCCGCAACTGAGTTGCACCGCGGAAACGCATCACCAGCGCTCCCGCAGCAGGCATTTCTGCCTGTTTGGCGTCGCTGGCGATGCAAAATCAGGGAGCTAGTGCCCTGCGGATGACCTGAGTCCCAGCGCCGCGGACATCTCCGATCGGATCGTGGCAAGCATGGAGCGCGCCTCGGCTCGGGCCCCAATCAGGTCGGCGCTGCGGGTGGTAGGCACACGTGCCTCGAGATAACACTTGAGTTTCGGCTCGGTACCGGACGGCCGGACCACGACCTTGACTATTTCTCCGGTGATCAACACCGCATCCGTGGGTGGCAATTCATCACTGCCATAGGCCAGATCGAGCACCGAGGTGGGCTGTCCAGCAAGGATCTCGGGAGGGTGTGCCCGAAGCCGGGCCATGGCCTTCGGGATGATCTCGGGATCGTCGGCGCGTACCGACATCTGCTCGGTCTCGTAGACCCCGTAGCGCAACGAGATCTCATCCAGCCGATCCGCGATGCTGCGTCCCTCGGCCTTGAGGCTGGCAGCGAGGGTCAACACCATGATCAGCGCGGATATCCCGTCCTTGTCAGGGACCGCCTCCGGATCGACGCAGTAGCCGATCGCTTCCTCATAGCCGTACGCCAACCCAGGCACCCGCCCGATCCACTTGAACCCGGTCAACGTGTAGACGAAGGGTTGGCCGTACGCCGCCGCAATGGCTGAGAGCAGGGAACTGGAGACGATCGAGCATACGTAGGTACCGCGGACGCCGCGCCGCATAGCGTCCTCGCCGAGCAGCACGCCGAGCTCGTCGCCACTCAGCATCCGCCACTTCCCGTCGACGACGACCGCTATCGCGCAGCGGTCGGCATCCGGGTCGTTCGCGATTACCAGGTCGGCATTGATCTCCTGCGCGCGCGCCAGCGCGAGGTCGATGGCTCCAGGCTCCTCTGGATTCGGGAAAGCCACAGTCGGGAACCTTGGATCCGGGTTGGCCTGCTCGGCAACCACGTGGGCAGCAGGAAACGCACACGTCTGGACCACGCCTCTCGACAACCGAGCGGCCGACCCCATGCAGTGGGGTGTAGACCCAGCGCACTTCGCGCGGCGCGAGTCCCGGTACCAGGGAAGCAACCCGATCCAGATAGGTGATCAGCAACTCCTCTCCGAGGACTGCGTAGGACTGGGAGCGCGGCACGTCGGACAGGTTGTGCTTGGCGACTTCCTGGATCCTCGAGGAGATCTCCTCGTCGGCAGGCGGCACGATCTGCGAGCCGTCTCCGAGATAGACCTTGTAGCCGTTGTCTTGAGGCGGATTGTGCGAGGCGGTGATCACAACGCCGGCCACGCAGCCGAAATGGCGGATCCCGAATGCCACGACGGGTGTCGGCACTGGACCTGAGGTGATCATGGTCTGGAAGCCGGCACCCGACATGATCTCCGCCGTATCTCGGGCGAAGACTTCGGAGTTATATCGAGCATCGAAGCCGATGATCACCTTGCCGTCAGCCAGGCCATGATCAAGAAGGTAGCTGGCAAGCCCCGCGGCGGATTGACCCACGACGACCCGATTCATGCGATTCGGTCCGGGACCGAGCGCGCCGCGCAGTCCAGCCGTTCCGAACTGGAGTCGGGAGGAGAACGCGTCGACCAGCTCGCCCCATGCCCCGGCGTCTCCGGAATCTGCCGCCCTCAGCAGATCGTCCACCTGCTGCCGGGTCTGCGGATCCGGGTCCTGCTCGGTCCAGCTGGCTATCGCGCGGGCCAAATCCGCGGAAAGGGTCGGTGCCCTCGATGTCACAACGCGCCCGCAATTCCCCCTAGCAACCGTCGCAGCCGCGGCGCAGCTTCTCGCCCGGCCTCGAGCACATCGTGATGGCTGAGCGGCTCGGGTGAGATACCCGCCGCCAGATTCGTGACCAGGGAGATACCAAGGACCTCTGCGCCCAGCTCGCGAGCCGCGATCGTTTCGATCGTGGTCGACATGCCGACCAGGTCGCCGCCGAGCGCACCCGCCATCCGCACCTCGGCCGGAGTCTCGAACTGTGGCCCGAGGAACTGGACGTACACGCCTTCCGGCAGTCCTGGATCGACCGATCGAGCAAGATCACGCAGCCGCGTCGAGTAGGCCATCGACATATCGATGAAACGTGCACCGACCAACGGAGAGTTGCCCGTCAGGTTGATGTGGTCGCGAATCAGAACCGCCGAGCCGGGTGGCCAGTCCGGGTTGAGGCCACCAGCCCCATTCGTCAGCACGATGACGTTGGCGCCCGCACAGATGGCTGCGCGCACCCCGTGCACCACTTGATCCACGCCCTGGCCCTCGTACAAGTGCGTACGCCCGGTGAAGATCGCCGTGATCTTGTCCGTAGACGTCGACGTGACGTGGAGCGCTCCGCCGTGACCGATGACCATCGGCTTCGCGAAGCCCGGGAGCTCGGCCAGCTCGCAGCTCCCGATGTGCTGACCAAGATCATGAGCGGCAGCTGCCCATCCAGATCCCAGCACGAAAGCGGTATCCAGGTGAGCGATCTCGAAGCGCTCCAGAATGACGGCCGCAGCGACCTTGGCGAGCGCGTACGGATCGGATGGCAGGCCATCGTTAGGCATGCTCGCACTCTAGTGTCGTGTCTCCTAGGTTCCTTTGCGGTTGGCGTCGTTCAGGTGCGTGGATCGCAAGGCCGACGAGGGAGGGATACCGGGTCGTATGTCGACCGAGGAGAACGCCGCGAGGTGCGTGCCTGGGCGGCGCGAACCGTAAAGAGACCTAGGAGGCACGACACTGGCCGGGGGAGCTCACCAGCCGCTGGCGCAAGGACGTGAGCGCAGCTCCGCGACATAGTCATCGGGGGCGCCGGCTGCTTCGGCGGCGTCGGCAAGGATGCCAATGGTCCGGGCGCTGGGGATGCCGCCCTCGAAGTCGTTCAGCACATAGACCCATGCGGTCACTTCGCCGTCGAGCGTGGCCACCCGGACCCGGACCTTGCGATACAGACCGGTGTGCGCGCTCTCCCATTCATCGAGGGCGTCTTCGTCACCGGGCGTCACGTCGTACAGGGCAACAAAGACCTGATTGTCAAGTTCCTCGACGAGGGTCGGTAGTGCGCCGTCCCAACCCTCGCCACCAAAGGTGACACGCCAGCCCTCGACCCATCCCGTGCCGCGCTGCGGTGAGTGCGGGCAGCGGTCGGCCATCTGAGTTGGATCGAGGTTGCTTCCGTACGCTGCGTACAGCACAGCAGCGAGGCTATCTGGTCAGGGCCTCCGCCAGCGAGATGGAAGAATGCCAAAGGTGACCCGGGTGGTGATTGTCGGCGGAGGCCCTGGCGGTTACGAGGCAGCGCTGGTAGCCAGCCAGCTGGGTGGCGAGGTCACCTTGATCGATAGTGACGGTCTTGGCGGCTCGGCGGTGCTCACTGACTGTGTTCCCTCAAAGACCTTGATCGCCACGGCAGAGGTGATGACCGATGTCCGCCACTCGGCCGATCTTGGGATGCGGTTTGGTCTTCTTGATCAAGGGGATTTCGACGCCGGTGTACATGTCAACCTGCTTGCGGTCAACCAGCGAGTACTCGATCTTGCCAAAAGACAATCATGTGACATCGAAGAGCGTCTCCTCCGTGAGAACGTCACCCTGGTAGCCGGCCGCGGCCGGCTTGCTGATCACGAGCGCGTGATCGCCGAGACTGCAGATGGTGAGCAGTCCTTTCCAGCCGACATGATCTTGGTGGCGACAGGAGCTCACCCCCGCGAACTCCCCGACGCCAAGCCGGATGGCGAGCGGATCCTGACCTGGACTCAGGTGTATGAGCTGCCCGAATTGCCAGAGCGGCTGATCGTGGTCGGCTCGGGGGTGACGGGTGCGGAGTTTGCCAGCGCTTACGACGCCCTCGGGTGTGAGGTAGTGCTCGTCTCCTCACGTGACAGAGTCCTCCCCGGCGAGGACGCCGATGCCGCTCAGGTGCTCGAGGACGTCTTCGTCCGGCGTGGCATGACAGTGTTGTCGCGGTCACGCGCCCAGTCGGTCGAGCGCAACGGCGACCAGGTCACTGTGACGTTGACCGATGGTCGCACCGTCATCGGGTCACACTGCCTGCTTGCGGTCGGGTCTATACCCAACACGGCAGGCATCGGCCTGGAAGAGGCCGGGGTCAAGCTCGACCGAGGTGGCTTCATAGAGGTCGATCGAGTGTCGCGCACCTCGTCACGGGGCGTGTATGCGGCGGGGGACTGCACCGGTGTGCTCATGCTCGCCTCGGTCGCTGCCATGCAGGGCCGGATTGCGATGTGGCATACGTTGGGCGAGGCCGTGTCTCCCCTCGACCTCAAGACGGTGTCGTCGAACGTGTTCACCGCGCCCGAGATCGCCACCGTGGGGGTAACTCAACGGCAAGTGGACTCGGGTGAAGTGCCGGCGCGTGTGGTGAGCCTGCCGCTACGAGGGAATGCCCGCGCCAAGATGCAGGCCAGTCGCGACGGCTTCGTCAAGCTGATCTGCCGCAAGGTGACCGGCATCGTGATCGGTGGCGTGGTGGTCGCCCCAAGGGCCAGTGAGTTGATCTACCCGATCGCAATGGCTGTGGCGCAACGGCTCACCGTTGATCAAGTGTCGGAGTCGTTTACCGTGTATCCCTCGATGACCGGCTCGATCGCCGAAGCCGCGCGCCGGCTCAAGGGCACCGGCACAATCAGCTGAAGTCGGCCGCAAGCCGCTGCTCAGCGATGTGTACCCGAACGCAGCATTCCGCAGTATTGATCTTGCACGGTACGGTTCTTGGGTGACAGTGGCAGCCCCAGCTACCGTTACGGCGGCCGCAGAACTGCTCCGCGGCCGCAGTTGGGTCGCCCTCAGTGGTGCCGGCATGTCGACCGACTCCGGGATCCCGGACTATCGCGGACCGACCTCGGTACGCGCTACACCGATGCGGTACAGCGAGTTCGTCGGCTCCGCCGATGCCCAACGTCGCTATTGGGCGCGTTCCTATCTCGGCTGGCGCCGGATCGGCCGCGCGGAACCGAACCCTGGACATCGTGCCTTGGCCGACCTGGAAGCGGTCGGACTGACCGGGGTGATCACCCAGAACGTTGACGGGCTGCACTCAGCCGCCGGCAGTTCGCGCGTGATCAATCTCCATGGCGATATCGCCAGCGTCGTGTGTCTGGAATGCGGAGATCGCTCGGCACGCAGCGATCTGCAGCATCGATTGAGGAGCGCGAACCCGCAACTCGACGAGCCGCACGTTCTGGAGCATGCCGAGCTGCGGCCGGACGGCGATGCGGTCGTACGGGATTGGCGGCAATTCAGGCTGATCGGCTGCGTGCACTGCGGTGGGCGGCTCAAACCCGATGTCGTGTTCTTCGGCGAGTCGGTTCCGAGGCCGCGAGTCGAGGCGGCGTACGCGCTCCTGGAGTGTGGCGAGGTGTTGGTGGTCTTGGGCTCGTCACTGACTGTGATGTCGGGGTTGCGTTTCGTCCGGCACAACGCGAAGCAGCAACGCCCAGTGGTGATCATCAATCGAGGCGCGACCCGGGCCGACGAACTCGCGAACCTGAAGATCGATCGCGGTTGTTCGGAGACGCTCACTGAGCTTCGGGCGTTTCTCCTCGGGTAAGCCCTACTCGAACATGCCGCCAAACATGTCGCCGAACCCGCCGCCGACATCGCTGCCGCCTTCGCCGATTCCACTTCCGATCTCGCTGGCGCCATCACCGACGCCGCCCATAACATCACCGGCGCCCTCGCCGACTCCGGAGAACATGTTGCCCATACCACCGAACAACAGGCCGCCGATCAGCATGCCGGAGAGCATGTCGCTGCCCCTCCACTGGCTGTAGTAGCCCTGCGCCCACGGCGCATACGCGGGTCCACCTTCCCAATAGGGCACGCGCTGGGCGCCAACCTGCACCGTGCGGATGTAGGGATCGGCGCCGGCAAGCACGCGTTCGGCGTCCGCGGGACAAGCCGGCACTGATCGCGGCACGCCTCCGGGAGGTGCCCATGTGACGTCTTGGGACGACGGGCCGTGCGCGGGATTGAAGAAGCAGGGTGGACGCTTGGCAGGAAGTGGCTCACCCGCGATCCGCGCCTTGACGCACGCAACCGCGTAGCGCCCGTCCTCCAAGATCTCAGTGACGTGCCGGATTTCCTCGGGCTTGATAACCGCGTCCAGCGACATCTTCGCGTTGTCGTAGGCGTCCAGAGCGCGCTGGTAGTCCTGCTGCATCGCCTCGTCGAGTGGATGTCCGCCGACATCGGAGTCCAGCCGCTGCAGTTCCTCGCCAAACTTTGTGACATCTTCGTCAGCTGCCCGCTTGGATGTGGAGAGTTGGGTTTCCAGTGCCGCTCGCTCGGCGGCTTGGCGCTGCTGGATCGCATACCGCCGGTAAAGGGCGACACCGCCCACGATCAGTGCCACCACAATCAGCAACACCAAGAGTTCAGCCATGGGTCACAGTGTGCCTTCGCCTCCTGTAGTTTCCCCTTGTGGCGTCGTCTTCTTACTGACCTTTTAGACCGCCGACGGGCTCTTCGGTGGCAAGGCGACAACCGGTTGCCTGCGCACGCTGTCGATCATTATGAGTCGATGATCTCGCACAGGGTAGAGCCGCTCGTCACCGTTGCGCCGACCTGGGCGTTGAGGTTCTTCACCGTGCCGCTCCGGTGAGCTGTCAGTGGCTGCTCCATCTTCATCGCCTCGAGTACCACGACCAGGTCGCCGGCCTCTACGACGTCACCATCAGCGACCGCCACCTTCACAATCGTGCCTTGCATGGGTGAGGTCAGGGCATTGCCAGCGGGGGTCTTGGTCGCTGCCCCGCTTTGGCGCTTGACCGGCTTCTTCGACCTCAGAGCGGCAGCGGACCCGTTGGCAGACCCCGGACCGGCCGGCACCATGACCTCAAACCGCTTGCCATTGACCTCGACGACGATCTTGGAGCGCGGGATTGGCTCGGGAGCCTCGCCGAGGGCGCCGGCGTACGGAGTGATCTGACCGCTGAACTCTGTTTCGATCCAGCGGGTATGTATCCCGAATTTTCCGTCCTCAGCGGTGTAGGCGGGGTCCTCCACGACAGCTTGGTGGAACGGAACGACGGTCGGCATGCCCTCGATCACAAGCTCTTTCAATGCCCGGCGTGATCGCTCGAGCGCCTGGTTGCGGTTCGCGCCCGTGATGATGATCTTGGCGATCAGCGAGTCGAAGCTGCCCGGCACGGTCAGGCCGCTGACGTAGCCCTCATCGACTCGTACGCCGGGGCCGGACGGAGGCCGCCAAGCGGTCAGTGTTCCCGGCGCTGGCATGAAGTTCCGGCCCGCGTCCTCGGCGTTGATCCGAAACTCGATGGAGTGGCCAGTGACGACAGGATCGGAGTATCCGAGCGGTTCCCCCTCGGCGATGCGGAACATTTCACGGACCAAGTCGAGTCCGGTGACTTGCTCTGACACCGGATGCTCAACTTGGAGCCGGGTATTGACCTCGAGGAATGAGACGGTCCCGTCTTGGCCAACCAGGAACTCACAGGTGCCGGCTCCCACATAGCCCGCTTCGGCGAGGATCGCCTTGGACGAGGCGTATAGGCGTTCTGTCTGTTCGGCGGTGAGGAAGGGCGCGGGCGCCTCCTCGACCAACTTCTGGTGGCGGCGCTGCAGCGAACAGTCTCGGGTCGACACGACGACGACGTTGCCGTGGCTGTCAGCCAGGCACTGGGTTTCAACATGCCGCGGCTTGTCGAGATAGCGCTCGACGAAGCATTCACCGCGACCGAAGGCCGTCACTGCCTCGCGTGTCGCGGACTCGAAGAGTTCGGGGATCTCATCCATATCGCGGGCGACCTTCAGACCCCTGCCGCCGCCGCCGAACGCGGCTTTGATCGCGATGGGCAGCCCGTGCTCGGTCGCGAAAGCGATGACCGCGTCGGCGTTGTCGACTGGGCCCGGGGTGCCGGGCACCAGGGGAGCGCCGACCTTCTGCGCGATGTGTCGGGCGCGTACCTTATCGCCTAAAGCCTCGATGGCGGCGGGCGGCGGTCCGATCCAGATCAGTCCGGCAGCGAGCACGGCCTCGGCAAAGGAGGCGTTCTCGGCAAGAAAGCCGTACCCCGGATGAATGGCATCGGCGCCGCTACGGGCCGCGATATCGAGAATCTTGGCGATGTCGAGGTAGGTCTCAGCCGGGGTAGCGCCTCCCAGCGCATACGCCTCATCCGCAAGCGAGACGAACAGTGAGTCGGAGTCGGGGTCGGCGTAGATGGCCACGCTGGTCAGGCCTGCGTCGGCAGCAGCACGGATCACGCGAACGGCGATCTCGCCCCGGTTGGCGATCAGCACCTTGCTAATTCCCACGCGTCCTCCCCGTCCAAACTCGCCTCTCGCCACTCTAATGCTGTCTCAATGACCGTGATTGCGCGGAGCTTCGACCAAGGATGCGCTCGGCACAGAGCGAGCTTCGGAAATGAAGGAGCCGCCCGTGGCTGCGAACGTCGCAAGTGGAGGAGTCGCCCGTGGCTGCGAGCGTCGGAAATCGCGGCTCTGCCGTGGTGAGGAGGAGCGAGCGGAGGCGTTCTTTCCTCCGCGAGCAACGACGAACTAGGCAGATCCAAAGCCGCGATGCGCGAGCAGCAAGCCCAGAAGAGAATTGCGCGAGCAGCAGGCCCAGAGAAATTAGCGTGGGCCCCTCCAAGTATGAGTTGCAGGGGCCCACTGTGTAGCCGGAGTTAAGCGACGTCTCCAGCTGACCAGGAGATCCGGCGAATCCCAGCAGCCCGTCACCGGCAGCTGCGGCGAGTTACCTCACCGTACGAACCCTCGGTGTTCTGTCCCAGTCGCGCCCTCCCTTGCGGAAGTGCGTAAGAGATTTCTACAGCCTTGTCAGGCGCCCCGCAACCCAATCCAGAAAAGAAAAGCCAGGAATTTCGTTGTCCACCGGGCTGTCCACAAGACGGCGCGATTCATGCACCGAAATGATCAACTTCTCCACAGTCGAAGCACCTGACTTGTGGACATCCAGTGAGGCTTGATGTGGGCCCGGATGGCCAGCGGGAGGCGCACTAGGCTTTAGCCGTGCAACCTCCACCGGACAAGAAGGATTGGACCTGGACGCTGACGCGACGTTGCGACCAATGTGGCCTATCGGCTGGTGACATCGATCCCGCTCAGTTCGCTGAGCGCGCATTCGTCGCCGCTGAGGAGTGGGTTCAGATCCTGCGCTCAAGTCCGGCGGTTGCGGCACGCCCGCAGCCGGATGTCTGGTCGCCTCTGGAGTACGGCGCCCACGTACGCGACGTGTACCGCCTGTTCGATGCCCGTCTCGCCCAGATGCTCGGGGAGGACACACCAACCTTTGCCGGCTGGGATCAGGATGAGACAGCCATCACCGAGCGGTACAGCGAGCAAGACCCTGAGGTCGTTGCTGACGAGCTTGAGGCTGCCGCGCAGACTTTCGTTGCGCGGATCCAGTCGCTGAAGCCCGATCAATACTCACGACGTGGGATCAGATCCGACGGTGCTGAGTTCACCGTCCTGACATTCATCCAATATTTCTTGCACGATGTGATCCACCATCTCTGGGACGTCACAGGCCAGCAAGACGCCGCGGCCTCCCTCGTCTTGGAATAGGCCGCTCCCGAATGCAGCGGCACTCACTGGGAATCGCCAAGGCGCTCCAGATCGCCACGGCAGCGTTCTTCAAGCTCATCTAGCTCGGCGAGCGCCTCATCGAGATCTCGACGCTTTGCCATGAGAGCTTCGCGGCGCTTGCCGATGTCGGCGATCAGGAAGGCCAGCTGGCCGCGCTCCCCAGGAGTTTCGTCGTACATGTTGATCACGTGGGCGATTTCATCGAGGGTGAACCCGAGCCGCTTGCCACGCAGGATGAGCTGAAGCCGTACCCGGTCCCGACCGTGGAAGATCCGAGTGGTGCCCTGCCGCTCCGGGGCGAGGAGTCCGCGGTCCTCATAGAACCGGATAGTCCGCAGCGTGGTCTCGAACTCCTCGGCGAGTTCGGAAATGCTCCAGGTTCGTTCACTCATCAGTAGTGTCCTACGCCAGGAATCCACCACAAATGTGCGCCGCCCATGCGGCGCCTCGCGGCGTTCTCCTCGGTCGACATACGACCAGGTATCCCTCCCTCGTCGGCCTTGCGAGGCATCCGCCTGAACGACGCACATAAGCACCGGATTCCTGGCGCAGGACACTGGCTCCTTCCGACCGAAGTCTAGACGTGACGTTTACGTAAGCGTCAAGCTATTCTGACGAGGTCAGTGGCGACGGGAAGAACCTGATGACCGGTACGTTCTCGCTCGGTGAGGAGCACAACGACTTTCGGGCGGTGGTTGCTGACTTCGCCGCGCGCGATCTCGCACCTCACGTCGAGCGCTGGAACGCCGCCCACGAAGCGCCGCTGGAAGCGATCAAGCGGATGGGCGATCTCGGCCTCTTTGGACTGGGGGGACCCCAGGAGTACGGCGGCGCCGGCGACTTCACCAGCCTCTGCATTGCGATCGAAGAGATTGGCAAGGTGGACCAGTCACTCGGGATCACCTTGGAGGCTGCTGTAGGGCTCGGCATCAATCCGATCGCTCATTTCGGCACCCCGGAGCAGAAGGCGCGCTGGTTGCCTGATCTCATTGCCGGCCGCGCGCTGGCCGCCTTCGGGCTCACCGAACCAGAAGCGGGATCGGACGCCGGCGCTACCCGGACCCGCGCAACCTTGGTTGATCATGAGTGGGTGATCAACGGCAGCAAGCAGTTCATCACCAATTCCGGCACCGATATCACTGCTCTCTGCACGATCACGGCGCATACCGGCACCAGCGACAATGGCAAGCCTGAGATATCGGCGATCATGGTGCCCACTGGCACACCCGGCTTCGTAGTCGGGCCCAGCTACGTGAAGCTTGGCTGGCACGCCTCAGACACCCATCCGCTCACCTTCACCGACGTCCGAGTTCCCGAAGATCATCTGCTGGGCGAGCGTGGAGAGGGATATCACGAATTCTTGTCGATCTTGGACGGCGGGCGCGTAGCGATAGCAGCTTTGGCATTGGGATGCATCCGAGCCTGCCTCGAACTGTCGACCGAGTACGCGAAGCAGCGCACCACGTTCGGGGTGCCGATTGGCCGCAAGCAAGGCGTCGCGTTCCAGATTGCTGATCTTGATGTGATGGCCACGGCCGCTCATCAGCTGGTCTACGCCGCGGCGACCATGCGGGATCAAGGTGCCAGTGCACGAGATTTCAATCGGGCCGCCGCGATCGCCAAGCTGTACGCCACAGAGTCCGCTGTCAGCGCTACGCGGATCGCCACGCAGGTATTCGGCGGCTACGGGTTCATGGAGGAGTATCCGGTGGCGCGTTTCTATCGCGACGCAAAAGTTCTCGAGATCGGTGAAGGCACCTCAGAGGTACAGCGGCTCTTGATCGCTCGTCGGCTCGGGCTCCCGGTGGAGTAGTCGATCGTGGACCGAATCAGTGCCGCACGCGACCGCACGCTGGCTCCGACAGAACGTGCGGCCGCGAAGCTTGCCAGCGCGAACAAGCTCTTTGTTCGGGAGCGGATCGATCTGCTCTTCGACGCCCGCACTTTTGTTGAGGACGGCCAACTCGCCAATGCATTGGCCGACGACCTGCCGGCCGACGGCGTCGTCACCGGCCGTGGCCTGGTTCAGGGACGGCCGGCGCTCGTCGTGGCCAATGACCCAAGCGTCAAGGCTGGCTCCTGGGGCGCCCGGACGGTAGAGAAGATCATCAGGATGACCGAGCTTGCGCTACGTGACGAGTTGCCGATCTTCTGGTTCATCGATTCGGCTGGTGCGCGGATCACCGATCAGGTTGACCTGTTTCCCGGCCGGAGGGGCGCGGGTCGGATCTTCCATAACCAGGTGGCGCTGTCCGGCAAGGTTCCCCAGATCTGCTGCCTTTTCGGCCCGAGCGCGGCCGGCGGGGCGTACATTCCGTCTTTCTGCGATGTCGTGATCATGGTAGAGGCGAATGCCTCGATGTACCTGGGGTCGCCGCGGATGGCCGAGATGGTCGTGGGGGAGAAGGTCACGCTCGAGGAGATGGGCGGCGCGCGGATGCACGCGACGATCTCAGGATGCGGGGACCAGTTGGCGGCTGACGATACTGACGCGATCGAGCAGGCCAAGCAATATTTCTCCTATTTGCCTCTGAACTGGCGAAGCCCTCTGCCGACCTACGACCCGCTGGATCCGGCACGGGACTTCGCCGATGATCTCGTACCGGCGCAGGAGTCCGCCGGTTACGACATCCGCACGATCGTGGAAGCGATCGTGGACGAGGGGTCCTTTCTGGAGATCAAGCCGCTTTTTGCTCCTGAGCTAGTGACTGGCTTCGCGCTGCTAGAGGGCGAGGTGATCGGCATCGTGGCGAACCAGCCAGCCGTCAAGGGCGGTGTGTTGTTCGTCGATTCGGCAGACAAGGGCGCCCGCTTCATCTGGCAGTGCGACGCGTTCAGCATCCCCCTGCTGTACCTGGCCGACGTGCCGGGATTCATGATCGGCAGTGCTGTGGAGCGGCAAGGCATCATCCGCCACGGCGCGAAAATGATCACTGCAGTAGCGGAGGCCACTGTACCGACGGTCTCCTTGATCATTCGAAAGGCATATGGAGCTGGACTTTATGCGATGGGTGGCCCTGGATTCGGGCCCGACGCATGCCTAGCGCTACGGACCGCCAAGATCGCTGTGATGGGTCCTGAGGCTGCGATCAATGCGGTCTATGCGAACAAGATCGCCGAGATCGCCGACGAGGCCGAGCGGACGTCGTATGTCGAGCGGCTGCGGAGGGAGTATGAGATCGACATCGACATCCTGCGGCTCGCCAGCGAGCTGGTCGTTGACGGGATCGTCGAGCCGCGTGACGTACGCCGCGAATTGGTCGCGCGCTTTGCAGCCGCAGCCACCAAGGACCGACACTTCTCAACCCGCCGCCACGGCGTACCGCCGGTGTAGCGGGCGGAACCGGACGAGAACGGGCGCGAGCGCCCAAATCAAAGGGGCAACTTGCGGAACAACGGTCGCGGTACGTGCCTTAGGCCCGACATCACAACACGCAGTGGTCCCGGAACCCAGACGAGTTCGCGTTTGTCGTTGACCCCGTCGATGACCGCCTCAGCTACCTGGTCTGGCGCCACGGCAAGGGGCACGTCATCGAGTCCAGAGGTCATCTTGGATTTGACGAAACCTGGCCGCACGACGAGTACGTGCACGCCGTACTCGCGTAGCGCCTCACCCAGACCTAGGAAGAAACCGTCGAAGCCGGCCTTGGTTGAGCCGTAGACAAAGTTCGAGCGGCGTACTCGCTCCCCCGCCACGCTGGACAGCGCCACGATCCAGCCGTGCGCCTGGGCCTGCATGCGCTGCCCCAGGAGTACCCCGAGGTGCACGGGCGCCGTGTAGTTGACCTCGGCAAGCTCGAGTGCCAGGTCTGGGTCGTGCCATGCCCGCTCGGGATCGCCGAGCAGGCCGAAGGCGATCACAGCGATGTCGATGTCGCCGCCGGCGAACGCCAGCTCGACGGTCGCGGCATGGGATCCATGATCACGAGCATCAAGATCAACTTCGGTGATCTCGCAACCGAGGCCGGTGAGCTCAGACGCTGCAGCCGTACGCCGCTCGCTCGGTCGGGCAGCGAGCACCACGCGCAATCCGGAGCGGGCGTACCGCCGAGCGATGGCCAAAGCGATATCCGAGGTGCCGCCGAGCAGCAACAGCGATTGCGGTTCGCCTACTGCGTTGATCATGCAGCACCCCCAGCTGTCGGTTTGCTCAGCTCGAGCCGGCGAGCAAGATCTGAGTTGAAGATCCCGGTCGGATCCACTTCTCGGCGTACCGCCAGAAAGTCGTCCAGCCGCGGATACATCCGCCGAAACATTGCAGCGCTGAGTCGGGAGTCCTTGGCAAGGTAGACCCGGCCGCCTGCTGCGGCGACTTCGTTGTCAAGCGCGTCGCACAGCGTGTCCAGCCCGTGCTCGATGGGTAAGTCGACGGTCAAGGTCCAACCTGGCATGGGAAATGACAGCGGCGAGGGGTTGCCGGGGCCGAATCGCTTGAGCACATTGAGACATGACAAGTGACCGGAATTGACAATCATCTCCAGGCAACGGCGGAACGCCTCCGCCTCCTCAAACGGCACGACGAACTGATATTGCAGAAAGCCATGGGGTCCGTAAACCCTGTTCCACTCCGCCACCATGTCCAGCGGGTGGAAGAACTTCGTGATGTTCTGCAGCTCACCGATGCGGTGCTTCGGCGCCTTCTGATACCACGCGGTGCTGAACGCTTTTGCCGTTGCCTTGTTGATCATCCGGTTGGGGAAGATCTCCGGGAGAGTTCCCAGCGACGGCGCCACAAACTTCAAAGGATCACGCCTCAACTTGCTGGGCAGCTCCGCGAGCCGGGCTTTGTTCCCGCGGGTGAGCACCCCTCGGCCCAGGTGACGCCCCTTGGTCACCGCATCGAACCATGCAACGGAGTAGGTGTAGTTCTCATCGCCCTCTGACATCTGCTGCATCAGATCGTCGATGTTCCCGGCTCGATGGGTGTCGACTGTGAAGTAGGCGGTTTCGGTGCGCTGCAGTGCCACGGTGGCGCGCAGGATGGCGCCGGTCAGGCCCATTCCGCCAACCGTTGCCCAAAACAGCGTCGTGGTATCGCCGTCCGGGGTCACCGTCCGCATTTTCCCGTCGGCCATCAACAGGTCGAGGGAGCGCACATGGTTTCCGAAGCTGCCTTGGGTGTGATGGTTCTTGCCGTGCACATCTGCGGCGATGGCGCCGCCGACGGTCACCTGCCGGGTGCCAGGAAGCACCGGCAACCAAAGCCCGAATGGCAGCAACGCGCGCATCAACAAATCGAGACTGACCCCGGCCTGAACGGTCACAGTGGCCGGTTCGCCCGACGCGTCCAGGGACAGGATGCGGTTCATCTTGGTGAGATCGAGCGCAGTGCCTCCAGCGTTTTGGGCTGCGTCGCCGTAGCTACGGCCGAGACCGCGCGGTACCACACCACGGTTGTCGGACTTACGCAGAGCAGAGACCGCATCGGCGACCGAGTCGATCTGTGCCAGATGCGACATGGTCCCGGAGGCTCGACCCCACCCGTGCAACTCCACAAGAGGCTGCGGAATCATTGGCTGCTCCTCCGGCAAGGAGGGCTTGATCGCCGGTACGGCTTCGTCACTCATTCCCAACCTGCTCTCTGTCAGAAGAAGACCGCCACGGTGATCACCGCTAGCCAGACCACGCCGAGTCCCTGCAGCACACGATCATGCAGTACGACCTCCTCCGGCTCGCCTGCGGTGCCGGCGTCGACCTCCAGCGCGTACTGCAGCAGACCCAAGGTGAAAGGTGCGATCGAGATTGCCGTCCAGGGGATGCCAAGCGCACCGTCGCCGCGATTCTCGAATGCCCAGAGGCTGTAGGAGATGAGCACCATCACCGCGGCCATCATCCAGGCAAAGCGGAGGTACGACTCGGAGTATCGCGTCAGCGAGCGCCGCGTGCCGGCATCGCTGCCGAGCGCCTTCATCTCCGAATATCGTTTGCCAGAAACCATGAAGAACGAACCGAAGGCCGCTACCAACAAGAACCACTGGCTCAGAGGAATGTCGGTCGCGACGCCACCGGCGATCGCCCGGAGCAGGAAGGCACTGGCCACCACGGCCAAGTCGACCACCGGCAGGTGCTTGAGGAAGGCTGAGTAGAGCACCTGCAGAACTACATAGACCAGCACGGTGATCCCAAGCGGCATCGACACGAAGAAACCAAGCGCTAGCCCGCAGGCGCCGGTAACGGCGGCCAACACCAGGGCGGTCGCGGGCTTTAGCTCACCGGCGGCGATCGGCCTAAAGCGCTTCGTAGGGTGCTGTCGGTCCTCCTCCACGTCGCGCACATCGTTGAAGAGGTAGACAGCTGCGCTCACCAGGCAGAATGCAACGAAAGCCAGCGCAGTGCCCCTGATCACGGCTGGCTCGAAAAGCCGCCCAGCGGCCAGCGGAGCGGTCAGTACGAGGAGGTTCTTGACCCACTGGCGGGGTCGCATAGCCCGGATCGTGGCCGGCACTCGGCTGCGGCGAACAGCAACCTCCGTGGTTTTGGACATCAAGACGCTCGTGTCGTGTCTCCTAGGTTCCTTTGCGGTTGGCGTCGTTCAGGTGCGTGCCTGTCGTCGCAAGGCGACGCGCGGCGTCGACACGCAAGGCCGACGAGGGAGGGATACCGGGTCGTATGTCGACCGAGGAGAACGCCGCGAGGTGCGTGCCTGGGCGGCGCGAGCCGTAAAGAGACTTAGGAGACACGGCACTAGATTATCGATGCCGTGCCGAAGCCGCGGCGACGGCGAGGTGGAGGACATTACCTTGGAGCGCGTGCGGATCAACCCGAGAGCTGCGAGCGTCGGTATCGCGCGAGCAGCTCCAAGCGCCTATCACCGGCTGGCGGCTGTCGTGGCGCTCTGTTGTTGCCTGCTTGCGGGCTGCAGCGCAGACCAGTCGAGCGATTCCATCTCCCCATCGCCGACCTCTTCCCCAGTTCAACCGTCGATACCCTCCGACGGCATCACTCTCGCCGCGCTCGGCTACCTGAATGGACCGGTTCGGCAGTTCACGCTGCCGCGTACAGCCGTCATCAGAGCGAAGGTGGACCAGCCGAACAATGTCACGGCCGTGGTGTCGTCTCCATCGCCGGCGGAGCTGAGTTCATACCTGCGCGGTGCGTTGCCGGCAGCCGGTTTCGTGATCACCGCGGACAGTCCGGCGACGAACACCATGACCTTCACCGGTCAGGGATGGAGCGGCAGCTTTACCGGCGGTGAACGCGGGTCAGCGGTTTTGCTGCGACCGCTGTGACACGGTTGATTTTCAGCCCAGGACGTCGCGGTAGTCCTCGGGGTAAGGTCACTCGTCGCGTACAACTACCCGGCGAGCGTTGAGAGTCGAGTCATCCTTGGTGGCCACCACCAGGACCCGGTCAGAGGCGTCGATGTCAGACACCTTTGCGTCCTGCCTGTCCTCGCGCACCTTCGTGTCGTCGCTCAGCAGGTAGGTCTCAACGAAGCCATCCTTGCTCTTCACGGTCACCGACGTGGCGCTGGCCTCCTCCACGGTGCCCCGCTGGAAGACGATCACCCGGTGCTTCTCGCCGGCAAGGGTGACTTCACCGTGCAACGCGCGAGCCATGAATCGCAAGGGTCGGCGGGGGGCCCGTCGGCGGTCGCGGTTCTGATCGCTCTCCTCGCTGGGCTCAGCGGTGGGGGTGGTGTCGGCGGGACTGCTTGTTGGCGTCGCGGTTGGGCTCGTTGTCGGATCCCCGTACATCGGCGTGCCTGCGTACGCGAGTCCGGCGCCAATACCCCCGGCCACCGCAGCGGTGCTGACTCCCGCAACGATGATCTTCGTTAGCTGCTTCATGAGTTCCAGTGTTGGCCACGGGAGGCGGCAGTCCAGGCAGACCACGACGGTCCTTCAGCAACCCTTCAGCAATCAAGCGCGCCAGAGGCTCGGCCAGGAGATGCCGAGCTCGTTCAGCATGGTGCGGAGCAGCGGCAGGCTAAGCCCGACCACGTTGTGGTGATCCCCCTCGATTCCACTCACGAAGGGACCGCCGAGACCGTCGATGGTGAAACCGCCTGCGACATGGAGGGGTTCCATGCTGGCCACATAGGCCTCGATCTCCTGATCGGTGATCTGGGCGAAGTACACCAGGGTCGATGCCACGGCAGTGCGGGCAGTGGTTTCTCTTCCTCGACGCATGACCACGTGGTGGCCGGTATGGAGTCGGCCGGGGCGCCCGCGTATCCGTTGCCACCGTTGCACAGCCTCAGCCGGCGTTCCCGGCTTGCCGTAGGGCACGCCATCGAGCTCCAGCAACGAGTCGCAGCCGATCACCACTGTTGCTCCGGGTCCATGATCAATCCGGGCGCTTACGGCCTCCGCCTTGAGCCGGGCGAGCCGCACAGTGAGCTCGGGCACGCCGTCAATGGGCGCTGTGTCTTCGTCAACTCCCGAGACGATGACCTCAGGACTCAGTCCTGCATTGCGCAATGTTCTGAGCCGCGCCTCGGATGCCGACGCGAGAACAAGCCGCACCTCGGCAGCCATCGGCGGTCAAATCCGAGCCAGGGCGGCGCGGAGCGGATCGAGTCCCATCGGCCCGAGGTTCAAGGCGTCGGAGTGGAATTTGCTCAGGTCAAACTCGGCGCCTCTCCGCCGGCGGGCATCCTCCCGAGCCTCCAGCCAAATCCGCTCACCCACCTTGTACGAGGGCGCCTGCCCTGGCCAGCCGAGATACCGGTTGAGTTCGAACCGCAGTGTCGGCTCGTCGGCCGAGCAGTTGTCGGTCATGAACTCAAACCCGGCGGCTGGAGTCCAGCGTTCGCCGGGTCGGAAGTGCCACTCATTGATCTTCGGTATCTGCAACTGCAGATGCATGCCGATGTCGATGATCACCCGGATCGTCCGGAATGCCTGCGCATCCAACATGCCCATCCGGTCGCCCTGCTCCAGGTATCCCAGGTCGTCCATGAGTCGTTCCGCGTACAGCGCCCAGCCCTCGCCGTGGCCGGAGCAGAAGAAAAGCTTGCGCTGCCAGCGATTCAGCAGCTCGGAACGGTACGCGTTCTGCGCGACCTGAAGGTGATGACCGGGGACTCCCTCGTGGTAGACGGTGGTGACTTCCTTCCATGTGGAGAAGGTGTCGATCCCCTCCGGCACCGCCCACCACATCTGCCCTGGCCGAGAGAAGTCCTCGGCTGGGTCGGTGTAGTAGATGGAGCCGTCGTGGGTCGGAGCAATACAGCACTCGATCTTCTTGATCGGGTCTGGGATGTCGAAGTGCTTGCCCGCGAGGTCGGCAACGGCTTGGTCAGCTAGGTTCTGCATCCATGAGCGGAACGGTTCCGCGCCCTCGATACGGCGGGCGGGGTCCGCATCGAGTGCCTCGTAGGCCGCCTTGATATCCGGCGCACCCACGAGGTCCTTTGCAATAGCCCGTTGAGCTTCCTGGATTCGATGCAATTCCTCGAAACCCCACTGATACGCCTCCTCGAAATCGATCACCGCCCCGAGGAAATACCGTGAGTCAAGCGCGTACCGCTCCTCACCCACGGCATCGAGACTTGGAGCGAGAGGCGCCAGAGAGGTGCCGAGCCAGTCCGCGAAGTCGGAAAACGCCTGCCGTGCATCGTCCGCGGCGCTGCTGAGGTCGAATCGCAGCACGTCTGGCACTGGCGCCCGCGCGATCAAACCCGCAAAGAAGTCGTCGTCGCCAGTCTCACCCGTCCAGGACCGGACCTGTTCGATAGTCGCGTTGATCTGGCGGACCGCGGAGATATTTCCTTCTCGAGACTCAGCGCTCAGAGTTTCCCGCACCTCGCCGAGCGGGCGATGGACCGAGCGCAGCCTGGCGGCTATGTTGCGCCAGGCGTCCTCCGAGTCGGTCGGCATCAGGTCGAAGATGGACCGGATTTCTTGTGCCTGGCCGCCAATCACGCTCACGCGGGACGCCGTGATGTGGGCGTCGTACAACTCGACGTCCAGCCCGAGCCGCTCCAGCATGGCCTCCTTGGCGGTGTTCTCCCGCTCGTCGCAAGGCGCGGCGGCGTGCAGGGCTGCGATAGTGCTGCGGATGTGTGCGACACGGTCAGCCAGACCGCTGGGTGTGTAGTCGCTCCAGGAGTCGTCGCGATCGGGAATCCCAAGATAGGTTGCGATCTCGGGATAGCGCGCGACGCACTCATCGACGTAGCGATCCGCGATGGCATCGACCTCGCGGATGTTCGCTTTGGAGTGCTCGTCCGGATCTGGCCGTATCCCAGAGCGCAGAGACATGGGCACAGCGTAGAAGGTACTGATTCCCGGCCTTCGCCGCCATCGGTCACCAACGATCAGCTACGGGCCATCAGGAGCAGGCATCGGCCCCCGCCGGGTAATGCACGGCCCTAGCATGGGCCCAGCTGGTGACGTGGAGGATCGGGTGTCATCATCTTTGATCATCCGGCGACAAGGGTGCAGCGATGTCATGGTTCCGATGGTTGCGACGACTCAGCGTCCGCGAGCGCCTGGCTCCGTACGACCTGCGCCCTGACCTCGTGGCCGCGGCGGCTGCCATGGCTTCTGACCAGCGATCCGATGTCTATGTAGCCAAACTTGAGTCCTCTCTCAAGGAATCCGAAACCGTGCTGAGGATGATGGACGCGCGGTACGACAGGGAGATGGGTCTGCTGGTGCTGACCAGCGAACGCATCCTCTTCCGCTCCCGCCGCAGCGCCGGGCACACCGCCTTCAGCGTGCCGCTGGGGGAGGTTCTTGCCATCGAGGGCTCAACCCGAAGAGTCTCCGGCACTGTTCGTGTGACTACCTCTCGGGGCACGCTCACCGTCGACCAGATCCTCGGTACTCAGGGGGAGATGCTCGCCGATGACGCCAGGGAGGCGATTCGGGGCGATGCCCGGCCTGAGCGCGACCCGCTGCAGGTTCTGGCAGAGCTCCGAGCCCTGCGCGACAGTGGCATGATCAGCGACGCCGAGTTCGAGATCCGCAAGTCTGCGATCTGGCCTGACATCTAGGCGGTCCGCCCGCGTCGCAGATTCTGCGGAGAAAGGCCTCCCGGCGAAACCGGTCACTCGCAACCTCAAAATGCGCCAGATATGGGTTGGAAGTGACCGGTTTCGTCATGCGAGGAGTGGTCGGCGGGGAGACTATTGGGGCCGTCCAGACATTCGCCAGGCAGTAGGACCCGGCTGGATGGGGCTCCGCACTGATCGCCAGTACGCCGACCAGCCTGACTGGGCCGGCGTCCCCTCGCCTGGGTGCGGTTGCCTGAATTGCGTTGTGAGTACCGACACCACTGCTGCGAGCTCGTCCTCCGTCGGTGAGCCACTGACCACGGTGAACTCCAGGTCCTGATCATCGGGACTGCTCATAATGGGATGTTGCCGTGCTTCTTCGGAGGTAAGGTCTGGCGTTTCGTGCGCAGCAGTCGCAGCACTCGGGTGATCTCGACACGGGTCTCGTGCGGGTTGATCACAGCGTCGACATAGCCGCGCTCGGCAGCAAGGTACGGGTTTGCCAGTTCGTCCTCGTACTCAGTGATCAGCTTCGCACGCATCGTCTCAGGATCATCAGATGCCGCGAGTTCCTTGCGGTACAAGATGTTCACCGCTCCCTGCGCTCCCATCACGGCAATCTGCGCGGTGGGCCACGCCAGGTTGAAATCTGCCCCGAGATGCTTCGAACCCATCACGTCGTAAGCGCCCCCATAGGCCTTACGGGTGATCACCGTCACCAGCGGGACAGTCGCCTCTGCGTAGGCGTAGATCAGCTTCGCACCTCGCCGGATGATGCCGTTCCATTCCTGATCAGTGCCAGGGAGGAAGCCCGGCACGTCCACGAAGGTGATCACCGGGATATTGAATGCATCGCACGTCCGGACGAATCGCGCCGCCTTCTCGGAAGCGTCGATGTCCAAACATCCCGCGAAGTGAAGTGGCTGATTGGCTACGACACCAACACTGTGCCCGTCGATCCGGCCAAAGCCGACCACCACATTCGGAGCGAAGAGCGCCTGCACCTCGAGAAAGTCGGCGTCGTCGAGGACTCGCGAGATGACCTCGTGCATGTCGTATGGCTGGTTCGGCGAGTCGGGAATCAGCGTGTCCAAATCCCGGTCCATTTCGTCGGGCTCAAGCGCATTCTCCACGTCGAAAACAGGCGGGTCCTCGAGATTGTTCTGCGGCAGAAAGCCCATCAAGGTCCGCACATAGGAGATGGCATCGTCCTCATCTGCAGCGAGGTAGTGCGCGTTGCCGGACTTGGTGTTGTGGGTCCGCCCCCCACCGAGCTCCTCCATGGACACGTCCTCACCGGTCACTGTCTTGATCACGTCCGGGCCGGTGATGAACATCTGGGAGGTCTGGTCGACCATAACGACGAAGTCGGTGAGAGCAGGAGAGTAGACATGGCCACCAGCCGCTGCGCCCATGATCAGTGAGATCTGCGGGATGACACCAGAGGCATGCGTATTGCGCTTGAAGATCTCCCCATAGAGGCCGAGCGAGACAACACCTTCTTGGATCCGGGCGCCACCTCCCTCGTTGAGACCGATGATCGGACAACCTGTTTTCAGCGCAAAGTCGATGATCTTGACGATCTTCTCTCCGTACACCTGGCCTAAGCTGCCCCCGAAAAGCATCACATCCTGGCTGAACACGCAGACCGGCCGTCCGTCGATCGTGCCGAAGCCGGTGATGACACCGTCACCATAGGGTCGCCGCTGCTCCATACCGAACGAGGTCGAGCGATGCCTGGCCAACTCGTCCAGCTCGGTGAACGAATCCGGGTCCAGCAACATCGCGACTCGCTCCCGCGCTGTCTTCTTGCCCCTGGCGTGTTGCTTCTCGACGGCGGCTGCCGATCCTGCGTGGACCGCCTCCCACATCCTGCGGTCCAGATCGGCCAGCTTTCCGGCGGTGGTGTGAACGTCCGGCGCTGGAATCGTGCGATCCATGACTGGGACTCTAATCAGTCGGAGACCTTCTCGTGCATCGCGATGACGATGACCAGCAACGGCTAGGGTCCAGACATGCCGACCGACGACGTCATCGACCTGGCCGAGCTCCGGCAGGAGCTGATCAGGCGGGGCGGTCTCTGGCAGCGGGTCGATCTGGTGACTGAGACCGGCTCGACGAACGCGGATCTGTCGGCGCGGGCCCGACATGCTGAAGCGACGGGCACGGTGCTGATCACCGACTATCAATCGGCGGGTCGCGGCAGGCAGGGTCGTACCTGGACGGCTCCACCGGGATCGGGCATTGCGATGTCCATCCTGGTGCGACCGCACGGTATCGATCCGGCTCGCTGGACCTGGTTGTCATTATTGGCAGGCCTTGCGGTCGCCGACGGCGTACGACGCGTAGCCAACCTGCCTGCGGTGCTCAAGTGGCCGAACGACGTCCTGGTCTCCGGTCGCAAGCTCTGCGGGATCCTCTCCGAACGAGTCGACACCTCTCAGGGCCCAGCGTGTGTGGTTGGCATTGGCATCAATGTCAGCCTGAACGACGACCAACTGCCTGTCCCAACGGCCACCTCCCTTGCTATCGCTGCTCGCGAGCTTGGAGGCTTGCTGCCATCGCGAACGGCCGTCATTGCCACCGTGCTCGCCGCATTCGAACTGCTTTATGGCCGATGGGAGGCGCAGGCCGGCGATGACGCCTCGCTGGCCGCGTCCTACGCAGAGCGCTGCGAGACGATCGGTCGTCAGGTTCGGGTCGTGTTGAGCGGGCAGCGCAGCGTGGAGGGAGTTGCCGACCGCATCGATGAGGACGGCCGACTTGTTGTTCGGACCGCCTCAGGATCGGCTGTCTACGGCGCCGGCGACGTCATTCATCTGCAGTCCTGATGTCTCGCACGTGTGTGTCAGCATGGAGGGCGTGGCTCTCCCGGCGAAAGTGCTCAGTGCCGACGAGCACGTGGTCATCCATACCAGGACTCATGTCAAGGCGATGATTTTGCCTGCGCTGGCTTTCATCCTGATCGCTGCCGCGGTCGGTGCCGGAGCCGCTTTGATCCCGCGCGAGGCCCGACCCATCGGGCAACTCGCGATCGCCGTGCTCGGCGTGGTGCTGGCCATCTGGCTGGTGCTGCTGCCGTTCCTGCGCTGGCGGACCACCACGTACACGATTACCAACCGACGGCTGATCACGCGCAGCGGGCTTCTCACCAAGATCGGAAAGGACCTCCCGCTGAACCGGATCAATGACGTGTCTTACGAGCGCAGCCTGATGGATCGGATGCTCGGTTGCGGCTCCCTCAATGTCCAGACTGCGGCCGAGGACGGCACGATTGTGCTGCGAGACGTGCCCGATGTTGAGCATGTGAGCCGCGAGATCACCCAGCTGCTGTTTGGTCCACAAGGCACTCAGCACCCGCCTGCTGCTCGCTGATGACCGTCGAGATCGGGCGACCTTCGGCCCATGTCGCCGAGGTAATCATGAACCGCCCCGACGCCATGAACGCATTGTCCACCGAGCAGCTCCGCCGGCTGGGCCGGGCCGCGACCCAGCTTGCTGCTGATGATCAGGTCAGCGTGGTGATCATCTCGAGCGCGCTCGAGAGCGCATTCTGCGTGGGAGCTGATCTCAAGGAACGTCGGGGCTTCGCCGAAGATGATCTTCGCCGGCAGCGGCTGGTGGTCCAGCAGACGTTCGCGGCGCTCCTCGAGATACCTGTCCCTGTGATTGCTGCCGTGGAGGGATTCGCGCTGGGCGGTGGCTGCGAACTGGCGTTGTGCTGCGACCTGATCATCGCCTCGGCCAGCGGCGTCTTCGGGCTGCCCGAGGTGGGCTTGGGCCTCATTCCAGGTGGCGGCGGTACTCAGCTGCTGCCTCGCCGGATCGGGCTGAACAGCGCAGCCGATCTGGTGCTCACCGGGCGGAGAGTGGCTGCCGATGAGGCGTTGCGCATCGGGCTAGTCGACCGATTCGTTCCAGAAGGCGCGGCTCGCAGCAGCGCATATGAGCTCGCCGACGAGATCGCCGCCAAGTCGCCGATCAGCCTGCGTGCCGCCAAGCGCGCGCTTCGGAAGGGCCTCGATGCCGACCTCGCCAGCGGCCTGGAAATCGAAAGCCGGTCGTGGGAAGAGGCGGCATTCTCAGCCGACCGGGTCGAGGGCATCGAGGCCTTCAGTCTGCGCCGGGCGCCGCGGTGGCCCAGCTGGCGGGAAAGCGGTCCATGACCGAACCTCCCCACCAGTTCCCGCAGCCGGTCGAGCTGCCGGTCGACGAGCGGGAAAGCGTCCTTCCACTGCCCGCCCAGCTCACCCGATTCATCATCACGGGCGGTTTCTCAGCGATCGTCGACTTCGGACTGCTGGTGATCTTGATGGCTCTGGGTCTTGGGCACACGCCGGCCAAGGCGGCCTCGTTCGTCGCCGGCACGACAACCGCGTATCTGATCAACCGACGATGGACCTTCCGGGCCTCGCCGTCGACTCGACGATTCGTCGCCGTGGTGGTTTTGTACGCAGTGACGTTTGCTTTGCAAGTCGGCCTGTTCAGCGTGCTGTTCACCCTGCTGACTGCTCAGGGACTAAGCCAGCTCACCGTCCAGGTCATTGCGTTCGTTATTGCCCAAGGAGTCGCCACCACCGTCAATTTCATCGTGCAGCGTTCGGTGATCTTCAGGCTGCGGTGAGCGGTACGCTTCCGCGAGTGAGGCGAGGGCGGACCTTTACCGTGGGCATCATCGGCGGTGGGCAGCTTGCTCGGATGATGCACGCCGCGTCCATCGGTCTCGGGATCAACGTGCGGTTGCTCGCGGAGGCTCCCGACACCTCGGCTGCGACCGTCGTGCATGACGTCACCGTTGGCGATTACACGGACCCATTAACGGTGCGGAGTTTTGCTGGCGCCTGCGATGTGGTGACCTTCGACCACGAGCATGTGCCCACCGGGCTGCTGCGCGATCTCGAGTCTGCGGGGATCGTGGTTCGGCCAGGGCCGGCGGCGCTGATCCACGCTCAGGACAAGGTGATCATGCGTGATCGACTGACCGCGCTGGGTGCTCCCTGTCCGATCAGTCGGGTGGTGGCCGATGAGGCGGCGCTGGCCGCGTTCGGCGAGGAGCTGGGCTGGCCGATCGTGGCGAAAACGTCCCGGGGCGGGTACGACGGCAAGGGGGTCTGGCGGCTCGACTCGGTTTCCGAGGCGGGTAAGCCCTTCGCTGGGGTGACCGACGGTGTACAGATCATGGGAGAGGAGTTTGTGGACTTTGCCCGTGAGCTGAGCGCTCTGGTCGTGCGCTCACCGTCTGGGCAGGCGGCGGCGTATCCGATCTCGGAATCGGTGCAGCGAGACGGCATCTGTGTGGAGACGATCACACCCGCGCCGGACTTGGATGATGAACGGGCCATCGCGGCCCAGCAGCTGGCGCTGATGATCGCTCATGAGCTCGGGGTGGTGGGAGTGCTTGCGGTTGAGCTGATGCAGCGCGCCGACGGATCGGTTGTGGTCAACGAGCTGGCCATGCGACCGCACAACACCGGCCACTGGACGATCGATGGTGCCCAGACCTCACAGTTTGAGAACCATCTGCGTGCGGTGCTGGATCTACCGCTTGGCGACCCGAGCAGCAAGGAGAGGTGGACTGTGATGGCCAATGTGTTCGGCGGGAGCCTGGAGGATCTTCCCTCGGCACTGCTGCATTGTTTTGCCCGTGATCGGCGGCTTCGGGTGCAGCTGTACGGCAAGCAGGTACGCCCCGGCCGCAAGGTGGGTCATGTCACCACCTTCGGAGATGATCTTGGCGAGACACAGAAACGGGCGCGGCATGCCGCCGCGTACCTGATGGGAGATCCAGGTGCCTGATGAAGTTCCTCGGCCGCGGGTCGGGATTGTGATGGGTTCGGATTCGGACTGGCCGGTGATGAGCGCCGCCGGGCTGGCGCTGCAGGAGTTCGGAGTCGCTTTTGAGGCCGACGTGGTCTCGGCGCATCGGATGACCGACGCCATGATCGCCTACGGGCGTACGGCTCATGGCCGTGGACTCGAGGTGATCATCGCCGGGGCAGGTGGCGCGGCGCACCTACCCGGCATGCTGGCAGCGGTCACTCCGCTGCCGGTGATCGGAGTTCCGGTGCCGCTGAAGTATCTCGACGGCATGGACTCCCTGCTGTCGATCGTGCAGATGCCGGCGGGTGTGCCGGTGGCAACGGTCGCCATCGGCAACGCTCGCAACGCCGGGCTTTTGGCGGTACGGATCCTGGCGGCCGGCGATCCTGGCCTGCGGCAGCAGATGCTCGATTTCCAAGATCAACTTCGACAGACCGCGGAGGCCAAGGGCGCCGCGGTACGGGCAGATGCGCAGGAGCCGGGCAGTGGGCTCGGCTAGCCTCACCGAGAAGCCGCGACCGGCTGTAGGCGAGCTAGTGGCCGGTGCCGGGTTGCTCACGAGGGGCATGGGCCTGATCGTGCGCCGGCCCCGGATGTTCCTGCTGGGGGCGATACCCCCGGCGATCACATCGGTGATCTTTACCGGGCTGCTGATCGCGCTGATCACCCAGCTTGAGCCGGCCGTCGAGTGGCTCACGCCGTTCACAGACGGCTGGGCCCGCGGCCTGGCGACCACGATTCGGGTGTTTGTCGGCAGCGCGCTGGTCGCTGGTGCTGTGCTGCTGATGGTGATCTCCTTCACCGTATTGACCCTTGCTCTCGGATCGCCGCTGTACGACAAGTTGTCCGAATCTGTCGAGCGTGAGTTCGGTGAGGTGCCCGAGCTCGAGGAGAACGTGGCGCGCGGCCTGCTCCGGGCACTGCGCCAGGCCGTCACGCTCATCGGGGTCTCCATACTTGGCGCGCTAGTGCTCTTTGCAACCGGATTCGTACCCGTCGTCGGGCAGACCCTCGTACCGGTGCTCTCTGCGATGTTTGGCGGCTGGATGCTAGCGATCGAGTTGGTCGGGGCGCCCTTCGAACGACGCGGGATGCTGCGGCTCGCGGAGCGTCGCGCTGCTATGCGGGCACGGAGACTTCGAGTGCTCGGTTTCGCGGTGCCGACATTTCTGCTGCTCGCTATCCCATTCGCGGGGGTGGTGGTGTTTCCGGTTGCTACCGCTGGCGGCACCTTGCTGGCCCGGCAGCTCCTTGGCGAACCCACGTAGGTCGCTTCCCGAAAGTGGTCAGCGACGACAACGAATTCGGCGCTTCACTTGTCGTTCCCGACCACTTGCGGGCAAGGTAGGGCCCACCGCCAAGAAGGAGTTGGTCAATGTCTGATCTATCCGTTCAGCTGTACACGGTCCGCCAGGCCCTCGGCCAGGATTTCGATGGCACGCTGGGAAAGCTCGCATCGTTCGGGTTCACCCAGGTGGAGCCATTCGCGCTCCTCAATTTTGCCGACGAACTGCGCGACGGACTTCCCAAGAACGGCCTGACTGCTCCCACGGCGCACGTCCACCTGGTGGGTGAGGACCACGCCGCGATCTGTGAGCTCGCAGCCGAGCTCGGCGTGCAGACGATCATCGAGCCTTACGTGGATCCGACTCGCTGGCAGGCAGAGGCTGACATCAGCGAGATTGCATCCGAACTCAATGCAGTGGCGACGAAGGCCGCCGGTTACGGCCTTCGAGTGGGTTATCACAATCATCACTTTGAGCTCGAGTCCAAGATCAACGGGGTCCACGCGCTCGAAGTACTGGCGGATCGGGTGGCCCCGGAAGTGGTGCTCGAGGTGGACACCTACTGGGCGTACGCAGGCGGCGCCGACGTGCCTGCCCTGCTCACCCGTCTGGGTGAGCGGGTGGTCGCGTTGCACCTCAAGGACGGCGACGGGAGCCTCGACACGACCAAGCAGGTCCCTCTGGGATCGGGCGTGCTGCCGGTCTGGGACATCGTTGCGGCGGCTCCAGACGCGCTCCGTGTCGTTGAGCTGGATGACTCTGAAACCGACCTGCTGGAGGCCGTACGGGTAGGCCGCGAGTTCCTCCTCGCCGGGCCAGCTTGATCATGGCTGACCCCCTAGGCGTTGGTGTGATCGGTGCCGGCACGATCAGCGACACCTATCTGGAAAACCTCAGCAGCTTCGCCGACACCGAAGTGCTGGCGATCGGCGATATTTTCCCCGAGGCCGCGCGGGAGAAGGCCGCCAAGTATGACGTTGCAGCCGCCGGCAGATGTTGCCACCGTCCTCGACCACCCGGACGTCGAGATCGTTGTCAACCTCACCATCCCGGCGGCTCACGCGGAGGTGGCGACGCAGGCAATCGGGGCTGGCAAGCACGTGTGGAACGAGAAGCCGCTAGCCCTTGATCGGGTCAGCGGCCAGAGCTTGCTCGACAAAGCTCGGGCGTACGGGCTGCTGGTTGGCTGCGCTCCCGACACCTTCCTGGGTGCGGGGCTGCAGACGGCCTGCCGGCTTATCGAGCAGGGCCTGATCGGGACGCCGCTGACGGCTCTGGCGCTGCTGCAGTTGCCTGGACCAGAGTCGTGGCATCCCAATCCGGCGTTCCTGTATGCGGCTGGTGCCGGCCCACTCTTCGACGTCGGGCCCTACTACCTCACAGCGCTCGTCCAGGTCTTCGGATCAGTTTCCTCGGTGGCTGCGCTTGGGTCGAAGGCCAGGGAACGGCGGGTGATCGGCTCGGGGCCCAAGGCGGGAGAAGAGTTTGACGTCATGGTACCCAGCCATGTGAGTGCCCTGGTCCAGTTCGAATCAGGCCAGTCCGCCCAGGGCATCTTCTCTTTCGACTCGGCGCTTCCTCGTACGCTGCTGGAGGTCAATGGCACCGAGGCGACGATGCTGTTTCCCGATCCCAACAATTTCGACGGCGAGATAGCGATCAGACGCCGTGACGGCGAGGACTGGGAGACGGTGGCGACCACCACGGCACGGTCCTTCCGCGGGACAGGAGTGCTGGACATGGCTCGTGCTCTGCGAGAGGGTCGACCCCATCGCGCGCAGGGGGCGCTGGGCTATCACGTTCTCGACACCATGATCGGGATCGCGGAGTCGGTTGAATCACGTGCTTTCGTCGATGTCGCGAGCTCAGTCGAGAAGCCCCCACTGCTACCGGATGACTGGGATCCGATGAAGCGAACGGTGTAAGAGGGCTGAGCGACTAGCAGCCGAATAGGCTCCTCTGCATGAGTGAGTTCGGCGAGATGTATCGCCCCAACGAGGAGCATGAGGCATTCCGCGCTGCGGTCCGCGAGCTGTGCGAGGAGAAGGTCGCTCCGAACGCCGCCGAGGCCGACGAGTTGGCTGAGTTTCCCAAGGCATCGTTAGAAGCGCTAGTGGCGGCGGACTTTCATGCGCCCCACATCCCCGAGATCTACTCGGGGGTTGGGGCTGACGCGTTAGCGACCGCGATCGTCATCGAGGAGATTGCGCGCGCCTGCGCCGCGACCTCACTCATCCCGGCAGTCAACAAGCTTGCCACGATGCCATGGCTGCTCGCCGGATCAGAGGAGCTCAAGCAGACCTACCTACCGTCGATCGCGCGCGGCGAGGCGATGGCGTCATATTGCCTGTCCGAGCCGGAGTCCGGCTCAGATGCGGCAAGCATGCGGACTCGGGCCGCACGCGACGGCGACCACTTCATTCTGCAAGGCGTCAAGCGTTGGATCACCAACGCCGGGCTGTCGGACTTTTACACGGTGTTCGTGGTGACCGATCCGGACGCGCGCTCCAAGGGCATCAGCGCTTTTGTCGTTGAGAAGTCCGACGGGGGAGTCTCCTTCGGTGCGCCGGAGAAAAAGCTGGGCATCAAGGGGTCTCCGACCTGCGAGGTCTACCTGGACGGCGTACGCATCCCCGAGTCCCGGATGATCGGTGCCGAGGGAACCGGCTTCGAGATAGCAATGCGAACCCTCGACCACACCCGGGTCACTATCGCCGCGCAGGCAGTTGGCATTGCCCAAGGTGCTCTCGACTACGCGCTCGGTTATGTCAAGGAGCGCAAGCAGTTCGGCAAGGCACTTGCTGAGTTCCAGGGGTTGCAGTTCATGCTCGCCGACATGGGTATGAAGCTGGAGGCGGCGCGTCAGCTCACCTACGCCGCGGCCGCCAAATCTGAGCGAGGGGACGCGGATCTGACCTATTTCGGGGCCGCGGCGAAGTGCTTCGCATCCGATGTAGCGATGGAGATCACCACGGATGCCGTGCAGCTCCTCGGTGGATACGGTTACACAAAGGACTTCCCTGTTGAGCGCATGATGCGAGATGCGAAGATCACTCAGATCTATGAGGGCACGAATCAGATCCAGCGAATCGTGATGGCTCGGCAGCTGTTGGCGCGGCTCGCGCGCTGAGTGGCTGCTTGCATTATGGCGCCAGTGGCGCCATTATGGCGCCATGACGAGCATTCAGATCAAAGGAGTGCCCGAACGCACCCACGCGGTGTTGCGGAAGCGTGCCGCGGCCGCGCACCAGTCACTGCAGGAGTATTTACTTCAGCGCCTCATCGAGGAGGCCGATCGACCCACACTTGACGAGGTTCTTGACAGCGCAGGCAGCAGAACTGGCGGATCAGTCAGTTTTGATGAGATCAATGCCGTCATCCGCGGGGACCGTGATAGTCACTGACGCCGGCGTTCTGATCGCCGTCTTCGTCGATGACGGAGCCTGGGGAGATACAGCGCGAGCCCGCCTGCGGGATGAGGAGATTGCGGCGCCCGAGCTCATCGATCTCGAAGTGACTTCCGCATTGCGCGGTCTGCTACGCGCCGGAAAGGTTGACGAGCGCCGCGCTGACCTCGCGCTTGCGGACCTTAGTCGTCTCGCCCTGCACCGGGCATCGCACCAAGGACTTGTTATGCGCTGCTGGGAGCTTCGCGACAACCTCTCGGTGTACGACGCGAGCTACATCGCACTTGCGGAGCTGCTCGGGGTCACCCTGGTCACCACTGATGCCCGGATGTCTCGCGCGCCTCAGCTCATGTGCTCAATTGAGGTTCTGTCCTTAAGCTAGCCGTTAGCTGCACATCAGCCACCGCCCGAGAGCGATGACTACATCCGTGGCGGCCGCGACTCAATGGGACGCGCACCCGACTTCGCGGCCAATCACATAACGACAACCGCCGTCTTCGCACGGATGCTGGCCGACGTGCTGGCAAGTGAGCGAGTCCCATAACCATTAGTGTTGGCGCAATGATCACCGACTTCACTCTCGCTGCGTGCGCGGAAATGATCTTCACTGAGCTGCCGATCACCGAGCGAGTGCGACGAATCGATGATCTTGGTTTCCAGGTAGAAATATGGGACTGGACCCGGCATGACATCGGTGGTCTGCGGTCGACGGGAGCCACATTCTCCTCGATGACTGGCTATGTGACCGGGGATCTCATTGACCCAGACGGGGCCGAGGAGCTTCTTGCGACGGCGGAGCAATCCATCCCCGTAGCCGCAAAGCTCGGCATTCCTCGACTCAACCTGCATGGCACCGGCTTGGACAGCAAGGGTCTACCGATCAAGCCGGTCGAGGTGATCACCGGGGACATGTGGCTGAAGGCGGAACACACCTTGGCGCGGATCGCCACGCTCGGCCAGCGCGAAGGGATGATCTTCTGTCTGGAGAATCTCAACACCGCTCTTGATCATCCTGGTACGCCGTTTGCGAAGGCCGCTGACACGCTCGCGCTGGTGGCCGCCGTTGACAGCCCGCATCTGCGGCTGATGTTGGACATTTACCATGCCCAGATCGGCGAGGGAAATCTTGTCGAACTGATCAACAAGTGCGCGCCGTACATTGGCGAAGTCCAGGTCGCCGACGTTCCGGGCCGTTGCGAGCCTGGTACAGGAGAGATCAACTATCCCAGGATTGCCCAGGCGCTTACGCGACCTCGGCTACACGGGCACAGTCGGCCTGGAAGCCTGGGCTTCCGGCGACAGCGAACTCGCACTCGAGCGCTTCCGGGCGGCGTTCACCCTCGCACGTTAACCGTCTCGAGATTGACAGCGCGTGCGCTGAGCGGGGAAGGACGCCTCGGCAGTCATCTTGAGAGAGCAAAGGCGTCGTCCAGTGTCGCGGTCTCCTAAGTTCCTTTGCGTTTGGCGTCGTTCAGGTGCGTGCATCGCAAGGCCGACGAGGGAGGGATACCGGGTCGTATGTCGACCGAGGAGAACGCCGCGAGGTGCGTGCCTGGGCGGCGCGAAACGTGAAGAGACCTAGGAGACACGACACTAACCGCGAGGTGTGAGCCCAGCCCTTCGATACACCTCGTCGATCAGCTCAGCATTGGCAACCGAGTCGTCGACATCGATCACGAACTCCGCGCCGGTCTCCAGCGTGTCCACCAGAGCGGCGAGCTGGTAGGTGTATGACGTCCGGTTGCCAAGAGTCTGCTCCAAGGTCCTGCGGTCTTCAGTAATGACGATCCGGTTGTCCAGGTGTGGAACAGCGAACGCCGGGACGACTGCAGTGGCCGCTGTCCCGGTGACGGTCCAGACCATCTGACGGGTCTCCGCGTCCATGTCCCAATGCAGCTGGCCCCGGATACCGCTTGGATAAGCCAGCTCGACCCGCATGGCAGCGTCGACGTCGGGCTTCCTTGAGGGTGGCTTCGGCGCTGACGACTGATGGCGTTTGGTCAAGCCAGCGGCCGAACTGACGGGCGGCGTTGAGCACGTAGCAGCCGAGATCCATCGTCGCTCCGCCGGCCAGCTCGAGCGACCATCGTGGATCGCTATCTGGCGGGCTCGGGATGGTCAGCTCGATGTCACCTGCTGGACGTCACCGAGTTCGCCGGAGGTGACGAGCTCTCGGAGCCGCTGATTCACCGGGTGGTGTAGGTAGTGGAAGCCTTCCACGATCTGACCTTGCGCGGTCCTGGCGACGTCGCGCACCCGGGATGCTTCGGCCCCATTGCTGGCAAAAGGCTTCTCGCTGAGGCACATGCTTGCCGGCATTCAGCGCGTATTGGTTCCACTCGGGCGTGCAGTGAGTTGACCAGCGCGTTGTACACGACCTCGACCTCTGGGTCGTCAATGACCTCGGCGTAGGTCTCGGTGCTAACCCTTTCGACGCCACGTTGGGCCGCAAACGCCTCGGCTCGGGATTGGTCGCGGGCGGCCACGGCGACCAGCCTGTGGCCGAGCACTCGTGAAGGATCGACGATGCCGTCATCGGCGATACGTGCGGCGCCGAGAATGCCGATCTTGAGCGGGGCCATCACGGGACCGTTACGAGCCGGCGGATTCAAAAGCGCGATGCGCGAGCAGCTCAAGAACCGAGCTGCGAGCGTCGGCAATCGCGCGCCGCCGAGCGGAGGAGGAGCGAGCCGACATGGTTTTTCGTCGGCGAGCGACGACGACGACGGCGGATTCAAAAGCGCGATGCGCGAGCAGCTCAAGAAGTGCGCGATGCCGGCCCGCCGAGCGGCGTCGAGCAGTACCCCGGCGGCCACCTCGAGGCCTTCGATGCGGCCGAGTGAGACGTCCTCGTGCTCGATGTTGACAAGCATGTCGGGATCGATTGCGTACAAGGCAGCGAGCCAGGTCGACCAGTAGACGGCGTCGTGCCCACGGCCGAGTGCAACGAAGTCCCAGGCGGCGTCCTTCGGCCACTCATTGGCCCACTCGTCGCCGCCGAGGTTCGTGCGTGGTTCATCCGGACCCAACCGGCGGAACCGGTTGTCGAGTACACCGTAAACAGCGGCGGCAGGATTAACGCGTACGTCCTTCGCGGCGGCATGGAACACAAGCGGACCGAGGTCCTGTGCGACGGCCACCGGGTCCATCCACTGCCAGAACAAGTGCGAGGCGTCGAGCTCGACGCCGATGTTGGTGGCGCCGGTGCGCTCCACGAGCTCGCGCATGCCGGCTGGGTTGAACACGATGTTCTGCGGGTGCAACTCGAGCGCGACCTTCACGTCGAGGTCGGCCGCCTCGCGGTCGATCTCGCGCCAGAATTCCTCGGCGACACTCCACTGGTAGTCGAGCACGTCGAGCGCGGCAGAGTTCCAGGCATTCACGATCCAGTTCGGCCGCCGGCCGCCTGGCTCTCCCGCCGGCAGGCCCGACATCGTGACGACGCGGTGCTGGCCGAGACGATTCGCGAGCCGGATGCTGCGGCGTACATCCTCGGCGTGCTTCGAACCGATCACCGGATCGGGGTGCAGCGGGTTGCCGTTGCAGTTCAGGCCCGCAATCTCCACGCCGGTGCCCTCGAACAATCCGAGGAAGTCGTCTCGCGCGGCGTCGGAGGAGAGGATGTCATCGAAGGTGGGAATGTGCACCGCCGGCAAAAAGCCGCCTGAGTTCAGCTCGATGCCGGTGAGGCCGAGCTTGGCGATCACCTCGATCGCCTCGGGCAGTGACCGGTCGTGCAGGATCGCGTTGTAAACCCCGAACTTCATCGCGCGACCTCCGCTCGCTGTGGCGCTACCTTCACCGCTGCGCCGCCGTTGGCGGCAGACTCGGCGACCGCCGCCAGGATCTCCATGTTGTGTACGCCCTCGTCGAACGAGGCGTTGCGGGGCAGCGAGTCGGCCTCGTCAATGCCGGCGACCTCCTCCAGGAAGGCGCGCGCCTGGAAAACGAAGCCGTCGTTCTGCCCAACGCCCACGCCCGGCGCATCCATCGGCAGGCCGCCGGCGAAGTAGGGGTGGTCCGGACCGATGATCACGCGGCGGTAACCGCGCGTGCCGGTGGGGCCCTCATTCAGCATGAGCTGGAACTCCGCTGGACGCTCCTGCTCCCACTTCGCGGCGCCGTTGTCGCCGAAGACCTCGAGCGCGAGGCCATTCGGGTGGCCGGCGGCGACGCGGGAGACCTGCACGACACCGACGCTGCGCTCGAACCGGGCGCTGAAGCTGGCGTAGTCGTCGTTCTCGACCGGCTCATAGGTGTCGCTCACCGCGGCTTGCCCGTGGCCGACAACAGTGCCGAGTGGCACCGGCCGCTCGGTGATCGCGGTCGCGAATCGGCCGCCGCTCACCTCCTGCACGTCGCCGCCGAGGAACTCGACGAGGTACGCGACGTGGCTGCCGATATCGGCGAGTGCGCCCGATCCGGAGCTCCCTTGTACCGCCAGCTGATCGGTCCTTTCGGGTCGCTTGCGTAGTCGCACCAGTACCGGCCGTCGACGTGCAGGATCCGACCCAGCGCGCCAGACGTGACGAGTTCGCGTAGGGCAGCAACACCCGGCGCCCGGCGGAAGGTGAAGCCGATGCGGACCACCGTGTCTGCGCTGCGCGCAAGGTCCGCCATGGCGCGGGCATCCTCGAGGTTGTCGCTCAGCGGCTTCTCGCAGAGCACGTGTTTGCCGGCGGCGACCAGCCCCTCCACGATCTCGCGATGCAGGGAGTTGGCCACGACCACGCTGACGACATTGATGTCGGGGTCCTCGGCAATCGCCTGCCAGGACGTGTCGGTGCGCTCGTATCCGAAACGCCGGGCCGCGAGCGAGCCGAGCTCGGGACTGATGTCTCCGATGGAGACGAACCGGAGGTCCGGCAATGTGGACTCATAAAGCGTCGGCGCTATTCGGTAGGCCGCCGCGTGCGCCCGGCCCGCCATGCCCGCTCCGATCACTGCGACACCGATCGTCATGGATCCTCTCCTTTGAGTAGGACTCACCCGGGATTTGGAGCGCATCAAGCCGCGCCCTCGGGTAACGTATCCAACCAAACTTTGTCCTGTCAATAAGACACATTTGCTGCGACTGGTGCTGGCCGAGCCGATGTAGCGCTGCAGTCGTAGTCAGGCGCCGAGCACGTTCTGGTCCCAGTCGATCACCGAGCCGGTGACCACACCGCTCCGGTCGGAGAGTAGGAACACCACGAACTCGGCGATCTCAGAGACCTGGCCGAGCTTGCCCATGGGTAGCCTGGCCGCGGCCGCGGAAACCCAGTCGTCGCTTGCTCCGTGGAAGGCGCGTTGGGTCGCATCCTCGCCCTCGGTTTCAGTCCAGCCGATGTTGAGTCCGTTGATCCGGATCCGGTCAAAGCGGTGAGCGTAGGCGGCATTGCGAGTGAGGCCCACCAAGCCCGCCTTCGCGGCCACGTACGGGGCCAGATAGGGCTGTCCGCCGTGTGCGGAGAAGGAGATGATGTTGACGATCGATCCGGGCGCCTGACGACTCCGCATATCCTGCACGGCCGCCTGCATGATGAAGAACGGCGCCCGCAGGTTGATGGCGATGTGAGCGTCGAAGAGCTCGACGGTGGTGTCCAGCAACGTTCCACGCGTGGTGATGCCAGCGGAGTTGACGACGCAGTCAATCCTGCCGTAGCTGGCTACGGCCGCGCTCACGCTACCGGCAGCAGCGAGCGGATCAGCAAGATCAACAGCGTGGAACTTGATCTCGGTGCCATTGCCTGCAAGCTCGGCGGCAAGGGACTCACCCGCGGCCCGATCGCGCCCCGTGATCATGATCCCGGCCGCACCTTCAGCCGCGGCGGCTTGGGCGATCCCGGCGCCGAGCCCTCGAGTTCCTCCGCTGACCAGAATGATCTTGCCCTCGAGGAGCATCGGCGTCCCCGTCCTCGGTCCGGATCGAAGTCCGTGCTCATCGAGATCCTTTCCTAGTTGCGGCGGCCCCGAAGATGATCAGGCTTCTGCGAGCTGCACCGCCCGACCGGTGCGGAGGCTTTCGAGCGCAGCATCTGCCAGTGCCAGCGCCTCACGGCCATCAGCGAACCCGGGACTTGGTTGGCTGCCATGCTCCATGGCTGTGATCAAGTGGTCCAGCTCGGCACGGTACGCCGGCGTGTAGCGATCGAGGAAGAAGTTGAGGTATTCACGTGCGGCCTCGGTCTGGGTGGCGTTGGAGAGCCGGACGCTTGTCGGATGCTGGTTGCCGATGCTCAGCATCCCAGCTGAGCCGAAGGCCTCCAGCCGTTGGTCATAGCCGAAAACGCTGCGGCGGCTATTGGTGATGTGGCAGAGCGCTCCGTCGGCTCCGCGCATCACGACGATTGCGCTATCGATGTCGCCGAGATCGGCGATGTAGTCGGCAATGAGATTGGCACCCGCGGCGTACACCTCCACTACCTCGCCGAGGTAGAAGCGGGCGAGATCGAAGTCATGGATAGTCATGTCCCGGAACAGCCCACCGGAAGTGGCGAGGTAGTCACGGCTGGCCGGCGCCGGGTCCCGACTCACAATGGTGAGCTGTTCCAGGCGGCCGATCTCCCCTGCAGCGATCCGCTCGTGTACCTCGCGAAACGATGGATCGAAGCGCCGGTTGAAGCCAACCATCACAGTGGGGTTCAGTGCAGCGATCTCTGTCCAGCACCGATCGACCCGCGCCAGGTCCAAGTCGATCGGCTTCTCGCAGAGCACCGCCTTCCCGGCGCGTACGGCACGGGTCAGCAGGTCGACATGCGTGGGTGTGGCCGAGGCGATGACAACCGCGTCGACGCTCGGGTCGTCGATGGCGGCATCGGCACTGGGAGCCGTGGCTACGCCGTATCGCTTGGCCACTTCCCGCGCCGCCGACTCGATCGGGTCGTACACCCAAGCCAGTTGGGCTCGGGGGTGGACATCGATCGAGTCGGCGTGTACGCGCCCGATCCGTCCCGCACCAAAGAGGGCGAAGCGGATCAACTCGAGTGCCTTCCAGCTCGTGCGCTAGCTCGGTGAGCTCGTCGCCACCAGCCATCTGTCGGGTGAGCTCGTCAAGCGCTACCTCGGCGCGTTTCTTGTCCAGCACGGCCTGGCCCAGCTTCAAGATGATGAAGTGGTTGCCCACCAGGTACGCGTGGTGCGGGTTGTGAGTGATGAACACCACGCCCAGCCCAGCATCACGGGCGGCCGCGGTGTACTTGAGCACTACACCGGACTGCTTGACACCCAGTGCGGCGGTCGGCTCGTCCAAGATCAAGACCCGAGCCCCGAAGTACACCGCGCGGGCGATCGCGACGCATTGCCGCTGGCCGCCGGACAGGGTGCCGATGGGTTGGTTGATGTCTTTGACGACGATGCCCATCTTGCGCAAGCTCCTCGTCGGCGATGCGCTTCATGTCCTTGATCTTCATTCCGGCGAGCGGGAACTTGCTGCCCGTCGAGCTCGGAGCCGAGGAAGAAGTTGCGCCACACCTCCATCAGGCTGACCACGGCGAGGTCCTGATACACCGTGGCGATGCCGTGATCGAGCGAGTCGCGGGGAGAGCCGAAATGAACCTCCTCGCCGTCGACCTTCACGGTTCCCTCGTTGTGAGGGTGCAGGCCGGAAATGATCTTGATCAACGTTGACTTGCCCGCTCCATTGTCGCCGAGCACGCAGGTCACCTCGCCGGCGTTCACGACCAGATTGATGCCCCTCGAGGGCTCGGATCGCTCCGTAAGTCTTGCCAACATCGATCATCTCGACCAGAGGCTCACCCTTGTGGAGTGTCGGATCGGCATGTTCTTGCAGAGTGTCGGTCATGATCATAGCCCACCTTTCGCATAGTCGACAGCTTCTTCACGTACAGGTTCACCATCACCGCCAGCAGCAGCATGACGCCGAGGAATGCCTGGAACCAGTTCGGGTCCCAACCGGCGTAGACGATGCCAGACTGGTCATACCGAAGATGAACGCGCCGATGGCCACACCAATGGCATTGCCAAAGCCACCAGTCAGCAGGGTGCCGCCCACGACAGCGGCGATGATGTAGAGGAACTCATTGCCGACCCCGTTGCCGGCCTGCACCGAGTTGAACCGGTAGAGGGTGTGCATGCCGATGAACCAGGCCAGGAAGGCAACCGTCATGAACAGGCCGATCTTCGACTTTCCGGACCGGCACGCCGACCGCGCGAGCGCTGTGCGGCGTTGCCCCCGACCGCAAAGATCCAGTTGCCGATCTTGGTCCGCTGCAGGATCCAGGCCGCGACAATGACGAAAAGGATCCACCACAGGACGGTGATCCACACCGTTACCGGGCCGATCTTGAAGGCTGGAGGAGAAGATCGCTTGCAGTGAGGAGTAGCCGTCCATCTGGCTGATGTTGGGCGTCGTCACCGTACCGGTGACCAGCTTGGTCACGCCGAGGTTGGCCCCCTGAAGGATGAAGAACGTGCCGAGGGTGATCAGGAAGCTCGGGATGCCGGTGCGAATCACCAGTAGCCGTTGAAGAAGCCGATGGCGAGGGCGAAGATCAGCGACAAGATCGCGCCGACCCAGAGGTTCATGCCCAGCTGGTAGCACAACATCGCGTTGAAGAGGGCCGCGGTGGTGACCAGCACGCCGCATGACAGGTCGAACTCGCCGCCGATCATGAGCATGCCCACGCCGACGGCCACGATGCCGATCGTCGAGGACTGGTAGAGCACCGTGAAGAACGACGGCCGGCGAACGGAAGGCCGGGGCCACGATCAGGAAGAAGATGAAGATCACGATGGCTGCGACCAGAGCCCCGATCTCTGGACGAGCGAGCAGGCGGTTGGACAGACCGAGTGTGACTCGGTTAGACGCCTCCGACGGTGGTGGCTGCTGGAGGAGTCTTGACTGTTTGACTCATGGGGACTCCGATCGAGGTCTTTGGAGCGGGCCCGGCGAACCTGGCCGCCGGCCCCGCTCCTCGGTTACTAGCGGGTGTTGTTCTTGGCGAATGGCAGGATCGTGCCGATGTTGGTGCTTGTCGACGAAGGACGGGCCGGTCAGCACCGCCTTGCCACCACCAAGATCATTGCCGTTCTTCGCGTTCAGGTAGAGCGAGGTGACGGCCATGTAGCCCTGCACCTACGGCTGCTGGTCGATGGAGAACTGGATCTTGCCGTCCTTGATGGCCTGAGCGACGTCAGTATTCAGGTCGAAGGTGGCCGACCTTGGCCTGGCTGCCCGCCTGTTCCGCTGCCTTCAAAGCGTCCAGCGCAACCGGCGCGCCGAGAGTGACCACATAGTCGATCGACTTGTCCTGCGGCAGCTTGGCCTGCATAGTCGGTACAACGGCGGAGTCGTCCTGGCGCCGTTGACCTGGAGGTTCTCGGTGTTGGGCACGCTCTTCTTAACGCCCGCGCAGCGGGCCTCCAGCGCGACTGACACCGGCCGCCTGGATGGCGCAGAACATCTTCTTCGCGCCCCGTCGGCGATCCGTTTGCCTGCCCGCCTCGCCGGCGAGCGACTCGTCGGAGCCGAAGTACATCAGAGCGCCAAGTCGCTGGTAGTGACTCGATGCCGGAGTTGAAGCCCACCACCGGAATCCCGGCGTCATTTGCTGCCTTAACCGAGCCTGCCAGCGCGTCCGGGTTTGACCAGGGTGATCGCGATGCCATCCACCTTGGAGTCGATCGCGTTCTGGATCAGCGTTGCTTGCTTGTCCGCAGTCGTTATCAGCTGAGTACTTCAAGTCGAGCCGGTGTCCGTGGCCGCCTGCTCGGCGCCTGCCTTGATCTTGGTCCCAGAACGTGTCGCCCGGGGTTTCGTGGGTGACCATGGCGATGGTAGTAGCCCGAGTCGCCGCCACCGCCGCCGCCCTGTGTCTGTTCGGCTCTGAGGGGGAGCGCCGCCGCCGCTACAGGCAGACAGCGTGAGTACTGTGGCCGCGGCGAGGGCGGCCAGGGTCAAGCCCTTTCGAGATCGGCCTGGGGCCCAGCCCTTTGAGGATCGAATCATCTGTGATTCCTTTCGTTGTGTTGTCGGGCCAGGCCCGGACTCGCGAAGATGCAGTGAGCGGGAGCCCACGACGTCAACGTAGGTAGTGAAGGAGCTTTGGTGCTACGAAGCAGGCGAGATCGTCGCCTACATGTGATGCGGGGCCCGTGGTGAGGGCAGGAATGGCTGTCACTGGTTCGGCGACAACCGGCACAGGCGCACGGCTTGGTAGCTGATCGTACACAGCAGCGGTGAGGCGCTCCTCGTGACACACGCAGGACAATCCAATGGGTTCCAGCTGTGGCTCGAGAGGCCGCGTTGGGATGGGCTACTCATTGAGCTGACCTCCAGTGTCAAAGGTCGGCGCCCGTGCCGACGCGGCCTAGCGTTACCTACTCACTGGAGTCTTGTCAAGACTTTGTTCTAACATTCTTACTTGGCGCTGACTTGGGATAACGGCCAAGTAACGAGGCGATCCAATTTGCTACTTGGCGTACTTATTCAGTCCCGAGGTGTCTCCGCGGGCAATGTCGGAGAACATCGCCTTGGATTTGGCGGCGTCCCAGAGGACCGCCGAGCCGACTGGCGTGGATGCGCCCGCACTGGAGATCGGCACGGTCAACGTCAGCCCGTCACCGCCAGAGATCTGCTTCATGGCTAGCGCCAGCAACACCGTCTCAGGAAGTGAGGTGTCGCGGCCAAGCTTGATCGCGTCAGCAGTCGCCATGCAGAAATTCCAATAGCGGACTGGATTGAGCACGGTCGCCGGGGACGCTGCTTTGTCAGCCACTGCGGCGAGCATCTCCCGCTGCCGCTCCACCCGACCAAGATCACCACGGGGATCGGCCTTACGCATCCGTACGTAGCCGAGGGCTTCGGGGCCGCTCAATGTCTGGCAGCCCTTTGGCAGGTCGAGGTGACTGTCGCGGTCCTTGATCGCTTTCGGCAGACACATCCGGATGCCGCCGAGCGCGTCGATGAGGTTGACAAATCCGCCGAACCCGATCTCCATATAGCCGTCCATACGAAGGCCGGTGTTCTGCTCGATCGTCTGCACCAGCAGCTCAGGGCCGCCGAAGGCGTACGCGGCGTTGATCCTGTTCTTGCCGCTCTTAGGAATGTCGACGTAGGAGTCACGCGGGACCGAGATCAGCGCCGGCTTGCCGCCTACAGGTAGGTAGACAAGCATGATCGTGTCCGTACGTCGGCCTCCGATGTTGCCCGTACCGAGGCGCTTCTGCTCAGCCTTACTGAGCCCTGCACGGGAGTCCGATCCCACCAGCAGGAAGGTCTTGCCTGGTTGATCAGCGGGACGCTGACCGGACGGTGCGGCGTCCACGCGATCGACCTGGGTCCACGCGTACGCGGGGACGGCGACCAGCCACAGGATGAACAAGAGCAGCAGAATCAGCAGCGCCCGGAAGAACTTCCGAACCGGATGCCGCCGCTTTGGCGGCCTCGCCGCGAGCGGAGCCCTCTGGCCTGCCTGACCCGCCAGGTCCGCTCGGCGGGCCCGACGGTGGGCGAGGCTGTCGGGTCCCGTAGTCGGTCGGGCCGGCGGGAGGATAGGGGCTGGCTGGTCTCAGCGAGTCTGGTGTAGCGGGCCCAGAGGGGTTCGGCATCACCCGAGTGCGTTCGGGCTCCACCTGCTGGCGGTCGTGTCCGTACAACCAGTCGAGATCCTCGTCGCCGCGGGGAGACATGACAGCAAAGGTACCTGGGGGGTTGGGGCTGTTTGATCTCTTCTCGTCGGAGTGGCTTCAGCGCCGAAGCCGCAGACACCGCACATACTGGCAGCGTTCTTCCCCAAATCCTTCCCCGCCAGCAGACCGAAAGGCTTCCAAGGTGTCAGTTCGCACCGCGGATGTTGCACCGCGCGCGCCGGCCTCGTATCCCACATGTTTCGAGCGAAGCGAACGCATCAAAAGACGCAGAGGTTTGACCTTCCTCGCCATGACGCTGGTGTTGCCGGGTTCTGCGCAGCTGGCAGGCGGCAGCCGGCGTATCGGCATGTTCGCGCTTCGAATCTGGGCGAGTCTGTGGTTGATTGCGCTGCTAGTCGGTCTCCTCGTGATCATCCAGCCGAAGGTTGCATTGACCGCCATCACGCTGGGTCCCACCCTCAAGGCACTACCGATCGGGATTCTCATAGTCGGTCTGGGATGGGTTGGGCTCATTGTCGACGCTTGGCGGCTCGCGACCCCCGGCGAACAGGGCCGTTGGGGCCGGGTTGCTTTCTCCGCGATCGCTGTGACGGTAGCCCTCACCATATTTGGCGGCTTTATCGCGGTTGCATCCATGGCCTCTGCGCAACATGAGCTGACCACGACCGTCTTTGCCGGCGGGGGTGATCAAGTCGCGAAGCAGGGGCGTTACAACATTCTGCTGCTGGGTGGTGACGCTGGACGGGATCGGGTTGGGCTCCGGCCGGACAGCATGACCGTGGCCAGCGTCGACACCGAAACCGGCCGGACTGTGCTGATCAGCCTGCCGCGCAATCTGCAGGCAGTTCCATTTCCCAGCTCCTCGCCGCTGCATGATCGTTTCCCGCACGGTTATCGCTGCTCCGATGGATCCTGCATGCTGAACGCGATCTACACCTATGCGTCAGAACATCGCGATCTTTATCCAGGGGTGCAGAATCCGGGCGTTCAAGCCACCAAGGAGGCTGTCGAAGGGGCAACCGGTCTTACGATCAACTACTGGGTGCTGATCGACCTCAAGGGGTTTGAGTCGCTGGTGGACTCGGTCGGTGGCATCACCATGGACGTCTACCGCCGGGTCCCTATTGGCGGCGGCAGCACGAAGATCCATGGCTATGTCGAAGCGGGCAAGAACCGGCATCTCAGCGGCTACGAGGCACTCTGGTTCGCGCGTTCACGCTCGGACTCTTCGGACTATGACCGGGTACTGCGACAGAAGTGCGTCATGCGCGCAATGCTCAACCAGTTCGATCCGATCACCGTGCTGACGAAGTTCAACAGCATCGCGGCGGCCAGCCGAGAGGTGGTCGCGACCGATATCCCGACCATCGGAGATCGGCACCATGATCGATCTCGCGCTCCAGGCCAAGGCCCTGCCGGTTTCGAGCGTTGCCATGGTGCCGCCGCTGATCAATCCGAGCTCGCCGGACTTTGACCTGGTACGTCGCACCGTCCAGAAGAAGATTGAGGCCTCCGAGGCTATCGACGGTCGAGCCGAATCAAAGCCGGCAGGCACCGAGAGCGCTACCGAAAAGCCCAAGCCCACAGCATCGCCATCCCGCAACGCACAGACCGACGATCTTGGAGAAGTCTGCTCAGCCTGAGATCGCTCATCCCGGGCGCGCGATTCCCGACGCTCGCAGCTGATGACAGGATGATCGGGTGAAGTCCGCTGAGGATCCGGTGAAGTCCGCTGAGGATCGAGGGCACACCGATGGGGAGCGAGTCGGCACAGCCTGGCCCGGGGTCTCGGTCGTCATGCCAGTGCTCAACGAGGAGCGCCACCTCGAGGCGGCGATCCGTAGGGTGCTCGATCAGGACTATCCGGGGGAGCTCGAGGTGATCCTTGCGGTCGGGCCCAGCAGCGACCGAACGCGCGAGATCGCCCATACGCTTGCAGCGGTCGACCCGCGGATCCGAGTCGTCGACAACCCAGCTGCCCGTACGCCGGTGGCCCTGAACCTCGGCATCGCCGCATCCCAGCCACGGGATCATCGTGCGGGTCGATGGACACGGTGAGCTGACCGACGGCTATATCAAGAAGGCCGTCGAGCTGCTCGACGAGACCGGTGCGGCAAACGTCGGCGGTGTTATGGACGCCCGCGGAAGCACCCCGTTCGAAGAGGCTGTCGCCGTCGCGTACACGACGCGACTAGGTCTGGGCGGCTCAACCTTCCACCTCGCCGAGTCGCCTGCGGCCGAAGCGGACACGGTGTTTCTCGGGGTATTCCGAAAGGATGCGCTGGTCGCCGTCGGCGGCTTCGACGAGAGCATGCATCGCGCACAGGATTGGGAACTGAATTACCGGTTGCGGACGCGCGGCCACAAGATCTGGTTCTCCCCGGAGCTGCGGGTGACCTATCGTCCGAGGTCCACACTCCGTGCGCTGGTAAAGCAGATGTACGAGACCGGGACGTGGCGGCGGGAGGTGGTCCGGCGCCACCCGGAAACGGCTACCGTCCGCTACTTAGCCCCTCCGCTCACCCTGATCGGTGTGCTGGCCGGCTCGGTCGGAGGGCTGCTCGGTGTCGTTCTCGACTCACGTGTGCTGCGTCTCGGGTTCCTTGCTCCGGCCGGCTATCTGGCGTTGATCATCGGTGGCTCGTTGATCACGGCGCGAAGCATGTCCCCGGCGGCTCGGGTGCGATTACCGCTGGTGTTGGCCGCGACCCATCTCGCTTGGGGGGCTGGCTTCTTGGTGGGTCGAACCCGTCCGGCAAGATAATTTGACATTATGTCTTAACAAAGTCAGGATTTAGATATGCCACTTGTCCGAATCGACGTCCAGAAGGGTCGTACGCCTGCAGAACTCCGTAAACTGGCCGACACCATCCAAGACGTCATGCTCGACGTCTTCGCCGCTCCGCCGCGCGATCGCTACCAGATCATCACCGAGCACGACAACGGCCACATCATTGCTGAGGACACCGGCCTCGGTCTGGAGCGCTCGGACGCCATCGTGATCATCCAGATCTTCCAACAGGGCAGGTCGAACGAGCAGAAGGTGGCCATGTACGCGGAGCTGGCGAAGCGTTTGGAGGCCGAATGCGGCCTACGCCCCGAAGACTTGATCATCTCAGTGATCGCCAACAGGCATGCCGACTGGTCATTCGGTTTGGGCCAAGCCCAGTTCGTGAACGGGACGCTGCACTCACCAATTTAGCCATTCATGACCATTTGTCTGTACAAAGTCTTGACACCATAGACTGAGGCCAATACGTTGCTTCGAGAGCCACCACGCGGCCCGATCTCGACCTCAAAGCTGCGAGCGTCGGAAATCGCGCGCCGCCGCACGGAGGAGGAGCGAGCGGAGGTGCTTTTTCTCTGCGAGCGACGACGACGGCGGCGGATTCAAAGCGCGATGCGCGAGCAGCTCGAATGAAAGGAGAGCGATGAGTAGCGATCCTCCCAACCGTCCTGATCCACAGAATGAGCCGCCGCTGGAGGTGCTCACGTTCGGTCGGAGTGGTGTCGACATCTACCCGCTCCAGGTCGGCGTTGGGCTCGAGGACGTTCAGACATTCGGCAAGTACTTGGGGGGCACGACGGCCAACGTAGCTGTGGCTGCAGCCCGCCTCGGCCGGAAGGCCGCGATCATCACCGGCGTGGGTGATGATCCCTTCGGTCGTTACGTTCGCAATGCACTTCGCGAGTTGAACGTCGATGATCGTTATGTGGTTACCAACACCGAATATGCAACGCCGGTGACGTTCTGTGAGATCTTTCCGCCCGACAACTTCCCGCTCTGGTTCTACCGCAAGCCGACGGCGCCAGACCTGCAGATCAAACGAAAGGACATTGACTTTGATGCGGTACGCGCCACTCGCCTGATGTGGCTGTCGGTGACCGGCCTAAGCGAGGAGCCGAGTCGCGAGTCACACTTCGCGGTTCTGGAGGCCCGGGCGCGCAAGCAGTTCACTGTGCTTGATCTTGATTACCGCCCCATGTTCTGGGATACCCCGGCGCACGCCACCGAGCAGGTGCGGCGAGCCCTGCCACATGTCACGGTGGCGGTCGGTAACCGCGAGGAGTGCGAAGTTGCGGTCGGCGAAACTGAGCCGGAGAAGGCGGCCGATGCTTTGCTGGACGCCGGTGTCGAGCTGGCGGTGGTGAAGCAGGGCCCGAAGGGGGTGCTGGCAAAAACGAGAAGCGAGCGAGTCGAATCGCCGCCGATCCCGATTCAGCCGTTGAATGGGCTCGGCGCCGGCGATTCGTTCGGTGGCTCGCTTTGTCACGGACTGCTGGCCGCTTGGCCGTTGCATAAAGTGCTGCAGCGCGCCAACGCCGCCGGTGCCATCGTGGCCTCGCGACTGGAGTGCTCGACGGCAATGCCGACCGAGGCCGAGATCGAGACGTTGCTCGCCGGCGGAGATCCCAACGAGCATCTCGCCGACTCCCTCGCCGTCCACTTCGCGACTGTGCCAGGCGCGAGGATCGGGAGTGCCCGATGAGCACCGTGACCGACGCGGCGTCGGGGACCCAGTTCGCAGGCTCGATCAGTGAGCTCAACGAGATCCGCAGCCGCGATCCAGGACGGATCAAGCGGCTGCTCGAGGCTCGGCGAAAGCGGGATGTATTCGGGCCAGACGGCAAGCTGATGATCGTCGCGTGTGATCATCCGGCACGCGGCGCCCTGAGCGCATCAGGCAGAGCGACCGCGATGGCAAGCCGTACCGACCTCCTCTATCGCCTCGTGACAGCGCTGACTCGACCCGGCGTGGACGGCGTGCTCGCTACCGCTGACATCGCGGAGGATCTGCTGCTGCTGGGTGTCTTGGAGGAGAAGCTGGTTTTCAGCTCCATGAACCGTGGCGGGCTCCAAGGCGCGGCCTTCGAGATGGATGATCGCAATACCGGCTACGACGTCCGGGGGACGATCGAGGCGGGCTTCGAGGGCGCAAAGATGCTGCTGCGGATCGATCTTGACGACCCCGGCACAGTGGCCACTCTTGAGCAGTGCGGTCAGGCGGTTACGGAGCTCAACCGGGCCGAGCTGGTGGCCATGGTGGAGCCTTTCATCTCCAGTCGTTTCAGTGGCAAGATCGTCAACGACCTCTCCGCCGACGCGGTGATCAAGTCCGTGCACATCGCGCAGGGTCTTGGTGCCTCCAGCGCGTACACCTGGATGAAGCTGCCTGTGGTTCATGAGATGGAGCGGGTCATGGATTCGACAACGCTGCCGACGTTGTTGCTTGGCGGCGACCCCGACAGTGCCCCCGACGAGACCTACGCCGCGTGGCAGGCCGCCCTCGCCCTGCCCTCGGTGCGTGGCCTTGTCGTCGGCCGCACCATGCTGTATCCAGCCGATGACGATGTCGCGAAGGCGGTCGACACGGCTGTCTCGCTCGTCCGATGACGATCATGGAGTCGCGCTACCTGCTGCGGTCCGGTTCCCTCGGATCCGGCGCGTACGAGACTGAGGTGACTCCGGAGTCAGTGGGCTGGGGCTACTCCTCGTTGAAGATCATCTCCCTGGAGCCGGCGGGCAGCCACCGCTTCGAAACTGGGTCCGATGAGGTGATCGTGCTGCCGCTCAACGGGTCGGTTGCCGTTGAGGTCGACGACACCCGCTGCGAGTTGGACGGCCGGCCATCGGTGTTCGACGGGCCAACCGACATCGTCTACCTCGGCTCGGGTCAGGCGGTGACCCTGCAATCGGCAGGCGGCGGGCGTTTCGCGCTTTGTGGCGCTCGTACCAAGTCGTTCCTCCCGCTGCGCTACCTCGCGGCATCTCAGGTGCCGGTCGAGCTGCGAGGTGCCGGTCAGTCCAGCCGCCAGGTGCGCAACTTCGGTACGCCGGATTCGCTGGACGCCGCCAAGATCATCGCCTGCGAGGTGATCACTCCGGCTGGCAACTGGTCCTCCTACCCCGCCCACAAGCATGACCAGGCGAGCGAGACGGAGTCGGAGCTGGAAGAGATCTACTACTTCGAGATCGCTGCCGGGCCGGGCGGCCAGCCGGGTTTCGGGTTCATGCGTACGACTTCCTCGCCTGGGCATGAGATCGATGTGCTGGAGGAAGTCCGTGATCGGGACACCGTACTCGTGCCGTACGGGTGGCACGGCCCCTGTGTCGCGGCGCCCGGCTTCGACATGTACTACTTGAATGTCATGGCCGGACCGGGTGCCGAACGAGTCTGGAAGATCTCCGATCATCCGGACCAGGCTTGGGTACGCAGTACTTGGGAGACTCAGTCCGTCGATCCGAGACTTCTTCCGCAGGCTGTCGAGGAGGCTTGAGCATGCCAGACACGATCCGACTGACCGTGGCGCAAGCTCTGGTGAAATTCCTCAGCGCCCAATACTCCGAATCCGACGGGGAGGAGCAGCGGCTCTTCGCCGGATGCTTTGGGATCTTCGGGCATGGCAACGTTGCCGGTATCGGCCAGGCATTGCTCCAGGCCGAACTCGAGGAACCCGACGCCCTGCGGTACATCCTGGGTCGCAACGAGCAGGCCATGGTGCACACCGCCGTCGCGTACGCCAGAATGAAAGACCGCTTACAGACCTACGCAATCTCGACCAGCGTCGGACCTGGCTCCACCAACATGTTGACCGGCGCAGCATTAGCCACCATCAATCGACTACCGGTGCTGCTGTTGCCTGCGGATACCTTCGCCGACCGCAGCGCTTCACCGCTGCTGCAGGAATTGGAGCTGCCCGACTCAGGCGACGTCACGGTGAACGACGCTTTCCGGCCGGTCTCGAGGTACTTCGACCGGGTCTGGCGCCCCGAACAGCTGCCTGCCACGCTGCTTTCCGCAATGCGTGTGTTGACCGACCCGGTCGAGACCGGCGCGGTAACGCTGTGCTTCCCACAGGACGTTCAGGCGGAGGCGTACGACTGGCCCGCTGGCCTGTTCGAGAAGAGGGTCTGGCATGTTGCCCGACCCCTACCTGAGCGATCTGTGCTTGAGGCCGCGGCTGCGCTGATCAAGTCGGCAAAGCGACCGCTCATTGTCGCAGGCGGTGGTGTCATGTATTCCCGCGCGCAGGATTCGTTGGCGGCGTTCTCCGATGCGACCGGCATTCCCGTCGGGCAGAGCCAGGCCGGCAAGGGGACCTTGATTTACGACCATCCGCAGTGCCTGGGGGCCATAGGCTCCACAGGCACCACAGCTGCCAACGCGACCGCACGCGAGGCGGATGTGGTGATCGGTATCGGCACCCGCTATTCCGACTTCACGACGGCAAGCCGAACCGCCTTTCAGAATCCAGGCGTGCGGTTCATCAACATCAACGTCGCCGGGATGGATGCGATCAAGCATGCCGGTCTGACGGTTCAGGCCGACGCCCGCGAAACACTCAGCGCGTTGCTGCCGCTGCTTGAGGGCTATCAGGTCGACCGGGAATATGTCGAGAAGTACACCGAGTTGAACGCTGCCTGGGAGGAAACGGTCGAGAAGGTATACCTGCCGTCGACTCCTAACGCGGGGGCTGACGGCCAGCTCACCCAAAACGAGGTAATCGGCTTGGTGAACGAGCTGTCCGATCCACGCGACGTTGTCGTCTGCGCCGCCGGATCGATGCCCGGCGACCTGCACAAGCTGTGGCGCACCCGTGATCCGAAGGGCTACCACGTGGAATACGGCTACTCCTGCATGGGCTACGAGGTCGCCGGCGGGCTCGGAGTACGACTTGCCTGTCCGGACCGCGATGTTTTCGTCATGGTCGGCGACGGCTCGTATCTGATGATGGCGACCGAGCTGGTCACGGCAGTCCAGGAGGGCATCAAGATCATCACGGTCCTGGTGCAGAACCACGGCTACGCATCGATCGGCTCGCTCTCGGAGTCATTGGGCTCACAGCGGTTCGGCACCAAGTACCGGTATCGGAACCCGGAGACCGGGCGGTTGGATGGCGACAAACTGCCCGTCGATCTTGCTGCCAATGCAGCGAGCCTTGGCGTCAAGGTGATCAAGACGACGACGGCCGGCGAGTTCGCGGAAGCGATCAAGGCCGCCAAGACGGCGGACCAGAGCATCGTGATCTACGTCGAGACCGACCCACTGATCGGTGCTCCCGATTCAGAGTCTTGGTGGGATGTCCCGGTGAGCGCCACCTCAACGCTCGAGTCAACCCAGCAAGCACGTAAGACCTACGAAGATCACAAAGCCACCCAGAAGCTGTTTCTGTAAGGAGGGGTACGTGTCATCTGCGATCACGATCGGTACCGCGCCGGACTCGTGGGGAGTCTGGTTTCCCAGCGATCCCGAACAGGTGCCTCCGGAGGTGTTCCTCCGTGAGGTTGCCGAGGCAGGGTATGAGTGGATCGAGCTCGGTCCGTACCGATATCTGCCGGCGGATCCGGTTGAACTGTCAGAGCAGCTCGATGCTCACGGGCTTGGAGTGCTGGCGGGCACCGTCTTCGAGCATCTGCACCGCCCCGATTCATGGGACGCGGTATGGACGCAGGTGACCGACGTGGCGGCACTGACCGAGGCGGTTGGCGGCAAGCACATCGTGGTGATTCCCGATACCTGGCGCCATCACAAGACCGGGGAGCCCGTCGAGAGCCGGGAACTCACCCCTGAGCAGTGGAAACAGCTGACCACCGGCTTGGACGAGCTCGGGCGCAGGATCCTTGAGGAGTACGGGCTACATGTGCAGTTCCACTCACATGCCGACAGCCATGTCGGTTACCAGCCGGAAATCGAGCGACTTCTCGAGTCGACCAACCCTGATTGGCTCAACTTGTGCTTTGACACCGGGCATATTGCTTACTACGGCGGTGACTGCCTCGAGCTGATCGAAAAGTATCCGGACCGAATCGGCTACCTCCATCTCAAGCAGGTCAGCCCTGAGATCGTCAGCAAAGTGCTGGATAAGGATCTCTCCTTCCCGGAAGCGGTGCGGATGGGCGCGATGATCGAGCCGCCGCTGGGGGTTCCCGAGATGCCGCCGCTGCTGGAGGCGGTGTCGGCCTTGGACCGTGACATCGAGGGCATCATCGAGCACGACCTCTATCCGTGCGCGCCGGACCTCCCGCTGCCGATCGCTAAGCGGACCAAGGCCTATCTCAGTTCCTGCAGCGGGGCCACCATCGAGTTTCGGAGGCAGCAATGAGCGATGAGCTGAGAGTGGCCGTTCTCGGCGTTGGCATGATGGGTGCCTTCCACGTCGATGCGCTGAGCAAGCGGGTGCGCGGCGCCAAGGTCACAGTCGTCAACGACTTCCTCGCCGACAAGGCCGCAGAGGTTGCGGGAGCGGTCGGGGCACGTGTCGAGGCCGATCCGATCGCGGCTATCAATGATCCAGATGTTGATGCGGTTCTCATCGCTAGCCCTGGCGACGCCCATGCGGAACAGCTCAGTGCTTGCCTGGATCGGGGCGTCCCGGTGCTGTGCGAGAAGCCGCTGACGACTGACATCGTGTCCGCCTATGCGATCGTGCAGAAGGAACGGGCGCTCGGCAAGCAACTCATCCAGGTCGGCTTCATGCGGCGTTTCGACCCCGAGTATGTCGGGCTGCAGAAGCTCATTGCCGACGGCGGGTTGGGCAGCCCACTGGTGGTGCATTGCACTCATCGCAACCCAGCGGTCGGTGATCATTTCAACTCCGAGTACCAGATCAGGGACTCCGTGGTGCACGAGGTCGACTCGGTCCGGTTCTTGCTAGGTCAGGAGCTCACCAGCGTCGAGGTGATCAAGGGCGCTGCCACTGGTAGCGCACCGCACGGCACCCACGACCCGATGCTGGTGATCTTCGAGACAGAGTCGGGCGCGATTGTCACCGTGGAAACCTTCGTCAGGACCGGTGTGGCGTACGAGGTACGCACCGAGGTCGTCGGGGAAAAGGGCAGTGCTCTCATCGGCTTGGACCAGAACCTGCAGGTCAAGTCCACCGACGGCCGGTGGGGAGGGGCGATCACGCCGAGCTTCGTGGAACGTTTCGGCCAGGCCTACGACATCGAGCTGCAGCGGTGGGTTGATGCCGCCAAGGCTGGAACCATCGACGGTGCGAATGCCTGGGACGGCTACGCAGCTGTTGCGGTCTGTGAGGCCGGCGTTCTGTCACTTCGGAGTGGCGCGAAGTTCCATGTCCACCTCGTGGGCGGTACCGTCGCATCCATCGAGCCGGAGGAACCGCACGCCGGCATACAGGCGCCCGACCTGGAGGGAGCCTGGCCGTGAAGCTCGCCCTCGATCCCCAGATGTTCTACTCGAGCAGCTCGGTCTACGAGCTGCCCGACATCGTGGCCAGCCTCGGCTTCGACTGGATGGAGCTGTCGCCCAAGGCGGATTTCGTACCGTTCTTCAAATACCCGCGGATCGACGACGCCGGGGTCAAGAAACTCAAGAAGCTCGCTAGTGACGCGGGTGTCGGTATTGCGTCGGTGCTTCCGGTGCTGCGCTGGTCAGGTCCTGACGAGGACCAGCGCCAAGCCGCGGTACGTGCCTGGAAGCGGGTTATCCAGATCACCGTCGACCTCGGGGTTCAAGTGATCAACTCTGAGTTCAGCGGCAGGCCTGAGGCACCGGAGACAGCAGAGGCTCATTTCCTGAAGTCGATGGATGAGCTGCTGCCGATCTTCGAGCGAGAGGGACTGCAGCTGATCATCGAGCCGCACCCGGACGATTTCATCGAGGACGGGCTGGAGGCGGTGCAGCTGATCCGGGGCCTGAACGAGGACTGGATCGGCTTCCTGTACTGCACCCCGCACGCCTTCCACCAGGGCCACGACCCGGCAACGATCATCGAGGCAGCCGGCGACAAGGTTCGCTACGTGCATCTTGCTGACGCCTGGAACCACCTGACATCGAGCGGACTGCGCTACATCACCAATCCGCCCGGTAATCCAGCCCGGGTGCACCAGCACATGGAGATGGGTATGGGCGAGGTCGACTACGACGAAGTCTTCGCGGCACTCGCCGCCGTCGAATTCGACGGGGTAGTCAGCAGCTGCGTCTTCGGGTGGGAGCAGGACGCGCGCGGCGTCTCGGAACGCCAGCGGGACAAGGCACTCGCACTGATTGGCAAGCATTTCGGCACTGACGCCATGAGCAACGTCCGCTCAAGCAAGATCACCAGCTGATCATGATCATCCAGCAGCACTCCAGCAGCAGCATCAGATAGGAACAAACCATGGCAACGACGCTCTACCACTGGAAGTCGGGGGAGATCTTCGAGGGCAACAGCGGGCGCTTCTCTGACGTCACGAACCCGGCCACCGGTGAAGTAACTGCGCAGCTCGCGCTTGCTTCGGAAGACGACGTCAACGAGGTCATCGCGGCGGCGGCGGCCGCGTTTCCGAGGTGGCGGGACACCTCTTTGACCAGGCGCACCCAGGTCCTGTTCCGTTTCCGCGAACTGCTGAATGCGGAGAAGAAGGAGTTGGCAGCGATCATCACCTCCGAGCACGGCAAGGTGCTTTCCGACGCGCTCGGCGAGGTCACCCGCGGCCAGGAGGTGGTCGAGTTCGCGTGCGGCATCCCGCATCTGATGAAGGGCGGCTTCACCGAGAACGCCTCCACCAAAGTCGACGTGCACTCCACACGGCAGCCGCTGGGCGTGGTGGGAATCATTTCTCCGTTCAACTTCCCCGCCATGGTGCCGATGTGGTTCTTCCCGATCGCCATCGCCGCAGGGAACACCGTGGTGCTGAAGCCGAGCGAAAAGGTGCCGACGGCCGCGCTCTGGGTCGCAGAGCTATGGAAGGAGGCTGGGCTTCCCGACGGTGTCTTCAACGTGCTGAACGGTGACAAGGTGGCCGTGGATGGACTGTTGACGCATCCCGACGTGCAGTCGATCTCCTTTGTCGGATCGACCCCGATCGCCAGATATGTCTATGAGACCGGAACGACCCACGGCAAGCGCGTACAGGCTCTGGGCGGCGCCAAGAACCACATGCTGGTGCTGCCGGACGCCGATCTCGATCTTGCTGCCGACCAGGCGGTGAACGCCGGCTACGGCTCGGCGGGGGAGCGCTGCATGGCGATCTCCGCGGTGCTGGCGGTGGGCGACGTCGGTGACGAACTGGTGGCCAAGATCAAGGAACGGACCGTCGGGCTGCGGACCGGTGACGGCACCAGAGGATGCGACATGGGTCCACTGGTAACCGCCCAGGCCCAGGAGCGGGTTTCGGGCTACATCGACGCTGGCGAGGCAGCGGGCGCCACCCTGGTCGTGGACGGTCGGAAGCCGAGCGTCGACGCCGATGGCGCCGGATTCTTCGTCGGCCCGACGCTGTTTGATCATGTGACGACCGACATGAGCATCTACACCGACGAGATCTTCGGACCCGTACTGGCCGTGGTCCGCGTTGACAGTTACGAGGAAGGCGTCAGGCTGATCAACGACAATCCGTACGGAAATGGGACAGCGATCTTCACCAACGACGGCGGTGCCGCCCGGCAGTTCCAGAACGAGGTCAAAGTCGGCATGATCGGCATCAACGTGCCGGTTCCCGTGCCGATGGCGTACTACTCGTTCGGCGGCTGGAAGAACTCGTTGTTCGGCGACACCCATGCCCATGGCGTCGAAGGCCTGCACTTCTTCACCCGCGGCAAGGTGATCACCACACGTTGGCTGGATCCGAGCCACGGCGGACTGAATCTGGGGTTCCCGCAAAACGCCTGAGGGCTCGACGCGGTGCCGCAACTGGTGTACTTGGCGTGCCAATCAGCTAGCAGCATGATGCGGAGACAAGCGAAGTGGTGCGGAGTGGTTCAATCCACTCGGTTGTGACGCGTTCACTGTCGGCGATCCGAGTCACCTGCTCGGCGTCTCCACCAACCACGACGACGGCTGATCCACCCGTCACCAACGCGGTCACGATGCCGTCCCGGCAGGTGGCCCAGGGATCTCCGGCCCGGACGAGGCGGCGGGCCGGCGGACCGTCGACATCGCCAAGTTCCGCCTGATTCAGGGTGCGCTCGGCGTCCACCCAGGCAGTCGCGTTGGCCTCCGGCAGGTAACCGAAGTACTTGTCCGCATGCCTTCGCACCTCGATCGCGTAGTCGCGAACGCCGTCCGGAAGCGGCTCACCGAACCAAACCCCAGCGGGTGCAGTGCGCAGGCGAAGATCTCACGTTCTGCATGACCTTGCCAATGGCGGCCCGTGACCACCGCCGCTGGCTGCGGCCGGTCGGTGAGGTCAACCACAAGGCCGACCTGCCAACAGGCCAGCTGCCAGACCGCGGTGAGCCAGTGGCCGGGTGCCTCCACCGCGAGCGGCATGCTGATCGCGTCACCCTCGCCGGCGGCGACCTCGTCCACGAGCAGGTTCGAGGTCTTGTCCACCCAGTTGCTGAAGGTGGTGGCCGACAGTTCGGTGCGCGCACCCGATTCGAGGTCGTAGAAGGTGAACAGCGGGGCAGACCCGTCAAGCCGAACGCGCTGCCGCAGTTGCTCAGGGAGGAGTGCGGCCATGGCGCCAGCGTAGGAGATTGCGGTCTTCGGGGCCGCTGGGAGGCCGCTACCCTTTCCGCATGCGTTACGTGTTGATCATGGCTGGTGGATCAGGAAAGCGTCTCTGGCCACTGTCACGGCAAGACATGCCCAAGCAGCTGTTGCGCGTTGTCGGCGGCAAGAGCCTGCTGCGCATCGCGTACGAACGCTTGGAGGGCATCGTCCCGCCCGACCATGTGCTGGTCTGTACGGGTGCCGACTACGCCGATCTTGTCGCCGTCGAGCTCCCTGAGGTTAAGCCGGCGAACATTCTCGGCGAGCCGGAGGGTCGTGACTCGCTGAATGCGGTGGCCTGGCCCGCCGCAGTGCTGGCGGCGCGCGACCCTGATGCAGTTGTCGCGGTCGTAACCTCAGACCACATCATGCATCCGATCTCCACGTTCCAGCGCGCGGTCCTGGAAGGCTTCGAGGTGGCCGAGGGCGCCGAGGACTTGCTGGTGACGTTCGGGGTGGTACCAACAGCCCCGCACACCGGTTATGGCTACTTGCGGCGGGGTGAGGCGATCGCGGGTCGCTCCGAGGTGTATTCGGTCGTCGAGTTCAAGGAGAAGCCCGATCGCCCGACGGCGGAGCAGTATCTGGCCTCCGGAGAGTATTGGTGGAACTCTGGCATGTTCGTGTGGCGGGCGCGTACCTTGCTTGATCAGCTAAATCTGCTGCAGCCGAAGACGCACGACGCGGTAGTGGAGCTGGCCGCAGCACCTTATCGACTGTCGGAGATCTATCCCGAGCTGCTCAAGATCAGTGTCGATTACGCCGTGCTGGAGCCGGTATCGCGGGGGGATGGCAGTGCTCGCGTAGTCGCCGTGCGGCTCCCGATCACTTGGCACGATGTGGGTGGCTTCGCTGCGCTCGGCGAGCAGCTCCCGCGTGACGAACACGGGAACGCCACCCAGGGCGTCGCGGTATTAGTCGACGCGCGGGACAATCTGGTGATCAACAATGCTGAGAACGGCCGCGTCGTTGCCGTTGTCGGGCTCAGCGACACCGTGATCGTCCAGACCCCGCAGATCACTTTGGTTTGCCCGATCTCCGAGGCGGAGCGGATCAAGGAGCTGCTGGCTGAGGTCACCAACCAGCTTGGCGGCGGTTACGCGTAAGCGGTCACTTACCAACTTGTCAGCGTGAGTGGTCGCTCAAGCGACCACTCACGCTGACAAGTCGGAGGTCGGAGGTCTACGCGCCGTTCGGCTCCGGCGAGTTGGAGGCCGGGTACTTGGCCATGAATTCCTTGATCGCAGCACCGCTCACCTCGGCACAGGCTTGTCGGACACCGCGCTGCGTGCGTGGGGTCGCCCGGGTTGTTCGGGTCAGCTGTCCAACGCGTGATGACGACGTTCTTCCCAGCCGGGAAGCCGGTGCCATCGCCGTCGGACCAGGGTGCCGCAATGAACTTGTCCGCAGGGTTGTAGTCGTCGCTGCCAAAGGTCTTCGCGATCCGCTCCAGGTTCTGGGTCTGCTCGCTCGGGGCGTCGGCGCGGTACCAGACAACGGTGTAGCCATGCTCCAGGTTGTGCACCAGGGTCTCCACCGCGGGGCGATCGGCGGCGGCGTAGAAGTGCTTGGTGAAGGGGGCGGGAGTGGGGTTATGCGTCCCGGAGTCCGGCGGCGTCTGGGCGTAGTCGACCTTGGTGCCCTCTGGGACGTGATCTTGGTTGCCGGTAGCCGCCTGTTCAGCAACCGGGTCGCAGCCTGCGGCGGCAAGGCTGCTGCCGAGGTCCTCGATCTTTGCGTTGCGCGCGCGGTAGTCGTCAACGAAGAGGTAGACCGGGTACGCCAACAGCGCCATCGCGAGCACGATACAGATCACCAGCAGCCGGATAGTCCGGGTGCGCTGCTCCTTCTTCCGGGCGGCTTCGAGGGAGGCCAGCTTGTCGCGGCGGCTCTGTGGCGAGGACGCGGGCTTACTGGAAGTCCCGCCCTTGGGCGCAGCTTTTTCGTCGCTTTTGGCTTTCGCCACCTGGTCTGCTCCTACCGATCCGTCTCAGGGAGTGGCGAGTCTATCTCGGTTCGCTGAGGGTCATCTGTCAGTAAGTCGACAGACATCATGGCACGCATCAGGTCTGCGGCTTCCTGGCCCAAGGTGGTTCCGGCCAGTAACCGGGATGTTCGTTCCTCGCGATCGAGCGCTACCAGCTCCTCATAGCGATGGTGCTGCCCGGTGGCCACCAGTGCCGCGGCTAGCACCGCCTCCTGGCTGCCGAAGCCGAACATGTCCTCGGCCGGGTCTCTGAGCAGCCCACGCGCATCTGACTCGGCCTGCCCCAGCAGCTGGCCAAGGCCACGGACCACGGCGAGCGGACGTCCGCGCAGCTTGCCTTTCACCAGGTCGGCGGCTGCGGCCAGCTCGTCGGCGACAGCCATGACAGTCACCTGCAGCTCGTTTCCGTACGCGTCCCGGGCGCCTGCGTAGTCTTCAAGAACCCTGACGCCGGAGACACCGATGGCGTGGTCGGTCTGGCCGGTTCGCCATGGCCTTCCGGCCGTGTCGGAGATGATCACTCCCAGCCGAAGGCCGGTTGCGGACGCGAGCGCCTCGTGGAGCAGCGCTGCACTACCGTCCGGGTCGCGTGGCAGCAGCAGGATGGACTCCGGCGAGAGGTTGGACTTGTCGATGCCGGCCGCGGCGATGGTGAGTCCGTCGTGGGTACGGACAATGCGGGTCTCTCCGCGCCGGGCAACCGTGCGCCTGGTCTGGGAGGTGATCAGCTCGCTGCGCCGTGACGCCGGTTCGATGCGGCCCTGGGACTTGCTGATGATCTTGGAAGTGACAACGATGATGTCGCCCTCGCGGAGCGGGCCGAGGGGATCTGCGTCTATTGCAGTAAGGATCGCCGTTACGAGATCAGTGCCCGCTGCCACTTCACCGATTCCGCCAGGTGCGAAGATCGTGATCACAGACGACTCGTCAAGCTGCGCCGGATCGTCCGCTCCGGCAGGGGCGATCATGACGTAGCGGACTTGATCGCATATGCGACGAAGGCGCCCGTGCTCGCCGGGTCCCGCATGATCAGATCGGTGACGACGGCCCGCAATCCGCCACGCTCGACGCGCTCGGCGGAGGAGGCGTCGGCGGTATCCATCGCCCAGGCGTCCAAGACACCGCCACGCGACCGGGCGCCGTAATGCAAACCCACGGCGGCAGCGTCGACATCGACTCCGATGGCGGGCAACAGCCGGTGAGCCATTCCCAGCACCGGTGAACCGCCGACGATGCCGGCGAACCCGACGACCGGGGCGGGCGCGCGCTGCAACGCGTCGCTCAGGCTCGGCACGGCAAGTATCGGGCCGATGGAGACCACCGGGTTACTCGGCGCGACCAAGATCAGGTCGGCTTGCTCGAGCGCATCGATCACACCGGGCGCGGGTCGTGCGGTCTCCAGGCCGACGAGGGTCACGGCAAGCGCGTCAGGATGTGCGCGAAGCCGCACCCAGTACTCCTGGAAGTGCACAGCTCGCCGTTGACCTGTCGCGTCGGGATCGGCAATCGTCACATGCGTCTCGACCCGATCGTCGGTCATCGGGAGCAACGTGAGCCGCGCGTCGCGGGGCAGCCATCGGGAGCACAGTGCCCTGGTCACCTCCGAGAGCGGATAACCGGCGTTCAACATCTGGGTCCGCACCAGATGGGTGCCCACATCGCGGTCGCCAAGGGAGAACCAGGTCGGCTCGACGCCGTAGCAGGCCAACTCCTCCATCACCCGCCAGCTCTCGTCCTCACGGCCCCAACCGCGGACCGGGTCCCCGCCTTCGCCGAGGGTGTACATGATCGTGTCGAGGTCAGGGCAGATCCGCAAACCGTGCAGAGTGATGTCGTCGGCGGTATTGGCAATCACTGTGAGTTCTGCGGTCGGGTAGGCCTGGCGTACCCCGAGTACGAACTTTGAGCCACCGACCCCACCAGCCAAGATCGCGATCTGCACCGGACCAGTGTTGCAGTGTTCTCTCTGCTCCCGCGTCGCCCCTTTCGGGTCGATACGCTGAAGGTGTGGAAAGTCTGATGCGGTTGCGGGAGCCTGCGGCTTGGGTCGCCCTAGGAGCCCTGGTGCTCAATCTTGCGCTGGCCTTGGTTGCGATGGCGACCTACCCAGGCCCGCTGGCCAATATTGGACTGACGCTGAGCGCCCAAGCTGCAAACCCCGTGCCATTGATCGCACTGGCGGTCCTGGTGAGCTTCTGCGTCCTGCGCGAGCGTACCGCTCATGCGCGCCTGCTCACGCTTCTCAGCCTTATCGCCGGGGTGTTTGCCGTGCTGTTTGGGCTTGGTCTCGCGTTGCTAGGTCTTGCCGCCGAGCCCACCCCGGTTCTCTGGGCGCTCGCCGCGATCGTGACACAGGTGATCTCCGTCATTGTTGTCGTACTACTGATCAAGCTTTTCCAGCTTCAGGACGTGCCCCGCAGGTTGCCAGCGGGAATCGGGCTGCCGCCGTACCAGGAATCGTTGCCGGCAGCACCGCCGCCAGACCAACGGCTACAACCAACGTGGCAGCCAGAAACGGCTGCGGGAGCAGTGTGGCGCACCGCGGGCGAAGCAGCAGCTGGTGCGCCCGCAGCTGGTTGGGGCACAGGGGCCACGGCAGCGGCCTGGCAGCCGATCCCGACGCAGCCCAATGGGCCCCAGGCCCAGGGCAGAAATGGGCCCCAGCCCCAGAGCAGATTCGCCGACGACCCAGCCAATCCATCGACGGGACAACCGCCAGCCGTGGACTGGTGGGGCCGCCCGCTGTCCTAGCCGGAACTTTGACGCCCGAACTTGTACCCAATATCAGGAAACGACTTGACTTTCCGGTATTGACAGGCATGTAATTTCATCAATGTCATTTGCAGTCTTCTGCTGATCGGCGGAGCCGTACTCACATGAGTTGCTGCATAGCCAGGGGGCACCCACTAGCGGGTGGCAGGTGCATACGGCGCAAGCCAGATCGGTACGGCCCGCGAAGTCGTATCGGTCGAGGGGTTTCAATCATGCGGGTCGAGGAGGCACAGCCACATGTACGAGCTGAGCGGCACCGAGGGGGGTGCACTGAGCTGGCAAGAGCGCGCACTGTGCGCGCAAACCGATCCAGAGGCGTTTTTCCCGGAGAAGGGTGGGTCGACGCGCGAGGCCAAGAAGGTCTGCTTGTCCTGCGAAGTGCGCGGCGAGTGCCTCGAGTACGCACTGGCCAACGATGAGCGCTTCGGCATCTGGGGTGGTCTGAGCGAAAGGGAGCGCCGCAAGCTCAAGAAACGCGCTGTGTAGCCGAGACGCATTGTCGAGTACTTAGCGGACTCGCGTAAAGTAAGGGGCCGCCCAACCGGGCAGCCCCTCTTGCGCGCTGCGGGGGCCCGATTGGTAATCGGGGGTTGCACAGGATCTGATGGATAGCCACATCACCCGGACCGGTTCGTACGAGGACCGTCCAGGAGGCTCTAGCGCCTGGCCTGAGCTGATGCCGGTCGACGTCGACGATTTCGGGCTCGAAGAGAATCCGTGGGCTTGGGCTGACTTTCCCGAGGAAGACCAGACCCAACGGGTCGACGTTGCCGGTGCCCACGTCACAGCCGTCCTCGTCACCTTCGACGCGGCACGTTGGCTGCCGGCCACTCTGGAGGCACTGGCGAGGCTGGACACACGACCCACCCGACTGATCGCGATCGACAATGCGAGCACTGATTCGACCAGAACGCTCTTGGACCATGCGGCCGACCAGGGCGTGCTGGACGCGGTCTACGAGGGGAGTCGAGAGTTCGGTTTCGGCGCCGCAGTCAAGGCGGCCCTGGATTTCGACGCTGGCAACTTGCAAGATGACGCGGACACGATCGGCTTTCGGGCGGTGTCGGCACAGGATTCGCATTGGCTGTGGCTGCTGCACGACGATGCTGTGCCGGCGCCTGACGCGCTCTATCAGCTGCTAGCGCATGTGATCACCGATCACAGCATCGAATTGACAGGTCCCAAGCTGCTGCTGCCACGACGCCGGCATGGCGGCCAACCGATCAGCGAGGTCGGCGTCAGCATCTCCGGCACCGGTCGCCGCGAGCTCGACCTTGATCTGGACGAGATCGATCAGGGGCAGCGCGACGAGCCCCAGGACCGGCTCGGCGTCTCCACCTGCGGAATGCTTGTCCGGGCCGACGTCTGGCAGGAATTAGGTGGCCTGGACCCGGCCCTGCCGGTCTTCCGGGATGGCGTCGAGTTCGGCTGGCGCGCCCACCTCAACGGTTACCGCGTCGTCACCACACCGAGTGCGCAGTTCACTCACCGCCAGGTCGGCCGCGCCGGGCTTCGTCCTCGGGGCCTCACGGGTCGCCGGCCGGGCAAGGTTGACCGGCTGCTCGGCATGCTGGTGGTGGCCGGTCACGCCTCGAGCAGGATGCTTCCTCTGATTTGGCTCCGCTTGATCTGGAGCTGCGTGGTGCGTGCGGTGGGTTATCTGGTGGGCAAAGTGCCAGGCCGAGCGCTCGATGAGATGCTCGCACTCGGCTCCTTTGTCGCTCATCCGCGTCAGCTCCGTGATCTGCGCAGCCGGACGGCTACCATCGAGCCGGCGCCTGGCACCAGTGAGGTAGTTGAGTCGCTACGACCGCCCTGGTGGAGCGGCTTGCAGTCTGGTGTCGACGCGTTGACCGGCGCCGCATCGCAGCGTTATCGGTTGCTGGCGGGCGATTCCGATGTGGCCTCGATCGACGAGCTGACCGGCGACGACTTCAGTTCAGCGGCCGATGACCGCCCGAAGAACCTCTGGCTCAGCCCAATAGCGCTGACGATGGCCGTTGCCGTCGTGGCAAGTCTCATCGCCGCACGGAGCTTGTTTGGCAGCGGCTCCCTCGTCGCCCCGGCGTTACTTCCCGCGCATGACAGCGTCATTTCCCTGTGGCGCACCGTGATCAGCGCGATTCCGGGCGCGCCCGCGCAGGTGACACCGCCGTGGGAGGCCCTCACTGCGCTCGGTTCAACCGCAATGTTCGGCCAGCCCGAGTGGCTCACCACGCTGCTGGTGTGCGGAGTCGTGCCGTTGTCGCTGCTCGCGGCGTATCCGCTCGCGCGGCGCGTGATCAACGACCGCAGAGTACGGCTCTGGGCCTGTGGCACCTACGCCCTGCTTCCAGTGCTGCTCGGCGGCACGAATCAGGGCCGGCTGGCGCTCAGTGTGGTCGCTATTGGCCTACCGTTGCTGGTCATGGCGGCGCGGGCGCTGGTGCTGCGCCGCACGCGAACTCCGGAGGCGTGGCGCGGCGGCTGGGGGGCCGGAGTGGTCCTTGTGGCCCTCGTCGCGTTCGAACCCTCCATGATCATCTTTGCGCTGCTGGTCGGGATACTCGGAGCGATTGTGCTCCGGCGCAGCCCGCGCAAGATCGGCCGAATCGGCATCGCGCTCGGAGTGCCGCTGGTCGTTCTGCTGCCGTGGTGGCCGACGGTGATCTTAGCGCCGGGACGGCTGTTCGTCGGGCCCGACTCGGCTCTAGGTGGGGTTCCCCCCGCAGCTTCGGTGTGGCAACTGCTGCTCGGCCGCGACGTTGGCCCCGGCCTGCCGCCACTTTGGGTGGGCGCTGTGGTCTTCGGCGTCATCTGGATCGTCGCGGTTCTCGGACTCGCCCGCCGCCCAGCTCGCCGCGCGGTGCTTGCCGCGTGGGCCGCCGCGCTGGTCGCTCTCGGTATGGCTGTCGTCCTATCCAGATTGGTGGTCTCCGTGCCCCCGGCCGGCGCCGAGGTGCGGCCTTGGGTTGGCAGCTACCTGCTGCTCGGCTTCGCAGCCTTGATCATCGCCGCTGGCATGGGCCTCGACGGATTCTCGGTGGACATGAAGGTGCGCAGCTTCAGCTGGCTCCAGCCAGCCACGGTCCTCGCGGGCATTGCGGTCTGCCTGGTCAGCGTCGGCGGTGCCGCCTGGTGGGTGCTGGCTGGCGCCCACGGCCCGATCGAGCGGGCTCGGCTTGATGCCATTCCGCCATACGTGATGAACGCGATGAAGTCAGACGCGCGACCGCGGCTGCTCGCCATAGACCTTTCTGACGGCACTGCGCGCTACTCCGTGCTTGCCGATGATCACCTCCGGCTCGGCGACGCCGATCGTGGCTTCACCTTCGGCGGCTCGGTATCTGCGCGCGAGCAGGTCAATGACCTGGTCGTACGCCTCGTTGCCGGAACCGCAGACTCCGATATCACCCCTCAGCTGACCAATCTCGGCATCGGCTACGTCTGGGTGACCGGGGCAAGCGAGGACGCCAAGGCCCGGATCGACAACACACCAGGGCTGGGCACTGCCAGCGGCAACGAGCGCGGGATCGTGTGGAAACTGGAACCGGAAGTGGCGCGCACGGTGATCGCAGACGGGCCAGCACGGCTGCCCGTCGGTCCGCCGCCTGCGCCGGTGCCGGCGGGTACTCCGGAGCGGCAGCTTCAGCTCGGCGAGGCTGCCGATGTGCGGTGGCGGGCCGAGCTGGACGGCGGGGCTCTTGTGCCGGTCGCGGATGGGTGGCAGCAGGCTTTTGCGCTGCCTGCAGCCGGCGGGACGGTGACGTATGAGTTGCCATCCCTCATGCCCTGGATGTTGCCTGCTCAAGTGTTGGTCCTGCTGGTGGCGGCGGTGCTCGCCGCTCCAGCGATCCGACGGCCCGAAGTGCGTGATCCGGCAAAGACAGCGCGGCGCGCCGCGACCCTCTCGGAGCTTGCCTGATGTCTGATCTCCAGCTGCGTAGGCTGAGTTTGCCAGGCCGCCGAGCCACAGCGCTTGGTGCGGTACTCCTGGGTCTGCTGTTGCTCCTTGGCGGGGGAACGCTGCTCGGCCAGGAGGGGTCTGCCTCCGATTCCAGTCGCATCCCGCTGGTCGGTCGCACCACGACAATCTGTACTACTTCGGCCCAGCCAGGCCGCGAGCCAGCAGGAAAGACCGAGGTTTCCGCCGTCTCGATCCGAGAGGCACAGGATCGAGACGGCCTGCTGGCGGGATCGACGCTGAAGTCGAAGCCATTAGAGCTGAAGGTGACCGAACCTGGAAAGGGTGCTCAGCAATCCGGGGTCACCTCCCCGGTCGTGATCTCTGCTGACGGAGTCATGGCAACTACCAGCAGCGCGGTGATCGTTGGCGACGTGATGGACGGCGCTGAAGCCGGGCTCAAGGCAGCGCCGTGCCTGGCTCCGGCAACCTCGCATTGGTTCTCCGGCCTGGGCGCGACCGATGCCGATCGCACCGATTTGATCTTGAGCAATCCTGACGACGCTCAGGCCCAGGTCGATCTTCGGTTCTACGGTCGAAGTGGTCGGGTTGTGGTTCCTGGCAGCCCTGGGGTCCTGATCAGGGCGCACGAGTCGCGTACGGTTTCGCTGACCAGCCTGGTGGACGCTGAGGGCGCGATCAGCGTGGCCGTGCAGGCGAGTCACGGTCGGGTCACCGCAGTGGCCAAACGGTCCCAGACCAATCAGCTCAAGCCCGCTGGGGTCGACTGGCAGATCCCATCAGCGTCGCCGAGCACCGTTGCGGTCATACCGGGTGTGCCGGAGGGCGAAGGCGGTCGCCAGTTGGTCGTCACCAATCCCGGTCCTACCCGGACGAGCGTGGCGGTGCAGATCCTCGGGTTCCAAGGACCGTACGAGCCGAGCGGAGCCGCATCGCTCGACGTTCCTGCTGAGAGCACTGCAACTGTGAGCCTCGAAGAGGGTCTGGCGGGCCAGGCGGGCGGCGTCAAGCTGACGAGCAACGCGCCCGTGACGGGGGCGGTGATCTCCACTAGCCGGCGTAGCGGCGCCGGAGGAGACCTCGCGGTCCAGTCGGCCGCGGTCTCGTTGATCCGAACGGGAGTCAGCGCGCTTGCGACCAGCAACATCGCCGATAGTCAGCTGATCGTGAGCAATAGCGGAGACGGCGACGCACAGATCACTTTTGAGCTATTCAGCTACGACGGCGTCACGCTCCGGACCGACGACATACTGCTTGCACCGAACAGCACTGCGACGAGGCGGTTGAACTCGCCTGCGCCGTCCTACGTCGTGGTCAAGGTGCCTGACGGCTCCTCGGTGGTGGGCGGCGTGGTGCTCACCCAACCGGATCGAAACGTAGCCGGGTTTGCCACTATTCCGCTTGTTTCACCCGACTTAGCCAGCCGGGCGCCCGCGACCAGACCTGACTATGCGGTAGGCCGGTAAGCCTTCCCTGGAAACGCATCGCAGGTTCAGCTCAGTCGTCCTCGGCCCCTGCGCCGTCGGGGTCAATCTCCTCAACGCTGCGTCCGGTGAGCGCAGAAAGCTGCTCAACAATTGTGCGGTAGACAAGGATGCGGAGGCCGCGTCGGCTCACCGCGCGATGCTCCAGCGGCCTGCGATAGATCACAACCTGGCCCGGCTGGTCTGCTGTGGCCTCAAGCGCGGCGGCAAGCGGCACCTGGTCGCCAGACCAGGCCATGTTGAAATGGGGCACATCCTCGATCCCGAACGTGATTCCCACGAGGACGTCCGGACATTGGAGTCCCACCCGGTCGACGGCATCACGTACGGCCTCGCTGAAGAAGTCCGCCTTGCTGGCTGGATGTGGCGGCTGCGCCCGACGCACAGTCAGTGCGTTCGGCAACGCCAGGGGTCCGCGAAGTCCGCGGCCGTGACGGTCACGACGGTGGGTGGACACGTTGGCACTTTAGTGTCCTGCGCCAGGAATCCGCCACAGGTGTGCGCCGTCCATGCGGCGCCTCGCGGCGTTCTCCTCGGTCGACATACGACCCGGTATCCCTCCCTCGTCGGCCTTGCGAGGCATCCACCTGAACGACGCACATAAGCACCGGATTCCCGGCGCAGGACACTTGCCTGACACGGCAGCGCTTCCCACGATCGAACCCGCGCCCGGAGTAGCGTCGGGCAGGTGAGGTCGCGCCGCTGTTCCCGAGCCGGCTGCCAGCATCCGGCGACCTCGACTCTGACATATGCCTACCGAGACTCCACAGCGGTCCTGGGTCCGCTGGCCAACCAGGCGGAACCACATTGTTATGACTTGTGCCAGCAGCACGCGCAGACTCTCTCGGCGCCGCGCGGTTGGGAAGTGATCAGGCTCACAGTTGAGGAGCAGCCGAAACCAACTGTCGATGATCTGCTGGCTCTCGCTGACGCGGTGCGGGACGTGGGGCTGTCCTACGATCCCCCAGCCGGAGCGATCATGGAGCCTCCGGGGAGGCGCAGCGGCCTCATCGAGCTGGCGCGGCGGGGACATCTGACTGTCCTCGCCGATCCTGGATCGGGCTGACGCCGGTCACCGGGCGCCGACCCGACGGTCTAGGATTCTCACTCGATGATCAAGCCGGCGATCTTTAAGGCCAACGACATTCGGGGAATCACTGAGGGCCCTGACCCGGAGTGGGACGCCGCTGGAGCGTACGCAATTGGTGCCGCCGTGGTTGAGGTGCTGGATCTCAGCAGCGGCCCCGGAGCGCTCGTGGTGGGCCGCGACATGCGGACCAGCAGCCCATGGATGGCCGCTGCCTTCATTGATGGCGTGCTGAGCCGGGGTGTCAACGTGGTCGACGTTGGTCTGTCCAGCACCGACCAGTTGTGGTTCGCGTCAGGTTGGCTCGACCTACCCGGAGCGATGTTCACGGCCAGTCACAATCCAGGTGGGTACAACGGGATCAAGTTCTGCCTGGCAGGCGCGAAGCCGATCACTTCAGCCGCATTGGCCGAGATCGCCGATCGTGTGAGCGCCGCCGAGCCACTGCTGCCAGAGGTGGCACCAGGGCAGCGCTCCCAGCAAGACCTGCTACCGGCCTATGCCAACTACCTGCATTCCCTTGTGGATCTGAGCGGCATCCGCCGGCTGCGGGTGGTGGCCGACGCCGGTAACGGGATGGCTGGATATACCTTGCCGGCGGTACTCGGCAGTGACGATCTTGAGTTGATCGGCCTGTTCCTCGACCTTGACGGCACTTTCCCTCATCACCCCCCGAACCCGCTTGAGCCCGCCAACCTCCTCGATGCGCAGGCGGCGGTCCGGGATCATGCAGCTGATCTTGCTCTGGTCTTCGACGGCGATGCGGATCGTTGCTTCATCATCGACGAGCGCGGCCACGTGGTCAGCCCGTCGGTCATCACCGCAATGATCGCCAGCCAGGAGCTGGCCCGTGAGCGAGGCGCCACGATCGTGTGTAACAAGATCACCTCGCGGGTTGTGCCGGAAGTCGTCTTGGCCGAAGGCGGCAAGATCGTCGTCAGCAGAGTCGGTCACACCTTCGTAAAGGCCGCCATGGCCGAGCACAACGCGATCTTCGGCGGTGAGCACTCAGCGCACTATTACTTCCGCGACTTCTGGGGAGCTGACACAGGCATGCTCGCGGCTCTGCATGTGCTGGCTGCGACCGGCCATTCGGACCGGCCGCTGTCAGAGCTAGTGGCTCGCTTTGACCGGTACGCCGCTTCCGGAGAGATCAACAGCCTCGTCAGCGATCAGCAGATGATCATGGATCGAGTGGCGGCGGCCTTCGCAGGCCGCGGCGAGCAAGATCGACTCGACGGGCTGACCGTGTCTGGGCCGGACTGGTGGGTGAACGTACGACCCAGCAACACCGAGCCGCTGCTCAGGCTCAATGTGGAAGCCGCCGACCGGGAGAGGATGGAGGCGTTGCGCGATGAGACGTTAGGTTTGATCCGCGCATAACGGAGTCGAGTTGAGGAGGAATGAGCGTGGCAGTCGATCTGGCACCTGAGTTGCTGGAGATTTTGGCCTGTCCCAACTGTCATGGAGCACTCGCTGTCGATCATGATCGCGACGAGCTGGTATGCCTGGCGGCGGACTGTGGCCTGGCCTATCCGGTACGGCAGCAGATTCCCGTGCTGCTGATCGACGAGGCTCGCCGCCCCAGTTCTCGCGTGGATCGTCCTGGCACCTCGCCCGGCCGGTGATGTCTGTCTTCAACGATGCCTGGCTGGAAGATCAGAAGGCGATAGCCGGGGCGGATGCGATCCTGCGCCGGCTGGCCGAAGCCGGGGCCCGCGTCCGACGCGAAGCCGCCGACTCGGCCGAGCCTATTGGTCTGCTGCAAGGGTTACCGCGGCCCAGGGCGGTTATCGCCGCAGGGACTGAGGCCCGCTTCATCCGGGCGATGCTGGAACCGGTGTGTCCAGTCCCGTTTGTGGCTTGGCCGACCCACGGCCTTCCCGGCTGGGTCGGCGCTCTAGACCTTGTGGTCGTCATGGCGAGCGAGAGTGCGCCGCCCGGTCTGATAGCAACCGTGCACGAGTCGGTACGCCGTGGTTCCCAGCTGTTGATCGCCTGCCCCCGACCCTCGATGATCTTCGAGCATGCGGCCTCCCGATCCACGATCGTGCTGCCCACCGCAACCGCCGATCCGCTAGCCGCAGCGATCGTGGTTCTAGACGGATTACACGCCACGCAGCTTGGACCGGAGGTCCATCCGCTGCTGGTCGCCGACGCCATGGACAAAGTGGCGGAGGAGTGTTCGCCGTTCGCAGACGTTTCGGAGAATCCGGCGAAGGATCTTGCCATGGGTCTGGCCGACGCCCAGCCGCTCGTCTGGGGTGGCTCGGTACTCGCCGCGCGAGCCAGTCGCCGGATTGCTGAGGCACTCCGGGCTGCCAGCGGTCGCGCCGCGCTGGCGGCCGATGCGGATGCGCTGCTGCCGATCTTGGAGTCCACGGCCCCGCGCGACCCTTTTGCAGACCCATTCGAGGATCAGCTATCCGTTGATCGGCGACCGACTCTGGTGCTCCTCGATGACGGAAACTCTGAGAGCCTGATCCGTACTGATCATCAGCGCCTGGTCACGTCGGCTGAACGCAACGACATACGCGTCTGTACCATCGCTCACTGGTCAGGCTCCGATGTCGAGCGGTATGCAACCTTGCTGCAGACAGGCATGTTCGCCGCTGTCTACCTGGCCGTCGGTCTTGGGCGCAGCCTGGAACGGTGACCGCCCGCCAAGTTCGATACCACAGCGCGTTTGTCAGAGGTAGCCATCGAGCCGGATGTGGCCCGGTCTGGCAGGATTCACCTGTGAGTGCCGAGGGCGGAACCAGGGCGGTTATCGCGGCCTTGCTCGCCAACACGTTCATCGCGGTGACGAAGTTCGGCGCTTGGTTGCTGACCGGAGCCTCCTCGATATTGGCGGAGGCAATTCACTCGGTAGCAGACGCCGGCAACCAGGTCCTGCTGCTGGTAGGCGGCCGTCGCTCCCGGCGGGAGGCCACCGAAGCGCACCCCTTCGGCTACGGCCGGGAACGTTACATCTTCGGCTTCATCGTCTCGGTCGTGCTGTTCAGCGTCGGTGGCCTGTTCGCCCTATACGAGGCGTACCACAAATGGCAAGAGATCCAGGAAGGCCACCCGAACGAGCTACTGGAGAGCAGGTGGTGGTGGGTTCCGCTGGTAATCCTGATCGCCGCGATCGTGGCCGAGAGTCTCTCGTTCCGGACTGCCATCAGGGAGTCCAACAAGACACGCGGCAAGCAAACCTGGAGCAAGTACATCCGCGCCGCCAAAGCACCGGAGCTGCCGGTGATTTTGCTGGAGGATTTCGCTGCGCTGGTGGGTTTGGCCTTCGCCCTGTTCGGTGTCGGGATGACGCTGTTGACCGGTAACGGGATCTTCGACGTGATCGGTACGGTCATGATCGGTTTGCTACTGGTGACAGTGGCGATCGCTCTAGCGATCGAGACCAAGAGCTTGCTGCTTGGCGAAGCAGCCAGCCCAGAGGCTGTCGTACGGATCGAGCGGGCACTGGCAAGTACGCCTGGCGTCGAGCGGGTCATTCATATGAAGACGTTGCACCTCGGTCCAGAGGAGGTGTTGGTCGCGGCCAAGATTGCGGTGGGACCGCACTCGAGCGCCTCGGAAGTCTCGGAGACGATCAATCGAGCCGAAGTCAACATTCGCGAGAAGGAGCCGATGGTCACCGCGCTTTACCTCGAACCCGATATCTACGACCCGAACCATGTCCCGGCTCGCACGGCCCGAGCGGCCTGCCGCTCCGAGCCATTGAGTGAGCACTGCTCGCGCACGTCGAAGGCGTACGTTTCGACGGCTGTGATGGATCACGCACTCCCAGAGCGATGAAGATTCTTTAGAAGTCAGCCACCTCCCATAGGCTTCCACTCATGGATTTTCGCGTTGCCGATCTAAGCCTCGCCGAGTTTGGCCGCAAGGAGATCAGACTGGCCGAGCATGAGATGCCAGGACTGATGGCCATGCGCGCCCAGTACGGCGACTCCAAGCCACTGGCCGGAGCCAAGATCGCAGGCTCACTTCATATGACAGTGCAGACAGCGGTGCTCATCGAGACCCTGGTGGCTTTAGGCGCCGAGGTGCGATGGGCAAGCTGCAACATCTTCTCCACCCAGGACCATGCGGCTGCGGCCGTGGTCATCGGGCCGAACGGTACGCCGGACGAGCCCAAGGGGGTACCAGTATTCGCCTGGAAGGGCGAGACCCTGCAGGAGTACTGGTGGTGTACCGGCGAGATTCTCCACTGGCCAGATGACGAACTGGCGAACATGATTCTCGACGATGGCGGTGACGCCACGTTGCTCGTCCACGACGGCGCCGAGGCGGAGAAGGCCGGGGAGGTGCCAGACCCATCGCCAGAGGACTCGGAAGAGCGGCGCGTATTCCTCGAACTGGTACGCGAGTCGCTGGCAGGGGGACGCTCCTGGATACAGATCGCGAATGCCATCAAGGGCGTGACTGAGGAGACCACCACCGGCGTACATCGCCTGTACGAGATGCTGCGCGCCGGCTCCCTGATGTTCCCCGCGATCAATGTCAACGACTCAGTCACCAAGTCAAAGTTCGACAACCGCTACGGCGTGCGGCATTCGCTGATCGACGGCCTCAACCGTGCCACCGACGTCTTGATCGGCGGCAAGGTCGCCGTTGTCTGCGGCTACGGCGACGTAGGCAAGGGCTGCGCGGATTCACTTCGCGGACAGGGCGCCCGCGTGATCGTCACCGAGATCGACCCGATCTGCGCACTACAGGCAGCAATGGACGGGTTCCAGGTGACCAGCCTGGAGGAAGTGCTTGACATCGCTGACATCTACGTCACCGCGACCGGCTGCCGTGACGTGATCACCGCCGACCACATGCGACGTATGAAGCACCAGGCGATCGTTTCCAACATCGGGCACTTTGACAATGAGATCGACATCGCCGGATTGGCCGCACTGCCCAACGCAACCAAGATCAACATCAAGCCTCAGGTCGACGAGTGGCAGTTCACTGAGAACGGTGCCGAACCGCGTCTCGGCGAAGCCGAGCCCGGGAAGACTCACAGCATCATCGTGCTCAGCGAAGGCCGGTTGATGAATCTGGGTAATGCGACTGGTCACCCCAGCTTCGTGATGAGCAACTCCTTCACCAATCAGGTGTTTGCGCAGATCGAGCTGTTCACCAAGCCTGAGGAGTATCCGCTCGGCGTCTACACCCTGCCTAAGCATCTCGATGAGTCCGTCGCCCGGCTGCACCTGGACGCACTTGGTGTGCACTTGACCGAGCTCACTCCCAAGCAGGCCGACTATCTGGGCGTCCCGATCAGCGGGCCGTACAAGTCCGACCACTACCGGTACTAGGCGACGAGCCTCACAAGCTTGCTATGAAGATCGCGCTCGAGCACCGCACGACCTACAAGTTCGATCGGCCGATCGCGATAGGGCCGCACGTCATCCGACTGCGGCCCGCGCCGCACTCACGCACCCCAATCGAGGCCTACTCGCTGACGATTTCCCCCACCGACCATTTCATCAACTGGCAGCAAGATCCCTTCGGGAATTACCTGGCACGAGTGGTGTTCCCGAGCAAGGCCAGCGAACTCGACATCACCGTCGGGCTGGTGGCCGACATGGGGGTGATCAACCCCTTCGACTTCTTCATCGAGGACTACGCCCAGAGCTATCCCTTCCGCTATCCGGACGAGCTCGCGGCCGACCTCAAGCCGTACCTGGATACCCCTGCTTCCGCGCTTGGGCCGCAGCTCAACCAATGGGTCGCAGCCAGCGCCACGCCGCCGGCCGACGGCCAGCCGACAGTGGAGTTCCTGAGTGCAGTGAACGCCGCCCTCTACCACGATGTCGCGTACTCCGTCCGGATGGAAGCCGGCGTCCAGACTCCAGAAGTAACTCTCACGCAGCGAATCGGTTCCTGCCGTGACACGGCCTGGTTGCTGGTGACGGCTCTGCGGCAATGTGGCCTGGCGGCTCGATTCGTGTCGGGCTACCTCGTCCAACTCGCACCTGACCAGCCGAGTCTGGATGGCGCGTCCGGCCCAACGGAGGACTTCACGGACCTGCACGCATGGGCCGAGGTCTACATCCCGGGGGCCGGCTGGATCGGGCTCGATCCCACCTCCGCCCTTTTCGCCGGGGAGGGCCACATTCCGCTGGCTGCCACGCCCCATCCGGCGTCCGCTGCTGCCATCACGGGGGCAACCGAGCCTTCGGTGACCACGATGGAATACGCGAACACCGTACGGCGGGCACACGAGGAACCGCGAACCACCTTGCCGTACACGGCGGCTCAGCTCGACTCCATCCAGGCGTTGGGGGAGGCGGTCGACGGCCGACTGGCGGCTGCAGGTCTTGAGCTCACGATGGGCGGTGAGCCCACCTTCGTGTCGAGCGACGATATGACCTCAGCGGAGTGGACGGTCGCTGCGGACGGCCCCGAGAAGCGGCAGCAGGCCAACCGGCTGGCTGCGGCGCTGGCGGATCGCTTCGCGAAAGGCGGCCTGGTACAGCGCAGCGAGGGCAAGTGGTATCCCGGGGAGCCGCTGCCACGCTGGCAGATCGGCCTGATCTGGCGAAGCGACGGCGAGCAGCTTTGGAGTGATCCTGCATTGCTGGCAGATCCATTCGATTCCGCGAGATCAGATCCTGACGCCGCGGCGTCTGCCGAGCGGCTGGCCCGGAGCATGACAGCAGAATTTGGACTGCCGGAAGACCAGTTGCAGCCGGCCTTCGAAGATCCGCTGGCGCGGCTCGTTGCAGAGGTCAGTGAGCCGGCTGGGCCCCGTCCGACGCTTGATCCAGAGCAGCCGGATCAACAGCTGGTCAGCGACCTGGACCGAGCTGAGACTGAACCCGCGGCTTGGGTGCTACCCCTGGTGCCGGCATGGTTTGGCGAAGGGTGGGTGAGCCCGGCCTGGAGGACACGACGAGCTCACCTTGTGCTGATTCCCGGCGACTCGCCAGCCGGCTCGCGGCTGCCGCTCGACGCACTCTCGTGGAAAGATCCCGGGTTCGCTGGCGAGGAGTCCTACGCCAGGGCCGGACCATCGCTGAGCGTGGCGGCTGGTCAGCCGCGGGCGACGGTGGTCGATCCGGACGACGCCCCAACGCGTACCGCGTTGGTCGTGGAAGCGCGTGGCGGCTTCGTTCATGTGTTCCTGCCCCCTTTGGAGAGGCTGGAAAAGTTCATCGAACTGGTCGGGCTCGTCGATCGGACCGCGACGCAGAGCAACACTGCCGTCGTGCTGGAGGGCTACGGGCCACCGCCCGACTCTCGGATCAAGACGTTGCTGATCACCCCCGATCCCGGAGTGATCGAGGTGAACGTCCATCCAACCTCCAGCTGGGCCGAGCTTTCCGACCTGATCCAGACGCTGTACAGGATCGCCCGCGAGCAACGGCTTTGCGCCGAGACCTTCGCTCTCGATGGGCGGCACAGCGGCACGGGCGGCGGCAACCACCTGACGCTCGGCGGCCCAGAGCCGATGCGATCACCGTTGCTCCGGCGGCCGGATCTGCTGGTGAGCATGATCACGTTCTGGCAGCACCATCCCGCACTGTCCTACCTCTTCTCAGGCCGTTTCGTGGGACCGACCAGTCAGGCGCCTCGGGTCGACGAGGGTAGGCCTGAGACGCTGTACGAGCTGGAGATCTCCTTCGCTGAAATCGATGAGCTGGCCGACACCGAGCACCGGCCGTGGGCGGTCGATCGTGCGCTACGCAACCTGCTCACCGATATCACCGGCAACACACACCGCGCCGAATTCTGCGTCGATAAGCTCTACAACCCGAATTCGATGCGCGGCAGGCTGGGGCTGCTCGAACTGCGCGGATTCGAGATGCCACCGCATCCGGACATGGCGCTGGTTCAGGCACTGCTGGTTCGTGCGCTGGTCGCCCGGTTCGCCGAGGAGCGGTACTCAGCCCCGCTTGTCCGCTGGGGGACTGCGCTGCACGAGCGATTCCTGTTACCGCATTTCGCCCTGACTGACATCGCTGAGGTCGTCACTGATCTGCAGGTCCATGGCATCGAGTTCGAGCTGTCCTGGCTGCTACCGTTCGTCGAATTCAGATTCCCCCGGATCGGGGTGACCAAGATCAACGGTGTGGAACTGGAACTGCGGAGCGCTATCGAGCCATGGCACGTACTGGGTGAGGAGGCGGCCGCCGGAGGTGCTGCGCGTTATGTGGATTCCTCGACCGAACGGCTGCAGGTCGCGGTGCGCGAGTTCCTGCCCGAGCGGCATCTGCTGACCTGCAATGGGCGGCCGGTTCCGTTGACGGCCACTGGCACAGCCGGCAGCTACGTGGCCGGTGTCCGCTACAAAGCCTGGAAACCGTGGTCATCGCTGCATGCGACCCTCGGGGTGGACACGCCGCTGGCTTTCGATCTCATTGATCGAGTGAGCCGCCTCTCACTCGGTGGCGCCACTTACCACGTCGTCCATCCTGGCGGTCGCTCGTACGACCATCCACCAGTCAACGCGTCGGAGGCTGAGGCGCGCCGGGCCCGACGCTTCGAGGCGATGGGGCACACGACCGGGATGATCGATCCTGAGGCGCTGGATGCCCAGCTGACCAATCGCTCGGCCGGCGACGATGAGTTCCCGCTGACGCTGGATCTGCGCCGTCGAGTGCCACGCGCCTGGGGATTCAGGAGCTCTCGGCCTCGGGACGGTACATGAGTGTCCTTAGTCGATATCTGGCCACAGCGAGCCAGTCGCCCACGGCAGACCGGGAACCGGCGTTCGACGAGTTCGCGGCTGTGGACGGCACGGTACGTCAGGGCTGGTCATCACTGCTGGACGGTCTCGATGAGTTCGCCGACAAAGAACTGTTGCAGGCGCAGCGCGAGGTGGCTCGGCTGCTCGAGGACGACAACGTCACCTACACTCCGAGTCCGGCGTCAGCGATCTCAATCGCAGACGAGCCGAACGGCCATAGTCTCGCGGCCGGGACGCCGACCGGCCTGGTGGAGCCACAGCCGTGGCGGCTTGACCCCCTGCCGCTGATCCTTGATGAGCGCGAGTGGGCAGGGCTCGAGGCCGGTCTGGTGCAACGAGCTGAACTGCTGGATGCGATCATGGCGGACCTGTATGGTGCCCAGCGGCTGCTGGCGCGGCGCCTCATCCCGGCGGCGGCGATTTTCGACCACGACGAGTATCTGAGGCCATTCGTCGGCACCGAGGCGGTGGCTCACCAGCGACTGTTCCTGATTGCGGCGGATCTTGGGCGCGACGGCAGCGGGCAGTGGAAAGTCATCTCAGATCGGACTCAGGCGCCCTCCGGTGCCGGATACGCCATGCAGAATCGTCGTGTCGTGTCGCGGGTGATTCCGGATATCTATCACCAGGCCAACTTGCATCGCCTCACGCCGTTCTTCCAGGCAATGCGCCTCGCCCTCATTGATGCGGCGCCCGGCGCCGTCGAGGACCCGCGCGTCGTCGTGCTGAGCCCCGGCACGCACTCTGAAACCGCCTTCGACCAGGCCTTCGTTGCCTCCTTGCTCGGCTTCCCGCTGCTCGAGGGCAGCGATCTGACGGTTCGTGACGGCCGGGTATGGATGCGGGTTCTTGGCAAGCTCGAGGAGGTCGACGTGATCTTGCGGCGCGTCGACTCAACCTGGATGGACGCGCTCGAGCTGCGTCCTGACTCGCGACTTGGTGTCACCGGACTCATGGAATGTGTCCGACAGGGCACCGTCACCGTGCTGAACAACCTCGGATCCGGCGTGCTCGAGAATCCCGCTCTGCTCCCGTTCCTGCCCGAGATGTGTGAACGACTGCTCGGCCAGTCGCTGCGGTTGCCGTCGGTTGACACGTGGTGGTGCGGCGACGAGGCCGCATTAAGCCATGCGCTGAATAACCTGGACTCCCTCGTCATACGGCCCATCAGCCGTGGTCACGGCCGCAGCGTGCGGGGTGCCGCGCTGAGCGCCCGGCAGCGCAAGAGGCTGGCAGACAGGATCAAGGCTGCACCGCACCGATTCGTCGCGCAGGAGGTGTTGAATCTGTCGTCCGCGCCAACCAGCGAGCAGGATCGGTTGGTACGCCGCAATGTCGTGTTGCGGTCGTTTGCCGTCCGGAGCGGCGGGTCGTACGCCGCGATGTTGGGTGGCCTCGCCCGAGTGACCGATGACACGTCAGAGCGGCGTGGCGTCCTCGTCACTGAACCCAACGGCCAGCTCGCCAAAGACGTCTGGGTCGTCAGCACCGAGCCCGTTGCCGCTCCCAGGATCGTCGCGCGCATTCGAGCCGATGAGGAGGCGGAGTTCGTGCCGGCCATGTCGGCTTCGATCGCTATGGTGCCCCGGGTACTGAGCGACCTGTACTGGTTCGGGCGGTACGCAGAACGCGCTGAGGACTTGCTTCGGCTGCTGCTCGCTACCCGTACGGTCGCCATCGAGACTGACCTTGATGTCACGAACGGGCGAGCGCTGGAGGTGCTGCTGCAGGCGGTCACCCACGTCAGCAGCACTTACCCCGGTTTCCTCAAGCAACAAGCCGAGATGATGCCGGAGTTCCGATCACTGCTGGTGGATCGCCATCGGACCGGTACGGCCGCTCAGTCCTTGGGTGCGCTGTCGATGGCCGCACAGGGCGTACGCGACCAGCTCTCCGAAGACGTCTGGATGGTGCTGGCCGACATCGAGCGCGCTCTTGCCGCGCTTGCCGACAATCCTTATGACCAGGGGCTTCAGCTGACTGACGCGAGCGAGCGCGTGCTGTCCGGTCTACTGGCACTGGCGGGTATCGCGACCGAGAACATGGTCCGCGATCCTGGGTGGTACATGCTCGACTCCGGTCGCGGGCTGGAGCGCGCGCTGCAGATCTTGTCGCTGCTGCGGGTGACGATCTGCCGGGAACGGGCGCCGGAGACGGATCGACTGGTGCTGGAGGCGGTGCTCAAGGCCGCCGAGTCGATCGTGACGTTCCGACGCCGTTATCGGACACGATCCGGGGTCGACGAGGTGATCGAGTTGCTGGTCCTGGATCCGTACAACCCGCGCTCGGTCGCCTATCAGCTGCAGCGGATCAGAACTGACCTCCGCGCACTGCCCAACACCTCACCGACAAGTCGACCGTTGCGGCTGCTGGACGCGTTGGTGGAACGCGTACGCATCGCCGATCCGGTAGTGCTCGCCGAGTCCGCGGATGGCCGTCGGGCTCCGCTGGAGGAATTCCTTGTTGGGCTGCAACATCAGCTGCGAGGCTTGTCGGGGGCGATCCGGGACCAGTATCAGCAGCCGCCGCCAACGCAGCGGCCGCTGTTTCGCAGCGACGCGTTGGGTGGCACGGCATGACCACCTACCGCATCGAGCACCGCACCACCTACACCTATGACTCCGACGTCACGGGGAGCTACGGGTTGTTCCATCTTCGCCCGCGTGATCTAGCGTGGCAGACCTGCGTAGCCAATGAGATCGCGATCGAGCCCGAGCCGGCTGACCTGTTCCGGCACATTGATCTCTATGGCAACGCCAAGGGCTACTTCCATGTCGTCCAGGCCCATTCCAGGTTGGTCGTCACGTCGGTCAGCGTGGTCGAAATCGGCGTGAACGAGCTGGATCCGGAAGCACTGGCTGTGCCCTGGGAGTGGACCCAGCCTCGCTTGCGAGACCACGACGGCGAAGCATGGGAAGCGATGGACTTCACCCTCCCGTCGCCTTATGTTGACGTCCCCCCGGCGATCCAGCACTATGCCAGACAGTCCTTCCCGGCCGGACGCCCGATCGGCGAAGCCGCGGTTGACCTCATGCAGCGGATTCACCAGGACTTCACGTACAAGTCAGGCTCGACCACCCTGAGAACCAAGATCTCCGACCTGCTGGACAAGCGGACCGGTGTGTGCCAGGACTTTGCGCACTTCATGGTGGCCTGCTTGCGCTCGCTGGGCCTGGCTGGTCGCTATGTCAGTGGCTACCTGGCTACGGGGCCGCCAGCGGGAAAGCCGCAGCTGATCGGGGCGGCTGCTAGCCACGCTTGGGCCGGTTGCTGGATTCCGGGTGCTGGCTGGCTCTACCTCGACCCGACCAATAACCGGCTCGTCGACGACTCGCACGCCACAGTGGCCTGGGGTCGCGACTACGGCGACGTGCCCCCAGTCAGAGGCGTGATCTTTACAGAAGCCAAGAAATCCAAAATGGAGGTCTCGGTCGACATGTCGGAGCAATAGCAAAGTGGCCGATCGTGCGTGCTTTTCACTGTGAGGTCTGCGCTGCCGAGCTCTTCTTCGAGAACTCCGTGTGCGTGACGTGCGGTACCGCGGTCGGGTACTCCCGCGAGCAAGGCACCATGGTGGCAGTCAGCTCCGATCGCCCCATCTGCGCCAATCTGAACCGCTGCGGATGCAACTGGATCGCCGATCCCGCGTCGACAGCCGGGCTATGCCTCAGCTGCACGTTGACAAGGACGCGGCCAGCCGACGGTGACACCGTGGGGCTTGGGCAGTATTGGGTCGCCGAGGCCGCCAAGCGCCGGCTGATCTTCGGGCTCGATGAACTGCAGCTCCCGATCAAGGTGAGCGACGGCTCCGTCGGTCTTGCGTTCGACCTGCTCTCCAGCGCTCAAGGGAAGATCATCACCGGCTACCAGAATGGCATCATCACCCTTGACCTGGCGGAGAGCAACGACGCCCACCGGGAAGCGCTGCGGGAGAGCATGGATGAGCCGTACCGTACCGTTCTTGGCCACTTTCGCCACGAGATCGGTCATTACTACTGCGAAGTACTCGCCCTCAGCATCCATCGCCGTGAGGAGTTCCGCGCGTTGTTCGGGGATGAGACCACCTCTTATGAGGAGGCACTGCAGCGCCATTATTCGACCGGGTCAGCTCAGGGCCGGCACGACCGCTACATCAGTGCGTACGCGACAATGCATCCACTCGAGGACTTCGCGGAGGTGTTTGGGCATTTCCTGCACATTGCCGACACGCTCCAAACAGCGCAGGAGTTCGGGCTCATCGCAGACGAGGAACACCCAGATCTGCTCCAGGCTCCCATGGCTGAGGTGATTGCGCGGACGTGGTTGCCCCTGACCAAAGCCTTGAACCAGATCAACCGGAGCATGGGCCGCGCCGACCTCTACCCCTTCATCTTGGCGCAGCCAGTGATCGTGAAGCTTGCCTTCGTTGCCGACCTGGTCGCCCACGCGGAACTCCCTCAATAACTGACGCTGGTTCCTCGCCTTGCGGCGTGTCGCTGCCGCGAGATTGAACGCGCGTCAGTCTCTTGGGAGCTGCTCGCGCATCGCGCTTGGAATCCGCCGTCGTCATCCACAACTGAAGGCAAGCTCGTGCCGTGCTTCCCGGTATCTATGCGCCGCCGGAGGTCGCGCGCAACGTCGAGGTTCTGATGCGTGCCGTGATCCTTCGTCATCCCGACGCTGTGCTCCTCGGGGCAGCGGCAGCGAGAACCTCCTTCTGGCCTGACGCACCGATGAGAACGATCGATGTCGCCGCAGCTACGAGGTATGCGAGTCGCCCGGGCTACACCTTCAGCCGTCGCCACATTCCTGCCGAGTTGGTTGTCGAGCGTGCTGGTCTGCGGTACACGGCGCCCGCGTTGACTGCCATCGACCTTGCCACTTTCGAGTGCGCAGACGCGATCGATCTCGCGCTCCGCACCCGAGCGGCAACTCTGGTTGAGATGTACGAGGCCCTTCGTCTGACTCCGAATCGAGCCGGCAACCAGCAGCGACTCAAGCTGCTCATCGACTCCCGGAATGAACCCTGGTCAGCCGCCGAGCGTCTCGCCCACCGGATTCTGCGCGGGGCGCGGATCACTGGCTGGAAGCCGAACTTTCCGCTGTTTCTGGAGGGCTGCCTCTTTTACATCGACATCGCATTCCCGCACCTCAAACTCGCTACTGAGATTGATGGCCGGCTTCACGAAGAGGATGAAGATCTCTTCGAATCGGACCGATGGCGGCAGAACGCTTTGGTCGCTGATGGCTGGCGGGTGCTGCGCTTTACCTGGCGGATGCTCAAGGAGCACCCTGAGGTCGTCGTGGCTGCGATTCTGCACGCATTGCTCTCAAGAAGTGACACTGGTTTGAGGCGCAGGGCTTGATCCGCCTCCGCAATCGAAACTGGTGTCAGAAAATGAGCGAACTCAGCCGCGCGGCACAACGAAACTGGCTAACTCCGCGCGACCCTTCCCGAGTTCGGCCCACGATCCAGGCACGTTGACGACAGCAAGCGCACTGGTCGGGAACTTGTTGTCCATCTGAGCCCAATCCGGCGAGTCCGTTCGGACGCACAGGTGCTCGACGAGGTCGGGGATGCCGGGTGCATGGCCCAGCACAAGCACGGTGTGGATCTCGTCAGGAACATCGCGAATCAACATCAGCAGCTCTGGCACCCATGCGTGATAAATGTCGCGGAGGTACTGAATCTCACCGGCAGCGGCACCGCCTGCCTTGGCGTATTCCCACGTCTGCTTGGTACGTGTCGCGGTCGAGCAGAGAACCAGGTCAGGACGCAGCGATCGCTGGCTGAGCAACCGGCCAAGTGCCTCGGCGTCTCGACGCCCACGCCCGGACAGAGGCCGCTCATGATCATCGACGTCGTAATCCCACGAGGACTTGCCGTGTCGGACGAGCACCAGCGTCCGCCCGTTGTTGACCTCGGACTCCATGGCGTCAGACTAGAGGTACCGGCCGTTGAACTGCAGGATTGGTCGACTCGACTTGTCAGAATCCTGTTGACCCGTAGCGACCAGGGTTCTGACCAGTCAGTTCTTGTCGCCGCCTGGCGCTAGTGACTCCCAGATCTCCTTGCATTCCGGGCAAACCGGGAAGCGCTCCGGGTCGCGGCTGGGTACCCATACCTTGCCGCAGAGTGCGACCACGGGGGTGCCCATCACCATGGCCTCGGTCAGCTTGTCCTTGGGCACGTAATGAGAGAAGCGCTCATGGTCGCCCTCCTCAGTGCGGTAGTCGGGGCGCTCCTGGGTGCGCTCGTCGACGATGGTCTGGGCGCCGGGACTCAGTTCCTGACTCACGTTGGCCAGTCTAGACATGCGCGGCGCGCAAACATCCCATGCAGCGTGGGTATTCGCGCTGTACATGGCTCCCCATGCACAGCGTGAGGATCCCACGCAGCGTGGGATGTTTGACAGCGCAACCAATCACCATGCAAGCCGAATTGACCTCGAGTCGGCCTGAGGTGATGAACTGGTGAAATGGCCACGCAGCAGACCGCGCGCGAGGGTGCCGAGGGTGTTGTGCCCAAGGTCTCGCAGCGTGCGCTCACGATTGGGCTGTGCGCCACCATCGTCGCCATCGCCTTCGAGACCATCTCGGTGGCAACCGCAATGCCGGTGGCAGCCCGCGATCTCGACGGACTGAGTTACTACGCCTGGGCGTTCTCGCTGTTCTTGATCGGAATGCTGTTCGCCACGGTGGTTTGTGGCCGGCTCAGCGATCGGATCGGCCCCGCCAAGCCGCTCTTGGCTGGCCTTGTGATCTTTCTGGCCGGGCTCGTGGTATCAGGAACGGCTCAGCATATGGCCCAGCTGCTCACCGGCAGGCTGGTGCAGGGACTGGGCAGTGGCGCCATGAACGTGGCGATCTTTGTCTGCGTCGCGCAGGCCTACAGCCTTACCCAGCGGCCCAAGATGTTCACCTACATCTCAACTGCCTGGGTTCTGCCCTCGTTCGTCGGACCGCCGGCTTCCGCATGGTTGACCGAGCACCTGAGTTGGCACTGGGTGTTTCTTGCCGTCATTCCGTTAGTGCTCTTCGGAGGCGCAATGGCGTTGCCGAGCCTGCTGCGCATGATCCGCTCGCACCAGCCGATCACTACCGATGCTCAGCAGCCTGCGCCATTGTGGGCTGCGGGCCTCTTGGCGTTTGCCGCAGCCGCCCTTCAGCTGGCTGGTCAGCGGCTGGACTGGATTGCGCTCGGGCTGGCGATTTGCGGCCTGACGGCGCTTTTGGTGGCGTTGCCGAGATTGATGCCGCCGGGCTTCCTGAAATTCCATCGCGGCCTCTCGCAGGTCATCCAGACCCGGGGTCTACTGGCCGGCGCGTTCGTGGGCGGCGAGGCCTTCGTACCACTCATGCTTGTCGAGCAGCGAGCGGTTTCGCTTTTTCAGGCGGGGGCCGTCTTGACCTTCGGTACCGTTGGCTGGACCACCGGTTCCTGGCTGCAGTCCCGGCCGTGGTTGCGTATCCGGCGTGACGCGCTGATTACGCTCGGCTGCTGCTCGGTGGCCAGCGGGTTGGCAGTGGTGAGCCTGGTCGCTTTCGTACCCACGATTCCGTACGCCCTGGTAGCGGTGAGCTGGGTCCTCGGTGGCTTCGGTATGGGACTTGCGATATCCAGTACCTCCCTGGCAACGATGAGCTTGTCGGCGGTGGGCGAGCAGGGCCGCAACGCCTCGTCGCTGAATGTCTACGACGCTCTCTGTGCCGGCATATTCGTCGGCGTCGCCGGAACAGTTTTCGCCGCGCTGCACTCGAGCGGCAACCTTGCCTTGACCTTCGGCCTTGTCGAGTTGTCGATGGCGGTTGTTGCGCTCCTCGGAGTCTTCACGTCGCTGAGGATCGGCGTGGTGCGCAACGAATTCGCGCCACATTGCAGCGGCGGGCGTCGTCCCCGGCGTTAGATCGCCGGCCTCAGACGGGAGTTGGAGAACGCGTGGCGAGGGCCTCGAGCGTGGCACGGGCGCCGCGGGTGTGCAAGGAGTCGAGTGCATTGAGGTACGGCTCGGTGAACGCCGGCTCGGTGCCCAAATCTCCGAAGAGTTCCCGGTTCTTGACGAAGGCCAGCGGGTCCTCCCGTTGCTGGGCGGCAATCCCCTGCAGGGTGTCCGCCAGCCGATCGACCACCGTGATGGGCTCACCCCGCTCGTCGACGCCTTCGGCATAGCGGGCCCAACTGGCAACTACCGACGCCGACAGCGAGACATCCCGATCGGCGGCGAGATTCTCACGAATCACTGGCAGCAGCCACTTGGGGATGCGATCCGAACTCTCCGCACAGAGCCGGGCGACGGTGTCTCGTACCGCTTCATTGGAGAATCGCTCGATCAGCTGCAGCTTGTACGTGTCCAGATCGATGCCCGGTACCGGCGCCAGGGTGGGCGTGGCTTCCCTGTTCATGTAGTCCAACAGGAAGTTCGCGAACAACCGATCCTGCGCGACCTCGTGCACCAGCCGGTAGCCCGCGAGATAGCCGAAGTAGCACAACGCCTGATGGCTGGCATTCAGCAGTCGCAGTTTCATCAGCTCGTACGGCACGACGTCCGGAACCACCTGCACGCCGACGTCCTGCAGCGGCGGGCGACCGGAGGAGAACTTGTCCTCCAGCGCCCACTGCGTGAACGGCTCACAGACCACGGGCCAGGCGTCTTCGACGCCGAAGCGTTCGCTGATCTGCATCCGGTCCTCATCCGTGGTCACGGGGGTGATCCGGTCGACCATGGAGTTGGGGAATCGGACGTTGCCCTCAACCCATTCGCCCAACTCCGGGTCCCGGAGCCGGGCGAATGCGGCAAAGACCTCCTGCGCCATATGACCGTTGCCCTGGATGTTGTCGCAGGACATCACCGTGAAGGGCTCGATCCCCCGAGAGCGCCGCCGCACAAGTGCCTCGGTCACCAGTCCGAACGTCGTCGCGGGGACCGCTCCAGGTGCCAGGTCCGCCTGGACGGCCGGGTTGCTTGCGTCGAACTCACCAGTCACCGGATGGAAGTTGTATCCCCCTTCGGTCACGGTGAGCGAGACGATCCGGGTCGAGGGAGCGGCCATCTTCTCGATGACCGCATCAGGATCGTCCGGCGCGTAGAGGTACTCGACGATCGATCCGATGACTCGAGACTCCCAGCTTCCGTCCGGCGCTTTCTCGACCAGCGTGTAGAGACAGTCCTGGGACTGCATCGCCTCCTTCATCTTGAGGTCGAACGGCATCACGCCGACGCCACAGATACCCCAATCCAGTGCCTTGCCCTGCTCCATGAGCTGGTCGATATACATCGCCTCGTGAGCCCGGTGGAACCCACCGACACCGAAGTGCACGATGCCGACCTTCACCTGTGAGCGGTCATAGCTCGGCACTGGAATGGAGAGTGATCCCAGATTGGCTTGGTTCAGTGCAGTCATCCGAACCGTGCCTTACTTGACGGCACCCAGGGACAGGCCCTGCACCAGCTTGTCTTGTGCGGCGAAGCCAGCGATGATCACCGGCAGCGAAACTACCGTCGCTGCCGCGCATACCTTGGCCAGGAACAGACCCTGCGAGGTGACGAAGCTGGTCAAATATACCGGCGCCGTCCCTGCGATCACGCTGGTCAGCGTGTTGGCCAGCAGCAGCTCGTTCCAGGCGAAGATGAAGCAGATCAGTGCGGTGGCTGCGATGCCGGGGGAGATGATCGGCACGATGATGCTGCGCAGCGTGCGGATCAGGCCAGCGCCGTCAATCGCCGCTGCCTCGAAGAGCTCGACCGGGATGTCGGCAAGGAAGGACCGCATCATCCAGACCGCAATCGGCAGGTTCATGGCCGTATACAAGATCAACAGGTAGTTGATGTTGTCCAGCAGGCCGAGATATCTGGCGAAGATGTAGAGCGGCAACAGGCCGGCAACTGCGGGCAGCATCTTGGTGGACAGGAAGAAGAACATCGCGTCCGTCCACTTCTTGATCGGCTTGACAGACGAGCGCGTACGCCGCAGGGATCGCCAGCAAGATCACAAGGATCGTTGAGACGATCGATGCGGTCGCTGAGTTGATCAGTGGCGGCCAGGGGCTGGCTCCGGAGGCTGCACCGAAGAACTCCCGGTAGCCGTCGAGAGTGAGGGGTGCGAAGAAGCTGGGCGGGTTTGTTGATGCGTTGACCTCGGAGTGGAGGCTGGTCAGCACCATGAAGAAGACCGGGAAGACGAAAAGAATGCCGATTGCCCAGGCGGCGATCCCAGCGATGATATTGCCACGACGTGAGCCCTGACTGGGCGCCGCCTGCGCTGGACTTCTTTCGCTGAGCGGCGGGCTTGCTGGGTGCAGGAGCGATTGCGGTGGTCATCAGGACTCCTCGAACAGGGTGGAAACGGTACGCAAAAGGAACGTGGCGATAGCGATCGAGAAGATCACCACGACCACACCTTGGGCGGAAGCAAGACCGTAGTTCTGCGCGCTGTAAAGCGTTTCGTAAACGGTGAAGGGCAGGTTCGCGGTGCCGAGCGCGCCGGCGGTCATGACGAAGACCGTGTCGAAGGTCTGGATGACATAGATCGAGCCGAGCAGGCCGCCGAGCTCCAGATAGCGCCGCATATGGGGCATGGTGATGAAGCGGAAGGTCTGCCAGGCACTCGCACCGTCGACATTGGCCGCCTCGAGGATGTCACCTGGGCGGGACTGCAGTCCGGCCAGCAGGATCAGGGTCATGAACGGGGTCCAATACCAGATCAGCTGAACCTCGATCGCCAACCGCGGGAAGTCGGTGATCCAGTCCGGCTGTAGGGGGATGCCGACCATGGTGAGCAGGCCGTTGAGCAGGCCGTAGACCGGGTTGTAGATCGCGTGCTTCCACAGCAGCGCGGCGGCAACCGGCACGATCAGGAACGGAGTGATCATAAAGGTGCGGACGATTCCCCGGCCGAAGAACTTGCGGTTCAACAACAACGAAATGCCGAGCCCCAACGCCAGGGAGACGATGACAACGGTCACGGTGAGCACGATCGTGAACCCCACGCTTGATCGCAGGGCCGGATCAGTGAAGACCTGCACATAGTTGTTGAGCGTCCCGAAGGCGATCTCGTTGGGATAGTTGGCCTCCCAGTTCATGAACGAGATGATCAACGTCGCCACGAACGGGATCTGGGTCAGGATGATGGTGAAGACCAAAGCCGGCAGCAGCGGGAATCGTCTGACCCAGCCCTTCTTGTCCAGCCAGCGTTCGTTGAAAGGCGGTTTCGGCTCCTTAGCTTTCTTAGCTGCTTTGGCTTCGGCCTTCGTGTCGAGGGGCGTCGCCGTTGTGGTGGCCATGTGCGCCATGCCTCCTAATCAGATGTGAAGTGAGCTGTCGGGAGGTCGTCCAGCGCTCTCGACAAGTTTCACCACAGCGTTTTCTGTTGTCGCTTGTGATCTGGGCTTCGGCAGGCTCAGCCGCACCACTGTGCTGCTGAGCCTGCCGAAGTCATCAGAGCCTGTTACTGGCCCTGGTATTTCTTGGAGACAGCTTCGGCCAGCTTCTGCCCGTTGTTGAGCGCATCGTCGACGCTCTTCTTGCCGGCGATCACACTCGCCATATCCTGGCCCACCTTGGTGCCCAGCTCGGGGAACTCCGGGATGTCAACAAACTGGATACCGATAGTTGGCCGCGGCTGCACACCTGGGTTGACCGGGTCGGCAGTCTCAATCGCCTTCAAGGTGGCATCGGCGAACGCTCCGGCCTCCTTCTTGTACTCAGCGTTCTCATAGGTCGAGATGCGCTTCCCAGCCGGCACCGTCGCCCAGCCGTCCTGCGCGCCAACCAGTTCCTCATACTTCTTCGACGAAGCCCAGGAGATAAACTTCCAGGCGTTGTCCTGCTTGGCGCTCTTCTTCTCGATCGCCCACGCCCAGGTGTACAGCCAGCCGGAGCTCTTCGTCAGCTCGACGGGTGCCTGCGCGTAGGCCATCTTGCCCTTCACTGGGGAATCGGGGGCCTCCAGGCTGCCCGCAGCCGAGGTGGCGTCGTACCACATGGCCACCTTGCTCTGAGTCGTCGCGGTCAGGCACTCGGCGAATCCAGCCTGTGCCGCACCCGCCTCACCATGCGCCTTGACCAGATCGGTGTAGAAGGTGACTGCCTTCTTGAACTCCGGTGCATTGACCTTGGCCGTCCAGTCCTTCTCAAACCAGGTACCGCCCATGGTGTTGACCACCGTGGTCACCGGCGCCATCACTTCACCCCAGCCCGCCAGGCCACGCAGGCAGATGCCCTTCATACCGGATTCTGCACCGTCGAGCTTGGCTGCCGCATCGGCCACCTCGGTCCAGGTTGGCGTGTCCTTGATCGTCACCCCCGCCTTGTCCGCGACGTCCTTGCGGTACATCAGGAACGAAGACTCGCCATAGAAAGGCTCGCCGTACAGCTTGCCATCCGGACCCTTCAACGATGCGGTCATCGACGGGAAGATATCGGCCTGGTTGAACTCCTTGTCGTCCTTATACGCCTGGATGTCATCCATGGACCACAGCCAATTGTTCTTCGAGTAGAGGGGGATCTCGAAGTTCGACAGCGTCGCCACGTCGAACTGGCCCGACTGGTTCGTGAACTCCTGCGCCGCCTGGTTGCGCATTTCATTCTCCGGCTTGACGGTGAAGTTCACCGTGATGCCAGACTCTTTTGTGAACTCGGCGGCGTGCTTCTGCAGCGCGAGCATCTGCGGGTTGTTGACCATCAAGACGTTGATCGAGTTGTCAGCGCCGCCGCCGCCGCCACCGCCACCGGCTCCGCCGGCTCCGGCGCAAGCGGTTGCTGCGACCAACAACGCGGACAGGCCTGCGGCCGCCGCTACTTTCTGATTCCAGCGCATCTGGAGTCATTCCTTCCTGGTGTCGTCCCTATGTAGGGGTCTAACGGCCAAGCGGCCGTTCGTGAGCTGGTCGCGCAGCCACAGGAAGAAATGCTGGCTGCACGCGAGAATTGCATCCTGACGGTGCTCGGACCCGACGTCCGATCCTGTCGTTGCCAGTGACGCTGAGCGACATCAGAATCAGCGCATGAAGGGTCGCGGGCTTCGGCCGATTCCGGTCGGAACTCGAGTCGACAGGCCGAACGGCTCGGCTGATGAGCCGCTGCGACGGCCTGGCATTCACACCTGATCTCACGCTGATCAGTAGTCCTTGCTGAGACACCCTGGCTTCTGAGGCCCCGTCCGTCCATGTATAACGCAAAGACCCCCCTCTTGCCCACTCTTGTTGCAAAGGAAGCCCGAATCATTTCGAAACTGCAACAGGTTGTTGATGTAACCATGAAGAAGAGCCCGAATTTCGACTGGATCGCTGGGGTCTCAAGCTGTTGATCATCGATCGTCAGCCGCGTTGATGTGGCCTTCGGGAACCCGACACTACGATGAAGAGGTGTCTGACATCCCCGTAGGCTCACCGCCGGCGCCTCCTGGACGCCACGCCGCTCCGAGCGGTTGGTACCCGGACCCGGTGAACCCAGCTCAGGAGCGTTACTGGGACGGCTGGCAGTGGTCCCGCAACACCCGCCCAGGAGCAGGCTCGCCGAGCGCCGGCTATGGCCAGGCTCCCTACACGCCCTACCCCCAGCCCAATGTGACTCGGCCTGTCGGCTACCCAACACCGCGGGCGGGTTCACTGCAGGCGACCATGACCGCGGACGGCGTCCCCCTTGCGTCGTGGTGGTGGCGGGTGCTGGCTGTGCTGATTGACAGCATGATCACCACGACGATCGTCACCGTGATCACCTTCCCGGTGTGGCGGTCGCTGTACGCGACCTTGGTCAGCTTCTTCAACGCCGCACTGGAAGCTGAACGGTCGGGAGTCACACCGCCAACGTGGAACACGACCGATCTGATCTCTGGCACCAGCCAGCTGATTGTGGCTTCGGTGACGCTTGTTGTCGGGCTGATTTATCATGCGGGCTTTCTGCGCTGGAAGTCGGCGACACCTGGCAAGCTGATCTGTGGCCTGCGCGTAGTGCCGGTGGATCGGGGGCGTGATCCCGGTCCTCTTGCTTGGAACTCGATCAGCATCCGTGTCGCATTCTGGGTGCTTCCAGGCATCAGCGCGTACCTACGCCTCATCACTCTTGTGGACGTGCTCTTCCCACTCTGGCAGCCGAAGCGACAGGCCCTGCACGATATAGCCGCGAAGACACAGGTCGTGCGGCCTCGCTAAACCGTCCTGGGTCTCGACTCGGTCACAGTTCTGCCGACAAAACTCCCAAACAGCCTAAACATTGCGGTGCACCTGACTATATTGAGCCGAGGTCGGAGCGTTCGGGGCGCTCCTACCCGTAACCTTCGGGCGCGGGGGCCAGGTCCGATGAGGTTTTTGTGCTGCGTACGCTTTTGCGCTCAGCTGCCGCTTTGGCGGGACTCATCACATGGGTTTTCGTGGCGGCACTGCCGGTTCCGGCAGACGCTGAAACCACCGACGGTACGTTGACGGTCGTCGTCAACCGTGACCTTGACGGGAACGGAAACTACGACGCCATTCTCGATCAGCCACAGGCGGGCATAGGGATTGCTGTAACCGACGCCAGTGGATTCCGCGTCAAAGGGGTCACGGATGGTGATGGCACCTTCGTCCTTCCCGCAACAAGCGAACTCAAAGGTGGCCGGTACTACGTCGTCGCGGAGATCCCGGCAGCGCTCTCTCATTTCACGCCGGTTCCAGAAAGCAGCACATACCAGCCGTTGAGTACGACGGTTGACCTGACGTCGGAGGACCGGACGGTGCGGATGGGTGTTGCAGCTGGTCGCACGTCCACTGAAACTCCACAGCCTGAATCGAGGGAGGTGTCGCGCAGCTGGAATCGGTCCGAGGTTGCTCGATTCGCGGTTGGCGACGTGGTCTGGCGAGACGACAACCGGTCAGGCGTCCAGGACGCGGGGGAGTCGCCGGCGAGTCGGATCAGCGTCCAACTGCTCAGTGTCGAGGGCGAGATCGTGGCCTCGACGGTGAGCAGCCCGTCGGGACGTTACGTGTTTGACAACCTTCAGGCCGGCACCTACTCGGTGCGGTTTGCAGGCGTGCCGGAAGAGTTCCGGCTCACGCCGGCTGGTGCTGGTGGCCTGCGTGCCAGCGACTCCGATCCGGACTACTCCGGTGCGACTCCACCCTTCACCCTGGGGGTGGGGGAACCCAATGTTCGGGCTACTGTGGCAGCCGATGGGGTGACAGCGGCGTACATCAATCCGACGATCGATGCCGGCATCACCGCGCTGCGGTATGCCGTGGGTGACCGGGTCTGGCTCGACCTCAACAGCGATGGCGTCCAGCAAGCTGACGAACCGGCCGCGTCGGCCACTGTCTCGTTGCGCACTGTCACCGGCACCGTCGTGGCCATCACGACCACTGATGCGACGGGCCACTATCAATTCACCAATCTGCGAGGCGGTCGATATCGGCTCCAGTTCACACATCTGCCAGCTCACCACACCTTGACCGGACGGGCGGGAGGGATGGACTCGGCGCTGGACTCTGACCCCGATCCTGCGACTGGGCTGACCCCGGTCTTCGCGCTGGCTCAGGGTGCGCCAAATCTGGTACCGGTTACGGGGGTGAATGCCGCATCCATCGACTTCGAAAATCGGACTCTGAACGCTGGGCTGGTAACGAGGTACTCAATCGGGGCTAGGGTCTTGCTCGACAACAACGGGGACGGAGTACTCGCTCCCGACCCGTCAGGTTCGAGCGGACCTCCTGTCAGTGCCGCGCGGTCGGCCGGCGGCGTCGCTGGGCAGATCGGGTTATTCGGGATAGCGCTCGCCATGGCCAGCACTAGCTGCCTCTTGGTAGCTCGGCGGAGGCGCAAGGTCTGACCGTCGGTTGCGTCCTTAGCTCGTCGAGAGCCCTCCGTACATTGTCAGGTCACTGATCGCCTGCTGCACCTGATCGATGCCAAGCGACGCACCCTGCGGCGTACCCGAGACTGCGTGGTCTGGTCCCAGTTGGAGATAGATGCGCCGATTCGATCATGGTCGTCGAGTCGCAACAGCTCTGCCGCATCATCCAGGCCTGTCCCAGCGACCAGGGCCTCAACCGCCATCAGCAGGGACAACCAGTCGCCGTTGCGCGAACTTGTGATCTTGAATGACAGGTCCGCTTCGATCAAGATCGACAGCTGTTCGACAAGTTGCTCCGGTCGGGCAGCGCCTGCAGCAATCTTGCCGTAAAGGCCGGCCGCTTCGATCAGCTCGACAGCGGCCATCCAGCCTGGTGCGTAGGGCAGCTCGATGAAGACCGTGATCTCAGGCCCCAGCTCTCGGGCGGCCGAGACCACCCGGGCCGCGCTACCGGCAAGATCATCGAGATCACGCAGGGTCGGTTCAACTGCCGCAATGTCGACGCCGGGCGCGTCGTGGCGGGCTAGAGCAAGCAGGCCGCCGGCGCCGCCGCTGGTGATCACGCTGACCGGGACGCTGGTACCGGGTGGAATCTGGCGAGCGATTTCGGTGAGTCGACGGTCTGGCACGACCAACGTTGCGAGCACACTCCGGTACGCACCGCGCAGCTCACCGTGGCGGGCGAGCACCGCCGACACAGGGGTCTCCGGCCGCCGTACCAGGGTCTCATCGTCCAGCAGGCTGTCGAACAGCTCCATGACCAGCAGGCTACGCAGCTTATTTTGGAGCTGCTCGCGCATCGCGCGCATAGATCCGCCGACTTCGTCGTCGCTCGCAGAGGAAAAGCGCCTCCGCTCCCTCCTCCTCAGCACGGCGGGCGCGCGATTTCCGACGCTCGCAGCTGTCCGACAACCGAGACAGGTCCGAAATGAGTCAACAGGAGCCCAAATCGTGAGCCGGTTTCCGGAGCATGAGGTAGCCGAAGCGCTTGCCAGGGTGCGCGCGGCGTGCCTGGCGCTGCCGGAGACGACCGAACGTCTGAGCCACGGTGGCCCGGCATTCTTCATCCGGAGCAAGAAGTGCTTCGTGATGTTTCTTGACGACCACCACGGCGACGGGCGGCTAGCGATTTGGTGCGCCGCGCCGGACGGTGTTCAGACGGATCTCGTCGAGACGGATCCGGAACGCTTCTTCCGGCCGCCGTACGTTGGCCATCTCGGCTGGCTCGGTGTGCAGCTTCCGGAAATCGAGGATGCCGAGCTCCGCGCCATCTGCCGGGAAGCGTTTACCACCGTCGCGCCGTCGAGTGTGCTCAAGATGCTGGGCGACTACTAGCTCTGCTGTCTGGGTTCGGACTCCTTGATCTTCACTCCAGCATTGGCCAGCTCAGCAGATATCTCATCAACCCGATCCGGGGCGACAGCGGCGGTCAGGTAGAGCAAGACCGTTGTCTCGAAGCCCTCACGCACGGCGTCCAGTGCAGTGGCGCGCACGCAATAGTCGGTGGCGATCCCGCAGACGTCGAGCTGGTCGACGCCTCGCTCCCGCAGCCACACCGACAGTTTCTCGCCATCGGCGGTGACGCCCTCGAAGGCGGAATAGGCCGGCGAGTAGTGACCCTTATCGAAGACGGCCGAGAAATCGCGGAACGTGAGCTCATCATGAAACTCAGCGCCTGGCGTGCCGACCACACAATGCGGCGGCCAGGAGTCCACAAAGTCCGGGTCAGTAGCAAAGTGTGAGCCCGGATCGATGTGATGATCGCGAGTGGCGATCACCTGGGCGTAGCCATGATCGCTTCTGAGCAGTCGATCGATCCGGCTGACAGCAGCGGTCCCGCCGGCTACACCTAAGGAGCCACCCTCGCAGAAATCTCGCTGCGGGTCGGCGACGATCAAGGCCCGTGTCATGATCACAGCTCCCTGGTAGGCCCAACGGTCGCGTCGCCCATGCTGCGTGCTGCGCCCGACTCGGCGCTGGACTTGGTGTGGTGAAGACTCGTTGGGTCCTCGCCGGTGCCAACGAAAAGCGTTTCGATGACTGGTTCGCCTGGCGACATCTTGAGCGCCTCAAGTGGAAGCTCGGCGCGGGAGCGCATGTGACGTTGACGCATCGTCTCAAGCGATTCTTCTCCAACAGTCTTTCCTGCGTCTACGAGCTGCACCAGCAGCGGCCGGTCGTTGCTGTCACCGGTTGGCGGAACACCAAGGCCGATGATCTCTGCTTGGGCTGTCCCATCCTCAGATAGCCGTCGCAGGGCGTACTTGCGACCGCCGACGGAGATCTTGTTCACACTCTTCTTGGCCACGGCCACCAGCGGCGCGCCTACGTCGTCGGATTCGGCGCGCGCCACCAGCTTGTAGACGAACTCGCACGTGGGGCGGCCGCTGCCGGTGACCAATGCCGTGCCGACACCGTAGCCGTCGACGGGTGCCCCCGCGAGAGCGGCGAGGGTGAACTCGTTGAGGTCGCTGGTCACAACGATCTTGGTTTGGGTCGCACCGAGCGAGTCCAGCAGCTCGCGGACCCGAGTGGCAAGCATGCCAAGATCGCCGGAGTCAAGTCGGATCGCACCGAGCCTGCCCTCGGTCAGCTCCACCCCGATCTTGACGGCCTCGAAGACGTCGTACGTATCGACGAGCAACGTGGTTCCCTCGCCCAGCTCGGCGATTTGTGCCGCGAAGGCCTCCCGTTCGTTGGCGTGGAGCATGGTAAAGGCGTGTGCCGCTGTGCCGCGCGTCGGTACCCCGTAACGCCGGCCGGCCTCCAGGTTCGAGGTCGACGTAAAGCCTGCGATGTACGCGGCGCGCGCAGCCGCCACTGCTGCCAGTTCATGTGTGCGTCGGGAACCCATTTCGATGATCGGCCGATCACCGGCCATTGCGGTCATCCGGGAGGCGGCAGATGCAATGGCGGAGTCGTGGTTATAAATACTGAGTAGCAGGGTTTCCAGCACGACGGCTTCGCCGAAGGTGCTCTCCACGATCACTATCGGAGAGCCTGGGAAATAGCTCTCGCCCTCTGGATAGCCCCAGATGTCGCCCGAGAACTGGAAGTCTGCCAACCAGGCGGCCATGCGTTGGTCGACCACCTCGCGGTCGAGCAGGAACCGGAGCGACTCCTCGTCGAACCGGAATCGTCTTACGGCGGGCAGCACCCTCCCCACTCCGGCGACGACTCCATAACGGCGACCCTCAGGGAGCCGACGCGCGAAGAGTTCGAAGACGCATCGCCGGTTTGCGGTACCGGCCCGGAGCGCAGCACGAACCATGGTCAGCTCATAGTGGTCGGTCAGAAGGGCGGTGGTCGGAGCCTCGCTCGGTCCCCAAGCCGCCGACACGGCCGGAACTGGGTCCGTGGCGGTCACAGCGTCAGCCTAGCCACGCGGCGTAAGCGTCGGTAATGAGCGAGATGCGCGAAGATCCAGAGTCATTGCAAGAATGGTTCTTATGCCTGACTCCGACGGCGAGAGCCTGACACCAGCTGGCGGAACGGCCATCGCCGAGCGCCCAGTCGACGAAGTCCTGGCGCAGACACCCTGGGTCACCATCGTCTGGGATGACCCCGTCAACCTCATGTCCTACGTCACGCATGTGTTCGTGGCCTACTTCCACTACACCAAATCAAAGGCCGAGAAGCTGATGCTGCAGGTGCACACGACGGGTAAAGCGATCGTCGCAAGCGGATCGCGCGAGGCTATGGAGCGGGACGTCACCGCCATGCACGAATACGGCCTATGGGCAACCCTCGACAAGTCGGACAAGTGATTTTGCTCGCGTGTGGAGGAATCAGATCGGATCGCGCGCCGCTGTCCTGGACGAGCGAACGAGCGAGCAGCCTGTGGACACGGCCCCAGCTCTGCGGAACTGCTGGCCGCGAGTGAGCGAGGAAGGCAGCGGCCACCAAGCGCGATGCGCGCCGAGCGAGCGTGTCGAGCGAGGCAATCCAATATGAAGAAATTCCATCGCAGGCGAGGCATGATCGTTAGCCAGCTCAGTGCATATGAGGTAGAGCTGCTGTCCTCCTTGATCATGCAGCTGATCGAGCTGGTCTCGGATGGCGAGCCGGAGGGTTTCGCAACCACACCGGAACCTGCCGACCCTTTCGAGGAGATCGTCAAGGGCCTTGAGGGCAATCCGGATGAGCCAGAGGAATCAGAAGACCCGGTGCTCAAGCGGCTGTTTCCCGATGCATATCCACAGGACGTCGCGGCTGCTGCAGATTTTCGTCGATTCACCGAGCGCGGCCTCAAAGCGACGAAGGTCACCGAGGCGCGCGTTGTCTTGGACAGGCTCGCGGCCACCGAGCTCGGAGCCCACGATCTCAAGATCCCGAGAGAGGAAGTCGAGAGCTGGCTGCGTACCTTGACCAGTGTGCGGCTCGCGGTGGCGATCCGGCTCGGCATCCGCGATGCCGCTTCCGCCGACGAATTGGCGGCGCTTCCCGAGGAGGACCCGCGCAGCTTCATGGTGAGTGTTTACGACTGGCTTGGTTTCGCCCAGGAAACCCTCATCTCGGCGCTCTAAACACGATTCTGGAAGGCGGTCACAATGTGGCGAGGTATGCACTGAACCAGGCCGCAGTAGACAACTGCCGCCGGCTGATCGACGCCAAGCAGTACGTGCTGAACAGTGATTGGGGTGACGTGCAGCCACGCGCCGATGCCGAGAACGCATATCTGGAGCGCCACTCATGGGAGGAGTACGCAGCTTGGCACCTTGGCCTCACCGAGGGTGCGTCTGACGGGACGAAGGCCCGCTACGCATTCGTGTACGGCGACCTGCGACGCGTGCACCGTACGGCCCTGATCGCTTGCGTCTATCGCGCCTCAGAATGGCGGCACAAAGAGATCGAGCTCGCGGCCCACGATCTTTTGCAGCATCTGGATGCCACCTCTGGCTAATCCGCCGGCACGATGCAGCTGAAACCGAAGCCGACACCTCTGTTGGGTATCTCGAACCGCCCACCGCTAGCGATGATCATGGTGTCGTCGAGGTATGCCTCCTCGGGCGCAGCACCATGCAGGACCACAGCGAAACGCTCCCGGATGAATTCCGGATAGCCGTCACCACTCACCTCGGCGTTGAGCCTCAGTTCGGCCCCGGCCCGGGCGAGAGTGAAGGCGGTTCGATATCGAGCACCTCCCATCGCCGCGAAGGTCAGCCCGTCGTCCTCTTGCAGCATCGACTGATACACACCATCCGAAGCAGGCACGAACAGATGCAGCTCCACCATGGGCGGGTGATAGCCATAGGTGGAATCCGGTGCCTCCGGCCACATCGGAATCACCGCTCCAGCGCGCGCATAGATCGGTATCCGGTCCATAGGCGTGGCAACCGTCACGAATCGCCTGCCTCCGACCAGTTCGCCGGTGTGCCAGTTGTACCAGTCACCCGCGGGTAGGTAGACCTGCCGGGCGGTGATTCCCGGCCCGACGACTGGTGCCACCAACAGGTCGGTTCCGAGCAGGTACTGATCATCGATGTCTCGCACCGTTGCGTCGTATTGATAGTCAAAGATCAGCGGCCGCTGCACCGGTTCGCCGGTTTCCGAGGCCCTGAGGAAGCTGGCATACATGTAGGGGAGCAAGCGATAGCGGAGCTTGATCGCGGTCCGGACGTGATCTTGAATGACATCACCGAACGCCCAGGCGTACTGGTCGACATTGCCGATCTCGGAGTGGTTTCGACAGAACGGCGTCAATGTGCCGTACTGCATCCAGCGCAGGAAGAGCTCCGCATTCGAATTGCCCTGGAACCCGCCGATGTCGGCTCCCACGAACGCCTGCCCTGAGATTCCGAAGCCCGATCCCATCGCGATACTCAGCCACAGATGGTCCCAGCGGGACTGATTGTCGCCCATCCAGTTGGCGGCATATCGCTGGATGCCGGCAGAGCCCGCGCGCGAGAGCACGAAGGTCCGCCGCTCGGGCATCGCGTCCAAAAGCCCGGCAGTGGTCGCCATTGCCATGAGCAGCGCGTACTGGTTGTGGTAGCGCTCGTGAGAGGACTCTCCGCGACCAAACCGCATCGGCAGGGCATCGATGTTCCCGGTGGCCGGCTCATTCATGTCGTTCCAGATGCCCGCTAGACCTGAAAGCACGTGTGCCGCATTGAGTTCGCCCCACCAGATGCGCGCCTGCTCGGTGACGAAGTCGGGGAAGGCAGTGTTTCCCGGCCAGACCTGGCCAAGGTAGAGATCGCCTCCTTCAGTCCGGCAGAGCACATCACGCTTGACGGCCTGATCGAAGACGGGGTAGCCAGGATCGAACTTCACACCAGGGTCGATGATCGTGATCACCCGGAAGCCCTGCGCATCAAGTCGTTTCAGCATGCCCGGCGGGTCGGGAAACCGGTCGGTGTCCCACGTGAAAACGCGATAGCCGTCCATGTATTCGATATCCAGCCAAACGGCATCACAAGGGATGTCGTTGTCGCGGTGCCGCTGTGCGATGGACTCGACTGCATCCTGGGTGTAGGAGAACCAGCGGCACTGGTGATAGCCGAGCGACCAGATCGGCGGCGGTGCCGTACGCCCGGTGAGCCAGGTGTAGGACTCCAAGATCGAGGGCATATCGGGTCCCGCGAAGACATACTCGGTGTACTGGCCGCCCTGGAAGACAATCCGGTACTCCTCGTCGTAGGAGAACTCGTAAGCGCCGCGATATCCGTTGTCTACAAAGGATCCCGCCATGCTGCCACCGGGATAGGACTGGTGATAGAAGAACGGGATGCTGACGTAGTAGGGATCGAAGTCGGCGCTGCGGGGATCCCCGCGCGGATCGTCGGCAGCCTTGTCGGCGGTGAACTCCAATGTCTCCGAAGGACTCAGTACGTCGAGGTTCCACATGGTGAAGTCGCGGCCCTTGCGGTTGTGTCGCCCGGACTTCTCGCCCAACCCGAAGATCGCGTCCTCCTGACGGCAACGGCGTCGGACCGTGAAGGAGTCGTTGAGTGTCGCGTACGCCCAGTAGCGTCCTTCGGAATCCTGGGCGGTCTCGATCACCGGCGACCCGTCCCTGCGGTGTACGTCGATCCGAAATGGATCCAGCCAGAGCGATGCGGCGCAAGCGGCAGTGATCAATTGCACCCTTTCCGCGTCCTGTTCGACTCGGAAATCAACGGGTGAGGCAAGTGAGTCGACGCAGACCGCGAAGGTTGGAGACTCGTCGAAGACACAGCCGCGGCTGATCTTGATCCGCAGTACGTCGGCGCGTACCACGTCGATCCTCAGCTGTTCACGGTGCAGCTCGGCCAGGATTCCCGTTGCAGTCTGATTGACCGAGTCAACTCGTTCCCAGCGGATGTAGTTGTCAGTGTTGATCATCGTGCCTCTCTGACATGGGTGTGGATAGCTCCACGATGAGAGCACGGTGGTCTGAGAGTGCCAGTGCAGGCGCGCTGGTGGCGCTCACGTCCCCCAGCTGGCCTCGTATCAGGATGTGGTCGAGCTGGCGATCGGGTTTGTCGACCGGGAATGTGAGATGCCTGGCTAGCGATCGGTAGCCGGTGACCTGTTCCGGTCGGCTATCTACTATGTTGAAATCGCCCATCAAGATCACCGGGTCATGCAGCGGCGCGAGGTCCCGCTTGATCCGCCGTAGCTGGACCCGCGCCCAGCCAGGAACGTAAGACAAGTGGGTGTTGGCAACAACGACGAATCCGGCCGGGGTCCGCAGACGTCCGATCACCACCGCTCGCGGCTCGTCCTTCACGATGATCATTTTCCGGGGAGCGCGCAGATAGTGCGGTACGGGCGTCGGGATCCGCGGTAGCCGGAGAACCTGCCAGGAATCAGCTGGATAGCGCGAGAGCAAGGCAATTCCATATGACGCAACTCCGGGAAGGTCGTTCTCCGATGCCACGATCCACGCAGCGCCCGGGGTACCCGACAGCGCCGCCGCGAATCTGTGGGTCACGGCCCCCATCGCTTCGGCAGCGACTGCCGTCAGATCGGCGAGATGGGAACGCGGCTGGTCACGGTCGACTTCCTGGAGCGCCAAAATGTCGGCGTTCAAGAAACGGATAACATCGGCCAGCCGATCAAGATCGACCACCCCGTCGTGGATCGAGCGGCCGTGCAGGATGTTAAATGTCGCCAACCGCATGGGAAGAAGGTACCCACCATCGTCGAGCAACCACCGCCGCCGTCCGACACAGCCGATGAGCCGCTGCTTCGTACGGCCCTCAAGCGCTCGGCGTCAGCTCTGAAGGCCGACGGCGTCCTCTTCGCGTTGGGCGGCGGCTATGCCCTCTGGGTGCACGGCGGGCCGGAGCCCAGTCACGATGTCGATCTTGTGGTGGCTGAAACCGATGTCGAGAAGGCCGCTCATAGCCTGGCGGGCGCCGGGCTGCGGATCGAGCGACCGCCTGAGGACTGGCTGTTCAAGGCCTACTTCGGGGACAGGACCGAGCCTGCAGATGAGCCCGCACTGGTCGACGTGCTGCATCGCCTGGCAGGCACGCCAGTCAGCGAGTCGCTGCTCCGCACTGCGCGTGAATACGAGGTGCTCGGCGTGCGAATTCCGGTGCTGCCAGCTACTCCCATCATGATCGCCAAGTTGCAGTCGCTGTCAGAGCACTACTGCGATTTTGCGGCCCTGCTGCTGGTAGTACGTGCCGTACGCGAGCAACTCGACTGGACCGAGATCCGCAAGGCGACCCGGGACAATCCCTTTGCGGAGGCTTTCCTCCTGCTGATCGAGCGCCTCGGCATCACGACCCCCTTTTGATTTAGAGCTGCTCGCGCATCGCGCGCTTGGATCCGCCGTCGTCGTCGTCGCTTGCAGAGGAAAGAACGCCTCTGCTCACTCCTCCTCCGTACGGCGGGCGCGCGATTTCCGACGCTCGCAGCTGTCTTTTGGCCATGACCCTAGGTCTCAGAGTCCGGATGTGCCGGCTGAGGGTGGTGCATCGCCCTCTAGTGTGACCGCCGTGCTGAAGATCGCCCGCGAGCACGTGGATGCCATGATCGCCCACGCTCGGAAAGATCATCCAGACGAGGCATGCGGGGTGATCGTCGGGCCGGAGGGCACCGACGTGGGGACTCGGCTAGTCCGGATGATCAACGCCGACCGCTCGCCGACCTTCTTCCGCTTCGATCCGCAGGAGCAGTTCGAGTTGTACAAGGCGATGAGCGCGGCGGGGGAGGAGATCGTGGTCGTCTACCATTCGCACACCTCGACTGAGGCCTATCCATCGCGGACCGACATCGCCCTCGCCTCTGAACCGCAGGCTCATTACGTGCTGGTGTCGACTGCGGAGTCGGGTGCCTCAGCTGGCCCGGTCAGCGTACGCTCCTACCGCATCGTCGATGGGTCGGTCACCGAGGAGCAGATCGACATCACGGAATAGGCCTGGAAGGCCAGTCGTTTGGCAGGCGTAACCAGGCACGTTATCTGGCACTGCTCGCGCGCCCGACGCTCGCAGTGCGAACAGAGGAGAGACTCGATGTCAGTAGAGGTGAGGATCCCAACGATCCTCCGTACGTTCACCGGCGGCGCGAAGGCGGTGCACGGAAAGGGTGCCACCCTGCAACAGGTGCTGGACGACATCGAGGCACGCAACCCTGGCTTGAAGGACCGGATCGTGGAGGCGGAGACGTTACGCCGTTTCGTCAACGTCTACGTGAACGACGAGGATGTCCGCTTCAGCGGTGGACTCGATGCCCCGACCACGGATGGGGACGTTGTTGTTGTCCTGCCCGCTGTTGCCGGCGGCTGAGGTCGTTCATTCATGGTGCGATACGCCTCGCTTGCCGAGTCGGTCGGCCATACCCCCCTGGTAGGCCTGCCCCATCTGTCGCCGAGCAAGTCGGTGCGGCTTTGGGCGAAGCTTGAGGATTACAACCCGACCGGTTCGATCAAGGACCGGGCGGCGCTCTCCATGATCAAGGCTGCTGAGGCCGACGGGCGATTGACACCCGGCGCGACCCTTCTCGAGCCGACAAGTGGTAACACCGGCATTTCGCTTGCGATGGCGGCCAAGCTCGGCGGCTACCGGCTGATCTGCGTGATGCCCATCAACACCTCGGCCGAACGCAAGCAGCTGCTCGCGATCTGGGGCGCCGAAATCGTCTCATCACCGGCCGAGGGTGGTTCGAACGAGGCCATCCGGGTGGCCAAGCAGCTGGCGGCAGAACACCCCGAGTGGGTGATGCTCTACCAGTACGGCAATCCAGCGAACACCGAAGCGCACTACCTCACGACGGCGCCGGAGATTCTGGAGGATCTTCCTGAGGTGACGCATGTGGTCGCTGGGCTCGGCACCACTGGAACTCTGATGGGCGTGGGCCGCTTCTTCGCCGAGAAGAAGCCTGATGTCAAGATCATCGCAGCCGAGCCGCGGTACGGCGAGCTGGTCTATGGATTGCGCAACCTGGAGGAGGGCTTCGTCCCCGAGCTGTATGACCCGTCATATGTCACCTCGAGGTTTTCGGTGGGTTCCCGCGATGCCGTCCGGCGCGTCCGCGAGCTGCTGGAGCGCGAGGGCATATTCGCCGGGCTCTCTTCAGGAGCGATCGTGCATGCGGCATTGGCGCAAGCCACCAAGGCTGTCCACGCTGGCGAGTCCGCGGACATCGTGTTGATCATCGCCGATGGCGGCTGGAAATACCTCTCGACGGGCGCCTACTCCGGTGACCTCGATGCCAGCGAGGATTTCCTCGACACCCAAGTCTGGGCCTAACTTTCTGGTCTGTCCGCTCGCCAAAATAACGGCCGCTCGCGGACCAGCAGCTGGATGTGTTTGCGACGGCGCGCAGCCATCGCTTGTAGGCTGAGCGCTCGTGGCGGCTGATACTGACGCTCCGATTGGCATCTTCGACTCTGGATTCGGCGGGCTTACGGTGGCCCGCGCCGTCATGGACCAGCTGCCACACGAGGACATCGTCTATCTGGGCGACACGGCACGTGCGCCGTACGGCGAGCAGCCGATCGCCAATGTCCGCGAGTACGCGCTGGAATGCCTTGATCACCTGGTTGAGCAGGGCGTCAAGATCCTGGTCATCGCCTGCAACTCAGGCAGCGCGGCGGTGCTCCGGGACGCCCGGGAACGCTACCCGGTGCCCGTCGTGGAGGTGATCTTGCCAGCGGCGCGCCGGGCGGTCGCTGCCACCCGATCCGGTCGCGTTGGAGTGATCTGCACTGAAGCGACCGCCACATCGCAGGCGTACGACGATGCGTTCGCAGCAGCTCCGCATGTTGAGCTGCACACCGCACCCTGTCCCCGCTTCGTGTCCTTCGTTGAGGCGGGGATCACAGGCGGCCCCGAATTGTTGGATTGTGCGGAGGAGTACCTGAAACCCTTGCAGCAAGCCGATATCGACACGTTGATCTTGGGCTGCACACACTATCCGCTACTCACCGGTGTGATTTCGTACGTGCTGGGTGACAACGTCAGCCTGGTGTCCAGTGCCGAGGAGTGCGCCAAGGACGTCTACGCGGCACTCACCCGCCGCAACCTGACGCATGATCAGCCACGGGATGCCAGCTACCGGTTCTTGACCACGGGCAATCCAGAGGCGTTCGAGGGCGTCGGGCATCGACTGATGGGCGGTCTCGTTGTCGGTGTCGAGCAGTTCGTCTGATCGCCATGATGAAACTGACCATCGTCGGCTGCAGCGGCTCGCTCTCCGGACCCGACTCGGCAGCCTCGAGTTATCTGGTGCAGGCGCCATACCAGGATCGAACCTTCTCGCTGTTACTCGACCTCGGCCCCGGCGCAATGGGTGCGCTCTACCGCTACCTTGACCCGCGTGAGCTCGATGCCATCGCGCTGAGCCACTTGCATGCCGACCACTGTCTGGACCTGTGCGGCTACTACGTTGCCGCGCGCTACTCGCCGACCGCCCCATGGCCGCGACGCCCGGTTTACGGCCCCACCAATACCGCATCCCATATCGCCCAGGCGTATGAGGTGCCAGGTAGCGACGGCGGGGTCAGCGAGGATGGCCCATCCATCGCTGAGCATTTCGACTGGCGTAGCTGGCAGCCGAGCCAGCAGGTCGGACCTTTCATCGTCCGGAGTGTCCGGGTCGCCCACCCGGTCGAGGCATACGCCATCCGAGTCGAAGAGGACATCCCCGGCGGAGGGGCCATGGTGTACTCCGGCGACACAGGCCCATCCGAGGCTCTTGTACAAATCGCAGACGGCGTGGAGTTGCTCCTCGTGGAATCGGCCTTTATCGACCATCCCGGCAATCCCGACGGGATGCACCTCTCCGGCGCCCAAGCCGCGGCGATCGGGCAGGCTGCCGGCGTGGCCGCGATTGTGCTCACCCACATACCGCCGTGGTACGAACCAGATCTTGCCCTGGCCGAGGCAACACCTCGCTTCAACGGTCCCGTGTCACTCGCGAAGCCTGGAGCTGTGTGGGACATCGTTGGTCGTTGATGCTGGATTGCTGATGCTGCTGGCGCATCGCGCGCATGGATCTGCCTATTTCGTCGTTGCTCGCAGCATAGGGTGGCGGGGTGACCTCTCGAGCCGACGGACGCAGCCATGATCAACTTCGGGAGGTCCGGTTCACCCGGGGATGGCTGAGTCAGGCGGAGGGCTCGGTCCTCGTGGAGTTTGGCCAAACTCGGGTGCTCGTCGCGGCCAGCGTGACCGAAGGGGTTCCGCGCTGGCGTAGGGGCTCAGGGCTCGGCTGGGTGACCAGTGAATATGCGATGCTGCCGAGGGCGACAAACAGCCGTACGGATCGGGAGTCCGTGCGCGGCAGGATCGGCGGCCGTACGCACGAAATCAGCCGGCTGATCGGTCGCAGCCTGCGCGCCATCATCGACTACCAGGCCCTCGGTGAAAACACCATCGTGCTGGATTGTGACGTACTGCAAGCCGATGGTGGCACCAGAACCGCCTCGATCACCGGTGCCTACGTTGCACTGGCGGACGCGGTCAGCTGGCTCCGGGACCGTGACTTGCTGACGGCTGAGCCGTTGGTTGGCTCCGTTGCGGCTGTGTCGGTCGGCGTGGTCGACGGCATCCCGATGCTGGACCTCTGTTACACCGAGGACTCGGCGGCTGACACTGACATGAACGTCGCGATGACCGGTGATGGAGCCTTCATCGAGGTCCAGGGCACAGCTGAGGGCACACCCTTTGATCGGAAGCTGCTTGACGAGCTACTCGATCTCGGCGCCGCCGGGTGCGCACGGCTGACCGAGCTGCAGCATGCCGCCCTTGCTTCGCGATGACGATTTCCCATCGGGTGGTGCTGGCCACCAGGAACGTCGGGAAGCTCGCCGAACTGCGGCGCATTGTGGCAGCAGCCGAGGCACCGGACATCCAGATCCTGGGATTGGCCGACGTCGCTGCGTATCCAGAGCCAGCCGAGACCGAGCGCACCTTCGAGGGCAATGCTGTCCTCAAGGCTCGGGCTTGTGTCGCAGCCACCGGCCTGCCGGCCCTGGCCGACGATTCCGGACTTGCGGTTGACGTGCTCAACCAGATGCCCGGCGTACGGTCGGCGCGCTGGGCAGGACCCGGCGCTAGCGACGCGGAGAACAACACACTGCTGCTACGCCAGCTGGAGGACGTCCCGCCGGCCGAACGGACGGCGCGATTCATCTGTGCTATGGCGTTGGTGCTCCCGGACGGCATTGAGCACGTCCGCGTGGGTGAGATGCGAGGCCAGATCGCTGTCAGTCCGGCAGGTCATCATGGGTTCGGCTACGATCCGCTGTTCGTGGCCAACGGGTACACGATGACCAACGGCGAGCTTGAGCCGTCAGTCAAAGATGCGATCAGCCATCGTGGGCGCGCCGTTCGTGCCATCCTGCCCGTGCTAGTAGCGGAACTGCGCCGGCTGGAGCCTGTCGCTCCATCGGCCAGCTCTGCTGACCGTCATTGAACAGGAGGGATGAGCAGTGAAGACCTATCTCGACCTGCTGGACCACGTCCTCACACATGGCGCGGAGAAGAGCGACCGGACCGGCACCGGGACACTCAGCACCTTTGGCTACCAGATGCGCTTCGACCTGCGTCAGGGGTTTCCGCTGCTCACGACCAAGAAGCTTCACACCAGGTCGATCATCGCTGAGCTCTTGTGGTTCATTCAGGGCTCGACCAATGTCAAGTGGCTTCACGAGCAGGGAGTGACCATCTGGGATGAGTGGGCAGATGCCGACGGCGAGCTTGGCCCTATCTACGGCTACCAGTGGCGGTCCTGGCCGACACCAGGCGGCGGCCATATCGACCAACTCGCCGGGGTGATCAACTCGATCAAGACCATTCCGGATTCCCGCCGGCACATCGTCAGTGCGTGGAACGTTGCCGATCTGGGCGACATGGCGCTGCCACCCTGCCATGCGATGTTCCAGTTCTATGTGGCACAAGGCCGGCTGTCCTGCCAGCTCTACCAGCGCTCAGCCGACATATTCCTCGGTGTGCCGTTCAACATTGCCTCCTACGCATTGCTGACCCACATGGTCGCTGAGGTGTGCGACCTGGAGGTCGGCGATTTCGTGCACACCCTGGGCGATGCACATCTGTATCGGAACCACCTTGACCAGGCCAGGTTGCAGTTGAGCCGCGAACCACGCCCACTGCCTCGGCTGCGCTTGAATGCTGGCGTTGGCTCGATTGACGACTTCACCTTCGAAGACATCGCGATTGAGGGATACGACCCCCATCCGGGTATCAAAGCGCCGATCGCAGTGTGATCATGCCCGAGATCATCGGGATCGCTGCGGTCGCCGCCAACGGCGTCATCGGTGCTGGGAACGACATACCGTGGCGGATTCCGGCCGACTGGCAGCGGTTCAAGACCATGACGATGGGGCATGTGCTGATCATGGGCCGCAAGACCTACGACTCGATCGGCCGGTCGCTGCCTGGCCGGATGACATTTGTGATCACGAGGGACCGGATGTGGCGTGGCGACGGCGTTCATGCGGTGCCTTCTCTCGACGAGGCCTTCGACCAGGCGCTGCGGCTGGATCCCCAAACGATCTTTGTAGCCGGCGGAGGCGAGATCTACCGAACGGCCTGGGACCGGCTCACCGGTTTGGAGATCACCGAGGTCGAACAGAACCCCGATGGCGAGGTCACGTTTCCACTGATAGATCCGGACGAGTGGGTCGAAACCGTCCGGGAGCCGCACGACGGCTACAGCTTCGTCAGCTATCGCCGCCGATTGCAGAATGAGTCCGCTCTTTGAGCGTCTCAGCGTGGTCGCCTCGGAGTGCTGGACAGGTGCCCTCTAGAATCGCGGCGCTCGGTCGCACTCGTTAGGCCGCACCCGTAAGGCAAAGGGGAGCCACATGAGGGAACCGTCGTTGGCTGCAAAACTGGGCGCCGAATTCCTCGGGACGTTCTTGCTGGTGTTCATGGGATGTGGAGCAGCGATCCTGGCCGCGACATTCCTCACTGATGACGGCGTGCAACTCGGGATCGGGTTCCTCGGGGTCTCGCTTGCATTTGGCCTGTCCGTGCTGGTCGGCGCGTATGCCTTTGGGCACGTCTCCGGCGGGCATTTCAACCCGGCCGTCAGCATCGGTCTGGCGATCGCGAAACGGTTCGAGTGGAAGGACGTACTGCCGTACATCGTCACTCAGATTGTCGCCGCGTCGGTTGCTGGTGCCGTGCTGTTCGCGATCGCGAATGGCAAGCCCGGGTTCAATGCCGTTGAAAGTGGCTTCGCCTCGAACGGGTACGGCGATCGATCGCCCGGCGGTTATGGGCTCGTGGCCGGGCTCATCATCGAGATCGTCATCACCGCGGCCTTCGTCTACGTCATCCTGGGCGCCACCGATGACCGTGCCCCGAAGAGGTTTGGCGCCAGTCGCGATCGGCCTGGGCTTGGCCGTGACCAACCTCGTTGCCATTCCCGTGACGAACGCGTCGGTCAACCCAGCCCGCTCGCTCGGAGTCGTCTGGTTCGCAGGCTCCGCTGCCATCAGTCAGGTCTGGTTGTTTATCGTCGCGCCCATCATCGGAGCGGCGATCGCTGGTGCCACGACGCTCATCACCGGAGCTACGAGCGCGACGTAGGCCCGCCGAATCCGGATGCGGAGGCGCGCTCCGGCAGATGCCGGTGCCTGGGCCCGGAGCCAGATCAGACACAGTGCCGAAGGAGGGATTCGAACCCTCACACCCGAAGGCACAGGAACCTAAATCCTGCGTGTCTACCAGTTCCACCACTCCGGCTGTGTTTGATTGCCTCGCTTCGCTCGCGGATCTCAAGCTCGCTTCGGGCTCGCGGATCGCGCTTTCAGGCCGCGCGATCCGGCGGTGAAGTCTACAGATGGAGATCCCGCTTGAGCTTGTCGACGTGGCCAGCGGCTTTGACGTTGTACTGAGCGACCGCGATGGTGCCGCGGCCCTTCTGGTCGACATCGATGACGAAGGTCGAGCGGATCACCCCTTGGATGAGCTTGCCGTACAGCAGCTTCTCCCCGTACGCGCCGTAGGCGTCGAGCGTCGACCTTTCCGGGTCTGACAGGAGGGGAAAACCGACCGACTCCAACTCGCGGAACTGGATGAGTTTCTCCTGAGCGTCTGGCGAGATTCCGATCACTCGCAGCCCAGCGGCATCGAGCTCGTCCATCGCGGCAGTGAAGTCGATTGCCTGTGTTGTGCAGCCCGGTGTCATGGCTGCGGGATAGAAGTAGACGATCACACGCTGTCCTCGGAAGTCCGCGAGCGAGACGTTCTTGCCGTCGGCGTCGGGCAGGGTAAAGGCGGGCGCGGCGTCGCCGTCGCTGAGCCGAGTGGTCATGCAAGAACCCTAGCGGTCCACCCAGCAGCCCTGGGTTGCTGCCGCTGCGCTGGTAACGGTTGCTCTGCAATACGCTGTGGATTCGGGACGCCTCGGCCGCCGGTCGGTGCGCAGAACTGTGCTAGGGAGGGTACGTGTCCAGCAACGCTTCGCAGCCCGCTTCTCCGCCCACCCGTACGCCATCTCAGATTGAGGCCGATCTGGGTGCTACCCGGGACCGGCTGGTCGCCTCGGTCGAGGCGCTGATCGACCAGGTGCATCCCAACCGAATCAAACAGCGCCAGATCGACAACGTGAAGCGTTTTGCGAATACCGAACTGGAGAATGCCAAGTCCAAAGTCTTCACTGCCCGTGGCGATCTACGCGTCGGTCGAGTGGCAGCCGTGGCTGCTGCCGCCGCCGGCGTTGTTGGATTCCTGTTGATCATCCGCTCCATCGTGCGACGTGGGAGGAGCGACTGAGTGGTGGCCGAGCTAAGCGGCCGCGAGAACGTCGGTGGTCTGGACGAGGGTGGCCTGCCGATTCGCATGCTGCACGATCGGGTGCTGGTCTCGACCGACAACGAGCCCGGGGAGCGGCGCAGTAGCGGTGGGATCCTGATCCCGGCGACAGTGGCTATCGGACGCCGGCTCGCCTGGGGCCAGGTCGTTGCGGTGGGAACCCATGTCAGAACGGTCAAACCAGAAGATCGCGTGCTGTTCGATCCCGAAGACCGTGCCGAGGTTGAGGTCAGAGGCAAGGACTACGTTCTGCTCCGGGAGCGGGATCTTCATGCTGTCGCCGCCGAGAGGCTCCAGGACGGGAAAACCGGCCTCTACCTTTGAGTCGCCCTTCCCAAAGCGAAGCCACGTGTGCTATGCGCCGCTTATAACAAATCTAAACGTAACGTGAGAGAAGTAGCGCTTTTGTGTCAGATTGCCTCTAGTGTTTCGAGGTGGCACCAACGAATGGGTGTCCTCTCTACAACGAAGTGAGGCGTGTATGACTTTCGTTCGTCCCGCGCGCCGCGTACTCATCGCGGCCGTATCACTGAGTGCCCTGTTCGTCGCCGCGGCGTGTGGTGGTGGCGGCGGTGGGGCGCGCACCCGAAGGCGGTGGAACGGAACCCGCCGCAGCTGATTTCAGCAAGCAAGGTGACATCGAATTCTGGGCCGGCAAGGACGTCACCGGCAACACCCAAAGGTGATCGAGCGCTTCAACGCGCAGCACCCCAACGGCAAGGTGACCTTCCACGAGCTGCCCGACCAGCGCCGACCAGCAGCGGCAGCAGATGATCCAGAACTCACAGATCAAGAACCCCAAGATGGGTGTCGTGAGCATGGACGTGGTGTGGACCGCTGAGTTTGCGGCCAAGGGCATCGTCGAAGCCTTGCCGCCCGAACAGTTCCCGACCGACGGCTTTCTGAAGCCGGTCGTGGACAGCGCGACATACTTCGACAAGCTCTACGGCTACCCGAACTCCTCTGACGGCGGCATGCTCTACTACCGCAAGGATCTGCTTGACAAGTACAGCCTGCAGGCGCCGGTGTCTTTCGATGAAGTGCCGGCCATGTGCGAGAAGATCAAGGCGGGCGAGAACAACTCGAAGCTCGAGTGCTACGCCGGCCAGTACAACAAGTACGAGGGCCTGACCGTCAACTTCGCTGAAGCGGTCAACTCCGCGGGTGGCGTGATCGTCGGTCCGGACGGCAAGCCTAACGTGGCCACGCCTGAGGCAGAGAAGGGTCTCCAGCTCCTGACCGACTGGTTCAAGGACGGCACCATTCCCAAGGGTGCGATCACTTGGATGGAAGAGGAAGGGCGGGCCTCGTTCCAGGGCGGTAAACTGATCTTCCATCGGAACTGGCCGTACGTGTACGGGCTGGCGTCGAAGGACTGATGGCTCGTCGAAGATCAACGGCAAGTTCGATGTCGCGCCGCTGCCTGGCTTCGGCGCTGCGGGCGTGTCAAGCCTGGGTGGCCACAACTACGCGATTCCCAAGTCTGCTGACAACAAGGGGACAGCCGCTGACTTCCTCAAGTTCACAGCGTCCGAGGAGGAGCAGAAGCTGAACACCATCGCGAGCTCGGCGGCGCCGGTTTCCGGGGCGCTCTACGCCGATGCGGAGCTCGTGAAGAAGTACCCCTACTTGCCGATCCTGCTCAAGTCGATCGAGGGCGCCAAGCCACGTCCGAAGGCCGTGGAGTACGGTGACGTCACTCTGGCGATCCAGGATGCCGCTTACGGCGCACTCCAAGGTCAAACTGAGCCCGCTGCGGCCTTGCAAGCACTGCAGTCCAAGCTGCAGACTCTGATCAAGTAGTTTGGTGTCCGCAAGGTTCCCGGCGCAGCCAAGTGCTGCGCCGGGAGCTCAGCGCCTTTCTCGAAGGAGGTAGCCGCATGGCGACAGCCACAGCGGGACCACGGAGTCTGCCGGCCACCGAGGGCGATGGCCATAAGCATAAGAAGAACGCGCTGAGCGATGGTCAGGGCCGGCTGGCCTGGATACTGCTGGCGCCTACCCTGATCATCATCGCCGTGGTGGCCGGCATTCCGGTCGTCCTGTCGATCCGGGAGGCCTTCTTCCAGACCAACGCCGGCGTGGATCCCACCACAGGACTGATCGCCGCGGGTGAGTCGTTCGTCGGCCTACAGAACTTCACCAACGTCTTTGCTGGCTTAAACCCGGTACGGGTTCCTACGGCACCATGGATCGCTTCTGGAACGCCTTCCTCAATACCACCTTCCTCACCATCGTCTGCGTCATCTTGGAGACCATTATTGGCGTGGCGATGGCCCTGATCATGGCGAAGGCCTTCCGGGGCCGTGGCCTCGTCCGAGCCGGCATCTTGGTGCCATGGGCGATCCCGACCATCGTTTCGGCGCTGATGTGGAAGCTCATCTTCGACGCGCAGGGCGTGATGAACCGGGTCCTCGGGCACCCAGATCCTCTGGCTCGCCGATTCGGGGGCCTCGTTCTGGGCGATCGTCATTGCTGATACCTGGAAGACAGCTGCGTTCATCGGCCTGCTGACCCTCGCCGGGCTGGGGACCATTCCGGCCGAGGTCTACGAGGCGGCCAAGGTCGACGGGGCCAGCACTTGGCAGCAGTTCGTCCGGATCACGCTGCCGATGGTCAAACCGACGCTGGTCGTGGCCGTTCTCTTCCGCACCCTCGACACGCTGCGCATGTTCGATCTGCCATACGGCATGATCGGACCTGGCAAGTACCGGGTGGAGACTCTGTCGATCTTCTCCTACCAGGAAGCCACGCAGACCCGGTACGGTCCCGCTGCGGCGTACGCAATCGTCTTGTTCATCTACGTGCTTCTCGTCGCCTTCCTGTTCGTCAGGATTCTGGGGGCTGACGTGATCGGTGACGCCGATGTCAAAGAAGAAGAAGAAAAAGAAGGGCGATGAGGAACCGGCGGGCCCGCCGGCGACAGCTCTGGAGATGGCGGGAGGTGCGCACTGATGTCCACCACAACTGCTGAAGTACGCGAGGAACACCTCAGCAAGGAGGAGCTCGAGAAGCTCGCCCACCCGAAGAGACCCCTCCGCCAGCGCGTCGGCGTGGTCATGTCCTATGTCGGGATGGCCGCTATCGTCCTTTACTGCATCATCCCGTTCTATTGGATGGTTGTGTCCTCCCTGCGGCTGCCCGGCGAAGGTCGGAGCACCGAGTTCATCCCATCGCCTGTCGTCGCTCGATAACTACCAGGCCGTGTTCTCGCCAGTGAACAACTTCGGCCGCTCACTGATCAACTCGGTCATTGTGGCCGGCAGCACGACGATCCTGGTCTTGCTGTTCGGCATCGTCGGAGCGTACGCGCTCGCTCGGTTGAGGTTCACGGGCAAGGGTGCGGTGCTCTGGCTGATCATGGCCTGCTCGATGTTCCCGCTGGTCGTGTTGCTGCCGCCGCTGCTGAAGATGTTCTCCTCGACGGCGCCATTCACCTGGTTCCCCTATTGGATTAACACCTACCAGTCCGTCATCATCCCCGGGTTGAGCTTCGGCCTCCCGCTTGCGGTGTGGAATCTGACAGCCTTCTTCAAGCAACTCCCGGTCGAGTTGGAGCAGGCGGCGATGGTCGATGGCTGCACGCCAGGGGTGGCATTCCGCAAGGTGATCCTGCCGCTGGCAGCTCCGGGCATCTTCACGACGGCGATCATCGTGTTCATCGGTGCCTGGAACGAATTCCTGCTAGCCCTGACCTTCCTGCAGGATAAGAACATGCAGACCGCCACTGTGGCGATCAGCAAGTTCACCGGTACGACCGGCTTCGACACGCCGTACGGCACCATCATGGCGGCCGGTGTGGTCGTGACCGTTCCGCTGCTCGTCGCGGTGCTCATCTTCCAGCGCCGCATTGTCTCCGGCCTCACCGCAGGTGGCGTCAAGTAGCACTACCGAACCACCAGTTGACAGATCTGGCGCAGCCGCAACGCAGCGGCTGGGCCAGATCTGTGTTTCGGTAGCTCGGATTGGGCACAGCGTCAGCGACGACGCCTGGGAAGTTCAGATAGCCCGGACGTGCAAACCGCCGTCCACGGGGAGCAGGGTGCCAGTCACGTAAGCAGACTCGTCGCAGGCCAGGAACAACGCAGCGTTGGCGATGTCCTGGGCCGTACCCATCGCGCCGGTTGGACTCTTCGCCGCGCGATCGGCTCGCACGGTCGACTCGTCTTCGCCATCGGACAGCTCGCGGTAGACCAGCGGTGTGTCGATGAGCCCGGCCAAAATGGCATTGACGCGAACACCGCGGTCGGCGTACTGCATAGCCAAACTTCGGGTCAGCTGATTCACAGCGGCTTTCGATGCCGCATAGGCGGGATAGCATAGCCGGTCCAGCGGATTGAGCCCGTCGACGAAACGTTGACCATCGAGCCACGGGTCTGCACGAGGTGCGGCAGAGTAGCCTTCGCTCCGACAAAAGCGCTATCGAGGTTAACCGACACGGCCTCGCGCCACTGGGCCAGACTCAGCTCCTCCGGGCCGCCAAGGCGGACACTTCCCACATTGTTCTGCACCACGTCGAGCCGACCGAACGCCTCTAGGGCGGTATCCACCGCAGTCATCACCTGCGCCTCGTCGAGCATGTCGGCAACCACGGCGAGCGACCGGCCGCCAGCCGCCGTAATCGCATCCGCGCTCCGCTGAGCCGAGCTCGGGTCACGGTCCACCACCACAACGTTCGCCCCGTGACGGGCAAAGGTGGCCGCGCAGGCGAAACCGATGCCGACGACGTCGCGCGGTCCGGCGCCTGCATGGCCGCCACCGAAGACGATCGCTGTCCGACCGGTCAGTCTTCCGTTGCTCGTCACCCTCGAGACGTTACAAGGTGATCGCTCGACCCCAGGCCACGATCGCCAAGCCGAAGCCAGCTACATATTTACAGCGACCAGACAATGCCAATAAGGTACAGCCAAGGTTTCACTTCCTTGTCAGGTAGTGGTGCCGCCCACGAGCAGGAGTGTGGTTACCATGCCCGCTGGTGTACTCGAGTACCTGTGGTTCCGAGATAATGATCCGTGGTGGGCGACACTCTTGCGGGCCCTGGGGCTGATTGCCCTCGTGGTGCTGTTCGTCATCAAAGGCATGTACAAAGTGCCCTCGGGAAGCAAGGCGCTCCGAACCCGCTTCAACAAAGTCGTCCATTACCGCCGCGATGCGTACGACCGTCTGGGCTACACAATCCACGGCCGCGGTGAGGCCAAAGTGGCTGATGCGGGCCTCGTCATCGGCATCCCTTTCGTGCACAACGTCATGATCGAATCGGTGAACGAGCAATTCCTGAACTTGCCGCCGATGATCCGGCTGCAGCCCTTGCGTGAATTTGCCTCCCAGATCAATTTCCAGGTCGTCGACCTGGAGAAGGCGCTGGTTGGTGTCGCCGACTACAGGGGTTCGCTCGTCAACAGTTGCGCCGCGGTGGTTCGGCGCCTCGTTAACGAGACAACTTTCAGCGACGATGAGATCTCAGCTCGTGTGCTGGCCGACGAATCGCTGCAACAGCGCGCTAGCAACTTAGGCGTCAAACTGTCGGAGCTCAATGTGTCGACCTCCAACCTGACCGAACCGGCCCAGTTGGCTCACGCGTTCAAGCAGGCGGGGATCGTCCTTGGAGGCAGTCCGGCGGCCATACTGGCGGCGCGGACCGTCAAAGGTGGACCCGGCTCGCCAGCACTGACTGCGGTCGATGGTGATGCGGCTCCGGCTGCTTAATGCCGCTTCCGGCGTAAGCCCGCTGTCGCCCGGGAGATCAGCGGGAAGCCGCTGAGGAGTTGTTGCAGGTGCATCACTTGTCGCGGAATGAACTCGGCGATGGTGAACCCGACGATGTCCACAGCCCCCTCGACGTCGGTGATGATGCGCCGCACCTCGGCGCTTGTGAGCCCGTCCGGTTCGGCGCCAAGACCGAGCACGATTTCGTTGCTGTCGATCGTGTCGACGTCGAAGTGGATGGCAACGCGTGAGCAGGCGCTGGCTGCGATCCAGTCGAGCAGGGGCCGGGTGGATTCGCGAAGGTCCTCTGGGCTGAACGACTGGATGCCCCAGTCCGCCACATTGGAGAAGTCGTCATCCCTCCACGAGTGCACTCCCACCAAGGCGACCCGTACTGGCGAGACGGTCGCCGGAAGCAACTCCAGGATGTCTGGGTCACCGTGACCGGTGAGCGCAGCGACGGCCATCGCGTGGTAACCCGGGTACTCACTTTCCTGCGTGCCGACGTCGGGATGCGAGTCGATCCACAAGATCGCCAGATCGTCGCCGTACCGGTGAGCAAGCTCAGAGAACGGCGCCACGCTTACCGAGCACTCGCCTCCGATTGTCGTGATCCGCGCCGGGTCGTGCCGGCCGATGACCTCCAGAGCGGCTGCCAGCTGCTCGAGGATGATCGTCTTGGCTTCGACACCGTCGCGTTCCTCGAGCCGGCGTCGGACATCGTGATCGGCACCGTCGCCGTTGGCCCGTCGTGTGGCGGAAGGACCGCTTCAAGGACTGCCGAGCCCACCGCATACCCACGGCGGGCGACATCAAGCGGGAATTCGGAAGCGAACTCCTTGACACTTGATGTGCCGCCGCCCTGCCACTGGGGCCAGATGAGGCGAAGATTGACGCCGTCATGGACGGAGCCACCGGTCGGCGACGAGCTGAACTGGGTCATTGATCAGCCTTAGGGATAGGAGAGAGCAGGTGCGGGCATGTTGTACGGCGTGATGATGTGGATATTCGACGGCCAGGAGTAGACGGCACCTGGCAGCGCATTGTGCGCCTGCATGATCGCGTAGCAGGCCTGACGCATGTCTTGCTTGAGATCGTGGTGCAAGACGGCTGAAATCCGGCCGTCGCGGAGCAGCCGCGTGTTGTCCTGGTCGAGGTCGTGGGCGATGAAGACCGAGTACGCCCGCCGCCTCGAGGCAAAAGCTTCGATGATGGCCAGGTTGCCGCCGCCGATGGAGTACACCGCATTGACATTGGGGTTGGTGTCCAAGGCAGCCAAGACGAGACCGTGCATCGTGTCGTCGATGCCGTCGCTGTTGTCGATCTCGATCATGGCACGGTCGGGATAACGAGTCCGCATCGCTCCATGGAACCCCATCTCTCGTTCCTCCTCACCGCGGAAGAATTCTCGGCTCAAGGTGACCAGCACGTCCCCGCCCGGTCACCGAGCCACTGGCCCATGAGATAGGCGGCGGTGGCACCCGCCGCTCGGTTGTCCATTCCGATGTAGGCCAGTCGCTGGCTGCCGGGAAGGTCGGTTACGAGTGTCACGACCGGGATTCCGGCCCGGATCAGTCGCCAGCAGGCGGTGATGATCTCCGGTACGTCGGGTGCCTTCAGTATGACTCCGTGTGAGCGACGTGACCGAATGCGGTCGAGCGTTGCTACCAGGTCCTCGAGGGGACCGGTTTCGCGGAAGTGAAAGCGAGACCGCACGACAGCCGGTCGCAGCGAGGGCAGCTCCGCTTCGAGGGCGTTGCGAACCGCGAAGGAGAACCGTTGTGGTGCCTGCATCACTACGTCGATGATGAATGTGCGGCCACTGAGGCGCAGCTGCGACCGCTGCCGGTCGAGATCGGCGATTGCTTGCTGCACCTCCCGTACCGTGCTCTCGCGCACTTGGCCCCGATTGTTCAGCACCCGGTCCACAGTGCGTTCACTCAATCCGGCCTGCACGGCTATCTCGCGGATCCGGTATGGGTGCGCCACGGCTACTCCTGGCGGATTTTTGGCGGTTTCATGGCATTGACTCGGCGGTTTGCCATTTTAGGATGACATCCATCGATCAAGACCGCACCCCTAGATCGTGTTGGAGGAACGCTTCATGGATCTCACAAGCATGCTGATTGGTGGGGACTGGCGCCCGGCTGTTGGAACGGGGCTGACGGAGAACGTCACATCGCCCTACGACGGCTCCGTCGTCGGCACCGTACCGATTGCTGGAAGTGAGGACGTCGAGGCTGCGCTGACGGCAGCGGAGGCGGGAGCCGTACGGTGGCGTAATACTCCGGCGCACGCACGGATGAAGATCTTGCTCCGGGCGGCGGAACTCGCGGACCAGCGAGCCGCCGACATTGCGCGGACCATCAGCTCGGAAGTCGGCAAGACGATCACCGAAGCAACCGGGGAGGCGTCTCGCTCCGGGGAGATCATCCGGCTGGCGGCATTCGAGGGTACTCAGCTTTACGGCGACACGCTTCCGCTTGATGCCAATCCTGGAACCGGCCCAGACAAGATCGGCTTCACGCTGCGCCAGCCGTGCGGTGTCGTTGTCGCGATCTCGCCATTCAACTACCCAGCCTTGCTGGTTCTGCACAAGCTCGCCCGGCATCGGCGGCAGGCAATGCGTTGTCCTCAAGCCGGCGCGCACCACCCCATTGACCGCGCTCGCGCTGGCCGAATGCTTCGTGGACGCGGGCTTGCCTGAGGGCGTGCTCTCCGTACTTACTGGGCCCGGCGGGGAGTTGGGCGACCTGTTGGTCAGCGACCCGCGGGTGCGCAAGATCTCGTTCACCGGGTCGACAGCAATTGGCGAGCGCATCACGCGGCTGGCTGGGATCAAGAAGCTATCCCTTGAGCTCGGGGCCTCTTGCCCAGTGATCATCATGCCGGACGCCGACCTCGAGTTGGCATCTAGCGCGGTTGCCGCCGGCGGCTACGTCAATGCCGGCCAGGTCTGCATCTCTGTTCAACGAGTCATTGCCCACCCGGCGGTGAGCGGCAACTTCCTCAACGCGCTGGTGCCCAAGGTCGAGGCCATCCGAGTGGGCGACCCGTCCTCGCCGGAGACCGGCATGGGGACACTGATCAGCACCGGCGAAGCCGAACGGGTTCGGCAGTCGATTGCAGCGGCAGCCGCAGCCGGAGCGCGCGTCCTCACCGGCGGGGACCGAGACGGCAGCATGGTGTCGCCCACTGTGGTCGCCGATGTGGACCCGTCGTCTCCGTTCGCTCAGGACGAGCTGTTCGGACCGGCCGTGGCAGTGACTACGGCTGAAGACTGGGAGTCCGCGGTTAGGCAGGCCAACGGGACGGCGTACGGGCTGGCCGCGGGAATCTTTACCTCCGATGTCGCCGGTGCTGTCCGTGCCATGCGGGAGATCGACGCAGGCAGTATTCACATCAACTGGACCCCGCTGTGGCGCGCGGATCTCATGCCGTACGGCGGGCTCAAGGGAAGCGGAATCGGCAAAGAAGGACCGCGATGGGCCGTCGAGGAGATGACGGAGCTCAAGACGGTCATCCTGCACGGCCGGCCCTGGTAAGCAAAGGAGTTCGATCATGGGGAACACATCCCGAGGCACGGTGCGGCTCACCGTTGCACAAGCCCTCGTTACGTACCTGTCCCGGCAGTATTCGGTGGCGGATGGGCACCGTCGCCGGCTGATCCCGGCCGCGCTGGGGATCTTCGGCCACGGCAATGTGGCCGGACTCGGCCAAGCATTGGATCAGCTCAGCGACGCGCTGCCGTTCATCCAGGGCCGCAATGAGCAAGCACTCGTACACATGGCATCCGGCTATGCCAAGGCGACGCGACGGCACGCGACATTGGCTGTGACGGCGTCGATCGGCCCCGGAGCCATGAACCTGGTGACCGGAGCTGCCTTGGCGACGGTCAACCGGCTCCCAGTCTTGTTGTTGCCTGGAGACACCTACGCGACCCGCCGGCAGGGCCCGGTGTTGCAACAGCTGCAGCACCCCGTCGAGGCAGATACGTCGGTGAACGATGCACTCCGGCCGGTGTCGCGGTTCTTCGATCGGATTAGTCGGCCCGAGGCGTTGTTGACAGCGTTGCCGGCGGCCATGCGGATGCTCACAGATCCCACGGACACCGGCGCGGTGGTGCTGTCGCTTCCGCAGGATGTGCAGTCGCACGCCTACGACTGGCCGGCGGAGTTGTTCGCCGAACGTGACTGGGTGATCCGGCGG
>CAVRQV010000039.1:0-30386 GCA_963723475.1 uncultured Actinomycetota bacterium
CCCTCGACCTCACACCGCCGACCGCTTCCCCTGACACCGCTGGATGACCCGGAACATGCGGCCCGACGTGAGGAAACCGGTCACCTCCAACCCGTACCTGGCCCGCCCTCTTTGAGGTTGCGAGTGACCGGTTCCGCCAGGAGGGCGGTGGGAGGCGTCGTTACGCCACTCGCCTAAAAAGGTCGATTGGTACGACCCGGTCTTTTGCAACTGCTGCTGCAAGAGGGAACCCGAACTTGCTGTCGACGACCAGCAGCCTGTGGCGCATTGATATTTCAACAAAGGCGATCATCGAGGTGGATGTGAATGGCTCGCCGGGCCCTGCTGAATGGTCGTGAATGAGACTAAAACTGAGACTGGAGACCGCCGACGTATGGCCGCCGTGACGCTGCCCCGCTGGCGGTTTGCTCTCACTTGCCGGGCTTTGATCGACGTCGGGATGTTGTGGTTTTGATGGACCAGGTGGTGGGGTCGTAGCAGGCCTTGACCCCGAGGATCGTCTCGGCTACCTGATGATCGGCCTTGGTCGACGAACATGGTGTGCGCCACCGCGGCAGGGTGGTAGTCCGGGTCCGAGGGTGCCCGGCGTGGTCATCGCTGCGGTAGCGGTATCGGACACCAGCGTGAGCTTTGCGCTGTCCGCCAGCAGACTCACCGCTGTTTCAGTGCGGGCTCGTGGGGTAGTCCGCTAGCCCTGATTCCAGCCGGGCCAGGGCGCGGCTGGCCTGTGCGGTGGCATCGTTGCTGAGCTGTGGGCCGCGCCGACCGGCTAGGACGGCGTTGCGTATGTGCTCAATCAATCCGCGATGGAGGGCCATGAGTGCGCTCGCGGCTGTCCACGCCTCGATGTCGTCGTCGGCTGATCCGGTTTCCGCGGTGAGTACGCCGGCAAGCCGGGCTGTGTAGCGCGCTGTGATTTCCCGCTCCCGGGCCTGCAGCGCGAGGCTGGCCCGGATCAGCACCGCCGCCTTGGCGATCATTTCGGTACGGGCGGCGAGTTGGTCGATGCCCGCGAGCATCATCCGACCGAAGGCGGCCACCGCCGACTCATCCTTTGGACGCTGCTGCACGGCCGCCACGAGCTGCTCCTCGAAGAACTCCATCCGGCCGAAGACGAGGTCTTCCTTGGTCGGGAAGTAGTTGTAGACCGTCATCTCGGAGAGTTCCGCGGCTCGAGCGATCTCGGTCACGGTTACCCCGTCGAACCCGCGCTCGACGAATAGGCGGGTCGCCGCGTCGAGGATCAGCTGCCGCGTCTGCTGCTTCTTTCGCTCCCGAAGCCCGGGTTCAGCCATGGCCGAAGCCTATCTCAGATTTGAGTTGCCATAAATTTATAGTTACTATAAACACTTAGTAGCTAAGCAAGACTCTTCTGGAGGATGACCAACCGTGACCGCCCGCACCGACTTGACCACCCGCCTACTCGCCTTGGGGGGAGTCATTGGACCCGTGATGTTCGTTGTGGCCTGCACCATCGCCGGCTTCCTACGGCCGGGGTACTCACCCCTCCACCAGGCCATCAGCGACCTCGGCGTCGGCTCCCTTGCCCGGCTGCTCAATATTTCGCTGATCGTGATGGGCGTGCTGCTGACCGCCTGCTGCGCAGCCTTCCTGCGAGTGCTTGGCCCAGCACTAGGCAATCCGTGGCGGTGGGTTTGTTCGGGACTGCTGGCATTGCCCGGCCTCGGGATGGCCTGGGCCGGCATCTTCACCGAAGCGCCACCGACCGTGACCCTCCACTGGGTCGTAGGCATGCCGCTGGTCGCCATCGGATCCATCGCCGGCTTCCTGATCACCGGCCTACGCCTGCGCCGCCTAGATTCCTGGCACGGCATCGGCACCTACTCGATCGCCGCAAGCGTGGCGTCCCTCGCCCTGATCATGGTCATGTTCGGGACCTGGACCCTGGGCATAGGCGGCCTGACCGAGCGAGTGTTCTTCGCAGAGATCATCGCCTGGTACGTCGTCGTCGGATGGCGACTGGCCAACGACCGCTCAAGGCTCAACGGCGACGCGCCAGGACCTCACGACCGGCCTCGCATCATGTCGAGTCCGTCGATAACTTCGCGGGGAAGATCACGGTGGAGGCAAGGGGACTCGAACCTCTAACCCCTTGCTCAAACCAACGGAGCAGGCCTTGCTGAGCGGCGGTTAGGCGCGCGGTGCTTAGACGCGCCGCGCCGGACAGTGCTGAACAGCGGGGACATTGCTGAACTTTTGCTGCTGTACTCACCCACGTTGGTTGCGGCGCCGGCTTCCGCGCTTGATCAAGCTGGGGTCGTCGCCGGCTTGATGTTGGCGTTGCGGTGAAACATGTTTCTGGGTCGTAAACGGCTTTGATCCGGGCCAGACGGTCGCACTTTATGGGTCCGTAGCTCGCCTTGACGCGATCCTCCTCGTATTCGCCCATCTCGTTGATTGCATGCGGGCGGTGCGCCCGGCATCTACGCAAGGCAAGCCAGCTCGAGGTTGAGTGCTCGCTCCGTCCGCGGGGGATTAACAAGTCCCCAGCACGACCGAGGCGAACGACGACCGCATCCGCGTCGGGTGCGACGGTAGATTTTCACGCGACCGGCTGGACGAGCTCACAGCGCCACTCGGCAGGCGGCGGCCAGCTCGCTGGATCGGGATCGAAGGCCGGGTCGATCCACCAGTAGACCTCCCAGGCCGGGCCGGCGGCCTTGCGGTCCCGCTCGCTCAGCCACGCTTCAAGGCGGCCGTAGGCTTCGCCGAGCCGATCGGGTGGGCCGATGTGCCAGGTGCTGATTGCGGCGCCCCCGGGGAGCTCCCCGGCTGTGATCCGTCCTTCGCCGGACACCGTGTCGGCGACTGGAATGCCCACCTCGACATCGGTCTTCGTCTCTCCCCAGGTGTGGTAGCGGACGAACGGCGGCCCGGCGGCCGTCACGCCGCGGGTCCGCATCGACCTCCAGAGTTCCCGGAGGCTCTCGCCGTGTCGGTCGGCCAGCTCGTCGATGCGAACGGTCGCCCGAATGCTCAAGACGGGTTGCGGCTTCCGGTCCTCGAGCACGACGGCATCGAGATTCTGCTGATCAGCCACTCAGGTCTCCTTCCGCTCGCGCACAGCTTCTTCCGGCCACGGGTTGCTCATGCGACGCGATGTCCGCTGATGTCGTAGGGGACGTTCACCGTCTGGTCGGCACCCGGGTTGGGGCGCCAGCCACCCGAGAACGTGCCGTCCTCGCGCCACGCGCCGGTGAACGTTGCGTCGAGCGGCGGGTACGAGACGGCGATCGTCACCGATTCGTCCCGGACATCCCAGCTATAGGGCAGCGGCACCGGCGAGAGGTTGGAGAAAACCGTCGACGGAAACATGTCGGACTCAGGGTCGTAGCCGATCAGCTCCAGGCTTTCGATCTTGAGGCCCCCGAAGTCCAGCTCGATGGACTGCTCGAGGAAGAAGCCGCCGGGCAGCCAGCGGAACCTCGCCTCGCCTGCGATGCTCTCCTCGTCGGAGCCGACGAAGTGGCCTTTCATGCTCCAGCGGCCGACAAAGCGGTCCAGTCGACGGAGCGCGGGGTCTGGCTGCGGCAATCCGGGGCTTTCGGACATGGCAGTTCCTCCTCTGCTTGGTCTGTCAATCCGAGAACGAGGTTCTCAGATATAGAACGGGTCCAGCCAGCAGAACTCATCGGAGGCGCCGATGAGAGTTCTCGCCTGGGCTGATCTACGGTTGCAGAGTGCGACGAGCGCAGGACCGCACACAGCCGCCCGAAGATGGGCTACGTGCGGCTCTGCAAGCAGGCGACGAGTCAACGTTCGGCGCGCTGTTCGAGCGGCACCGTCGGGAGCTGCGGGTGCATTGCTACCGGATGCTCGGCTCTTTCGATGACGCCGAGGATCTCGTTCAGGAGACGTTCCTGCACGCCTGGCGCAGCCGGGCGACCTTCACGTTCCAGAGCGTCATGTCGTTCCGCGCCTGGCTATACCGGATCGCGACCAACCTCTGCCTCGACCGCCTCGAGCGCCGGCCGCGGCGGGTCCTCCCATCCGAACTCGGCCCGGCCGCGGATCCGCGGGCGGGACTGCACCCCCCGGCCGACCTGCCCTGGCTGCAGCCGTACCCGGACCGGCTGCTCGAGGACGCCTCGCCGAGCAATACCACGCCGGACGAGGCTGTCGTCTCGAAGGAGACCATCGAGCTGACGTTCCTCGCCGCGATCCAATTCCTGCCACCGCGGCAACGCGCAGTGCTGATCGTGCGGGACGTGCTCGACTGGTCGGCAAAGGAAACAGCGTCGCTCCTCGGGAGTAGCGTCGCGTCGGTTAACAGCGCGCTGCAGAGGGCGAGGGCAACCTTGAAGACGCGCCTACCGGCGAGCAGGCTCGAGTGGTCGACAGCAGCGGATCGAAGCGCAGCCGAGCGTCAGTTGCTCCGACGGTACATCGACGCCTACGAGTCGGGGGACCTCACAGAGTTGGCGGACGTGCTGCGTGAGGACGCGCGCCTGGTCATGCCGCCGTATCTGGAGTGGTACGTCGGGCGTGCCTCGATCGTCGCGTTCGCTCGAGCCTTCTCGGATCCGGACGCCCCCGGCTTCCGCGGCAAGCTGCGCGGCGTACCCACGCAGGCCAACAGACAGCCCGCGGTCGCCTGGTACCTGCAGCCCCCACGGGACCCGACGTACCACGCGCTCTCGCTGGACGTGCTCCGGATCGAGGACGGGACCGTCGCCGAAATCACCGGTTTCGTCCTCCCCGACATGTTCGCGGCCTTCGGGCTCGCGCCGACCCTTTGAACACTCCGAGCGAGGCGGCTGCAAGCAGCACCGCCGCCTGCATTACCGCCAGCAAGGCCGGGCTCCAGCGTGTGCTGCTCTGGCCCGGGCTGCTTGACTCGGTGTGGTCGAGCATGGTGTCGGCGTGCAGGCTCCCGACCACGAGCACCGTCGAAGCACCGAGCAGCCCGAGGGCCGCGACGATGTGGATGGCTCAGCCTGCTCGGCTGGAACCTTCCTGATTGTTGAGGAACGCGACTACATCGGCCACGAACTTGGGTGAGGTGACAAGGCTGTGGCCCAGTTCGGGGTACATGATGAGCTGCCCGTGGGGCATCCGGTACGCCGTCTCAGCGACCATCTCCAAGGGCCAGAAGCCATCCTTCGCGCCGTAGATCACCAGTGTCTCGGTTTGGATTCCTGGTAGGCGGCTGCGGACATCGAAGCCATCCTCAGCTTTGATCATGGCCATGGTGTCCGTGGGATTCTCGAGGTTGATCCAGCGGGACGCCAGCCGTAACGGAGGCCTCAGGGCTGCGCGCAGCCAGCGGCGAGGCACCATCCCGTCAAGGAGTTCCTCGGCGGCGAACCGGCCCGTTGTCTCCAAGCTCCGCAACAGATTGAGCTGTGCGCGGCGAGCGACGGGACCGAGTGTGTAGGCCGCGCTGGCTGCTACCGCTCGCCGAACGACCTGTGGGTGGTCGGCGATCAGCTGCATCACAATCGATCCGCCGGTCGAGTGTCCGAGCACATGCACGGGCCGGCCGAAGTGCTCTGCCAGTGCGGTGGCATGGACGGCAGCGACTTCGGGCCAGGTGATATCGATGCTCATACCTGGCCAGCGGTTGGTGAAGAACACTTCGAAGCCGGCGCGGGCGAATGGCCTGACGGTGCGTAAGGTCAGCTGCCGCTGAAACCCCGGTGGCGGGTTGTGGTGGTTTGGTGTGCCGCCCGGCAGGTAGATCAACGGCTCCCCGTGTCCCAGAGCAAGGTAGGGCAGGCCCCCGGCAAGGACACCCTCCCGGGGCGCTCCCAGCTCAGCCGCCATCGTCGAGCACTTCTCCTGCCTAGACCTCATTGGAGTCTGCCATCCCAGCGGCTGGGTCGATCAACCGAATGTCGCTGCTGACCAATCATTCATCCGTCCGCGATGACCCAGCGGGCGGTACACGTCAAGGCCCGCAAAGCGGCGCCCGCAGCCGGGTCGGCAGGCGGAACTTCACCCTCGTTCGAGTCGTTGCCTGGTGTCTGGCAGGGGTGCGACGCACCGACCCGTGGGAGGGATGTCGATGTCGACCAGGCGCAGGTGCCTTGGACGAGGCTGCGGGTCGGGTCTGAGGGCGGACCGACGGCAGATCCTCACGGCGCGCCCACGACGACCTTCCCTCTCGCGTGGCCTTGTTCCAGGTAGGTGATTGCTGCGGGGATTTCGGCGAACGGATAGCGCCGGTCGATGTGGGGCGCACTTTGCCGGCCTCAATCAGGTCGCGAGAGGAACGCTAGATCCGTGGTGGCTACGTGCGCCGACACTATGGCGATGTCCTTGCCGCCGCGGAGCGAAACGCCGATCAGCTTCGCCACGCTGGTGAATCCGACGACGGCGGCCTTGCCGCCCTCGGTGAGCGCAGGTCTGAGATCGCGCACCGATAGGTTCCCGATCGTGTCGAGGATGAGGTCGTAACGCCGCCCGCGACGGAAGTCTGTCCTGGTGTAATCGACGACGTGATCAGCGCCGAGCGAATCGACAAGGTCGATGTTCCGGGTGCTGGTCACCCCGCTCACCTCGGAGCCGTATGACTTGGCGATCTGGACTGCAAAGGTGCCGATGCCGCCGGAAGCGCCATTGATCAGCACCCGCTGCCCGGCCTGGACTCCTCTGTGGTGGCGAAGGCCCTGGAGTGCGGTGACTGCTGCCATCGGAACTGCAGCCGCGTTCCTCAAACGACAGGTTTGCCGGCTTCAAGGACATGGCCTCAACGGGCACCGAGACGTATTCTGCAAAGCCGCCGGAACCGTGATCTAGGAGGTTGAAATAGACCTCGTCGCCGGGCTTGAACTGGGTGACATCGCTGCCCAGGCCTCCACTCGCCCGGCAATGTCAACACCGAGGCATGCAGTCAGCCGAAGCAGCTTGACAATATTTCTTGTCAAGGCCTAGAATGCCGGCGTGCTCGACGTCGAAGTGATCGGGACCCCGGCTGCAGCGGCCACGGCGCTGGAGCCTGTCCGGAGCCGGCTGCTCGCCGAGCTGGCGACGCCGGCTTCGGCGGCGGCGTTGGCGGCGCGTCTCGGGATGGCGCGCCAGAAGGTGAACTACCATCTGCGCGCCCTCGAGGCCCACGAGCTCGTGCGGGTCGCCAGCACGCGCAAGTGGGGCGGGCTGACCGAGCGGCTGCTCGTCGCCAGCGCCCGCTCATACGTCGTCTCACCCGAGGCGCTCGGCCCGGCCGGCGCCGACCCGGGACAGACCAAAGACCGCCTCTCGGCGAGCTACCTGATTGCACTCGCGGCGCGGGCAGTCCGGGAGGTCGGCCGGCTGCTGCGCGGCGCCGAGGCGGCCGGCCAGAAGCTCGCCACATTGTCGATCGACACCGAGATCCGGTTCCGCTCACCGGGGGAGCGGGCCGCGTTCACACACGAGCTGACCGAGACGGTCACGTCCCTGGTCCGCCGCTACCACGACGCCGCAGCCGCCGACGGGCGCTCGCACCGGCTCGTCGTCCTCGCCTATCCGATATTGCAAGTGGAGGAAAAGCCATGAGCGTGCAGCACGACGCCGACGGGCGACGCTCGGTCCAGGCCGAGGTTGAGGTACCGGGGACACCTGAGCAGGTCTGGCAGGCGATCGCGACCGGGCCGGGTATCTCCTCGTGGTTCGTGCCGAGCGAGGTCGAGGAGCGGGTCGGAGGCAAGGCAGTCTCGAATTTCGGCCCTGGGATGGAGTCGGTCGGGACGATCACGGCCTGGGAGCCGCCGCGGCGCTTCATTGTCGATACGCCCGGCTACGGCGAGGAGGAGCCCGCCACTGCCACCGAATGGACGGTCGAGGCGCGCGAGGGGGGCAGGTGCGTCGTTCGTCTCGTCCACCGCTGGTTCGCCGAGAGCGATGCCTGGGACGACCAGTTCGTCGGCCACACGTACGGCTGGCAGGCCTTCTTCCGCGTCCTCCGCCTCTACCTCTCCCACGTCGACGGGCGTCCGCTGATGCCCGTCCAGGCGCTTGGCTTCGCGCCCGAACCGAAGGAATCGGCCTGGGCGAGGGTTACCTCGGCGCTCGGCATCGAAAACGCCACCGTCGGCGACCGCGTTCACTCCCGCGCCGGCGCGCCGCGTCTTGCCGGGACGGTCGAGTGGGCCGGGCAACCCGAGGCGCCGGAAGATCTGCTGATCCGGCTCGACGAGCCCACCCCCGGCATTGCGCACCTCGTGGCTCACTCAATGGGCGGTCAGGTGCTGCTGACGGTTCGCCTCTATCTGCTCGGCAATGCCGCCGGTGAGGCGTCTCGGTGGCAGGAGTGGCTCGACCAGCGCGCCGAGCAGCCGGACCCGGCCCGGTGACCAGGACACTGCTCGCCTGTGGGGTCCTCGCCGGGCCCCTGTACATGGCGGTCTACCTGGGGCAGGCGTTGACCCGGCCGGGGTTCGACATCACGCGCCACCCGGCCAGTGTTCTCAGCAACGGAGACCTGGGCTGGATCCAGGTGGCCAACTTCTTGGTCTGCGGTGGCCTGGTGACGGCGGCGGCGATTGGGATGCGGCGGGCGCTGCGCACCGGCAAGGGCCGCACGTGGGGGCCGATCCTCATCGGCCTCGTCGGTGTCGGGATGCTCCTGGCGGCGATCTTCACCGCCGACCCGGTGGACGGCTTTCCGCCGGGCACGCCGCTCGGGCCGCCGACCACGATCACGACGATCGGGCTGCTCCATTTCGTGACCGGGCTCGTTGGGTTCTCCGCCTGGATCGCGGCCACCTTCGTGTTCGCACGGCGCTTCGTCGCGTTGCGGCAACCCGGCTGGGCGATCTTCTCGACGGCGACCGGCGCCCTCTTCCTATTGACGCTCCTCGGGAGTGCCCTAACGGCCGTGCCGGTGACGGGCCTTGTCATCGCGATCGCCCTCGCCTGGGCGTGGCTGTCGGCCACCTCGGCGAAGCTGCTCGCCGAAGACGCTCAGAACACCACGACGCCCTCGCCATCCCTGACCCGCATCATCCGCTAGCCCTAGAGGGCAGACGGACCTGCGGCCTCCGGCACCTACCGTGCCCGATGGCCTAGGGCACAACGTCATCCATTCGTACGTCGGCGCGCTCGCCATCCTCAGCTAGTGAGTGGCCAGGAAGACCCCTTCAGCGATGGCGATCACAGCGTTGCGATGGCCGTGAGCTGCTGTCACCGGGAGGGATCTCCCTCGCGGGCGGCACCCGCGGCCGCCTCTCTGCCGGCTGTGCACCATGCTGACCGCTGCCAGGGGGTGGATCTTGGTCAGGGGAGGAGCAGGCCCCAGTAGAAGGCCCATGGGAGGAATATTGCTCCGGCGGTGAGCAGCAGTCCGAGCCGTACGCGTTCTCCTCGTGGGAGGTTTGCGGCGGCACGGCTCCATGCCAGCGCGGTGGCGAGGGCGGCGGTGACGGCGGCCACGGCAAGGCCTTGCAGGGCGAGCCAAGGCAGGGGCCTGCCGGCGAGGATGGGCCCGGGGTCTGGTGATCTTCCGGCGGCCATCAGATAGAAGAGGTAGCCGAGGAGGCCGATCGTAGCGGCGAATCCCGCTCCTGCGAGCAGGCGAGCCCACCGGCTCATCGGGTGCACCCTCCGCCCGCGCAGCCGTCGCACCAAAGCGACCAGCGGGTACGCGGTGAACGCCACGACGAGCAGCACGAATACGGCGAGCTGCATCCAGCCCGACTCCCACCATGCTGACGGGGGTGCCTCGGTGCTCGCGTAGTCCTGTTTGGGTGGTGGCGGGGCGTCGGCGTTGGGGAGGTGTCCGCTAGTCACCTCCCGGATCCACGAGCCGACCAGTTCGGCGTACCCGGGTGCCAGCTGCGCCCCGCGGGTGACGCCGCCATCGGGGCTCACGTGCGCAGCGTGGTCGGCGCCGGCGAAGAAGCGGAACGTGTAATGGGTGTTGCCGCCCCGCCGGAGAGCCTGGGCGAACAGCGGAGGGTTTTCCTCGGGCGGGGTCTGCAGGTCACGGCTGCCCCATACGGCGAGCAGCGGCTGCCGCACCCGCTGCAGAACGTTTTGGGCGTCGAAGTATGCCTCGGCGAACAGCCCCGCGTCGGCTCCCAGGCGGGTGAAGTTGCGCTTTCCGTGGTCGATCAGCGAACCCGACACGCCCGCCCGACGGAGTGAGGAGGTCTCGCTCCACAGTTGCTGCCGGATCGGCGTCATCGCGTTGCCGCCGACGACGATCACGAACGCCACCTCGCTAGACCGGGATGCAGCCAGCGGTGCGACCCAGCCGCCCTCGCTGAGCCCCCAGACGCCCACCTTCTCGGGGTCGACGCCGGGTTGGGCACGGAGCGCATCGATGGCCCCGAGCGTGTCGGTGGCGAGTTCGGAGTACGAGCGGCGGAAGAGGGTATAGCCGACTGACCTCTTGTCGTAGATCAGGACCGCGACGCCTTGCCGCGCGAACTCCGTGGCCTCGGTGAGCAGGTGCTCGCGCGGTGTGGCCGATCCGGAGCCGGTGACGAGCACCACGCCCGGCCGGGGTGTGCCCGGCATCTTGGCCGGCGCCAGGACGGTGCCGTGCAGGGTGAGTCCACCGAACCCGGTGAAGCTCACGTCGGTGGAGGTCAGGCCGTGTGGCGCCGGGATCGAGCCGGATGCGGACGCTCTGGCCGGCGGCAGGCCGACGAGACCGAGAAGGAGCACCAGCACCATGGCGACCGACCTTAGGCCCGGGATCGTCAGAACGAATCTTGCCTGCATGCTGTAATCCTAGATTACAGAGGAACCTCTGCATAGCTTTATCTGCAGAATAAGTTCTGTGATACTAGACTCCTGCCATGAGCCACGACTCCCAGCCCGTCATCCTGGACGACCCGGGGAGACTCAAGGCCCTGAGCCATCCCCTACGCCGCCGGATCCTGCACCAACTCCGTGCACACGGTCCCGCGACCTCGACCACGATCGGCGAGGTGCTTGGCGCCAACACCGGCACGACCAGCTATCACCTACGCCAGCTGGAGAAGTACGGCTTCATCGAGGAGATCCCCGAACGATCCACCGGGCGAGAACGCTGGTGGCGCGGCGCCGAGAGCCCACGCGACCTCCGCATGCCTGCCCCGGAGGCACTGGCACCCGAGGACCGGCCCGTGTTAGCCGAGTTGTTGCGCCTCGGGCACGCCGAGGACATGGCGCTGCTCAGCAGGCTGCCCCGAGCATACGAACGGGACCGCGCATGGGCATTGGTCTCGCGGGGCTACGCCCACATGACCAAGGCAGGCCTCGCCGAGTTCTTCGAGGCCTACATCCGGCTCCTGCAGCAACACAGCCACCGTCCTGAAGATGCACCTCCCGACGCCCGCCCCGTCTACATCCGCCTCTTCACCCTCCCCGCCGACGAGGACTGACCCGCCCGACGGCGCGCCTCCCCAGCCATACAGTCCGCGGCCAGCGGCCCTTCCGCATCTGACCAGCTAAGATCCGAACGGCGTTTCCGCAGGTCAGAGACTGTTTAGGGTTGGCGGAGGACGCGGGATTCGAACCCGCGAGGGCTTGCACCCAACCCGCTTTCCAAGTCTGAGCAAGACCGTTCAGGGGCGTCCAGTGTGGTCCGTTCAGGCGTGGAGGTCGGCGCCGACCGATGCTGCGAACGTCGCCGGACTGAGGTGAATGAGACCAAAACTGAGACCATCCACGGTCCCTCGCTGAGCGTCAGATCCCGGGGCCCAGCTCGGCTGGAACTGTCAGCTTGGAAATTCGATCCGACTACCTGATACTCCTGGCAACCGACTGACAGAAAGGCATGGCGCCATGCGGAAACTGATCTACGGCATGAACCTGACCCTGGACGGCTACATCGCCGCGCCCGGCGACGACCTCGGCTGGAGCGGGCCGAGCGACGAGCTGTTTCAGTGGTGGCTCGACCAGGAGTTGGCGATCGGGCTGTTGATGTACGGGCGCAAGCTGTGGGAGGCGATGAGTTCCCACTGGCCGACCGGCGACCAGCAGCCCGACGCCACCCCGGCGCAGATCGAGTTCGCGCGGAACTGGCGGGACACGCCGAAGGTGGTGTTCTCCTCGACGATCGACAAGGTCGACTGGAACACCCGCCTGGTCACCGGCGACGCTGTAGCGGAGATCACCCGACTCAAGGCCGACGACGGCGAGCCGATGAGGGTCGGTGGCGCAACGCTCGCTGGGGCGGCCATGCGGGCCGGGTTGGTCGACGAGTACGAGATCGTCACCCATCCGGTGCTGGTGGGCGGTGGCACACCGTTCTTCACCGCGCTGGACAGCTGGGTGAACCTGAACCTGGTGGAGACGCGGACGTTTCCCGGCGGCGTGGTCCTGACCAGGTACGAGACGAGGCGGTGAGCGCGATTCCTTTGCTGCTTGTCTGAGGGAGCGGCGGCTGATGATGCCAACTGAGACTAGAACTGAGACTACGAGGGCCCTGGCGGGCCGGTCGGTTGGAACCGTCTCAGTGTTTCCCTGGTCAGCGTGGCGGAGGATACGAGATTCGAACTCGTGAGGGCGTGAACCCAACCCGCTTTCCAAGCGAGCGCCATAGGCCTCTAGGCGAATCCTCCGCGCGGAAGGTTACCGGCAATCACCAGCACGGGCGAACCCTGTGTGACGGACGTGTGACGAGCGCCTCACTGTTGGGCGCGCCCGTGTGTCGTGTTGGGATCGCGCCCGGAAGCTGACCTAGTCTCTGGCGAGGAACAAACCGCCTTGACTCATCACGGAGATCGATCATGTCCTTGCACATCAAGTCCAACGGCACCAGCACGCGCATCCAGTTCGTCCTCCCAGACGACATCCACGACGGACCCGTGTCAGCGGTCGGAACCTTCAATGACTGGGTGCCTGGCGCCCACAAGCTGGTACGCCGCAGCAACGGTACGCGCAGCGTGAGCGTTGCGGTGCCAGCCGGCGCGCCGGTTAGATTCCGCTACCTCGCTGAGGGCGGTGTCTGGTTCGACGACGAAGATGCAGATGCGATCACATCAGAGGGTTCACTGATCAAGGCCTGAGTCTTTGGGCCTATGCCTCGACGGCTTCGTTAACCTGCTCGGCCGGTTCCGACGTCCCGGTGTAGGCATCGCTCAGCTGCCGATAAGGCCGACTGTTCAGCGCGAGAATCGTCACAGCCAGGCCAATGACCCCGGTCAAGACGAAGACCAGCGCGATACCGCGGTCCGGGCCGGTACCGAACCAGCTGCCGATCTGGTCAGCACCGGCACCGGTTGTCATGAACGGGATGAAGATCAACTGTGTCAGCGGCCCTATCAGGAACGCTGTTAGCGGCGACGCGGCCATCTCGATGCTCTGGGCGAACCCGAAAACCCTGCCCTGCCGCTCGTACGGAACGACCCGCTGCAGGATGGTTTGTTCGGACGCTTCGGCGTACGGGATCAGAAGCATGTAGATGGCCATACCCAGCAGTTAGCAAGATCACTGAAGCCTGCAGTGGGAACACACAGGTCACGCTCCAAAAAACGATATTGACCAGCAGCAGCAGCCGTACCGGATTCTTGCCAAGACCAGTTTTCGCGACGGCCAGCCCTCCGATAATGAAGCCGCTGCTCAGCGCGCCCCACAGCAGGCCCCAGGCCTGCACCGACATCATGTAGAGCCCGTACGCGTCCATAAGTGCCATGAAGGCACCGCCGAGGAAGTTGTTGAAGCAAGCGAAAGCGATCAGGGCCAGCAGTCCCGGAACCCCTCGCACTACCCGCAAAGTGCCGCGTATGTCGACCTTCTTCTGCGCGGCTTGCGGTTCAGTCGATTCCGCACTTTCAGACGCCGTCGGTTCAGGCCGGTCCGGGACATGCACCAGTGCCAGATGCCCGACGCTGAGTCCTGCCACTGCGATGCCGAGCAGCAACACATAGAACATGCCGCCTGCGGCAACCAGCAGGCCGCTGATCACTGAGGTGACAAGGAAGGAGACTCCCAAGGTGGTGCCCACCAGGCCGTTGGCCTTGTCCCTGCGATCCGCGGGGATCAGCACGGTGACCAGCGTCATGAGGGCGATCGAACGGATATTGCCCGCGATCACGCCAAGCATGGACAGCACAATGAAGACCCACAGCGTGACGCTGGCCGGATTGGTGAATGTCGGCTCCGGCGTCAATTGGTAGAGCGTGAAGGCGAGCGCATAGAAGCCCAACGAGACCAGGGCGGAGACCTGCATCACGGTCTTCTTGCGGTGGTGGTCGACCAGGCTCCCGAACCAGATCCCGCTGAGGGCCGTCGTCACCAGGAAGATGCCGGCCACCATTCCAGTTGCCAGCACTGATTTGGTCTCGAGGAACACCCAGAACGTGACAGCAAACCACACCGTGAAGTTGATGACGGAGACGAGCAGCGTGTTGACCAGCAAGTGCACGAAAGCGCGATCGTTGGCCTTGCTGAGGTCCAGGGCGTGTGTCTTGGTCGTGGACATGAAAAGAACTCCCGTTAGCCGATCCTACGGTGTTGACTCGCTGCGGCTTCCAGACTCATCGGTTCCAGCCGATCCCGTACACTCGTTCTCTGGTCCCTCGTGTGGCGATAACTCACCCAACTCCCCCAGGGCTTGACGGCAGCAAGGGTAAGTGAGCTCTTTCGGGTGCGCGAGGGACCGCCTCTTCCCTCGCATCAACGCCCTGCGGAGCTGAGCCCCAGCCGATCCATCAAGCCCATGGCGTCGTATGGAGCTCGCACTTTCGCGTCGTTGTCGCAGTAGACATACACATCGCAGCCACGCTCGGTCCATGAGTTGATCTTGGCCGCCCACTCGTCGAGCTCGCGATCACTGTAACCGCTCGCATACAGCTGATCATGACCGTGCAGGCGTACGTACATCAGGTCGGTGGTGATCTCGGTAATGATGGGCCACTGGCCTGGGTTGTCCGCAACCACCAACGCAATCTTGTGCCGCCTGAGCAGCCTGTAGAACTCCTGCGTACGGAAGCTCTCATTCCGTACCTCAACGGCATGGCGCAGGGGCTGCTTCGGATGAACAGCTTTGATCAAAGCATGATCATCAGGCAGGCGTTGATCATGGTTGGCGGCAATCCTGGCTGCCGATCCGGCCGTACGCGGCAGTTGTCCAAGGAATGCGTCCATCCGACCCGCGTTGAAACCGAGATTCGGTGGCAGCTGCCACAGAATCGGACCCAGCTTCTGATCGAGAGCGAGCGCCCCAGAAGCGAAGAAGTTCGCCAGCGGGACTTCGATGCCGCTCAGTTTCTTCAGGTGCGTAATGAATCGCCCACCCTTGACGGCAAAGACGAAGTCATCTGGAACCGATGCCGCCCACGACTCGAAGCTGGATCGGCGCTGCAGCGCATAGAAACTGCCGTTGATTTCAACGGAGTTCATGCGCTCGGCGACATACCGCAGCTCCTCGCGATGCGGCAACCCGGGTGGATAGAACTCCCCACGCCAGGGCGGGTATCGCCAGCCTGAGATGCCAATCCGAACCGTCAAAGGCTGCACGCCATACCGGGCCAAGATCGGCTTCAGCGCCACCACACCGCCGTCCCGCGGAAAGAGCTCGCTCTGGATCCCGATCTCGCGGGCGCCAGCAACGTTGCCATCATGATCATCGATGAACATCACGCGGTGCGGCGGGACATCGATACGCTCCAAGATCGCTCGGAAATACGCTGCATCGGGCTTCGCAAACCCAAGCTCAAAAGAGTAGAACTGCTCGTCGAAGATCGTCTCGAAGCCAAGCGAGCGCCGCATGTACGCCCCACGCAGGTTCTGCTGATTGGTCGCCAATCCGCAGCGCAAACCAAGATCACGCACAGCGCGCACCGCGTCCAGCATCGGCTGCCTGACCTCAATCCAGAACTGCCGATCGATGACGTCCTCCAGCGGAGCACTGATCCCGAATTGAAGAAGCACTTCACGCATCACTGCACCGAAGTCGTTCCCCGTTTGACACGACATGTCCGCCGCCGCCACGGCGAGCAGGAATTCGTCGGCTCTCGACCCACCCCAAGCGGTGAGCTCCTCCGTCCAGCCCGCGCGGGAGCCTTGGAGCACCCCATCGGCGTCGAACAACACCCAGTCGAGCTCCACGGCAGCGCAGCCTACCGGCCTACGGCCTGTCCAGTTGGTTGCCCGGGCTCAGCGGCGCGGTGGGTTCCAAGGCCCAACACCGCCAGGCGCTCGGCGTTGATTCTGGTGACGTATCCCGGCGGGGGATCGGGAATCCCCGGGAATACAACGTCGGGTCCGAGATAGGTGTGGGCGAGGCGCTGAAGGATCTCGGCGGCGCCACCCTCGGTTACGCGTGCGGTGCCGTACACGACGAGGTATTCGAGCAACCCCCATTCCCGCCGGCGCGGCGGCAGGTGACCGCTACCATGCGCAGCAGGGGGAGCACGTTGACATCAGAGCGGATGGACGAACCGAAATTGCATGTGGTCCTTGGGGCGGGTCCGCTGGGTCGCGCCGTGGCACGTCATCTCGTGGCGAGAGGTGACCGGGTGCGAGCCGCAGTTCGAGGCGAACGAGCCGACCTCCCGCAAGGGGTGGAAGTCGTACGCGCGGACGTCACGGTCGAGGCCGACGCGAAACGGGCCTGTGAGGGGGCAGCGGTCGTTTACCACTGTGCCAACCCGCCGTACGCGAAGTGGCCGGATCTGCATCCGCCGCTCATGGATGCTGTCATCGAAGGGACGGCCGCGGCTGGGGCGAGGTTGGTGTTCGGCGACAACCTCTACGCCTACGGCCCGGTAGACGGACCGCTCACCGAAGATCTGCCCTACCTGGCGAGAGGTCCTAACGGCCGCGTCCGGGCCCGGATCTCCGAGACCTTGCTGCGGGCTCACGAATCTGGTCGCATCCAGGCGACGATCGGGCGAGGATCGGACTTCTTCGGTCCCCATGCCCGCGTGTCGACTGTCGGTGATCGTGTCTTCGCCCGAGCGATCAAAGGGGACGCGGCTCAGGTCCTGGGCGACCCCGACGTTCCTCATACCGTGACCTACCTCGAGGACTTTGGCAAAGCGCTGGTGACGCTCGGGGAGCACGACGAATCCTTGGGCAAGGTGTGGCATGTGCCGAACGCCGAGACGGTCACCATGAGGAGGTTCGTGCAGATGGTCTTTGAGTCGGTCGGCCAACCTTCCCGTCTCCGCGTGGCGCCGCGCTGGGGGATCGCCATGGCCGCACTGGTCAATCCAACGGTGCGTGCGGTCAAGGAGCAGCTCTATCAGTCCGAGCGGCCCTGGGTGGTCGACAGCACCAGGTTCGATCGGGCCTTCGGTTGGACCGCCACACCGTTACGAGATGCCGTCGCCGCGACGGTCGTCTGGTTCCGCGACCACGCGGCGGACTGAAGGTAGCCGTTTCGCGGCGCAGCATCCAGGCTGTCACCACTCGGGCATAGGGTGCTTGCGTGGAAGAAGCGGGCGCCGAGGACCTGCGGCTCTCAGAGCCCCGACTGGACGGGATCGAGCACGCTCAGGACGAGGCGCTCTTCGACGAGCCCGCTCCGGCCGCGCCAGCCCCGCTCGCGCTCTACCGCCGCTATCGACCAGACACCTTTGCTGAAATTATCGGCCAGGACCATGTCACTGAGCCACTGCAGCGAGCCCTGACGAACAACCGGGTCAATCACGCATACCTGTTCTCGGGCCCGCGAGGATGCGGCAAGACGACGTCTGCTCGGATCCTCGCCAGAGCCCTTAACTGCGAGAAAGGACCGCGGGCCGTGCCCTGCGGTGAGTGCCAGTCCTGCACGGATCTGGCGCGCAACGGCCCGGGAAGCATCGATGTGATCGAGATCGACGCGGCCAGTCACGGCGGCGTCGACGATGCTCGGGATCTCCGAGAGCGCGCTTTCTTCGCTCCCGTCAGCAGCCGCTTCAAGATCTACATCGTCGACGAGGCCCATATGGTGACCACGGCCGGCTTCAATGCCTTGCTGAAGCTCGTCGAGGAGCCACCGCCGCACGTCAAGTTCGTCTTTGCTACCACGGAGCCAGACAAAGTCATCGGGACGATCCGCTCCCGTACCCATCACTACCCATTCCGCCTGGTACCGCCGCGGCTGCTGACCGACTACTTGGCCAAGCTCTGTGAAGCGGAGGGCATCCCGGTGGAGCCTTCCGTGCTGCCGTTGGTGGTACGAGCCGGCGCCGGCTCCGTGCGGGACTCGCTGTCGGTACTGGATCAGCTACTCGGCGGTGCCGATGAATCCGGCGTGTCCTATAGGCAGGCGGCTGCCCTCCTGGGATACACACCGGACTCGTTGCTCGATGAGTTCGTCGATGCCTTCGCGGCCGGTGACGCTGGTGGGGTATTTGCCTGCGTGGACAAAGTGATCGAGGTCGGTCAAGACCCGCGGCGCTTCGCGGAAGATCTGCTGCGCCGGCTCCGCGACCTCGTGATCGTCGCCGCCGTACCCGATTCGCTTACGTCCGGACTCGTCGATGTGGCTCCTGATCAGGCGGAACGCCTCACCTCCCAAGCTGCGTCGCTGGGCGCCGGCGAGCTGACCCGAGCTGCGGAGGTGATCGCCGCGGGGCTGACCGATATGCGAGGTACCACCGCACCGCGGCTGCATCTTGAGCTGATGTGTGCGCGGGCGCTGCTGCCCGGCGCAGACGTCGACGATCGCGGTCTGCATGCGAGGCTCGACCGTCTGGAGCGGCGCCTCGGGGTGTCGGGTTCAGCGAACACACTTGCTCCTGCCCAGCCTCAGACCCAGCCGGCTCCGAGCCCACCAACTGCGAAGGTGGCACCGCCGCCCTCGGTGCCAGAGAGCACGCCATCGCTGCCGCCGCGTACGCCTCAGGCAGATCCAACGAGCGCTGCAACAGGGCCCGCTGTGGACACCCGATCTGGGACGGACGAAGCGCAGGGTGGTGGTCTCTCAGTCACCGATGTCCGTCGGCTGTGGCCAGAGGTGCTCGAAGAGGTCAAAGGCAAGCGCCGCTTCACCTGGATTCTGCTCAGCCAGAATGCCCAGGTCACCGAGCTCCGCAACGGCACTCTGCTACTCGGAATGTCGAACGCAGGCGCCCGCGACAGCTTCGCTCGCGGAGGGAACGAAGATGTGCTGCGCGAGGCCATCGTGGTCGTGATGGGGGCCGACTTCGGCATCGAGACGATGGTGGATCCCAGCGCCACGCCGTCGGCGGGGGCATCGCGTACGCCGCAGGCTGTAACGCCGCCCGAAGTGTCAGCACCTGACGCTGCCGCGACCCGCACCACGAACGGCGCGCCGAACGTCCGAGCCGAGGACCCGGATGCGGCCGCGAGCCGCGACGACAGCGACCTGGACGAGAACGCCGAGTCGCAAACTGAGCTGCTGGCGCGCCACCTGGGCGCGGAGATCATCGCCGAGGAGGATCACGGCGCATAGGCTGGGCGGGCGAGAACCTCCACCCCGAAAGGCCCGCGATGATTCCCGAAGGCGACATGTCCGGACTGCTGGCCCAGGCCCAGGCGATGCAGCAGCAGCTGCTGAACGCTCAGCAAGAGCTGGCCGAGATGGAGATTGAGGGTTCGGCTGGCGGCGGAATGGTGATCGCGACGGTTACCGGCTCCAGCGAGCTGGTCGGACTGGTGATCAATCCTGAGGCTGTCGATCCGAGTGACACAGAGACGCTGGCAGATCTGATTGTGGCCGCTGTCCGTGACGCAACCAATAAGGCGCAAGCCGTTGCCGCCAGCAAGCTGGGTCCACTTGCCGGTGGGCTGGGCATGGGCGGCGGACTGCCTTTCTGATCAGCATGTACGAGGGCCCGATTCAGGATTTGATCGACGAGCTCGGGCGGCTGCCCGGGATCGGACCGAAGAGTGCCCAGCGGCTGGCCTTCCACATCCTCGCCGCCGATCGGGATGACGTGCTGCGGCTCGCCGACGTACTCAAGTTGGTCAAGGAGACCGTCCAGTTTTGTGAGATCTGCTTCAACGTGTCCGAAGACACCCAATGCCGGATCTGCCGCGATCCACGCCGCGACCAGACCGCCATCTGCGTCGTCGAGGAGGCGAAGGACGTGGTCGCAGTGGAACGTACCCGCGAGTTCCGCGGCCGCTACCACGTCCTGGGCGGCGCGATCAGCCCCATCGATGGGATCGGGCCGGCCGATCTGAAAATCCGCGAGTTGTGTCTGCGGCTTGCGGACGGCACGGTGACCGAGGTGATCTTGGCGACCGACCCGAATCTGGAAGGAGAGGCGACAGCCACCTATCTGAGCCGCCTGCTGCTGCCGATGGGCGTACGCGTCAGCCGGCTCGCGAGTGGCCTGCCAGTTGGTGGTGATCTTGAATACGCCGACGAGGTAACTCTCGGCCGGGCGTTCGAAGGTCGCCGCTACGTCGACGCCTAAAGAGAACTCTCTCAACTCCCGGCAGAAACCTACGTTCACCTAGGTTTCCGACGGTCTGCATACGTTGCAAGGTGTGCACACCGTCAGCAACCTAGGTTTACGTAGGTTTCAGCAACCAGGTGAGAGTGTCTGATCAGACCGCGACCAAGTTGTCTTCGGAGTGATGGACGCCGAGCTTTTCGCACGCCTCGTTCAGAATGCGCTGTACGGCGAGCGTGTCTTGTAGCGGCATGATCGCGCTCTCGGTCTGGCCGGCGCGCAACCGCTCTGTCACTTCAATGAGCTCATGGGAGTAGCCAGTGCCCAGCGGCGGGCGGCTGATCGTCTCGGGTTCTTGGCCGTTGCGATGTAGCACGATCCGATGGGGATGGTGAAACCTCGGTGGCACCTCGATCCAGCCTTCCGTGCCTTGGATCCGAGCTGCGCCCGGCGTGGGATGTTTCAGCGAGATCAGCAGCGCCGCGACCCGGCCGTCGTCATAACCCAGCAGCAGGCCGGCCTCGGCATCGACACCGGTAGGAGCCAGCGACCCGCTCACCTCGATCCGATCAGGCGTGCCGAGAAAGTACTGCGCGAAGGACACCACGTAGACGCCCAGGTCGAGCATCGCGCCGCCGCCCTGTGCCGGGTCGAACAGCCGGTCAGCGGGGTTGTAGGGCCGGTCCACACCAAGATCAGCTTGAAGCTGCCGGACCTCGCCGATCGCCCCTTCGTCGATCAGGGCACGAGCTGTCACGATTGCAGGCTGGAAGCGGGTCCACATCGCCTCCATGACAAAGACCTGGTGCTGCCGAGCTGCCGCAATGACTTCCTCGGCACCTGCCACGGTGGCAGTGAAGGTCTTCTCCACCAGCGCTGCTTTGCCCGCGGCTATGGCCGCGAGAGCAATGGCGTGATGCTGCGGGTGCGGGGTGGCGATGTAGATCACATCCACGGCGTCATCGTCCATGATCTCCTGGTACGACCCGTGCGCCCGTGCCAGGCCGTGCTCGGTGGCGAAGGCTTGCGCTCGCTCGGTGGAGCGGCTGGCTACCGCCACCGCCTCCGCGCCTGCGACGTACGGAAAGTCCTTGATCACCAGGGACGCGATGCGACCCGGTCCGACGATCCCCCAACGAACAGGCTGTGAATCGGTCATCCGCTGCGGCCCCGCCGTTGCCGCATATTGCCGGCGATCGTGGAGATGAAGATCGGGATGAACATCAGCCACCAGTAGCTCCAGCTGGTGGCAAAGCAGAACAAGATAACGGCCAGCCAGGAGCCGGTGGCCACGGCAGCCAGCACCTTGTCCCCATTGCTGCGCCCCCGCACTACCGGATGGACACGGTGCGGGATCCCCGGGCTGGCGGCCGGAGTGCGCTGCCAAGGCGGGATTTCGAAGGAGGGTTGTGCCCCTTGCTGCCACGGCGGCGCCTGGTACGCGGTGGAGTCCGACGCTGATGGCGGCCGGGGCTCAGGCAGATCGTCGAACAAGACCGCGAGCTCCGATGCCGTTTTCGCCTTCAGCGCCCGGCTCATCCGATCGTCGAACTCCGATGAGTCGATACGGCCCTGCGCCATGTGTTCCTGCAGAAAAGCGACCGCCTGGTCACGGTCGGTATCGCCAATTCGAGGTTCCACGGGTCGCTTTGCTGGGGTGCCCGGCTGGTGTTGAGGCGCCTGCTCGGCGGGATCCGGCTCGGGTGCGGACGGCTCAGTCACAACCACCAGTATCCACTCGGGCACGTCTGGACAAAGATCAGTCGCAGAGGTAAACCACTAGACTCTCGGCGTGGGACAGGAGCCGCGATGGACCGCGTAGTGCAGAAGTACGGCGGCTCATCTGTGGCTGATGCGGAGAGCATCAAGCGGGTCGCCAAGCGAATAGTCGCGACGAAACAGCTGGGCCACGACGTGGTCGTCGTGATCTCCGCAATGGGTGACACAACAGACGATCTGATGGGCCTGGCGCTCGAGGTGTCCCCCCTTCCGCCACCTCGCGAGCTCGACATGCTGCTGACCGCCGGCGAGCGGATGAGCGCGGCGCTGCTCGCGATGGCGATCCACGACCAGGGCATGCATGCGCGCTCATTGACCGGCTCGCAAGCCGGAATCATTACCACCGGTACCCATGGCAACGCCCGGATCATCGACATCACCCCGGGCCGGATCACCTCAGCCCTTGACCGCAACGACATCGTCATCGTGGCCGGATTCCAGGGGGTGTCACAGGACACCAAAGACGTGACGACCCTGGGTCGAGGCGCCTCCGACACCACAGCGGTCGCGTTAGCAGCTTCCCTGGGCGCCAATCATTGCGAAATCTATACAGACGTTGATGGGGTCTACACCGCCGATCCGAGAATCGTGCCGAGCGCTCGTCGCATCCCCGAGATCAGTTATGAAGAAATGATGGAGATGGCGGCCTGTGGCGCCAAGATCTTGCACCTGCGGTGCGTCGAATATGCGCGCCGCGAGAACGTGCGAGTACATGTGCGTTCCTCATTCTCAGACAAGGACGGTACGTGGGTGCAGGAGCCGAAGGAAGGAAGCGCTATGGAGCAGGCGATCATTTCCGGTGTCGTCCATGATCGGAGCGAAGCCAAGATCACCATTGTCGGTGTCCCGGACCGGGTTGGCGAGGCGGCGCGGATCTTCACTGCGGTGGCGGACGCAGAGATCAACATCGACATGATCGTGCAGAATGTGTCTGCGGTCCAGACCTCGCGTACCGACATCTCATTCACCTTGCCCAAGACCGATGGCATTACCGCCATGGCGACGCTCGACGCGCTGAAAGCCGATGTCGGGTTCGACGACGTGCTCTACGACGACCAGATCGGTAAGGTCTCAGTGATCGGCGTGGGCATGCGATCGCATCCCGGTGTCAGCGCCAAGTTCTTCTCAGCGCTCGCGGACGTAGGGGTGAACATCGAGATGATCTCCACGTCCGAGATCAGGATCTCGGTGATCGTTGATCAAGACGATGTGGATCGGGCCGTCGTGGCGGCACACACTGCCCTGGGTCTGGATGCCGCCGAAGAGGCGACTGTTTACGCCGGTACCGGCCGCTGAGGGATCTTCGTCACCGATCGCTGGTGCGCAACTCTGATAGTCGAGTCAGTTGCAGCCAGTAGGGCCAATGTTCACCGTGACCTTTTCCATTCCGGTGTAGGGCGCGTATGTGGCGGCGGCCGAGATGCACCGGTTGTAGGTATCGTCCAGGTAGACGCCCCCGAGTTGGGTCGTGTGCGGCTGGCTCCACGCCACTGCATACTCCGGCCATTGGGTGCCGTCGTAGTCGCTAAATTTCAGCCTGACCGTCAGCCGACCTTGCGTCCTGGGAGCCCATCCCACCCGGGTGGCCACGGCGCAGTTCCGGTCGTTGTCCTCGGTGTAGTAGACCTTGAGGTTGAGGTGGCCGTTGCTGCTGCGCGCCGTCTTGTTCGCGACGATTTTGCCTGCACAACTCTCCAGCCTGCCGCCCGGGATGTTGGTTTCGGACCTCGAGGTCGACGTGGTGGACGACGTCGTGTCGGGGTACGTCGGGTCTGCTGTTGTCGTCCCGGCTGTGGACGATGGGAAGCTACCGCCTGCGGCGTATCCCAAAAGGGCAAGGAAGAGTATGAAGATGATGAATCCGAAAGCTGTGTCTGTTGCGTCGTCAGCCATGCTTTGCCTCGATCAATACGGTGCAAAACTCCTGTTAACCATTGCTCTGCAAGATGAAACCGTCCTGCAAAACAATTGTTTGCCCATGCTTTGCGTCGATCAAACGTCGTGCAAATCACTTTGATCATGGGTCGTGGCCCTGCGCAATGTCAAGGGCGGTTGGCGTCTGGATACGATACCGAGACGCTGTCGCCGGCCTAGTTCCGGCTTCGAAGCTGAGCCAACGCGCTCAGAAAGTCCCGCAAATAAGGGAACTACAGCTTGTGAGATTGTGACGAGCACATGTCGTCGACGCCTTGATCATCAGCGGCCCAGAGGGTGGAGGTGATCAAGCACCCCCACCCCGAGGCTGCTATTTGATGGCGGTGTGCCCGCGGAATATCGGGTCGTAGGTCACTCTGGCACTGCGCTTATCGGTGCCCTGTACCGCGGATGTTGTCATCGCGAACGTCAGGATCGCGTGCGCGATCGCGTCGGACATCTCGCCGAGTGCGACGAGGTTAACGTTGCCAAAGGTGTCGCAGGCCTGGTGATAACACGGGTCGAATGCGACATTAGCGGTGCCGCCCCACTTGGCCGCCTGGGCGGCGGTCTTGAACTCCTCAGCGCCGGTGAACAGGCCACCGGCTGGAATCCCAGCGGCAACGAACGCGTCGTAATCCGAGCGGCCGTCGAACGCGGTCGGTTCGGTTTCGCGGTCTATTGAGTCGAAGAAGTCAACGAAGACGTCTTCGACTACGCCCGAGCCGGTCGAGCCGGTGGAGGCGGTGTCTGATGCGTCGGCGTCGTACACGAACCAACCCGCGTTAGGCGAGCCGACCATGTCGAAGTTCAGCATGACGGCGATTTCCTTGAGTTGACGCTTGGTGGCTGACGTAGTAGGCGAGCCGACAAGGCTGGCCTCCTTGGCGCGAACAGATGAACCGCACTTGGTTGACGGGTTGATGCCGAGCTCGGCACTGAGCGCGCTCGATCTGCGCGGCCGATCCCGAGCCGTTGTCGTTGATGCCCGGGCCCTCGATCACGGAGTCCAGGTGGGCACCGGACACGACGACGCGGTCGGTGCGGCCAGTTGTCGTTTGAGCGATCACGTTCTCGGACCCGCGGACCTCTGACACCGTGCTCGTGGTGACTGTCAGCGTCACCTGTCGGCTTTCAGCGGCTTCCGCCTCGATGAAGGTCACCAACGCGGCGCCCGCCTCGGCGCTCATCTCGATCACCGGGACATCCTGCGGGACACTCGCCTGGCCGAAGTCGATGCCGGAGCGCTCTGGGCTGTTGCCCTCGTTGAAGATGATCACGGCTACGGCGCCAGCCTCGACCGCGTTTTCGATCTTTTCGAAGAAGAAGCAGGTCCCCCGCTGGATCAGGGCGATGTCACCGGTGAAGCCGGCGAAGTCGGCATCCTCGCAGCCGGCGTTCGACGTGCTGTCGGGTTGGCCGACCGGCAGAGGCACGATGTTGTCGTTGACACCCTGCACCACGCCGGACACCGTGCCGCTGCCGGAAAAGTCCATCGTCGAGATGTTCACGCCGTCGCTGTAGGTGAAGGGGAAGCCCGCGGATGTGCCGGTGACGACCGGCGCCGCCAATTCCTCATAGAAGTTGTAGTCGAACGACTGGCGCGTCACCTGGTAGCCGGCCCCCTCCGGCCCCAACAGGCCCGCAATATAGTCGGCGGACAAGTCGTATCCCAGCGTGCTCGCCTCACGGGTGCCATTGCCGAGGTCGGCGAAACCTTGGAACTCGGCTTGGTGCGCGCGCACGGCCTCGAGCGTGACCGCCTCGCGCAAGTCTGCGGTGTCGATCGGTGGAGCAGCAGACCTCAGGAGAGCGCGATTGGCTCGGATGAGCAGACGGGAGGAGTCATGACACCCAACCGGTCAGCCTTGGTGACTGGTGCCGCCCGCGGAATTGGCAGGGCGATCGCCGAACGGCTGGTGGCTGACGGGCTCGGGGTCTCTGTCGCAGATCTGCCTTCATCAAGGAGCGATGTGGACGCGGTGGTGGTCGGGCTCGGCGCGAACGATGTCGCCCTCGGCCTGACAGTGGATGTGACCGATGCGGACAGCGTGGAGGCGGCAGTAGCAGCGCACGTGTCACACTTCGGCGGCTTGGACGTGATGGTGGCGAATGCCGGCATCGCTGTGACTGCTCCGCTGCTGGAGACCACCACCGAGCAGTGGCAGCTGACCATGGATGTCAACATCAAAGGGGTGTTTCACTGCTACCGGTCGGCGGCCCGCCAGATGATTGCCCAGGGCCGGGGCGGTCGGCTCATCGGCGCTGCCTCAGTGGCGGCGCATCGAGGAGGGAAGTGGCAGAGCGCGTACTCCGCGTCAAAGTTCGCCGTACGCGGCTTGAGTCAATCGGTGGCGCAGGAACTCGCTCCACATCAGATCACCGTCAACGTCTATAGCCCGGGCGTCGTGCATACGCCCATGTGGGACGGCATCGATGCGGAGATGACCCGACGCCGAGGCACTGAGCTGGGTTCGGAAATGGCCGGTATGGTCGCCGAGATCCCGCTTGGTCGCCTGGAAACCCCTGTCGACGTGGCGGGCGTTGTGGCGTTCCTCGCTTCACCGGACGCGGGTTATGTCACCGGACAGTCGATCGTCATCGACGGTGGGATGTGGTTTTCATGACCTGCAATGATCAAGCCTCAGTTCCGGAAGTTGGAGAAGGCGAATGAAGCTCTACGTCGATACCGCGGATCGCAGCGCGGCGGAAGCCTTGCTCTCGACCGGCTTGTTTGCCGGCGTCACCACCAATCCGACGATCTTGAAGCGGGCATCCAAAGGCGTCGGCGATCTTCCGGAGATCTACCGCTGGGCCGTCGACGCGGGCGCCCGCGAGGTATTCCTCCAAGCGTGGGGGGAAGACCCTGCCACTTTGATCAAGCGGGGACAACGATTACGTGATCTTGGTCGGGAGGTGGTGGTCAAGTTCGTCGCGACACGGGCGGGTTCGACAGCCTGTGCAGCGCTGGCCGCCCAAGGCGCACCCACTCTACTGACCGCCATCTATGACCCCGGTCAGGCAATCATCGCCGCTGCGGCCGGCGCAACCTACATCGCTCCCTACCTAGGGCGGCTGAACGACGCGGGCCGTCAAGGGATTGCGGAAGTGGTAGCCATGCAGGAAGTGCTGGTGGCCACCGGCAGCTCGACGAAGGTGCTGTTGGCCAGCGTTCGCAGCGTTCCGGACATGGTTGCTCTTGCTCGCCACGGTGTCGACTGCTTCACCATGGCGCCAGAGGTCGCGGAACAGTTCTTCACCGATCCGACCACTGCTGAGGCTGCGCGTACCTTCGAAGACGCCATCCGCGAGACCTCGGCATGACTGGCGACCCCGGGGCCGACCCGGCTGTCGTGGTGGCGGGCGACGCACTCATCGACCTGACACCGACCACCACAGTTCGCGGGCACCTCGCGTACGAGCCGCATCCCGGCGGATCGTGCCTCAATATCGCCGTTGGCCTGGGCCGTCTGGGCGTACCGACAGCCTTCCTGGCCAGGCTGTCGAGCGATGCCTTTGGGCAGTTGCTGCGCACGCACCTTCTCGCTTCTGAAGTGGAGTCCAGCTATTTCGTCGACACCGACGATCTGACGACGCTTGCCGCTGTGCACCTGCGTGACGGCCACGCCACGTACTCCTTCCATGCGGTTGGCGCGGCTGATCGTGGACTGTTGTCGGAACACCTGAGGCCGCTGCCACCCGGAGCGGCCCTCCACCTGGGTTCGATTGCCCTCATGCTCGAGCCGGTGGCTTCCACTCTTGAGGGGTTGCTGCGACGCGAAGCCGGGCACCGGGTGGTGAGCCTGGATCCCAATATTCGCCCAGGTCTGATCCCGGACCGTGAGGCCTACCTGGACCGTTTCGAACGCTGGGTGCGGCTGGTCGACATCCTGAAGCTGAGCACGGAAGATCTGACCTGGCTGTATCCGGATCGTTCCGAAGACGAGGTCGTGAGGGACTGGCATGCCGCCGGCATCCCCCTTGTGGTCGTAACGCACGGTGAGGATGGGGCCAGTGCAAGTACGCCGGTGGCGCGGGCGAGCGTCCCGGCTCCGTCGGTCGCAGTCGTGGATACGGTCGGTGCCGGCGACGCGTTCATGTCCGGCGCCCTCGCCCACTTGCATGAGCGGCGCCTGCTGGCTCGGGATGCACTGCGCTCGTTGGATGCGACCGGTCTGACCGAATTATTGGAGATGGCGTGCCTCGTGGCCGGCGACACTTGTACGCGCGCTGGGGCTGAACCGCCCCGCCGCCGAGACCTTGCAGGGCGATCTCCCCACACACCACGGGAGGTGACGCTGAGTCTTGCCGAGCTCGTAGAGCATGCCCGAGCGCTGGCGGTGCCCGGCCGGCGGCATGTGCTTGGCATCACCGGAGCCCCAGGCGCCGGGAAGAGCAAGGTTGCGCAGGATGTGATCGACGAGCTCGGCCCCGACCTTGCCGCATTCGTTCCTATGGATGGCTTCCACCTCAGCAACCACACACTGATCGCCTGGGGACGTCGTGGTCGCAAGGGTGCCTGGGATACCTTCGACGCCGACGGCTATGTCCACCTGCTCCGACGGCTACGAGACCAAGAAGAGGAGATCGTGCACGCGCCCGACTTCGACCGTGATGTCGACGAGTCCATCGGCTCCGCACTGCCCCTCCGCCGTGAAGTTCCCCTCATCGTGACGGAGGGCAACTATCTACTCAGCGACCGGGGCGGATGGGCCGGCGTGGCGCCACTGCTGGATGAGAGTTGGTATCTGCAGGTCGATGAGGCGACTCGGCTGCGGCGGCTGACCTACCGCCATCAACTGCATGGAATGAACCACGAACAGGCCGACTCCTGGGCTCGCACGACTGACCAGGACAACGCCGTCCTCATCGCGCAGAGCATGTCACGAGCCGATCTTGTCATTACGATGGCCGGGTCATGAAGGCCGTCCGTTACCAAGCACCCGGCGACTTCGCGGTCACCGACGTGCCGATGCCCCAGGTCGGACCGCTGGACGTGCGGATCAAGATCCACCAAACCGGTGTTTGTGGCACCGACGTGCACCTGCACCACGGGACCTACATTGGCGTCTATCCGCTTACCCCTGGGCACGAGACCATCGGAGAGATCGACGAGGTCGGCGCCGAGGTCACCCGCTTTCAGCCTGGGCAGCGCGTCACAGTCAACCCGAACATCTACTGCGGCCACTGTGAGTATTGCCTTGCTGGCCAGCTGGTTCGGTGCGCCAACACTGAGGGCATGGGCGTCCACCGGCCCGGTTTCTTCGCCGAGTACGCCAGCGCGGATCACCGACAGGTGTTCTCTGTCGAGGGCCTCGAACCGGACACGGCCGTGTTCTGCGAACCCACCGCATGCGCAATGCATGGACTCGAAACGCTCGACTTGCGTCCGGGTGGCAGCGCTCTGGTTATGGGTGCCGGCCCGACTGGCCTGCTGTTGGCCCAGCTCATCGGGAGTGGCGGGGCGACTTCGGTCACCGTCGGCGACATTGTCCCGTTCAAGTTGGAGACGGCTGCTGCGCTGGGCGTGGACTCCACCGTCTCAATGACCAAAGACCCGGCTCACAACATCGATCTGCTCCGTGCCGCGTCGCCCAACGGTGACGGCTATGACGTGGTCGTCGAGGCCACCGGCGTCACCGCCGTCGGCGACATCTGCGTTCCCCTGACCCGCAATGGCGGCACCGTCATGATCTACGGCGTCACCCGGCCGGATGAGCGGCTTTCTGTGAGCCCGTTCGAGTTGTTCCGGCGAGAGATCACGATCAAGGGCTCGTACGCGGAGATGACCTCCTTCGCCGCTGCTATTGCCGCCCTGCGCACCGGACGGGTACGAACGGACGGAATCATCAGCCACCGATTTGGCCTGGACGACTACGGCAAAGCGTTGGATACCTTGGCCTCCGACCCCACCGCACACAAGGTCGTCATCGACGTTCGGCCGTAAGGGCCGCACGCCAGTGGATGGTCGGGCGAACCCCTTATGCTCATGGCACAGCGTGGTCCGAGACGCGAGACAGCATGAGTCCAGGGTCCACCGAACAAGAGTTGGGAATCAAACATGCGCGATGGATCGTCCACGAGCAAGGACACGGAATCGGTTGACGTGTCCCCGTTGCGTCTACGGGTGGGCGTGTCGCTCATCCTCTTGTGGTTGATACCGTTCTGGGCGCTTGGGCCATACATCGCGCATTCCCTCAGCGGGCTGAGCAATCCTCCATCAGATGCTGCCGTGACCACAGCCATTGTCGTGGTGCAGACAATCATCGGCCTGATCGGGTTCTGGGTGGCCGGAACGGGGGTCAAGTCGATCATCAAGGGCTCCACACTCAGGCACGCCCTTGCGGCCACCTGGTCCATGTTGATTCACGGGGATATCAGAGGTGACAAGAATGTCAGCACTGATCCAAAGTGAAGCCCGGCGATTGCTGGAGGACGCCTAGTCTGTGCGCCAACTCAAAG
>CAVRQV010000040.1:0-22188 GCA_963723475.1 uncultured Actinomycetota bacterium
CGCCCTAAGGGTAGAGGTCAGGAAGAATGAGGTCGTGCCCGAGGGAGATACCGTTTGGCGGGCATGCCAGCGGCTGAACGAGGTACTTGCTGGCCGGGTGCTGACCCGATCCGAGTTTCGCGTGCCATCTTTGGCGACGACCGATTTGACGGGAGTGGGCGTACGCGAGGTGATCTCGCGTGGCAAGCACCAGCTGTTTGGCCTCAGCAACGACTTCACGCTGCACACCCACTTCAGGATGGACGGTGCTTGGAAGATCTACCCGCGTGGGCAGCGCTGGAGCGGCGGACCCGCGTTCGAAGTCCGTGCTGTGCTCGCGACTGATGATCACGATGTGGTGGGATATCGGCTGCCCGTGATCGCGCTTGTTCCGACGGCCGCGGAGGACACGGTGGTGGGGCATCTCGGGCCCGATCTGCTGGGGCCTGACTGGAACCTCGACGAGGCAGTCAGGCGGATCGCCGCTCAGCCCGACCGCACAATTGGTGAGGCGTTGCTGGATCAGCGGAACCTGGCCGGCTCGGTACCTTCTATCGCGCGGAACTGCTCTTCCTCCAGGGCGTTCATCCGCGTACGCCGGTCCAGCAGGTCCGCAACCTGCGACGCATCGTCGAGCGTGGTCAGCAGCTGATCCAGGCCAACCGCTGGCGACCCGAGCAGTCAACGACCGGTGATCTGCGACGCGGCCGACGTAGCTACGTCTACGAACGATCAGGGCAGCCGTGTCGCCGCTGCGGCACACTTATCCGCACCGACGAACTCGGACCCGCTGGCCTGGAACGGCGCAGCTTCTGGTGTCCGCGCTGTCAGTCGGAGCCATGAAGCCCGCTGACAAGTCGGAGGAGGCTTGCGATCACGGCCTAGTGGATGAGCGGACACGGGCGGCGTACGCGGCAATGCAGGCGCGCGACTGGGACAGCTTGCGGCTGATCTTGCATCCGTACCTGCACTGGACTGCGGCTGACGGTTCGAGGCTGCGCGGCCGGACCAAGATCATTGAACGGCTGCAAAATGCGGAACCGCCAGCTCAGCCGGCCGCTGTGGAGCTCCGCGATGGCCAGATCTATCGCTGGCAGGAGCCGCCGAAGGCGCCCATGCATGAGACACGGTGAAATAATCTCCGGTTGTGTCCTCGCTTTCATCGCTGTTGAGCGCCCGGATTGAAGCCGTCGCCGGGATTGACCCGGAGCTCCGGCCTGCCACCAAGCCGCAGTTCGGCCATTACCAGTCCAACGTCGCGCTGCGCTTGGCCAACAGCGAGCGCAAATCACCGCGTGAGGTTGCTGCAGACATCCTGGCCAGGTTGGAGGTTGCCGACCTATGCGAGCCGCCCGAAATCGCTGGACCCGGCTTCATCAACTTCCGGCTACGAACTGAGGTGCTGGCTCAGGCGGTAACCGATCAGCTGGCCGACCCGTACGCAGGCGTCTCACAGGCCTCGGATCCTCAGGTTGTGGTGATCGACTATTCCTCTCCCAACGTCGCAAAACAGATGCATGTCGGACATCTGCGCTCGACGGTGATCGGTGACTGCTTGCGTCGCGTTATTGCTGGCGTTGGCCACCACGCGATTGCGCAGAGCCACATAGGCGATTGGGGCACCCAGTTCGGAATGCTGGTTGAGCAGATCCTCGACGAACGCATCGACGCTTCAAACCTGACGCTGCCGGAAGCGGATGAGCTTTACGCCCGAGCCAGTGCGCACTTCCGGGCAGACGATGAGTTCGCCGATCGCGCCCGGAGCCGCGTCGTTGCTCTGCAATCCGGCGACGAGCCAACCCGCGACATCTGGCACCAGTTGATCGACATCTCACTCGTCGGCTTCAATGCGGCGTACCGGCGGATGGGCGTGCTGCTCACCGATGATGATCTTGCTGGCGAATCGACGTACAACGATGATCTTCCCGCGCTGGTGGCTGAGCTGGAGCGCGACGGAACAGCGGTTATCGACGATGGTGCGTTGTGCGTCTTTGTCGATGGGTTCGCGGCTCCCATGATCGTGCGCAAGCGTGATGGTGGCTTCGGCTATGCAGCAACGGATCTGGCCGCGATCCGACGGCGGGTGCGCGACCTGCACGCCAACCGCATCATCTACGTCGTGGACTCGCGCCAGTCCGATCACTTCGACCTGCTGTTCGCCGTAGCGCGTAAAGCTGGCTTCCTGCCCGACGACGTGATCACCGAACACGTTGCGTTCGGCACTGTGCTGGGTACCGACGGCAAGCCGTTCAAAACCCGCGAGGGCACAGCGGTGAATCTCAATACATTGCTGGACGCCGCGGAGGAGCAGGCTGCGCCACCGGTAGCGCTCGCCGCAATCAAGTACGCCGACTTGTCCAACGGGCTGAACAGGGACTACGTCTTTGACATCAGCCGGATGGTCCAAACCACGGGCAACACCGGACCTTATTTGCAGTACGCGCACGCCAGGGTGACCCAGGTCTTGCGCAAAGGTGCGGCTCGAGGTTATGGCGAGCAGTCGAAGGTGCTGATCCTGGAGGAGCCGGCCGAGCAAACGCTGGCATTAATGCTCACCCGGTTCGGGGACACCGCCGACGAGGTGGCACAGACACTTCAGCCGCACAGGCTGTGTACCTACCTCCATGAGCTGTCGGGTGCGTTGGCCATCTTCTACGAGCAGTGTCCGGTGCTGCAGTCCTCAGGCGATGTGCGGGATTCGCGGCTGGCGTTGTGCTCGGCCACGAAGCGGGTGCTCGCCGCAGGGCTCACCATGCTCGGAATCGAGCCTTTGGAACGGATGTAACCCCCGTCGCGTGCGCAACGGGGGTTGGAGCCGGGGTTACCGCAATTGATCGGGGTTGACCTGGCGATCAGCTGCGAGCCAGGCGGCGCCGACAATGCCGGCCGTGTTCAGCAGTTTGGCTGGCACGACCTCGGCATTGAGTTTGAGCTTGGGGATGAATTTGTCAGAGTTCTTGCTGACGCCGCCACCGATCACGATCAGGTCTGGCCACAACAGGGCCTCAAGACGCTCGAAATAGCGCTGGAGTCGTGGGACATATTCGCCAAAGGAAAGGCCCTCCCTCTCCCTCGCGCTGGCGGCCGCGCGCGTCTCGGCGTCATGGCCGTCGATCTCCAGATGGCCCAGCTCGGAGTTGGGGATCAGTACCCCGCGATAGACGATCGCCGTGCCGATGCCAGTGCCGAGCGTGGCCATGATCACCAGACCGGGATGACCCTTGGCCGCTCCGTAGTGCACCTCGGCGATGCCGGCTGCATCAGCGTCGTTGACCAGCAGAATCTCGCGACCAAGTTGATCCTCGAAAATCTTCTCGGCATCTGCATCGATCCATGACTTGTCGATGTTCGCAGCCGAGCGGGTCTTGCCATGGGTCACCACAGCAGGGATGGTGATCCCTACGGGGCCGTCACCAGTGATGCCGGCGAACTCACCCACGATTTCGGCGACCACCGCTGCCACGTTCTTCGGTGTCGACTTTTGAGGCGTGGTGATGCGAAGTCGCTTCGTCGTGAATTCGCCGGTCGCAAGGTCGACAGGCGCCCCTTTGATTCCGCTGCCGCCGATGTCGATGCCGAGCACGGGCGCGCTTCGTACCGTTTCTTCGCTCATGCCCGCGAGCCTAGCGATATTGGGCCTCGTGGGGGAGAGCCTGATTTCGGCACACCGTCATTGAGATCCGCCAGATCGGCCCAGCTGGCGGAGGCACCAGGCATACAGCCTGGGGTCGAAGGCGTACGCGTTGGAGAAGTAGAAGCCGTAGAAACGTCGGTACACATCGATCCATCGGACGATCTCCCGCCCGTGCCGTTCCACCGCGACCGCCTCCAGCCAGGCCGCATCGGCGGCCGCGTCGGCATACGGCTCGAGCTCGAGGAAGATCAACGCGCCAGCGACGTCCATCAAGGGGTCGGCCTGCACCGTGTGCGGGCTGAAGTCCGCGATTCCGGTGACAACCGGTCCTTGGGGACCTTGGCTGAGGTACGCGTTGGGCGGACAGATGTCACCATGCACGACGGCCGGTGTGACTGACCGCTGCCCGAGATCGCCATGCAGCTGGTTCCACACTTCGGCCACGTCGGGGATGTCTCGTTCCAGCTGGGCCCGGCTGCTCTGGATCGGTCCCCCGAGCATGCTCGAGAGCAGCTCAGCAAGTGTGCCGAACTGTTGCGGTGCACCCTCGCCGATCAGTCGCGCGAATCCGGGCGTTGGACTCGGCAGTTGCTGCAATCGCTCGGTGGCATCGAGAAAGCTGATCAGCGCCGGGCGCCGTTGGGTCATGTCCGCATGTTGTAGCCAACCCGAGAAGTTACGACCCGAGAACCGGCGATCCACCGAGAAGAACCGCCCGTTGCGCTCGCCAATGTCGATGATCAATGGCAGCTCCAGGCCGATGTCACTGTCACTCCAGCCTCGATAGAGAGCCTGCAGCTGCGTAGCCGTCCGGCGTGGCGCCTCATGCCGGTTTCGATAGAGCCGCAGCACCCGATCATGATCAATCGCAAACACCTCACTTTCGCCGCCAGTGCCGAGTAGTTGATCACGACCGGTACCGAAGGCAGCTAACAGCTCGGCTCCACCTTGATGATCATCAGTACGCACCACCTCGACCTTTCGATGTTGGGGTTCGGCCGCTCGCGCGGTCCGCGCCCGATCTAACTGGCTCAGCGCTAACTCCCGCGCAGTCCGCTCATCGAGCTGGTGCGCGACGGCGTTCACTGGCCCTCTGGGGGTGTGGACATGCACATCGGCCAGCCGGAGCCGCCGCTGCAGCGGGCCCTGCTCGATTCGCACCGACTGCGTCTTGGCATGTGGCACGATGTCGCGTACGTGGGTCAGCCAGCCCTGCTCGGTGATCAAGGTGCGGTCGTCCCAGCCATAGCGGAGCGTCCAGAAATCGAACCACCGCAGCCAGCGCGCGCGTCTCGGACTGGGGCGCAACTCGATGGCATCAAGATTGACACCCGGCAGCAGGCGCCCGATGGCAAGCTTGACTTCGTCGAGCGTGGCGACCGGGAGCAGCACACTCGAGGCGTTTGACTCATTGTTATCGCTGTCGCCCTGGGCGTAGCCGAGAATATCGACGTCCACGCGGTACCAGCCCAACGGCTTCCAGAGCAGCGACTGGCCGGTCTTGACACCTTGGATGCGGTTGATCGGCACCGATTGGCTTGTCAGATTAGTCAAGCCGCGGGTGACCCGGAGCCCACGTGGTGACTCGGCCAAAGTGAAGTTGAACATGCCGATCACCCGCCGCCAGACCAGTGTCAGCATGCCGATCAGCAACGGAATCAAGCCGCCCAGCGCGTACGGCATCGCCGCGAGGGCGGCGGTCACAACAAGGATGATGATCGTGATGGCTGCCGGGACCAGCCATTCCGTCGACAACAGGAAGCTGACGATCAGTCGTTGCGGCGGGACTCGAACCAGCGGCTGATCGGCGACCCCCAGGTCGGTGAAGACACTCGCTGCGGCCTGTTGATCAAGATCGCGGATGCTGGCCTGCTCTCCGTGAGCCCGGGTAAGCAGATAGTCACGGAGTCGAGAGGCTTTGCCGCGGCTCAGGTAGCGCAGCTTGGTGGTGGTGTTCCCGGCATCGAGGCGCAGCTCGGCAAGCCCGACCATCCGGGCGGCGAGCGGTTGGACGATGTCGACAGACTGGAGTCGCTCGAAGGGAATTTTCGTCGACTTCTTGAAGATCGCACCGGACTCGACGCGCAGTTCCTCGTCGTCGATCACGAATCGGGTGAAATACCAGGTAACGAAGCCGGCGATCGCTGCCAGTAGCACGACGACGGCGAGGACGGCCAGGAACCAGGCCAGGCCGCCAGGCTCGAGCTGATCTCCACTGGCGCCGGTGACGAACTCCCGACCCCAGCCAATGGCGAGGGCAACAAGGATCAACCAACCACGGACCAGGGGGGTCAGGGGATGCGGTCGCTCTGTCTGCTTAAGGGAGGGCTGTGAGGAGGTCATAGTCCTGAGGCGTGAGACTCACCGAGTTCGGTCAGCCGGTCTCTCAGTCGCGTTGCCTCCCCCGGCGTGAGGCCTGGGATGCGAGCACCGGTCTCGGGGCTGGCTGTCTTCAAGGTGACTGAGGCCAGCCCGAAGGCGCGTTCCAGTGGCCCGGACTCGACCTCGACCAACTGCATCCGCCCGTACGGCACCGCGATCAGGCTCCGGAACGCCACGCCGTGGGTGATGTAGAGATCGTCCTCTCGTTCCACGTAGCCCCAGGAGCGCCAGCTGCGAGTGACGAAGGCGAGTCTGATGATCACGATCACTACCGCGGCCGCCCAGATCAGACCTGAAATCCACCATTTGCCTGAGACGACGCCCACGATCACCGCCGGAATCGTGAACAGGATAGGCGTAACGATCAGATTGGTGAGCGTTTGCATCGAGCGGTACTTCTCCGACAGCCGCTTCCACTCGTACGCCGGCGGCGCGAACAGTTCTTCCATAACAGGTTCAGGCTACGTGTCGACACGACAAAGACTGGGTTACCGAGCCGAGCGCTGGAGTTGGGCTGGTCGTCATTTCCGCCTCTTACTCGGCTTCGGGCCACTTACCGATACTCCGCCGAACAACGAGACGCCTTTGATCACCAGAGTCGGAGCACCCGGCGCCGGATCACCGATATCGCGGACATCGGTGCCGCCGAAGATCCCGGCAGTCTGGTCGCGCACCTCGATGCCTTCCGGCACTTTGATGTCGAGGCCGCCAAAACACCAAAAGCCCGAGATCTCCACTACCGGAGCTTCGAAGATCGCATCCCGAAGGTCAAGATCAGTTCCGCCGAAGAGGGTCAGCGACTGGATGTTCTTACGCACGCGCCATCTCCCCTTTCGGGTGGCGCCACCGAAGATCGCGATCATCCGGTCGGGCTCGGGGTTCTGTCCCGTGGTGTCGATCGTAAAGCGGCTCGTGGCCTGCGTGGCGGGGACGGGACTCGGCGTGCCGACGATGACAAGGTCGCGGGTGATCGGGATGAGCTCGTCGAAAGTCTTCGCCGCCATGAGCTGGTCGATGCGCTCGTCGTGCTCCTCGCGAGTCAGCCTGCCTTCGGCGTACGCGGTGCTCAGCACAGTCGCCACATGGTCACGGTCGGCGTCTGAGGCACGCAGGTGGCCACCGGCAATGGGGCCAACATTCCTGGGTTCGGGAACGGGCTCAGTCATTCCTCAACGCTAGTCCGGGGTCATTGGCGGCGACGAGTGGCGGCTAAGCCTTTCAGGGCCAGGGCAGGGTGACTTCAGGGGCCATCCCGGACCTCAGATGACCCTCTCCTACGCTATGCGCGTAGCCGCCAGGGCCCGCAGGCTTTCATGCGTAGCGGTCAGTGATGTCGCGCAGGTGGGTGAGGATGCGCCGCAAGTGCTGCATGTCCCGCGGTCCGAGGTGGGCGGTCCACTCGGCTTCGATTTCTCGGATGGCGGCAGCGCCGACCTTGACGGCTGCCTCGCCTCGTGGAGCGACCTTGATCAGCTGGGCCCGCCGGTCGGTGGGGTGGCTGGTGCGCACCACGTAACCGGCTTTCTCGAGTTGCTCCACGAGGAAACCGGCGGTCTGCTTGGTGACTTGAGCCTGCTCGGCCAGGTCCACGATGCGCGATCCTTGCGGCCCGATGCGGGAGACGACCCGTCCCTGGGCAACCGTGACATCACCGAAGCCTTCCTCAGCGAGGCGTTCGTAGACCCGCTGCTCGAGGGCGCGGTAGGGGATGAACAGCATCAGCCCGATGTTGAGAGTGGTCGTCGGTCGTGGCACTGGGGCTCCGTGGCAAAACTAGACAGTCCCTCTGTCTTAATGGTAAGCTGCTCTGACTATTAAAGCATTCATTAGACATGCAGGAGACGTCATGGATCAGCATTGCAGCCGAAAAGTCGTCGGCAGCCAACGTCATGACACCCGGGTCGCATCGCCCACGCTATGAACGGCCTGGCTCAGGTCGCGGCACTGATCGGCGCCGTGATGCTCATCGCCATCGCACCTTTTGAAATGTTCTTCTTCGGCAAGAAGTCGGTACGGGCTTTCCTCCATGTCGAGGCCGACAACGTCGCCGATGTGCGCATGTGGGCATTCTGCATCGGTTTTCGCAACGTGCTCGCGGGCATCGCCACGATCGTCGGCCTCGTCATCCTCTGGACCGGCGATCAGGTGATCGGCCAGGCCGTCGTCGTGACGGCGTTGTGCTACATGCTCCTCGCCAGCCTTGCCATGGGCATCGCCGATCTGCTCGGACTCTGGCGGCCTCGCGGAGGTAGTGTGCGTGGCACTCTCGCGTCCAGTCTGCCGCCACTGGTCGCACTCGTCGCAGCAGCCTTCTGATTAATAGTGGCGGTAAAGAGCCTGCGCAATGCACGCAGGCTTGTCCGAGCCCTCGACCTCGACCGTGAAATCGAATTGCGTCTGTACGCCATTGCCGGCAACCTCCTGCGCGGATTGGACACTGGCATTGAGGCGGATCCGGCTGCCCACTCGAACCGGGCTGGGGAACCTGACTTTCTCCAGTCCGTAGTTGACGCCCATCTTCACATCTTGGACGTCGAGCAGCTCGGCGAACAACGGGATGATCAGCGACAGGGTGAGGTAGCCGTGTGCGATCGTCCCACCGAAGGGACCGGACTTGGCCCGCTCGACGTCAACGTGGATCCACTGGTGGTCCCCGGTGGCGTCGGCGAACGTGTTCACTCTGTCCTGGGTGATCTTGAGCCAGCCACTGCTTCCCAGACTCTTCCCCGTCAGCGCCTTCAACTCTTCGAGTCCGCGCACAGTGGTGGTCATTCCTGTCCTTTCGCGAGTCGAAGTAACTCTTGCTGATGTTGGACTGGTACGCAAAGCATGAGCGACTGGCGGTGATCGACGCATCTCGACCTGGAGGTAAGTTGATCGTGGCTGGGGCAACTACGCAACGTTCAGCGGCTGCTGGACGCGTGATCCGAGCTTTCCCGGAGGGAGTCTGGCGCGATGACGAATTTGGCGAACGGTCTGGTCGACGCAGCGCGAGCCCACGACGGGAGGCCGGCGTTGCGACTGGGCGGCACGAAGGTGTCGTTCGCAGAGGTCGACGATGCGAGTGCCCGCGTCGCGGCGATGTTGCGAGGCAGGGGACTGCAGCCGGGCGACCGGGTCGCGATCATGCTGCCGAACATGCTGTCGTTTCCGCCGATCTACTACGGGGTGTTGCGGGCCGGCGGAGTGGTCGTGCCGATGAACCCGTTGCTGAAGTCGCGAGAAGTGGCCTTCTACCTGGGGGACTCCGGTGCGCGGTGGATCTTCGCCTTCACAGGGTTCGCCGAGGAGGCCTCGAAGGGCGCCGCCGAGACTGGCGCGGAATGCGTTGTGGTCACCCCGGGGGAGTTTGAGCAGACCCTCGCGGCCGTGATGGCAGACACTCAGGTGATCGAGCGCGAGCCGGAGGACACGGCTGTGATCCTTTACACGTCCGGCACCACGGGGAAGCCGAAAGGTGCCGAGCTGACGCATGCCAACTTGTCGAAGAACGCCGAAGTCACTGCCGGCCCGAGCATCTTGGGACTCACCGCTGACGACGTGATCTTCGGCGGGTTGCCGATGTTCCACTCGTTCGGGCAGACCTGTGCCCTGAATGCGTCTGTGCAGAAGGGGGCATGTGTCACCCTGCTGCCGAGGTTCGACCCTGCATCCGCTCTGGAGACGCTGCAGCGCGATCAGGTCACGATTTTCGAGGGCGTGCCCACCATGTACGCCGCATTGCTGCAATACCCCCAGCACGCTGACTTCGACACCTCGGCGCTGCGGCTGTGCATATCAGGGGGTGCGGCGATGCCAGTGGAGATCCTCCGTGGCTTCGAGGATGCGTTCGGCTGCATCATCCTCGAGGGCTACGGCCTGTCGGAGACCTCGCCGGTCGCCTCGTTCAACCAGCGCGACCGCGAACGCAAGGCCGGCTCGATCGGCACCCCGATTGAGGGTGTGGATTTTCGGCTCGTCGACGACGACTTCGCCGACATGCCCGAGGGTCAGGTGGGGGAGATCGCCATCAAGGGTCACAACGTGATGAAGGGGTACTGGAACCGCCCGGAGGCCTCGGTCGACGCGATTCGCGACGGCTGGTTTCGCACTGGCGACATGGCGCGCCGGGATGAGGACGGCTACTACTTCATCGTCGACCGGAAGAAGGACCTGATCATCCGGGGCGGGTTCAACGTCTATCCACGCGAGATCGAAGAGGTGCTCTACGAGCACCCTGCGGTTGCCGCCGCCGCCGTTATCGGCGTCCCGCATCCCACCCACGGGGAGGAGGTCGCAGCCGCAGTCCAGCTCCTACCGGGGGCCAGTCTTACGCCTGAAGAGCTGCGCGAATACTGCAAACAGCAAGTGGCTGCCTACAAGTACCCCCGGCATGTTTGGTTCGTCGACGCGTTGCCGATGGGGCCGACCGGAAAGATCCTCAAACGGGAGATCGTCCCGCCGCCCGAGCTGGGTGGGGGTTGACAATGGCCGCGAGCAGCGCGTCGGAGCCCGCGAGGCAGAGCGCTCTTCGGCGGCAACTGAGCGATAGTGGCAACGTCAACGACCGGTCCGGGGCGCGCGCCGAGCCGCTCGACGTGCTTCTGGCGGACGCGGCATTAGGCAGCTATCGACGGTTTATCCCGGGCATGGCCGGCGTCAAGCTCGGCGTTGGGTTGTTACGCAAACCACGGGTACTGCCGCGCCGTGGCTGGGGGCTGGCGGCGGAGCTCGGCAGGATCGTTGTGGGCACGTCACAGGTCCAGCCGTCGCCTCGGGATCGACGGTTCGCCGATCCCGCCTGGAAGGAAAACCCGCTGTTGCGCCGCCTTGCCCAGGGGTATGTCGCTGCGAGTAGGACGGCCGAGGCGATCGTGGACGATGCGGAGCTCGACTGGGCGTCCGCTCAGCGGATCGACTTCATCACGGAGAATCTCGTCGACGCCCTGTCGCCGTCCAACTCCCCACTGACCAATCCGCAGGCACTCAAGGCCGGGGTGGACACAGCGGGCCTGAACTTCCTGCGCGGTGCTGCGAACTTCATCCGCGACATGTCGGCGCCACCGCGGATACCCAGCATGGTCGACAGCACCCCGTACCGCCTGGGTGAGAACATCGCCACCACGCCAGGCGCCGTGGTGCTGCGCACTGAGATGTTCGAGCTCATCCAGTACCGGCCGCAGACTCCGACGGTGCTGAGCAAGCCATTGCTCGTCGTCCCACCGATGATCAACAAGTTCTACGTCATCGACCTGGCCCCCGGGCGCAGCATGGTCGAGTTCCTCGTACAGCAGGGCATCCAGGTCTTCGTGGTCTCCTGGCGCAACCCAGACGCCCGACACCGCGACTGGGGGTTCGACAGCTACGCCCGGGCGATCTTGGATGCGCTGGACGGCGTCCAGCGGGTGACCGGCGCGGAAGGCGTTGTGCTGTATGGCGCGTGCTCCGGGGGCGTCGTGTCGGCGATGACAGCCGCCCATCTGGCAGCCAGCGGAGACGCGAACCGGTTGGCCGGGTTGACGCTGGTCGTCACCGTGCTGGACCAGTCGCGGGCCGGGCTGGGGAGTGCGATCGTGGATCGGCGTACGGCGGACGCGGCGGCTGCCGTTTCGGCGCGGAAGGGCTACCTTGACGGCCGCACTCTGGCCGAGGTGTTTGCCTGGCTGCGTCCGGGTGACTTGATCTGGAACTACTGGGTGAACAACTACTTGCTCGGCAAGTCGCCGCCGGCGTTCGACATCCTGTTCTGGAATGCGGACGTGACCAGGATGCCCGCGCGTCTGCACAGGGACTTCCTGGAGCTAGCCGTGGGGAACGTGCTGACTAAGCCCGGGCAGGCGCAACTGCTCGGTAACCCGGTCGACCTCAGCGCGGTCAAAACCGATGCTTACGTGCTCGCTGGTGTCGCCGATCACCTGTGCGACTGGGAGTCCTGCTATCGCACGGTTCACCTGCTCGGGGGCGACACCCGGTTCGTGCTGTCGACGAGCGGCCACGTCGCCGCCATCGTCAACCCGCCAGGCAATCCCAAGGCGAATTACCAAGTGTCCGAACAGAATCCGGAGGAGCCGGCCGAGTTCGTGAAGACGGCGCAGCGTGCCGACGGAACCTGGTGGACCGACTACGTCGAGTGGCTGAGGGACCGCTGCGGGCCGGAGAGACCCGCACCTACCGAGCTTGGCGGGGGCGGTTTGGAGCCGCTGAGTGACGCTCCCGGCACTTACGTCCTCGAGAGTCTAGGAGGCGCGATGGTCAGCGACAACATCGGTCGGGCACGAGGCACCGACTACTTCCTGATCGCCGAGCAGCTCACCGAGTCCGAGCTGGACTACCTGAGGCGGGCGCAGCAGTTCGTCGACAATGACGTCCTTCCCGTCATCAACGACTATTGGGAACGCGCGGAGTTCCCGTTCGAGATTGTGGAGAAGCTCGCGAAGCTGGACCTTGTGGGAGACGGGATCGAGGGGTACGGCTGCCCGCCCATGAGCCCGATCGCGGCCGGTCTGATCAACATGGAACTCAATCGTGGCGATGGGAGCGTGGGCACATTCCTTGGCGTTCATTGCGGTCTCGCCATGAAATCGATCGCCATGCTGGGCTCGGCGGAGCAGAAGGACAGGTGGTTGCCGCCGATGGCCCGGCTAGAGAAGATCGGCGCGTTTGCGCTCACCGAGCCGGCGCACGGATCGGATTCGATCGCCCTGGAGACCGCGGCCCGGCGTGAAGGTGACGAATGGGTGCTCGATGGCCGCAAGCGCTGGATCGGCAATGGCTCCATCGCCGATGTGGTGGTCGTCTGGGCCCGCGACGTATCCGACGGGCAGGTCAAGGGATTCCTGCTCGAGAAGGGGACACCGGGATTCCACGCCTCCGTGATCGAAGGCAAGGTGTCGCTGCGCTCGGTGTGGAACGCCGACATCGAGCTGACCGGCTGCCGGGTGCCTGAGGCCAATCGGCTCGCGGAGGCCCGATCGTTCAAGGACGCCGCCCGGGTGCTCACCGGCACCCGCAACACCGTGGCCTGGGGGTCACTCGGGCACGCGGTTGCGGCGTACGAGATCGCCGTCGCGTACGCCAAGGAGCGACAACAGTTCGGCAAGCCGCTCGTCAGCTTCCAGATGATTCAGGACAAGCTGGTCGCGATGCTCTGCGAGGTCACCGCCATGCAGCTGTACTGCCTGAGACTGGGCCGACTGATCGAAGAAGGCAGGTTCACCGACACCATTGCGGCCTTGGCCAAGCTGAACAACACGGTGAAGGCGCGCGAGGTGTGCCGCATGGCGCGAGAGATCCTGGGCGGGAACGGCATCTTGCTCGACTACCACGTCGTGCGCCACATGGCGGACATGGAGGCGCTCTACACCTACGAGGGGACAGCGCAGATTCAGACTCTGATCGTCGGACGCGACATCACCGGTGTCAGTGCTTTTGCGTGAGGCCGGCATGGACCCGGACATCCGGTACGTCGACGTCGACGGGCTGCGGCTCCGCGTCTCGATCCGGGGGACCGGCTCACCGCTGCTGTTGCTCACCGGCATCGGTGCGAGCCTGGAGCTCTCCGTTCCGTTCGAGCGCGCCCTCAACCCGCACGGCGTACAGACCTTGGCCCTGGACGCGCCCGGGACCGGTGAGTCCTCGCGGTACCGGTTGCCGCGCCGCATGCCCGGGCTTGCCCGCACGGTGGAGCGGATGCTGCAGGTGCTCGGATACGACCGGGTGGACGTGCTCGGGGTGTCATTCGGCGGTGTCCTCGCCCAGCAGCTCGCCCATCAGGCCCCCAAGCGCGTACGCCGACTCGTTCTCGCGGCCACTGCGGCCGGCGTACCGTTCCTCGGCGGCGTCCCTGGGTCGCCGCGCGCTCTGCTCGCCCTCGCCACGCCGCGCCGCTACCAGTCGCCGGACTACTACCGCCGAATCGCCGGAGCGCTGTACGGCGGCGAGGCCCGCCGCGACCCCGACGCGCTGCTACACGGCTCGATCGCGCGGTTCTCTGAGGCTCCATCCCTGAGCGGTTACCTCGAGCAGCTCTACGCGATCAGCTTCTGGACCGGCCTGCCATGGCTGTGGCATCTCCGGCAACCAACCCTGGTGCTCGCCGGCGACGACGACCCCATCGTCCCAGTGGTCAATGGCAAGATCCTCACCAGGGTCATTCCGCGTGCCCGGCTGGAGATCATCCGCGGTGGAGGCCACCTGTTCCTCCTCGAGCGGCCCGCCGAGATTGCGGCCCTCGTCGCCGATTTCCTCAAACATGAGGAGAGCGACGAGCCCGTGATCGCGGTGTCATGACGACCGCTGTATCGCAGCACGCGCCCCAGGTTCCATCGTCGCGCAGCTGTTGTTGATCTTGATCGGTTCGGGAAAGGGCCGATGAATGTTGCAGATGCGGCGTGTCGCCGAAGGCGCAGATTTTTGTCAGTGGGGTCGTCTAGTTTGGAGGTATGTTCGATTCGGGGGTGGGGGAGCTGCCGGCGGTGGGGGCTGCGCGGTTGGCGGGGCTGATCGAGCAGAATCATGCCGAGCTGAAGGCGGCGGAGTGCCGGATGTTGCAGCTGGCCTGCGCTTGGGCTGATGCTCATTATCTGGATTCGGGCAGCACGGAATATCAGCCGTTGATCCAACGCGCCTGTGCCTGGGGCGGGGAGGGCACCCCGGAAGTCTCGGAATATTGTGCTGCGGAGTTGGGCGGGTTGCAGGGGACTGGGATTGTGGCGGCTCGGGTGTTGATCGCTGATGCGTTGGATCTGCGGTATCGGCTGCCGCGGTTGTGGGGTCGGGTGTTGACCGGTGGGGTGCGGGCCTGGCAGGCCCGCAGGATCGCCGAACAGACCCGGCCCTTGTCGTGGGAGGCGTGTGCGGATGTTGATCATGCTCTGAGCGACTTGGTGGGGATGATGCCGTGGCTGCGGTTCGCCAAGATCTTGTCTGCGGCGATCCTTGACGCCGACCCGGCATTGGCCGCGGAGCGGGCTGGGCGGGCCCGCACCACCCAGGATGTGTTCAGCTTCGACTCTCAGGACGGGTTGAAGACCATCGTGGCGAAGGCGTCGGCAGGTGACGCGATCTGGTTTTTGGCGACGGTGAACCGGATCGCTGAGATTCTCGCTGCCCGCGGCGACACTGATCCGATCGGGACCCGGCGGGCCCGCGCCGTCGGGATTTTGGCCCGGCCGGCTGAGGCTTTGCGGCTTCTGATCGAGCACCAGCACGACCCCGACCAGCCAGCTGAATCCAGCGAGCCCGGCGAAACCGCCAAGCCGGGGGAACCCAGCGAGCCAAACGAATCCGCCGAGTCAGGCGAACCCAGGGAGCCAGGTGAACCCAGCGATCCCGTAGCAGGCGGCGCCATGCCCGAACCCGAAGCTGAAGAGCCAGAACCGGAGCCAGAGGCCGATCATCATCGGTCGTTGTCGCTGGGGCTGCCGCCGGGGTTTGATGGGTCGGCGGCACGGCCCCGGGTTGTCTTGCACTTCCACCTTTCCGAGGCAGCTTTGGGCACCGGTCACGCGGTGGTGCGGCCGCAAGACGGCGGCCCGCTCACCCTCGATCAGCTGGTGGAGTTTCTGGGCGGTACAGGCTGTCAGGTGCGTATCCAGCCGGTGCTGGATCCGACCGAGGTAGCCCCGGTGGATGGCTATGAGATACCGCAGCGGCTGCGGGCCGCGGTCAGAGCTCGACAGATTGCCGACGTCTTCCCGTTCGGGACCTGTGTGAGTCACAACATGGATCTTGACCACACCGAGCGGTATGTGCCGATCGATGACGGCGGGCCGCCAGGTCAAACCGGGCTCGGCAACCTCGGCCTGATGGCCCGGCCCAGCCATCGAGCAGCTACTCACGGCGGCTGGCAGAAGCACCAGCCCGAGGCGGGGTATTTCGTGCACCGCTCACCCACTGGGTACGTCTATCTGGTCACCAACCAAGGCACCCTCGCCCTCGGCCGCTCCAACTTCAGCGCAGCCGTCTGGGAAGCAGCAAGGCCGAAACCAGCCGAAATCGCTGCCTAGCGACGCTTGGTCACGCCCCGGACTTATCGGGACACGGCCCGCCGAGATAGGGTTCAGTGAGCTACGTCATCCAGGTCGCCAGGCCGCCCTGGACGCCGCCCACGAACTCGCCAGCCAGATCGCGGACAACCCGCCGCTGGCCGTGCGGGGCGTGAAGGAGATCCCGAGCTCGACCGATCCCCGCGTGTTGAGGCCGGCTTGCGCTATGTCTCGGCTTGGAACGCCGCCTTCCTGCCCAGCGAGGACCTTGCCGAAGCCGTGCGTGCCTTCAGCGAGCGGCGTCCCGCACAGTTCACCGGCCGGTGACTTCAGATTCCAGACGGGGGTCAGAGGGGCGCCCGTCTCCGTCGATTAGGTACCTGCTGTAACCGTAATCGTGCGAATCGTTCCGGGCTGCAGTACGAGGGCAAGCTCCGCCCAGGTGAAGACGTCATTCCACAGCCGCGCTTCGAGGTGGGACTCCAGCTTAGGCAGATAGAAGTAGGCTCCGCGGCCGGAGTTGATCAACGCGTGTGCGTTGTGGAAGAGGAACAATCCGAAGTCGACAAAAGCGCCCGGAATAGCTTGCCCATCCACCCGCAGGTGCTTCTCGCACAGGTGCAGTCCCCTCGGCCGCACCATGATCGTCGCAATCTGGCGGTCAAGTTCGTAGCGCCGCCCACGTTCGTCGGTAAAGTCGATGCTGCGCCGGATGGCGCGGTACAGGTTCAGTTGCCCGTCGATGAGGTTGACCCAGGTCGGTGACGTCGCGTCCTCGAAGTCAGCCATCCACACCCGGGCCCCCGAGTTCAAGGCGTTGACGGTCATCGCCCGCGTCGGTGGGCCGGTGATCTCGCAGCGGCGATCCTCCAACCCTGGGGCCGGTGGAGCGATCCGCCAGATGGGGTCCGAACGCACGGCTTCGGTCTCGCGCAGGAAGTCGAAGGTGCGGGCTTCCGGCTGACGGCGGGCCTGCAGCAGTTCGGCCCGCCGACCCGCGAAATGGCCGTGCAGGTCGGCGACGAAGCCGAGTGCGGCAGGGCTGAGAATCACGTCAAACTCTGGATGGCGCGCGGCGTGCACGGCAATCATGCTGCGTAACCGAGCCCCGCTGGCGACCGCTGTCATGCTGAGCGCTGCTCGGTCGGCGATAAAGGAGGAAGAAGGATAGATGGAACTGGGCGGCCTCGGTCGAGCCGGAAAGGGCGGTGGTCTCGCTGCTCGGGTTGAGGGCGGTGGTGACCCGATCGAAGTACCCGGTGCCGACCTCCGCCTGGTGTCGGGTGGCTGTGTAGCCGTCGGCTTCGGCGGCGAATTCTGCTTCCTGGAGAGCCACATAGGAGGTCATCCCGTGGGCGGCGTAGCCCTTGGCAAGACTGAACATCGAGTGGTTCAGCGCATGAAAACCGGCCAGGGTAATGAATTGGAAGACGTACCCGAGCTCGCCGAGCCGGTCCTGGAACTGCGCGATCTGGTGGTCGTTGAGGGCTCCTTTCCAGTTGAACGAGGGTGAGCAGTTGTACGCCAGCCGCTTGCCGGGGAAATCCTGGTGCAGCTCGGTGGCGAACTCCCGGGCAAGCCCGAGATCGGGTGTCCCGGTTTCGACCCAGATCAGGTCCGCGTACGGAGCGTAGGCCTTGGCTCGCGCTAGCACCGGCCCGAGCCCGGAGTCGACCCGGTAGAAACCCTCCGGAGTGCGATCGCCGGTGCAGAACGGCGCATCGACGGGGTCGACATCGGAGGTGACGAGGGTCGCGGCCAAGGCGTCCGTACGGGCAATGATCAACGTTTCCACTCCGAGGACGTCCGCGGCCAGCCGAGCGCTGTTGAGCGTCCGAACGTGCTGGCGGGTCGGCACCAAGACCTTGCCGCCGAGGTGGCCACATTTCTTCTCCGACGCCAACTGGTCCTCCCAGTGCACCCCGGCGGCGCCAGCGGCGACCATCTGCTTCATCAGTTCGAAGGCGTTCAACGGGCCGCCGAAGCCGGCTTCGGCATCAGCCACGATTGGCACGATCAGCTCGCCCGGCCGATCACGGTTCTCCCCATTGGCCCAGGCGATCTGATCGGCCCGCATGAGCGCGTTATTGATCCGGCGCACCACGGCCGGCACCGAGTTGACGGGGTAGAGGCTCTGGTCGGGATAGGTGTGGCCCGACAGGTTGGCATCGGCCGCAACCTGCCAGCCGGACAGGTAGATCGCCTCCAACCCGGCCTTTACCTGCTGTACAGCTTGCTGACCAGTCAGCGCACCTAGCGCTCGAACGTACGGTCGCTCGCTGATCAGCCGCCACAACCGCTGGGCTCCGTGCTGGGCGAGCGTGTGCTGTTCAACCAGCGATCCGCGTAGATCAACCACGTCAGCAGCCGTGTAGGTCCGGCTGATGCCTGACCACCGGTCATCACTCGCCCAGTCCAGCTCGAGGAGTTGGGTATCGTCGCTGACAATCGGCGCTGAGACTCGGTCGGAGGCGGTTGGCGGTGTGGTCACGGTCGGTCATGGTGGCTCCTACGTCGAAGAAAGCAGAGGCGGCTCAACCTCGCTCGATAGAACCACCTTGTGGCAGAACCTGGGTGAACGCGCGTGCTGGTGCGGTCAAATGCCGCGATCTTTGACCAGATTGTCTGAGGTTGCGGAAGTTTCTACGACGAGGTGAAATCGGCACATGACGATGGGTCCAAGCAACACCCAGTCAAGATTTCAGTTTCATGACGCTGAGCCTCACGCCCGCCTGGTCGCGGCCCACGAGACCGAATCCCCACGAAACCTCGTCCACGGGACTGACCGGCTTTTGATCGGGAAGCGCCTGCGCCACCGCCGCAAGCAGCGGGGGCTGACCCTGGAGGGGGTCGCAGAGCGGGCAGGGCTGTCGGCTTCGGCTGTGTCGTTGATCGAGACCGGCAAGCGGGAGGCCAAGATCTCGACCTTGATCGGCCTGGCCGCGGCATTGGACTGTGAACTCGCCGAGCTGTTGACCAGTGCTCCTCCGAGTCGACGGGCAGCGCTGGAGCTCGAGTTGGAGCGAGCGCAACAGTCGGCGGCATACGCCCACGTCGAGGCCGGTCCCGTCCGCACCGGACCGCGCCTCCCTCTTGACGCATTGGAGTCCCTGGTCGCGCTGCACCAACGGCTTGCCGAGGTCGAGGGTGAGCGTGATGCCACCCCGGAGTACGCGCGCCGCGCCAACGCGGCCCTCCGGGAGCGGATGCGAGCCTCCGATAATCATTTTCCCGCCATCGAGGAATTGGCCGACCAGCTCGCGGTCGGTGTCGGAGACGACGACAGTCCCCTCACTCGTCACAAGGTGCACGCCATCGCCGGGCGGATGGGCTTCACCCTGGAATCAGTGACCGATCTTCCCGCATCCACTCGGTCGGTCACGGACCTAGCCGGCAAGAGGATTTATCTGCCCACCACCGCCGACGCCGCGACCCAACGGACCATCGCCTTAGCGGCCCTCGGTCACATCGTGCTCGGCCACCAACCTCCGGCCGACTACGCGGAGTTCCTGCTCAACGCGTCGAGGTCAACTACTTCGCGGCTGCCATGCTGGTGCCCGAACGCTGGGCGGTCGGTTTCCTGCGGCACGCGAAGCAGGCCAAGGATCTCGAAATCGAGGATCTGCGCGACCGCTATCTCATCTCTTATGAGATGGCTGCCCACCGCTTCACCAATCTGGCCACGACCCATCTCGACATCCCTGTCCACTTCATGAAGGTCAACCGAGCCGGGATCATCCAGAAGGCGTACGCCAACGACGGCGTCACGTGGCCGAGCGATGCCACCGGCGCGGTCGAGGGACAACGAGTCTGCCGCTTCTGGACGGCGCGGGCGGTGTTCGACCAGCCCGATTGGACCCGCCCCTACCAGCAATACACCGACACTCCAGCCGGCACGTACTGGTGCACAGCCGTCGCAGAGGGCGGTGATCATGAGCCATTCGCGGTGGCCGTCGGAACCCCGTACGAGCACGTCAAGTGGTTCCGGGGCCGAGGCACCGCCAACCGCTCGACATCGAAATGCCCCGACCCGCAGTGCTGCACGCTGCCTCCGCCGGAGCTGGCCAACCGGTGGTCGGACACCACCTGGCCAAGCGCCCGAGTCCACTCTGCAGTGCTCGCCAGCCTTCCTGCCGGCGCGTTCCCCGGCGTCGACCAAACCGAAGTACTCAGATTCATCGAGCGGCACCAAGCCGAGAACCGCTAGTGATCGAAGTTCTCGGTGGTCCTCACGGGTTCATCAGGTAGGCGCCGGAGAGCGCCTTGACCTGCTCCCACACCCGCTCGAACCGACCGCTGTCGATGACCGGTTTGCGCACGTTGGCCAGTGCCCACTGCTGTTGGGCCTCGGTGGAGGACGCCTTGCCGTGCAGCTCGACAGCGAGTGCGGAGAAGTCCCGAACAAAGACCTCGAAGATCGTGTCGAGTACGTCAGGGTCGAGCCCGGTCAGTCTGGCCTGCTCGAGGATCAGCTGCGCGTAGACGATCAGCGTGAACAGCTGTCCGAGCACCAGCCGGAAATCCAGGTCCTGCTGTTGCTCGGCGTCCGGCGCAGCGCTCCGCAGCAAGGTCGTGAAGCCCTCCGCCTGCTCCCGGAACCGTGCGACGTTGGGCAGGCCGGCGTACGGCTCGAAGGCCAGTCGCCAAGTCGGCGAAAGTGACCTTGCCCAGGCCGCGCGCCGGGCCCTGGCGGAAGAGGAACTCGTCGTCGACCGCGTCCTGCCGGGTAGGCACCGGCGGTTGCTCGGTCGGCGCGAACAGGTAGTTCGGCAAGAACTTCAAGATCAGCGCGAGATTGACGTGCACCGTGCCCTCGAGCTTGGGCAGCGCGCCGATATCCTTGCCCGCGCTGCGGAAGTACGTGTCGCGCTCGAATCCCTTGGCGGCGATAACGTCCCAGAGCAGCGCGATGACTTTCTCGCCCTCGGTCGTGATCTTCATCTTGCTGACCGGGTTGAACAGCAGGTACCGACGATCCTGCGGGCTGGCCGACCGGAAGTAGTCGATCGCGCGGTCGCCGAAGGACTTCATCGCGATCAGTCGGGCGTACGCGTCCACAAACGACCGGCGCACATGCGGAAAGTCGGTCACGCGGTTGCCGTAGAGGATGCGGTTGTGGGCATGGGTGACCGCCTCGTACATGGCGTGCTCGCACATGCCGATGGAGGCGGCCCGATGTTGAACTTGCCGACGTTCACCGAGTTCAGCGCAGCATCGAAGGCGGATTGCCCAGTGTGCAGCACATCCTGCGCGCGAACCGGGTAGTTCTCCAGACGGAACTCGGCCACGAACATCTGCGCCTGGACGATGTTCTTCATCAGCCGGTAGTTCTCGTGCTGGCTGTCCGCCGCGAAGAACACATACCCGTCCGGGCCAGGCAGCATCCGACCGTCGGCCGAACACCGAGACCATGCGGGCCACATTGGCGTTGCCGATGTAGTACTTGCCCCCCGTGGCTCGGAAACCGCCGCCTCCATCCGGGGTTAGCACCATATCGGTGGTGTAGATGTCGGCCCCGTGTTCGCGCTCCGACAGCCCGAATGCGAACACCGCACCGTCGTCGAGCCACTGGGCCGCTTGGCTGCGAGCCAAGGCGTTGTCGCTCTGCCAGATCGGCCCCAAGCCAAGAATGGTGACCTGCCAGGCGTACCAGTAGTCCAGGCCGTAGAACGCCAGAACCTCACTGAACGCCGAGATCCTGCTGGTGTCCCACCGTTTGTCGTGGTCGCCGTTCGCCTCGCGCGCCGGCGTGCCCATCTTCGCGAACAAACGCTCCTTGGCGACGAACTCGAGGAAGTCTGCATACCAAACACACTCGCGGTAGCTCTTGAGAAGCGTCTCCTTGCCCCGGCGCTCGAACCAGTCGATGGTCGCCCTGAGCATCCTTCTGGTGGCGTCGTCGAAATGGGACGGGTCGTACGTGTGCGGGTTGAACAGAAGCGACTCGACGTCGCGGAGTTGTTCTGTCGTGTTGACCTCGCCCGAAGAGTTCATCGTCGCCTCCTTGCACGGGTGATAACTCTCGACGCTACGCGCGCCTATGGTCGTCGCAGCCAGGAGGGGATGCCGCGCTCTTCCGGCGTCGACTTGGTAGGCCGCGAATGGCGCCAGGGTTAACCTCACTGCTGCCACGGACATGCGCTACCCTCGGGGTTCGTCGTACCGATGCGTGAGGCACGTTTGAGGCACGGCAAGCGCACGACTACAGGCAGCAGCTACCAATCTGCC
>CAVRQV010000041.1:0-29038 GCA_963723475.1 uncultured Actinomycetota bacterium
GAACGGGGTGGGGCCGTGGCGGCGGAGGTGCAGAAGCCGTTCCTCTGCCTCTTCACGGTGGGCACGTGGCCAACTGGTACCCACCACAGCGCGAGGTAGGCCTCGGCCATTTTCTGAACCACTCACGGCGCCGGAACCGGCACCGCCGTTGCGTCGCCATCGTCGGTCTGAAGTCGCCACACGAATCCGGGGCTGGCGTCGCCGAGCGCGCTTGATCGGCTCGAGACCCGCAACGAAGTCGGCGAGCTGAGGTGATGTCCAGCGGTGCCGACAAGCGGGCGACCTTCACCTGCGCCAGGTGCATCGCCGGACGGTAGCCGTTTGCGCATCACAGTCAGAGAACGCAAAATAGAACGCGTTTCACCGGGTCCGAGGGGGACAGATGTTCGACCTCCTGATCCGGGGCGACCGTCGTCGACGGCACCGGAGCGCCGGCCCGCTGGCCGACGTCGGCGTCCGCGACGGCCGGATCGGCACGATCGGCGACCGATCGACGACGAGGCGCCGAGCGCATCGACGCGACGGCGGTGCTCACCCCGGCTTCATCGATCCCCACACCCACTACGACGCGCAGCTCATCTGGGATCCCGCCGCGTCGCCGTCGAACCTGCACGGCGTCACCACGATCATCGGCGGCAACTGCGGGTTCACCCTCGCTCCCCTCGCTCCGGGCGACGGCGACTACATGCGCCGAATGATGGCCAAGGTCGAGGGCATGCCGCTCGCCGCACTCGAGAGGGCGTCGCTGGGACTGGGAGACCTTCGGCGAGTACCTCGCACGGTTCGACGGCACGTCGGCGTCAACGCCGCGTTCATGGTCGGGCACTGCGCCCTGCGCCGAAAGGTGATGGGCACGGCCGCGGTCGGCAACGAAGCGACGCCCGAGCAGCTCGACGAGATGGTCGCGATGCTGCACGAGGCGATCGAGGCCGGCGGCCTCGGCTTCTCCACCACGCTCGCCCGCACCCACTCCGACGGCGACGGCCAGCCCGTCGCGTCGCGGTGGGCGCCGAGCGAGGAGCTGCTCGCCCTGCCCGTGCCGCCGGCGAGCACGCCGGCACCAGCTCGAGTACGTCTCCGATGGCGTGCCTCGACGGCTTCACCGACGAGGAGGTCGACTTCATGATCGACTTCGCTCGGCGGCCGGCCGGCCCCTCAACTGGAACGTGCTCACGATCGACGCCAACGATCCCGACCCGTATGTCTTGCCCTCGAGGTCCTTTGGTCGAGTGATGTTGTCACTGGCGAGAGACACGAGGCTTGAGGTGTTGGTCGAGAGGATCGCAGCAATCGACACAACGGGGACGCCTTGTGCCTGAGCGGGAATCAGTGATTCCTGCACACTCACGGCGAAGTCCACGCTGCCCGACCCGAGTGCCGCAAGTGCCCCCTGCTCGCCCGGCTGCAAGATCTCGACATCCAGGTTGGCCTTGTCGTAGTAGCCCTTGTGCTTTGCGACGTAGATTCCCGAGTGATTCGTATTCGGTGTCCAGTCGAGCATCAGTGTGACTTTTCGCTTCTCCGCTGCATTGTCAGAAGCGTCGTCAGCACACCCTCCCGCAACGAGAGCAAGACACGCGAGAGCAACGATTAGGCGTTTCATAACGAGATTCCCTTCAGAGATGATTGGGGTGACTTGTTGTCCCGCTGCCAAGGCAGAACCAGATGCGCGATTGCATTCACGAAAGCGAACAGCAACGCGCTCAGAACGGCGACGACTACGACGGCAACAAATAGACGATCGACGCGAAAAGAAGCCTGCGAACGCGTGATGAGAAGGCCGAGACCCGAGCTGGCGCCTACCCACTCGCCGATCACCGCAGCACCCACCGCGTATGTCGCACCGATACGCAGACCGGCGAAGAACGCACTGGCCGCGGACGGGATTAACACAAGCCGAGCGAGTTGCCGTCGCGTAGCTCCCATGCTTCGGAACAGCTCCAACAGATCGGCATCTGTGCTTGCGAGCCCTTGAACCGTAGCCACCGTGACGGGAAAGAACGTGACCAACGCCACCACGATGACCTTGGGTAACAGATCAAGTCCGAACCACAGGGTGAGCAGCGGTGCGAGAACGACCATTGGGACCGTTTGGCTCGCTATTAGAAGTGGAAGCAGCGTCCGGCGAACGAACGGAATGGCCCACAGCAATGCAGCTACTGCGGCGCCCGCGACCGCACCGAGGACTAGTCCGAGCACGGCCTCGGTCATCGTCGTCGCGATGTGTCCGGGCAGGATTTCGCGCACTTCGAGGAACGCGGTCCAAACCGCCGACGGTGGCGGCAACAGATACGGCACGATGTCCGTCACTCGCACTATGACTTCCCAAAGCAGTACGAGTGACAGCAACGCCGCCAGGGGTAGAAGGAACCGCCTCATTCGCCAGGTCGAAATGGCGCAACCAGTTTTTTCATCTGCGGGCCGTCATCTTCGGCCTGCTGCGCAATGCGAACGTTGGTTATCACAGAGCTCGCGCCGGATTTGAGTGTCGCTTCATGCATGCGACGCAACAGCGCCCACAACTCGTCATCAGGTCCCTCAACCGTTGTGCCGAGTGCACCTACCTCGTAGTTGAGACAACAGTCCTGGGCCTCGGCGATGGCTGCTTCGATGTGCTCGTATCGAGACTCATCCGTGCCCGGTGGATTAGGCGCAACGTGGATTTCAATGATCATCTCTTTGATCTCCCTCCGCTGGTGTTACCCAGTTCAGGTTCGGCGGGTCGGCAACGGGATAGTTGCCCTCTCAGCCCGATTCCACGGGCTCCCCGGTCAGTTACAGCCACACAGTACCCCGGCGAGCGGGACATCACGGCATTACGCTGTGGCGGTGCACTTCTAGCTGCGCTCGACGGGCATGCCTTCCACGCTCTCCTTGCGTCTGGCGCTCCTGAACGCGTTTCCCCTAGTCGGGAACCAGTTAGAGACCGGCCATCGGATACCTAAACAGCAGGTCTTCCCCCAGAATCGCAGCCATGTTCTAATCAGATATGGATCTCGATCCGACTCAGTACAGCGAAGGGGATCGCCGCGAAGTCGACCCGCCGATGCATGTGGAGGCGGCCACGTGGTCGAGCGCTGGCCAGCTCGATTGGTGGGTGAAGGCTCGGCAGGAATGGAGGGGTCGCGTACGCGGTGCAGACGGCCGTCAACGGTGGATTAAGGGCTCTTCGGACTTAAGCATGGGTTGGCGGAGTTCTGTATGGTCGCCGTCCGTCTGCCGCGAGCATGATCCGCAGCCGATAGTGATCAAAATTCTTGAATCCGTGGGCCAGGCGGCGGACCTTTTCAATGATCAGGTTGATGGCTTCGGTGCCGCCGTTGGAAACCCCTGAGGTGTCGAAGTAGGCCAGGATCTGGGCTTTCCAGGCGCGAAGGGTGCGGCCGAGTCTGGCAACCTCGGGTATCGGGCAGGTGTGGAAGCTGTCGAGTACCTTCCGGGCGATCTGGCGGCCTTTCGCTGGTACGGCGTGGTAGATGGATCGCAGCTGCTGATAGCACTGCCAGGCGATGTTCACTTCGTCTTGTGGGTCGCCGGCGTTGAGGCAGTGGCTGATCTTGGCCTGCTGCTTCTCGGTGAGGTGTTCGACGCCGTGCCGGAGCAGCCCTCGGATCTTGTAGAGCGGATCGTGTTTGTGGCCGCGTCGATCGAGCGTGTCTTGTTGCACCCGCCGTCGGACCTCGTCGACGACCTGGGTGCCGAGCCGACCACGTGAAAAGCGTCAAGGACGGCGACCGCGTCGGGCAGCGCGTCATGAATGGCGTTTGCATATCCCCGAAATGGGTCCAGCGCAGCCTGCTCCACGCCGTCGATGAACCCGTCGGGTTGGGCTTTCAGCCAGGCCTTGTAGACGCTGCCGGAGCGACCCACGACGGCATCCAGCAGCCGGGCGTGCAAGCATCCGGCCTGGTCACGGGACAGATCGACGATGATGGTGACGGCTCGATCGACCCCGATCCGCGACGGCCGCCAAATGTGCTCATCGACTCCGAGGGTCTTCACCCCGCTCAGCAGATCGGGGTTGCTGGTGCGGGCCTTGGCTTCGACCTCGATCGCGTCCCAGGCTGTGTGCCAGTCCACGCCCAAATGTCTGGCCAGCGCCGAGACGGTGGTGTCGTCGTAACTGAGCGCGCTGGTTGCCCACGCAACCGCCCGGGTCGTCAGCGCCGTTCGGGGCGACGCCACATCGTGGGCCTCACTGAAAGTCGTCGTCGGGCACAGCGGTTCTCGACACCGCCAGATTCGCACCAGCCATCGCAGCAGCGTGACCCGGGCAAAGCACGGCGCATCGTGCAGTACCGGGACCCGCCGGCCGTGGCCGACTGCCATTACCCCACAGGCCGGGCACGCGGCGTCCGTCTGACCCGCGACGGTGAGCACTAGCCGTTGCTGGTCGTCGATCTCAACATCGAGAACATGCATGTCGGGAACATCGAAGATGGCATCGGCCCGGGCGCACCAACGCGCACCCGAACCACACATAAAGTGAGGCACCGTCGGGGCTTTCTTTCGGAGAGCTTGGTCGCCTCTGATCCTGAAGGCCCCGACGCCTTCAAGCCTTGATCAACACGCCGGTAGTGTCCAGCCCGTCACCCATGCTCAGATCCGAAGAGCCGTCAATTCATCGCAACGGCCCGCAGCGATCTACTTGCTATGGCGCTTAACCGAGCTTTCCAGTGTTCAGTGATGCCTACGCCACACCTGGAAGCCATAGGAGCTGCCGGACATCGGTGATCCGTAGACGATCGGGCAGCCTAGCGTGGCGGTGCGGGGAAAGCTGAGCGGGCGGCTGGTGACTTATGTCCGTATGACCCGTCCTTTGAAACCCGATGAGGGTGGCACTAACGGACGCCTGACGGGGATTCACTCCGGTGAGCTCGTCCGACTCGCGGAAACCTGCGGAGAAGTCTGCGGAGCCGCCCAAACCGCAACCCACGCGGCCGAATCCGGCACGCGATGGGGGTCCACAAACGACCCTTGGGTACAACCCACCCGCCAGATCATTCCGGCGCGCAATCTGGGAAGCGATCCCCGGTCACGGCGGCGCTCATAAATAGCGCATTCGGGTCTCAATAGGCAACGCCCTGGTCTAGTGTGCACACTGGCCGAGGAGTGTATTTGTGGTTTGATCTGAGCCGTTAATTGATCTTGGTCCTCCTCCAGTCCGCTTAGCTAAGCTATGGTTCTGACGGCCATTCCGACCGCCATCCATGCTCGTTTTGGTGTGTTCGCTGGTGCTCACTGCCGTACGGATTCCTTACGGGTAAGGATTTCCGGACACCGGCCTACGGCAGCGGACGCGTCGCCAGTAACTTACAAGCAATGGGTCACAGGTTCGAGTCCTGTTGCTCCCACCATCATCACCCCTAGTCAGCGGCATGAAATAGACGCGCCGTGATCTTGAAATGCCTCGGGCCTGACCGCCTTAGTGACCGCCATTTGCGCACTCCCTACTCGCTCAGTGCGGCTGCGAGTTTGGCCGCTGCCTCGCGTGATACATCCGCCATAGATGTCTCCGGTGATGGCCACCGACGCGTGGCCGAGTATGTCGGAGACGATCTTGAGGGGCACACCGCTGGCCATCATTACTGAGGCGGCAGAGTGGCGCAGCGTGTGCAAGCCCACCGAGCTCGGTAATCCGGCACGCTTGGCGGCCGCCTTGAAAGCCCGCAGAGCGTTACGTGGCTCGCATGGCTCACCAAACTCAGTGACGAACACAAAAGCCCGTCTGATGCCACCGAGAGCCAGCCCTGAGACGAACCTGAGCTTGCTCTGTACCCACGGCGCGGAGAGTCCGCACGGCAACCTCAGAGAGCGGCACGGCGCGCTTAGACTTTGCCGTCTTTGGCTCGGTGACCTCAAGCTTGCCATTGACTCTGGCCAGCGCGCCACGCACTCGCAGAGTGCCAGCCTCGAGATCTACGTCTGACCATTGCAGAGCCAATGCCTCACCGCGCCGGAGGCCAGTGTTGACAAGCAAGGTGAAAAGCGGCGCGTAACGGGTGCCCCCGGCCGCCGAGAGCACGGCGCGCACTTGGTCGGGGTCAGGTAGCTGGCCTCATGCCGGGTGACTCTGGGCCGTTTCACGGCTACCACCGGATTCCGCCCTAGCGCGCCATCGCGTACGGCCGTCTCGAGGATGGCCAACAAGATGTCATACGCAATGCGTACCGTGGACTCGGCCAACCCTTTGGCTCGCAACTCCACTAGCCAGCCTTCCACGACACGCGGCGTGGCCTTGCCGAGCGTGATACCACCGAGGGCAGTGGCACTATTTATCCGATACCACTCGGATCTGCGCGAAATCTTGCGGTCTACGAGGGTTCGTGGAAGCTTCGCTTACGTGGCCGTTCCGTTGCGAGATGCCGGTGCCCTAACGCAGGAAGATTCCTCCCGGCTGGTCGCTGTTGGAGTCGAACGGGGAGGCGGGTTATGACAATGGCACGCTGCCGGGTCTGCCTTACCGAGTTCTCCGACCTGTTCCGGAGTCGTGGCCTGGTCCGTCGCGGCTCCAGCCAAATCCGACGCGGCCATTCGTCCGCGAGGGCGACTGGCAGCCGTCCCGCCTGGTGGTGCTTGAGTTTGAGGACTTGGCGGCCGCTAGGCGCTGGTATGAGTCGGAGGCCTACCAGGAGGCGAGGAAGCTGCGTGAGGGTGCAGCGCGCTTGCGCATGGTGGCCGTGCAGGGCATCGACTAGGCAAGGTTGGCGGCAGCTGGTCGCGACCAGGCAATTCCAAGACGATGCCGTACGAAGGGGCCGCTCCTGCCGTGGTCATGATGCCCTGCAGGTCGACTCCCTGCTCGGCGAGCAAGCGGCGGGCGATCGAACCTGTACAGGTGGTCAAGGACGAGATCGCGGGTTTCGATCAGGATAAATGGACGGCTGAGCGGTTGAGGGCCCAGGGCTGGATACTTCCGCCTTGACCGTGTCCTTACTCCTGTACCGGAAATTCAGGTCGTTACATCGGTGCCTGCCACCCACAAACATCCGACGATCGATCAAGCACACAAAGACTAAAGCAAGCGGTCTTATATCCACTAGCAGGAGGTCCATGATGAGCGAAATGAATGCAAAACCGCGGTCGCTTGCCTTCAAGATCGGCTGGGGTATCTTGTTATTTTTCTCTATCGGCAATGTCCTGGGCCACATCGGCTTATCCATCTTCGAGTCTCAGCCCACCACGGTTTTTGTAGCCTGGGCTGGGCTTAACTTTCTGGCTGCCGGGATCCTCCTGATACCCTACAGGCGAGGGAAAAATGGGCCTGGTTCATCGTCTGGGCTCTAGTAATCCCTTATGCCTTAGTGATCCTATCAATCAAAGATTGGGCCGATTTATTTAGGAGAAGCCGCGTTGATGGCTCTCGGCCAGCTTCTGACCTATCTATACGCACTGTTTTCGCTAAGGAGTAGCGGGACAATAGAGGGGATTGAAAGTAGACGGGCAAACCAATTCGCATCGGCCAATTAGCCCGATTGCAGGATGCAACATTGGCCGGGCGGATTCACAATCGTGCCGTCATGTGCGGACAGGTGGGTTCGGCCCTCTCGGTCTGGTGGATGTATCGGCGCGGCTGATGTTGGCTGCAAGCACGAGCAGCCAGGTCAACATCACGACAACGAGGACTCTTTGTGCGATTCCGACAGCCCCGAGCGCGGGCGCTACCCACACCAGCGAGAAGGTGACTGTGAGCAGGACGGCGAACCACAACTGCAATCGGGCAAGATGCTCGTAGCCGTCGTCACGGGCGAACACTCCCCGCAAAATCCAAGAGGCGATCAACAGGCTAAGGAACTGGACCAAGCCTGCAAGGTCGTGGACAGCTCCGCTGATCGTAGCCAGGCCCGCCTCGTATGCACCTGTCGGGTCAGTGACGAACACATCAGCTACAAGGAATCCCAACCCAACAATCATGATCAAAACCCACGATGCCGTGACGCGCTTGCCCGATGCCAGTGTCGCTCTGAGTCCAAGTGCGATGGCGATCGTGCCCAACCCGCCGGCGAATTCGCCTATTCGCAATAGCCAGCCGTAGTCACCAAGCGCATACACGCTCATGTATTCGTCCACGACGCTGAGATCAGCATCGAGGAAAGGAACAGCGACGAGTGCGACCACCAACAAGCTGACACCCGCGAATCCGATTGCCCCGTACTGTCGGCCCGTCAACACCTTTTCGTACTCCAAATCGGCCGGAGCCGAAGCACCATGCTATATAGGGGCACGGTCGACCCGCCGTGTGAGGCGGGCGCTCTTGTAGACGATTTCGTGTAGTCAGGATCCGTTCGGGCGATCTGATAGCCACGCCGCCGAATGACCGTCCCACGTCCGACCGTGAACGCAACCTCCAGCCGAAAGACCTCGTCCGGCAAGTGGGTGACCACGAGTCAACCTCATTCACTGTTGTGTCAGGTCGATGGCGAGGACGATCACACAACCGATGAGGAAGAAGATCACGCCCAGGCGAACCGGATGCGCCGTTCGTTGCCGCGCGAGCAACCACGCTCCGATGCCGAGCGCCCACGGAATCAGCAAGTACCAATTCAGTAGGAGCCAATCCACACTGAGAGGGTAGGCCAGCGGCGCCCGCTCCAGCACCGCTGCCAGCGCCTGCGCCTCCGGGACCAAGCGCCCTTGTTTGAGTATGGGCAGTGGCTTCTTCTGGCAGTGGAGGTGGTCGAATGCGCAAGACGCGTAGGTACTTCGTGCTGGTTGTGGCTGTGGCTGTGCTGATGTTGTCGGCGTGTGCCGCCGGACCTATTGAGATGGTCGATACCGGCCCGGACCCCGCCGGGTTCTGGCTGGGACTGTGGCAGGGGCTTATCAGTCCGATCACGTTCCTGATCTCGCTGTTCACCCCAGACGTCAACATCTACGAGGTCCAGAACAACGGCAACTGGTACGACTTCGGCTTCATGCTGGGAGTGGCCATGGCGTTCGGCGGTGGCGCAGGCGGAGGTACCGCGTCAGCAGGGCGATATCGCCGGCGGGGCCGAGTCTAGGCGGCTGGGTCGCAGTTATGGGCCTCGTCGACCACCTGCTGGTGGTGGCTCTCTTTCCACCAGAATCGTAGACATGTTCTAATCAGATACGGATCTCAGCGACGACGAAGTGCAGCAGCATGCCGAAGCAGATCGCCGAGAAGTCGATCCGCCGATCCAGGTGGAGACGGCCACCTGGTCGAGAACTGGCCAGCTCGATTTGGTGGGTGAAGGAACGGCAGGAATGGTGGGGTCGGGTGCGCGGTGCAAACGGCCGTCAACGATGGATCAGAGCTGTTGATCTTCGTCCCGGGAGCGGCTCACAGCCATGACTTGAGAACTCCTGGTGCCGGTGCCGCGGTTGATCCTAGGTCCAAAACCCCTGGTGGACCTCGGTCGCGGAAGCCAGGTCGACCGGACCGTCGACCACGATCGCGCGGCCGCCTCTGGCGAAGCCTCCCGACACGGCAGATGCAGCGGAGGCACGCCTTCCTCCTCCTCAACCATCTCGGCCAGGGCAACCTCTGAGAGTGCGAAGACGACGCGGCCTATACCCGACCAGTAGATCGCGCCTGCGCACATCGCGCACGGCTCTGTGCTGGTGTAGAGGGTGCTCGTGATCCGGGTGGCGAGGTCGAGCGTTCCAGCGAGCCGGACGAGGTTCGTCTCCGCATGACCGGTCGGGTCGACATCCGTGACGACACTGTTGCGCGCCTCCAAGACCCGGCCGTCCGCCGCAACGAGAAGCGACCCAAACGGGTGGTCTCCTCGATTGCGAGCCTCCCAGGCAAGGGCGACCGTCCGCTCCAGATGTGACCGGTCGACGGATGTGATCCCGGCAGCTGTCACAGCCATCGCGGGCCTCCGATCCTCGTTCGGGTCGAGATGCCGAACGCTACTTCGCCGCGATCACGCGACCACGCGACCACGCGTTCCAAGCTGGCCGCGGCCGTGATGTGCTAGTAAAACAGGCGCGGCTCGCGGATGCGCAGCGAGATCTTGAGGACTTAGAGGAACCGTTACAAGATCAAACGCTCAGTCATGCGACCCTGCTAAGCGGTCCCAGGTCAGATTCGAGCGGGGAACCGCTATCCGGCACGGGGAGCGGTGAGGTTAGTGACGACGAGGTTAAGAGTGTCGCCACCACCAGCCACGCGGCTTCGTCGTCAGTATCGTTGGCGCTCGCCTCGCCGGTCATGCACGTCGCGACTCGACATACCCCGAGAGAGATATGAAAGGCCGGCGAGGCGCTCCTTACCTGCTCGAGCTGGAGCGCTGACAGCCCGCTAGCGTTCCCGTCTTGAGTGAGGCACCCCACGGCACCTCGGCCCGCTGGCACGCCGGATGTCACTGCACCCTTTGCCGGCGGGCACACAGGGACACCCAGCGAGCCTGGGGACGAGCCCGATCGCACGCACGCCTGCCAGTCGAGTGACGGCAGCAGCTCCTCGACGCTATCTACGCGGGGCAGCCGTTCCGGGCGGTGCTCCGTGACAGGTTCTGCCTATAGCCCGGCTGAGTGCTCTGCTCTTCATTTCCTGCCTCGTCGGATTGGCACGGTGAACCCGACATGGAGAGCGACACTCGTCCCGTGCTGCAAATGGAGTTCGGGCCGACCCTCGTGGACGCGGTAAGGCGAGGAGTGCGGTTGCGACTTTTGCTGAGGTTGAATCTGAAGCGGCGACCATGATCAGAGAAGGGATGAGCCGTGTCGCAAAGCGCAATACCTCAAGATCACCGCTTGGCCGTCATTTGGCCGTCAGACGTTGCAAACTGGCGTTAGATGCTGCAAGGTGTTGCGGAGTGCTTTTGCCTAGTCAGAGCGGGTTTGATCGTTTTCCACGCCTGGCAGAGACCCCCCGGACTCAGTACGGTGTCAACAGCAGGCATTAACCCAATGTGCCACGCTCGACAATGGTCGGCGATGGGGGAGAGCACCCGACTCCCCCCGACTTGTCAGAAGTAGAGGTGGAGGCTTGGATCACCAACGACGGCTTGCAGCCTCTCCATTCCCCGGTGACAGTGGTGCTGCCGATGCTGAAACGCGCCGCCTGATCGCAGCCGCGGTGGGTGAAGTCACCCCGCTGGCGTACCTACGAGCGGTTGCCGCCCTCTGTGGCGATCGACTGCTGGTCCCCGTCGTGGCGACCGCCACTCGTTTGGAGGAGACGGTCGCCGGGCTGCCATCGGACAAGGAGGCCGAGATGGCCGTCGTGACCCTCCAGGCGGAGGATGGCCGTCGAGCGCTACTGGCCTTCACCGGCCTCGATGCGCTCCAGAGCTGGCAGCCAGATGCCCGTCCGGTGCCCGTGACAGTTGACCAGGCAGCCCAGACCGCTCGGAGTGAAGGTCTGACAGCCGTCCTGATCGACGTAGCCGGTCCGCATGCGTTCGTGATTGAAGGCGACATCCTCAGCGAGCTTGCTGCCGGCCATCGACTTGTGGAATTGTCCGAGGGCGAGTTCGGTTGGGTCATCCCCACTCCTGAGTGAGTGCTGCGTTCCGACGGTGACCAACGGAATAGATCGTCGGAGCGATGCATTGTGCAAAAGTCGAGGTGCCGCCTCGTGTGGCCAATCTGGCAAGCGGTGATATCTTGACTGCGACCGATTCAGTCGTGCATTGAATCCGCAAGAGGAGACCTGATCTCCCACCCGCACAGCGTCGAACGAGACAGTTGTCGGGTTGGTCTGTGAGGATGGCGGTGCGTCCATCCTTGCGGGATTACGGGGTCTTCGCGTGCGCGGAGACCCTTATTACTTGGGTCGCCGGCTGTGGATTCGGTGCCGGTTGGTTGGTCAACTCACTACAACCAACTGGAGGACATATCAGCACCGAACCGCGAATCAACGATCGAATTCGCGTCCCGGAGGTCCGGCTCGTCGGACCGGCCGGGGAGCAGGTCGGCATCGTACGCATCGAGGACGCTTTGCGCTTGGCGCGGGAATCCGAGCTGGACTTGGTAGAAGTCGCCCCGATGGCGCGGCCGCCAGTCGTCAAGCTCATGGACTACGGCAAGTTCAAGTACGAGAACGCCCAGAAAGCGCGCGAGAGCCGACGCCACCAATCCAACACAGTGATCAAGGAAATGAAGCTCCGGCCGAAGATCGACAGCCACGACTACGAGACCAAGAAGGGTCACGTCGTTCGCTTCTTGAAAGCGGGCGACAAGGTCAAGATCACGATCATGTTCCGAGGACGTGAGCAATCGCGCCCCGAGCTTGGCTACAACTTGTTGAAGAAGTTGGCCTCCGACGTCGACGAGTACGGCTACGTCGAGTCTTCGCCAAAGCAGGACGGCCGGAACATGTTGATGGTCCTCGGCCCACTCAAGAAGAAGACCGAGGCCCGTGCGGAGGTCAAGGCCGAACGTGATCGGCGTGCCGCTGAACGGCTCGCGGACGCGGAGGCAGAGCGGAGCGAGCAGGCGGATCGTCGTGCACAGGCTGCCGCTCAGCCGGTCGTGAAGAAACGTCGCGGACCAGCCGACAACCTCGATCCAGACATCGACCTGGGTTAGATCATCGCCTGCTGTTCCACAGCAACACTTAGAAAAGAAATGGATCCATAGATGCCGAAGATGAAGTCGCACTCCGGTGCCAAGAAGCGGTTCAGGCTCACCGGGACGGGAAAGGTCATGCACCGCCAGGCGGGCAAGATGCACCTGAACGAGCACAAGCCCAGCACCCGTACCCGACGCCTCGATGGCGACGCTGTGCTGGCGCCAGGCGACGCCGCCAAGGCCAAGAAGCTGCTCGGCAAGAGTTCCTGAGCCTCATTCCCCAAAACGTTAAGGAGTAATTGCGATGGCACGCGTCAAGCGCTCCGTCAATGCACACAAGAAGCGTCGTGAAGTTCTCGAGCAGGCGTCCGGCTACCGGGGGCAGCGTTCTCGTATGTACCGCAAGGCGAAGGAGCAGCTCACCCATTCGCTGGTGTACGCCTACCGTGACCGCCGTGCACGCAAAGGTGACTTCCGCAAGCTGTGGATCCAACGGATCAACGCTGCTGCGCGCGCCGAAGGGATGACGTACAACCGCTTCATCTCCGGTCTCAAAGCGGCCGGGATTGAGGTCGATCGCAAGATCCTGGCTGATCTCGCAGTGACCGATCCCCCAGCATTTGCTGCTCTCGTTGAGGTAGCAAAAGCAAACTTGCCGGCAAACGACGCGACGGCCGCCTGAGGTCGCACTGTCTCAAGACCGCAGGGTCAGCCGGCACAGCGTGGGGCCCGCGGGCCAACACGAGCCGAATTCCCATCAGGCAATCGATCCTCCTGCAGCGTCACAGGCCACATTGCAAGCGGCTCGCCGGCTGTTGCGCCGTAAGGAGCGCCAGCTGAGCCGGCGCTTCCTTGCGGAGGGTCGTCAGGCCACCTCAGAAGCACTGCGGCGGCCCGGCACGGTGGTCGAGCTCATCGTCGCCGTCGACAGCGTCGGTCGTCACCTTGATCTTCTGAAAATTGCCTCCGACACAGGTGCTCGGATTGCGGCTGCGCCCGCGCGGGCCGTGACCGAGTTGGCCGCGACGGTGACCCCCCAGGGTCTGGTTGCGGTGTGTCAGATGGTCGACGTCCCTGCTAGTGAAGCGCTTGCGGGCCAGCCTCGGCTGGTCGTGCTTTGTGATCAGGTCCGCGATCCGGGCAACCTCGGCACAGTGATCAGATGTGCCGATGCCTTCGGAGCAGATGCGGTGCTGGTCAGCCGCAACTCTGTGGATCTCTACAACGCCAAGACGGTACGCGCCACGACAGGCAGCCTGTTTCACCTGCCGCTCGCTGTTGGGGTCGACCTCGCTCAAGCGGTCACTCTGGCCCGCGACTCAGGTCTCCGGGTATTCGGCGCCGACAGTCGCGCACGCAGCACGATCGACCACCTCGCACAATCCGGCGAACTGGCCCAACCGACCATGTGGGTGCTGGGAAATGAGGCATGGGGCCTGCAGCCGGAGCACACCGCATTGCTGGACGGGCTGGTCGCCTTGGCGCTCTACGGACGTGCTGAGAGCCTCAACCTCTCGACGGCCGCGGCGGTCTTCCTTTACGCCTCAGCCACCGCCCAGCGCCGACTTGTCTGATCCGATGAGCTGTCGCTCGCTCGCTCCGACAAGCGCGTTTAGACGCAATCTGAGGCTCTAGCGGCGCGTGGACATCATTCCTAGACTGTCCCAGGCGCACCGTGCGTCACCGTCCACCCGCGAGGGGAGCCATGTCCGGGCCGAACACCAGCTACGACCCCGTTCAGGTCGCGCCGCTGAACGCAGCGAGCGTTGATGCCATGGTGGCGGAGGCTCTGGCGGCGTTCGCGGCCGCGACCTCGCTGGCCGAGCTCAAGCAGGCCAGGCTGGCACACGCCGCCGACCGCTCGCCGATCGCTCTAGCCAACCGGGAGATCGGCGCCCTTCCGCCTCAGGCGCGTAAAGAGGTCGGCGCCCGAGTGGGCCGGGCCCGCGGGAGGATCAATGAGGCGCTCAAGGCCCGCGAGCAGGAGATCAAGGCGGCCGAGGTCTCCCGCATCTTGGTGGAAGAGCGAGTCGATGTGACCTTGCCGGTCCAGACTCAACCAGTCGGTGCAGTTCACCCGATCACCGCGTTGATGAACCTGATGGAGGACGTGTTCATCGCGATGGGCTGGGAGGTTGCCGAGGGCCCCGAGCTGGAAGCTGAGTGGCTCAACTTCGACGCGCTCAACTTCATCCCCGACCATCCTGCCCGCACGATGCAGGACACGCTGTTTGTCGAGCCCGAGGATGGCGGCATCGTGCTGCGGACCCACACGTCGCCGGTCCAAGCCCGGGCAATGCTGACTCGCGAGCTGCCGATCTACGTCGTCTGTCCCGGGCGCGTCTATCGCTCCGATGAGTACGACGCCACACATCTGCCCGTCTTTCACCAGATCGAGGGTCTGGCGGTGGACAAGGGCATAACACTGGGTCACCTACGCGGAACTCTTGATCATTTCGCGCGCGCCATGTTCGGTGAGACGACGAGGACTCGAATGCGACCCAATTACTTCCCCTTCACCGAGCCATCTGCTGAGGTCGACGTCGAATGCTTCGTCTGCCATGGTGCTTCGGTCGGTGACCCCGACAACCCCTGTCGCACCTGCAAGAGCGAAGGCTGGATCGAATGGGGTGGTTGTGGAATCGTCAACCCGCGAGTCCTTCAGGCCTGTGGTGTGGACGCAGACGTCTACACCGGATTCGCCTTCGGCATGGGTGTTGACCGCAGCCTGATGTCCCGCAACAACGCCGAAGACATGCGCGACATGATCGAAGGCGATGTGCGTTTCAGCCGGTCGCTAGTGGGCACTCGCGCGATGAGGGTTCCGCTGAGTTGGCTGCGCGAATTCGCCGCCCTGCCTGATGATCTTGATGGTCGTGAGCTCGCTCAGGCGCTGATCAGAGCGGGCCTGGAGGTCGAGACCGTCGACCACGTTGGTGCCGAGATCACCGGGCCACTCGTGATCGGCAAGGTGTTGGCGTACGAGGTCGAGGTTCATTCCAACGGCAAGTCCATCCGCTGGTGCCAGGTCGATGTCGGTTCCCACAATGACAGTTCAGGCTCGCGCAGCGTCGTTTGTGGTGCGCACAACTTCGAGGTTGGCGACACGGTCGCCGTTGCCCTGCCCGGCACAGTCCTGCCCGGCGGCTTCGGCATCTCAGCGCGCAAGACCTACGGCCACGTCTCCGACGGCATGATCTGCTCGGCCAAGGAGCTGGGTCTCGGTGATGACCATGCCGGGATCCTGGTTCTCGACGAACCAGATCTGGCACCAGGCACCGACGCTGCGCTTGTGCTTCACCTACGCGACGAGGTGCTCGACATCGCCGTCACCCCGGATCGCGGCTACTGCCTGTCCATCCGCGGCATTGCTCGCGAGTCGGCCCAAGCTCTCGGGGTGGCATTCACCGATCCGGTGGACCGAGCGGTGCCAGCAGAAACGGTGAACGGTCATCCGGTCGAGCTGCAGTCCGAGGCCTGCCCCCTTTTCGTTGCGCTCACCGTCACCGGGATCAATCCCGGCCGGCCGACCCCACGCTGGCTTGCTCGCCGCGTCCAGCTGGCGGGCATGCGCTCGATCTCGCTTAGCAGTCGACATCACGAACTATGTGATGTTGGAGACGGGTCAGCCCATCCATGCCTACGACGCCGACCTACTCGACGGCTCCATCATCGTGCGCAAGGCGGCCGAAGGCGAGAAGCTGACGACTTTGGATGACGTTGTGCGTCCGTTGCATCCTGATGACTCTTGATCACCGACAGCTCCGGACCCATCGGTCTCGCCGGTGTGATGGGCGGAGCCACGACCGAGCTCTCTCCGGGTACCCGCAACGTGATCATCGAGGCAGCACACTTCGATGCCATGACGATCGCTCGCACCTCGCGACGGCACAAGCTGTCGTCGGAGGCGTCTCGGCGGTTCGAGCGGGGGGTTGACCCGGAGGCCAGCTACCCGGCGGCACATCGAGTCGCAGAACTCCTCGTGGCCCATGCGGGTGGCACGCTGCTGGCAGGGGAGACGGTACGCGGCGTCGTGCCAGGCGCGGCTGAGCACCACCATCGCGGACACGCTGCCGGCGCAGATCCTCGGCACGGAGGTCAATCACGCAACGGTCGTGCGGCTGCTGCAGGCCGTCGGCGCCACCGTCGCCGACGGTGGTGACACCCTGACGATCACTCCACCGAGCTGGCGGCCGGATCTGCACGATCCGTACGACTACGTTGAAGAGGTCGGCCGGCTGATCGGCTTCGACACCATCGAGCCGGTTGTCCCAACGGCGCCAGTCGGCCGTGGGCTTACCAGAAACCAGCGGGCACGGCGAGCGATCAACCTCGGCGCTGGCCGCTCGCGGATTCGTCGAGATACTCAGCTTTCCATTTGCATCGGTTACAGACCTGGATCTGATGCGGGTGCCGGCCGACGACCAGCGTCGCCGGCTGAACAAGATCGTCAACCCGCTGTCGGAAGCCACGCCCTACCTGCGTACCTCAATCCTGCCTGGGCTGTTCGCGGCAGCGGCCCGAAACCGCAGTCGCGGCAATGAGGACCTGGCCCTTTTCGAAGCTGGCTCGGTGTTCTTTGCCAATGACCCGCTGCTTGCCGCGCCACGACCCTCGGTGACACAGCGGCCGTCCGGGGAGGAGCTTGCTGCGCTCGATCGTGCGCTCGGGCAGCAGCCCCGACACCTCGGAGCTGTGCTTACCGGTCAGTGGGTGCCGGAAAGCTGGGAGGGACCAGGTAGTCCCGCAGGCTGGCAGCAGGCGATCGCATTCGTCGAGGCAGCCGCTGCCGCGATCGGATTGGGGTTGGACCGCCGCGCGGCTGAGTACCCGCCATGGCATCCGGGGCGGTGTGCCGAGTTCACGCTGCCGACCGGCGAGGCGTTTGGTTATGCCGGTGAGCTGCACCCGGAGGTTTGTGTTGCGTTCGGGCTACCGGCTCGCTCCGCCGCTGCGGAGATCGATCTTGACGCGCTCATTGCCGCCGCACCGGCCAGCGGTGACGTCCCGATGATCTCCGGCTTTCCGGTGGCCAAAGAGGACGTGGCCCTGATCGTCGACGACGAGGTGCCTGCTGCTGCGGTGGAACGGGCGCTCCGGGCAGGCGCTGGACCATTGCTGGAGTCGGTGTGGCTGTTCGATGTCTACACCGGCCCGCAGATAGGTGAGGGGAAGAAGTCGCTGGCTTACGCCCTCCGCTTCCGGGCTCCGGGCCGTACGCTCACCGACGCCGAAGCGGCCGCCGCACGGGACGCTGCCGTTGCCGTCGCCGCGGATCGAACCGGAGCAATCCAGCGCACGGTGTAGAGGTTCTGATGATCATGTCGCGACGACAGCGATCGGTTGGAGGACGTGGTCGGCCAGCGCTGTCAGATCGGTCGGATCGCTAGTCAAGACGACCGGCGCCTTGAGCGTTGACGCGAATGCCACGACGATCGCGTCAGTTGCCGCGATCGTGCCGGCTCGGCTCGTCGCGGTCCGGAGTCGGGCGGCTTCGCGCGCCACGCGCTCGGTGACGTCGCGGATCTGACACGTTCGCAGCAGCCGATTTGTGGCGAAATCCCGCCGATGATCACCCGTCAAGGCCTCGGCGAGGACGACTGAGGGGGCTTGAGCGGGCCAAAGGCCGCGCCGACGGAGTTCGGCGAGGCGGCCTCGCTGGGTCGCCAGAGCGCTCAGCCCTCCGCTGTAGAGAACGAGCAGCGTCACGCGGCTCCCTGGCGTCCCTGAGGACTGGTCGGATCCGCGCCAAGGAGTTCATCTACCCACAGGCGCGCTGCGCAGTCTCCTGCTCGCTGGCTGGTCCGAGCTCCGCATTGAGCGTGGCAAGGTACCCGTCAAGTTCGGCGATCTTGGCCAGCCGATCCAGCTCCTCAGCCAGTGCCGCTGGCGCAATGCGAGACACGTTGAGATCGAGCCCTGCGAGCTCGGCCGAGCAGCTCATCCGGAATCGGGATGTTCACCCGTGCCATGCGCATAAAATACACAGAAGTGTCTGGAATGCTGTGGCAGTCAGCTGGTCGATTGGCGTGCCTCGGCCCACATATCGACTCCCGACTCCACGGCGTATTTGTCGATGTCGGTCAACTCTTCGTCGCTGAAATCGAGCCGCTGGACTGCGGCCACGTTGTCCTCTAACTGCTTGACGCTGCTCGCGCCAATCAGCGTCGACGTCACTCGCCGGTCGCGCAGCACCCAAGCCAGCGCCAGCTGGGCGAGAGTCTGGCCGCGTCCCATAGCAATCTGGTTCAGCGCTCGGACGCGCGTCAGGTTCTCCTCCGTGATCGTGTTGCGATCCAGCGACTTTCCTTGCGCCGCCCGCGAATCAGCCGGAACGCCGCTCAGATAGCGGTCGCTCAGGAGGCCTTGGGCGAGTGCCGTAAAAGCAATACAGCCCGCGCCTTCGCGTTCGAGTACACCGAGCAACTCGGGCTCGATCCAGCGGTTGAACATCGAGTAGGACGGCTGGTGAATGAGCAGCGGCGTGCCGAACTCACGCAGGATGGCCGCAGCCTGGGCCGTATGTGTTGGTGAATACGACGAGACGCCGATGTAGAGCGCCTTGCCGGCCCGGACAGCCGCGTCCAACGCGGCCATGGTCTCATCCAGTGGCGTCTCAGGGTCTGGCCGGTGGTGGTAGAAAATGTCGACATAATCCAGCCCGAGGCGTTTCAGCGACTGATCGAGGCTGGCCGTCAGGTACTTGCGAGAGCCGAGATCACCGTACGGCCCTGGCCACATGTCCCAGCCGGCCTTGGTGGAGATGATCAGCTCATCCCGATACGGACCGAAGTCCTCGCGCAAGATGCGACCAGCGTTGATCTCCGCGGAGCCATAAGGCGGGCCGTAGTTGTTGGCCAGGTCGAAGTGCGTAACGCCCAGGTCAAATGCGCGCCGAGCCACCGCTCGCTGAGTCTCCAGCGGCTTGTCGTCGCCGAAGTTGTGCCAAAAGCCCAATGAGACAGCGGGAAGCAGTAGACCGCTCGCTCCGCAACGCCGGTACGGCTGGACGTCGTATCGGTTCTCGTCAGCGAAGTGGGGCACCCTGAAAAGCTATCGTGCGCCAGACCTTGAGACGCAGAAATGCATGAAGTTGCCAACGATGGCATACTCATGCGGGTGACTGTGAGGGTTGCGGTAGCCGGCGCCACTGGCTATGCGGGCGGAGAGTTGCTCCGGCTGCTGCTCGCGCATCCCCAAGTGGAGATTGGCGCCGTGACGGCCAGTGCCAGTGCCGGAACGCTCCTGGGCCAGCACCATCCACATCTGACTCCATTGGGCGATCGGCTGGTAGCCGAGACAACGTCGGAAGTGCTCGCACGAAACGATGTGGTCTTCCTCGCGCTGCCCCATGGAGCTTCCGGTGAAGTCGTTGCGCAACTGCACCCCGACACCTTGGTGATCGACTGTGGGGCTGATTTTCGACTTGCGGAAGCTGAGGCCTGGCAGAGGTTCTACCACTCGCCTCACGCCGGTACCTGGCCGTACGGGTTGCCTGAGCTACCCGGCCAGCGGGACAAGCTGGCAGGAGCCCGAGCAATCGCTGTTCCTGGGTGCTACCCGACCACAGCAACCCTTGCGCTGCTGCCCGCGATCACACACGGACTGACGACCGCCCGGGACATCGTGATCGTGGCGGCCAGCGGTCCCTCAGGTGCTGGCCGCTCGCTCAAGCCGCATCTGCTTGGCGCTGAGCTGATGGGGTCGGCAAGTGCGTACGCAGTCGGCGGGGTGCATCGTCATACACCTGAGTTGCTGCAGAACTTCGCGGCCTGCGGCGCCCCCGACGCGTCCGTGTCATTCACGCCCGTGCTTGTCCCGATGTCTCGTGGGATCCTGGCGACCTGCACGGCTCCGCTGGTGGGGACGGGAATCTCTTACGAGCAGACCTACGCTGCCTACGCCGAGGCGTACGCGGACGAACCTTTCGTCCATTTGCTACCGGAAGGTCAGTGGCCGCAGACCAAGTCCGTGCTCGGATCGAATGCAGTTCACGTCCAAGTCGCAGTTGATCACGACGCACGTCGGCTGGTCGCCGTCGCCGTTTTGGACAACCTGACCAAAGGGACGGCCGGCGCCGCGGTGCAGTGCATGAATCTGGCACTTGGGCTGCCGGAAACGACCGGCCTCTCGACAGTGGGTGTGGCGCCATGAGTGTCACCAGGGCGGCGGGCTTCCTCGCCTCCGGGTTGGCGGCGGGTTTGAAGAGCACCGGTGGAAGAGATCTTGCACTCGTGCTCAACACCGGGCCGGATTACACCGCCGCGGGTGTCTTCACCAGCAATCGGGTCAAAGCCGCGCCCGTGCTGTGGTCTCAACAAGTGCTGAGCGACGGCGGCTTGCGAGCGGTGATCTTGAACTCCGGGGGAGCTAACGCCTGCACGGGACCGGATGGGTTTGCCGACACGCACCGAACAGCCGAACTCGTGGCGGATGCCGTGGGCGTGGGTGCCGTTGATGTCGCCGTCTGCTCGACGGGCCTGATCGGTGTACGGCTCCCGATGGGCAAAATGACCGCCGGAATCAACAGTCTGGTTCCACTGCTCAGCGACGACGGCGGGCAGGCGGCCGCTGAGGCGATCATGACGACAGACTCGGTGCCGAAGCAGGCGATCTTCGCAGATGAGGGCTGGTCGATCGGTGGCATGGCAAAAGGAGCCGGAATGCTGGCTCCGGGTCTGGCCACCATGCTCGTGGTGCTCACCACCGATGCAGTTGTTGATCAAGACCTACTTCATGATCAGCTGGCGAGCGCCTGTAGGCGTAGCTTCGATCGGATAGACAGCGACGGTTGCATGTCGACCAACGACACGGTGATCTTGATGAGCAGCGGTGCTTCCGGGGCTCGGCCGGCCGCCGCGGACTTCCAAAGTGCGCTGGACGAGACCTGTCATGATCTTGCCCTGCAGCTGATAGCCGACGCCGAGGGCGCCGCGCACACCATCGCCATTGAGGTGCACCACGCAGGGTCCGATGAGGACGCGGTCCAGGTCGGTCGAGCGATCGCGCGCAGCAACCTCTTCAAATGCGCGGTCTTCGGGCAGGATCCTAACTGGGGACGGGTGCTGGCGGCCATTGGAACCACCGCCGCCCACTTCGAGCCGGAGCACATTGACGTTGCATTCAACGGTGTCCAAGTGTGTCGGGACGGCTCCATTGGCGACCCCCGCGAGCTCGTCGACCTGAGCGGGCATGATGTGTACCTCGAGGTCGATCTGCACAACGGCCGTCACTCCGCCACGATCTGGACCAACGATCTCACCTACGACTATGTCAAAGAGAATGCGGAGTACTCGACATGAACCCCCAGTCGCAGCCGCAGCAATCCGGAGCGCGGGCCCTGTCCCTCGTAGAGAAGGCGTCAATCCTCACTGAAACGCTGCCTTGGCTGGAGACCTATGCAGGCAAGATCGTCGTGATCAAGTACGGCGGGAACGCCATGATCGACAATGATCTCAAGCGGGCATTCGCGCAGGACATCGTGTTCATGAAGCGGTGCGGCATCCATCCTGTTGTGGTGCACGGAGGCGGGCCCCAGATCTCGGCGATGCTCTCCAGGCTTGGGATCGCTTCGGAGTTTCGCGGCGGCCTTCGGGTCACCACTCCCGAGGCCATGGAGGTCGTGCGCATGGTGCTCGTCGGCCAGGTCGGCAGAGACCTGGTCGGACTGATCAACAGCCACAGCACTCTTGCAGTTGGGCTGTCCGGGGAGGACGGTGGGCTGTTCACCGCCGAGCGACGGGGCACGGTGGTCGATGGCGAAGCAATTGATCTTGGCCTGGTCGGGGATGTGGTCTCAGTGCGCACCGAAGCCGTCGCGGGGCTGATCAGCTCCGGCAGCGTACCGGTGGTCGCGAGCATTGCTCCCGACCCCGACGGCGTCGTGCACAACGTCAACGCCGATACCGCAGCCGCCGCGCTCGCCGTAGCGCTCAGGGCTGAGCGGCTGGTCGTGCTGACCGACGTGGAGGGCCTATACCGAGACTGGCCGAACAACAGCGAGGTGATCACCGAGCTGTCAGCAACCGAGCTGCGCGAGCTGATGCCCGATCTGGCATCAGGCATGGTGCCAAAAATGGAGGCCTGCCTGCGGGCTGTCGAGGGCGGCCTGACGCGCGCCACCGTGGTCGATGGGCGCGTGCCACACGCGCTGCTGCTGGAGATCTTTACCAACATCGGCATTGGGACCATGGTCACTCAAGATGGACTGGTCCGGCTAGGCAGCCGGGTGTTCTCCCGCGACGAAGGCATCCCGCCACACGAATATCGCAACGGCGAGTTTCAGGGGGTGCGGGGATGACCGCCGACCCGATGACCATAAGCGGCGAGCTGTCCGGGCTGGCATCTTCAGCTGCGGTACTCGATGCGTACGCGGACTCCGTGATGAACACCTTCGGTCCGCCGAAGCGCGTGTTCGTGCGAGGTGAGGCTTGCTACCTCTGGGACGCCGACGGGCGGCGATACCTGGATCTGCTCTCCGGGCTTGCGGTCAACGCGCTTGGTCACGCCCATCCCACGGTGCTGTCTGCGGTGACCGGTCAGATCGCAACACTCGGGCACGTCTCGAACTTCTTCGCCACCCCGGCCCAGGTAGCTCTTGCCGCTCGGCTGAGCACCATGACCGGCGCCGACGAGGCGAAGGTCTTCTTCACCAGCTCCGGGACCGAAGCCAACGAAGCGGCATTCAAGATCACCCGGATGACCGGACGCACCACGATCATCTCTACCGAGGGCGCGTTCCACGGACGCTCCATGGGTGCGCTTGCGCTGACTCACAATCCGAAGTACCGCCTACCATTCGAGCCACTTCCGAGCGAAGTCATCTTCGTGCCGTACGGCGACATCGAGGCACTGACATCGGTAGTCGACGAGACGGTGGCTGCAGTGGTGCTGGAGCCGATTCAGGGCGAAAACGGTGTTGTGGTTCCCCCCGACGGTTATCTCAGGCGGGCCAGCGAGATCTGCGATGAGCATGGCGCCCTGCTGTGGATGGACGAGGTGCAGACCGGGATGGGCCGCTGCGGCAGCTGGCTCGTCCATGTCGACGAGGGCCTTACAGCCGACATCGTCACCCTCGCTAAGGGCTTGGGCAATGGGTTTCCAGTGGGAGCGTGCATTGCGACAGGAGCCGCCTCCCGACTGCTGGGCCCGGGCAGTCACGGCAGCACCTTTGGCGGTAACCCGGTGGCCGCTATCGCTGGACTCGCCGTTATCGCGGTGATTGAGCGCGACGGCCTTCTCGATCATGCGAAGGTGGTCGGTGATCATCTCGCAAACGCGATCCTGAAGCTGAATCACTGGTTGATTACCGGCGTACGTGGTCGCGGCCTGCTGCGAGCAGTGATCTTGGCCGAGCCGATCGCGCCGGCCGTGGTCGATGCTGCGCTCGCAGCAGGCTTTGTGATTAATGCGCCCCGACCTGACGTGCTCCGGCTCGCACCGCCGTTGATCATCAGCGGCGGCGAGCTCGACAGCTTCATCAGTGTCCTGCCGTCTCTTCTCGACAAAGCCGCCGAGGAGTCATCATGAGACACTTCCTAGCCGACGATGATCTCAGCGCGGCCGAGCAGCTCGCGATCTTGAATCTCGCCGATGCCCTTAAAACCACGCCATACCGGCTGGACTCATTCGCCGGGCCGCGGACGGTAGCGATGCTGTTTGACAAGCCGTCGACGCGGACCAGGATCTCCTTCGAGACCGCGATCGTCGAGCTCCGCGGCCATCCGATGATCATGGATGCAGCCGTTTCGCAGCTCGGTCGCGGCGAGCCGATCAGCGACACCGCGCGAGTGCTCGGCAGACACGTGGCCGCAATTGTGTGGCGCACTTCGGGCCAAGAGCGGCTGCAGGAAATGGCGGATCATGCTGGCGTGCCTGTGATCAATGGTCTGACAGACCAATACCACCCCTGCCAGGTACTGGCGGATCTGCAGACTATCCGGGAGCAAAAGCAACGGCTGACTGGTCTGACGCTGGCCTATGTCGGCGACGGTGCCAACAACATGGCCCACTCGTATCTGCTCGGCGGCACCTTGGCGGGAATGCATGTCCGGATCGGCGCTCCGCCTGGTTTCCAGCCCGACCCCGAAGTTGTCGAGAGAGCGCAGCGCCTGGCGGGCAGCTCCGGCGGCAGCGTGCAGCTGTACCAAGAGGCCAATGAGGCCGTGCTCAACGCGGACGCGGTCGCCACAGATACCTGGATCTCGATGGGTCATGAAGAGGATCGCCGTGACCGGGAGGCGATCTTCGCGCCGTACGCGGTGACCACTGCGCTGCTGGACCTTGCCGATCCAGAGGCGATCGTTCTGCACTGCCTGCCTGCCTATCGCGGCAAGGAGATCGAAGGTGCCGTCATCGATGGGCCGCAGTCGGTGGTCTGGGACGAGGCTGAGAACCGCAGGCACGTGCAAAAAGCACTCCTCAACTTCCTCGATGACCAAGCAGAGGTGGATCGCTGATGTCGACCTACGCCCGCGCACCACGCCACAGCAAGGGGGGTCGACCTCCTTCAGACCCCGCGAAAGGCGTCATGAGCAAGACTGCCCGGCACGCCAAGATCATCACCTTGCTGGAGCAGCACGAGGTGCGATCGCAGAGCGAGCTCGCCGAACTGTTGGCCGGCGACGCAGTGCAGGTCACGCAAGGCACGCTGTCCCGCGACTTGTCGAAATCGGCGCCCTACGGATACGCAGCTCCGGTGGGCACTTGGTCTATGCGGTGCCGGGAGAGGGAGGCGACCGAACGCCGCACGTCGGCGAATTCGCCAGCTTCGAGGCGCGACTGGCCAGGTTGTGCGGGGAGGTTCTGGTCTCGGCAGAGGCCTCGGCGAACCTCGTGGTGCTGCGTACCCCACCGGGTGCGGCGCAGTACTTCGCCTCCGCGATCGATCGCGTCGGCTGGGAGTCCATCCTCGGCACCATCGCCGGCGACGACACGATCCTGCTGATCACCCGAAGCCCCAATGGCGGCAACGACATCGCACAAGAATTTTTGATCATGAGCCGAACCGGCAAGCCCGTCGGTAGCTCGGCTCTCCATTCCAACAACAGTGAGAAGGACGAACTCAGATGAGCGATCGGATTGTCCTCGCGTACTCCGGCGGCCTTGACACCAGCGTGTGCATCGGCTGGCTGGCCGAGGAACAGGTCGAGAGGTGGTGGCCGTAGCCCTGGATGTCGGCCAGGGTGGGGAGGACATGGAGGTCATTCGCCAGCGCGCTTTGGATTGTGGCGCGGTCGAGGCCGTCGTGGTCGATGCCAAGGACGAGTTCGCCGAGGACTTCTGCCTCCAGCCCTGCGCGCCAATGCGCTGTACATGGATCGATATCCACTGGTCAGCGCCCTGTCTCGGCCGCTGATCGTGCGGCACCTCGCTGAAGCGGCCAGACTCCACGGGGCGACAGTGGTCTCACATGGCTGCACCGGCAAAGGCAATGATCAAGTTCGCTTCGAGGTCGGCATTGCCAATCTCGCGCCCGAGCTATCGGTGATTGCACCCGTTCGGGACTATGCCTGGACCCGCGAAAAGGCCATTGGGTACGCGGAGGACCGGGGGCTTCCGATCATGCAGAGCAAGTCATCTCCGTACTCGATCGACCAGAACGTCTGGGGCCGTGCGGTGGAGACCGGCTTCCTGGAGGACATTTGGAATGGGCCTATCGAAGACGTCTACGCCTACACCGCCGACCCTGTCACACCGCAGGAGCCCGACGAGGTCACGATCACGTTCGAGGCAGGCAATCCGATAGCGATCGACAACGAGAAGGTCTCCATGCTCCAGCCATCCAGATCCTTAACGAGCGCGCTGGCGCGCATGGAGTAGGTCGACTCGACATGGTGGAGGACCGGCTCGTGGGCATCAAGAGTCGGGAGGTCTACGAAGCGCCCGGTGCGATCACCTTGATCACCGCACACATGGAGCTGGAGAACGTCACTGTCGAGCGGGAGCTCGCTCGCTACAAGCGCGGCATCGACCAGCGCTGGAGCGAGCTGGTCTACGACGGTCAGTGGTACTCACCGCTCAAGCGGGCGCTGGACACCTTCATCGACGAGGTGCAGCAACCCGTCAGTGGTGAGATTCGGATGATCTTGCACGGCGGCAAGGCCACGGTCACGGGCCGCCGCAGCGACACGAGTCTCTATGACTTCAACCTTGCCACCTATGACGAGGGCGACAGGTTTGACCAGTCCCAGGTCACGTGGCTTCATTGACCTCAATGGCATGTCGAGCACGCTGGCCGCGCGTCGGGACGCGAGCCTTTCTTGACCTCCGAGCCACCGTCTCGCTCGTCTGCAACTCATGATCATGAGGGCCGACTGTGGGGCGGCCGGTTCACCGGCGGCCCTGCGGAGGCACTGTTCACGCTGAGCCGGTCGACGCATTTCGACTTGAGGCTTGCGCCGTACGACCTGGCCGGATCGCGGGCGCACGCTAAAGGCTCTGCATAGGGCTGAATTGCTGACCGACGACGAGCTCGCCGCGATGATCGAGGGCCTCGACGCGCTGGGCGCCGAGGTGGCCTCCGGAGCATTCCGGCCCAGTGAGACCGACGAGGACGTGCACGGCGCGCTGGAGCGGCGGCTGATTGAGCTGGTCGGCGCGGGGCTCGGCGGCCGCCTCCGCGCGGGCCGTTCTCGCAACGACCAGATCGCGACCTTGATCAGGATGTACCTGCGGGACGCACTGCGGGCGGTGACTGGCGGGATCAGCACAGTGGTCTGCGCCTTGCACGACCAGGCACGTGATCATCTTGGTGCTGCCATGCCGGGTCGTACCCACCTGCAGCACGCGCAACCGGCGCTGCTCTCTCGCACCACCTGCTGGCCCACGCCTGGCCGCTGCTGCGGAACTGTGATCGCATCCGTGATCTTGACGGCCGGCTTGCGGTCAGCCCGTACGGGTCGGCCGCCCTGGCCGGCACCTCGCTCGGCCTGGATCCACACTTCGTCGCGGTGGAGCTTGGGTTCGGGACCAGCGTGGCCAACTCCATTGACTTCAAGCGACAGCTTCACGTGATCTGGTGGCGGAGGCGGCGTACGTGTGCGCGCAGGTTGCTGTCGATCTCTCCCGGCTGAGCGAAGACGTGATCATCTGGGTGACCCATGAGTTTGGATTCGCGACCCTGGCCGACGAGCTGGTCGACCGGATCGAGCATCATGCTGCAGAAGAAGAACCCCGACGTCGCGGAACTGGCGCGGGGCAAAGCGGGCCGATTGATCGGCAACTTGACCGGGTTGCTGGCGACGCTCAAGGGGTTGCCTCTGGCGTACAACCGTGATCTGCAAGAGGACAAGGAGCCCATCTTCGACTCGATCGACCAGCTCCTGATCGTATTGCCGGCTGTCGCCGGGATGGTCTCGACCCTGTCCTTTGATCGGGAACGGCTGGAGCGCCTTGCCCCCATGGGATTCTCGCTGGCCACCGACATCGCGGACTGGCTGGTACGCCAGCGGGTGCCGTTCGCCGAGGCGCATGCAGTATCGCCGGCGCATGCGTTCGCCGTTGCGAGGCCGAAGGCCTGGAACTCACCGACCTCAGCGCGGACGACTTAGCGGAAATCTCGCCGCAGCTCACCTCGGAGGTCCGCTCAGTGCTCAGCGTCAGCGGCTCGATCAACAGCCGCGCTGGTCGCGGCGGCACTGCGCTCGTACGCGTCCGGGAACAACTCGATGAGCTTGGAGATGCCCTGAATCCTGTCGACGCGTGGCTCCAGCCATAACCCACCTTCATGCGTTCGCGCGCAGCCGCCGGAGCTACCGGCCCGGAGGTCCTTGCGCCGTAAACGAGGACCCGCATGCAGGAAGCAGCGAGCGAGAGATTGAGCGCTACAACGGGATTGCCGATGGGGCAACCGGGTTATTTTGTTTGGGGGGGGGGGGGGGGGGGGGGGGGGGGGGGGGGGGGGGGGGGGGGGGGGGGGGGGGGGGGGGGGGGGGGGGGGGGGGGGGGGGAAAAAAAAAAAAAAAAAAAAAAAAAAAAAAAAAAAAAAAAAAAAAAAAAAAAAAAAAAAAAAAAAAAAAAAAAAAAAAAAAAAAAAAAAAAAAAAAAAAAAAAAAAAAAAAAAAAAAAAAAAAAAAAAAAAAAAAAAAAAAAAAAAAAAAAAAAAAAAAAAAAAAAAAAAAAAAAAAAAAAAAAAAAAAAAAAAAAAAAAAAAAAAAAAAAAAAAAAAAAAAAAAAAAAAAAAAAAAAAAAAAAAAAAAAAAAAAAAAAAAAAAAAAAAAAAAAAAAAAAAAAAAAAAAAAAAAAAAAAAAAAAAAAAAAAAAAAAGGGATCAGCAGAGCATGCGCCGGCACACCTCGATGCCGAGGTACTCTCCGCTCTCGGACGGCTGGAGCGAGCAGGCAGACGCGACGCCGTAGAGGCGGCTGACGGTCTCCTTGCGCTGTCGGAGTTGCCCATCGAACGGCATGCGGTGTCGCCGCTCCTGCTCGGCGCGTGGACCTTACGTCATGAGCTGCGCTTGGTCGACGGCCTCTATGTAGAGCTTGCCCGGCAGCTGGGTCTGCGACTGATCACCACGGATCAGCGCCTTACGCGGACCACGCCGATCGCCGAC
>CAVRQV010000042.1:0-101126 GCA_963723475.1 uncultured Actinomycetota bacterium
AGTGACGGCCGACGGCCTCGTAGGTGAGGATGGCGACGCCGTCACCGAGTGTCTGGGCGTCGACGAGGCGCAGAGGTTTCTTGTCGCTGGTCTCGCCGAAGAGGCGCAGGCCGGCCCCGAGCACGACCGGGAAGATCTTCAGCCGCAGCACGTCGACGAGGTCGTGCTCCATCAGCGTGCGCAGGAGCTGGAAGCTGGCGGGCACGAGGATCTTGCCGTCGAGCTCTTGCTTCAGCTTTGAGACCTCGGCCACCGGGTCGCCCTTGAGTACCGTCGAGTTGTTCCAGGCGGGATCCTCGAGGGTCGATGAGACGACGTATTTGGGCAGGCTGTTCAACCTGTCTGCCAACTCGCCGCTCCGGGATGGCCACCGCGCAGCGAACCACTCGTAGCTCCGTCGGCCAAGCAGCAAGGCCTCGGCGCCCAGCGCCTCGTCGAGCGCGAGCTTGTTGAGCTGTGGGTTGTCCTTGATCAGGCCGACCCAGCCGCCGACCCTGAAGCCCTCGTCGCCGGCCGGGTCCTGGATGACTCCATCGAGCGAGACGTTCTCGCTGATGAGGATCGTTCCCATTTCGGTTCTCCTTTCGTTGGCGTTGTCAACCAACGTCACTGTCGTTTGTCGTTGAGCCATCGCGCTCACCGGATTCGTCACTCGCTCTCGTACTCGTAGCAGCGCTCATGACCTGCGTGCGGCCCGTTCGAGTTCGATCAGCAGGGTTTTCAGCATGCGGTCGAGCGTGCGGCGCTCGGCTGCGGTGAGGACATCGAGCAGGCGCTTCTGGTTGCCTATGTGTGTCTCTACCGCCTGGTCGATGAGGTTCTTGCCGCGGCGGGTGAGGCGTACGAGTGTTCCTCTGCGGTCGTTCGGGTCGGGGCGTCGCTCGATCAGTCCCGCCTCCTCGATGCGGTCGAGCCGCTTGGTCATCCCGCTCGAGGAGAGCAGGGTCGCGCGCATGAGGCTTGTCGGGTTGAGCTCGTAGGGTGCGCCGGCACGGCGCAGCGCCGCGAGGAGGTCGAACCAGCCCTGCTGGAGCCCGTACTGGGCGAGTCCTTTGGCGAGCTCGTCGTCGGCGAGTTGGACGACGCGGTAGAGGCGGCCGTAGACGCCGAGGGGAGCGACGTCCAGGTCAGGGCGTTCGGTCCGCCACTGCGCGAGAAGCTCGTCCACGTGGTCTTGTGCCTCGTTCACCGTCGAAGTGTACAGTAGCTAGAAGAAACTCTCCAGAGTATATCTTGCTAGAGAGCAATAGGAGAATTGAGCCGACATGACCGTTCCTCCAACGATGAAGGCAATCCGCCTGCACGCCCCCGGCGTCGACGGGCTCCGGCACGAGACGATCAAGACGCCACCGCTTCGAGCGGGCGAGGTACTCGTCGAAGTACACGCCGCCGCCATCACGCGTGACGAGCTCGAGTGGCCGCTCGACCGGCTGCCGGCGGTTCCGTCGTACGAGCTGTCCGGTGTCGTCGCGGCCGCAAGCAACGTCGCCGAGGTCTCGATCGGCGACGAGGTGTACGCGCTTACTCCGTTCGACCGCGACGGGGTTGCAGCCGAGTACGCCGCCGTCACAGCTACGCTCCTGGCGCCGAAGCCGGCATCGCTCAGCCACGTGGAGAGCGCCGCGGTGCCACTGCCGGCGCTCACCGCCTGGCAGGGGCTGTTCATCCACGGTCGCCTCGCAGCCGGCGAGAGGGTGCTCGTCCACGGAGCGGTGGGCGGTGTCGGTCAGTTCGCGACGCAGCTCGGGCGCTGGCGGGGCTGCCACGTCATCGCGACCGCGTCGCCGGATGCGTTCCAGGCTGCACGGGCGCTGGGAGCGCACGAAGTCGTCGACGGGCGGGGACCGTTCGACGATGAGCTCGAAGCGGTCGATCTCATCTTCGACACGGTCGGCGGCGAGTTCCTCATACGCGCGCCACGGCTACTCGCGAGGGGAGGTCGCCTCGTCTCGGTCGCCGCAGAGCCGCCGGGGGAAGGGTCGTACTTCGTCGTGGAACCGAACCGGGCGCAGCTGATCGAGCTCGCGAAACTCGTAGATAGCGGCCAGCTTCGCGTTGCGATCGACTCGACATTCCCCCTCGCCGAGGCAGCCGCGGCCTTCGAGCGCAGCCTCGCGTCGGGCAAGCACGGCAAGGTCGTCATCGAGGTGACCGAACCCAAGAGCTCTCCATAGGATCGTTACCTCATGGACCCGGTGGAGGCGCTGAAGCGAATCGCATTCCTCTTGGAGCGATCACAGGCGCCGACGTATCGCGTCGCAGCATTCCGCCGGGCTGCCGAGACTGTTTTGTCATTCGAGCCTGGCGAGCTGGAACAGATGGCAGCCAACAAGCGACTGCGCTCCCTAAAGGGCATTGGCGAGGCAACAGAAGCCGTGATCATGCAAGCACTCGCTGGCCAGGTTCCCGACTATCTCGCGAAGTTGGAAGCGGAACCACAGCCGTTCGCCGTCGCCGGCGATGCGCTCCGGAGAGCGCTGCGAGGTGACTGTCACACGCACTCGCTGTGGTCGGACGGCGGCAGTTCCATCATCGAGATGGCGCACGCTGCGCGATCGTTGGGTCACGAGTACATCGTCATGACTGATCACTCCCCCAACCTCAGCGTTGCCAACGGACTCTCGACTGCGCGCCTCATGCGACAACTTGAGGAGATCGAGGGCGTCAACGATCAACTTGCCGCTGAAGCGGAGGCTGGAGCCTCGCCATTTCGTGTTCTCAGCGGCATCGAGGTTGATATCAACGAGGACGGAACTCTCGATCAGACCCCGGACGTGCTCGCGGCACTCGACATCGTCGTCGGGAGCGTGCATTCCAAACTGCGTTCACCCGGCGATGTGATGACCAAGCGCATGCTCGCGGCCATCGAAGATCCGAACATGGACATTCTTGGACACTGCACCGGCCGCATCGTTGTCGGACGTGGGCGTCCGCAATCGGAATTCGACCACGAAGCCGTTTTCCTGGCCTGCCGCGAAAACGGCGTTGCCGTCGAGATCAACTCTCGTCCCGAGCGCAAAGATCCGCCACGTGACTTACTGAAGCTCGCAGTGGCACTCGGCTGTCAATTCACCATAGACACTGACGCCCACGCACCCGGACAGCTCGAGTGGCAATACATCGGTTGTGATCGCGCTGCCGAATGCGGAGTGACCGAAGACCGCGTGATCAATGCCGGTTCAACTGAGATGCTGATGAGCTGGAGCGCGTCGCGAGGTTGAGCCTATTTCGCTCTGGCGCCCCGACCCCAGCGCAGCACGCGAGCCGGTCGCGGTGCCCACGTTCACGACGGACCGGTCAGCCTAGAGCCGGCAGCATCCGGAGGACCTGCGCTCCCACGGTGCCCAACCAGGTCGCCAGGGTCTGGATAGGGGCCACGAAACTGCTGGCCGCCGTAGCGAGGGGCCCCGCGGCGACGAGCAGGCCCGTCAGTCGCTGCAGGGCACCGGCCACCCGCGGCTTGTCCGGGGAGCCGGCGTGCAGTTCCTTCGTGAGGGAGTCGACCTCACGCTTGGCCTGGTTGGCCAGATCGGTCGGCAGCCCGGCCGCGTCGAGGGCGGTGCTCAATTCACTCACGGCGCGCAGCACCTCTGGAGTGACGATGAGGTTGCCGGTCTGCGCACCGTAAATGTGCTGGTCGCGGCCAGCGTTGTTGATCACGCCGGCCTGCTGATTGCCGATGTTGAGATTCATGGTGATCTCCTGGGAAGCGGAAATTCGCGGTCGAGGCGACGACGGCGGGCGGTGGCAATGATGTGCAGGATGACACCCATGATCAACAAGAATTGCCCGACAGCGGCCACGATCATGCCCCAGATGAAGCGTTTGAAGTTGCTGGTGAAGGCATCGAACGCCGCGTCCGATAAGTCGGTGAAGTCAGGAACCATCTCGAGGAAAACCACCATCGTCCAGCCGAAGCCGCCGAGCATGATCAACAATCCAAGCCAGACAAGCCAGCGCGCCTTGGTCCGCGTGGCAGCGATCTCCTGCAGAAAGGACTTGCGCTGCTTCAGCAGGAACAGGTCGCGGCCAGCATTGTTGATCATGTCGGCATGCTGGCTACCAATGTCGACCCGAACATCGGGGTGCGGTGTCGGTGGGCCCAGCGACATCCACTCAGTCGCCTCACTGGGGTCGTTGGTGTACATCTGCAGTTCCACGGTGCCGAACTTGATCAAGTCACCGTGTCCGATCTGACGCCGGGTCGTGATCTTGTCGCCGTTGACATATGTTCCGCCGGCCGAATGGAGATCCTCCAGCCAGACTTCGTTCGGGCTCACCGTGACAGCGGCGTGCGTCCGGCTGACGTGAATGTCGGCTAACTGCAGATCGTTGTAGCTGGCACGCCCGATCTGCAGACGACCTTCAGCCAGCGGCAGGCGTCGGCCGGCGTCCACGCCGGAGCCGAGCACCACCAACGTAGGCAAGCGACGCGTCGAGACGCGGTCCACGGCACACTCCAAGCGAAAGCTCTTGTAGACACCGAACGGTGTTACCAACTAGGAGGACGCCAGCGGCGCCGTGATACATGAGGCGTGGGCCCGCACGTCGAGAACACCAGCGCTCATTCGTATCAGTTCAGACTTTCGAACATCTGGTATGAGGAAGGCGCTTAATGCGCCAGCCCATCCCTTGATCGAGGAGCGATCATGAAGACCCCTATGACCAACTTCCCCTCCCCTAAAATCCGGCAGGCGGCGTACGTGGTGTACACGGTGGTCGCCCTTATCAGCGGCGCTCTCCAGGTCGCCTTCTCCTCCGGGGGTTGGGGCCAGCCGGCGTGGCTGACGGTAGGCGTCGCTGTGCTGGCGTTTCTGGGCGGTGCACTGGGCTTCACCGCGGCGTCCAACGTAACGCCCGACGCGTCGGGTCCTGAGCATTCCACGGTCGGACCCCAGGCCGGCGACGTAACGCGTGAAGTTCAGCCGATCACATAGTGGACGGCGCCTGACATCGGCCTCTCCTCGTTCTGTGGTTGGGTCTTTCGAGAACGACCGCATCGCCCATTGTAGGCTCGGCTTGGGCCCGGGTGACCCACGGGACTTGGAGTGGCGACTCGTCAGCGTCTCAGCGGGCTATAGCCGGCTCAGACGCTGACAATTCGGCTAGAGACCAGTGCTCCTCAGATGACCAGTGCGAGGATGAGGAGTGCGAAGAAAACGCTCTGTGAGCTGTGCACCGCGATTCCGATCCAGGCGCTTCGGTAGCGCTTGGTCGGGTAGGCCAGGGTGAACATGTCCAGCAGCGCCGCCGGCATCGCCCAGGGCACGTGCGAGATGGTAGCCGGTGAAGAGCAAGCCGTTCACAACCCAGTCGCCGCGTCCGAGGGCGCCGTTCATGCGCGGGAGGAGGAACCCTCGAAACAGGAGCTCCTCGCCAACGATGGTGAACACCATCAGCCCAAGGATGAGGGCGTACCAGCCCCAGGCGCCGTCCAGAAACGCCTTGCCGGCATCCGATCCGACGAGCGTGGCGAACTCCCGGTTCTCGGGAGCCGCGAACGTCGGGACGAGCTCCTGTGCCGCTACGAACGCCAGGATCAGTGGGATCACGATCAGCCAGACCCTGCCGCCGACCCGTCCGCTGCGCGGGCTTCGCGGGGAGCGAAGCCAGAGCGCCTCGCGGACCGTCGACCAGCGGAGCGTCCGCTGCTCGCGGCCGACGAGGATCGCGACGAGAACGAACTGCCAGACGAGACCGAGGTCAAGACACACGAGCAGTGCCTTGAACATCGGCACGATGCCGTCGCCGGCGAACCGGCCCGCGAGCACCGGCGCGGCGAGCCAGGCGAGGGCTGCCATCGGGAGCGCCGCGGCCGCCCAGACGGCGAAGATCCCGCGGATCCGCAACTGCGGAATCTCGACGCTCGAGACGGCGACGTCAGCGCGGGCAGTAGCTGGAAGTGGAAATACGGTGCTCATCTTCATTCTCCTTTGCTGGTCGATTGCCATTCCTCGACGCTAGAAGGCGGTTGTGCAAAACGCATCGTCGGAAGGCCTGAATCGAACTCCGACGATTCGACGATTCCGACTCCTACTCCGGTAGGAGGCGCCTCTGGAGCGCCTGCGCTACAGTTCGGCACGTGATCCGGATCCGAAACGTCGCGCGCGGATACTGGTTCGAGCTGCTGGTCGCGTTCCTGGCGATCGCAGGCATGCTCGAGCTCGTCGTCGGACGCGACTCGCCGGGCGCACCGCCGACGGCGCTGTGGATCGCCGTACCTGCGGTGGCCGTCCTCGTGCTGCCGCTCTTCGCGCGCCGACGCTTTCCGTTCGCCGCTCCCGCTGCCTATTGGATCCTGGCCGCGGCGATCTCGTTCGGCGACGGATTGTTGATCGCGTTCATCGGCAGCCTCGGTCTCGTCGGGTTGGCAAGCGCATACCTGCTCGGGAACCTCCGCGATCCCCTGAAGGCAGGCGTTGGTCTGATCATCGTTGTCGTCGGGATCGTGATCGTGGTCTACAACATTCCTGGCCCACTGCCGGTCGGCGACTTCGTATTCATCCCCCTGCGGTTCGTGGTCGCCTGGGTCGCCGGTTACGCCTTGCGTGAGCGTGCCGAGCAGGCCGAAGCGGCGGAGGAGCGGGCGGCCCAGGCCGAGCGCGAGCGCGAAGCGGCCGCACGTGTCGCGGTCGCAGAGGAGCGTGCACGGATTGCCCGCGAGCTTCACGACATCGTTGCCCATGCTGTCAGCGTGATGGTGCTCCAGGTGGGCGCCGTCAGGCACCGGCTCCCGGATGCACTGGCCGAGGACCGGGATGCGCTCAAGGGCGTCGAGCGGGCCGGGCGGACCGCGCTCGCAGAGATGCGCCGTCTCCTTGCCGCCATGCGCAGCGACGGGGACGAAGCCGAGCTCGTGCCCCAGCCCGGCCTCGACGGCCTCGACTCGTTGCTCGGCGAGATCCGCGGTGCCGGACTGCCCGTCGAACTCCATGTGGACGGCAGGCCGTTCGTCCTCCCACGAGGGGTTGACCTCTCGGCCTATCGCATCGTCCAAGAAGGCCTGACGAACGCACTGAAGCACGCGCATGCCAGCGACGCGGACGTGACCGTTCGCTATCGACCGGACGAGCTGGAGATCGAGGTACGGGACAACGGCGGGGGCAGCTCGAAGAGCGACGGCCTCGGCCATGGTCTCGTCGGCGTTCGCGAACGCGTGAAGATCTACGGCGGCGAGATGACCGCAAGGACGGCCCCCGAGGGCGGGTTCGTCCTCAGCACGCGCCTCCCGGTCCTCGACCACGAACCGTGACGATCCGGGTTCTCGTCGTCGACGACCAGTCAATGGTCCGCGCCGGCTTTCGCATGCTGCTCGCCGGCGAGAAGGACATCGACGTGGTAGGGGAGGCGACCAACGGGCTTGAGGCGGTGGACAAAGCCGCCCGGCTCCAACCCACCGTCATCCTGATGGATATCCGGATGCCTGAGCTGGACGGGCTCCAAGCGACCCGACGCATCCTCGCCGCCGACAACGCGGCGCGGATTCTCATTCTCACGACATTCGACCTCGACGAATACGTGTTCGAGGCGTTGCGCGCCGGCGCGAGCGGTTTCGTCCTCAAGGACGACTCTCCCGAACAATTGATCGCCGCGATCCGCACGGTGGCCGATGGGGCCGCGCTTCTCTCGCCGACGATTACGAGACGGGTGATCCAGAAGTTCGCTCGCATGTCACGGCCGGCTTCTCCGAAGCAACTTGACGAGCTCAGTGAGCGCGAGCGAGACGTCTTTCGCTTGATGGCTCGTGGCCTCTCGAACGCAGAGATCGGGAAGGAGCTCTACATCGGCGAGACCACCGTCAAGACGCACGTCACCCACATTCTTCAGAAGCTCGACCTCCGCGACCGCGTACAGGCGGTCGTACTCGCGTACCAGACGGGGCTCTTCGAATAGGACACCTGCGGGCGAGCAGTCAGGATGGATGAACCGCCAACACAGCCGCGAGGGTGAAGATCGCGCTTGCTGAAGATCATCCGTCCTGCCCTCAGTCCGTGGCGTCCCGTGACGGAAGCGGTTGACACACGTATCAACAACGGCCTGTAGGCCCTCCCCATCGTGATGGAGGAGGTCGCCACGCAGGAGCGAAGCTCGGGGCGCCTCAGCCATGGGCGGACATTATCTCGCGCCGCCACGGTTTGAACCCTTATCAGTTATCTCTCGCTATCCAGGAAAAGGTTTGCGATGGTTGAGGTCCAATTTGTCTATGTAACAGGATTGACGCGGCGAATATTCAGCAACGCGCGGCTAACGGGAAGTTGGGACTCGTTTGGCCACCAATCTCAGGCGTGGTCTGAGCAGGCGATGACCGAAGTCGTCGGTGAAGATGGCTGTCCGACCTTCGTGGCCAAGGTCGCGTTCGATGCGTCGGAAGTCGGAAAGCCGTTCCGCTGGGGCGTGCTACTGGATGGTCCGTCCGGCAAGAACGGATGGGGGATTGCGACCGAGGTCAATGACGGAAATTCGGCGGACCGTACCTGCGAGTTCGTGCTGAAGTCAGCCGCGGGTGGGCAGACGGAGACCTACCGACTCACCTACAACCGATGGATGGGCGCGCAGCGGTTGTTGCACACCGGCGCAGCTCCGAAGCTTCACTTTGCGGTGTGGGCGCCAAATGCCCGGGCCGTGGATGTGGTGTTTGGGAATACCACTCACGGGTTCATTGCCGATAATGGCGACGGGATCGATCGTGCGTTGTCAACCATTCCAATGCATAAGACGGTCGATGGCGTCTGGGAAGGCAATGCCGACGGGCTCTTCGCAGACTTTGTGGGCCGGCCGTACATGTTTCGTATCGAAAATTCGCAGCGCCAGACGGTGTATCGCACCGATATCCATTCGCGCTGGCAGATTGGACGCGGTAACAAGAATCCTGGCTCCGGGCCTTTCACGGGCGACTTCCATGACCTGGACGGCACTGTGAGTTGCAGCGTGATCATTGATCGCGAGGTGGTGCGTAGGGACTTCGAGCCGCCGGCCGGCCAAGTTGTGACGGTGTCGGCTGACGATTTTTGGAGTGATGAGTTCAGCCAGGCAAAACCCGTGCCGACCCGCCTTCAAGACCTTGTGATCTATGAGTTGCATGTTGGGTCGCTTGGTTTCGCCCATTCAGGTCCGGGCAATTTGCAAGATGCACTGGACTTGGTCGATTACCTTGACGACCTCGGGGTCAACGCAGTCGAATTGCTGCCGATGTCGGAATTCTCTGGCAGCGAGGCGTGGGGCTATGGCAACACTCATCACTTCGTGATCGAGTCCAGTGCCGGAGGACGCGATAAATTCAAACACTTCGTTCGCGAGTGTCACCGGCATGGGATCGCTGTCATCCAGGATGTCGTATACAACCACTTCGACGGCAACGCGGCGCGGGCCGAGTACCAGTACGACTCGAGCGCTCCCGAAGAGAATATCTACTACTGGTATGAGGGCCGTAGCACAGACTACCGATTACTGGATGGCAGGCCATTTCCAGATGGCGGGTACGTCGACAATGGGTCGACTGACCGGCTGCCCCGATTGTGGGAACCCCAGGTTCGCCAGGTGTTCATCAGCAGCGCCGCGCAATATGTGGAGGAATTTCACGTTGACGGCCTGCGCGTCGATCTCACACAAGCGCTGCATCGCGACAACAAGCTCCATGCCTCTGGGCGAGAAGTCACCAGCGCCAATCTCTTTGGCCAAAAGCTTCTCCGCGAGTGGAGCCGGACGTTGCGCATGATCCGGCCGAATGTCTTCCTCATCGCAGAGGATCACTCCGGCTGGGATCGAGTGACGTGGTCTTCAGACACGTGGCGGACTCGGTTTCGACCAGAGGTGGTTCGTCGACTTCTACCACAACCTCATCGGCGATGCTGACTCCGGCGGCGGAAAAGCGCGGCTACTGCGAGAAGCCGGCTACGGAGACGACCGCTCCTTTGACATCGGCCAGTTTGCCGGTGCCCTTTACAACAGCCAGTTTGACCAGGTTGTGTACCACGAGTCACACGACGAAGCCGGTAACTCGCCAGGGTCTCTCCGAACCAGCCGCGTCGCCGTAAATGACGCACCGCTCGTTGGCGCGACCCGGGTGGTCGCCGAAGCCAGGTGCCGCGTCGCATTCGGACTATCGCTGCTCTCGGCTGGCACTCCGATGTTCTTCATGGGTGAAGAGATCCTTGCCCAGAGGTCAGCGAAGTACGACAACATCGTGCAGGCCAAAGAAGACCTGCACGGGGAGCGCGCAGGAAATGGAGCGTCCCTGTTTCGCTTCTACCAAGATCTCCTTGAGCTTAACCGTCGGCACCCGGTCGTGCGGTCGGGAGAGATCGACGTCATCCACGCGCTGCCGACGACACGGGTGGTTGCTTTTGTGCGGCGCTCGTTCGCCGAGAGTCTGCTCGTTGTCGCTAGCATGAACAATGCGGCTTTCGCTGACGGATATGTGATTGAGACGGCTGAGAGCCGGCTGCCGTCGGGTGCCTGGAGGGAAATTTTCAATAGCGACAGCGACCGGTACGGCGGCAACAATCTCGGCAATTTCGGGACCGCGATCCCCGCCGTTCAGGGGCGAATCCAACTGCGCATCCCTGCCCGAGGTTTTGTTGTTCTGCGGCGGGAGTAAGTCAACTCGATGCCAGAATTGGCTCCGTGAACTCCCAAGTCCCTCGTCGACACTTGAAAGGAAACGAACATGCCCCAGGGAGATGACCGGCTTACGGCCGGAGCACCCGAACCCTTCACCGCGGCGTCGTTCCCGGCCAGTCCGGACCTCGAATGCGACATCGTCATGAAGGGCGGTATCACCAGCGGGGTCATTTACCCACTGGCGGTGTGCGAGTTGGCCCAGACCTACCGTCTGCACTCGGTGGGTGGCGCCTCAGCCGGAGCGATCGCCGCTGCGGCGGCGGCCGCTGCTGAAGTTGGGCGAGCGTCGCTGGCCGCAGGCATCGAAGGGGCAGCGGGGGAGTCCGGGTCGCTGCCGGCCGGTTTCCTCGGTCTCGCCCAGTTTCCGACGCTGCTCACCCAAAATCAGGCGGACGGGAGGTCGCTGCTCTTCCATCTGTTCCGGCCGCAGCCCGAGACAAGGCGCCTCTTTGAGCTGCTGACGGTCGGGATGGACGAGGTTGCTCGGCTGCCCAAACCACCGAAGCCGTGGCCTGTGATCAAACTGACGGGCAGGTTGCTTGCCCGGGCAGCGCGCAAGGCCAGGGGCCGGGCGGTCCTCGGCATGCTGCCAGGCCTGGTGCTGGTGGTGCTCGGATTGATCGGCCTGATCGCGACCTTCGGCCCCGTCGGTGTTCTGTTGTCGGTCGTAATGATCCTGCTGGGGATCGCGATCGGCCTCCTTGGCCTGATCATCGCGGTCCTGACCGCGGTGGTCAGCGACATCAAGCAATTGCCCGCCGTCGGCTTCGGGATCACCTCCGGAAAGGGGGAGACCGAATCCGAGCTGGCCCTCACCCCTTGGCTGCACAGTCGGCTGCAGGAGCTGGCCGGCCGGACCGCCGACAGCCCGCCCTTGACCTTCGGTGACCTGCAGCAGCACAACATCGACTTTCAGGTGATGACAACCAATCTGAGTCGTGCTCAGCCAATGGCGATGCCCTGGAGCGACGACGTCTACTTCTTCGAACCCGCGGAGTTCGAGAAGCTGTTCGGCAAAGACGTCGTCGAGGCCATGGTGAACAACCCGCCACCGCTGCCCAGCGCCCCGGCCGAGAAGCGAGACCGGGAAGTCCTGCTCCTCCACGCAGGCACCATGCGGCCCTTTCCGCGCGCCGAGAGCCTGCCGATCATCGTGGCCACCCGAATGAGCCTCAGCTTCCCGCTGCTGATCTCCGCTGTTCGGCTGTACGCGGTCGACTACGCCACAACGGCAAACCGCGACTACTCGGACAGGGTCGCCGAGTGGCGTCAGTCCAATCCGCAGGGCTCCCTCGAGGAGCACGCCCAAGCCGTGCCGCCGCCAGTGTTCGACGTCAACTGGTTCAGCGACGGCGGCCTGACGGCCAACCTGCCGGTGCAGTTCTTCGACTCGCCACTTCCCACCCGCCCGACGTTCGCCATCGACCTGGCTGGCTTCAGCGACGGCCGCGACCGGAGCTCGAACGAGCGGAACAATAGCTATTTGCCGGGGGTTAACTTGGGCGGGCTGCACCGCCGTACCGCGCGCTGGGAGCCTAAACCGGTCTCACAGCTGATTTCCTTCGGCTGGTCGCTGATCCAGACCAGTCGGACTTGGGTCGACGAGGCTTCGCTGGTCATGCCCGGTTACCGGGACCGGGTGGTCACGGTCTACACCGATCGTGACGAGGGTGGCCTCAACTTGTCCATGCCGACCGAAGTGGTCACCCGGCTCAGCACCCGCGGCCGGTTCGCCGCCCAGCAGCTCGTCGAGCGATTCGGGCCCGACGGCGTGGGCTGGAACAACCATCGCTGGCTCCGTTTCCGCGCGGCAACCGCCGCCCTCAGCGAATGGTTCACCGGTTTCGAGCGAGGGTATGCCGCACCGGCCCCTACCTCGTACGACGCAATTCTCAGCGGTCATGCGAGCCAGCCGTCCTATCCGATGACGGTTGGGCGGCTGGCGGCGGCCCACGCTCGCATCACCGAGTTGCGGACCCAGATCGACAGTTGGGCCGACCCGCCAGCCGATGCCTTCACAAAAGGTCGGCCCAATCAGCCGCCCGCACTCCGATTGGTCCCGCGCGATCCCCGGGTCCATACCGATTCCTGAGCCGGGGATGCACCGGATGGATGCATTCGAGGCCGAGGCCGAGCGGCTGCGGGTTGCGATCGATGCCGTGGTGCCGGCCGACGACTTCCCGTCGGCCTCCCAGGCCGGCGGGCTGCGGTTCTGGACCTTGATCACCGGGACTGAGCGGCCGGACTGGGCTGACCGGGTGATCGCGGTGCTGGATCTACTGGACCGCCGGTCCGGGGGTCGGTTCGCCGACCTGGATGTCGGCGCCCGCGCGGCCGTCCTCGACGGTCTGGTCAACGACCCCGACTTCGTTTGGTTCGCCCATCTGGTCAATGCGGGGTTTTACGCCGACCCCGGCAACGGCGGCAACAACGATGCCGCCTCCTGGCGGATGTTGGGCTGGAGTCCGGCGCCGGCCGGTGGCTGGCCGGTGGAGGACGTGTGGGTGCCGGACCGCGGCCCGATGATCCGGCGCGACCAGGTGGGCGCGCGCTACGACGCCGTGGTCGTGGGTTCGGGTGCGGGTGGCGGGGTCGCGGCTTGGGCGCTGGCATGGTCCGGCCGGTCCGTGCTGTTGGTGGAACGGGGCGATTACCCGGACACCGCCTATTTGGCTCGCGATCACTTGCGCAACGCCCGCACCGACAGCGGGTTGGATCATCGGACGCTGCGCTCCTCGGCGGAGAACCCGCGCACCCTGCTGCTCGGCCTGGACTCGGTCGTGTTGCCGGCGTGGGATCCGCGCTACGGCAGCAACGCTGACACGTTCGGCGGCGGCACCCGGGTGTATGGCGCGCAGGCCTGGAGGTTCATGCCGGAGGACTTCGCCATGGCAAGCAGGTACGGGATACCGGACGGCAGCACGCTGGCCGACTGGCCGATCGGCTACGACGAGATGGAGCCGTTCTACACCCAGGCCGAGTACGAGATCGGGGTCTGCGGCTCCGCCGAACCCCACGCCGGGTCAACTCGACGGTCGCGGCCGTACCCGATGGCGCCGATGCCTCTGACGGTGCCAGCCCGTCGGTTGCTGGCGGGTGCCGAGGCGATCGGGCTGACCACCGTGCCGGTGCCGCTGGCGATCAACTCCATGCCGTACGACGGCCGGGCCGGGTGCGCTCGCTGCCGGCAGTGTGTCGGCTTCAGCTTGCCCGATCGAGGCCAAGAACGGTTCGCACAACACGGTCTTGGCGCGGGCGGCGGCGACCGGGAACCTCAGCGTCCTGCTCGGGACCCGTGCGGAGCGGATCGTCACCGACGCCCGTGGGCGGGTCACTGGCGTCGACCTCGCCGCTGACGTCGGCGGCTCACGCTGGCGCCTCTCGGTGGCCGCGGAGGACGTGGTCGTGGCGGCTGGTGCGGTGGAGTCGGCGCGGCTCTTATTGGCCAGTGCAAGCGATCGGGAGCCCGATGGCCTGGGCAACAATCACGACCAAGTCGGGCGCCACCTCCAGGGGCACCTGTACGGCGGGGCGATCGGAATCTTCGACGACGTGGTCAACGATCTGGTGGGGCCGGGTCCGTCGATCTCCACCCACGACTTCCGGCACGGCAACGACAGTCTGGTGGGTGGTGGCATGATCGCGAACGAGTTCGTGCCCACACCGGTCAGCACCTTCGGCTATCTCCGCCACGCCGGCCTGATCGGGTTGCACGGGCTGGCGGCCAAGCGGGGCCTGCGGCGCCTGCTGCCGAGGATGCAGCGGGTGGTCGGTCCCGTGCAGGAGATGACCTCGGCCGACTCACGCGTCCGGCTCGACCCGTCGGTGACCGACAGCTTGGGCATCCCGGTCGCCAGGCTTAGCGGCCGGCTGCACCCCAACGACCTCGCGGTGCAGCAACTGCTGGGGGAGCGTGCCGCTGACTGGCTGCGGGCGGCTGGCGCCACCATCGCCATCGCCTACCTTCCCAGTCCGGAGAACCAGGTGCCGAGTAGTGGCCAGCACCAGGCCGGAACTTGCCGGATGGGCAGCGACCCGGCGACCTCGGTCACCGATCCGTACGGCCGGGTCTGGGATCATCCGAACCTGCGGGTCATCGACGGCTCGCTGCACGTAACCAACGGCGGGGTGAACCCGGTACTGACGATTTTCGCCAACGCGTTCCGGATCATGCACACCTGGGTGGGTTCCGGTCGCGACTACCTCTAGTGTTGTGCGGTCCCGGGGGGAGATGACCGATTCCACCGCTGACACGCGAATGAGCGTCGAGCTCACTTCATCCGCGAGACCCACCAGTTCTGCTTGCTGTCACGATCGCCGGTCGAGCCAAGGGAAACGGCAGCGTCCAACGCATCGGGTGATCGAGTGTGCGCTAATCGTCGCCGAAATGGCGCCTAAGCCGGCTTCGGCGACATTTTGCGCACACTCGGTTGGGGAACCGCTCCCTGGCCCGATGGAAGCCCCACATCAGCAACCTCGACGCCGACCGGGCCAGGGTGAGCGGCGCCAACCAGAAACTCATCCACAGCCTGCGCTTCTACCGCACCGTCCAGATCAATGCCGACAGCCACACCCTGACCGCCGAGGATCCCTACCCGACGACGTCCGCCGCGCCCTAGCCACACCGACGGTGCGCACTAGTTTGGCCCAAGTCAGGTCCGACATCAGCGCAGGGTGAACAGGTCGATCGCCTTGCGGTTCAGCATCTCGCGGGTGGCCTTCGGCAGCCGTCGGCCCGACGAGAATGCCCTTTCGACCGTACCCTCCAGTAGGTCCGCCCATCGCTCAGGCTGTGGCGCACCTGCTCGCAGGAATCCTTCGAATGTCGCGAGGAAGCCGTCGACTGCCGATTCAACGGTTAGCGACGGGTGCAGCAGGCCGTGTTCCGCGAGCAGCTCCGAGTACTCCTGCGAGAGGATCTCATGTCGTTTCTCACGGCTGGCGTCGTGCCGAGCGAGTCTGCCGAGCAGGTCCGCGTCGCCGAGGAGGAACCCGCGCAGTAACGGGCGTTCCGTGATGGCCAGGAAGTATGCCCGCGCCAGCCTGTGCAGCAGAAACCCGTCGAGATCCGCGTGTAAGGACCGGACCAGACTGTCGATCGCCTGCTGCACTTCCCGCTCGAACACCGCCGCGAACAGCGCCTCCCGGGTCTTCCAGTGCAGGTAGACGGTGCCCTTGCCGACGCCGGCTCCCTGGGCGATGTCGTCGATGGTCACGCGCCGGTACCCATGGCGCAGCAGCAGATCGGCGGCTGCGTCGAGAATACGGGTCTCCCGATCACCGTCTCGCACACCTCGATCATATGACCAGATTTGAAATTTGGTCAAACAGCGGTACGGTCGGAGAATGACCGAGCGAACGGTGTTGATCTCCGGTGCGGGCATCGCTGGCGCCACACTCGCGTACTGGCTGGCGCGGCACGGCTTCGAGCCGACCGTCGTGGAACGAGCGGCGGGTCTACGCTCGAGCGGCAGTCCGATTGACGTCCGAGGACCGGCAGTTGATGTGGCCGACCGGATGGGCATCATGCAACGCATTCGTGGCGCGGGCACGAGCGTGACGGAGATGAGCTTCGTCAACGGCGCGGGCCGTCGCGTCGGCCACGTCAACGGGCTCGCCGTGCGGCGTGCCGTCGGTAGCCGCGAGGTCGAGCTGCCGCGCGCCGATCTCGCGGCGATCCTGCTGGAGGCGGGCAAAGACAGCGCCAAGATAATCTTCGGCGAAACCATCACCGCCGTGCGCCAAGACGAGGACGGGGTCGATGTCACATTCCAGGACGCTCCACCAGGCCGCTTTGATCTTGTGATCGGCGCCGACGGCCTGCATTCGACCGTACGCCGGCTTGTGTTCGGGCCCGAGACGGCGTTCGTCAAACACATGGGCGTCTACGTCGCGACGGTGCCGCTTGACGCGCCGAGCCTCCGGCCGACCGATGTGGTCATGTACAACACGCCCGGCCGGTCCGTGACGATCCATCCTGGACGCGGCCGTGCCATCGCGGCATTCATCTATCGCGCCCCGGAGGTGGAAGGCTTCGACTACCGCGACATGGACTGGCACAAGGCCCTGTTGGCCGAGGCGTACCGAGAACAGGGATGGCGCGTCCCCGAGCTACTGGAGCGCGTACGAACTGCCGACGACCTCTACTTCGACTCGGTCAGCCAGGTCAGCCTGCCCCGCTGGTCGCAGGGCAGGGTCGCGGTGGTCGGCGATGCGGCGTCGTGCGTGTCGCTCTTCGGTGACGGCTCCACCCTCGCCATGGTTGGTGCGCACACGCTCGCCGAAGAACTCGCGGCCAGTCCCGACGACCCTGCCGCAGCGTTCCAAAGGTACGAGTCGAGGCACCGCAAGCTCGTGGAACCCAGGCAGCGCTATACGCGGATCGCCGCCACGATGCTCGTTCCCGCGTCCCGCTTCGGCATCGCGGTCCGCAACTCCGCCACCCGCCTGTGGCCGATGGTCGCTGCCACAGGATGGCTCGGGCGCCGACTCGCCGGACGGTGACGCGCCTCCAGCCTGACCCCCAGTTGGAGTTATCGCCGCCCGCTCAAGCCCGATGGCGAGCCAATCACAACCGGTCGGACAGGCCGTCGGTAAACTCTGATCATGGCTCAGGATCCTCCGCCGGAGGGCGGCGCGGGCAGTATCCGGGTCGGGCACCGCGAGCGGGACGCGGTTGCCGCGGTGCTCCAGGAGGCGGCCGCGGACGGTCGCCTGAGCATGGCTGAACTGGACGACCGGCTGGAGGTCGCTCTGCAGGCCAAGACCTACGCTGATCTTGATCCACTGGTGGCCGACTTGTCCGTCGAGCTGCCGTCGCGGATGCTCAGCAGCGGCCGGGCGCAGGCCCAGCGTCCGCCGTCTGCCGGTTACTCCCGCGAGGATCCACTCCGTCTCGACGCCGGCTTGGGCAGCGAGAAGCGCCGAGGGGTGTGGGTCGTGCCGCCGTTCATCCTTATCAAGCCAGGAATGGGTTCGGTCAAGCTCAACTTTCTGGAGGCCACGCCGGCGGCGCAGCTGATCGAGATCCAGGTAATCGGCGGGGCCGGTTCGACCGTGCTCGTGCTGCCGGACGGCTGGGCCGTCGACGCCGACCGACTGTCCAAGGGCTCGAAGTCGGTGAAGGTTCCGCGGGAACCGGCCCCTGGCAAGCCGTTGCTGGTGATCTATGGTTCGATCGGCCTGGGCAGTTTTAAGGTGCGGCCGCCGAATCGCTTAGATCAGCGCCGAATCGCCGGGACGGACCGCCGCAATCTCGGTCCTTAAAGCCGCTGGGCCTCCCGTGTGTCCAGCACTTCGGAGAGGCTGACGGGAGTGAGAGATGAAAGTCGCCGTAGTGGGAGGAGGCTCCACCTACACGCCCGAGCTCGTCGACGGGATCGCCAGGCTGCAGCACCTGATCGAGGTTGACGAGCTGGTGCTCACCGATCCGGCTGAAGATCGGCTTGCGCTCGTCGGCGGGATGTCGCAGCGCATCTTCGCCAAGTACCGATCATCCAGCCGCGTGACGTTCACAACTGATCTTGACGAGGCGCTGGCGGGTGCCGCCATCGTTCTGATCCAGCTCAGGGTTGGCGGCCAGGCGGCGCGGGCGATCGACGAGACGCTTCCTTTGCAGATGTGGTCTCGTTGGTCAGGAGACTACTGGTGCCGGCGGGCTGGCAAAGGCGCTGCGTACGGTGCCGGTGATCTTGGAGATCGGTGAGCGGATTTCCCAACTGGCCGCCAAAGACGCATGGATTATCGACTTCACGAATCCGGTAGGCATTGTCACCCGTGCCCTGCTCGACCACGGCTACCGGGCAGTGGGTCTCTGCAACGTTGCGATCGGTAATCAGCGGACGGCTTCGCGCTTGCTGGGAGTTGAACCTGGCGATGTGCAGCTGGATCACGTCGGGCTTAACCATCTGACGTGGACGAGGCAAGTCCTGGTTGACGGACAAGATCGGCTGCCTGAGCTGCTTGACACCTCGGCGGACGCGTTGGCAGCTCGTTCCGGCCTCCCGGCCGAGTTGCTGCGGCGGCTGAGGGTGTGGCCGTCGTACTACCTTCGCTACTTCTACGAACACGACCAGGTCGTCGAGGAGCAGCGCTCGAAACCTTCTCGAGCCGAGGAGGTAGCAGAAATCGAGCGCCGGCTGCTTGAGATCTATGCCGATCCGGCGGTCGATGAGAAGCCTGCCCTGCTGCAGCAGCGTGGCGGTGCGTACTACTCCGAAGCCGCAGTGGACCTGATGGCATCACTGATCACCGATCGAGGTGATGTGCAGGTGGTGAATGTACGCAATGACGGCACGCTTCCCTTCCTCGCCGATGAGGCAGTCGTTGAGGTGCCGGCACGGGTCGGCAGGCAGGGTCCCATCCCGCACGTCCCGGCACCGGTTGATCCGCTCCTCGCCGGCCTCATCAGCCATGTCTCGGCGTACGAGGAGCTGGCACTCGAAGCAGCTGTCCACGGCGGACGGGAACGCGTGTTCCGGGCATTGCTGGCTCACCCACTTATCGGCCAACACGATCTCGCTGACCAAATGACCGACTTACTGATTGCTGCCAATCGGGATCACCTGCGGTGGGTGACGTGACCGCTGCCGTTCTCGCGATCGACGGGGGCAATAGCAAGACCGACGTCTGCTTGCTATCTACCGAAGGGCAGCTGCTCGGATACGCGCGTGGGCCGGGATCCAACCACCAGGTCATCGGCGTCGACGCCGCCTTCGATGTGCTTGCCGGCCTGGTCGGTGAGGCAGCCGCCGAGGCTGGAATCGACGCTCGCTCTACGCTCGCCCAGCACGCCGCGGTCTACTTGGCTGGCGCCGACTTCCCGAGGGAGAGAGAGATGCTGCTCGGGCGCGTCTCACCCGCCGGGTGGGCAGCAGAAGTTTCCCTGGACAACGACACATTCGCGCTGCTCCGCGCAGGTACCAGCTCGCCCGACCGGATCGCGGTCGTCTGCGGTGCTGGGATCAACTGCGTGGGTGTCTCCGCAGCAGGGGAGGTGCTGCGTTTTCCATCGGTCGGCGCTATCTCTGGTGACTGGGGCGGCGGGGCGACGCTCGGCACCGAAGCGCTCTTCCATGCGGTGCGGGCCGAGGACGGTCGTGGTCAGCCCACCGCACTTCGCGAGGCGATCATGGACCATTTCGGTACGCCATCCGTCGTGGACGTGACTGCGGCGCTGCATTTCGCTGAGCTGCCACGCAGTCGGCTGCATGAATTGGTGCCGCTGCTGTTCCGGGTCGCCGCCGCTGGCGACGGACTTGCCCGGGGAGTGGTGGAGCGGTTGGCCCAGGAGGTGTTCCTGCTCGCCCGGGCTGCCCACGATCGGCTCAAGCTGCGCGATCAGCCAACCGATGTGGTGCTAGGTGGCAGCATCCTTGCTGCGCGACATCCCCTGCTGGTAGCGGGCGTGTCGCAGCGTCTGGCGGCACACGCGCCCCGCGCCAACTTGCTTGTAGTAGACGACCCCCCGGTGGTAGGCGCTGCACTTTTGGGTTTGGACGCACTCGGCGCCGCGCCCGACGCGGAGATCGCGGTCCGAACAGCGCTTCTCGCCCGCACTCGTACCGGTCGCGCCTCGACGAGAGCGGCTACCTGAGACGCACGCTGTCATCGATTGGGGTTCAGCTGCATTGGCCGGCGAAGGTCCAAACCAGGGTGCGTTAGATCATGGGCAGGTGACCAAGCCGCAGCATCGCGCCGACATGTTCATCGATCCAGAATCTGACCCGCGCGAGGGAGGCACGTCGCTCGGCGACGAGCGTGCCACGTTGATCGAGTTCCTACGCGCTCAGCGGCTCACCTTGCAGCTCAAGTGCGAGGGTCTGGATGCAGCTCAGCTCGCTCGCCGTTCGGTCGAGCCGTCAACGATGTCGCTGCTCGGTCTGGTGCGGCACCTGGCCGAAGTGGAGCGTAAATGGTTCCGGCAACGGTTCGCGGGCCAGGAGGTACCCAATCGCTACCAGTCCGACGCCGAGCCAGATGGTGACTTTGATGGTGCCGTGGCCGATCAAGCGGTCGTCGATGAGGCGTGGGACGCCTGGCGTGACGAGGTCGCCTTCGCCGAGCAGTTCGCCCGCGAGACCGACCTCAGCTTCATTGGACAAGACGGCGCGGGTGAACCCGTCTCCTTGCGCGAACTCCTGGTTCACATGATCGAGGAGTACGCCCGCCACAACGGCCATGCCGATCTCTTGCGCGAGCGTATTGACGGACGTGTGGGCCAATAGGCCGGTCGGGAAAAGGCTGCGAAGGCTCGCCGCGTACCTTTCGACGGCTGTGATGAGTGACGTGCGGTTGAGAGGGGTCTGAGGCGGTCGTTTCCACGGCTGTGATGAAAGACGTACGCCACCCGGCCCGACGGCCAGCCGGTGCTTAGATACCCAACGCGTCGAGCGTCAGGACGATGACGCCCGAGGCTAGCAGCGCCCCAGTAACAACTGATGGGGTGACGCGACTGCCGGGCCGCGGTTGGGTGGTGCGTGCCACCCGCCAGTACAAGAACACGCCGAGCAAGAGCAACGCCGCCTCGAGCAGGATCGACGCAAGAGGCACCCGCCACAGCCCGAAACCCAGCAGAGGAAGGTCACCGGCGTTGCCCGGCAGAATCGGCATGTCTCCGCGGTGGACGATGAGATCGAGCACCCAGTGCGAAAACGCGACAGCCCCGAGCAGCAGGCCGAGCCGCCGATCCCAGCGCCACCAGGCGAAGGCGCCGAATGCGGCCGATAAGACGAGTGCGCCGATCAGCGAATGCGTGTAGTCAGCATGAATCACTACCTTGCCGTATCCACCCTCAGGCAGCGTCTCAATCGTCTCGGCGCCGAGCAGGAACAAGGGTATGAAGACCACATCGAGCCATTGGGTTGCCAGCATCAAGGACCACAACGGCGCGCGATGGTCCACCGATTTCGCGCCCGCGGCGAGGGCGTAGTGCCCGGTGATCATTTCCGTGCCCGCGTCGGCCGGGTTGGCCACAGCAGCCGTGCATCCAAGAAGCCACAGACACCGATGAACAGCACAAGGCCCACCAGAAACCCCACCACCTCAACCTCCAAATCAAAGGGACCGCGTCAGGAAATGCACCCTATCAGGTCCATTCCGTCGGTCAATCTGTAGCCTATTGATCTTACAAAACGTAGTAGCATCGTCGTATGCCAGTGTTGAACTTCCGGACCGATCGACGGTCGGAGCAAGCCTTGGCCGAGCTGACGGCCGACGGCACGAGCGTCTCCGAGGCGATTCGGCAGGCGCTGGTTGATGCTGTGCGGCTGCGACGACGTGAGCAGATGCGTCGCGAATCGTTGGAGGTAAGCGCGGATCCAGCCGATCTAGCTGAGAGTCGGCAGGTTCTCACGGAGATGGAAGAGCTGCGTGCGTGGTGACGTTCACCGGCTGCGGGCTCCTCGTGACGCGCGTGGCAGGGAACAAAAGGGTGCGAGGTATGCGGTCGTGGTGCAGTCCGACGACCTACTGCTGTCGACTGTGCTTGTGGCACCCACGTCGAGGTCAGCATTGCCGCGTCTCTTCCGGCCGACGATCACGATAAACAACGAGCGGACCCAGGTCCTCATCGAACAGACAACTGCGGTAGCGCCGGAGCGCCTTGGAGCGCTCGCGGGACATGTCAGCCAGGACGAGTTGGATCAGATCAGCGAGGCATTGCGCCTTGCATTGGCACTCGACTGAACGAGCGGGCGTCAGATGGCCTTTGCCCTCGGGCGGAGCAGGAGTGTGACGCCGAGGGCAGCCACCCAGAGGCCCCAGCCTGAGCTTCCGATGAGGCCCGCAAGATCGAATACAGGAAAGCCGGGGAGAGCCGTTGCCAGGATGTCTCCCTGATTGAACAGATAGAGCGCGCTGACGATCAGTCCCAATACTCCAAGCCATCGCGGCAACACACGAGTGCGGAGCACGATGATGCTGAGGGTGACCGACCAGCCGATTCCGAGCAACTGTCCGAGGTGCTCCCCGAGCAATGCCCCACCGAACTGGTGCTGGGCGAGCCATGCTGCGGCCAAGGCGGTTTGATTGGCCGCGTCGCCCTCCTGATACATCCGTGCCAATGGCGGCACCACAAATACCCAGCGCAGGAAGCCGATCAGCGCAAGCGTGGCCGAGATTGCGCCGGCGAAGGTCGCTACCCAGAGCGCGGCGTCGTCACGGCGGCCGAGCGCCGCAGGCAGGAGCAAGATCGGCACAACGAGGATGGCGTACGTCCACGCGGTCGCGAACCAGGTCCACACCAGACTGGGGCCGCCCGCAGAGAAGCTCGTCAGCACAACATCGGCTGGTTCCCGAAGTATGTCTGGCCAGTCGAACGTTGCGGACAGGATGGTTGCCGCGGTGGCGAAGGCGAGAGCGCCAATGAGAAAGAGCGCGCCGGTGACGCGGCGCAGGATGAGGCCACTGCTGTCGGTCGTCAGAGGGTGCCGCCTCTCGAGAAATTAGCCACAACTGACTCAAGCACTGTGTCATGGTCTGGGGCTTGAGGCGGCACAACTCGCAGATTGCGTAGCTGATCCTGAGCTGGAACCAACAGCGAGCTGCTGGGGAAAGCGCAGGGAAGCTCGGGGGACGGCGGCAACCGTACGTTCGGCCGTGTCAATAGTCACTCACCGAACGGAGAGGTCGAGGCGATCCGCGGCTTCGACCCAATACCCGCTCGGAGCGCCTGAACACCCCCGCTGTCGGCCGGAGCAGCCGGGGCTAGATTCGACGGTGGAGGAAGCGATGCGCGTCGAGATCGACCTACTGGGCGGCTTCGCGGCTCGCGTCGACGGCAGGGTCGTCCCAGCCGCAGAGTGGCGCCGCCGGCAGGCAGCCGCGCTGATCAAACTTCTTGCGCTGGCGCCGCGCCGGACGCTGCACCGCGAGCAGGTCATCGACGCATTGTGGCCCGACACCCCGATGGAGGATGCGGCGCCGCGGCTGCACAAGGCTGCGTATTATGCGCGGCGTTCGCTGGGCGATCCTCGAGCCCTGGTTCTTGACGGAAACACCGTGTCGCTGTTTCCGGACGCCGAGGTGATCATTGACGCTGAGGTGTTCGAGCGCTGTGCCCAGCAGGCTCTCGCCGGCGACGCCACGTCGCGAAACGACTCCGACGGATTCTCTGCGGCCGCAACGACAGCAGAACTGTGGACCGGAGATCTGTTGCCCGAGGATCCGTATGAGCCCTGGCTGGAAGCGCCTCGTGACCGGCTACGGCAGCTGCACCATGAGGTGCTGCGCCGCGCAGGCCGCTGGAGCGATCTCGCCCGCGCCGAACCATCCGACGAGGAAGCCAACTTGGCAGAAGCGCGTCGGCTCGCCGAGAACGGCGATCGGAGCGGCGCGCTGCGCCAGCTGGAGCGACTGGAACGAGCGCTGCGCGCAGGACTTGGCGTTACGCCAGGTCCGGCCGCCGTTTCGCTACGTGCCGAACTGCTTGGCCTTGACTCCCCGCACGCCAGAGCCCAGCGGCGGCCCCCGCCGCCTCTGGGTCGGGATGCTGAGCTTGGCCGCATCGACCGGCTCATTGCATCGGCAAGCGCGGGCCAAGGGCGCACGCTGTTCGTGTCGGGACCAGCTGGCATCGGCAAGACCACCCTGCTGCGGTGGCTCGAGCAGCGCGCTGAAGAGCGCGGTCTGCGCGTAGGCGTCGGCACGGCCGCCGCCATTGAGGGGGCATGGCCGTACGCCCCCGTTTTGGAAGCACTTGCGGACCTCTGCCGACGCTACCCGGCCTTGCTGGACGGCGTGCCAGACGAGTACCGGGTCGAGATTGAGGGGGCGCTGCGTGGCACCTCTCCAGAATGGGACGGCGAGAGCCGCCACCAGCGACTGTTCGTCAGCGTCGCGGAACTCCTGCGGCTTGCGTCCTCCGGAGGTGGTGCGGTTCTCGTCGTCGACGATGCTCACGATGCCGATGAGGCCAGCATGCGGCTGCTCCACTATCTGTCCCGCCTCGCTGTTGGTGAGCGGTTGGTGATAGTGGTCGCGCATCGGCCGTGGCCGCTGCGGCCGCCAATGGAGGCGATGCGCCGCAGCCTGATCGGCCGTGGCACGTCTGTTCTATTGGACCTGGGTCCTTTGGCTGACGCCGACATCCGCCGGCTGGTGCGTCGGGCCGTGAGAGACGACGAGGTGCTGTTGGAACGTGTGGTGAAACTCTCGGGCGGAAACCCGTTTGCCGCAGTCGAACGAGCGCGCACCGCCGGAGCTGCCGACGATCGCATCAGCCCGATGGGCGCCCTGGTGCTCCGCGGACTTGGCCGCGAGGCGACGGCGGCTCTCACCCGGGTGGCGGTGTTGGGTGCCGCGTTCGACACCGACGAGTACGTCGCCCTGTCAGGCGTAGGCCAGGAGCGGGCCGATGCCCTGCTGGACGAGGCGCTGGCTACTGGTGCGGTCGAGCGGACCGGGCCTGGCTACCGGTTTCGGCACTCCCTGGTGCGCGACGCCTTGCTGGACGGGCTGCCGCCACACCGTCTGCTCCCGCTGCACCGCCACGCCGCCAAGGCGCTGCGCGATCTCGACGCGTCCCCAGCGCGGATCGGTCACCAGCTGCTGCAGACGGGCGATGTCCGCGCGGCTGCACCGTTTCTCCTGCGGGCTGCTCGTGCCGCCGCGGCCATCGGCGCATACCGCGACGCGCTGGCGCTGATCGACGACGTGCGAGACGACGTCCCCGACCCGGAACGCACGCCGATGCTTGCGCTACGTGCGGACATGCTGCTCGCCACCGGAGACGCTGGGGCTGTCGTGGCCTACCGGGAGGCTCTCGGCTCGACACGCGACGCGGCCGACCGGCGGCGGCTGCTGCCGCGGCTCGCCCGAGCCGCGATGTTCGCTGCCGACTACACGAGCGCTGCTGAAGCGCTTGATGGGCTGGAGCCGGACGGCTCTGGCGATGACGCCGCGTTGTTGCTCGCGCGCGGTGCCCTTGCCTATCTCACGGGCGACCTGCCGGCGGCCGCGACCGCTGCCGATGAGGCGCGCCGCCGCCTCGGCGTCTCCGATCCCAGCGACTGGCGGATGTATGACCTGATCACGCTGCAGGGCATGCTCGCGCACCTGCGTGGAGAGTGGTTCACTCGGCTCGCCGTCGAACTGCGCGCAGGCGCCGGACGGCCAGAACTTGCCCGATCGCTGTTTGACAGCCATCTCTGCGTGGCGGAGTACGTGCTCTACGGGGCGACGCCGTACGCCGAGGTGTTGAGACTCGCCGCCACCCTGCGTGACTCTGCGCAACGGTCCGGCGTACTGCGCGCCGTTGCGTTCGCCACCGCGCTGCGCGGCGAGGCCGCGCTGCTATCCGGCGACCTGTCCCTCGCCGAGATAGAGCTGGTCAAAGCGGCCGAGCTGCACCATGACATTAGCTCCACAGCGGGCGAAGCGCTCAGCCTGCAACGCCTCGCGGAGGTGCGCCTAGCACAGGACGACCGTGCCGAGGCCACCCGGCTGCTGCATCGCGCACTCCCATTGGCCCGCTGGTCTGCGATCGCCCCGCATATCTTGCAACACTTCTACGGGACGATGATCCGGGCAGCGCCCGACGTGGAGAGCGCCCGGGCAATCGTGGATCAGGCAACAGCCGCCCTCGGCCAGGAAGATTCCTGCAACTTCTGCAATGTCGCGTTTGCCGTGCCCGCCGCAGTCGCTTGCGCAGATGCTGGTGACCTCGACGATGCCCGCCGGCACCTCGCCGTGGCAGAGCAATCTGCCGCGCTGTGGAAGAGCGGCACCGCATGGCAGGCGGCGATTGCCGAAGCCCGGGCGCACCTGGCTCGTGCGGAGGGTGATGGGGACGCCGCAGGTCGTTACCTGCTTGAGGCCGTCGAGCTCTTCGCTGCTGCCGGCCAGCCACTGGATGCCGATCGCTGCCTCGCCTGATGTCCGGCGCCAAGCCGGACAGCGCTTCGCGACGGCGCCGCTACGCTACTTGTTGATCAAGGGTGCGGGCGATGCAGGGCATGATCAACGGCCACGAGGAAGCCGCTGGGAATACCCGTGGAAGGCCACCGCCATAGCTTCGAACCATCGGGCGTGCGGAGAGGTGGACAGGGCTGTGGTGGAGATCTTGGCCTGGTGCGGCGCAGCCCTCTCGTGCCTGCTCTCCGTCCCCCAGGTCGTCCGAACCTTGCGTACGGACCGCCTCGACGGCCTCTCGGCTCCCACCTACTGGATTGTCCTCATTAACGCTGCTGTCTGGAGTGCCTGGGCGCTGCTCACAGGCGAGCACGCTGCCGGAGTGCCGGCGGTGATCAACGGCCCCGCCGCCATCCTCATCCTGTACCGCCTTACGGCCGCCCGACGCAAACGGCTGACCTTACCGACGCGGGTTGAGGGAAATCGCACCGCCAAAAGTGCCGCTCAAGATGAAATAGCGGCAGGTTCGTACGGCCGACCAGCTATGTGCTTGCGAATGTGCCGGCCCCTTGCGGCGTACTCGCGTGCCCGGTGACTGGATAAGGCGAGCAAGACCATGATGCTGAGGCCGACGGTTGGCAGGCTGGTGGCCAAAGTGATGGCTTCCGATCCGTCGGTATTGCCGATGAAGGCGATGATCGTGGTCACCACGGACGAAAGCATCAGCACAATCCGCGCCCAGTTGCGGCCGACGAAAACGGCAACCGCCAGTCCGATGTCGACCAGCGCGATCAAGGCGACCAAGCTGCCCGCCACGATCAAGGCCGGGCGGCCGCCCTCGATATCCAGCCCTTGGGCGTACTGGGCGGGCAGCAGCAACAGCAGCATTGCAATTGACACAAAGCCTAATCCGCGAAGGAATGCGACCCCCGCCCCGAAGGCGATCTGCGCGGGTCGCTTGTCCCGGCTGTCGGTGTGTTCCATCTCCGCGGTCTCGGGCACCTCGATCCGTCCTACGTCGATGATCGGCAGATTGCCGTCTGTAATGATCAGATCGCCGCCGCCGTTGCGGCTGTGATAACCCGTGGAGAAGTTCTCGATCACCTCCACTTCAACTTCTGGCGACGCTGAGCTCACCGTCTCGACAATGTAGTCGCGCTCGACATCGGTGTTCTCCTCGATCTTGTGAGTCACCTGCAGGGTGAACAAGGACAACCCGACGCTCCTGTCGTACGTTCCGGCCGCGAGCCAGTCAACGGCGTATCCGCCGGGAAGCATCCAGCCCTCAGGACAACGCCAGAACCGTACGTGGTGCCGCTTCGACGGGCTGCCTGCGACTTCTTGCTGGTAAGCGAAATCTTGCTGGCGATCGAATAGATGCAGCGGGCTCACTGGGGCCTCGGCATAACTGCGCCGGCTGAGCGTCGAGGTCAAGATCCGCCGCCCGCTGGTCAGACTCAGGTCGTCGGCTCTGATCCAGCCGGCTCGCGTCATGGCGGCATGAACCTGCGCCTCACGACCGCGCAGCGTCAGGTTGACCGGGTCCCCGAGCAGGCCGTCACTGGTCCGAGCCCTGCCGATGAAGTACCCGGGGACATACAGCCGGGTCAGAATGCGATGCACCCTGGGCAACAACAGGTAGGTGAGGAGCACCCAGAATACGATGAGCAGCAGCATTGGCCAGCCGGGCTGGATACTCGCCCGAAAGACCAGGTAGGCCAGCCAGATGGTCGCTAGACCGGCGAAGGCAAACAGCACCCCGTCCACTATGTCCATCGCCGAGGGCCGTCGCTCCCGGCTGCGCCGGATCGCCATGAACTCATTGTGGTCGAAGGAGCGACTTTGCGACATCGGCAAGGAGTTCCGGGGTCGTGATTCCGCTTCAAGTGGTGAGGCTGGACGTATCACCGGCGAACGAGCACGCTGGCATCGAGACAATCGAACGAGGGGTAGGGGCATGGCACTCGATACGACGTACGGCCGCAGCGTTGCATTTTGGAAGATCACAGTGCAGCACGCCTCTGACGACTGGTCGGCGCCGACACCGTGCGCTGATTGGAACGTGCGCGCGCTGGTCAACCACGTCGTCGGAGAAGATCGCTGGACGAAGCCGTTGGTGGACGGCAAGACCATCGCCGAAGTGGGTGATGCGTTCGACGGTGACCTCCTCGGGGAGGAACCGAAGGCAGCGGCAATGGCAGCGGCTGACGAGGCTCTGACAGCAGTCGCCGAAAGGCTTCCTGCCGGCGGAAAGGTGCATCTTTCCTATGGTGAGGAAGACATCGGCGAATACCTCAGCCAGCTTGCTGCGGACCACCTGATCCACGGCTGGGACCTGGCAGTCGCAACTGGCCAAAACCGCAACCTCGACTCGGAGTTGGTGGCAGAGGTTGCGGCTTGGTACCGCGACCGCGAGGACATCTATCGCTCGTCCGGCTCGGTCAAGGCGAGGCCTGAATCCTCCGCAACCAGTGACCCCCAAGCCGATCTGCTCATCGCCTTCGGGCGTAATCCCGACTGGACTCCAGCGAGCGGAGCGAGCAATCAGACTCAGGATGCGTAGGCGCTGATTCCGAGCAATTGGTCGACGGTGGTGAAGCGATAACCGCGCTCGCCCAGCTGATCGATGAGCGGGCCAATGGCTGCCACGGCTCTGATCTCTTGGCCCACCGCGTGCTTCCTGGCCATCGTGGAAGATCAAGATCGTGCCCGGGCGCGTGAGCCGGGCTGCCGAATCGGTCAGCGTGGCAGCCGCAGGCTGGATGATCTCCAAAGGATGGGCGAATGTCCCTGACACCACCTGTAGTTTGTGGTCACGCAGACTGCTCAGCACCCACGGCCAGTGGCACAGCCAGGGCGGGCGATACAGCGCAGGCGTAAGGCCAGTGATCGAATAGAACACCTCCTGGGAGAGGCTGATCTCGATCTCCTGTCGCGGCTGCCTGAGATAGCTCGCTGAATGAGTGACTGTAGCTGTGGTTGCCCAGCACGTGGCCGCTCTGTACGACCCGCCGGGTGCAGGATGGAAAGCGTTGCGCGCAGCGCCCGACTTGGAAGAACGTCGCCTTGACCTGGTACTCATCCAGTGTGTCGAGCAGCCGCGAGGTGTAGGGCTCGTTGGGCCCGTCATCGAAGCTGAGGGCGACCAGTTTCTCATCGGTCTCCGCCGCATAGGGGAAGGTGCCGAAAACCTGCGAGCGGGGCCGGAAGGCGGTCCAGTACGCCGCAGCCCCGAGGGCGGAAACGGCAAACGCCGTGGCCCCTGCCGCCGCCGTCAGTCGGCTCACGGACCTTTCCAGAGATGGGCCAGACCGTCCACCGCTGCGTCGCCAGCACCGGTGGCGAACCCAAGCGAGGTGAGTCCGATGAGCAATATCCCGAGCACCGCCCGCCGGCTGACCCACGCGAGAGGTAACGGGCGGCGGTGCTCTTGTCGGAACGCCGGTGCCATCCCAAAGGTCTGCCGCTGGGAGAGCCTGTTGAACCAATACGCGAGCAAGTAGTAGACGAAGAAGCTCACAAAGATGTTGTAGAGCAGTCCGCGCTGCAATCGACGTGCCGAGGTCGTCACGACATTGTGGCGCTCCCAGCTCACATGTCCTCGCGGCCTCAAGCGCCGCACCAGGTCGAGCTCGTCACCGCCTTGGGTGAGCCTGAGGTTATAGCCGGGGAATGCGGTGCGTCTGACAGCGATGTTGGTTGCACTCACATAGAACACGAATCCAGTGAGCGCATAGACCTTGGCTACCAATCCGAAAAGCAGTATCGGAAACGCCTTGGCCCACCAGGAGGGATCTTGATAGCGGCACGGACCGGCAACCGCGACGACTCTCTCTGACTCGGCGAAACGAGCATCGATGGTACGCAGCCAGTCTCGCGGTTGGGTGGTGTCGGCATCGGTGGAGATGATGATCTCGCCCGTGGCGCAATCGACCCCACGCTGCCGTGCTGCACAGACCCCCTGCTGAGCCTCATGGACCAGGGATACGCCGTACTGGGCAGCGATAGCCGCCGTGCCGTCGGTGCTGTTGTTGTCGACGACGATGACCTCGTATCTGCCGTTGTAATCCTGGTGCAACAAAGAATCCAGCGCGCGGCCCAGGTAGGCCGCTTCGTTGTACGCCGGGACGACAATTGAGAACCGCATCGGATCGCGCGGCTTTTCCATCGACTCTCCTTCAACCATCACCACCGCGACGCGCGGTGGCGGGTCGACCACCGTGGTGCGAAGCCAGCACAACACTCTAGGGGAATGGGGTTCCCGCCGCCGGAGGTCCGGCGATCACGATGGAGATCTCCTCAGTGAATCCCGATGATCATGATCGCGGCCCGCTCACTCAGATCCAGGTCCTGAACCACATGCGCGACAGCCACTTCGGATAGGGCAGTAGTTCGTCGCTGAGGATCGGATAGATATAGGCAAAGTTGGCGGCCACCATGGCAACGAACGCTCCGATGACGATCGCGCCGACCATACGGCGGTCGCCGGCTCGCGCGTCGCCGAGAATCCGTCCGGCGCACAGCGCTATGGCCATGACCGAAAACGGGATGATCGAGATCGCGTAGAAGAAGAACAGCGGACGCGTTTGGAAGGCAAACCACGGCAACCAGCTGCTCAGCACACCGACGACGGGAATGCCGAAACGCCAATCCCGGCCTCCCACCCACAAGATCGTCGCAGCGACCAACGCGAATATCGCAACCCACCACAGCGCAGGCGTCCCAACCCCGCTGATCACTCGAATGCAGTTGTCGGGTCCAATGCAGCCGTCGGTTCCTGGCTTGATGTTGTTCACAGCGTCGATCCCGATCGGTCGAGCTACGACCAGCCAGCCGGCGGGGTCGGCTCGGTAGGTGTGTTGAGCCTGGTTGATGAAGTCGCCGGTGTGGAAGTTCCAGATGTCGTGCTGGTAATGCAGCAGCGAGGCAAACGGCTTGCCGAACAACTTCACTGTGACCTGCTCCGGGTGCTGGGCACCCCAATCGCGGCCGTAGCCTCCGCTGGTCAGCAACCAGCCGGCCCAAGTGCCGAGATACACCACCAGGCTGAGCACGACCAGGGAGAAGAAAGCGGGAATGCCATCTCGCAGGATCGCGAGCTTGGCGCGCAATCGGGCACCGGCCAGGCTGCGCGCCCCCACGTCCCACGCCAGCGAGAGCAGTGCAAAGGCGGCCAGGGGATACAGCGCGTTCCATTTGCTGCCGAGGGCGAGACCGAAGCAGATCCCAGCGGCGATTCGCCACGGACGCAGCGCCATGACCGGGCCGAACTGACCGCCCAGATCGGGGATCTCGCGCAGCTCCAGATAGTGAGCCAGGCGGTTTCGGAACCATTCGCGATCCGCGACCAGGCAGGCGACGGCGGCCACCACGAAGAACGCGAGAAAGACATCGAGCAGCGCCGTACGCGACATCACGAATTCGAGGCCGTCGAAAGTGAGCAGGATCCCGGCAAGGCCCCCGATCAGAGTGGACTTCGAGACCCGGCGAACCAGCCTGATAGTGACCATGATCAGCAGCGTCCCGAACACCAAGGAGGCGAACCGCCAGCCAAACGAGTTCATGCCGAATAGGTACTCACCCGCTGCGATCAGCCACTTGCCGAGCGGAGGATGCACAACGAAAGCGGCGGTGTCCTGCATCACGTCTAGATCGCCGGCGATGATCTTGGAGTTCGCGTCGGTGGGCCAGTTGCGTTCGTAGCCGAACTTCAGCAGCGAGTAGGCGTCCTTGGCGTAGTAGGTCTCGTCGAAGACCAGCTTGTTGGGATAGCTGAGATTGACCAAACGAGTCACGAAAGCGATCGCGCCGATGATCAATGTCACGATCCAGCCGCTCACCCGGTCGTCCGGCATCGCGACCCGTAGGCGCTCGATCGTCGTCGGCGGGTTGATCGGTCTTTCCGGAAGGCGCGCGGTGGTGGTGGCGAGCCTGGGGTGACTGCGGCGGCTGGTCCGACCAACCCCGCTTCAGCCTCCAGGACTTGGCGCGTCACTCGCCCATCGTAGGTGGAGCGGATCGATCAACCCCCCCACTGGCCAGCTCCGTAACGCGGGTTCGAAACCTACGTTCACGTTGATTGCATACGGTCTGCATGGGTTGCAACCAGTGCAGACCGTCAGCAACCTAGGTCTACGTGGGAATCCGACAACGAGCATTGGAGGGAGCAGTGGCGCAGCAGGGCTTGGCTGGCGTTGCTGGCGTCGTCGTGCTCGCCGCGACGCCGATCGGTGACGTCAGAGACGCTTCGCCGCGGCTGGTCGCGGAGTTGACCAACGCCGATGTGATTGCGGCCGAGGACACCCGCCGGCTGCGGCGGCTGCTCGAGCGGCTCGACGTAGAGACCGGCGCGCGAATCATGTCCTACTTCGAGGGAAACGAGACGAGGCGCACCGACGAGCTGGTACGCCTGCTGGGGGACGGGGCTCGAGTCGTCGTCGTCAGCGACTCTGGGATGCCGTCGGTATCCGACCCGGGCTATCGCCTCGTCACGGCAGCGGTGGCACACGGATTCCGGGTCACCGCGGTGCCTGGTCCGTCCGCGGTACTTACCGCGTTGGCCGTCTCCGGTCTTCCCGTTGATCGCTTCTGTTTTGAAGGCTTCCTGCCGCGCAAGGCCGCCGAGCGTGCCCGGCGGCTTGGCCAGCTGGCGACGGAGCCCCGCACCATGATCTTTTTCGAGGCGCCCCACCGGGCTGCCGCGACACTCTCAGCGATGGCGGTCGCCTTTGGACCGGATCGGCGCGGTGCGGTGTGCCGTGAGCTCACCAAGACCTACGAGGAAGTCCGCCGCGGCTCGCTGCAGGAGCTTGCCGACTGGGCGGCGTCCGACGTGCGAGGAGAGGTGACCCTGGTCGTCGGCGGTGCGACCCAGCCGGCTGCTGATCTGCAGACGGCAGCTCAGGAGGTGCTCAGCCTGGCCGCTGGCGGGATGAAGCTGAAGGCTGCGGTGTCGCAGGTAGCCCGGCAACAGGGCGTAGCAAAAAACGCTGTCTACGAGGCCGCCCTGAAAATGCAATATTCACGAACTGCCTCAGCCGTTTCTGAGAGCGAAATCCCCCACCAGTGATGGAAATCCAGGAGATGCAACAGTTGGCGCGTGGAGCTGCCTGATCTGCCTGAGCCGCTGCCGGCACCAGTGGTCGACTCGCATTGCCATCTCGACTCCACGCAGGCCAGGTCTGGCCTCGCCCCCGAAGATGCCGTCGTCCTTGCCGCCCAGGTCGGCGTCACGAGAATCGTGCAGATCGGATGTGATCCCGAAGGCTGCCGCTGGGCGGTCCAGGCTGCCGAACGCTGGCCCTCAGTGATCGCCGGGGTCGCGATCCACCCGAACGATGCCGCCCGGATGGGGCCGGATCTCGTGGCAGGCCTCGAGCTGGTCGAGGCATTGGCCCAGCATCCGCGCGTCAGGGCAGTCGGGGAGACCGGGCTGGACTATTTCAGAACACCTGATGCTGTCGGTCAGGTCGTACAGAGGGATGCATTTGCGGCGCATATCGCCTTCGCCCATGCTTTCGACAAGACCCTCGTCATCCATGATCGAGATGCCCACGACGACATTCTTGATGTGCTCGATGCCGAGGGCTGGCCGCCGCGAGTCGTTATGCACTGCTTCTCCGGCGATGATCACTTCGCTCGAGCCTGCCTGGACCGCGGCGCTCACCTTTCCTTTGCTGGCACTGTCACGTTCAAGACCAACGATCAGCTGCGCGATGCATTGGCCTTGGCGCCTCTGGATCGGATACTCGTCGAGACCGACGCTCCATACCTCACCCCGATGCCGCTACGAGGGAGGCCGAACGCGTCTTACCTGGTTCCGCACACGGCCCGGTTCCTTGCCGCCACCCTTGGGATCGAGTTGGAACGCATGTGCCAGGCACTCAACGACAATGCCGATGCCGCATTCGGCGGGAGCTGGTAGCCATGGAGTTCGCGGAGGTGTTGCGCCGGCGCCGGATGGTCCGTTCCTACGATGCAGCTCGGCCTGTCCGCGCCGACGCGCTTGACGCCATCCTCGGCGCGGCGTTGCGCGCACCGTCTGCCGGGTTCACGCAGGGCATCTCGCTCTTGGTCCTGAGCTCGGCCGCAGAGCGCGAGATCTTCTGGCGGGTCGCGGCTGAGGCCGACAGCCGCTGGCTCCGGGGGATGCGGACCGCACCCCTCCTGGTCACTGTCTGGACCAGCGAGCAGGCCTATCTCGATCGTTACGCCGAGCCTGACAAGGGCTGGAGCGACCGCGATCCGGAGCGGTGGTCCGCACCGTATTGGTTTGTCGACGCCGGAATGGCTTGCCTCGCCACACTGCTGTCGGCGGTCGACCATGGGCTCGGCGCCTGCTTCTTCGGCATCCCGACCGACCGGATCGCCGCGGTACGTGAGGCTTTCGGCGTGCCAACCAATCAGCTGAGCGTCGGTGTGGTCAGCCTCGGGTACCCGGCTCCAGCGGCCGCCATAGGGTCGCCGGCTCGGCGTCCACGGAAAGCCCCATCAGAGCTGATTCATCGCGGAACTTGGTAGGCCAGACTCACCTGGGTCTCAGATTGCGAGGCAGCAGGGGCAGCGTCCGTTATAATTTTGTGACACTTTCGGGCTGATACACGGCCTGCAAAGACACTAGGTCCAGATCACCGACCGGACCATCTCGGGGGAAATGCTGTGCGGAAGATCATCCCTGTGGTTGCTGCTGGAGCGACCACGCTCGTTTTGGCGGGAACAACCTTCGGCTACGCGAACCTCAACAAATCCGTGACCCTCTCAGTTGACGGGCAGTCCAGTCAGGTTCGCACCAGCGCCGACACCGTGGGTGCCCTGCTGAAGAGCAAGGGAATCGAGGTCACCAGCCATGACGTGGTCGCCCCGAACCTGGATGCGAAGGTCGCAGAGGGCACCCGGGTCGCAGTCAAGTTCGGGCGGCAAGTCACCTTCACCATCGACGGTGCAGAGCACACCATTTGGACCACTGCGACGACGGTCGATGAGGCGCTCCGTGCGCTCGCTATCGACCTCTTCGGCGCGGAGCTGTCAGCGAGCCGCAGCTCAGGCATCGGACGACAAGGCCTGACCATCATCATCGCCACCGAAAAGACGATCGTCATCATCGATGCAGGCAAGAAACGCACGATCACCACCACCGGTCAGACGCTGGCCGACGCTCTTGCTGCGGCCAAGATCACCGTGGACCATGACGACAAGTTGAGCGCCAGCCCGGACACCCGTTTGGTTGATGGCACGAAGTTCACTTTCACCCGTGTGGACATCAAGTCCATGACCAAGAAGGTCAAGGTGGACTTCGATACCACCCGGAAGAAGACGAGCTCGTTGAACAAGGGTGTCACCAAGATCGATACGCGCGGGGTCAGCGGCATCCGTGCAGTGACCTACAAGTTAGTCCGGCACAATGGCGAGATCGTCAAGCGCACCAAGATCAAATCTAAGTTGCTCAAGAAGCCGGTGACTGAGGTCATCCTGGTCGGCACCAAGACGGTCAGTAGGAGCTCTGGCTCGAGCTCCTCGAGCACTCCGTCGGGCAGTGTCTGGGACAAGCTTGCGGAATGCGAATCCGGCGGCAACTGGTCGATCAACACGGGCAACGGCTACTACGGCGGTCTGCAATTCAGCCTCAGCACATGGCGTGCCTATGGTGGTAGCGGTTACCCGCATCAGGCGAGCCGCGAAGAGCAGATTCGCATAGCCAAGAAGCTCCAGGCCGCCGCGGGCTGGGGTTCATGGCCGGCGTGTTCATCGAAACTGGGTTTGCGTTAGCCGGTGGCCAAGGGGCTGCTCGATCCCACGGCGATCCGTGAGCTGGCGAGCCAGTTGGCGCTGCGGCCGACCAAACAGCGCGGGCAGAACTTCGTCACCGATGCCAACACCGTGCGAAGAATCGTTGCCACAGCGGAGGTCACCGAGAACGATGTCGTCCTCGAGGTTGGGCCAGGACTCGGCTCGCTGACCCTCGGCCTGCTGCAGGCTGCCCGCCGGGTGATCGCCATCGAGATCGATGACCTGCTGGCCGCTCAGCTGCCTCAAACGGTTACCGCGCGCCTGCCGGAGCGGGCGGCTGCGATGACGGTGATCCATGCCGACGCCCTCCACGTCGACGTCCTGCCGGAACCCCCGACGGCCGTCGTAGCCAACCTGCCCTATAACGTCGCAGTGCCGGTGCTGTTGCACCTGCTGGCAACGTTCGACAGTTGGAGCCACGGTCTTGTCATGGTGCAGGCCGAGGTGGCCGACCGGCTCGCCGCCAGGCCAGGATCGAAGACCTACGGCGTGCCGTCGGTCAAGGTGGCTTGGTACGCCACAGCCATCAAGGCTGGAGCGGTGTCGCCGACAGTCTTCTGGCCGGTGCCCAACGTGGAGTCGGGATTGGTGGCGATCAACCGTCGCCCGCAGCCGGCGACGACGGCGACCCGGAACCAGGTGTTCGCGGTCGTCGATGCGGCGTTCGCCCAGCGGCGCAAGATGCTTCGCTCGGCCCTGGCCGGGCTGGCGGGATCGGCGGCGGCCGCCAGCTCCGCCATTGTCGCAGCAGGATTGGATCCGAAAGCCCGAGGTGAGACCTTGGATGTGACCGACTTCACCCGGATCGCGGAGCAAATCTTCCAGGCGTAGCTAACCTCGCATGCATGGCCTCATCTTCGCCACCGGTGGCTGCCGGCGTACGCGTCCGGGTGCCGGCCAAGATCAACCTCGCTCTCAAAGTGGGCGCCCCTCGTGCCGATGGCTACCACCCCTTGGCCACGGTCTATCAGGCGGTTTCCGTCTACGACGAGGTGCACGCAGCATGGGCCGATCCCGGTGAGTTCGAGGTCGTGGTTAGTGGCGAAGGGGCTGATTTCGTACCGCTCGACGACTCCAACCTCGCTATACGCGCAGCCAAGCTGCTTGCGCGGCGGCACGGACCGCACGAAGCTCTGGGCGCAAGTTTGTCGATCAAGAAATCGATTCCGGTGGCCGGCGGGTTGGCTGGCGGCTCGGCAAACGGTGCGGCCGCGTTGCTGGCGTGCGCGGTCTTATGGGATCTCGATGTCACGCCTGACGAGTTGAGCGTCTTGGCCGCTGAGCTCGGCAGCGATGTGCCCTTCGCGTTGCTGGGTGGCACGGCCGTAGGAAGTGGCCGGGGCGAGGATGTGGCGCCGGCGCTGGCTCGGGGCACGTACCACTGGGTGCTGGCCTTCGGTTTCCACGGTCTGTCGACGGCAGCGGTCTATCGGCGGTTCGACGAGCTGAGACCGCGGGCAGCGCCTCCTACAGTGCCCGCCGATTTGATGAATGCCCTGCGCAGCGGGGACCCCAGGCTCCTTGCCCGGACCCTCAGCAATGATCTGGAGCCTGCTGCGCTGGACCTGCAGCCGCGATTGCGCACCGTGCTGGAGGCCGGCCTCGAGTACGGCGCTCTGGGCGCCCTGGTGTCTGGATCCGGTCCTACCTGTGCCTTCCTGGCGGACGGCGAGTCCGCTGCGGTCGACCTCTCCGTATCTCTTAGTGCGGAGGGGCTGTGTCGCGCAGTCCGGCGCGCCACAGGCCCGGTCACGGGAGCCCGGGTCATCAATTGAAGGGGCCGCTGCCGCAGTCACCGATCGACGCCGTACTGGGTGAGCAACAGCCGCAGGCTCCGCGTGAGTTGATCATGCTCCGTGACGTCCAACGCGGCGAGGATCCCGCGCTCGGCGGCCAGCAGCTCGGCTAACGCCGCGTCCACTGCGTCTCGGCCGGCTCCGGTCAACTGAACCAGAACACCGCGCCGGTCATCAGGGTGGTCCTGCCTGGCCACCAACCCGCGTGCCGCGAGCCGGTCGACACGATTGGTCATCGTTCCGGAGGTGACGAGGGTTTCCCGCAAGAGCTGCCCAGGCGAAAGCCGATAGGGCGTACCCGAACGTCGTAAGGCCGCCAGCACGTCGAACTCCCAGGACTCGAGATCATGTGCGGTGAACGCGTTCGCGCGGACCCGGTCCAGGTGGCGGGCCAGCCGGCTGATGCGGGAGAGCACCTCCATAGGCGCAACATTCAGATCCGGACGCTCGCGACGCCAGGCCTCGACGATGGTGTCGACCTCATCCCGGATTGGCTGGCCGGTCACACCCGGATTCTAGAAGCTCAAAAGATGGTGAAGTGTCTTGACGTCGAGATTTAGTGAGGCGCACCAGCGCTGGTGGCGAGCCCGATATTCTCGCGCGGCATAGTGAACGCCAGTCCGATGATGGCGGCACAGAGCAATGCCGGCACGGCCATCGCGTGCTGGATCCCGAGCTGGTTCACCAGGAAACCGACCACGGCCGGACCGATCAAGAACGCGGCGTAGCCGAATGTCACGACAACTGCGAGCACCCGGCCGCCGCCGATGTGTCCGGCTACGGCGTAGACCTGCGGTGCGATCATCCCGACGCCGAAGCCAACCAAGGCCCAACCAGCCAGCAGTAGGGGCAGGTTGCTCACCAGCGTGACCGTCAAATAGCCGAGGGCGGCGCAGAGTCCGCCGAAGCGTACGACCGCGCGCCTCCCAAACCGGACAACCAGTCTGTCGCCCAGCAGCCGGATCACGACCATGAAGGCGCTCACGGCGATCAGTCCAAGCGCGCCCGTGGTCGGGTCGACACCGGCGACATCGGTGACGTGCAGCGACGACCAGTCGGTGGCCGTGCCCTCGGACAGGCCGAACGCCAGGGCCATGACACCCAAAAGCCAGGCGACCGGAGGAATCCGAGTCCGTACGCCGTCGACCGTGTGATGCACCACCGCCGCCTCGGGCGTGATCTTGAGCAGGATGCCGAAGGCAATGAGTGACATCGCCGCGATCGAGATCGCCAGCGGCGTGATGATCTCACCACCCTTCAGCCCAAGCACGGCGGCCAAGAGCAATATCGTTCCTGCGCCGATGAAGGTGCCGATTGACCAGAAAGCGTGGAAGAAGCTCATGATCGGCCGTTGTCGTGCCGCCTCAACCTGGACACCGATCGCGTTCATCGCAACATCCATGGCCCCATTGCCAAGCCCAATCACAACGCCGCCGACGATCGCAATCGGATAGGACGGGGCGAGTCCGATCGTGATCATTCCAATGATGAGGAGGGGCAGAGCCGCCAAGCTGACCTCGCGGGCGCCGATCGCGTCCGCCGCTCGGCCGCCGATTTGCATCGAAAGAATGGCCGCCACGCCAGTACAGAAGAGCATGATCGCAATCTGGGTGGCATCCAAGCCGAGCTTGTCACGGAGTGAGGGGAGCGAGCCGCCGAATCCGCCTATCACGACGCCATTGACGACAAAGAGCAACGTGACCGCGATAGCAGCTAGCCGGGTTGAGAGCTGGTTGACAACAGGTGCGGAGGTGGTCATTCGCCGTTTCTGTATCGATTTAGAAGAGGAGTCCCTACTGTATGTGAGGATGGCAGGAGATGGCAAAAAAATCGACCGCGGCAGGGTTCGCGTGAGCCGGGATGCAGCCTCAAGGGGTGATGCGTACGCTTGGCTCTGGCCGATCCAAGGGTTGGTCAGGGTTGGGGTGAAGCGTCCTCGATTCGAAGCCGACCGCCCGCAAGCGGGCTCCGGATGCGAGGATTGGCCGGGCCTCACATTCCCCGGTTGGTCTGTCGGCAGGGCCCGCCTGACTTTGAATCAGGACTAGCGACGTAGGTTCGACTCCTACCCGGGGAGCGGAGCGTCACTCAGCTAGTAAGGAGCCAGCTGTTGTCCGTTCACTCCGACCAAGCTCCGAACCCGGTCGCGGCTGTCGTCATCCTGGCAGCTGGCGAGGGAAAGCGGATGAAGTCCTCGCGTTCCAAGTTGCTGCACGAAGTCGCCGGACATTCCATGCTCAGTTACGCGGTGACGGCCGCGACGACGGTGCAGCCTGAGCACATCGTGGTGGTGATCGGTCACCTCCGCGGCCAGGTGGAAGCGCACCTCGCCGAGATCGCTCCCCATGTGTTGACGGCGGTTCAGGAGCAACAGCTCGGGACCGGCCATGCTGTGCAGGTCGCGCTCGACCAGCTCACCGATCTGACTGGGGACGTGATCGTCACCATGGGCGATGTGCCGATGCTCAGCGGGGAGACTCTTGCGGCGTTGCTTGTCGAGCATCGGACCAGCCAGGCTGCCGCAACTGTGCTCACTGCGCAGGCCCCGGACCCGACCGGGTATGGGCGGATTCTGCGCGACGTGGACGGCATGGTCACCGGCATTGTCGAGCACCGGGACGCCGACGACGCCGAGCGGGAGATCACCGAGATCAACTCCGGCATCTACGTTTTCGATGCAACGACACTGCGGGCCGCACTGACCGAGCTGGCACCGTCAAATGATCAAGGGGAGCTCTACCTCACTGATGTGCTGGCCGTGGTACGCGAGGCGGGCAAGCCGGTGGGTGCGTATTTGATCGACGACCTGTGGCAGACCGAGGGCATCAACGATCGGATCCAGCTCTCTCGGATGAACGCGGAGCTCAACCGGCGAATCCTGCTGCGCTGGATGCGCGAAGGAGTGACAGTGGTGGATCCAGCATCGACCTGGGTCCACGCCTCTGTGGATCTGGCGCCAGATGTGATCTTGCTACCCGGCACATCGTTGGAGGGAGCTACGTCGGTGGCGGCTGGAGCGCTGATTGGTCCCGATACCACACTGATCGACGTGGAAGTAGGGGAGAACGCGGTGGTAGCGCGTACTCACGCCTCGCTCAGCGTGATCGGCCCAGGGGCCAATGTCGGCCCGTACGCCTATCTTCGGCCGGGTACCACGCTCGGCGCTGGCGGCAAGATCGGCACCTTCGTGGAGACGAAGAACGCTCGTATCGGAGCTGGTGCCAAGGCTCCGCACCTCAGTTACCTGGGCGATGCGGTGATCGGTGAGGGCGCTAACGTCGGGGCCGGCGTGATCTTCGCCAACTACGACGGTGTGCGGAAATCGACGAGCACGGTAGGCGCGTACTCCTTTGTCGGCAGCAATTCGGTGCTTGCCGCACCGGTCGAGGTTGCCGACGGTGCCTACATCGCAGCCGGTTCGACGATCACTGGCAATGTCGGACCCGGTGATCTCGCGGTCAGCCGGAGTCGGCAACGCAATGTGTCCGGCTGGGTGGCACGTAAGCGGGCAGGTACCAAAACCGCGCGGGCCGCCGAGGCGGCGCTGCAGCAGAAGGAGCCGTCGTGAGCAGTCGTCTCAAGCGCCAAAACGACAAGAACCTGATGTTGTTCACGGGGCGCGCTCATCCTGACCTGGCCAACGAGGTGGCCGCACTGTTGAAGGTCGAGATCGTACCGACTCGCGCGATCACTTATGCCAACTCCGAGATCTATGTGCGATTCGAGGAATCGGTACGCGGCTGCGACGCCTTCGTGATCCAGAGCCATGCCGCTCCGGTCAACGAGTGGACCATGGAACAGTTGATCATGGTCGATGCTCTGAAGCGGGCATCCGCCAAGCGGATCACCGTTGTGGCACCGTTTTATCCCTACGCGCGCCAAGACAAGAAGCACCGGGGCCGCGAGCCGATCTCCGCTCGCCTCATCGCGGATCTGTTCCGCACGGCGGGCGCTCACCGGATCATGTCGGTGGATCTGCACGCTGCACAGATCCAGGGATTCTTCGATGGGCCAGTTGATCATCTCTGGGCGCTGCCCGTGCTTTCTGATTACCTCGCGAAGAAGTACGACACCTCCGAAATGACGGTGGTCTCACCCGATGCCGGGCGGGTGCGGGTCGCCGACATGTGGACCGACCGGCTGGACTGTGCACTGGCGATCATCCATAAGCGACGCGATCCGAACATGGTCAACACGGTCGCCATTCATGAGGTCGTCGGCGAGGTGGAAGGGCGGGTTTGCCTGGTGGTCGATGACATGATCGACACGGCCGGCACCATCTGCCAGGCGGCGGAGGCGTTGAAGGCCCGGGGTGCCAAGGCGGTGATCGCAGCGGCCACTCATCCGGTGCTGTCTGGGCCTGCCATTGACCGGCTGAAGGCGACCGAGTTCGAAGAGGTGATCGTCACCGACACCTTGCCGATTCCCGAGGAGCGTCGCTTCGACACACTCACCGTGCTGCCGATCGCCCCTTTGATCGCACGAGCCATCCGGGAGGTCTTCGAGGAAGGCTCGGTCACCAGCCTCTTCAACGGGCAGGCGTGAGGGAGCCTGTCAGGTTCTTCGGGGCGGCGGTGCCCTGATTTCTCATCACCAGTGCCTCTAAATGGGGCTCAAAAAAGGCGATCTGGCACGCTGGTGATGCGTTTTCAGGGCAAGTTGGCAAGCATTGGGCCTTGTCGGCTAAGGTTGAGCGGTTGCCTCGGCGAGGGTCGCAGAACCGTGATCGACTAGGTCGAACGAGCTGCGTCCCCCGCGGAGTATTGATCAAGTTAACTGAACGTTAGTCCCGAGGAGTTCGTTCGTGCCCGAGGTGAAGCTCACAGCCGAAATGCGTACGGAATTCGGCAAAGGCGCTGCCCGCCGGATTCGGCGCGCGCATAAGGTGCCTGCCGTGCTGTACGGCCACGGCACTGCGCCGATCCATATTGCCCTGCCCGGCCACGAGACCCTGCTCGCGCTGCGCACTGCCAACGCCTTGCTGTCAATCGAGGTCGATGGCATTTCCCAACTTGCACTGCCCAAACAGGTCCAGCGGAATCCGCTGAAGCACACCATCGAGCACGTCGATCTGGTTATCGTCCGGAGGGGCGAGAAGGTCACTGTCGACGTGCCCGTTCAGGTCGAGGGCGAGGCAGGTCCGGACACGCTGGTCGTCGTTGACCACAACAGCATCCCCATCGAGGCGGAGGCCACCAACATCCCCCGGCAGATCCTTGTTTCCGTCGAGGGACTGCCGCCTGGTACCCAGATCCTCGCCCGCGACCTCCAGCTACCGACAGGCTCGTCAGTTGAGCTTGACCCGGAGACCTTGATCGTCAATGTCACCAATGCGCCGACTGTCGAGGCCCTCGAGGCCGAGCTCGCCGAGGCCGAGGCGGAGGCAGGGATTGAGCCTACGATGGCAGCTACCGCCGACGAGCCCACAGAAGAGGCGCCGGCCGAGTCCGAAAGTGCGTAGCTGGCAGCTGCAGCTGAATCTGCCATGAGCTCGTGGCTGGTCGTCGGGCTCGGCAACCCCGGCCCGGCCTTTGCCTCGCACCGACACAACGTCGGCTATCGGGTCGCCGATGAACTAGCGCGTCGTTTGAGCGTGCGGTTCAGGGCTCTGCGCGGCTGCCGGGCCGAGGTCGCCGAAGGCAGAATCGGACCGCCAGGAGGCACGGTACCTCGGCTAGTGCTGGCCAAATCGCGTACTTTCATGAACGAGACCGGATGGGCGGTCACCCGGTTGCTCGCCTACTACAAGCTGGAGCCGGCCCAGATGATCGTGATCCATGATGAACTCGACATCGACCCGGGTCAGCTGCGGGTGAAGTTCGGTGGCGGCGACAACGGTCACAATGGGCTCAAGTCCATCCGCAAATCCCTCGGGAGCGGGGATTTCTTCCGGGTGCGCATCGGAGTTGGCCGTCCGCCGGGCCGGCAAGACCCAGCGGATTTCCTGCTCAGCAACTTCCCGGCCGGTGCGCGCGAGGCCGTGGAGGTTGAGATCAGTCGGGCCGCGGATGCTGTTGAGTCGCTCGTTCTGGCCGGGCTCGACAAGACTCAAAGCGCCTTCAACAACTGACAAAGACGCCTGGCCTGAGTGACGAAACCTACGTACACGTACCTTTCTGGCGGTCTGCACGGGTTGCAACCCATGTGGACCGTCAGGAAGGTATGCAGACCCAAAAGGCCCCCTACATCAGCCAGCCTCGACGATCGATGTGATCACTCTGGCCGGGAATACCAGCACATTCCCAGCTCCTGGCGGCTCGCCTACATGTCGCGGAGTACCTGACGAGCCTGGCTGCGGTGCCGCCCACCGGCGCCGATTCACCGCGACCACCCAAGGTTCGTGAGTTCGGGACGTTCCAGTTCGCGCCTTCGCCCGACTCATTTGACAACTAAAAGTGCGCATATGAGCGACGAAAGTTGTAGCACCACGAGGTGGACGCTGTGAGCCGACACCGCTTAGATCGGGCGAAGCCAACCGGTAACCTCTCTGGGTGACCCTCACGGGACTCGTGGAGCTTTTCCGCACCGAACCCACCCTCATCGAGACCATCGCCGACGCACGAGCACGGCGACTCCCGGTGCTGGATGTGACTGCGCCCGCCCCGATGCGGCCACTGATAGCTGCCGCATTGGGCGATGACGCCGCACGCGGTGGCGCTGGACGTCCGGTGCTGCTGGTCAGCTCGACCTTTCGTGAGGCCGAGGACCTCACGGCTGCGCTGCAGTCCTTGGTCGGCGATGAAGCGGTGGCGTATTACCCGGCATGGGAGACGTTGCCGCACGAGCGATTGAGTCCTCGCTCGGACACGGTCGGCCGCCGGCTCGATGTGCTGCGGCGGCTGGCCGGCAATAGTGATCTTCCTGCGCCGCGAATCGTTGTCGCGCCGGTGCGCAGTGTCCTGCAGCCGCAGGTCAAAGGGCTGGGGAATCTGAAACCAATACGTCTTGCGGTCGGGGAGGAGATCGACCTCACCGACCTGGCGGCGGCCTTGGTGGCTGCTGCGTACACCCGCGTCGACCTGGTCGAGCGACGCGGAGAATTCGCCGTACGCGGTGGCATCGTCGATGTCTTCCCGCCGACCGAGGAACACCCGGTACGCGTGGACTTCTTTGGCGACACCGTCGAAGAGATCCACTATTTCTCCGTCGCGGACCAGCGGTCCAGCGACATCGCGCTGACTGAGATCACGGCATCACCCTGTCGTGAGCTGCTGCTGACTGAAGATGTACGCGCCCGCGCGGCAACGCTCGCCGATCGACATCCCGAACTGATCGAGATGCTCGACAAGATCGCCCAGGGACATCCGGTCGACGGCATGGAGGCATTGTCACCAGTGCTGGTTGACGGAATGGAGCTGCTGATCGAGCTGCTTCCCACTGACACGCACGTGCTGGTCTGCGACCCGGAGCTGGTGCGTGGCCGGGCGATCGAGTTGGTCAAGACCAGCGAGGAATTCCTGCACGCTTCCTGGGCGGCCGCGGCGGGTGGAGGCAAGGCGCCGATCGATCTGGGTGCGTCGGCCTACCAGCCGCTCGCCGAGGTTCGTGCCGCGGCATTGGCCCGAGGGATGGCGTGGTGGACGCTGTCGCCGTTCAGTGCTGGCCCGGTCGATCACGCGGCCACAGACAGCGGGCAGTCCGACCCCATCAGGACTGCGGACGGCGAGATCATCGATTTCTCGGCGAGGGTCAGCGGGCCTGGTGTCGAGTCGCGGACACTGCGCGGCCAGGTCGGCGAGACCTATCGTGGCGACACCGAGGCAGCGGTCAACGAAATCACCAAGCGGGTCCGTGATGGCTGGCGGGTAGTTGTCATGGCGGAAGGCAGGGGCACCGCGGACCGCATCGTCGAAGTGCTCAGTGAACACGCCGTGCCTCTGCGCAGCCTGCTAGTGCTGGATGAACCACCCGACATCGGGCTCGCCACCGTCGTTACCGGCCAGCTCAGCCACGGTTTCGTGGCCGATGAGATCCGGCTCGCGGTCTTGACCGCAACTGATCTTTCCGGCCAGCGCGCCGCTGACCGGGCCAATCGGAAGTTGCCCGCGCGTCGTAAGAACCAGATCGACCCACTCGAGCTCGCCTCCGGCGATCCTGTGGTCCACAGCCAGCACGGGGTGGGTCGCTATGTCGAGATGATGCAACGCACGGTAGCCGGCGCGACCCGGGAGTACCTGGTCATCGAATATGCACCGTCGAGGCGCGGCCAGCCGGGGGACCGGCTCTATGTCCCGACCGACGCCCTTGATCAGGTAACTCGCTACGTCGGCGGGGAAAGCCCGAGTCTGGACAGACTGGGCGGCGCCGACTGGGCTAAGCGCAAAGGCCGCGTGCGTAAGGCGGTCCGTGAGATCGCCGCCGAATTGATCAAGCTGTACGCAGCCCGGCAGGCGACCCGCGGTCATGCGTTCTCTCCCGACACGACATGGCAACGAGAGTTGGAGGACGCGTTCGCCTTCGTCGAGACCCCGGATCAGCTGGGAGCGATCGACGACGTGAAGCGGGACATGGAGCAGATCGTGCCGATGGATCGCTTGATTTGTGGGGATGTCGGCTACGGCAAGACCGAGATCGCCGTGCGTGCCGCCTTCAAGGCAGTACAGGACGGCAAGCAGGTGGCCATTCTGGTTCCCACGACATTGCTGGTCCAGCAGCACTACGCCACGTTCGCCGATCGCTATGCAGGCTTTCCCGTCAACGTCGCACCGCTCAGCCGGTTCGCCTCTGAGGCGGAGGCAAGGACAACCATCGAGGGTCTGGCCGAGGGGCGGGTCGACGTAGTGGTCGGCACTCACCGGCTGCTGTCGGGGGAAGTCACCTTCAAGGACTTGGGCCTTGTGGTGATTGACGAGGAGCAACGCTTCGGTGTCGAGCACAAGGAACAGCTCAAGCGAATGCGCACCCACGTCGACGTGCTGGCCATGTCGGCTACTCCGATCCCGCGAACCCTGGAGATGGCGATCACCGGCATTCGCGAGATGAGCACTATTGCGACACCGCCCGAGGAGCGTCATCCGGTGCTCACCTTCGCCGGAGCGTACGACGAGGCTCAGGTGACTGCGGCAATCCGGCGCGAGCTGCTGCGCGAAGGGCAGGTGTTCTACGTGCACAACCGGGTGCAGAGCATCGACAAGGCCGCGCGTCGCATCGCGGAGTTGGTACCGGAAGCACGAGTGGTGACCGCGCACGGCCAGATGAGCGAGCAGCGCCTTGAGCAGGTCATGATCGATTTCTGGGAGCGCCGAGCCGATGTACTGGTCTGTACGACGATCATCGAGGCGGGGCTGGACATCTCGTCCGCCAACACGCTGCTCATCGAACGCTCCGACCTGCTCGGTCTTTCGCAGCTACACCAGTTACGCGGCCGGGTCGGCCGGGGACGCGAGCGCGGCTACGCCTACTTCCTCTACCCACCCGACAAGCCATTGACCGAAACCGCTTACGACCGGATCACCACCATCGCAACGCACAGCGACCTTGGCTCCAGCATGGCCATCGCGATGAAGGACCTGGAGCTACGCGGTGCGGGCAACCTGCTCGGCGGCGCTCAGTCGGGTCACATCGCCGATGTCGGTTTCGATCTCTACATCCAGCTGGTGGGCGAGGCGGTCGCGGAGTTCCGAGGTCAGGAAACCCAGCCGGAACCGGAAGTGCGGATCGAGCTGTCCGTCGACGCTCACCTGCCTACCGAGTACATCGAATCCGAGCGACTGCGGCTGGAGATGTACAAGCGGCTCGCCGAGGTTCGCAGCGAGGCCGATGTCAAGGCGGTCGACGCGGAGTTGCACGATCGCTACGGGACGCCACCACCAGAGGTGCTGAATCTCATCGAGGTGGCGAGGTTCCGGCTGCTCGCCCGATCGGCTGGGCTGACTGAGATCGTCGGGCAGGGTCGCTACATCCGCTTCGCTCCGGCCCATCTCCCCGAGTCACGGGTGCTGCGGCTGCAGCGGCTCTACCCGGGCAGCGTAGTCAAGGACGCTGTGGGCTCTGTGCTCGTGCCACGGCCCACGAGCCCCACCGACGCGGGCCAGCCGCTGCAGGACAGCCACTTGCTGCACTGGGCGACTGAGCTGATCAACCAGATCTTCTCGAGCTCTTGATGCGTGCGTTTCCCATCACAGCCGTCGAAACGCGCCCGAAGTCTTCAGTCAGCCGCACACCTCCAGACCTCCAGGGTGTTCGGCCAGCTGTCGTAGGATCACCTGCGGTAGTCGTTTCCTGGGAGCGCGGGGCGCGAGCAGGAAGTTCAGGTTGAGGGAAGGTCAATGAGGTTTCTGGCTCGCCGCGGGCTGAGTGCGTTGCGCGCGACCGCGCTCGCTGGCGTCGTCGTTGTCACCCTAATTGCGTCCGGCTGTGCCCAGGCAGACCCCAGCGTTGCCGCGTACGTGGGTACCTCGAGGATCACACAGCAGCAGGTGGACGACGCTGTTGAAGGGGTGTCCACCATCTTGCAAGAAGGCCAGCAGGTGTCCCATTCGGCCATCGTCAACGCCATGATCCATGGGCTCATTGCAGAGCAGATTGCCGCCGCCAACAAGATCACGATCAGCGACGGCGAGCGCGACGCGGTGATCAAGGACAGTAATCTCGCGGGCCTGCTCAAGGTACCCAAAGGTCGACGCGTCGCGTACGACGTGGCCGACCAGCAGATTGTTTCGGGCAAGATCGGCGCCGAGGCTTACCTGGCAGCGGTCGGTGACCATCAGGTCACTCTCAACCCGCGCTTCGGTGTGCTGGATCCCAAGCAGAAGTTGATCATCACCGATAAGTCGGCATCCCTGGCCGAGCCAGCGCCCACCCAGACGCCCTAGTGCCGCTACCTGAGCTCGAACGACTGGTCTCGGTGATGGCGCGGCTGCGCCAGGAGTGCCCGTGGGACGCTCAGCAAACCCATCGCTCGCTCGTGCAGTACCTCATCGAGGAGACTGCCGAGACGGTCGAGGCGATTGAGGCCGCAGACCAAGATCATCTTCGAGAGGAGCTCGGTGATTTGCTGCTCCAGGTGATCTTTCACGCTGAGATCGCCAGCGAACAGCCGTCCGGCTTTACTGTGGAGGAGGTTGCTCGGGGTATCGCCGACAAACTCATCTCCAGACATCCCTATGTCTTCGCGACCGCTGAGGTGCCGGTTGACCTGCACTACACCTGGGAGCAGCGCAAGGCCGCCGAGAAGGGGCGTACCTCTGCGCTGCAGGGCATCCCCGAACAGCTCTCTGCTCTTGCCCGGGCCAACAAGATCATCGGCAAGGCGCGGTCCCGGCGGCTCGAGCTCCACCTGCCCGACGAGCCGACCACGGCAGCGGAGGTGGGTGCGCACATCCTGGCGCTGGCGGCACGCGCTCACGCGGCCGGAATCGACCCGGAGCAGGCGCTACGTGATGCCGTGCGGGCCCTGGAGGCGCAGGTTAGACATTCCGAGTCGGCGCCCAACGACTCGACTTCGGCCTAGACTGCGCGCACTATCCTGTGGGCATGTCCGAGCCCCCCAACCAAAGGCCGGCCCCCCCGGCGGATGCGCCGCAGTCGTATCCGCCTCAGAACCACCCTCCTCAGAACCACCCTCCTCAGAACCACCCTCCCCAGAGCTACCCGCCTCAGAACTACCCTCCCCAGAGCTACCCTCCTCAGAACTACCCTCCACAGCAGTACCAGCAGCAAAGCCCGCCCCAGAATTACCAGCTGAATCCCACAGCGCCTTATCCGATGCCGCCGCAGTATCGGCCAGCCGCGCGCAAGCCGAGCGAGGAATTGCGGCGTGACACCGAGGCCGCGTTGGCGGCGCGCATGGAACTCGGGCCTGAATACACCGAATACGTCGCTGCGGGCCTTGCGGAACGGATGGAGGATCTCGCCGCCCTGCGTGCAGCAGAGCTACGGCAGGAGGCCGAGCTCGCAAACCGCGAGCAGGCCGCCGAGCAGAGCGGCCGCAAGCGGCAGACCGCGCTGGCGATCGTTTCTTTGGTCATGGGTATCCCGATCACTGGCATCACCGCATCCGAAGTCGACCCAGCCATCGTCGGGGTGGCCATCTCATGGGCCGGCATTGTCGGGGTGAACTGGGTCCACGCCCGGGCCATCCGCAAGCGGAAGTAGCCCAGCCGCCCGAGCAACGGCGCCTGCCGGACGAATCTGGCTTTCGCCGCGTGCGGCGCCACCATCTGATCCCGGACCCGCCGATAGGCTGAGGCCACCATCGGTTTGAGCCCGGGTGCCCTATTCGATATAGACGGATTGTGGGCGATTCGGGACGGCATCGGAAAGGCGACGCTCGTGGCGAGTATCGAGTTCATAGGCGCGCGAGAAATTCTGGATTCCCGCGGCAATCCGACTGTCGAAGTCGAAGTCATCCTGGATGACGGCTCTGAGGGCCGGGCCGCGGTTCCCTCAGGTGCCTCAACCGGGGCATTCGAGGCGGTCGAGTTGCGTGACGGCGAGGCTCGTTATGGGGGCAAAGGCGTCAGCAAAGCCGTGCTCGGCGTGATCGACCAGCTCGGGCCCGAGCTCATCGGGTACGAGGCCAGCGAACAGCGGCTGGTTGACCAGGCAATGCTTGATCTGGACGGGACTGATAACAAGTCCAAGATCGGCGCCAACGCCATCCTGGGTGTCTCGCTAGCCGTCGCCCATGCGGCTGCGCACTCCGCCGATCTGCCGCTGTACCGCTACGTCGGCGGCCCCAACGCCCACCTGCTGCCGGTGCCCATGATGAACATCGTCAACGGCGGGGCACATGCCGACTCCGATGTCGACGTTCAGGAGTTCATGATCGCCCCGATCGGCGCAGCGACCTTCCGCGACGCCCTGGAAATGGGTGCGACCGTCTATCAGTCGCTCAAGTCGGTGCTGAAGAAGCAGGGACTCGCAACAGGTCTCGGTGACGAGGGTGGCTTCGCGCCCAACCTGCCGGCCAATGTGGCTGCACTCGAGCTGATCTCAACGGCGGTGCAGTCTGCAGGCCTCACGCTGGGTAGTGACGTCGCGCTGGCGCTTGACGTCGCAAGCACCGAGTTCTTCGACGCCGGGACCTACACCTTCGAGGGCAGGGCACTGTCCGCGGAGGATATGACCGGCATCTACGAGCAGTGGATCACCGACTTCCCGATCGTCTCGATCGAGGACCCGTTGGCTGAGGACGACTGGGAGGGCTGGAGCGCGCTGGTGGGCAAGATCGGCGACAGGACCCAGGTTGTCGGCGACGATTTGTTTGTCACGAACGTGACCAGGCTGCAGCGCGGCATCGCGGAGAAAGCCGCCAGCGCGCTGCTCGTCAAGGTCAACCAGATCGGGTCTCTGACCGAGACACTGGATGCCGTCGATCTGGCGCATCGGGCCGGCTTCCGTTGCATGATGAGCCATCGTTCCGGCGAGACAGAGGACACCACCATTGCTGATCTTGCGGTGGCGACCAACTGCGGCCAGATCAAGTCCGGCGCTCCGGCGCGTACTGACCGGGTAGCCAAATACAACCAACTGTTGCGGATCGAAGAGGATCTCGACGACGCAGCACGTTATGCCGGCGCGGCGGCCTTCCCAAGGTTCAAGGCCTGAGCGGTGCCATCCGGTCCGCGGCCGATCTCTCGCCCGGGCGCAGGCCCCGGGCGAGGAAAGCCGCGAGCCCGTAGCCAGGGACGCAAGCCGTCCTCCTCAGCGCGTACGCCGAAGGCAGAGACATCGCGACGAGACGAATCCACCACTCCGCTGTTGCGCCGCGGATCCAGCATGACTGCGCGCGCCATCGCTCTTGCAGTGGTGCTGCTGATCTTGACGATCTCGTACGCCACATCGTTGCGCATCTACTTCGCCCAGGCCCACGAGATCGCTTCGACCAACGCAGAGATCACGGACCGCCAGCAGCGGATTCACGAACTGCAGGGCGAGTTGGCCCGCTGGGGAGATGAGACGTACGTGAGGACCCAGGCCAGGGAACGGCTGGGTTGGGTAGTGCCGGGGGAGATCGGGTACACCGTCGTCGGTGCGGACGGCAAGCCGCTCGGCGGCGGAGCAAGGATCACGGCCGAGACGGCGCCGGATGAGCCGGCACAAGATGCGTGGTGGTCCAAGCTGTGGGGCTCGGTGCAGGCCGCGGATCGCCCGGCGCCGGTCAAGTCGGAGGTCCAGGAAAAGACAATCACCGTCAAGACCACACCCCGTTAACTCCGAGTTGTCAGCGTGAGTGGTTGCCCAGGCGGCCACTCACGCTGACAAGTCAGCTTTGGGCCGCCAGGAAGGTATCGATGGCCGCAGCTGTGGGCAGGCTTTGACTCGCCCCTCGGACAGTGACCGCCAAAGCGCCGGCCGCGAGGCCGCGCCGCAGTGCATCAGGAAGGGATGCGCCACCGGCCAGGCTCGCACCGAGAGCACCTGCGAACGCATCGCCGGCCGCCGTGGTGTCTACGGGTGTCACGGTGAGAGCCGGATACTCCTGTGCTCCCTCGCGGCCCATGACGAGCACACCATGTTCCCCCCTGGTGATCACCGCGATGGTGACACCGCGGTCGAGGAACCATCGCGCGGCGCGCACGGCCGAGTGGTGGCTCGTGACCGCGATACCGGTGAGCACCTCTGCTTCGAGCTCGTTAGGCGTGACCAGTGAGACACCTCGCCAAACGGCACGAGGCATGAGCTGCGCCGGTGCCGGATCCAGCACCAGCCGAAGCTCGCAGGCTTGACAGACCGCGGCCACCCGCTGCACCACCGGCCGCGGAACCTCCAACTGAACCAGTACGACCGAGACGCGATCGCTTAGTGCCAGGAGCGAGGACTCGGCGTCGTCCGGACTCAATCGGTGGTTGGCGTTCGGAATGATCACGATACTGTTCTGGCCGGAGAGAGCCTCGACCCGGATATGGGCGATACCCGGTGGGGCCCTCCGTGACGCGTACAGCGGCGATGTCGACACCCTCCCGGTCCAGAGCGTCGAGTGCCACGTCTCGGAACAGGTCGTCGCCGACCGCGCCGATCATGTAGGTCGGCGCACCGGCACGTGCGGCAGCAACTGCCTGGTTTGCGCCTTTTCCGCCCAGCATCATGGAGAAATCGGTGCCGATGACCGTCTCGCCCGGCCGCGGCAGGGGGGAGCCAAAAGCCGCCAGGTCAACGTTGATGCTGCCGACAACCGCGACACCTGTGCGGCCCTCCATACCCGCTTAGCCTATCGGTTCGCTGCCTGATCAGGCATTGATCATCAGCCGCGACTGGCTGAGAGAGGATGAGGGTGTGCTCGAGCCCATGACCTCCGCCGATGAGGCGGTCGTGACCGCACAACTGCAGCGACCGCCGCGCGGCATGGTCGGGATCGCATACCGCTGTCCATGTGGCAAACCCGCGGTGGTCGTCACGCGACCTCGACTGCCGGACGGCACGCCGTTCCCGACGACGTACTATCTCACCTGCCCGCGGGCAGTCGCGGCCTGCTCCTCGCTGGAGTCGCAGGGCCTGATGGCCGAGATGAATCAACGGCTGGTCCGTGATCATGATCTTGCGCTGGCCTACCGGCGAGCCCACGAGCAGTACCTGGCCGACCGCGAGCGGCTGGAGTCGGTACCGGAAATCGTGGGTATCAGCGCAGGCGGGATGCCTGATCGGGTGAAGTGTCTGCATGCGCTGGTGGCTCACGGGCTTGCCGCCGGAACTGGCGTCAACCCACTCGGTGACGAGGCGGTACAGGCAGTGGGCGCGTTCTGGACTCACCCATGCTTGGAGGAGACCGCGTGACGCGTGTCGCTGCCATCGACTGCGGGACGAATTCGATCCGCCTGTTGATCGCCGAACCAGACGGCTCCGGCGGTCTGAGGGATCTAGATCGGCAACTCGAGATCGTACGGCTCGGTCAGGGCGTCGATGCCAGTGGTGAGTTCCATCCCGACGCTCTGCAGCGGACGTTCGCGGCGGTGGATCAGTATGCGGAATTGATCAAGAAAGCGGACGTGCCCGTTGAAAAGCGGCACTTCGTGGCGACGTCAGCGGCACGGGATGTGAAGAACCGCGAGACCTTCTTTTCTGGCATCAAGCAGCGGCTGGGCGTGCTTCCGGATGTGATCAGCGGTGAGACCGAGGCGCGCCTGTCCTTCATCGGAGCACTCAGCCGGGTCACCCCGGACGGCGAGCCGGTCCTGGTGATGGACATCGGCGGCGGTTCGACCGAATTGATCACCGGTAGCGCCGCTGGCCACATGCGCAGCGCGATCTCCCTCGACATCGGATCGGTGCGCGTCACCGAACGGTTCCTGAAACAGAACCCAGTCGCAAATGATGATCTTGCGCGGGCCGCCGCGTACATAGACGGCATGCTGGAGGGTAGCGGAGTGGACTTTGCCTCGATTGGCACGTGGATTGGGGTCGCTGGCACCGCGACAACACTGGCCGGAGTGTATCTGGAGCTGGAGCACTACGACCGCGAGCAGGTGCACGGTGCGGTGATCCCCCTGCCGGCGCTACAGGAGCTGCTCCACCGGCTGGCCGGGATGACGGTTGATGAGATACGTGCGCTCCCGTCGATGCACCCCGGGCGGGCCGATGTGATCACCGGCGGTGCGCTTGTCGAGGCCCGCGTTGCCGCGCGCCTGAATGTGAAGGACCTGATCGTCAGCGAGTCCGACATTCTCGATGGGATCGCACTGCAGCTCCTGCACCAGTGACACAATGCCGCGATGACCTCTCTTGCCATCACGGTCGTCGGCCATGACCGGCCTGGCATCATCGCGCAGGCTGCAGAGGTGCTGTCGGAATGCGGCATGAACCTCGAGGACTCCTCGATGACGCTGCTGCGCGGTCACTTCGCAATGACCCTGATCTGCGCGGGTGAGGCCGACATCGCCCAGATCGAGTCAGCGCTCCAGCCGCTCGTCGACGGCTCGCTGGACGTCACCGTACGTGAGGTTCCGGAGGAACCGGAACTGCCGCCGCTCGGATCCATCTACCTGATGACCGTCCACGGGGCGGATCGGCTCGGTATCGTCGCCCGGCTGGCCAGCGTGATTGCCGAGGCAGGCGGCAACATCACCGATCTGACCACCCGCCTGTCGGGGACCCTTTATCTGTTGCTGGCCGAGGTGGATCTACCCCGAGGAACCGATGTCGAGTCGCTCCAGGCTTGGCTCACCGAAGTGTCTGCCGAGTTGGGCGTGGAGACAAGCCTGCGACTGATCGAGAACGACCAGCTGTGAATCTGACACTGCCGACCCTGCCTGAGGGTCGGGTGCTCGAGGTGCTTAGCGCCCCAAGCCACGTGCTGTCCGTTCCCGGGTTGCCCGCTGACCCTGCCGACCCCGTCGTGGTCCAGCTCTGCGCCGACCTCGTTGCGACCATGCGAATCTCACCGGGGTGTGTGGGGCTCGCGGCGCCTCAGGTCGGGGTGTCCGCACAAGCCTTCTGCGTCGATGTCTCTGCTCATCCGAAGACCCGGACCACGCACGGGCTGATCGTGCTGGTGAACGCCGAAATCGTGGAGTCCAGCCATAACGAGAAGGGTCGTGAGGGCTGCATGTCGGTACCAGACCTCACAGGTGATGTGAAGCGGGCGACCAAGATCACCGTGGCTGGTGTGCTTCCTCTGAGGGGCGAACGGGTGTTGATCACTACCGATGCTTTCGAGGCTCGTGCGCTGCAGCATGAGATCGACCATTGCGACGGCATGCTCTTCCTCGACCGGGTGGTTGGTGCGCATGCCGTATACCCGCGGCAGGTCTATCTTCCACCGCGCGACTCTGGTGGCTCGTGACGCGATTGGTCGAATACCGAGGCTCTGCAGCCAATAGGGGAGCGCAGGTAAGGTCGGGCATCGATGAACGGTCCGGCATCCACTCGCTGGCCGTCTCGGCCTGGAGCCAATCCGCCCAAAGCTCCCCGCAGTGGCCGCGGCCCGGCCGAGAGCTGGCAGCGTCAAACCCTACGTAGTGTGCTCGCGCGGCACGCCGCAGGGGAACGCTCCCGCCGAGCGCTGCTCGTTGATGTCGGGAAGGCCTTGTTACTGAGTTTGCTGGCTGCGTTGGCGGCCGCGCCGCTCGCGGTCGCCTGGGGGATCAGCCATGCGCAAGTGGAGGACTACTTGGGTCCGCATCGGGTGAACTTCGCCAGCAACTTCAGCGGTGAGATCGAACTGAACCTTGGGCCCATCGGCAATGCCTACCTTGCGAGCCCGGCAAGCCCGGTTGGCCTTGTCATCACGGTGGGGGGTGTCGGTACCGCGGCAGAGAACCTCAATTCCCTGTTTTCGGAGCAGACCCTGATCGCCTACACCAGCCTGTACAACGAGCCGGACGAGGCTCTTTCGGGCATCGTCGAGCACTTGGTGCGTGATGCCGTGCGAGAAGGACTCAAGGCTGAGGCCGTCCTGCTGGTGGGGGTCGCGATATGGAGTCTCCGGCGCCAGTTGGTGCCGCCGTGGATCATGACGCGGGTTACCTGGCGGCGCGTGGCGGCGGTTTATGCGACGATCGTCGCGCTCGTTATCGGCTCCATCCTGGTACCTGAGCAGGCGAAGGATCCGCGCTATCCCGTCGCAATCGCCGGCGGGGGTCGTTTCTCGTCGCTCACCGTCGACAGCGTGCTGTTAGCCGGCGTCCTGGATCGCGGCATCGAGGGCATCCGATTGCTCAGCGCGCGCCAGCAACGCGCGGTGCAGAGCTACCTGGACTCGGCTGCCGTGAGCCTTTCGACGCAGCTTGCTGAGCTACCGAGACCAGGCTCGGACGAAACAATGATTTTGGGTTTCAGCGATCTGCATTGCAACCAGCCAATGGCGGAACTGATCAGTCGGCTAGCCCATGCGACCCAACCGTCGATAGTGCTGAGCTCAGGGGACGACACGGTCAATGGGACTGCGGCAGAGCGTGGCTGCGTCCGCCGAGAGGCAGCGATTCCCGATGGGGTGCCTTTCCTGGTAGCAACCGGAAATCACGACTCAGACGTGACCGAGGCCCAGATGAGAAGTCTCGGCATGACTGTGCTTGATGGCCAGGTTGTCGAGGCTGCTGGGCTGAGCGTGCTTGGCGACGATGACCCAGAGCACAACATCCCCTTCAGCGTCGACCGCGTCAAGGATCGGCCCGAAAGCGAAGAAGAGTTGGCGCAAAGGCTGGTCGACGTCGCCCGAGACAAGCACACCGACGTACTGCTGGTCCATCAGCCTGCGGCAGCGCGGGTGATCATGAGCGCACCGAACCCACCGGCGCCGCTGGTGCTGTGGGGTCACTTCCATCGCCAGTCCGGTCCGAGGGTGATCATGCATGACGACGGGTCATGGACTGTCGGCATGCAAGAGGGCACCGCAGGCGGGGTCCGAGAGCCGATGTTCAGCTCCTTCAGCACGCCGTTCTCCCCGCCGCTGATCAGCGCCGACGTGTACTTCTACTTCCGCGACAACGCCACGGGCCTGATTACCGGGGTGCAGCCAGTGCACTTCCGACCGGACGCAGAAGTTGTGATCGACGACCGCATTGCGACTGGTGATCTGGCGAACCTGCCGTTGGACACCCGGATCAGGCTGAGCAGCGCCTCGCCGACGCCCAGCACGGAGGCCTCTCGCTGAGTCAGGCAAAAGCTAGTGCCCTGGAAGGGAAATCTCTTGACGCCTCGCGCCCTTCCCGGGCACTAGGATCACACCCGCCACGGCATATCTGGCCCCCGTAGCCCAAATGGCAGAGGCAGGCGGCTTAAACCCGCTCCAGCATGGGTTCGAATCCCATCGGGGGCACTGTGCCTAATGGCTCGCTACCGTGTTTGATTGCTCGCTCCGCTCGCTGCCGCTCGCGCGGTCCAATTGCGCCCACCCACCGAGCGCTATCCGTCTCAGGACGGCAAGCGTCGCCTTGTTCGGCGTCTGACACCCTCGCCAGCTGTCCTGAGACGGGAAACGCAGCTGGAGACGCTGGGGCGGATCGCGAAGTTCCCAACATGAGCTCACAGTTGTTTCAAAGCCGGAAGAAACAGGCCGGTGCCCAGCGCTTCAGTAGACTGAAGAGTGCGCCAACCTAGGCGCCTAACCAGGAGGACTCACTTATGTTGCGCAGTTCGAACCCGATCCTCTCCAAGCAGGACGCGTTCACACCCGCAGCACCCCAGTACAACCAGAACCCCTACGGCCAACCCCAAGCCGGCTACCCGCAATACCCCGGCTCCCCGCAGGCACCTGTCCAGGCGCCCGAAGGCCGGATGACCTTGGACGATGTTGTCACCAAGACCGCAGTCACCATAGGCGTGCTGGTGATTGCAGCGGCGTTGGCGTGGAGGTTCGTACCGGACGCGCTGTACTTTCCGGCGCTGATCGCCTCCGGGCTGATCGGCTTCATCGTCGTCCTGTTCGTAGCGTTCCGGAGGAATGTCTCGCCCGGTCTGGTGCTTCTCTACGCCGGCATCGAGGGCATTTTCATCGGCATGATCAGCAAGATCTTCGAGACTTACTACAGCGGCATTGTTGTTCAGGCGGTGATCGGCACTTTCGCGGCCGCTGGTGTGACCTTGGCGGCGTACAAGTTCTTCAACATCAAGGTCACACCGAAGTTCCGGAAGGTCGTGATCATTGGGACGATCGCCTTCGCAGTAGCCCTACTGATCAACTTCGTGCTCGCGCTCTTTGGCGTCAACCTGGGATTGCGCGATTCCGGTACTGGTGCGATTAGCCTGCTGGCGGTCGCCTTCTCCCTGATCGGTGCCGGTCTAGCGGTGCTGAATCTGGTGCTTGATTTTGACTACATCGAGCAGGGCGTCGCGATAGGTGCGCCAGCGAGTGAGTCGTGGCGTGGCGCGTTCGGTCTGACCGTGACCATGGTCTGGCTGTACATCGAGATCCTGCGCCTGCTGTCTTACCTCCGCAGATAGCCGCTCGCGGATCGTACGCGATCCGTCAGCCCGATCGCTGAAACTTGAGGGCCGCGCTTCCGACGGGAAGCTGCGGCCCTCATTGTGCTCTCGACGCGGCCACCAGAGGCAAGGACTGGGACGTCAGGGATTGCGCCGTAGAGTCTTGCGCGTGGAGTACGTGAACTCGCTCATCGATCTTGTCGGGCATACACCGCTGCTCAGGCTCTCCCGGGCGACGGACGGCGCAAAGCCATTGATCTTGGCCAAAGTGGAATACCTGAATCCTGGCGGCTCGGTCAAGGATCGGATTGCGCTGAAGATGATCGAGGCCGCGGAGCGGGAGGGCAAGATCAAGCCGGGTGGCACGATCGTAGAGCCCACCAGTGGCAATACCGGTGTAGGCCTTGCGATGGTCGCGCAGGCCAAGGGGTACGCCTGCGTGTTTGTCTGCCCCGACAAGGTGAGCGAGGACAAGCGCAATGTGCTGGCCGCGTACGGCGCAAAGGTGGTCGTCTGCCCGACTGCCGTCGAGCCAGAACATCCAGACTCCTACTACTCGGTGTCCGATCGGCTGGTCCGCGAGATCGAGGGAGCCTGGAAACCCGACCAATACAGCAACCCGAACAACCCGGTCAGCCACTACGAGACCACAGGTCCAGAGATCTGGGAGCAGACCGAGGGCAAGATCACCCACTTCGTTGCCGGGGTCGGCACCGGGGGCACTATCAGCGGAGTCGGTCGTTACCTGAAGGAGGTTTCCGACGGCCGCGTCAAGATCATCGGCGCGGACCCGTCGGGTTCGGTGTACTCCGGCGGGACTGGCCGGCCGTATCTGGTCGAGGGTGTTGGGGAGGACTTCTGGCCGGCCAATTACGACCCCACCGTCTGTGACGGCGTGATCGAAGTGTCGGATGCTGACTCCTTCGCAATGACGCGCCGGCTGGCCCGCGAGGAGGCACTGCTGGTTGGCGGATCTTCGGGTATGGCCGCCGCGGCAGCCATCCGCCTGGCGCATGAGATCGACGATCCTGAGGCGGTGATCGTGGTCTTGTTGCCCGATTCCGGCCGCGGCTACCTCACCAAGGTGTTCAGCGATGCCTGGCTTACTCGATACGGCTTCGCGCCGCGACCCGACCAATTCGTACGAGTTGTCGGCGACGTGCTGCGCGAGAAGTCCGGCGACCTGCCGTCTCTGGTCCACACCCATCCGAACGAGACGGTCGCTGAAGCTGTCGCGATCATGCGGGAGTACAGCGTCAGTCAAATGCCGGTGGTGCGCGCGGAGCCTCCAGTGATGGCCGCCGAAGTTGTCGGTTCAGTCAGCGAACGCGGACTCTTGGATTCGCTGTTCAGTCAACGCGTGCGACCAGCCGATGCGGTGGCCCGAGTGATGGAGGAGCCACTTCCGATGCTCGGGGTGACCGAGCCGGTGGCCGATGCGGTCGAGCTGCTGAGGAGCTGTGATGCGTTGCTGGTCCTCGACGATGGCAAGCCCGTCGGCGTGCTAACCCGGCAGGATCTGCTCAGCGACATCAATATCCGTTAAGCCATCTAGCTCGAAATTAACGGGAGTTCTTGAGGAGCTGTGACAGCAGCAGCTGCCAGTTCTGGGTCCAGGACACCGAGCGCCAGGATTTGAGAGGCACCCACTGGGCCGCTTCAGTAGTCCCGCCCTGGTCGATCACGACCGGCTCGGTCGGATGCGGGCAGCTTGCGCGATAGATCAGGCGTACGGCATGGAAGTCCTCAATAGCACCGTACGGGCTGCGCCCGACCCAGTGCGAAGTCTGCACCTTGACGAGCTCGCCGAGGATGATCTCCTGTGACGTCTCTTCAGCCACCTCCCGGAGCACCGCCGAGGCCGGCGGCTCGTGATCATCAAGGCCGCCACCGGGCATGCCCCACCGACCCGTGACCGCAGTGCGACCGGAGTACTGGGTGGCGAGCAGGCCCCGGCTCGAGATGACGACTGCGTACGCCGCAAAGCGCTGCCTCACTGCTGGACGTGCGTCGCCGCCGAGCACTAGCCCGGCGTCCCGTCCCTGCCGGCTGACTCGCGGACGCCGCTCGTCGGCTATGGGCCGCACGAGCAGGCGAAGGATCAGCTCGCCGGAGCTGGCCCGGGTTGCATCGACGGGACGGACGATGACGTAGCCCTGATCGAATGCGAGCACGTCCGGATCGGCGCCGTGATCGAGGACCGCCTCGAACACGTGCCCACCATGCTCGGTAATCCCGATGACCAGCACGTGGTCATCATTCCGTAGAAACACAGCTGCGAGCGTCGGGAATCGCGCCCCGCCGCACGGAGCCAGGCTGGCGCGCCACTGTCCTGGACGAACGAGCGAGCAGACATGCCTTTCGTCTGCGAGTGAGTGAGGAAGGCAGCGGCTAACCAGCGCCAGCCTCAGCGAGCGGAGCGAGCAATGTCATAGAGAGCGAGATGAGGCGTTCTTTCCTCTGCGAGTGAGGACGACGGCGGCGGACTCCAAGCGCGATGCGCGAGCAGCTCTGAGAAGTTGCAGCTGCGAGCGTCTTAACCTCAGGTGTGGCCGTCGACGTAGCGCTGGAGGGTCGGACCGATCTCGGCTACCAGGTCCTCTGTCCGGCGGTTCGCTAGTACCGGCATCCGCAGCACATAGCGGCCCATCAGTAGCCCCAGAATCTGCGAAGCGACCAGGCCTACCCGCCTGTTCGCCTCCTCGGGTGAAAGGTCGTCGCGACGCAGCACATGACCGATGACTTCGAGAGCGAGGAACTCACCGACCGAGTGCGTCAAGGCGGGGTCCGTCAGCGTGGTGCGGATCGCCGCCACGAGGGACGGCTGTAGCTCGGAGTCCCAGACCTCGAGCACGGTTCGGACGAGTCGCTCGCCGAGATCGTTCCTGTCCCCAGCGGCGACCTCGTCGACGATGCGCGGCAACTCGAGGGGTAGCGCGACCGTGGCGAGGAAGAGCTGCTGCTTGCTGTCGAAGTAGTGGTGGATCAATGCCGCATCGACGCCTGCGTCAGCCGCAATGGCACGCATCGAGGCACCAGCGAAACCTTTGGCGGCAAACGCCTGTCGGGCAGCTGTGATGATCTGGCCGCGGGTGTCCTGATTGCCGGGGCGCCGGCCAACTTTAGGCTCTCGCTGGGCGGCCACTGCTCCTCCTCGACGTGGGCCATCGGACAACATCTCCGCGGACTCCAAGTCTGACAGGCCCGGCACTGGGCTCCGGTAGCGTTGGGCGGCGTGCAGACCCAAGGAGCGTCCCGATGATCGACGCGCTCGCCTACGTTGTCATTGCGCTCGCCGCCGTGGCCACGATCTGGGGCCTGGTGACTGCAGTGGCCAACAAGCCGCCAGGAAAGGCGCAGCTGTTGTTCGCCGCCGGGGTCGAGGTTTTCATCGTTGTCCAGTCGATCATTGCCGCTGCCAAGCTGGCTGCCGGATTCCGTCCGGTCGAACTTGCAACCACGATTGGCTACCTGATCGGCATCGTGATCTTGATCCCGGTCGCGTGGTTTTGGGCCAACGCCGAGCGCAACCGCTTCTCGGGGATCGTGCTGGCAGTCGCCGCACTCGCCGTCCTCGCGATGACTCTTCGTTTGCTCGTGCTCTGGACACCTGCCGTATGACGCGTGTTCCAACTGAGCCGACGGGCTCCGCCGTTCGCACGACTAACAGCGGTGCAGGGCGGGTTCTGGTGGCCGTTTACGGCATCTTTGCTCTGGCCGCCACGGCCCGGGCGAGCGTCCAACTGCTGACGAAGTTCGAGCAAGCGCCACTGGCCTACGTGCTGTCCGCGTTTGCGGGACTGGTCTACATCGTCGCAACAATCACCCTGGCCCGTGGCACGCGCGGGTCCCGCCGAGTGGCTCTGATAGCGATCATCATCGAGCTAGTGGGGGTGCTGACGATCGGCACCCTCAGCGTCGTCTACCCGGAGGCTTTTCCGCGCGCCACGGTGTGGTCTGTGTACGGGATCGGCTACGGCTTCGTACCGCTGGTGCTGCCGATCGTGGGACTGACTTGGCTGTGGCACACACGTGCCAGTCAACCCTTAGAGACAAGATCGTCAGGCGCGAAGACCCGTAGCTCGACGTCGTTCGCGAAGTGCACTGGCCACATTGAGACGCTGTGATGGTCTGCTGCTGCGGCGAGGCAGCGAGACCAGCTGCGATCGGCATCGTCCATGGGGTTGCGTCCTGGCCGCGTCAGCAGCACGGCGACCGATCCGCTGGCACCGCTCCGGCCGACGACGTGGTAGCACATCTCCAGCAGGGAGCCGCACATCTTCGAGTCGGCCCGGCGAGGGATGTCCTCGATCTGGGTGAGCTGCGCGCTCATCATGTTGTCCGGCTCGAGGAAGGCGATCCAGAGCCGGGGACGGCTGAAACCGAGCGGCCCCATCAGAGCCCGCCAGCGCAGGCACAGGTCATCGGAATTTCGGATCGCAGGCATCTCGTGTGGACGGCCCAGCGTGGGAATATCTGTCATGGGGCAACGCTGTCGCGGCCCTCTGCGACCGCGCATCGCTCGAAGCGCTTTGTCCCCAGAATCTGTGGATATTCAGTTCAGTGGTTCTACTGCGATTGGCCGTAGCCCCGGGAACCGGTCACCCACACCTAGCCACTAGCGCGAGTCAGGTCCGAATACTCAGGATGTCGTTCCAGCCAGCCCCTGATATACGGGCAGAGCGGACGTACCCGCAATCCGCGAGCTCGCGCGTCATCGAGGGCGTAGCGTGCGATCGCACTGCCGACTCCCTGACCTTCATATTCCTCACCCACCACGGTGTGAAGAAACACAATGGCATCGGGTGTCAGCTCGTATTGGGAGATGCCCACCACCTCGCCGTCGAGCCACGCCTCGTAACGGTTCTCCATCGGGTTGTCGGCGACTGTCACGCTCATATCGCCCACTGTGCCAGAGGCGCGCTACTGACAGGCTGTCTTCCGTGACGGTGATGGCGGTCGCCGGTCGCGAGAAAGTGGGTATGACGACAGTGTGAAGATCTACATTCGGGCAACCAGCTGCGATTGGCAGCGGGGCATTGGGCAGCTGCCCCCCTTCCGATCCACCACTATGCTGCCGATCAAGGGGGCATCTCAAATGCTCGCGAGCGGAGAAATGTGAAGTACAACGAGGGTGCCCAACTCGACCCGTCGCAGATGGGCGCCGGGCGAGGAGGAAGTGGTGGGAAGATCGCGATAGGCGGCGGCGCCGGACTGATCATTCTGATCATCGCCTTGTTGTTTGGCATCAACCCGGGCGACATTCTCGGCGGCGCCCCGCAGGCGGGACCGCAGCCGTCCGAGAGCCCGAGCCAGTTTGCCCAATGCACTCGCGGTTCGGATATCAACACCGATCGAGACTGTCGATTTGTGGCGTACACGAACTCGATCCAGGACTACTGGAAGGACAGCGTCCAGGGCTATCAAGAGATCCAGGTGGTGACCTTCACGGGCAGCGTGAACACTGCCTGCGGTAATGCAAGCTCCGCGGTCGGACCGTTCTACTGTCCCGCCGACACCACGGTCTATCTCGATCTTGGATTCTTCGATCAGCTGACTGGCCAGCTCGGCGCGCAGGGCGGCGACGCTGCCGAGGCGTACGTGATCGCCCATGAATTCGGCCATCACATCCAGAACCAGACCGGCGTCATGCGGAAGGTCCAGAGCAGTGGCCAGGGAACCGGACCGACTTCGCCGGCGGTCCGGCTCGAGCTGCAGGCCGACTGTTACGCCGGCGTGTGGTTCCGACGGGCGACAGAGGACCCGGAGAGCCCGATCAGCGAAGTCACCCAGGACGATCTCAGGCGAGCAGTAGACGCGGCGCAGGCCGTCGGGGACGACCGAATCCAGCAGAAGATGCAGGGCCAGGTCTCGCCGGAAACCTGGACCCACGGGTCTGCCGCTATGCGGCGGCAGTGGCTTGCCCAAGGCTTCAACACCGGCGACCCGAACAAGTGCGACACGTTCGCCCGGAACGCACTCAACTAAACGTCCATTTGAACCCCTGGACCCCAACCGACTTCAGCGGGCAACCACCATGGGGCAGGGGCCGCGACTGTGAGGGGGCGTCAGTTGCAGGTGACTCCAGTGGCAAGGACCGGGCAGTAGCCGAACGGGTTCTTGTCCAGGTACTGCTGGTGGTAGTCCTCCGCATAGTAGAACTCGCCCGCAGGAGCGATCTCGGTAGTGATCCGCCCGTATCCAGCTTGAGTGAACGCGGTCTGGAACTCATCACGCACGCGTTCAGCAGTCGCCAGCTGCTCCGGTGAGGTCGTATAGATCGCCGACCGATACTGCGTGCCGACATCATTACCTTGCCGCATGCCCTGTGTCGGGTCGTGGTCCTCGAAGAAGATCTTGAGCAGCTTTTCGTAGCTGATCTTGGCAGGGTCGTAACTGACCTTCACGATCTCGGTGTGGCCGGTACGGGCGCTGCACACTTCCTGGTAGGTCGGGTTGGGCGTGAAGCCACCGGCATAGCCGACTGCGGTGTTGGTAACCCCCGGTGTTTTCCAGAACAGCTTCTCGGCCCCCCAGAAGCAACCGAGAGCGAAGTAGGCCACCTCAGAGCCTTCCGGCACCTTCTGCACCGGGATGCCGAAGATGTCGTGGAACGTGGGGTTGACAAGGATCGTGGAGCTGCGGCCGGGGAGAGCCTTATCAGGCTCAACGAGCGTCGACTTCGTGCGCGAGAACAACATGTGTTTCAGTGTGCCTTCCTGCATGGCCGTTCTGTAGGGCCAAGCACTTACGCAACGCTCACCGCCTACTCCCTTGTTCCGTCGCGCGAGCGCAGCCGGTTGGTCCAAGCGTCGGCGCGTACGCTGGCCTCTTGTGACAATCTCGCATGGCTTCTCGACCCGCGCCATCCACGCCGGACAGGAGCCTGACTCAGCAGTGGGCTCCGTTGTGCCACCGATCTACGCCACGTCGACGTATATCCAGGACAAGGTCGGGGAGGCGCGTGGCGGCTACGAATACTCGCGCTCTTCCAATCCCACCCGGACGGCGCTCGAGGAGTGCATGGCGGCTCTCGAGGGGGGCAAGCACGGGCTGGCGTTCGCTAGCGGCTTGGCGGCCGAGGACACTCTGCTACGGACCATCGCATCACCCGGTAGCCATTTCGTGGTGCCGGACGACGCTTACGGCGGCACCTACCGGCTGTTTGTACGAGTGCACCAGCGCTGGGGTGTCGCAGCGGATCCGGCGCATCTGACCAACCTTGACTCGGTCGCCGCGGCCATCACACCTGGTGAGACCAGGGCGGTCTGGATCGAGACTCCAACCAACCCGCTGCTGGCCATTGCCGACATCGCCGCAATCGTGGACTTGGCGCACTCGGCCGGAGCTCTCGTCGTCGTCGACAACACTTTTGCAACGCCCTACCTTCAGCAGCCGCTCGAGCTGGGGGCCGACATTGTGGTGCATTCGACCACCAAGTACTGCGGCGGGCACTCCGACATCATCGGGGGTGCCCTGGTACTCAACGACGACGATTTGGCCGAGCAACTGAGGTTTCACCAGAACGCTATCGGCGGGGTCGCCAGTCCGTTCGACTGCTGGCTGGTGCTCCGCGGCCTACGGACCTTGGCGGTGCGCATGGAGCGGCACTGCGACAACGCCGAAGTGGTGGCAGCGTTCCTCGAGGATCATCCGCGGATTGCCCAGGTTTATTTTCCCGGGCTCGATGCCCATCCCGGACATGATCTGGCCAAGCGGCAGATGCGTCGCTACGGCGGCATGGTCAGCTTCCGCGTGGTTGGTGGGGAGCCGGCGGCGCTTCAGGTCTGCGAAGGCACTTCAGTGATCATTTTGGGGGAGTCCTTGGGCGGGGTGGAGTCGTTGATCGAGCATCCTCACACGATGACGCACGCATCGGTGGCCGGCACTCAGTTGGAGGTGCCTGGCGATCTCATCCGGCTCAGCGTGGGTATCGAGGACGCCGAGGATCTGATCGCCGATCTGGCCAAGGCGCTCTCCTTTTTAGCCCGCCCTCGCTGGGCCGGGCCGCTCGTGCGGGCCGTCGAGCGCCCAGTCGACCGGCTCGCCGCCCGCCCGCACCAGCAGGTCGTTGGCCCGGCTGAAGGGTCGTGATCCGAAGAATCCAGCTCCTGCCGACAAAGGTGACGGGTGGGCGCTCGCCAGGTAGGGGACTGAGCCGAGCACAGGTATGAGTGACTGCGCGTCGCGCCCCCACAAGATCGCCACCAGCGGGCCGCCTCGGGCGGCCAGAGCCTCGATTGCCCGCTGTGTCACCTGCTCCCAGCCTTTCCCGCGGTGGGAACCGGGGCGACCTGGCTGTACGGTCAGCACTCGATTGAGCAGCAGGACGCCTTGCTGGAACCACGGCGTGAGATCGCCACTGGCGGCCGGACGGATGCCGAGATCGGCCTGGAGCTCGGCGTAGATGTTCTGGAGCGACCGTGGGATCGGGCGTACCTGCGGGGCGACCGAGAAGGACAGGCCCACCGGGTGTCCCGGGGTGGGGTAGGGATCTTGTCCGACGATCAGGACCTTGACCTGGCTCAGCGGGCGACTGAAGGCACGTAGCACATGCTCACCGGCTGGCAGGTAGTTGCGGCCAGCCGCCACTTCGGCGCGTAGGAACGCCCCCATCGCCGTGATCGTTCCGGCAACGGGCTGCAGAGCTTCCGCCCAATCTGCACTCACCAGCTCAGTCAACGGACGCGGACTCATGCGTACCCCCCTTTGACGGCCCCTCCTGGGACGGCGCTGGCTGACCTCGAGGCATTCGCCAGGACAGTGCGGCCGCCACGAGCATCAAGGCTGCTCCGACTCCGAACGCTGCCGGATACGACAACGTGTCGGCCAGCAGGCCGGCGACCAGCGGCCCGATGATTGCCCCGATATCAGAACACATCGAGAACACCGCGACTGCCGTGCCACTCCGATGCCCCGCGGCATCGCCGACCGCGGCTGCGGGGGCGGTGCCCAGGAAGGCTGAAGCGATGCCGTACAGACAAAGCACGACGATGAGCAGCCAGATGTTCGGTGCGAAGGGCACCGCCATGATTGATACCGCTGCAACGGTGCCGCCGAGGATCATGGCAGGCCGGCGACCCACCGTATCGGTGAAGCGCCCGGCCGGGCCGACGGCGACGGTCTGGGCCACAGCCGCACAAGCGAACGCTATGCCGGTCCAGGAGGCGGGGCGGTGTAGCACTTCCACCACCATGACGGGAATCAATGACGACCTAACTCCAAACGATGTCCAGCCCTGAGCGAGGTTGCTGAAGCATGCCGCCTGATAACGGGTGTCGCGTACCACGGCCCGAAACGGCACGGCCTCGGCGGTCTGATCCTCGGGTTTGGTACTCCGCCGGCGCAGCAGCACCAGTCCCGCTGTTCCAGCGACGACCAATGTCCCGGCGTAAAAGAAGAACGGGGCCGTGAGCGAGACGGCCGACAACGCGCCGCCGATTGCAGGCCCGGTGATCCCACCAATGAGAAACCCGGCCTGGAAGAAGCCGGCCGCGCGACCGCGTACGCCGGCCTCCACTGAGGTGAGCAGCAAGGTGAAGGCAGAGACGGTGAACATCGCGGAGCCGATTCCGCCGACGCCGCGCAGCACCAGCAATTGCAGGTAGCTGTTCGAGAGACCCGCCAAGGCGCTGGAGATCGCGACGATGAAGATTCCCGTGGCCATGATGACCCGCTCGCTGAGGATCTTGATCAGCCACCCGCAGAAAGGACTGGAGATCAGGCGCATCAGGGCGAACGCCGAAATGACCCCGCCGACGGCTGCATTTCCTACCCCGAAGCCCGGGCGAAAACCGGAAGTACCGGCACCAGGACACCGAAGCCCACAGCGACACAGAACGCGACAAGGCCCAGCACGTAGACCTCACGAGGGAGCAAACGCCGGGCTCCCACCCAGGTCCGCGCGGCCCCCAGCCTGCCCACCGGGACAGTCTGCCTCGTTTCGGTCTTGGCCACGCGTCGCTAGGGTTGAAGGGCTCGACATCAAGATTCTGGAGGCTGCGAATGGGGTCATCGGCTCGGAACGGCCCGCGGGTGTCCGCTCGTCGGACTCGCCGGACGCTGCCAGTGCTGGCTCCGGGTCCTGCCGATGATTATGCAGTCCCACCGCCACAGGCTACGGACCCACCGCCGCAACCCGAGACAGCGGTCGCCACCACGAACACCGCTGGGCTGGGCGCCACCACGAACACCGCTCAGCTAGGCGCAACCACAAGCGCCGCTGAGCCAGGGATCGCAGTGCCTCGCGGCCTGCAGATCGCGGCCGCCTGGTCCTGGCGGGTGATTCTCGTGGTCGTGGTGCTCTGGGGGATTGCCTGGCTGGTGCGCTATCTCTCCGAGGTCTTCATTGCAGTGGCAGTCGCGATCCTGCTAACCGCGCTGATGTTGCCGGTGGCCAACGCGCTCAAGAGAGGGCGATGGGGGTTGCCGAGAGCAGCGGCGACCGCGATTACGGTGCTCGGCGCCGTCGCGTCGATCGTCGCCGTTCTGATCGTGATCGGCGGACAGATTGCTGGGCAGGGCGCGGAACTCTCAACCAACGTGGTGAACGGCTTCAACCAGTTCAGCGACTGGCTTAACAATGGCCCACTGACCGAGTGGCTTCGCAATGGCCCGCTGCATCTGAATGCCGCCTGGCTTGATTCTTCGACCTGGGTGTCCAGGATCACTGACTTCTTGCAGGCAAGTGGTAGCACCATCGCGGGCTATGCGGCCGAATTTGGTGCCCAGGTCGGGCACTTCCTTGCTGGTCTCGCCCTTGCTCTCTTCGCTCTTTTCTATTTCATCTACGACGGCCGCGGCATCTTCACCTTCTTGCTGAACTTCATTCCGCGCGCTTCGCGGGATCGGGTGGATCAAGCGGCACTGCGGGGATGGGGGTCACTGTCGTCGTACGTGCGGGCAACAATTCTGGTCGCGCTGGTCGACAGCATTGGTGTGCTCATCGTGGCGCTGATACTGGGTGTGCCGGTTGCTCCAGCACTGGCGGCGCTGGTCTTCATCGGCGCCTTCATTCCGATCGTCGGGGCGCTGGTCTCGGGTTTCGTTGCAGTGCTCGTCGCCTTGGTCGCGCTTGGCTGGGTCGAGGCGTTGATCATGCTCGGCGGTGTCATCTTGGTGATGCAGCTCGAGGGCCATGTGCTGCAGCCGTTCCTCCTGGGACGGGCGGTCAAGTTGCATCCGCTGGCGGTGTTGATCTCAATAGCGATCGGCATCCTCGTGGCTGGAATCGTGGGGGCGCTCTTGGCGGTACCGCTGTTGGCCTTCACCAAGTCGTTCGTCCTATACCTGGCCGGGACGGCGGAGCCACCGTTGGGGGGGAGGGTCCATTTGCCGGCTGTGCGTCTGCCGGCTGTGCGCCATCGGCACTAATCCCGACATAGCGGAAACCTAATAGAGCGCTAGAGCGCTGAGCCCTTCTTGTACTGGGAGTAGGAAATGTTCCAGTCGGAATAACCGTTGCCGTGTTCCATGCGGCGGCTGGTGCCAGTGGTGACCACGGGGTCCCCGATCATGGTGCGGCGGAACAACCAGGAGGCGTCTCCGGTGCTCATCCCGACGCACCCGTGACTGGCATTCCGCCGGCCGAAATGCCCCGCATTCCACGGCGCAGCATGGAGAAACTCGCCGGAGGAGGTGATCCGCATCGCGTACTTCACCCTGAAGTCGTATTCCTCGCGGGCGCCGATCATCTGGTTGGTCATCCGGGTGGTGTAGAGCATGTCCATGATCAGCTTGACACCGCTCCGGGTTTGCCAGCCGGGCTTCCCGCCGCTCACGTAGATCCGGCGGACGAACTTGCCGTTTCGATAGACCTTGGCCACATCGGAGGACAGGTTGATCTTGGTGATCATCGATCTGCCCACGGTGAAGTTGGTTTTCCTCGACATCTGACCGTAGATGCCAGCACCGGCGTTCAAGCCATTGATATTGGCCACCACGGTCACCTTGGTGCCCGGCTTCCAGTAGTTCTTGGGCCGGAATCGCACTTCCCTGCTGTGATACCAGTGCCAGCTACCCTCTTGAGCTGGCGAAGAGGTGACGTGCAGGTTCCTCTCGAACTCGCGGCGATTCTTCACCGGTACGTCGAAGGTCAAGATCACCGGCATGCCCACCCCGACATGGCTGCCTTTGAGCGGATAGAGCGTCGGATAGGTTTGCTCAGCCAATGTCAGGTTTTGGGTGCGGAAGGCTGTCGTGACCCTACTCGGCCGGTTGACGGTGTTCTTGCCGGCCGAGGTCAGCTGGTACGCCGTCGTTGGTTCCAACCGGTCGCTCGCCGTCCACTGCGTACGGGTCTTGTTGATCTTGCCGGCGACGGTGCCATGCTGCGTACGCCCCTGGCGATCCTTGTTGGTGTAGCTGAGTTCGACCTTCGTCAAGGTCCCCGAACTCGCGGACACCGAGACCAGGGTGTCGACCTTGATCTTGCTCGCACCGTTCTTGACGTTGGCCTTGAGGGTGACCGGGTCGGGCGTCGGGGTCGGCGTTGCCGCTGTAGGGCCCGGTGGGGCTGACTGCTGCGCGCCGGTGCCGGCCGGAGGGAAATCCGGAGTCCCGCCACACGCGGCCAGGATGGTTGCCAGCGCGACCGTTCCGGCGACCCCGGACAGTCGGCGCATTCTCCTGGTTGGCATCAGCGTCCTTACGTATGACTGCGTTCAACTAGGCCGGTGCACAGACTGAGTATCCAATGTGCCATTCGCGGGTGGCGTTTTCCTAATTGATCTAATGTGCCATCGAGACGAGGTCGGTGCCATCCGACGCGCTCGGCGTTGCAGAATCGGTATCGGGAGTGGCCCGGCCTCGCAGCGGTTTCTCGCGCATGGTGAGAGCGATGACGAACGCGACTGCCATGAATGGCACTGCTACCAGGAAGACGTCGTCCATAGCGCGGGTGAAAGCCTCGAGCACCCAGCTCTTGATCGGCTCCGGAAGAGTCTTGATCGCGGTCACATCGTCGGTCTTGATCGGTCCGCCCGGTGGATGACCCTGCGCCGCTCCGACGATCTGGCTCAGATGCTCCTTGAGCCGTATGTTCAGGATCGCCCCGAGTAGTGCAGTACCGATGGCGCCGCCCATTGAACGGAAGAAAGTCACAGACGCAGTGGCCACACCCATGTTCCGCCGATCGACGCTGTTCTGTACCGCGGTGACCACCACCTGCATCGTGAAGCCGAGGCCCATACCGAACACGTACATGATCAAGGCCACCGTGGAATACGGGGTATCGACCTGCAGTCTCGAGAACGCGAATAGCGCTCCTCCCACCAGCAGCGCACCGGCAATCGGCATCCATTTGTAGCGGCCAGTGCGTGCCATGATCTGACCACCGCCGATGGAGGTGGTGAAGATGCCGAGAACGAGCGGCAGGATGGCGAGGCCAGACTGGGTGGCGTTCAGACCCTTTACGGCCTGCAGGTAGATCGGCAGGAAGATCAGGCCGCCGAACATGCCGATACCCATGATCATTGCGAAGATGATGTTCGAGGTGAAGGTCCAATGCTTGAAGAGTTCCAGAGGGATGATCGGCTCCTTGGCTCTGGACTCGACCAGCACGAAGAGCGCTGCCAGTACGAGAGCGCCAACGAGCAGCCCGATGGCCGTGGCAGAAGTCCAACCCTCATCTGGACCGGCCCAACTGAGGTACAGCACCAGGCTGGTCACGGAGCCAACGATTGCCGCCGCGCCGAGGTAGTCGACCGAAGCCTGGCGGCGTACGTGATGCAGCTTGAGTGCCAGTGAGGTGACAACCAGCGCAGCAAGGCCGATCGGAATGTTGATGAAGAAGATCCACTCCCAGCCAAGGTTGTCTGTGAACCAACCGCCGAGCAGCGGACCAGCCACGGACGAGACGCCGAACACGGCGCCGAAGAGTCCCTGGTACTTGCCCCTCTCGCGTGGGGGAATCACATCACCGATGACGGCAAGCGCAAGTGATATGAGTCCGCCGGCGCCAAGACCCTGAACGGCTCGGCCCGCGATCATGACGTTGATTCCCGAGACGCCGAGGAAATCGGCGATCTCTGGAGCGAAGCCGCAGATCACCGAGCCGACCAGGAAGATAACAATCGCGGCTTGGAACATTGGCCGCCGACCGCGCAGGTCGGAGATCTTGCCCCAGAGCGGAGTGGCCGCCGTTGCGGTCAGTAGGTACGCGGTGACTAGCCAGGAGAGCTTGTCCAGTCCGCCCAACTCGGAGGTGATCCTTGGCAGGGCAACCGCAACAATGCTCTGGTCGAGGGCGGCTAAGAACATGCCGGCCATCAAGCCGCCCATGACAACAAGAATCTGGCGATGGCTCAGATAGTCACCGCCAGAGCCGGGCGTGGTGACGCCTGACGCGCTCGTCGCACGGGCGGGCGGTTCAGGTGCCGTCGTGGCGTTTGCAGCCTTCGGGTTCTCGTTTTCCCTAAGCGCGCGACCCGGCTGGTCCTCAGTCATACCTTTTCCATCGTCTGGGTGAGAGCCTCGACGTCGGCGGCGAAGCGTGTCAATAGCCGGTCAAGTTCTGCAAGATCGTCGGTGTCCCACGATTCAAGGCACTTCTCGATGAGAGCGCGGCGAGCGCGCAGAGCGGCATCGATTCGTGCGGCGCCTGCATCGCTCAGCTTGACGCGTTGGGCACGCCCGTCGACCGGATCAGGTGTCCGCTCGATCAGACCCGCCGTATGCAATTGGGCGACATGCCGGGAAACGGTGGATGCATCCAGACATGCCCAGACAGCCAAGTCAGTGACGCGTAGCGGTCCGGATGCAGCAAGGGCTTTCAGCAGCCAGAACGACCCCGTGTCGAGCGTCTCGCCCTGACCCCGCTGCCGCATGAGTCGCCCGATGCCCATCAAGGCGTGCATCAGGGACTCGGCCGATGCGGTCCGTGAGGAGGTGGGGGCCCGCACAGAAACTTGCATGCACCAAACATATAACTATTTGCATGCTACACGCAATTGTTTCACGTTGTTCCCTCGTTGGGACGCCTGTCTCAATAGTCGACGGGCTGGGTGAAGACCCTGGTCACCCCTTGAAAATAGAAAGGCAGACTTCTTTTTTGAAAAGATCCGGTTTACATTCACGGCATGACAACTTCTGACATGAAGGCGATCCTGGAGGAACTTGCCGCAGGACGCATTGACGCCGCCGAGGCGGCCCGCCGGATCGACACCTTGAAAGCTTCGGAGTCGACTTCCGAGACGCCGGCCGAACCAACGAATGAGGATCTGGCTGGATCGGCAGCCGACTCCGATCCCTGGGCGGCTGCCACTGACCAGCCGCAGGCCGGCTACGGTTCCACGACTCCGCATCCCGAGAACACGTCCGAGGAGCCTGTACGCGCGAAGCCGGTCAACGTTGGCGGGGTCGAACGCATCTCCGTCCGGGCAGTCGGGCGACGGGTTCGCATTCTCGGCGAGACCTCGGTGGCTACGCTGTCCGCCGACGGGCCGCACGTGCTGCGTCGCAATGGCTCAGTCCTCGAGGTCTCCAGCGACGGTGAGTTAGGTGCCTCACTTGACGGGTTCAGCATCCTGCGAAGTGCCCCACGCAGCCTCGATGACTTTCGCTCCCTGGGCCTTGGCAAGGAGCTCTTTCTCCGTGTCAACCCAGATGTGATCGTCGACGTCGAGGTCACTGCGGGCAGCCTGCACACCGAGCAGGTGCCGCATCTCGGCAAGGTGCGAGTCACTGCTGGAGCTGCCAAGCTGCTGGACGTCGCCGAGATCAACGACGCCCTGATACAGGCTGGGCAGGCGACGATCAAAGGCACGATCAAAACCGGCCGCAACCGGGTCCGCACCGAGTCTGGAACGTTGTCGATCAGCTTGGGTGATGATTCCAACGTCACTGTCACCGGTGAAGCTCAGCTCGGCCGGATCAGCTGGGCAGGCGGTCACAGCGGCGCCGGCGATGAGGTAGTGATGGGCAGTGGCAGTGCACGGCTCGACATCGAGGTCGTCATGGGCCATGCCCAGGTTCGAGTCGGCTCCGACATGAACAGCGAAGCGGGCGTTGGATGACACAGCGGTCGGCCAGACCGCAGGAGCGAATTGAACACCGCGCGCCGAGCGAATGTCCGGTATGTGGTGATCAGCTCGCGCTCATTCGGTTGGGGTGCGTCTCATGCGGCACCGAAATCGCAGGTGTGTTTCGTTCCTGTGAGTTCTGCGCGCTCAACGAGAAAGAATCCGAGATGCTCCGCGTATTCCTCTCGTCACGAGGCAATCTCCGCGAGGTCGAGAAGCACCTAGGCGTGTCATATCCCACAGCACGGCTGCGTTTCGCGGAGTTGCTGGAGAAGCTTGGCCTCGGCGAGACAGCCGAGCCGGAGCATGTATTGAGCCGGGAAGAGATTCTTTCGGAGGTTGCCTCCGGGGTGCTGACGCCAGACGAGGCCCAGGAACTGATCAGTCGGCTTTAAGGTCACACAAGCGCCCGGATTTCCGGGCGCTTGTGTGTGAAGAGCTTGAGACGACCAATCAGCCTCGAAATGCCTCGACTTTCACAACGGTGACGTTGATCGAGCGACCGTTAGGGGCGACGTAAGAGACCGCATCGCCGGTCTTCTTGCCAAGGATGGCGGAGCCAAGCGGCGACTGCGGGCTGTAGACATTGGTGGCGTCGACTCTTTCGTCGAGTCCGAGCAACTCACGTGATCCCAACAAGAACGTGTCGGTATCGGACTCATCTCCGTCAAAAGCGATCGTCACCTGGGTTCCGGGGGCAACCTTGTCAGCGTTTGCCGGCGACTCACCGACCTGAGCTCGATTCAGCATGTCGATGAGCTGACGAATCCGGGCCTCCTGGTGAGCCTGCTCCTCACGGGCGGCGTGGTAGCCGCCGTTCTCACTCAGGTCACCCTCTTCGCGCGCCGCGGCGATCTTTGCGGTGACAGCAGCACGTCCTGGCCCAGAAAGGTGATCAAGTTCTTTCGTGAGCTTGTCGTAGGCCTCCTGGGTCAGCCAGATCGTCTCGGTGGCGGAGTTTTCAGACATCCGCCAAGCCTATCAAGGGCAGGCCAGACCATCTCAGTTCACAGTGCACCCTTTGACCACCACGGCGGTGGCACGTCGCAGCGTCGTGAGCATCACACTTACGCCAACAAGACGGTCGGAACTGGGGGCAATGGATACCTCTTCCTCGCCGACTGGCTGGAAATCCGCAGCTTGCGCTAGCACCCGACAGGTCACTGGCGCAGAGGGATCGCGACGCTCAACAGAGATGGTGGCCGACACCGACGTATCGGAGTCAATCCGAAAGGTCTGTACCTGGGCGGCGACCGCCGGGCGGGAGTGCAGCAGTGCTGTCCACACCAGCCAGGTCAGGGCAAGAACTACGCCGACGCCGATCAGACCCACCAGCAGCGGACGGGGTATCCGGGCCTTGGGATAGCGCCGGCTCAGGCGCTCGGCTACGTCGGCCACCCCGACAATTTAGTCTGGCCTTGCTGCTCGCGCATCGCGCGCCTTCGATCTGCGCGCGACTCCGACGCTCGAAGCGCAGTGTGGCAGCATGACGATCATGTCTCGTCCCGCGCTTCGCGTTGACGCTCAGGGCGAGCCGTTGAGGCTGCTGCACGTGCACGCCCATCCTGACGACGAGTCGAGCAGAGGGGCAGCCACAACGGCGAAATACGTGGCCGAAGGAGTGGAAGTTGTCGTCGCGACCTGCACCGGCGGTGAGCGCGGCTCGATCCTCAACCCAGCGATGGACCGTCCCGACATCTTGGCCAACATCGCTCACATAAGGCGTCAGGAAATGGATCGGGCCCGAGAGATCTTGGGAATCAAGCAGATTTGGCTTGGCTTCGTGGACTCGGGTCTACCCGAGGGCGATGATCCGCCGCTCCCTGAGGGTTGTTTTGCCCGCATGGACATCGCTGTCGCCGTTGCCCCGTTGGTCAAGATCATTCGGTCGTTCCGTCCTCATGTGATGACCACCTACAACGAGAACGACGGAGGTTACCGACATCCAGACCACATCATGTGTCACAAAGTCAGCGTTGCGGCCATCCAGGCCGCTGCCGACCCGGATGCGTACCCTGATCTAGGCCCGGCATGGCAACCGCTCAAGCTCTATTACTCGTTTACCTTCCATCGTGAACGGACTGTGGCGCTGGACAGGGCGATGGTGGCGCACGGCCTCGAGTCGCCGTACACCGAACGGCTCCGTGACTGGCCCGAGGACCCCCAGCACGCGGCGCGAATTACGACACGGGTTCGCTGTGCCGAGTATTTCCGGGTGCGCGATCGCGCGCTCCTGGCGCACGCGACCCAGATTGATCCAGACGGGCCGTGGTTCACTGTGCCGCTGGCCGTCCACAAATCCGCCTGGCCAACCGAGGAATGGGAACTGGTGCGCAGCCTGGTCCAGACGACCATTCCTGAGGACGATCTGTTCGCGGGAATCGCCGTACCCGCGGCGAGTAGAGTTCCAGCGTGATCCTTCTCGAGGTCGACCCGAATTGGGTCAAGCCGGGTGGGATGCTCTTGCTCGTCATTCTGCTCTTGGCTGGCGCAATGGTGTTCTTGTACTTCAGCATGCGGAAACAGTTCCGTAAGATTCGCACGCCGGAGGACGACGAGTCAGAGGGTGCCGAGGACTCCGCATCGGAGCGGCCGCCCGGCACACAGGGCTGAGGCCGAGTCGAGATCCACGAATAGAGTCGAAGGATGACTGGCGGCAACCGCCTCGCTTCGGCGACCAGCCCATACCTGCTCCAGCACGCCGACAACCCAGTGCACTGGTGGCCATGGTCGGACGAGGCATTTGCCGCGGCGGTCGAGCGGCAGGTTCCGGTCTTCCTCTCCGTTGGGTACGCGGCATGCCACTGGTGCCACGTGATGGCGCACGAGTCCTTCGAGGACACCCAAACTGCCTCCGTGATCAACGAGCACTTCGTCCCGATCAAGGTTGACCGTGAAGAACGCCCGGATGTCGACGCGGTCTACATGCAAGCCACCCAGGCATTGACCGGTCAGGGTGGCTGGCCGATGAGCGTCTTTCTGACGCCTGATCGCAAGCCTTTCTACGCCGGAACCTATTTCCCGCCCACGCCACGTCACGGCTTGCCCTCGTTACGAGAGGTGCTGCAAGCCATCAGTGAGGCCTGGCGCGACCGCCAATCAGAGATCCTCGTGAGCGCGTCGGAGATCGCTCGCCGATTGTCGATGCCACAAACACCAGCCGGCTCAGAGACACTGACTGCTGCCGACTGCGTGGAGTCGATCTTGCTGCTGCAACGGGAGTTCGACCCGACGTACGGCGGGTTCGGCCGGGCGCCCAAGTTCCCACCGTCAATGGTGCTCGAGGCGTTACTTCGCGACGGCGGCGAAGCAGCGACGTTCATGGCGGGACGCACGCTGGAGGCTATGGCGCGAGGCGGCATGTACGACCAGATAGGTGGCGGCTTCGCGCGCTACAGCGTTGATGCGGGATGGGTGGTGCCGCACTTCGAGAAGATGTTGTACGACAACGCTTTGCTGCTAGGGGCGTACACCCACTGGTGGCGTCGAACGCGCAACCCGCTGGCCGAGCGCGTCGTCACCGAAACAGTGGCCTGGCTGCTGCGTGAGATGCGGACCGAGCAGGGCGCGTTCGCGGCGAGTCTGGATGCCGACTCGAAAGATGATCACGGTGCGGTCCGCGAGGGTGCCTACTACGTCTGGGACCGTGATCAACTCCTGGCAGCGCTCGACGAGGCCAAGGCAGCCTGGGCGGCCGAGGTCTTCTCGGTGACACCAACCGGCACCTTCGAACATGGTGCCTCGACTCTGCAGCTTCGGTCCGATCATGATCAAGTCCGGCTTGCTGACGTTCAGGAGCGGCTCCGCGTGGCACGTGATCAGCGCTCCCGCCCTGGGCGCGACGACAAGGTCGTGGCCGCCTGGAACGGGTGGCTGGTGGATTCGCTGGTGCAGGCGGCGATGATCTTCGCTCGCCCGGAGTGGCTGCAGATCGCGACTCAGGCCGCCGAGCACGTCTGGCAGCTTCACTGGCGAGACGGCCGGCTACGCCGGACCTCGCGCGATGGCGTAGCCGGGGAAGCATTCGGCATTCTCGAGGATTACGCGGCACTTGCCCTGGCTGCCGTGCGCCTGGCAGCCGCACACGCGGCGCCGCTCTGGCTGAGCCGCGCGGAGCAGCTGCTCGAGGTGATCATGGAGCAGTTCAACGATGTCGGTGGTGGATTCTTCGACACCGCTGCCGATGCCGAGCAGCTGTACACCCGACCCCAGGATGCGACCGACAACGCTACCCCGTCCGGCTTGAGTGCGGCCGTTCACGCACTGCGACTGATGGCCGAACTCACCGGGGTTGACCGTTACGCAGTCCGCGCCGATCGAGCAGCCGCGAGCGCCGGCGAGTTGGTCCGCCGCGCGCCGCGGTTTGCTGGTTGGCTCCTCGCGGACGCGATCAGCCAGACCTCTGGCCGGAGGCCGTTTCAGGTTGCGGTGGTCGGTCGCGACGATGCGGCTCGAGCCCAGCTTGTCCACACCGCTCACCAGCTCGCACCAGCCGGATCAATCGTGATGGCTGGCGTGCCGGACCAGCCTGGGTTGGCCCTACTGGCCGAGCGGCCGATGCTCAACGACCGGCCGACGGCATACGTCTGCCGGCACTTTGTGTGCCGGCTGCCCGTCACCTCGGTCGATGACCTGGCCAGCCAGCTGGAATCAACTAAAAGCTGAGCACTCAGATCGTGATCATGGCGATGGCTGCGTAGTGGCAGACGAAGCCTGCGACGGTGGCGGCGTGGAAGATCTCATGGAAGCCGAACCAGGTGGGGGAGGGGTTGGGACGTTTCCGGCCGTAGACCACCGCGCCGAAGGTGTAGCAGATGCCGCCGGCAACGATCAAGATCACGACCGCCGGGCCGGCAGCGTAATAGAAGGCTCCGAGCCAGCCGAGGGCGGCCCAGCCCATGACGAGGTAAAGCGCGGTGTAGAGCCAGCGCGGGGCCGATAGCCAAAACAGGCGGAAGAACAGCCCGCCGAGGGCCGCTGACCAGATGAGGGTGAGCAGTAATACCCGTGAACCCCCGTCCAGCAAGATCAACGCGAGCGGCGTGTAGGTTGCCGCGATGAACACATAGATGTTGGCGTGGTCCATCCTGCGGAGGATTGCATCGCCGCGCGGCCCCCAGGTCGGGAGATGGTAGACGCCGCTGGTGCCAAAAAGCAGCACCGATGCGGTAAGGAAGACTGCCCCGCCAACCACACCCACAGGCGTCGCGGCGAGGGAGACCAGCACGATGCCCGCGGCCAGTGCGAGGGGAGCCATACCAGCGTGCAGCCAACCACGCAGCCGCGGCTTGACTGCGCCAAGCACCTCGGTCAGCGAGTTCTCGGTATCGGGCTGAACCGTGGACTGGGATGGCTTGTCTTCGCCAAGGTGAACTGTGGGCAGGGCATCTCCCTTCCGACCCCGAGCCGCGAACTAGCTCGTGGAAAGTTACTGGTTGGTAGGTTCAGGGTAGGCGATCGCAGCGTCGAGGACCAAGGTTGGGCCGAGTCGTAGACGCCCGCACTTTCAACCTTCCTGATCTATGACTCGAGGCGGATTCTCAATCGTTGCGGGATACGCTGCCAGTTGTGGCACGTCTCGATCGGCTGCGCGAATTCGTGGATCGCCTGCACCCGTCAGGGCTGTTGTACGCGACCTACGAGCATCGGTTGATCGCCGAGCTCGACCGCAACAGGCTGCCGCGCCACGTCGCCGTGCTCGCCGACGGCAATCGCCGCTGGGCGCGTACCAATGCTCCCGGGCAACCGCTCGTCGCGGGTTACCAAGCCGGTGCTGACAAGCTCAAAGAGTTCGTGGAATGGTGCGACGAGATCGGTCTCCCGGTCGTCACCTTGTGGGTGCTCTCGACCGACAACTTCTCCCGCAGCAAGCAAGAAGAGATCGAGCCTCTGCTCGACGTGATCGAGCGGATGGTGAGCGACCTGGCCGCGACCAGGCGTTGGCGAGTCCATCCCGTGGGGGCGCTGGATCTGCTGCCGGCTCAGTCCGCCAAGCGGCTCAAGATTGCCGATCACGATACCGCCGACATCAACGGCATGCTGGTCAACATCGCCGTCTCTTACGGCGGGCGGCATGAGTTGCGCGACGCCGTACGTTCCCTGCTTGCCGAGCATGCCGAGAACGGCACCTCGATCGACGAACTTTCCCAGACTCTCGACATCGAGCACATTGCCGAGCACCTCTACACCAAAGGCCAGCCCGACCCGGACCTGATCATCAGAACCTCCGGGGAGCAGCGGTTGTCGGGATTCTTGATGTGGCAGTCGGCGCACAGCGAGTTCTACTTCTGTGAGGCGCTTTGGCCTGACTTCCGGAAGGTGGACTTCATCCGCGCGCTGCGCTCGTACGGGCAGCGAGAGCGCCGCTTCGGTCAGTGACGCCGACTTGTCAGAATCTCAGGGACCGATAGCCCCCTCAGGTTCTGACAAGTCGGCGTTGCCGGGCGCCCCGTAGCCGCCCCCGCCCGGCGTAGTGATCGTGACTACGTCGTCGGCGGCCAACGGCAGGCTCACCTTGGCCGGCAGCGGCTCGCCGTTGAGCTCGTTCTGCCCGCACGCGCCGGGGCTGCCGCCGTCGCGCCCGGTCGGCCGGTGCCGCCGCCGGTCGGTCAGCAGGGACAGGCTGGCCGGTTCCAGGACGCGGATCGCCCGTACGATCCCGTCCCCGCCGGGGAAGCGGCCGGCGCCGCCGCTGCCGTAGGCCAGCTCGAAGCGCTCGACCCGCATCGGGTACTCCTGCTCGAACGCCTCCACCGGCGTGTTGAGCGTGTTCGACATCCCTACGTGCACCCCGGACGAGCCGGGATGTCCGTCGCCGGCGCCCTGGCCGCCGCCGATGGTCTCGTAGTACGTCCAGCCCCGACCACCGATGTTGACGTTGTTCATGGTGCCCTGTCCGGCGGCCGGCACGTCGGTCATCTGGGCGAACGCGTCGAGCACCGTGTCAGCGAGCCGCTGGCTGGTCTCGACGTTGCCGGCGACCACAGCCGAAGGGCGGCGGGCGTTCACCAGGCTGCCCTCGGGAGCGAGGATCTCCAGCGGCGCGTACGTGCCGGAGTTGGCCGGGATGTCGTCGGGCAAGAGCACCCGCAGCGCGAAGAAGCACGCTGAGCGGGTCACCGACAGTGGGCAGTTGACGTTGCCGCCGACAGCGCCGGCGGTGCCGCCGAAGTCCACCACAATCCGGTCCCCGGCCACCCGCACGGCGACCCGGATCGGGATATCCTCGTCGGTCACCCCGTCGCCCTCGATCTGGCTGGAAGCCACGTACTCGCCGTCGGGCAACTTGCGCACCACCTCCCGGGTACGCCGCTCGGTATACGCCAGAACCTCCTCGAACGCGGCGAAGACGGTGGCGTAGCCCCACCGGGCCATCAGGTCGGCCAGCCGTTCCTGGGCCAGCCGGTTCGCCGCGATCTGGGCCCGGAAGTCGCCCTGCCGCAGCCGCGGCGTGCGCGTGTTGGCCAGGATCAGCTCCAGCACGTCCGGAACATAATCGCCGGCACGCACGAGCCGTACCGGCGGGATAACCAGACCCTCCGACCAGATGTCGCGCGAGCCGGCCGGCATCGAGCCCGGCTGCATCCCGCCGACGTCGGAGTGGTGCGCCCTGGTGACTGCGTACCCCCAGGTCTGCTCGTCGGTGCCCAGCGGGGACACCATCGTGATGTCGGGCAGGTGGTTGCCGCCGGAAAACGGGTCATTGAGCACGAAGACGTCGCCCGGCCCCGGGTCGCGCTCCATCACCGCGGCCACCGCCTCGGGCATCGCGCCCAGGTGCACCGGAATGTGCTCGGCCTGGGCCACCATCCGGCCACGCGCGTCGAACAGCGCCGCCGAACAGTCCCGGCGCTCCTTGATGTTCGAGGAGTACGCACTGCGCACCAGCGCCGTACCCATCTCTTCGGCGACCCCGGATAGCGCGCTGGCCAGCACAGTCAGCGTGATCGGGTCCAGCCGCTCCCCTCCGGCCCCGGTGTCGTTCACCGGCCGCTCCGCGGTCACGGCGCGCTCACCTCGTGCCGGGTGAGCAGCAACATGCCAACACCGTCAACCGTGCCGATCCAGCCGGGGCGCAGCACGCAGGTGGACTCGGCGAACTCCACCACCGCCGGTCCGCGCAACGTGCTGCCCGCACCGAGGGAGTCTCGTCGGTACACCGCCACTTCCCGCCACTCGCCGTCGAAGCTGGCCCGGCGGGTAGCGGGATCGGCTGCCGCCCGGGCTGGATCCTCCCGCAGCACCGGCCGCGACCCGGGCCGGGTGGCCACCACGCGCAGGTTCACCAGATCCACCGGCTCGTCGTCCATTCGATAGCCGTATCGGCGTTCATGCTCGCGGTGGAAGTGGCGGGCCAGCGCCGCCAGGTCAGGCAGGGCGTCGCCGGCCGCACGTGACCCATCGGCCGGCTCGCCGCCCGCGTCGGTGCCGCGCTCGTCGTCCGGGCCGGGCCCGTCGACGGCGACCGTCAGCTCAAACGACTGGCCGTGGTAACGCAGGTCGGCCAGCCGGGTGGCCTTCGGTGGGGCCGCCCCAGGGCCGAGCTGGGCGGTCGCCTGTCGGGCCAGCTCGGCGTAACGCCGCGCCAGGGCCGCCGGATCGGCTGTCGCCAGGTCGGCCAGGAACGGCGCCACCTCGTCGCGCCGGGCGTCGGAGATGGCCAGGCCGAGCGCGCTGAGTACGCCGGCGGCCCTCGGCACCAGAATCCGCCGGATGCCCAGCTCCTCGGCGAGTGCGCAGGCGTGCATGCCGCCCGCCCCGCCGAAGGCCACCAGGGCGAACTCCCGCGGGTCCAGGCCGCGCTGCACGCTGATCACCCGTAGGGCGCGGGTCATCTCCGCCTCGGCCACCCGGATCACCCCTAGCGCCGTGCGGTGCGTGTCGAGCCCGATTCGGTCACCCACGCGCAGCAGAGCCGTACCCGCGGCCGCGCGGTCCAGGAGTACCTCGCCGCCAAGCTCTACTCCGTCGGCCAGGTAACCCAGGTACAGGTCTGCGTCGGTGACGGTGGGCTGGTCACCGCCCCGGCCATACGCGGCGGGTCCGGGCTCGGCGCCGGCCGAGTGCGGACCCACCCGCAGGGCTCCGCCCGAGTCGATCCAGGCGATCGAGCCGCCACCGGCGCTGACAGTGTGTACGTCCACCATCGGCAGCTTCACGGGTACCCCGGCGACCACAGATTCGGTGGTGGTCTGCACCTGTCCACCGCGGACCGGAGCGACGTCGGTGGACGTCCCGCCCATGTCGAAGGTGAGCAGGTCGACCTCACCGGACAGGCCGGCCACCCAGGCGGCGCCGACTACCCCGCCGGCCGGTCCGGACAGCAGGCAGCTGGCGGCGTGGGAGGCGGCGAATCCGATCTCGGCGACGCCGCCGGAGGACTGCATGACCACCGGCGCCGGTAGCCCGTGCGCCGCCACCTGGGTGCCCAGGCTGCGCAGGTACCGCGACAGCCGCGGGCTGAGGTACGCGTCGCAGACCGTCGTCGAGCACCGCTCGTACTCGCGGAACTCCGGCAGCACCTCGCAGGAGAGTGAGACGTGTACCTCGGGCAGCGCGGCCCGCAGCGCCTCCCCGACCCGCCGCTCGTGGTCGGGGTACAGGAAACCGAAGATGAGACACACCGCCACCGCCTCGACACCTGCCTCCCGGCACCGGCGCACGGCGGCGTGCACCGATTCCTCGTCCAGCGGTGTGATGACGCCGCGCGGGCCCGTCCGTTCCCGGACGGTGAACCGCAGGTCCCGGGGGACCAGTGCGGCCGGGCGGTCGCGGGTCAGGTCGTAGAGTGCGGGCCGATTCTGGCGGCCGATCTCGATCACGTCCCGGAAGCCCTCGGTGGTCACCAAGGCGGTGCGGGCGCCGCGCCGTTCCAGCAGCGCGTTGGTGGCCACGGTCGAGCCGTGGGCGAACGCGCCGACACTATCCGCCGCCAGGCTCGGCCGCGGTGACCGCCTGGAGCACGCCCCGGGCCTGGTCGGCGGGGGTCGACGGGGTCTTCGCGGTCACCAGGGTGCTGCCGACCAGCGCGACGAGGTCGGTGAACGTCCCCCCGACGTCCACGCCCAGCCTGGCGCGCATGATCCACCTCCTGGTCGCCGAGAGGTATTCCACCACGGCCGCGGATCAGTGGGGCGGTCGTCGGGATCGCGCGCCGGTATCCCACGCAGCGTGGGATACCGATGCACACGGATGCATGCCATGCACAGCGCGAACATTCCACACAGCGGGGGATACCGACGCGGGGCGCCGCCGCAATCCGCTCGCGTACCGCCATCGGCAGATTCGGATCGTTCTGCCCGACTACTTGAAGTGGTCGGGCGCCACGTCGCCAAGAATGGGCTGAAGAATTACCTAGAGCTAGGTTGCCATCACGTGAAATCACGGCGTGGCTCTCGCCTTCGACCCACCTCTCGACGTACCGTCGAGATGCGGAACGCAATAAGCGGTCCGCCTGGGAGGCGATGCATGCACCGTCACTCGACGTACTGCGAACCGGCACAGCTCAATGCCGGTCATCCATCCCGGCCAGCCACGTAACGGTGGGGCCGGGCGCGGACCGCGTACGGCCCCCAAGAAGGGCAGACCTGTGTCTTCTTCATCAAGCCGTCGCACCTACGTCATCGACACATCCGTCTTGCTGAGCGACCCGCACGCGATGCGGCGTTTCGACGAGCATGATGTCGTGCTCCCTGTTGTCGTCATCACCGAGCTGGAGGGCAAGCGTCACCACAGCGAGCTGGGCTACTTTGCTCGTACGGCCCTGCGCCACCTTGACGAGCTCCGGATGATTCACGGGCGCCTTGATGCCCCCGTACCGATCAACAGTCTTGGCGGCACCATTCGCGTCGAGCTGAACCACACTGATCCAGCCGCGCTGCCGGACGGCTTCCGCCTGGGCGACAATGACTCCCGCATACTTGCGGTCGCACTCAACCTCGCCGCTGAAGGGTGCGCGGTGACGCTGGTGTCCAAAGATCTGCCCATGAGGGTCAAGGCATCGGCCGTCGGTCTCAAGGCGGAGGAGTATCGCGCTGAGCTGGCCGTCGAAACCGAGTGGACCGGGATGAGCGAGATCGAGGTCGACGGCAGCGACATCGACCGCCTCTACGAGCAGGGGTTCCTTGAGCTTGACGACGCTCGGGACTTGCCCTGCCACACCGGCGTCGTGCTGCTTAGCGGTAGCGCGTCGGCTCTGGGCCGGATCATGCCGAGCAAGGAGATCAAACTGATCAGGGCTGACCGAGACGTGTTCGGGATTCATGGCCGCTCGGCTGAGCAACGGGTCGCTCTGGATCTGCTGCTGGATCCCTCCATCGGCATCATTTCCCTTGGCGGCCGGGCCGGTACCGGTAAGTCAGCTCTCGCGCTCTGCGCTGGACTCGAGGCGGTCTTAGAACGCCAGCAGCACTCCAAAGTGGTGGTCTTCCGTCCGCTGTACGCGGTCGGCGGCCAGGAACTCGGCTACCTGCCGGGCACGGAGGGCGAAAAGATGGCGCCCTGGGCGCAGGCTGTTTTCGACACCCTGGGTGCGCTTACCACCAAGGTGGTCATTGAAGAGGTGTTGGGACGCGGGCTGCTTGAGGTGCTGCCCCTCACGCATATTCGGGGCCGGTCCCTACATGACTCATTCGTTGTTGTCGACGAGGCGCAGTCACTGGAACGAAACGTGCTGCTTACCGTACTCAGCCGGATCGGTCAGGGCTCACGCGTCGTGCTGACCCACGACGTCGCCCAGCGGGACAACTTGCGGGTTGGCAGGCACGACGGCGTGGTGGCGGTCGTCGAGAAGCTGAAAGGCCACCCACTCTTCGCCCACGTCACCTTGAACCGCTCCGAACGCTCACCAATCGCGGCTCTCGTGACCGAGATGTTAGAAGATGTGGCTGTTTAGACGCCTGCCGTGAAATTGGGCATCGAAAAGATCTCAGAATGGTGTCATTTGGATAACGACATGTGGCATTGTATGGGCCGTGCGTCGACTCGCTCAGCATGCCATAGTCGGGGTTGGCTTCACAGCATTCGTCGCAACAACAGCAGTCGCTGTACTGAGCAGCCCCGGTGAACTGGCCACTTCCCTCGCCGTGCCGGCCCCTGCGGTTGCTCCCTCCGCCTCGGCTGCTGATCAGCTCGCCGCTGAACGTGCAGCGGCCAAAGCACGCGCGAATCGGGAGGCTGACAGGGTCAAGCTCGCCGCTGCCAAACAAGCGGCGAAGCGGGCCAACTCCTTGGGCAAGCAGACCAAGGCGATCGCTGCGCAGCACGTCAAGATCAAGGCCGAGATGGCCGCTGCGGCGAAGAAGGCGGCCGAGGAGAAAGCCGCCCGCGAGCGAGCACTCAGGAATCGCGGTTACCAGCCGGGCGTGACCGATCCGAAAGAGATGGCCCGGCAGATCTTGAAGAACAAGTACGGCTACGGCTCATCTCAGTTCGACTGCTTCAACAACATCATCATCCGCGAGAGCATGTGGCGGGTGGATGCGACCAACCCGAGCTCGGGGGCCTACGGGATTCCTCAGGCCCTGCCCGGCTCGAAGATGGCAACCATTGCGAGTGACTGGCGGACCAACCCAGCGACCCAGATCATCTGGGGCATCGAGTATATGAAGGACCGATACGGCAGCCCCTGTGCCGCATGGAGCTACAAGTCCGCCCACGGCTGGTATTGACGGCCTCCATGGTTTGGCGCAGTCCTAGCTTGGCCGGCGGGTCATGGCCAGCACGTCGAGAGCCGTATCCAGTTGCTCTTCGGTCAGGCCGCCATCCGCGATGTAGCCGTTCTCGATAACCACCTCACGAATCGTTTTGCCCTCCTTGAGCGCCTGCTTGGCGACGGCGGCAGCGTTTTCGTAGCCGATGTAGCGGTTCAGCGGTGTGACGATGGACGGTGAGGACTCGGCAAGTGTCCTGCAATGCTCGACGTTGGCCTCGATGCCCTCGACGCAGCGGTCGGCCAGGAGCTTGCTCACATTAGCCAATAGCTGGATCGACTCCAAGGTGTTGCGCGCCATGACAGGAAGCATGACGTTGAGCTCGAAGTTGCCACTCGCGCCCGCGAAGGCGACCGCAGCGTCGTTGCCGATCACCTGAGCGCACACCATGAGCGTCGCCTCGCAGATGACCGGGTTGACCTTGCCCGGCATGATCGAGGACCCGGGCTGCAGGTCGGGAAGCGTGATCTCGCCGAGCCCTGCTCGCGGCCCCGAGGCCATCCAACGCAGGTCGTTGGCGATCTTGGTGAGGCTCACCGCGATTGTCCGCAAAACGCCCGAGGCTTCGACCAGTCCGTCCCGGGCCCCCTGCGCCTCGAAATGATCCCGTGCCTCGGTCAGCGGCAGACCGGTCTTATCCGCGATCATGGAGATCACAGATTCGGCGAAGCCTGCGGGGGTGTTGATTCCCGTGCCAACCGCAGTCCCTCCGAGCGGCAGCTCGGCGACGCGCGGTAACGCCGATTCCACTCGCTCGATGCCACGACCGATCTGGGCGGCATAGCCACCGAACTCCTGACCAAGCGTCACCGGGGTGGCGTCCATCAAGTGGGTCCGACCGGACTTGACCACCTGAGAGAACTCCGTGGCCTTCAAGCTGAGTGCCGATTCCAGATGGCGCAACGCCGGCAACAGGCTGTAGACGAGGGTGTACGTCGCCGCAATGTGGATGGCGCTGGGAAAGACGTCATTGCTCGACTGCGACGCGTTGACGTGATCATTGGGATGCACGGCTTCGCCCAGCTGTGCAGAGGCGAGCGAAGCGATTACCTCGTTGGCGTTCATGTTGCTCGAGGTGCCCGACCCGGTCTGGAAGACATCGATGGGAAACTCCGCATCGTGCTGGTTCGCCGCGACCTCGCCAGCAGCTTTCTCGATCGCGGCAGCGTACTCGTCTCTCAAGACGCCGAGCGCGGCATTGGTTTTGGCGGCCGCTTCCTTGATCAGGCCGAGGGCGGCGATCAACTCAGAGTTGATCGGTATGCCGGAGATGGGGAAGTTCTCAACGGCACGTTGAGTCTGCGCTTTCCACAAGGCTGCGGCCGGCACCCTCACCTCGCCCATGGTGTCGCGCTCGATGCGATGCTCGCCCGTATCAGTTGACTGGCTCATGGGCACATTCTTGCCTAGCCGGTTCCCGAGAGTCCGCCAGTCTGGATACCGTGTAAATCGCGTACCGAAAGCTGCGCACGCCACGGTCGACTTCGATAATGTGCTCCCGCACCGGGGGTGCAACTCGTTCCAGGACGGCCCGCAGGTCTGGCGCAACCGATTGACACCAGATCGCCAGCATGCCTCTCTCGGTCAGCTGATCGTACGCAGCTTGCATGCCCGCCTCGGTGTAGAGGGCCTCGTTCTCGTCATGGATCAGGAAGTCCGGCCCGTTGTCGACGTCGACCACGATTGCGTCCCACGGCCCAACCGGCCCATCGCTCCGCCCGTCCAGAACGAGCCGGACATCTGCGGCATGGAGTCGGACCCGCGGATCCGACGCCAGCTTGGCCAGGGTCGCCGTCAAGCCTTGATGTGCCCAGTCGATCAAGCACTGCTCGATCTCCACTACCTCGATCACGTCGACTTTTTTGGCCGAGATCGCGGCGGCGGTGTATCCCAAACCCAGCCCACCGACCAGCACTCGCCGCGCCTGATCGCGCGGCAACACGAGCTCGCCCAGCAGCGACTCGGACGAGCGGTCGCTGCTGTCCATGGCGAACACGCCGTTGATGATCAACTCCTCAACAGGGATCCCGGTACCGAGCCGGCGCCGCAACACGACTTCGCCTCGCGGGCCCGTGTGGCGGGCGATCGTCTGGATGATTTCCATCGTTGAACAGTGTCCCGGACCGGCCGAACGGGGCGCGAGTTGGCATGGTCTGTGAAGATGAAGACGTGGCGCGTACGACAAGGCAGTCGACAGCGGGCGACCTGATCCGCTCGCTCGCTTTGATCGTGATCCCGCTGATCGTGATCGCGGTCATTTTCACCGACGTGCCTGATGACCACCCTGTCAAGGAAGTCGACTGGAAGCCTGTGCTCACCACAGCGCGGGAGCAGGCCCCGTTCGATGTCCTTGCGCCAACCAACCTTCCTGAGGGCTGGCGTGCGACACGCGTGAATTGGGTGCCACTGGGAAGGCCGTACCTCAACGCGGAGGCGTCGCCGCGTAACTTGTGGCAGATCGGGTTCCTGACCCCGGATGAGGTCTACATCGATCTCAACCAGGGCGACCTGCGGCCCCAAGAGATGGTTGATGAGCAGTCGCGGCAGGGGACGCCCGACGGCAACAGCGTTATCGGGGCCCAGACCTGGCAACGCTTGCTCAGCCCCGACGGCCGCACCAGATCGCTGGTGCTGCATGGCTCGAGCGCCACCGTCGTTGTGTCCGCCGATCTGCCCTATGAGGCCTTGGAGGCGTACGCCTCGACCCTGTCGACCACGAGTTGATTGGCTCTGCTCGCGCGGCGCCCCTGGGAGCTGGTGCCGTCGTCACTCTTCGCGAAACGAGGTATTGGATTGCTCGCTCCGCTCGCGGGGCATGTTCCGCTCATCGTTCCTCCGATCACCAGCGGGCGCCTACCGACGCTCGCAGAGCAGCTCAGGTCTCCTCAACAGGCGCAGGGTCGTCGGTGTGAGCGGCGTCTACCTTCGCCTTGGCGGCGTCCACCTTCGCCTTGGCCCCGTCCAGCCAGGCCTGGCAGATGGCAGCCAGCTGCTCACCGCGCTCCCACAGCGCAAGTGACTCTTCGAGCGAGGCGGCGCCTGACTCCAGCCGCTGGACGATGACGACCAGTTCGTCGCGCGCTTGTTCGTAGCTGAGTGTCTCCGGTTGGGCTGCTGGATCGGTCATGCTCCTCCTCGCGGCTTCAGCTGCATCACTTCGACCGCCAGCTGTCCGTCGGCCAACTGTGCTAAAAGATCATCTCCGACATTGACCTGCTCAACCGATCGGACCGCGACGCCATTTGGGCCCAGCATGATCGAGTAGCCACGATCCAGCGTGGCCTGCGGTGACATCGCCCGTATCCGCGCCAGGTGATGCTCAATGAGAGCCGACTCACGGTCGATCGTCGATCCGATGGCCCGATTTGCGCGATGCCTGATCTCGGCCAGCTGCTCGTAGCGTCGACCAAACGTTGCAGTGGGATCCGTCAACACTGGGCGCGAACGCAGCCCGTCGAGCAGCTCTTGTTGTCGGCCGATCAGGCGCGATAGACCCTGAGCCATCCGCTCTCGAGCCTGCTGCACCCGCGCCTTTTCGTCGGCCACGTCGGGAACTATGCGTTTCGCGGCGTCGGTCGGTGTTGAGGCGCGATAGTCGGCAACCAGATCCAGGATCGGGTTGTCTGACTCGTGCCCGATCGCGCTCACCACGGGCGTACGGGAGGCGGCCACGGCACGAATGAGGCCCTCGTCGGAAAAGGGGAGAAGGTCTTCCACCGAGCCGCCGCCCCGGGCGATGACGATGACGTCGACCTGGGGGTGGCGGTCGAGGTGCTGCACCGCGGCGATGAGCTGCTCGCCGGCCTGCGGTCCCTGCACAAGTGCGTATCGGGTGACAATCCGTACCGCCGGCCAACGCCGCCGCGCGTTTTCCACGACATCCCGCTCCGCTGCGCTGCCTTCGCCGGTGACGAGCCCGACCGCCCTCGGCAGGAACGGCAGCGGCTTCTTCAGCGACCGCTCGAAGAGTCCCTCGGCCTGGAGCAGCCGCTTGGTCTGCTCGAGCCGGGCAAGCAGCCGTCCCTCCCCAATCGGAGTGATCGCATCGCAGGAGAAGATGAACCGACCTGTACTTTCGTAGTACGACGGCTTGAGCCGGGCGACCACCGTCGCACCTTCGGTCAAAGGTCCAGCCGAGTCCAGCGTCGTCGGTGAGGTGGTCACCGACACCGAGACCTCCGCGAGCTTGTCCCGCAAGGTCAAGAAGATGGTCCGCGTGCCGGAGCGTCGGTTGATCTCGATCAGCTGGGCCTCGACCCAAACTGCTCCGAGTCGCTCTACCCAGCTGCGCACGGCGCGAGCGATCACCCGTAAAGGCTGCGGGTTCTCAGGCGAGGATTGCAGGGCCACGCCGCGAGCGTAGTACCGCGGTCAGGCCAATCGCTGGCCGATCCGAAGCTCGGCTGAACCACCTACACTGACCGGGTGAACAAGACGGGCCAGGCAACTGCGCCGAACCGCCAGAGGCAAGTCGTGCTGGCGGCGCCCCGGGGGTACTGCGCCGGTGTCGACCGCGCGGTGATCACCGTCGAGAAAGCGCTGGACACCTACGGGCCACCGATCTATGTCCGCAAGCAGATCGTGCACAACCGGCACGTGGTAGAGAACTTGGAGGAGCGGGGCGCCATCTTCGTCGAGGAGCTCGACGAGGTCCCTCAGGGGTCCACGGTCGTGTTCTCGGCCCATGGGGTATCTCCAGCAGTCCAGAAGGAGGCCAAAGAGCGAGGGCTCAAGGCGATTGACGCGACCTGCCCGCTGGTCACCAAGGTGCACCACGAGGCCAAGCGTTTCGCCAAGGACGATCTGCAGATCTTGCTGATCGGACACGCGGGGCACGAGGAGGTCGAGGGGACCACAGGTGAGGCGCCCGAGCACATCACGCTCGTGCAGTCACCTGCTGATGTGGATGGGCTGGACGTACGCGATCCGTCACGACTTGCCTGGCTCAGCCAGACCACGCTGAGCGTCGACGAGACCTTGGCGACGGTCAACAGGCTCCGAGAGAAGTTTCCCCTCTTGGAGGATCCGCCGAGCGATGACATCTGCTATGCCACCCAGAACCGTCAGCTCGCCGTCAAGCAGATCGCTGCGCACAGCGATCTGGTGATCGTGGTTGGCTCGGCAAACTCATCCAATTCGGTGCGCCTGGTGGAGGTAGCGCTCGAGGCAGGTGCCAAGTCGGCGCATCGGATCGACAATGCCTCAGAGCTTGATCCCGCCTGGCTGGCTGGCGTCGACTCGGTGGGGGTGACGAGCGGAGCCTCGGTGCCGGAGGATCTGGTACAGGGCGTGTTGGACTATCTGGTCGACCAGGGCTTTCCCGTCGCCCGTGAGGAGCGTCTCACCGAGGAGTCTCTGGTCTTCGCGCTGCCGCCAGAGCTCCGGAAGGATCTTCGCAAGGGCGCCGCTAACGATTAGGTCAGGACGACTGCGCCGTCTGATCTGGTTCGGCAGGCGAAGTCTCCTCGATCAACTCGGTCAGATCTGGGTCAGGCCTGAAGAGTTCGGACTCCTCCGGGATCGTGGCCGAGCGGCGTCGGCGACGCCGGCCGACCATCGGCTCGATCTGGACCGCATCATCTACCAGTTCGGGAGCCTGGATCTGGCGTACGGCGTCATTGATCTGGGTCGGTCCGGGCAGCTCTTTCTCACTGACCTTCAGGTCGCGGAACTTTCGGGCGCGGACCAGCACGGTGCCCTCGACGGTGGCGATCGTCTCGTTGTAGGCGTTCACCGAGCCCCGTAGTGCGCGACCGAGCTTGTCGAAACGGTTCCCCATCAGGCCGAGCTTCTCGTGCAGTTCGCGGCCGAGCCGGAACACTTCGGCGGCGCTTTCCGCCAGGGCCGCCTGCCTCCAGCCGTACGCCACAGCACGCAGCATGCCGATCAGCGTCGTCGGCGTGGCCATAACGACATCGCGTGCGGCCGCGTAGTCGTAGAGGTCTGGGATTTGATCAAGGGCAGTGGCGAAGAACATCTCGTTCGGTAAGAAGAGCACCACGAACTCCGGTGTCTCGCCAGCCTTCCAGTATTGCTTGGACGAGAGCTGATCGATATGCGTTCGGACGTTCCGCGCGTAGCGAGTCAGCGCCTGCGCCTTGAGGTCCGGGTCGTCGGTCTCGGCAGCCTCGAGGAAAGCACTGAGGGGGACCTTGGCGTCAACGAAGACGTGCTTGCCCCCGGACAGGTTGACCCGCATGTCCGGTCGCAGCACGCGGTCGTCGGCCCTGGTGGTGTACTGCAGATCGAAATCGCAGCGTTCGATCATCCCGGCCAGCTCGGCGACGCGTTTGAGCTGTGTCTCTCCCCAGGAGCCGCGGATATGAGGTTTGCGCAAAGCAGTCACCAAGGCGGCGGTCTCGCGGCGTAGGGTTTCGCCGGTCTGCTGGACATGGCTCACCTGGGTGCGCAGCTCCGCCGACATTGCGGCCCGTTCTTTCTCCACCTCGGTGAGTCGATTGTTGAACCGGTCGAGGCTCTCGCGGACTGGGGTCATCAGTTGTTCGGTCGCCTTGAGTCGTACCTCGGCTTGCGCATCGGCAGTGTGGCCTTGCCTTTCAAGCGTCTCAGTCGACAGCACTCTGAACTGGTTGATCATCGACTCCCGGTCCGCTGCGATCTCCCTGGCCCGTTCTAGCGCGGCGTCGCGCTGGGCGATTGCGCTGGCCACCTCGGCGGACACCTCCGCCGTCTTCGCCTGCGCGGCGGCCACCTCGCCGCGGGCCTCGGCCACGTCGCTGCGGGCCAGCGCTACGTCTGCTCGTGCCTGCGCGGCTTCGGCGCGTGCGGCCGCCGCGTCTCCGTGAGATTGCGCGATCAACATCTGAGCATGTGCCGTATCGAACTGCTGGCGGGCACGGGCGATTGCCCAGCCGGCGGTGCTCCCGAGCAGGAGCCCCACCACCAGGCCACAGATCAGGGCGATGACCGTGACACCATCCATGGGGGAGATCTTGCCTGGGCGGGACGACAAAACGTCGGAGGCGGCTCCGCGCAGCACCGCATCCGTATACCGATCTGCGCCTGACCGGTGTGATCAGTGACCCAGGGATCACTAGGTTGGGACCATGTCGCCCGAGCTTGATCATGTCGCCGACCTGGCCGCCTTTGTAGAAGCGTCGCCCTCCTCCCACCACGCAGCCGTCGAGGGCGCCCGCCGGCTGGCCGCGGAAGGCTTTGCCGGACAGGAGGAGTCGGCCGATTGGAGCTCTGAGCCCGGCGGGCATTACGTCGTACGCGATGGCGCGCTGATCGCGTGGCGGATCCCCGATGCTCCTAGATCATTCAGTCCGTTCCGGATCCTCGGCTCGCACACGGATTCGACGGGTTTCACGCTCAAGCCGCGGCCCGACATCGGCAGCTATGGCTGGCAGCAGCTCGCAATAGAGATCTATGGCGCTCCGTTGCTCAACTCCTGGCTGGATCGCGAGCTCGGTTTGGCAGGTCGGCTGGTGCTCAGCGACGGCAGCACGCAGCTGGTACGCACCGAGGCGATCATGCGGATACCTCAACTGGCTATTCATCTCGATCGCAGCGTGAACGACGAGGGCCTCAAGCTGGACAAGCAACTCCATACCGCACCTGTGTGGAGCGTTGGCTATCCCGGCATCCATGTTCTTGATCACGTGGCCAAAGTGGCAGGTTGTTCCGCTGGCGAGATCGACGGCTACGACCTCAGGGTGTACGACACGGCAAAGCCTGCGATCTTCGGGCCGCAGCAGGAATTCCTCGCCTCAGGCCGGCTCGACAACCTGAGCAGCATGCATGCGAGTCTCGTCGCCATGATCAACGCCGACGATGGTGATGCGATCCAGATGATCGCGGCTTTTGATCATGAGGAACTGGGCAGTGCCTCTCGGAGCGGTGCCTCCGGTCCGTTGCTTGCCGACATCTTGACCCGCATCTCCGACGGTCTCGGTGCCACGCTCGACCAGCGGTATCGATCTCTCGCCGAGACGTTCTGCCTGTCGGCGGACACCGGCCACGCCATCCATCCGAACTATCCCAACCGACATGATCCTGCCAATCAGCCGCTGCTCAATTCGGGGCCACTGCTCAAGATCAACGCCAACCAGCGCTACGCGACAGACGGACGCGGCGCGGCTCTCTGGCGACGCATTTGCCGCAGGACCGGCGTCCGTACGCAGGAATTCGTATCGAACAATGCGATGCCGTGCGGCTCGACCATTGGTCCACTGACAGCCACCAGGCTGGGAATCACCACCATCGACGTAGGCATCCCTACGCTCTCCATGCACTCGGCTCGCGAGCTGGCTGGCACCGATGACCCGCTGGCCCTGACTCGGGCGATGGAAGCCTTCCTCACGGGCGAGAACTGAAGATCGCTGCTACGGCCTAGGCTTGTCCGCCGTGGCACTCACGATCGGCATAGTCGGGCTTCCGAATGCAGGCAAGTCGACGCTGTTCAACGCCCTGACTCGCAACGATGTGCTGGCTGCCAGCTACCCGTTTGCCACGATCGACCCCAACATCGGAGTGGTGGGGGTGCCAGACGGGCGGCTGGCGGTTTTGGCGAAGCTTCTTGATTCCGAGCGTACGGTGCCGGCGACCGTGAGCTTCGTCGATATTGCAGGAATCGTTCGGGGTGCCAGCAAGGGTGAGGGGATGGGCAATGCCTTCCTGTCCCACATCCGTGAGGCGGACGCGATCTGCCAGGTGACACGGGTGTTTGACGATCCGGACGTCACTCACATCGATGGCGCGGTGAACCCGGCGAGCGATATTGAGACCATCGAGACTGAGTTGATCTTGGCAGACCTACAGACGGTGGAGAAGGTGCTGCCGCGGTTGGAAAAGGAAGCCCGGATCAACAGGGACAAGATCGCAGCACTTGCCGCTGTGAAGCAGGCCGAGGAGGTCCTGGAAAGCGGACGTACGATTTTCGCAGCCGGCCTGGATCGCGGACCGCTGCGTGATCTCTTCCTGCTGACTGCGAAGCCCTTCCTCAACGTTTTCAACTGCGATTCCGACGAGCTGGCCAATGAACCGCTCAAGCAGCGTCTGCGCGCCCTCGTCGCTCCGGCCGAGGCGATCTTTCTTGATGCCAAGATCGAATCCGAGCTGGTCGAGATGGAGCCCGATGAGGCACGGGAATTCCTTGCCGAGATGGACGTTGCTGAGCCAGGTCTGGAGGTACTGGCTCGCGTCGGCTTTGACACGCTCGGCCTGCAGACCTTTCTGACGGCAGGTCCGAAGGAGTCACGCGCCTGGACGATTCGCAAGGGAGCTACGGCTCCCGAGGCCGCCGGCGTCATCCACACCGACTTTCAGAAAGGCTTCATCAGAGCCGAGGTCGTTTCGTTCGACGATCTTGTCGCGGCCGGGTCGATGCAGCAGGCCCGCGCCAAAGGAAAAGTGCGACTCGAAGGCAAGGATTACGTCATGGCAGACGGGGACGTCGTCGAATTCCGCTTCGCACCAGCCACAGTGGCTAGGTAGCGATCTACATCGCGGATGATGCAGGTATGATGCAGATATGCGTACCACCGTTGATCTGCCTCCCGCGGTCCATCGACGCGCCACCCAGTTGGCCAGGCAGCGCGGGCAATCACTCTCCTCCGTTATCGCGGAGCTTGCTACCTACGGTTTGAGCCGGCTGAACGAGCCATTGGTAGTCACGACCGATCCGCAGTCGGGCTTCCCAGTTGTCAGTCTTGGTCGGCCGATCACCTCAGAAGATGTTGCTGATGCACTGGACGACGAGTGAGGTATCTCCTCGACGCGAACGTACTGATCGCGTTGACCGTTCAGGAGCACGAGCACCATGAGAGAGCCACCAACTGGGCGTCCACGGTAGACAGCTTCGCTACCTGCCCCATCGTCGAGGGAGCACTGGTCCGATTCCTGGTCCGATTAGGTGAGTCCGCCATCACGGCGGTGGAGGTGATTCAGCGGATTCGCAACCTTCCAACCTGCGAGTTCTGGCCTGACTCGATCTCATACGCTGACATTGATCTTGGGCATGTCGTCGGCCATCAACAAGTCACCGACGCCTACCTGGTTAGCCTTGCGCGCAGCCGCGCTGCCGCACTCGCAACATTCGACGAAGGACTCGCGAGCCTGCTTCCCGATCACACGTTATTGCTGCCCCGCATCTCGCGCGCAAACCCGAGTCGCCTCGCCGGTCTCGGTGGCAGTGACCCGCAGGCCTCCTCGGCCCCGCGTCGCGAGGCCGGGCCTGATCCTCATCGATAATCTGGATCAATCCCTCAAAAGTGACGCCAGTCGCTGTCAGTTGGCGTTCGCACCGCGTGTCGCGAGAACCAGCGTCAGTTTCTGAGGGACTAGAGCTTGGTCCACGCTTCGGTGAGCACGTGGCGCAGGATTTGCTCCATCTCGTCGAACTCGGCCTGTCCACAGATCAGTGGGGGAGCGACCTGGACGACGGGGTCGCCGCGGTCGTCGGTGCGGCAATAGAGGCCGTTGTCGAACAGAGCTCCCGAAACGTAACCGCGTAGCACCCTTTCGACCTCCGCAGCATCCAGGGTCTGCTTGGTCGCCTTGTCTTTCACCAGCTCGATGGCGTAGAAGTAGCCGTCTCCGCGCACATCGCCAACGATCGGCAGGTCGTAGAGCTGCTCCAGTGTCTTCCGGAAATTGTTCTCCTGGCGAAGAACGTTGCCGAGCAGATCCTCCCGCTCGAAAAGATCAAGGTTGGCCAGCGCGACCGCGCACGACACCGGGTGCCCACCGAAGGTATAGCCGTGCGGGAAAGTGGTGTTTCCACGGCCGAACGGCTCGAAAACGGCGTCGGAGATGATTGCTGCGCCGAGAGGTGAGTAGCCCGACGTGAGGCCTTTGGCAGTGGTGATGATGTCCGGCTGATAGCCGTATTTCTGCGCACCGAACATCGTGCCCAGCCGCCCATACGCGCAGATCACCTCATCGGAGACCAGCAACAGCTCGTAGGCATCACAGATCTCGCGAAGCCGCTCGAAGTAGCCAGGCGGGGCCGGAATGCAACCCCCAGCATTCTGCACCGGCTCGACGAATACCGCCGCCACACTGTCAGGCCCCTCCTGAAGGATCGCCTCCTCGACCCGGTTAGCGGCCCACAGCCCGAACTGTTTCTCGTCTCCGGCCACCTCCTCCGGCGCGCGGTAGAAATTGGTGTTCGGAACCCGAGAGCCGCCCGGCACCAATGGCTCGAACGGAAGCCTGAATCCCGGCACCCCGGTAATCGACAACGCACCGTGCGTGGTGCCGTGATACGCGACGGAGCGTGAGATCACTTTGGTTTTGGACGGCTTTCCAATCAGCTTGAAGTACTGCTTGGCCACCTTCCAGGCTGTTTCGACCGATTCCCCGCCGCCGCAGGAGAAGAACACCTTGTTCAGGTCGCCAGGGGCTTCCGCGGCCAGGCGATCAGCCAGCTCGATGGCCGTCGGATGTGCATAAGACCAGATCGGAAAGAAGGCCAGCTTGCGCGCCTGGGCGGCCGCGGCCTCCACCAGCTCGACACGTCCGTGTCCGGCCTGTACGGCGAACAGGCCTGAAAGACCATCGAGATACTTCCGACCGTTGGTGTCCCAGATGTACGCGCCCTCGCCCCGTTCGATGATCGGTACCGGCTTAGTGGCGAAGCTGGACATCCGGGTGAAGTGCATCCACAGGTGCTCTGCAGGGTTCCCCTGGGCGACGGGCAGGTCTGCGCTGCTGTCGGTGGTCATGCTCTCTGTGCTCATCGGTACCCCAATCGTTGTCGACTAGCCACCCTGGCGTAAGACGCTAGGAGGCTCCTCCCAGGGCCATAACTACCCGATCACAATCATGTTGCGTGTTCCCCCATACTGAGCCACAAGTCTTGTGGGTATTAGTTTGGTGACCTAGAACTGTTTCGTTGCCGTGGGGAGTCCCCTACGCTGCCCACGTCACCATCAAGCGCCACCCGAGGCGCACACAGGAGGAGGACATCGAATGCGTGGAAGAACTCGCGGGATGGCCGCTGCAGCCATTACGTCCCTCGCTCTCATTGCGACGGCGTGCGGTGGCGGGGGTGGGGAGCCACAGCCGGGTGCGGAGGACCCCGCTGGCCAGGCCGGCGGGGAGATCTCGGTTCGGAGCGGTACCCCGCAGAACCCGCTGATTCCCGGGAACTCACAGGAGCAGAACGGCAACAACATACTGGACGCCATCACGGCCAAGCTTGTGCACTACAACACAGACACAGCTGCCCCGGAGCTGGATATCGCCGAGTCGATCGAGACCAAGGACAACCAGAACTTCACCGTCAAGCTCAAGCCGGGCTACAAGTTCCATGACGGCACTGAGGTCAAGGCCAAGAACTTCGTGGATGCCTGGAACTGGAACGCCCAAGGCCCGAATGGCTACCTCAACTCGTACTTTCTTGAGCCGATCCAGGGGTTCGATGATCTGCAGTGCGGGACAGACGCCAAGGGCAATCCCGATTGCGAAGGCAAGCCGGCGAAGGCTAAGGAGATGAGCGGGCTCAAGGTGGTAGACGATCACACATTCACCATCAAGACGAGCTCCAAGGTGTCTAACCTGCTGGTCCGTCTGGGCTACCTCGGCTTTGCACCATATCCGGACTCGTTCTTCTCCGATCCGAAGGCGTACGGTGAGAAGCCGATCGGCGCCGGATCGTTCAAGCTGGACAGCAACACAGACACCGAGGTGGTGGTTTCCAAGTTCGCGGACTACTCGGGGCAATACAAACCGAACGTGGACAAGGTGACCTTCCGGTTCTACAACGACGAGGGGGCCGCTTACAACGATGTCGTGGCCAACAATCTCGACTTCACCGACGTGATTCCGAGCGACCGGCTCACTGACGATCTGTACAAGTCCGAGCTCGAGGGTCGCAACGCCCAGCGAGAGTCCGGCATCATCGCGTCCACCGACTTCAGTCCGATCGATGAAAACCTGAAAAACCTCGATCTCCGCCACGCGATCTCGATGGCTGTCGACCGGGATCTGATCGATAAGCAGATCTTCAATGGCACTCGCCCGCGGCTGGACGGCTGGGTGTCCCCGGTGGTGGACGGCTTTAAGGCAGGCGCTTGCGGTGAGTGGTGCACGTTCAACCCGACCAAGGCCAAAGAGCTTTACGAGAAGTCCGGCGGCTACCCGGGCACCCTGACTCTGGCGGTGAACGGTGACGGCGGTCACAAGCCGTGGGCTGACGCAGCCTGCAACTCGATCAAGAACACCCTGGGCCTGGAGTGCATCACCAAGGTGACCCCGGACTTCGCCACCCTGCGCAACCAGCTGGTGAAGAAAGAGCTCAAGGGCCTCTTCCGGGCGGGCTGGCAGATGGACTACCCGTCCATCGAGAACTTCCTTGCGCCGATCTACCAGACCGGGGCAGGGGCGAACGACAGCGGATACAGCAACCCGAAGTTCGACGCCAAGCTGAAGGAGGCCGCCGCGGCGCCAACTCTCGACGAGGCCAACAAGCTGTACCAAGAGGCCGAGGCCATCCTTGCTGCCGACTTCCCGTCGTTTCCGATGTGGAGCTACGCAGTGACCGTCGGCCACTCGGATCGTGTGAGCGACGTCATCGA
>CAVRQV010000043.1:0-64498 GCA_963723475.1 uncultured Actinomycetota bacterium
CACCAGGCTGGATCAGGCCGGACTCGTAGGCGAGGACGACGGCCTGGGCCCGGTCGCGAAGGCCGAGCTTGGCGAACAGGTGGGTGAGGTGCGTCTTCACCGTCGATTCACCGAGGAACAGCGTGCCGGCGATCTGCTGGTTTGATTTGCCCCGGGCGACGAGGCGGAGCACATCAAGTTCGCGGTCGGTCAGTTCGCCGAGACCGAGTGGCGTCCGCGAGCCGGGCGGCGGGCGACGCAGGTACTGCTCGACCAGGCGCCGTGTGATCGCCGGTGCGAGCAGGGTGTCACCGGCGGCAACCGCGCGAACCGCGTCGGCGAGCTGCTCGGGCCGGACGTCCTTGAGCAGGAATCCGCTGGCGCCTACGCGTAGCGCGTCGTAGACGTACTCGTCGAGGTCAAACGTGGTGAGCATGAGCACCCGTGGCGGGTTCTGGGTGGTCATCAGCCGGCGGGTCGCCTCGAGCCCGTCCATTCCGGGCATCCGGATGTCCATCAGAACCACGTCAGGCCGCTGCTCCTGGGCCGGCGCGACGGCTTCCCGGCCGTCCGCGGCCTCCCCGACGACCTCGATGTCCGGCTGCGCCTGGAGGATCAGCCGGAACCCGCCGCGGACCAGTGCCTGGTCGTCGGCGACGACGACCCGGATCATGGTGGTGCTGGCTGCAGCGGGAGCCGGGCACTGACCGAGTAGCCGCCGTCGCGGCCAGGGCCGGCGTTCAGCTGGCCGCCGAACAGGTTGACTCGTTCCCGCATCCCGGGCAGCCCGTGACCGGACCCGTCGGCGGTCGTGGGTGGGGCTTGGCCATCATCGGTGATGTCCAGTTGGAGAGCGTCGGGGTCGTAGTGGACGACAACGCTCGCCCGCGCCTGTCCGGCGTGCTTGAGGGTGTTCGTGAGCGCCTCCTGGACGATGCGGTAGGCGGTCAGGTCGAGGCTGGCGGGCAGCGGCCGCGGCCGGCCCTCCACCCTGACGTCGACTTCGACGCCGGCCCGCTGCATGGCCTCGACCAGGGTAGGAAGATCGTTCAGTCCCGGCTGCGGGGCCAGCGCTGGCGCGTCGTCGTCGCGCAGGATGCCAAGGAGGCGGCGCAGCTCGGTCAGCGCCTGCCGGCCGGTCTCCTCCACGGCCAGCAGGGGCGGCACCGCCCGATCCGGGTGGTCGGGCAACTGCATCCGGGCGGCTCCCGCCTGCACGGTCATGACGCCGACGCTGTGTGCGATCACGTCGTGCAACTCCCGCGCGATTCGGCCGCGCTCGGTGGCGGCTGCAGCCTGCGCGCGCTGCTCGTTGTCCCGCTCAAGTTGGACGGCGCGCGCTTCGGCGGTGGCGGCGCGGCGGCCACGGCGCGCCAGTAGCAGGGCGAACAGCCAGGCCAGGCCGCCGAGCAGTGCAGCGTTGACCGCCTGATTAATGCCAACCCGCACGTCCACGACGGCAACGATCGCGATCGTGCCCAACCCGAGTCCTAGACCGGCGACAGCCAGCTGTCCATCGTTCCGCTCGCCAACGGCCCAGAAGGTGAGCAACAGTGCGATCGGCCCGGTGTCCAGGCTGCCGACAGCCTGAGGGTCGGCGAACGTGATCGCGATGTGCACGCCGAACACGAAGGCCGGGGCGATGAAGGGGAAGCGGCGGCGCAGCAGCAGCGGGAGCGTGTAGAGCAGTACCCCTGGAATGAGCAGCCACCTCGGTCCGGGGACCTCGTCGAGCAACAGCTCGATTTCGGACACCACGGCAATGGCAACGACGAGAGCGTCGAACCAGCGTTCCGACACAACGCGTCCTGGTGACACACCGTCACGATAGGCGCCCGGCGATCAGATGTGGATCCTCCGCAACGGCGACCGGCATCCTCCCACGGTCTGAGGGTTCCTCCTCCAGGAGTGCGCACTACCGCGGCCGAGAACGGCATCGGTGGTCGACCCGATCGGTTCCGGCGGAGGACGCGTCGGGCACCCCGCGATTCCTAGTGTTCGGCGTGACAGCAAGGGCACACCTGCAAAAAGGAGACGAACAAAATGCCTTCAGAAATGTCCACCGGCGACCCGGCCGCTGTATCGAACAAACGCATGGTGGATGCCGCCACCGACCCCGCTGAACCTCCAGCTGCGACCCTGAGCCGGCTGGTGGTGTTCCTCGTGGCCACGCTCACGATGACGTGGCTGGCGTTCCTGCCAATAATCATGGGTCTGGTCGAGCGGACTTCGGTCGCGGGCTGGTCTCTGCTTGTGCTGGGGGCCGGCGCTCCCAGCCTCACCGCCTTCGTGCTCAGCGCCGCCTTTGACGGATGGGATGGGGTGCGTCGGCTGGGCCGGGCTGGCACCCGGTGGCGGGTCAACATCGGCTGGTACTTGGCGATCCTGGCGATTCCTGGGCTGGCCTACGGTGGCTCCTGGGCGGTGGGCGCCGCCACCGGTACCTCGACCGTATTCAATCCCCTGGTTCCGGCGGTGATCTCCGGTCTGCTTGCCGGGCTGCTGGAGGAGTTCGGCTGGAGTGGGTTCGTTTTTCCGGCGCTGCAGGCACGGTTCGGGTTCCTCCGCGCCGGCGTTGCCGTCGGGGTCATCATCGCCGTCTGGCACCTGCCGTTCTTTCTGCTGCCTGGCACCACGCAGAACGCGTCGTCGTTCGTGATGTTCCTGGTGACGCTGATCGTGGCCCGGGTGGTGTATGGCTGGGTCTACAGCGGATCCGGCGGCAGCGTCCTCCTCGTGATCCTGCTGCATGCCTCCGGAAACACCTGGTCAGAGGTTTTGAGCCAGGGGCCCGCCGCCACCACCGCCAGCGCTGCAGCCTGGACCGAGATCGGGGTGTTCACCCTCGCCGCGCTGGCCGCGGTCTGGATCACCCGGCGGCGGGCATCCCGGCTGGAGGACCACCGGCCATGACGCATCTGACCGATGTCGCCGCGGCGACACGTCGTCGGGAGCCCTCCGACGTGCCCCAGGAGCGGATTGGCGTTCTGGACGTCGCCCGCGGGATCGCGATCCTCGGCACGCTGGCCACCAACATCTGGATCTTCACAGATCCCGGCGGGATCATCGGGTTTCTCGAACGGCCGCTGCCGAGCCTGACCGGCGGTCTCGAGCAAGCCGTGCAGACCATCGCCCGGCAGCTGGCCAACGGCAAGTTCCTCGGGATGCTCACGCTCATGTTCGGGGTTGGCCTGGAGCTGCAGCGCCGGTCGGCACGACGTCGTGGTCGGCCGTGGCCCGGCCGCTATCCCTGGCGGGCGAGCTTGTTGTTCCTGGACGGACTGCTGCACTACCTGCTGGTGGTGGAGTTCGACATCCTGATGGGCTACGCCGTGACGGGGGCGGTGGTAGCCGCGGTGCTGGCCACGTCGCCGCGGAGCCAGCGGATCTGGCTGTGGACCGCGGCGAGCCTGCACGTGCTGCTGCTGTCCGCCCTCACCGTCGCCTTGCTGCTCTGGGGAACCGGGGGTGACCGTTCCAGGGCCGACGCCGTGACCCTCTACACCGACGGCAGTTGGCTGGAGCAGGTGGGGCAGCGGCTGGAGTGGTTCCCGTTGTACCGAGCGGAGGCGGTCTTCATCCTGCCCCTGTCCGTCGCCACCTTTCTGGCCGGCAGCAAGCTGATGCGGGCCGGGCTATTTGAGCAGCGCGGGCGGGCGCTGCGACGCCGAATGATGGCCCTCGGCCTGGGGATCGCACTTCCTATCGACCTGGCGATCGGCAGCCTCGGCGGTGCCGCCGGGCTGGTCTTCGCCCGCTACGCCACCGCTCCGCTGGTGGCCGCCGGGCTGCTCGGTGCCGCAGCGTGCCTAGTCGAGGTACGACGGTCGCCGGGTACCGTGCGGCGCCGGCTAGCCGACGTGGGTCGTACAGCGCTGTCGTGCTACGTGCTGCAGAACATCATCTGCAGCGCGCTGTGCTACGGCTGGGGCTTTGGCCTGGCGGCCGGGATGGGTGACATGCGCACTTGGTGGACCCTCGTGATGTACGCCGCGGTTTGCGCGCTGGTGATCGCCCTAGCGCATCTATGGCTGCGCCGGTTCGCGCAAGGACCGCTCGAGGCCGCCTGGGCGATGGCCTACAACCTTCCACCGCGACGAAGGCAGCGGTGACGCCGCCGGACCCTGGCCCGCCTCGACACGCCCTGAACTCGTCGAAGGGCTACACACCCGCCCCTTGGGGGCTGCCGTGCTGGCTAGGCGCGCGGCGGCATCCCAGGCCAAAGACTCCAGTCGGTTTCGGTCGGCAAGAACCCTTCAGTGCGGGAGCCGCCCTGGGAGCCAATCGTGGTGGTCCACGGCGGGCCGCGGCGAATGTCGGCGAACCAGTGACAGCGTCACTCGCCAGCCCTCTGCGAGAGCCTGGCTGGCGCTGACACGGAAGAAGTCGCGTAGCACAAGCTGACAGCAACAGTGACAGCAACGCACTGGATCCGCACATTGTCCGTCAGACGGCCGCTTGCGCCTGGAGTAGGCGCAAGAACGCCGTTGCTGGCCACGCCTTCGCTGGGTTCTCTTAATCAGCGGTTGGGGGTTCGGAGCTTGATTTCCTTGACGATGCGCGTTGGCAGCTCACACTCTTCTTGATCATTTGTTCTGGTCCCGGTCCGGCCCAACGCGCCCTTGCAGAGGCACCCAAGAAGCATCGCGAGCTCCTGGTTTCACAACGCTCAGACTCCGAGCTGCCATGCGGCCCGGCAACCGCTGCGCAAGCTACTGATCGCGGAGGCGGAATGCTGGGGCTTCGGCTAGGGTCGGAACGTTGGTCCGAGGACCCTGAGCGCCAAGCACTCATGCAGATTAGTGTCACGCAAGGGCCCGACAACCTGGGCACAGCCGACTTTCAAGATCATGGGCGCTCCCCACATGGCTCCCCACATGGTCTCTATCGGGCCCTAATTCTTGCTCACGGCCGGCGCGTCACATGGCCGCCAAAATGGGCTTTCACTAGGGAATATGGTCACGCGGTCTCATTGTTGATCATGGTCTGTTTCTAATCTGTCGGTCGTAGGTTCGATTCCTACCGGGGGCGCCAAAACTGGCTCGGACTGGGTGCACGCCGCTCTGCCATCCAGCAAGCTTGAGGTCGTGGAAGGACAATCGCACATCGCCACAATCATGGCGCCGTACCAGTTCGCGCGCCTGGTCATCAGATTCCTCGCAGCTTAGTCAGGGAAGGCGACCAATGGTCAAGCTCCACAACGCCGCCACCAACCAACCCCTCAGCGACATCACCGACGGCCAGCTCCAGTTCCTCATCGACCAGTTCGAAGAAGAATGGGAAGGCGATCAGGACTACTACATCAACACCGCCACCATTGACATGTTCAAGGATGCCGGCGCCGACCCATCACTGCTCGCCCTCCTCCAGCGTGCCGACATCCGCTGGTCGAGCGAGTGAACACCTTCACCACTAGCGACGGCCTCCGCATCGCCTATCGACGCAGCGGAACCGGGCCGGCGCTCGTCCTCCTGCACGGATTCATCGCCGATGGTCGCGTCTGGCGGACACAGATCGACGATTTCAGCCGTGACTTCGACGTCATAGCATGGGACGCTCCGGGATGCGGACAGTCCTGTGACACGCCCGAAGACTTCTCGATGGAGGACTACGCCCGCTGCCTCCTCGCCCAACTCGACGAGGCCGGCGTTGAGGCTGCACACCTCCTCGGCCTGTCCTGGGGCGGCACGCTCGCGCTCGAGTTCCATCGCCTGTTCCCTCAGCACGTGCGCTCGATGATCATCGCCGACTCCTACGCGGGTTGGACGGGTTCGCTCGGGGCGGAGGACGCGCAAGCACGGCTCGACAGGTGTCTGCGAGAGTCACAGCTGCCGGCCGCCGACTGGGTCCCGCAGTGGGTGCCCGGCGCATTCTCTGCCGGAGCACCGCAGGAAGTCTTGGACGAACTGGCGTCAATCATGTGGGACTTCCATCCGGTGGGTTTCCGCGCGATGTCTCGCGCCGTGCATCCCGACTTCTCCAAAGCACTCAGCGGCATATCGGTTCCGGCGCTCCTGATCTGGGGCGCTGATGATGCCCGCTCGCCCCTCATCTGCGGTGAAAAGATGCGCGATCGCATCAGCGGATCCCGCCTCGTCGTCATCCCCGACGCCGGTCATGCATCGAACATGGAACAACCCGCCCGCTTCAACGCCGAAGTTCGCACCTTCTTGCTCCAGCGATAGCCCATCCAACATCGAACATCCAACATCGCGCCCTAGCGACGCCGCCTGCCAATCGCGTCGACCGCCACGCCGGCGGCGTCGCCGTTGCGGTCGTGCAGTCTGGGACTGTCACCCTGGCGAGCGGGCTCCATATTCCCTACGCCGAGACGGGTGACCCGACAGGCATCCCGGTCGTGTTCGTACACGCCTACGTCGAGTCCTGGCCGTACATCGAGGGTGGGCCTCGCGCGTCTTCCGGCGTCGCTAACGGCTATGCACCAACGCAGGGCGGGCACGGCGATGCTGGCCACCCCCCGATGGCTATGGCCCCGAGGACTTTGCTGCCGACATTGTCAGCTTCATGGACGGGATCAGGCGTGCCGTGCTGGTCGGCTCCTCCAGCGGTGGCCTGGTCTCGCGGTTCGTGGCCAGCAGCCATCCTGGCCGTGTCCTCGCCTTGGTCCTATCAGTACTCCCGCCTCCCTCGCCGACAAGCCCGCTGTCGCCGCGATGGGGACGCAGTCTCGAATCTCGAGGACACGCTCGACCCGGCATCGTCGATCAGTTCGTACGCAGCACGTCCCCGAAGCACTGCCCGATGAGTTCCTCGACCTCTTGGTCGGCGAGAGCCCTAAAGGTCCCGGCCCGCGTCTGGAAAGAGACCCTGCGCGGGCTGATTGCGGCGGACTCATCGGTGATCATGAATCACGGCGCCTCCGCTGCTGATTTCAGGAGACGAGGATGCCTTCGCCAGCGCGGACCAGGAGAATATCCGTCGCGCCGTTTCGGACGCCCGCCTTCAGAGTTGGCCGCTGTCCACCTGGCATATCCGGATCGTATTGGCGACGACGTTGTCGACTTCGTCGCCAAAACAGTCACCACCACGGGCTCGTAAGTGGTGCGTGTGCGGCAGCGGCGGGGCGATAGACAGGGCATGTCCACTCCTCGACCCGGTTCCTGCTGATCAGATAGACCAGTGCCGCCGGGGCGCGCCGGATCCTGTTCCGACAACAGCAAGGCGGCACAAAGAGCCGCATCAAGGACCTGCCGACATTGGCTGGCTCGCTGTCACGATCATTTGTCGACAACGCTCAGGCCGCCGCCGAGCAGGCGGCCCGCAGCCTCCTGCAAGCCAGTGATCGCCGAGCGGGAAGTCTGGATGACGGCTAAGGTCGGAACGCTGGCCGTATACCATGCGGGCGGGTCATGCAGATTTAGTGTCAGGCAAGGTCCCGAGCAACCCCGGGCAGAGGATTTCAAGATCGTGTACTGCTGTGGAATGTCGGCCGCGTCTTTCATGTCGACATCATGCCTCTACGGGTTTACTGGGAAGATCTGCAGCCCGGCATGTGCGTCCGCGAAGATCCCAACGGAATGGACTACCTCGTGGTCGACTGTAATGCCGAGCACGAGGAAGAGGTCATGTCACGGAGCACCCTGGCCGGAAGCGATGAGTGGCCCGGGGATGCGGCCGTAGAAGACGCAGCGCTGGAGAAGTGCAAGCCCGCATTCGCGACCTACGTCGGCAGGGAGTTGGACGAGTCCCTACTTGACCTGAACTTCCTGACCCCGGACAAGGACAGCTGGACCGACGGCAAAGCCACACTGATATGTCTCGTGCTGGATCCGAGCCACGACCAAATCACCCGCGCACTACGAGAAACCCACGAATAGGACACCCGACTCCGCGGAACCATCATCCACGCCGTCAGAGCCCACGACTTAACACCACCACCACCACCAGGGACGTCACCCGATTCGTTCGGCGCTCGATCGCCGAGCGTCTAGTCAAGCGTCCCAACATTTGACCGCCTGTAGAAGGCTGTTTGGAGTTGATCATGGAAACGATCGGAGGTGGTGGCTGACCAAGATCAACTATCCGTACAAGAGGAGTGGCCCGCCCGAAGGCTGCAGCTCCTGACGGGCCCGAGACCCACTTAGCTCCACTGGAGAGTCCGCGTGTGGCACCCAAGCGCCTTCGCAGAACAGACGCTCTACGGCGAAGAGAACGACGGCAGCCAGCCGATTCATCCGGCACAATGGCCGATCAAGCCGCCAGACTCCGGAGAGCCTAGGCGCCAAGCTGACCACTGGCCAGCGCGAGGACGAGGGTGCCGGTGATAAATCCCGACTCCAGCGCTGGCCATGGACAAGAGCGCCCAGTGGTGTGGAGTGCGCAGGTCTGAGAAAATGGGCTCGCCCGCAGGAACCCGTCGGCCGCAAGCGACCTCTCTCCAGCGAAGCGCTGTCGGTGTCTCACTCTGCTCTGCCGCCTGACCTGGGCAGATGGGAGAAAACCGGCCTATCTGTTCACGGGTCAGCCACAATGCGCAGCCGCGCCTCGGCCGCCAGGGTGGAGGGAACGGTCAATTCATCGAGGGAGTGCGTCATGGCTTTCATCAAGCGGCACCGGATAGCGGTCTTCTTCGTCCTCGCCTACGCCCTGGCGTGTGGGGCGACCCCGTGGAACGGCTTCTTCGCGCCGGGCGTCCTGCTGGCTGCGCTGATCGTGGTGACGCTGACCCAGGGCCTGAACGGGCTCAAGGCGCCGGCCGGAATGCCAGCCCGAGCGCGACACCGAGCCATAGCTGAGCGAGAGGAACTGCGATGACCAACGACGTCCCTTCGCCGGAACCTGTCCGGCCTCCCGCCGCCCCCGCCACCCATGATCTCGGCGGCGCGCCGGGGGCAGCATCGAGCCTCGCCCGTCACCCACTGCTGACGTTCACCGTCCTGACCCTGGTCATTTCCTGGCTTCCCGTCATTCCCTATGCGCTGGGGTTGTTCCCGGCGCCGCTGCTGGCCTCCGGCCCCTTCCTGGCGGCGATCGTCACCGTAGCCGTGGTCGGGGGCAGGAAAGGGTTGCGCGCCTATTTTCGCCGCCTGATCCGGTGGCGCGTGGGTGTGGGATGGTACATCGTTGCGATTCTCGCTCCGGTGGCCGGTTGGGCGATCGTCGCGTTCGTGAATGTCCTGCTCGGTGCGGCGCCACCCACGCCGGCCCAGCTTGCGGGCTGGTCATTGATCGTTACCGCCACGCTGGGCTTCCTGATCAATCCCTTGGGAGGCGCCTGGGAGGAACCTGGTTGGCGCGGGTATGCGCTGCCCCTGTTGCTGCGCCGCCACTCCGCGCTGGTGGGCAGCGCTGTGCTGGGCGTGATATGGGCGCTCTGGCACGTTCCGCTGTTCTTGACCGGCCTCATTCCCTGGCCGGATGCTGCGCTGGTCTTCGCCCTGAGCTTCGTGTTCACAGCGATCTACCTCCGCACGGCGGGCAGCGTCCTGATCGCCTTTCTCCTCCACGCCTCAATCAATGGCGCGGGCGAGTTCTTCGTCGGGCTCTTCGCCGCAGGTGATCGGGTGCGGATGTATTGGATCATGACTGCGCTGTGCGCTGTGGTTGTCATCGCCGCCATCGTGGTCAGCCGCGATCGGTGGCGCCGCGTGCCGGCCGTTCGAGACAATGACGATGCGGCAATCGGCCCGCCACTAGTACTGGACACCAGCAATCGAGAGTGACTGAACGTTCGCAGCGCTGGTGATCCGGCGGCACCGCTCGCGGCGCTCCTCGTCCCACCGTTCGCGATCTGGAGGACGACCCACTCCTCCAGGCAAGTGCCCATCTGATCGTCGTAGAACGGTCGGCTTACGAAGCGGGCATCGGCTAGATCAGCCTGTCAGGTGATTTCCGGTCGACGACCCCGACGACGGGCCCGAGGCCGAGTCCATGAGTGACGTGATCTCTAAGCCGATCCGTGGGCAAGCGCTGAAAGATCCTGCGTAGCATGCAGCGGACAAGAGTCTGCTGCGGCATCCTCGGGTCAACACGCCACCGACCCCGGAAACGCCCTACTGGGCCACGCTCATAAACCGTCACTAAGCCTCGCCATCAGCGCCGGCGACCGCGTTGCAGGTCAGCGTGCTCATCTCATCCCGCAAAGTTGACCCGTCGGCGTCGTATCGAGGATGCTCAAGAACTGGCTTGGCCGATCACGGTTCGTGTGGCCGGGCCGGAACGGCGCCAGCAACGCGTCTCGATTCTTGCTGCTGAGGGGTCTGGGGGGCAGATCGGCGAGGGTTGCATGGTCTGGCGCAACTGATCACGGCAGCGCTGCAGCCTACGCAGTTCGGCAGATGATCAACCAGGCGATGTTCGGTGATCGGATCGATGGCTCCATCCAGGAAGGCGTAAGCAGTTCGAGGAACTCGATGGGCCGACAACCCCGTGTGTCACTTAGGGAAAGTTGGCGGCCGCGCGAGTCATGGTCGTTGACGGGCCGCCGGTGCCGATATGCGTCAAAGCAAGGGCCGACTCGAAGAAGGAGATCAGTTCCTTGGCGATGGGTTCGGGTTTGAGTAGTGGGGCAAAGTGACCGACTCCCGGCAGTTCTCGGACGTGTGCATCGACGAGGTGCTTTGCGAGGTACCGTTCCACGTCGGCGAAGAAGGTGCCGAGCAGGGTCTGCTCGCCCCGCAGCAGCAGGACCGGTGCGGCAACCTGCCCGAGCGCGCCCGGATCAGTCGAGCGGGGCCCGTCGTAGGACATGTCCTGCTGGAGGAATCGGAGCAGCGCGGGGATGCCGCCTGTCCATTGCTCGTAGAAGGGTGTCTCCTCCAGAGCGGCGATCTCGTCGTCGGTGCAGAGCCCAGGGACGAAAGCGTGAACCGCATCGAGGATTCGCCCGTCGGCAGCCGCCGCGCCCACCTGCTGCATCGCGGCGCCGAGTCGGGCGATGTCGTCTTCTCCCCCCACCCCCATCACGCCGGGCTCGTAGATGGCAACGGCGGCCACGGAGTCACTGTCGGCGGCCGCACCCAGCACCCAAGCGCCGCTGCCTGACCAGCCCACCAGGCAGACCGGTTGGCCGATGCTGTCGACGAACGAGGTGACGTCCTCCTGCAGGCGCGGGGGCGAGTGGTCCGGGTTGTCGGAGGAGAACCCTCGACCTCGCGTGCTCGGGAGGTAGCAGGTGTACCGGTCGGTGAGGTAGGGCAGCAGCGCCTTCCAGGCGATTTCGCCATCCCCGTACGCGCCGTGGACCAGGATCAGTGGCGGTCCGTGCCCCTCCACCCGTCCGGCGATCTCGGTGCCGTCGGCGGAGACGGCGCGGTGGATCCATTCGTTGGCCCTGGTGGTTGCTCCTGATCGATCGGGTTCGTTGGCGTGGTCGCCTGTCATCGTCACTCCCGGTGTCGGCGCCGCTGTTTGGCGCGTCTACTGGGACGCTAGGCCGCGCGGCACGTCTCCGGCATCGGCGCGATTGACCAACTACAGCCGCGGCTCTACGCGGTTGTGCGTAAGGGGCGGCGCCCTCGGGGTGCAGCTGTCATCCCGCGGTCGATGGCGTAGCGCGCGGCCTGGGTCCGGGAGGTGACACCGATCTTGTGGAAGATGTTCGTCAGGTGGCGAGCGACTGTCCGGTCGCTGATGTAGAGCGCCTCGCCGATCTGCCGGTTGGAGCGTCCGTCGGCAACGAGCGCCAGCACCTCGCACTCGCGCCGCGTCAGCCCATCAGGCGATTCCCACACCAGCGGGTGCACGCCGAGCCGCTCATACACGGCCTTTGCACGCTTGACCTCCGCGGCAGCGGAGACCGCGTCACCCAGCGCCTGGTAGGCCTCTGCGAGCCGGACACAGGTGCCGGCGGCGTCATACGCTGCGTCCAGTTCGTGCCAGCGCCGACAGGCCTCGCGCAGCACCGGGAGAGCTTCCTCTGCCTGACCCTCGGCCAGCAGCACCGCGCCACGTGCCGCAGCAGCCATCGCCTCAAGTCCCGAGGTCGCGTACGTCGCCGCCGTCGCCTCGAGCTCGGAAGCGGCGGCCACCGCGTCGTCCAGGCGTCCGGCGGCGATCGCGATCTCCACCATCGCCGCACACAGCGGGGCGCGGGACAGAGGGTCGGCGCCGACTGCCGCCACGGCCGAGCGCACCGACGTGGCGGCCCCCACGGCATCACCCGTCTGGAGCTGCAGCAGCGCCCGTCCCGGTTGCGGGTCCCGCCCGCGGGCGTGCGCCTCGTCGTACGCGTCGGCGGCGCCCGGGTCGCCCCGCAACCGGCGCGCCTCGGCAACGACGTACCAGGCCTCCGCGGCATAGTCGATCCGGTTGCCGTCGAGGTCCATCAGGATCCGAAGTGCACCTTGTTCGGCCTTGGCCCACTCGCCGCGGAGCAACAGAAGTTGTGCCCGGTGGACCCCGCACAGACCCCCGAAGAACACCGCCGCGGGGAAGGTGGACAACCATCGTTCGGCCAAGTCCGTCCACCGGGCCATCCGGCGTACATCGGCGACCTCGTGGCAGGCCGCGATGGTGTGACAGTAGAGGGTGCCTGAGATGAACGGTGCGAGCTGGCCGTCGAGGACAGTGACCATCGCCTCATCGAGGAGCGCCAGCCCATCGACCAGGTGGCCTGACCTGATCAGGGCGCGGCCTTCGCCGTTCATGCCCACAGCAACCAGATCGGGCGCGTCGACCCGGCGGCCGAGGTCCTGCACCCGGCGGGCCGCGTCCACCGCCGCGGCCGCTTGGCCGGCCATGAGACTCGCCTCAACAACGGTGAAGTTGACCAGGTACCCGTGCGCTGTGGACTCCGGGATGTCCTCTGCCAGCCGGCCCGCGCGGCCCAACCAGCCCACAGCCTGCGGCTCGTCGCCCCGTGCCGTGTGGAAGATGCCGAGCATAGTGGCGGTGCGCGCGGCCTCGGCCGGTCGGGACTCAGCCAAGAAGGCGTGGTAGGCAGCGGCGCCGAGCCGCAGGTTGTCCTCGATGCGGCCGAGCCACCACACGGCATCGGCGTAGGCTGCGAGGTCGTCCGCGGTGAGTCGCTCGCGCGGAACCGGGTCGAAGTGCGCCGCGGCGGAACGCCAGTCCTGTGCCGCGTAGGCCCGCCGTGCCCGGGTCAGGCTGTCCGCGTGCTGGTCCACCTGCCGTCCTTCGTCGACGGACAACAGGCTACTACCGACCCCCTGCAAGCGGGGCTGGCTCACGGACGTCACCTCGTCCCACCGTGCTGCGTGCGAAGACATCGCCTCGTGTGAAGCGCCGCTTGATGACAGCCGCGAGCCGCGCTTCCCGGTGATTGGAGGGTGCTGTCGGTACGAGTCATGACGGCGGCTCGCGTTGATCTACCGAAACGGCCGACACCATTTCCGAGATAGCGCACCCGGGTGATGGTCGAAATGGCCGCCCGAGATGTCAGTGTGGTCGGGGGCCCGGCATCGCGCCCTCGGCAAGCTTGATCCGCGTCCAGACGTTCATGTTGACCACGACGCCGACGATCTCGAGGATCTCCTCCGGGCTGAAGTTCTCGGCGAGCGCGTCGTGGAACCGTTGGAACGCCGCGTCCCGGTCGGTGTCGGCGGCACGGGTGAGCGCCTCGGTATAGCGGAGAGCCGCCTGCTCGGCCTCGGAGTGAAGCTCGGTCTCCCACCACGCTGTCAGGGTGTCGATCTTCGCGCGCGGGATGCCCGCCTCGCGCGCCGCCTCGTAGTGCAGGTTGAGGCAGTAGGTGCAGTTGTTGAGTTGCGAAACTCGCAGGCGCAGGAGCTCGGCGAGTTGGCGGTCGATCCGCAAGTCCGCCCTGTACCCGAACGCATCCGCGCCCATCCGGGCCATGCCGATCAGCGCCTCGTTGTCGCTCGCGTCGAGCCGGCGGTTCACTACCTGGACATCGTCAGCCATCTTGCTTCCTTTCGGTGCTCATCGTCGCAGCGATGCGTCGAGTATTCGAATCAGCTCCCCGACACGTCCACCACCCGGCGGCGCGCTGGGGTAGCGCCTCAGCAGGTCCACCACGACGGGAGGCGCAAGGATCCGGCACTGCGCGATCTGGTTGAGTCCGACGGCGGGATCATCTCGGGCCGAGAGTTCGAACGCTCGTGCGGCATGAGCCGCCGACCCGAGGATGTGCTTGACCTGAGTAGCTTTTGGCAGGGGGTGGAGGAACGCCGCACCCACCGCATGGCCGGCTGCACGCGCAGCCTCGCTCGCCGCAGCCTGTCCCGCATCGCGGGCCTCCTGAGCCGCCCGGTGGGCTGCCCACGCGCTGTCTCGTAGCGCCTTGGTCCGCTCGGCTCCATCGGCGAACGCCTGCGCAGCCTCAATCGCGGCTCGTGGGCGCCGATCGTCAGGGCGTTCACGTTCGAAGATCGCCAATGCTGGCCGCGCGCATGCCACCGCGTAGCCGGCGACCTTTCGGAGTTCGGACCGGCTGAGTTCGATCGTCGTGGAGTCGTCCGCCATGGCGTCATCCTTGTAAAGGGGCCGGCGTCTCGACGAGACCCCCGTTAGTCGGTCGGCTGTCGGTGCGTCGGCAGGTGCGAATCTGGTGCCTCTAGATGTGGTTTCGAACCGCGTCCATGAACCGCGTCGGATCGTCCGCGTAAAGCCTGACCGTGCAGACGGTTTCGATGCCGTGGGGCAGCTTCAGCGGAACGGGGCGCTCGAGCCGAACCTCGATGTTGGTCTCGTTCTGGATGCGCATGTGCAACGAGGCGACCCCGTTTTCGTCGATGGTCACCTTGGGTTGTTTGTCTTGAATGACTTGCTTGCGGCGGGTGACGGAATAGACGTCCTTCCAGGCGATCGGGATGTCGACTTCGCTGCCGTAGCGCACGCGGATGCCGTCGGGGCCGACAGCGTGCGGGCGGACCAGCATCCCGAATAGGAGGCCGAGCATCCACACCAGGCCCCAAATGCTGATGATCAGCAGCGGGATCCTGATGTAGGTCCATTGATTCACGATCCAGTCGACGACGACCACTTCAACGGCCGCCACCACGATGAAGACGATCATGATAGCCAAGATCGGCTTGTGGTAGCTGAAGCCCTCAGCGCCGGCTGGCACCTTCGGCCGCCGGAACAGGAAGCGGTAGATGCTTTGGTAGCCCCGAACCTCTATCAAGGTGGCGCGCTTGGCGAGGTATCCGGCGAACTGCCACCAGGTGCGCTTTAGGCGGGTTGTTGTACTAGTCATCTGGTCCGCTTCCGATCGGCGGCGTCTCCACGAGCGCCTCGAGTTGAGCCGCGACACTGTCCAGCCCCAGACGGAGCTTCTCCACCTCGTCGGACGACAGGTTGGCGACCAATGCGGAGGCAATTTGAGCCCGCTCCTGCTCCATCTCTGCAATCGTCCGGATGCCTTGGTCAGTCAGCGTGACCAGGATCGCCCGCCGGTCCCTAGGGTGTGATCGACGGATCACGAAGCCCCCGGCCTCCAGCGCGTCAACTAGCCCGGTGATATTGCGTGGACTGACCTTGAGAGTCGCTGCCAATGCCTGCTGGGCGGAGGGCCCGAGGCGGTTCAACTCCCAGAGCAGATGCGTACGCGCGGGGGTCAGTGCGGTGTCAGCGAAATACCGGGCAAGGTCCTCTTGTATGAGCAGGGCGATTTGAAGTAGCCGGTCGAAGATGGCGATAGCACTAGACACACCTTGAGTATGCATCATTATGTATGTGATTCACTATCATCGCTGCCTCTCGTTCGGCTCCATGGGGCTTTCGGGGTCTCCTGCGCGGGTGATGCCCAGGGCCGCCGACCGCGCCAATCTGCATGCGCCGCGGGTACCAAACTTTCCCCATGGGTTACTACCTGCTCGAGTACGCACTGATTGACGACTATCTGGTTCGGCGCGCCGCCTTCCGGGAGGTGCATCTAGCGCTGGCTCGGGAAGCCCATCGCCGTGGGGAGCTGATCCTGGCAGGTGCCCTTGCCGAGCCGGCTGATCGAGCGGTTCTCGTTTGGCGGACCAATGATCGCTCAGTTGTTGAGCGCTTCGCTGACGGTGATCCTTACGTGCGCAATGGCTTGGTTACCTCCTGGACCATCCGGCCCTGGACTGTCGTCATCGGCGAGGTAGCTGGGTTGTCCTGATCCCGGCCCTTGGTGAACCGTCGAGGATGAGTTTGGTCAGCTCAGGGGCGCTGGCTGAGATGAAGACCGTCGGCGATGATGGCGTGATCGTCAAGATCTATATGCCCAGGAAGTCGGAGAAAGGGGATGACCATGGATCAGCCGACCGCGGAGCGGGCGCTCAAGGAGTTGGAGGTGCTGGTCGGTGAGTGGAGCCAGACTGCGACACCGGCCGGCGGGGAGCCGTGGCCGGGAGAGGCCAAAGCCACCTTCGAATGGCTCGAGGGCGGTCAGCTTCTGCTCGAGCGTTCGTCCGTGGAGATGCCGGAGGCGCCCGACGGTGTCTGCGTCTACGGCTGCGACGCGGCGAACGGCACCTACTACCAGCTCTACACCGACGACCGGAACGTCTGCCGGGTCTACCAGATGAGCATCGGCAACGGCGAGTGGAAGCTCTGGCGAGAGGGCGAGCCTTTCAACCAGCGCTTCACCGCGACCATCAGCGAGGACGGCAACAGCATCGAGGGCCGCTGGGAGTACGACGAGGGAGACGGCTGGAAGACCGACTTCGACCTGGTCTACACCCGGGTCAGCTAGGGCAGCCTGGATCACGCGGCCGGGTGAGCTCGGGCGGGACGTAGCGCTCCGACGTAGACGCCGGCCAGGACCAGGAGACCTCCCAGCACGAGTCCGACGCCGACCGGCTCATTGTCGAGCCAGGCTGAGAGCACGACAGTAACGAACGGGATGATCACGAATCCGTAGGACGCCCGTGACGCCGTCCAGTACCGGAGAACGACCAAGTAAAGCAGGAATACGACCACCGAGCCGATGACAACCAGGTAGGCCATGGCCGCCCAAGTCTCGGGGCGTTGTGGGAGCACGATCGGTTCGTCCGTTAGCAGTGATGCTATGAGCAGCACCACCGCTCCTGCCGTCATGCCGACAGCGTTCATACTCACGGGATGCACGCGTGGGAAGCGGCGTACGAGCACCAGAGCTTGCCCGAAGCAGATCGCGCCGCCAACCACTGCGAGCACCGACAGCACGGGCACGTCCTCCTGCAGAGGAGAGCGAGAAACCGCCGCGACCCCCGCGAGAGCGAGCAGGATTCCCATGACCGCCGCGGCACGGAGGCGCTCCTGTCGCCAGAGCACCGCGAGCAAGAGCGTGGCCAGTGGCACCAGTGCCAGTAAGACTTGGCCTAGTCCGGCATGGACCCGGATGAGCCCGTAATAGATCAGCCCGAACCCGGCGCTGATGTTGAACAGGCCGTAGAGCAGCGACCCGACCAATGCCCGCCCGCGCGGGAACGCCAGCCTGAGCACAAGCATGGCGGCCAGCAGCAACGCACCTGCGAGTGCGAATCGCAGGCTGGCGCCCCACAAGGGCGCAAGTTCCCGGTTGCTGAACCGGATACACACTGCATTGCCACCGGCGAGCACCGCGTAGGTCACGAATGCGGTGAGCGCCACCCGCTCGCCATCCGAGGCGGCCACAAGCGAGACGGTACGCCCCTTGGGTTGGGTGACCGCGTCCAGGACAGGTGCCACTGGCACGTCCGAACGGTCCACGCTAGATCCCCTGCCTGGCGCGGCAGTCTCCGGGGGTAGCGGACTCCTCTGGCCGGGGTCCGGGCGTCGTAAGCCGAGGTGAAGGCGCTATTGTGCGGTGCCGATGGTGAAGCTTCAGCGGCGGCCTTTCGGCGAGCCGGACGATGTCCGTGAGATCCCGTACGGCCGCCTCGAGACGTACGACATGGGCGATATCCGTGTGGGCCGCTCGGTGCTGCAGCCCGGCTGGCGCTGGAGCGAGTCGATCAAGCCGATCGCGCGAACCGAGTTGTGCGAGTCCCACCACATCGGCCTATGCGTCTCCGGCAGCGCACGGATCCGGATGCGTGAGGGCGCGGAGTTGGTGATCGAGGCCGGCCAGTTCTATGAGGTTCCGCCCGGCCACGACTCCTGGGTCGTAGGCGATGAGCCGTGGATCACGATCGACTGGCAGCCGAGCACGGCGTTCGCACGTACGGAGGGTGGTGGCTTCGACCGAGTGGTGGCGACGCTCCTGGTAACCGACATCGTGGACTCCACCGCCCGTGCCGTAGAGCTTGGCGACGGCCCGTGGCGTGACCTGCTCGCCCGGCACGACCAGGCGGTGAGGGCCGTGCTCGACCGATTTCGGGGCCGCGAGGTCACGACGACCGGCGACGGGTTTGTGGCTATGTTTGACGGCGCTGAGCGAGCCATCCATGCCGCTCAAGAGATCGGTCGGGCGGTGTCCGGCATCGACCTCGAGGTCCGGGCCGCGGTCCACACCGGCGAGATCGAGCTGGAGGGCGGTAACGTCCGCGGCGCGGCGATGCACATTGCGGCGCGGATCGTGCGCCTGGCTGAGCCGGGCCAGGTTTACGCCTCATGGGCGACCCGAGAGCTCCTGACGGGCTCGCCGATCGGCTTCACTGATCGCGGCCTGCGCGAGCTGAAGGGACTGTCGGAAGGGCGCCGTGTCTACCTGGTCGAGCCGTCCGACTGAGCGACCGCCTCAACCTGTGGGCGTAGGCGAGCCTCAGCTGAGGGGCCCTTCGCGGGTGGCCGGCTTCCTGCTGGTCGGGTTCGGCGCCAAGGTGGCGTCGGGCTCCAGCGACAGCACCATGGCAATCTCCTCACCCGGTCCGGGGTCGGAGGCGCGTACGGGGCGGCGGTAGTCGGTAATGCGGAACCCGAAGTTGTTGGCGAAGCCGACCGCTCGCCCGTTGTCGGTCCCCACCCAGTAATAGAGGCGTAGGTAAGCCTGCTGCGTCGCCAGAGCTGCCGCAGCCTCCACGAGGCGCCAAGCCACGCCGGTGCCCCGTGCATCGGGGACGACGTATAAGCCAAAAACCTCCGCAGCTGAGGTTTCCTGCTCGTAAGGTCCGAGGCTGACGATTCCCTGTGGTACCCGGCCTTGTTCGGCGAGCAGCCGGTGCGACTGGGTCATCCGGTCACGCCAGAACCGCTCGTCCCGATCAGCCTCCTCGGCCAAGGTCGCGGTAAAAGAGCCGGGAGACTCTGCCAAGGCGCGCAACCGGACGTCTCGGTACACCGACCACTCAGATTCGTCCAGCACCCGCACGGTGATCTCGGTCATGGTCCATTTTGTCCCCCGCGTTGATTGCCCAGGCTGGAGCGGGCAAGTTCGCGACTCACCACTGCTCAGCCAGAGCGGCGAGGAGGGCTCTCTCGTCGTCGTCGGTCAGGCCTGCTCGCCGTGTGCGGTCGGTTGCCCGGGTCAGCTCCCAGCTGAGCGTGTCGGCGAGGGTCTGCTCCAGCGGTCGCGTGCTAAGCCCGACCCGTCGTGCCTTGCTGCTGTCCCGAGCGTTGAAGCCCAGCCAGTCGGGGTCGACAAGCCAGAGCGGAAGGGACCGCTCGCCCATCCACGGCTGCACACCCTGGTCAAGGAGCCACTGCTGGTCCGCCCGTACGACAGGCCCGGTGTGGCCAGCAATTCTGCGTGCGATCCCAAGGTGGTCGAACAGCGCCGTCGTTTCACCGGTCGCGTTGTAGACGCCACGAAGCCGGTGGCTGCCGGCATCGATGAGCCACGCCGCCAAGTCACGAACGTCGATCACTTGGGTTGCCAATTCCGGGCGCGTCGGGGACCAGAACAGCGCCGCGTCGTGTGCTGGGCCTGGCGAACCGCAGCGGCCAGTACCCGGTCCTGTCGAAGATGTCGCCGGGACCGCCGATGAGCCCGACTCGGGCGATCAGCGCCCGGTCCGGCCCGAAGGCCTGCTGGACCTGCTGTTCGCACGCGACTTTCGCCTGCCCGTAGGTTTCCATGCTTTCCATGACCTCACCGGTCAGCGGTGGCAGTAGCGGGGCCTCCTCATCCGCGCTGGGGGTGCGGTGGTCGGCGTACACGTTGCCGGAGGACACGAAGACGTACACGGCCGCCCGCTCCGCCAGCGCCCGCACCGCGCTTCTCACCTGGCCCGGCTGCCGCGCCACGTCCACCACGACGTCCCACTGCTGGTGTTTGAGCGCGTCGTAAGCGGCTGGACGGCTGCGGTCGGCGCGGACTAACTCCACTCCTTCAGGCACCGCACCTGAGAGACCACGGGCCAAACACGTCACCTGGTGTCCCCGCTCAAGCGCTGCGCTCGCGATGTGTCCGCCGAGCCAGGCCGTTCCTCCTAAAACCAGTGTGTGCATGATCACAGCTAACCCGAGTCCGCTGACTCGTAGACTTTGGGTGACGAGGAATCAAAGCCCGCTGGACGACGTTGTAGGTGCAAGTCCCGAGATGAAGACGTTGCGAAAGCATTGCTTGGGCGACGCCGGCAAGGGCCCGGGTCGAATGTGAGAGGTGGCCCTGATGTTGAGCGAGTTTCTCTTCTACTTGGTGGGAATTCTCGCCGTGGTAGGAGGCATTCTCCTCCTCGAGCGGATCGTTGCTGGTCCGCACTCGACAGCTGGCACCGGGTACGCCCGCGTGGACAGCGCTTTCGACTTTGATCGGTTGCGGCGGAACCAGTACGGCCCGCGAGCGCTCAGCATGATGCGCCGAGGCGGAGCGCCGGACTCTTCCAGCTTCTGCATGAGGTCAGCCGCGGGCCCCGGCAACTTCGCGAGGCCGGCGAACAGTTCATCCCGGTTGCCAGGATCGTCGGGTCGGTTGACGGCGCATCTCAGCTGTTCGACCGGAACTTCCGGCCGGTTAGTGATCGAGCTCGCGCCCGCCTGGGCAGCATACTGATGGCCATGCGCCAGGATGAGCCACTCCCGCCTATCGAGGTGTGGGCATGGCGCGGCGAGTACTACGTTCTCGACGGCCATCATCGGGTCGCCGCGGCCCGTGCCCTGGGTAGTGACTACATCAGCGCTCAGGTCATCGAAGTGGTTGAGCTGTCGCGCTACGACGCTAAGGCGCCGAGGGTGGTTTGACTGTCGAAGTGCGGCGTCAGGAACCTGCCTGAGCCGACCGCGGCGACTGAAGACTGGGCCATGAGGACGCAGGCAGACAAGCGTCCGTCCCCTCTACCTTCTCCCTAACGATTCAGGTCCTGGACAGCACGCATCTGAGCACTGAGCGAGTCCATCAGCCGATTGGCGTTCAGCGGTAGATAAGTTCCTGGAACCGGTTCATAGCGAAACTGCCAGGTGACTGTGTTGCTGAAGGCGAGCACATGGATCGCCAGTTTGGCGCCCGCGTTGTTGGTCAGGACGTAGCCGATCTGTGCTGGCGGATCGCTGTCGGGAGCCAGCGGCGTGCGGGTGAGCAGGCCCCTCGTCGCCGGGCGCGCGTGCACTTCCACGCGAGCCTGGTCACAGTTGTCGAGTACTGTGGCCAGCCGATTGAACTCCCGGTCCGCTTTCGCCACGTCTGCGAACCGATAGGTGAAGAGCGATACCGCCGAACGATCGATCTCCCAGAAGGTGCTGACCCCGTCGAGCGCTTCCGGTGGGGGGCGATTCAAGACAGTCGCCTCGAACAACGGTCCACAAGCGGCGGGGACGATATATCCATCCTGCTGGCTGCTCCAACGAGCATCGATCACCGAGGCGCTGTTGGTCCCATCGGAGCGCACCATGCCCGCGTAAACCCCCTGCACGTCGGACAGGGAGAACAGCGGCGCCGGCACCGGCAGAAATCGCCAGACCATGAGTCCTGCTAGCAGTGCCAGCCCGATGGCGACCAGCATGACCTTGCCCCGCCGCGATAGCTGGCCCGCTTCGCCCACGCCCACCGTGAGGACGTCGGGTTCGGACTGCGGCGACGCCCTTGTCACAGCTTGATCGTAGTCTCCGCGACGTAGGGGCGGCAGCTGATCAAGCTCCGCCGGGACCTGGCATCGGGCTCGCCGACAATCTTAGAGAATCCCTGCTATGCAACGAGTTGCGTCATTTGTCGCAAATATCCCTTGTGCTGCCAGAGCCCTTTACTCGCGGCGTTCCGAGTGCGACGATCAACCACAACAATCTGGATACGGCAAGGGGCTCGCGTTGATTCTGGCCGTCATAAGTGGTGGGTTTGTCCTGAGTACTTGCTGAGAGCGAGGCGAGGCAGTGAGGCAGATCGCCGTCGAGGCGCAAACAGTCTTCATTGTGCCGCTCCAGTCCGCTTTAGCCTTAGCGCGAGTAGGTCCGTCTGCGGACCGACCTCCTTATCGCGCTCCTGCTCCGAGATGTTCCACTACCGAGCGCTCGCCGGCCCGGAGGGCCAACCGGCCGCTCACTCCGCAACACGTTCCATAGTTCGGGCTGCCCGGTCGCCGATCTTGGTCGACCTGCCCCGGTACTGCTGGCACGAATAACTTCAAGGAAGGAAAGAATGAACGACAATCAAGATCAGATGGAGCCGTCAACGCAGACGGCCAGCAGCGGAGCCGACTGGAAGACCACATGGACTCCCAGCCGTCGAAACTTCCTCACCTTGACCGGTCTCGCGCTCGGCGGTGCTGCGCTCGGCCTGGGCGTATCAGCCTGCGGCACGGCGCAAACGGGAAGCAGCGCAGGCCAGGAGGGATCGAAGGGACGTCCCGGTGCCGCCGGGGAGACGTTGTTCATCGCGGGCTTCCAATGGGGTCCGGTGAGCAGCTTGAACCCCTTGGCTGCTCAGCCCAGCTGGCCCACGAACTTCGACCATAGCCAGCTGATCTACGAAAGCCTGATGCGCTTCAACCTCATCGACGGATCGCTCTCCCCGGGTCTTGCCAAGGAGCTTCAGCAGCCTGACGACACCACGATGACGCTGCCGCTCCAGGACGGCACCAAGTGGTCAGACGGATCCGACCTCACCGCAGACGACGTCGTCTTCACTTTCGAGCTCGGCAAGACAGCATCCGTCAGATTCGCCACGGTGTGGCAGTACATCGACTCGGTCAAGGCCAGCGATCCTCGCACTGTCGAATTCAAGCTGAAGAGCAAGCCATACAACCCCGGCTTCGTAAAGAACTACATCTGTCAGACCTTCATCGTGTCCAAGGCGGCCTTTGGGAGCATCTCCCCGGAGAAGATCCCGTCGGAGACCAACCTCAAGCCAATCGGCTCCGGCCCCTTCTTGATGGATATATACGACCAGACCCAGGTCAACCTCAAGCGGAACGACAACTACTGGGGCAAGACCGCGTTCGGCACCCCGCCGATGACCACCATCAACCACCCGATCTTCAAGAGCAACAACGACGGCGACCTCAAGCTGGAGAGCGGCGAGATCGATGCCAGCCAGCAGTTCACCGCCCAGATCTGGAAGATGTGGGAGGCCGGCAAGCCCGTCAGCACCTGGATGAAGAAGAAGCCGTATCACGTACCCGGCACGATCCCGTTCCTGATATTCAACCTGAACAAGAAGGGCCTGGACGACGTGAAGGTTCGCCTGGCCATCGCGTACGGCATTGACTACCCCAATATCGCCACCACTGCAATGTCTGACTACTCCGAGCCGGCCAACGCCAGCCTCATTGTGCCGTCCGGCTATGAGTCGAAGTTCTTCGACGCCGCCGCGGTGCAGGCTGAGGGGTGGAAGTACGACCCAGCCAAGGCCGTCGAGATCTTAGAAGGGGAGCTGAAGGCCAAGAAGGGCTCAGACGGTATCTACGAGCTGCCGGACGGCACTAAGCTCGGCGGCTGGAAGTTGATCACGCCGACGGGGTGGACCGACTGGAACACTGCCTGCGAGATCGTGGCGAAGTCGGCCAAGGAGATTGGGATCGGCATCAGCACCGAGTTCCCGCAATTCCCGACAATGTTCGCCAAGCTGCAGAACGGCGACTTCGATACCGCGATGTACTCCTACAGCGGTGTCAACCCAGCCAGCCCGTGGATTCGCTTCCGCGACGCCATGGACAGTAGGGGTGTGCCGGATCCGGGCAAGACCGCCTTCTGGAATTACAACCGGTTCAAGAACGCCGATGTCGCAGCTCTGCTGGACACTGCGGCAGGCGCTAAGTCGGATGCCGAGGCCAAGACGGCCTACGCCGCTCTCGACAAGATCTATCGCGAGAATGTGCCTATCGTCCCACTGATGTATCGCCCGCTGGAGTTCTACGAGTTCAACGCCAGCAACTGGGAGAACTTCCCGACCGAGGAGAACCCGTACGCTCCGCCCATGTGGCAGGGTGCCGGCATTCAGTGGCTGTTCAAGATCAAGAAGATCGGAACCTAGTGAACCTTACCTAACCCAAAGGAGCGAAGGCGGCAACCATGGCGTTAGCGAAATATATCGGCCGGAAAGTGGCCTGGACCCTCGTGGTCTTCCTCGTGGCCCTGCTGCTGAACTTCCTCCTTCCTCGCCTCATCCCCGGCAACCCGGTCGACGCAATCGTCGGCGGGCTTGCCAGGGGTGGGGGTACCGGGGGTGAACAACTGCAGCAGATACACGAGCACTTCATGCAGGAGTTCGGCCTCGACAAGCCGTTGTGGCAGCAGTTCTTCATCTATATCGGCAACCTTCTGCAAGGCGATCTCGGCACCTCATTCGGTAGCTACCCAGCCTCGGTCGGTTCACTCATCTCGCAGGCGCTGCCATGGAGCATCGCAATCCAGGTTCCGGCGATCATCGTCGGTTGGATTGTCGGCAACCTGCTCGGCGCACTGGCTGCATTCAAGGGTGGCTGGCTGGACCGGGGCGCCTTCATCGGGTCGCTGTTCTTCTCCAGCGTTCCGCCGTTCGCGCTCGCGATCCTTTTGTTGTTCGTGGTCGGCGCACAGCTGGGCCTCCTGCCGATCGGCGGAGCGTACTCCTTCGGTTTGACACCAGAGTTCTCTTTGGCGTTCTTCGGTGACGCCATTACCTACTTCTGGTTACCGTTCTGGTCGCTCGTCTTGGTCTTCATCGGAGGCCAGGCGGTCGGTATGCGGTCCATGGCCATCTACGAGCTCGGCTCGGATTACGTGAACTACAACCGTGGCCTGGGGGTCAAAGAGGGCCATACGGTCCGCTACATCTTCCGCAATGCCATGCTGCCGCAGTTCACGGGCCTTGCGCTGTCCATCGCCGCCATCATCACTGGCGGCCTGATCGTGGAGCTGGTGTTTTCCTACCCCGGCCTCGGGACCTTGTTGTTCAACGCCATCGGCACGAACGACTACCCGTTGATTTCGGCGATCACGTTGTTGGTCACGATCGCCGTACTCATTGCCAACCTTGCCGCTGACGTACTTACGGGAGTCATCGATCCTCGAATTCGAGCCGCAGAGACTGGAGAGCGCTGATGAGTTTACGTGGACTGAGTCCTAGATTTTGGGTGGCTGCCTCACTAGTCGCCTTCGTGGTCCTGTTTGCACTGATTGGACCAGTGATTGTGTCTACGAACCCGGATGCCACCGTCGGCGGTCTGTATGAGGAGCCGCAGTGCTGCGGCGCCCTCATCCTTGGTGCCGACAATGAGGGTCAGAGCGTCATTGCCAATCTGGCATATGGCACCCGGACCTCGTTGATCGTCGGCATAATCGCGGGTCTCATTGGAACCGCGATCGGCCTGCTGGTCGGTCTAGTTGCCGGCTACCGCGGCGGCTGGGTAGACGATGTGCTGAGCGCCATTGTGAATGTCGGCTTGGCCATCCCTGTAATTGTGATCGTAATCTTGGTCTCGGTGTCGCTCCCGCAACGCAATCTCTACACGTTGGCTCTGGTGATCGGTTTCACTGGGTGGTTCTGGGTGGCTCGGGCAGTACGGGCGCAGTCCAGCAGCATCCGAACCCGCGAACACATCGACGTGGCCAAGCTGTCCGGAGCCGGGTTCTGGTCAATTCTGCGCCGCGACGTCCTGCCTTACCTGCTCTCGTATGTCGTGATGGCTTGCATCCTGCAAATCTCCGGCGCGATCTTGTTCGAGTCCACGCTGAGCATGCTCGGCCTGGGCGCCTCGGGTACCACCAGCCTGGGCACGATGCTCTACTGGGCCATTCAGTGGGGGTCGGTGCGGACCGGAGCCTGGTGGGCGTTCATTCCACCTACACTCATGCTGACCTTGATCGTTTTCTCATTGCTGCTGCTCCAGTCGAGCCTCAATGAGGTGTTCAACCCGCGGCTGCGTCGTGGTCGGGCGGCGCGGAAGAAGGCCGCCAAAGAGGGCACGGAGCTTGAGACCCCGGTCGAGGCTGACGATGCCGGCCCGGTGGGAAGCGGAGGCTTTCTCGAGACGCCGGTCTCAGCAGGACGGGATCGCTAATGGGCACTCTGGTCAATGCGGAGAACATCCGAGGTGTGTATTACACGGAAGGCAAGGATGTGGTGGCCGTCGACGATGTGTCGATCAAGATCGAGGAGGGCGAGGTTCTCGGGCTAGCGGGCGAGTCGGGAAGTGGCAAGACCACACTCGGCTCGATCATTTCGCTCATCGCCCGGCCGCCGCTCCACGTCGAGCACGGCACGCTGGAGATCGACGGCCAGGTCCAAGAGCTGGGTGGTCACGCGAAGATTCCGCGTACCTGGCGTGGGGCCGTCGTTTCCATGCTGCCGCAGGGCGCGATGAACTCGGTCAGCCCCACCAAGCGGATCCGTCATCTCGTTTACGACGTGATGCGGTCACACGACGCAAAGATCTCCAAAGCGGAGGCACTCGACCGCGCTACGGACCGGCTTACTACGTTGGGCCTGCCTGCACGCGTCCTCGACGCGTACCCGCATCAGCTCTCCGGTGGCATGAAGCAGCGCACGGTCACGATCATCAGCACCTTGCTCAATCCGCGGCTGCTGGTCGCCGATGAGCCGACCTCAGCGCTCGACGTGACGTCGCAGAAGATCTTGATCGAGATGCTACTGGAGATGCTGGAGAAGAGGATCATGAGCGGAGTGATCTTCGTGACCCACGATCTACCGGTGCTGCGCACTGCGGCAAACAGGATCGCAGTGATGTATCAAGGCAAGATCGTTGAGTTGGGGCCGACCGAAATCATGGTCGAGAATCCCGAGCACCCATACACCCAGGCACTCATGAGTTCGGTGCTTGCGCCCGAACCGGCGTACGCCAATACCAGAATCGAGGGAATGAGCACCTTCGACCGCTCCCTCTTCGATGCACCGGCGGTGATTCACTGATGACTGAGATCTATCAAGCCGACCACATCACCAAAACCTTCGGCCACGGCAAGCACGAAGTGCGGGCGGTCAGGGACGTCTCGTTCACCCTCGAGCAAGGACAGGTCACCACCATCGTGGGCGAGAGCGGCTCAGGTAAGTCGACAATCGCCAGGATGGTTCTTGGTCTGATGCCGATCACCTCCGGCAAGTTGATCTTTGACGGTAAGGACGTCACGAATCTCAAGGGCCGCGCCCGAACCGAGTACTGGCGGGACGTGCAGGCGGTCTTTCAGGACCCGTTCTCGGCGTTCAATCAGTTCTTCACCGTAGGCAAGCTCCTGGACCGCTCCATGATCATGGTCGGCAAGAAGGTGGGCCAGGAGCGCCTCGAAGAGTCATTGGGTTACGTTGGCATGGATCTCAGCGTGATGAACCGCTATCCCCACCAGCTTTCCGGCGGTCAGCGGCAGCGGGTCATGATCGCTCGTGCGCTCATGATGCGACCGAAACTGCTCGTCGCCGACGAGGCCACGGCCATGCTTGACGCGTCGCTCCGAGTGAACGTCCTCAATGTCCTCAAGGATCTCCGCGAGGAACTCGGAATCACCGTGCTGTTCATCACTCACGACATTGGGCAGGCCTGCTATCTCGCGGACCGGGTGCTGGTGATGGAGCACGGCGTGATGGTGGAGCAGGGCACGACCGATGAGGTGATTTTCAACCCGCAGCACGAATACACCAAACGACTGCTCGCCGATGTGCCGAAGCTGCACGAGGAGATCGAACTCCACGATCTGCAGGAAGAGCTACAGAAGGCGGGCGAGCTGGCCTGAGCTCGACCCGGGACAGAGATGCTGCGCACAGATCTGAGATCGCCGTGCCGGCCGAGCTGGCTGAGTTGCATGAAAAGTACTCAGGCGAAGCTGGTCGACTTTGGATCGCTGGGTTGCCAGCTATGGCCGCCGTTTACTTGGATCGATGGCAGTTGGCGATGGACGGGGAGGTTGCCTGTGGTGCTGTTGCACTAATCGTCCCGGTCACCCGCGGCGATGGTTCCAACGCGGTCCTCAAGCTGCAGCCGGTTGACGACGAGACCGGCGGTGAACCCGCAGCACTACGGGCATGGGCAGGACGCGGAGCTGTACGGCTGCTGGAGCACGATCCCGATTCGGGTGCCATGCTGCTCGAGCGGCTTGATGCGTCGCGAGACCTCTCCACCATGGAGGACGACTTAGCCGCCGCTCAGATCATCGCGGAGCTGCTGGTGCAACTTAACTCGGTGCCGGCGCCAGCAGGTATGCGCCGCTTGGGTGATGTCGCAACGGCCACTCTGGCTGGTACCCCTGAAGCGGTCCGGCTACTAGGTGACGCGGACGAGCGTCGGCTCTTGATCAACTGCGCAGCCCGGTTCCAAGAGTTGATCACAGATCGGATCGGCAATCGGTTGCTGCATTGGGATCTGCACTACTTCAATATGCTCTCCACATTGGATGGCGGGAGTGGAGTGGAAAGCGATCGATCCGAAACCGCTCAGCGGCGATTCCGGTTTCGAGTTGTTGCCGGCCTTGTGGAACCGTTGGGACGATCTCGTCCAGACCGGCGACGTGTCACAGGCCTTGCTGCGGCGTTTCGACCTCATGACCGACATCCTTGGACTAGACCGCTCACGCGCCGCCGCGTGGACGGTGGGACGAGTGCTCCAGAACGCCGTCTGGGATCTTGTCAGGTTTCACGAGCCCCACATCCTGCCCGCTCATCGCACAATTGCCGAGGTGCTCCTGGGTGCGCGCGCCTAAACAGCTGCGCGCGATGCGCGAGCAGCTCTGAGAAGATGTGTCGGGTGCGGCGGGTCGAGCGACCGAAGTTTGCAGTCTGGGAAATCGGGGCGGTAGTGGCCGCACTCACCGTGCTCCTGCTGATCGTGGTCAACCGTTACGGGCCGCACCGCGACGAACTCTACTTCGTGGCAGCCGGCCAGCGTCTCGCGTGGGGCTATCCCGACCAGCCCTCGTTTACGCCTCTGTTGGCCCGCCTTGCCACCGAGCTGGCACCCTACAACCTCCTGGCCCTTCGCCTGCCAAGCCTGATTGCGATGGCTTTGCTTGTCATCTGCGCCGCCGCGTTTGCACGCCTGTTGGGCGGCGGTAGAGCCGCCCAGGTGCTGACCGCTAGCACTGTGGCCGCATCGGTGATCACTGTGACACTAGGCCATCGACTCAGTACTGCGAGCTTCGACACGCTCGCCTGGACCGCCGTGCTGCTGGTCGTCGGGCATGCTTTGCGAGATGATCGGCCGCGGTTGTGGCTCGTTGCTGGTCTGCTGGCTGGGTTGGGCCTGAACAACAAAACCGCAGTGGTCGTTCTGCTCTTCGCAATCCTCATAGGAGTACTGCTCGTGCCGGGGTGCCGGGCACAGCTGCGTACGCCGTATCCGTGGCTTGGCGGGATGATCGCGATACTGCTGTGGCTTCCGAACCTGGTCTGGCAGATCATGAACGGTTGGCCGGTGCTGGCGCTCGGGGCCGACATCGCCGAGGAGTTCGGCGGCGTGGCCGGCCGGTTAGCTCTGCTGGGGCAGGCGTTGGCCATGTTCTCTCCGGTGATTGCCATCGTCTGGATCTACGGTCTGGTTCAGCTGTTCCGCGAGCCTGACTGGGCGAAGCTGCGCCCGATCGGCGTTGCGTTTCTGGTGGCAACGGTGGCCTTCCTCATCGCCGGAGGAAAGGGCTACTACCTGGCGGGAGCGATCGTTCCACTGGTGGCGGCAGGCTGTACGGCGCTCGCCGCACGCTGGTCTGCTCGCCGACTCGTCGCGGCTGGTGTCGTCCTGGCCGTGTCCGCTGCGGTGGCCTGGCCGGCCTTCGTACCGGTGCTGCCGGTTCGCACGTACGCGGCCTCCTTCTATACCGCGCTCGACTCCGACCAGCTCGAAACGATCGGCTGGCCGGAGTTCGCCGGCACCGTACGGGCCACCGTGGACTCGCTGCCGGTGGATCAGCGGACCACTGCTGTCGTGTTCACCCGCAACTACGGCGAGGCTGGAGCACTCGACTGGTACGGCCTCGGGCGCCCGGTGTTCAGCGGGCATAACGCCTTCGCCGATTGGGGGCCACCACCCGAGGGCGCAGGCCCGGTGATCGTCGTCGGCCTAGCCGACCCAGCTGTGAACTTCACCGACTGCCACATCGCGGCGATGATCAACAACGATGCACACGCTGACAACGAAGAGCGCGGTCGGCCTATCTGGGTCTGCTCGGCGCCGATAGGTGGCTGGGCCGAGCAGTGGCCGCGTCTGGTCCATCTCGACGCCTGACCCAAAGCTAGGCCCGAAAGCTGCGGCCCCAAAGCTGCGGCACAGCGCCGAGAGATACCGATAACCTTCGGGCATGGCGACCGTGAGCCTGCCCGGCGGACCAACGCTGAACTACCGGGAGTGGGGCCGGCCGGACGCTGCAGTGGTGCTACTGCTGCATGGTCTCGCCTCGTCGAGCCAGAGCTGGCGGCATGTCGCACCCGAGCTCGGGGAGCACTTCCGGGTGATTGCACCGGACGCCCGAGGGCATGGCGGCAGCGAGTGGATGCGGGACTACTCCTTTGAGGTGATGCGTGATGACGTTGCGCGGTTCATGGAGCGGGTCGGCATTCTCGCGGCGATCGTCATTGGACACTCGATGGGCGCTGTCACCGCGTACGATCTGGCCGCCACTCGACCTGATCTGATACGGCTCCTCGTCCTGGAGGAGATGCCGCCACCAGATCCGGCCACACCGCAGAGACCGATCCCACGGCGGCCCGATCCGGGCGCCGGCTACGACTGGAGGGCCTTGATCGCGGTGAATCGGTGGCGCAACGCCCCGCCGCCCGGTTGGTGGGAGCGCGCCGCCCAGATTCAAGCGCGGACCTTGGTATTGAGCGCCGCCCGAAGCGACCTTCGGCAGAACCGCGTCGAGGAGCTAAGCCGGCGCATCCCCCATGCAACTTTCGCTTCGATGAACAGCAACCATGGCGGCCACGAGGAGCGGCCGAGTGAGTTCCTGATCCAAGTCGAACCCTTCATTTCCTGGTTCGCCAAGTAGCTGCATCCCCTACGCCGACTTGTCAGAATCCAGCGGTGCTACAGCGCCGCTGGATTCTGACAAGTCGGCGTAGGTGCCTTCCCACCTATCCTTGGTGCCATGTCGGTCAAGGCTCTGGCGCTGCGTGGCAGCTCGCGCGATCCGCTGACCCGTGCCCTGCGGCGGAACGGGATTCCCCGCGACCCTGACCTCAACGAGCCACTGCCGAAGCGACTGCTGAAGAACAAGTTCTTCTGGCTCACCATTGTGATGATCTTGGTGTACGCCACCCTGCTGGTGCTGCTCTACCGTGAGGTCGTGCCTGACCGGGAGGTCCCCGGCGGCACGCTACCGGGGTTGGGCACCGAAGCGATTCCGATCGCGGTGAAGTACGCCGCTATCACGGCGATCCCGCTGTCCCTGCTTTTCTTGTGGGCAGATCGATTCCGACCACAACGCTTCTGGGTGTGGCTGATGACGTTCGGTTGGGGTGCCTGCGTCGCGACCTTCGTCTCAGCGCAAGTCAACACCTGGGCGGCCGGTCACCTCAGCATCATTGGCGACGGGGATCCCGCAACGGCGGCTCGAGCCGCGATCTACGTCGCTCCGTTCGTTGAAGAGGCAGCTAAAGCCACGGTGCTCTTCTGGCTAGCGATTTTGATGCGCTACCAGTGGGTGAGCCGGCTCAGCGGAATCGTGCTGGCCGGCCTCGCCGGCGCGGCCTTTGCCTTCACCGAGAACATCCTCTACTACGGCCGTGTCTACCGGTACGCCGCGAGGACCTTCGGCGAGGTGCCTCCGCTTGAGGCACTGCAGAGTCTTTTCGTGATGCGTGGAGTGATCACCTGTTTCGGCCATCCACTCTTCACCGCGATGACTGGCATCGGCCTGGCGATCGCCCTGCGTTCCAAGAGCAAGATCGTCCGGGTGGTCGCACCGCTCGCTGGCTTCTGCGTTGCAGCGTTCCTTCATATGGCGTTCAACACGACCGCAAGTCTGCTTCAGGGCAGCAGTCTGCTCTTCATCTATCTCGGCGTGGCGCTGCCGTTCGTGATTGGCATGATCATCTTTGTGGTCCGCCAGCTGTTCCGCGAGGGCCGCCTGATCCGGGAACGCCTTGTTGACTACGTCCGCTTGGGTTGGTTGCCAGAGACAGACCCGCAGGCAATGTCCAGGTTGCGCACCCGGCTTCGGGCGCTTTGGCATGCTCTGTTCGCTGGTCCAGAGACATTCCTTGCGACGATTCGGATGCAGCGGGCGATCACCGAGCTGGCCTACCTGCGAGATTCCCTCACCCGCGGCATCGTCGACGAAGCCGGTCGCGTTCGGGAGAAGCAACTGCTAGCCAAGATCAGATCGATCCGCGGTAAGGCCATCATCCAGCCGGAGGGGCGAGCAGCTTATCCGTCGCTACGGCGTCGACGCTCCGGTGCCCTTGCCGCGTACCCTCCGCCAAGCTATCCGGGGCCGGCCGGCCTAGGCGGCAATTACCCAGCTCCCAGCGCATTCCCGGCGCCGGCGGGCCTACCTCAGGGCGCGCCGGCCGCGGCTTCGGTTCCCCTGGGGCAGAGTGCTACCCAATACTCTGAGGTCGACCCCACCTGGAAACCGCCCGGAGAGTAGGGAGCCGCGGATGGCCGGCAGGCAGCTGACCCCGCTGGAATCTGCACTCACCGAGCTGCGGGCGGCGGTGGCGCAGGTGCGCCTTCCGCTGCCGCTGCCCGGAGCCGACGAGCAGGGCAAGGTCGCCGAGGAGATCAATCGGCAACTTGACGACTATGTGATGCCTCGGTTGGCGACTATCGACGCGCCGCTCCTAGCGGTGGTGGGGGGCTCAACCGGAGCTGGCAAGTCGACACTGGTGAACTCTCTGGTCGGTCGAGAGGTGAGTGCGCCGGGTGTGATTCGGCCGACCACCCGTGCCCCGGTGCTGGTACATCACAGCAGTGACGCGGCCTGGTTCACCGATGATCGAATCCTTCCCGGACTTGCCCGGTCAACCGGCGCATCCAAGGAATCTCGATCCCTGCAACTGGTGGTCGATGAGTCCATACCGCCAGGCCTGGCAATTCTGGACGCACCTGACATCGACTCGGTGGTCGTAGAGAACAGGCAGCTCGCCGCACAGCTGCTCGCAGCGGCGGATCTCTGGCTTTTCGTCACCTCCGCCGCACGTTACGCCGACGCGGTGCCCTGGGGCTTCCTGCGAGCTGCAGCCGAGCGGAGTGCTGCAGTCGCCGTCGTTTTGGATCGGGTGCCACCGCGCGCCATGACCGAGGTGCCGCCGCACCTCGGTCAGCTGATGAGCGAGCGAGGGCTGGGTGAATCACCGCTTTTCGCGGTGCCGGAGACGACCGTGGACGCGGATGGTCTGCTGCCCGCGAGTGCGATACAGCCGATCCGAGGGTGGCTGGCCACGCTGGCGGCGGATCAGGCCAGCCGCGCCAAGGTCGTACACCAGACCCTTGATGGTGCGATCGCTGCGCTGGCGGCCAAAGCACCGGAACTCGCTCGGGCTGTCGATGGACAGCTCGAGATGATCGAGCAGCTGCGGGCGGAGGTCGACCGCTCTTACGCCGAAGCAGTTCGTACCGTTCAGGTGCAGACCGCCGATGGGACGCTGCTGCGCGGTGAGGTCCTCGCGCGCTGGCACGAGTTCGTCGGCACGGGGGAGTTCTTCCGGGCGCTCGAACAGAAGGTGAGCTGGCTGCGGGACCGGTTGATGACGACCCTGAAGGGTGAGCCGCCCGGTGCCGGGAACCTGAAGATCGCGGTCGAATCCGGCCTGGAGTCTTTGCTGCGGGAGGAGGCAGCGGCCGCCGCAGAGCGCGCGGAAGCGTCGTGGCAGGCCAATGCAGCTGGCCGAGCCCTGATCGAGAGTGCAGAGCTCGACCTATCACGGTCGTCGGCCGATTTCGACCGGAAGGCCGAACGTGCCATTCGCGACTGGCAGGGCGCCGTCCTTGATCTGGTCGCCGACGAGGGCATGGGCAAGCGCTCCAAGGCGCGCTTCTACGCACTCGGTGTCAACGGGATCGGTGTGGCCTTGATGATCGTCGTATTCGCCCACACCGGTGGGCTGGTAGGGGCTGAGATCGGGGTGGCCGGAGGCACCGCTGTGCTCGCCCAGCGAGTCTTGGAGGCCGTCTTCGGGGATCAGGCGATTCGGCGACTGGCGCAGACGGCCAAGGATGATCTTGATGCTCGGGTCCAAACACTGTTGGCCGACGAGCTGCTGCGCTACCACATGATCTTGAATGGTCTGGGCGTGGAGTCCGATCAATCCGTACGGCTGCGCCAGGCGGCTCGGGCGGTGGAGTCGGCTCGCGCGGCTGGTCTGCCCAGCAGTGTGGCGGAGGACGCGGCGCTGCCGCCCGCTGAGCGCCGTTTGGCGATCGATGCGCCGACCGTGAGCCAGATCCCTTCCGGGGAAGCTTCCGATGACAGCGACATCGTCGACGCGGAGCTCGTCGACCAGCCGGAAGAGGAGCTCCGATAATGGCCGCCCGAGGTCTTGGGCTACTCAGCCGCAAGGACGCCGGCGTCCCTCTTGTTGATCATCTTCGGGCACTGACCGAGGCTGTGGAGCTGTGCGAGGGCCGAGTCGATCCGGTCGCTTTGGAGGAGTCCCGGCGCGTAGTTGATCAAGCGGACCGGCGGCTTGCCATCTCCGGAAGCGCCACGGTGGTGGCACTCGCCGGAGCCACGGGATCGGGCAAGTCGAGCATCTTCAACGCGTTGTCCGGAACCACTCTGGCGACCGTCGGCGTACGCCGCCCGACGACGGCACACGCCATGGCCTCCAGCTGGGGCGACGAATCGGCCGAGGATCTGCTGGACTGGCTCCAGATCCCGCGACGGCATGCGCTGGTGACCGATCCGACAATGACAGCGGCACTCGACGGTCTCGTACTGCTGGATCTTCCTGATCATGACTCCACCGAAGTGGACCATCGGTTGGAGGTTGATCGGCTGGTCCAGCTGGTGGACATGCTGGTCTGGGTTGTCGATCCGCAGAAGTACGCCGACGCGGCCATCCATGATCGTTACCTGAAGCCGCTGGCCCAGCACTCAGACGTGATGTTGATCATCTTGAACCAGATTGACACGCTCTCTGCGTTCCAGCTGGAGCAGTGTCTGAGGGATCTGCGACGGCTGCTGGCCTCGGAGGGCCTGGCCAAGGTGCCGGTCTTAGCGACCTCAGCAGCGACGGGAGTGGGTATCGAAGGACTCCGAGAGACGCTGGCCAAGCAGGTCGCCGAGAAACAGGCAGCCGCACTCCGGTTGGCGGCGGACGTCTCGGTCGCCGCAGCCAAGCTCAGCGAGTCATCCGGCACCACCAAATTGACTCCGCTCTCTCAATCGAGCGTCAACCAGCTGACGACGCAGGTCGCGCTTGCGGCGGGGGTCCCCGTGGTGACGGAGGCGGTCGGCAACGCCTGGCGGATGCGGGGCGGCTTGGCGACCGGCTGGCCCGTCTTGGCCTGGGTGGCCAAGTTCAAGCCCGACCCGTTACGCCGGCTGCATCTGGATCGGCTCGGCGTAGGCCAACGGCGCAAGGAGATTGATCCCTCGCGAGTCGGACGAACCTCGTTGCCTGCGACTTCGGGTGTTCAGAAGGCCCGAGTGGACACGGCCTTGCGAACTCTCGCGGACCAGGCTGCTCAGGGCCTCACGCGCGGCTGGGCTGAGGAGATCAAGCGCGCAGCGCGTTCGGCCGAGGATGCGTTGCCGGACCGCATTGATCGTGCCATCGCGACCACCGATCTTGATCTTGCCAGGCACCGGCGGTGGTGGCAGGTGATTCGGGTCCTGCAGTGGTTGCTAGTGGCGACGGTTGTCGCCGGTCTTGGCTGGCTCGGATTGTCTTTCCTGTTGGCGTACCTCCAGCTTCCTCCGCTTCCCGAGGTGCACTGGTGGGGTCTCCCGGCGCCGACTGTCCTAGCCATCGGGGGAGTGCTGGCAGGGTTGCTGCTGGCCGGCCTGGCCAGGATTGGTGTGGAGGTTGGTGCCCGGCGTCGCAGTACGAGAGCGCGGCAGTCGCTGCGTGCGGCCATCGCGCGGGTGACCGGTGAGCTTGTGATCGAGCCTGTCAAGGCAGAACAGGCGCGGTATGAGAGCGCGCGGCTCGCACTGGAACGCGCACGCCGCTAAGTCAGGCAGAAGGCCAAAAAAGGTCGGCCTAACAAGGGGCAATGTCCGACGACGGCCGAGAGAACACGATAGGTTCCCGTCCATGAGTGCTCGGGGGCGTTTCCTGTCGGTTCTGGTAACTATCGTCATGGCTTTGGCCGGATTCGTGACACTTGGCGCGCTGCCCGCTGCAGCCGCTCCCGCCGCAGTCCAGTACGTTGCGCTGGGCGACTCCTACGCGGCAGGAACGGCCGCTGGCTGCGCGAATCCCACTAGTGGCTATCCGGCGTTGCTCCCCCTTGAAAGTCGCATCGATCTGCAGGTCAACGAAGCATGCAGTGGCGCGACCACCGCCGACGTGGTCGACGATCAGCTGTCGGAGCTGGACAGCGATACGCGGCTGGTGACTTTAACCGTTGGTGCCGCCGATTTGGGTCTCTCTGGCGTGTTGAATGTGTGTCTTACCGAAACGTTGGAGCAATGCCTTATTAAGATCGCCGAAGCAGGCGCACTGTTACCGGCGCTCAGCGGCGATCTCACAGACCTCTATGCCGAGGTGGCGGAAGCCGCGCCAAGGGCGCGAATTGTGGTCACTGGCTATCCGCGCCTGTTTGAGCCCACGGCGGCCTTCGTCGATCCGCGCATCATCATCGCAGTCAACCAGGCAACGGATGAACTTAATGCCATCATCGAGCGATCTGTCACCGCGGCAAATGACGCCGATATTAATATCCATTACGTTGACGTGACCGGAGAGTTTGCGGGACACGGCATTGTCACCCCAATCACCAACCCAAGCGACCCCAGCGCTTTCATTCACAGCCTCTTTTCCATTAACGGCCAGCCGGATCCAGAGGCTTTTCACCCGACTCCCGCTGGCTACCGCGCCTATGCCGATGCCATCGCCGCCGCGCTGCCAGGCGGCTGGTTAAAGCAATCGGCCTGAGGTTCTGCGACTCCGCAGCCTGACCACAGCACGTCCGTCGACCGGACTGTTCAGTCTGTCCACAGGCGGATGGCGCTTCGAAGCTTCATCCACAGATTTCGTACCGACCGCATGATCTGAAGTCGCGTCCACATCCTGATGGCGAAGACGCATTTCAGGGAGCGAAAGGACGAGCTGATGGAGGCACTGGTACACATCACGGGCTACGCCGGATCCGAGGTTGAGATCCGTGGCAACGGAACCGTGTCCGCGTTCAGGCTGGCTTGCACGCCGCGGGTCAGGACCAAAGGCGGGTGGGCGGACGGCAACACCACCTGGATCGAGGTGAGCTGTTTCCGTTTGCTGGCCGAGCACGTGGCCGCGAGCGTACGCAAGGGCGATCCCGTGGTGGTTGTCGGGAAGCTGCGGACGAATGTCTGGGAGAAGGACGGCCAAACCCACGAGCGCCTGGTGCTCGAGGCTGACATGGTCGGTCATGACCTGAACCTGGGTACCTCAGCGTTCCGGCGCCGGCCTCGACTGAGTACCACCGACTCTCGAGAGGCAGATGCGATGGCCCCGGACGACGAGGTGGAGGCGGCAGGACCGAGTGCGGAGGAGCGCACCGCCCAAGCCGCGCAGGCCGCCTGAGGCAGTCCGTGCCGGTTCAGGGGACCGGCGTCAGGGCGGACTGAGGGGACTCAGGCGGTGGGCCGGGTCCTATCCGCGAGGCGGATCCGCGCCCACAGGTGACGCACCATCCTCAGGGGTGCCCCGCGCCCCGCGGCGGCCGCCGGTGGTGCGTCACCGCTTATCCCGCGCCTGGCATACTTGACCGCCGCAGGTTGCGCGACTGGCGTCCTGCAAGGTTTGGCGTACAAGTGAAGGCTTCCCGTTCCTATGCCCGAGTTCATTTACTCCATGCACAACGTCCGCAAGGCACTCGGCGACAAGGTCGTGCTGGACAACATCACGTTGTCCTTCTATCCGGGCGCCAAGATCGGCGTCGTCGGGCCCAATGGGGTGGGCAAGTCGACACTGCTCAGGCTGATGGCAGGCATCGAGAAACCCAACAACGGCGATGCCATGCTCGCCAAGGACGCAACGGTGGGAATTCTGCTCCAGGAACCTCCATTGACGGAGGGGAAGACCGTGCTGGAGAACGTCGAGGAGGGGGTCGCCGACATCAAGGCGCTCCAGGCGCGGATGGATCAGCTCGGCGTCGCCATGAGCGAGCCGGAGGCCGACTTCGACGCGCTCATGGCGGAGATGGGAGAGGTCCAGACGGAGCTTGACCATCGGAACGCCTGGGATATTGACTCTCAGCTGGAGCAGGCCATGGATGCGCTGCGCTGCCCGCCGCCTGACGCCCTGGTTGACGTGCTATCTGGCGGTGAGCGACGGCGTGTCGCGCTCTGCAAGCTGTTACTACAGCAGCCGGACCTGCTGCTGCTCGATGAACCGACGAACCATCTGGATGCCGAGTCTGTTCAGTGGCTGGAGACTCACCTCAAGGCCTACCCAGGGGCGGTCCTGGCGGTGACGCACGACCGGTACTTCCTGGACAACGTGGCGCAATGGATCCTCGAGCTGGATCGCGGCCGGACCCATCCGTACGAGGGCAACTACTCCACCTACCTGGACACCAAGAAGGCTCGTCTCCAGATCGAGGGTCGGCGGGATGCCAAGCGCGCAAAGATCTTGGAGCGGGAACTGGAGTGGGCACGATCCAACCCGAAGGCCCGGCAGGCCAAGAACAGGGCGCGGCTGGCTCGCTACGAGGAGCTCGCCACCGAGGCCGAGCGCAGCCGCAAGCTGGACTTCGAGGAGATCAACATCCCACCGGGCCCACGCCTAGGCAGCAATGTGCTGGAGGCAAGAATGCTGGTCAAGGGCTTCGGGGACAAGCTGCTCTTCAACGGCCTCAGCTTCTCGCTGCCGCGGGCAGGGATCGTCGGGGTGGTCGGGCCGAACGGTGTCGGCAAGTCCACCCTCTTCCGAATGATCGTTGGTGAAGAGCAGCCGGACTCCGGAGATTTGATCCTTGGCGATACGGTGCGCATCTCTTACGTCGACCAGGGCCGCTCTGGGCTGGACCCGAGGAAGAACGTGTGGGAACTGGTGTCCGACGGGCTCGATCACATCAAGGTGGCCAATTTTGAGATGCCCTCGCGCGCGTACGTCGCGTCGTTCGGTTTCAAGGGCCCTGACCAGCAAAAACCTGCCGGAGTCCTCTCCGGGGGTGAACGCAACCGGCTGAACCTCGCGCTGACACTGAAGATGGGAGGCAACCTGCTACTGCTCGACGAACCGACCAATGATCTTGACGTGGAAACGCTCCAGTCGTTGGAGGATGCGCTGCTCGACTTCCCCGGATGTGCCGTGGTGGTCTCACACGACCGCTGGTTCCTTGATCGGATCGCGACCCACATCCTGGCCTGGGAGGGCGACGACGAAGACGAGGCCAAGTGGTTCTGGTACGAAGGAAACTTCGCCGACTACGAGGCCAACAAGATCGCCCGGCTCGGCGCGGAGGCGGCCCGCCCACATCGGGTAACCCACCGTCGTCTCACCCGCTAGGGCGCGACCCCACCACCGACTGTCAGCGTGGGTGGTCGCCATGGCGACCACCCACGCTGACAAGTCGGTGGTGAGCGAGGAGTTCGGCGAGGGTGATGGCCTTGCGGTCGGCGAGCTGAGCGAGCTGGGTCCGGCAGGAGAAGCCGTCGGCGAGTACGACGGCGTCGGGGTGGACGGCAACTGCAGGTAGCAAGTCATGCTCGGCCACCTTGACCGATACTTCGTAGTGGCCTTTCTCCACCCCGAAGTTGCCGGCGAGACCGCAGCAGCCGCCGACCGTGGTTACGGTGGCCCCCGTCGCGGCCAGCAGTGTGGCATCGGCCTCCCAGCCGAGCACTGAGGCGTGGTGGCAATGGGGTTGAACGACCAGCTCGATGCCGCTGAGATCGGGCGGCGACCAGTTCGGCGTACGCCCCAGCAGCTCGGCAAGTGTGAAGACTCCAGCCGCGACATCCGCGACGCGAGGATCTTCGGGCAGGAGTTCGGCCGCGTCACTGCGCCAAACCGCGAGGCAGGACGGTTCCAAACCGACGATCGGCGTTCCTGCCGCAACGTGGGGATGCAGGATGTCCAAGGCCGTGCGTAGCTGTCGGCGAGCGCCGTCCAGCTGACCGGTGCTAATCCAGGTCAGGCCGCAGCAGGCTGGTCGTTCCACCAGCTGTGGTGCGTAACCCGCAGCGGCCAGCACCGAGACGGCCGCGGCAACGGCGTCCCCGGTGAAGCAGTCGGAGAAGGAATCCACCCAGATGATCGCTGCGTCACCTGACGACTCAGGAACCGCAACTCTCTTCCGCGCCGCGACCGAGGCGAACCTGGGCAGCGAGCGTCGCTGGTCGATACCCGCGGCCCAGCGGAGGAGCGTTCGGACCCCCGGGGTTGCTGTGCACACATTGATCACGCCCGACAAGAGCCGGATCCGGGTGATCAACCGGCCCCAGCGAGGCAACCAGCCGAGCGCATAGTGGCTGCGCGGCCTGATCCTGCGTCGATAGGTGTGGTCGAGCACCTGCGACTTGTACGCGGCCATGTCGATGCCCGTCGGGCAATCTCGCGCACATCCCTTGCAGGAGAGGCAAAGATCCAGCGCTTCGTGCACCGCAGGCGATTTCCAGCCATGAACCACCTCGCCGTTGATCATTTCTTGCAACACCCGCGCTCGCCCGCGCGTGGAGTCCTTCTCTTCGCGGGTCGCCTGATAGGACGGGCACATCACACCCAGCCCAGCGGTGGTGTTGGCGAGGCACTTGCCCACACCCGAGCAGCGGTGCACGGCTTCGGCGAAGTGGTCGATCCGACCCACCAGACTCACGGCACGCAGGTCATCGTCCACCGGGCGCGGGTCGACCAATACGCCGGGGTTCAGCAGGTTCTCGGGGTCGAAGGCAGCCTTCACCTGGCCGAAAGCCTCAATCGCAGCGGTTGAGTAGATCGTTGGTAGTAGCCCCGAGCGGGCTCGGCCGTCGCCGTGCTCGCCCGAGAGCGAGCCACCGTAGCGGGCAACCAGGCGCGCCGCCTCCTCGACGAATGACCGGTAGTGTCTGGCCCCGCCCTCTTCGGTAAGCGGGAAGTCGATACGTACGTGTACGCACCCGTCCCCGAAGTGGCCATACGGTAGCCCATCCAATCCATGATCATCAAGCAGCCGGTCGAAGTCCCGCAGGTAGGAGCCGAGGTGCTCCGGCGGCACCGCTGCGTCTTCCCAGCCGGGATAGGCCGGTCGGGACAGGCTGATGCTCGCCAATCCGGCACCGTCTTCCCGGATCTTCCAGAGCGCCATCGCGTGCGCTGGATCGGTCACCACGAAGCCATCCGAGGCTCCGGCGGCAGCAAGCAGGGCATCAGCGCGTACCCGGAGCTCGGCCAGCCCCACGCCGACGATCTCGACGAACATCCAACCGTCCCCACGAGGCAGCGGTGGCACGGCAGCCTCGCCCCGGGTACGACGTACCACATCGACGATCCGCCGGTCCAAGCCCTCGCAGGCGGTAGGGCGATGGTCAAGGATCAGCGGCGCTGCATCCGCGGCATCGGCCATCGTGGGATAGCCGAGCGCGATCATGATCTTGTGTGGCGGATCGGCCACGAGCCGTACCGTCGCGCCGATGATCACCGCCAGTGTGCCCTCGCTCCCAGCGAGGAATCGTGTCACATCAAAGCGGTTCTCCGGCAACAGATGCTCCATGCTGTAGCCGGACGCTTGGCGCGCGAAGCGCCCGAACTCGGTGCGGATGATGCCGAGATTCGCCTGCACGACCGACTTCAGCGCAGTCAGGCTTCCGTAGTGATCACGGTTTGCCGTCCCGTCGAGCTTGATATGTTCACCGGAGCCGGTGATCATCTCGAGCCCGATCACATTGTCGGCGGTTCTGCCATACCCGAGAGCCCGCGGACCGCATGCGTTGTTCCCGATCATCCCGCCGATGGTGCAGCGGTTGCGGGTCGATGGATCCGGCCCGAAACGCAGGCCGTGCGGGGCCGCTGCGGTCTGTAACGCCGACTGCACCACGCCAGGCTCGACGTGCGCGGTGCGCGCCTCGGGGTCGATCTCAAGAATGCTGTTCAGGTGGCGCGACGTGTCCAAGATCAATCCGGGACCGACGGCATTGCCCGCGCAGGACGTACCGGCGCCTCTGGTAGTCACCGGCATCCCGACGCTCCGGGCTGCGTCCAGGACAGCTGCAGTTTCCTCGACCGTCCGTGGCTTGGCGACGGCCTGCGGCAGGACGCGATACAGCGAGGCGTCGGAGGAGTAGAGCGCGCGCGTGAGGTCGGTTGCGTCGAGAACGTCAGCGACACCCCGCCGCCGAAGCTGTGACGCAAGCTCGGTGACCTCGGGGGAGAGCGCGACGGTCTTTGAAAGCATGATCGCGTTTGATCGTAGTGGGCGGGGGCACTGAGCCGCTCGAGCGTGCCCTCATCATCAGCGGCCCGCCAGGTAAACTTACCGGTGAGTAACTTCCGGCATTTGGGTTGGAGGCGCCATGCGGCGAACGATCTTGGACGAGGAGCACGAGACATTCCGGGAGAGCTGCCGGGCCTTTGTCGATCGGGTCCTCCGGCCAAACCAGGAGAAGCACATCGCCAATCACGAGCTCGGTCGCGAGGTGTGGCTTGAACTGGGCAAGCGGGGTCTGCTGGGACTCAACGTGCCCGAGGCCTATGGCGGTGCCGGCGCCAATGACGTCCGGTTCTCGCTGATCTTGGCCGAGGAGCTGTCCCGGCTGGCTTTCGCCTACTCCTCCTGCGTCGGCATTCACACCAACTGCATTGCGCCTTACCTGGTTGACCTGTGCACCGAAGAACAGAAGCGGCGCTGGCTGCCAAAGTTCTGCACCGGGGAGTTGATCACTGCACTCGCCATGACCGAGGCGTCGGGTGGTTCTGATCTTGCCGCGCTGAAAACCAGAGCCGTACGCGAAGGCGAGCACTGGGTGCTCAACGGGTCTAAGACTTTCATCACCAACGGCGCTTGCGCCGACCTGGTGCTGGTCGCTGCTCGAACCAGCCCGGAGAAAGGCGCCAAGGGCATCACACTATTGGCCGTAGAGGCCGGAATGCCTGGTTTCGAACGTGGCCGGAAGCTGGACAAGGTGGGCCAGCCAGAGGCCGATACTTCCGAGCTCTTCTTTGACGACGTACGAGTTCCGGCGGAGAACGTGATCGGGGAGGTTGACCAGGGCTTCATCTACATGATGGAGCGGCTGGTGGCAGAGCGGATCGGCTCGGCGGTGAACAACATCGCTCACGCCCGGCAGATCCTCGCAGAGACCCTGGACTACGTCAAAGAGCGCAAGGCCTTCGGCACCCCGATCGGCTCCTTCCAGGCCAACAAGTTCACCCTTGCCGAGCTAGAGACCTTGGCGGAGGTGACCCAGACATTCGTCGATCAATGCGTGATGGAGGCGGTGCAAGGCACGCTGACCGCTGTTGACGCGGCCAAGGCGAAGTGGTGGTCAGCCCAAGCGCAGAATGACATCCTCGACGCCTGCGTCCAGCTCTGGGGAGGCTACGGCTACATGAGCGAATACCGCGTCGCTCGCGCCTGGGCGGACGCGCGGGTTGCCAAGATCTGGGCGGGCTCGAACGAGATCATGAAAGAGCTCATTGGCCGAGAGATGGGGTTGTGATCATGACGCGGCATGTCGATCTTGAAGGCCCTCAGGCCGTCATCGTCTCTGCAGCTCGTACGCCGATCGGACGTGCCGGCAAAGGATCCCTGAGAGAGGTCCGCCCTGACGATCTTGCGGCCGGAGTGATCGGCGCCGCACTTGCCAAGGTGGAGGCGCTGGACCCGCGCACACTGGATGACATCTACGTGGGCTGTGCGGAGCCACGTGATGAGCAGGGCGGCAACATGGCGCGTCGGATCGCGGTTCAACTAGGACTGGACGACGTCCCGGCCTCGACGATCAATCGTTTCTGCGCATCCAGCGTGCAGACGGCCCGAATGGCTTTTCACGCCATCAAGGCTGGTGAGGGTCATGCCTTCGTTTCCGCTGGGGTGGAGTGCGTGTCGCGCTATCGCGGCTTCGGTTCCGCGGGCGTCGACCCGATCGACACCCACAATCCGATCTTTGCCGCCGCAGAGCAGCGCAGCCTGGCTACGGCGGCGAGCAACCAGAAGTGGCATGATCCGCGCGAGGATGGATTGCTGCCCGACATCTACGTTGCGATGGGCCAGACGGCAGAGAACGTCGCCACCCTCCGCGGCATCTCCCGCGCCGAGCAGGACGAGTTCGGCGTACGCTCGCAGAACCTCGCTGAGAAGGCGATCGCGAACCAGATCTTCGACGCCGAGATCGCGCCGGTCACGCTGCCTGACGGCACCGTGGTGAGCACCGATGACGGCCCTCGGCCAGGCACCACGATCGAGGCGGTATCTGCGCTGAAACCTGTCTTTCGCCCGGATGGCACGGTCACTGCAGGCAACTGCTGCCCGTTGAACGATGGGGCGGCTGCTGTGGTGATCATGAGCGATCGGCGTGCGGCCGAGCTCGGGCTGACCCCGCTGGCCCGCATCGTCGCGACCGGTGTCAGCGCTCTCAGTCCCGAGATCATGGGACTGGGACCGGTTGAGGCCAGCCGCCGTGCCTTGGCCAGCGCCGGGATGACGATCGACGAGATGGACCTGGTTGAGATCAACGAGGCTTTCGCTGTCCAGGTGATCGCCTCCGTCCGGGATCTCGGCATGGATATGGAACGGCTCAACGTGCATGGCGGAGCGATCGCGCTCGGCCATCCGTTCGGCTGCACTGGCGCGCGGATCATGACCACACTGCTAAATGCGATGCGCGTACGAGATGGGCAGTTCGGCCTCGAGACGATGTGCGTCGGCGGCGGCCAGGGAATGGCAATCGTGCTTGAGCGCCTCAACTAATGAGCTGAGCTGATATTTGTTGCTGAGTATTACCTAGCCGCGTCCGGAATCGGAGCAGGGTTGGCTACCCTTCGGATGTGACCGAGACAACATTGCTGGCGGCGCGGCCGGCTTCAGTGGGCGCCATGCTGGTGAATCAGGCGCAGGCATCATCCTCCAAAGAGGCATTCCGCTACCTCGAAGGCGACCGTTGGGTTTCGCTGAGCTGGTCGGAGATCAAGGACAAGGCGTTCCAGCTGGCGGCCGGCCTGCTGGCGCTCGGGATCGAGCGTGAGGACCGGGTGGCAATAGCGTCCGACACCCGGATGGAGTGGATCCTGGCCGATCTTGCGATCATGTGCGCAGCGGGGGCGACAACGACGATCTATCCGTCGACGCAACATGAGGATGTCGGCTACATCCTTGCCGACTCCCAATCCAAAGTGATCTTCGCAGAAGACGATCTTCAGGTCAGCAAGGTCCTTGATCATCTTGACGAGTTGCCGCAGCTGATCACGATCGTGCAGCTGGACGGCAAGGTCGACCATGACAAGGTTATGCGTTGGGCCGACCTGGAGAAGCTCGGCAGCGAGCATCTTCAGGCCAATCCGACAGCTGTTGATGATGTGATCGCCGCAATCGGTCCGGAGGACCTGGCGACGCTGATCTACACCTCCGGCACGACGGGGCGGCCCAAAGGCGTACGCCTCGTGCAGGACTGCTGGACCTACGAGGGCGCCGCCGTGGAGGCGTACGACATCATCAACCCTGATGACCTTCAGTACCTGTGGTTGCCGCTCAGCCATGTCTTCGGCAAGGCGCTGATTGCCATCCAGCTCTACATCGGTTTCACGACGGCGGTTGATGGCCGGCAGGACAAGATCGTGGAGAACCTGGCAGTGGTCCAGCCGACCTTCATGTGCGGCCCGCCGCGGATTTTCGAGAAGGTGCGGGGCAGGGTCATGACGACTGCTTCGCACGGGCTCAAGGCCAAGATCTTCGACTGGGCATTTGGTGTCGGCCGCAAGGTGTCACCAATGCGACTGGCAGGAGAGCAACCGTCGGGCCTTCTCGCCCTGCAGTGGGCCCTCGCGGACCGTTTGGTCTTCAGCAAGATCAAGGCCCGGATGGGAGGCAAGATCAAGTTCTTCGTGTCCGGCTCCGCAGCCCTGAACCGCGAGGTTCAGGAGTGGTTCCATGCGGCCGATCTGCTGATACTGGAGGGCTACGGCCTCACCGAGACCTGCGCTGCGACCTGCGTGAACAACCCACGTGCCACCCGCTTCGGTACCGTCGGGCCGCCGGTGCCAGGCACGCAGGTCAAGATCGCCGACGACGGCGAGATCTTGATCAAGGGCCCGGGCGTGATGCGCGGTTACCACAACATGCCGGAGGCTACCGCGGAGTCGCTCAACGACGGCTGGTTCGCGACCGGGGACATTGGCGAGCTCGACGAGCAGGGCTATCTGCGGATCACTGACCGGAAGAAGGACCTGATCAAGACCTCTGGCGGCAAGTACATCGCTCCGCAGAAGGTTGAGGGCGTGCTGAAGGTCGCCAGCCCTCACATGAGCCAGGTCCTGGTGCACGGTGATGGCCGCAAGCACGCCTCGGCGCTGATCACGCTCGATCCGGAGGCCATCGAGGGCTGGGCCAAAGATCAAGGACTGAGCTATTCCTCGTTCGCGGAACTGGTCGGCTCACGTGAGGTTCACGATCTGATTGACAGTCAGGTCGCGGAGGCTAACCAGTCCCTCGAGCGCTGGGAGACGATCAAGAAGTTCGAGATCTTGCCCTCTGAGCTGAGCGTTGAGGAGGGTGAGGTCACACCGAGCATGAAGGTCCGCCGCAGGGCGGTGGAGCAGAAGTACTCCGACGTGCTGAACAGCATGTACGACTCCGACTGACGCCGAGTTGTCAGAATCCAGCGGGGCTATAGCCCCGCTGGATTCTGACAACTCGGCTAGACCTTGGCGCCACCGTTGACAAAGATGACCTGGCCGGAGACATAGCCGGCTTCTGGAGTGCACAGGAAGCTCGCGACGGCAGCGACATCCTCTGGCTGCCCGATGCGCCCCAGCGGGACATCTCTCGCGGCCGCCAGCTTCCAGTCCTCGAAGTTGATGCCCTGGCGGGCGGCCGATGCCTGGGTCATCTCAGTCTCGATGAAGCCTGGCGCGATCGCGTTGGCCGTGACGCCGAACTTGCCCAGCTCCAACGCCAGGGTCTTGGTGAAGCCGATCAAGCCGGCTTTGGCAGTGGCGTAATTGGCCTGGCCGCGGTTGCCGAGTGCCGAGGTGGAGGAAATGTTGACAATGCGGCCCCACTTGGCATGCGTCATGTGGGTCTGGGCCGCGCGGCTCATCAGGAAAGCACCACGTAGATGAACGCCCATGACCGCATCCCAGTCATCGGTGCTCATCTTGAAGATCAAGTTATCTCGGATGATGCCGGCGCTGTTGATCAACACGGTGACTGGTCCGAGCTCGGCAGCAGTCCGCTGCACGGCCTCCGCTGCGGCACTTTCATCAGCGACGTCGGCGCCGATAGCCACCGCACTGCCGCCGTTCTCGATGATCGCGTTCGTGGTGCGCGCACTACCCTGCGCATCAAGATCAACAACACCAACCGCCATGCCGTCCGCGGCGAGTCGATGAGCGATTGCCGCACCGATGCCGCGCGCGGCACCAGTGACGATGGCGACTCTCATGGATGCGACTGTATTGGACGGTGGGCAGTCCGATCGGGCTTCTGACAGGATCGACGACCGTGAGCCCGTATATCCATCGCTGCCAGATGCGCTGGGGCGACATGGACGCCCAGGGTCATGTGAACAATGCGGCCTACGTGGACTACCTCCAGGAGGCTCGGGTCGCCTTCCTGCTCTCCGGGCCGCCGGCGCTGCATCACATGCTCGATTCCGGCATCCTCGTAGTGAGCCACCAGTTGGAATACCTCAGACCCGTCATCTTCAGCGAACGGCCGCTGATCATCGATCTCTGGGTGGACGCCATCGGTGGCAGCCGGTTCTCTATTGGCTACGCGCTGGACGACGGCGACCAGCTAGCTGCTCGGGCTCGGACCGTTGTCGTGCCATTTGACCTGGCCAGAAGTGCGTTGCGGCGCCTCACCACTGATGAGCGAGAGTTGCTCGGCCAAGCCCTGGCGCCGGCCGAGCCTTTGCGACCGCTGCCCAGGGTTGGAGTGCTGGCAAATGACCATCGTTATCCACTGACCGTGCGCTGGTCTGACCTCGACTCGTACGGCCATGTCAACAATGTCAAGTACTACGACTACATCCAGGAAGCCAGGATCAGCCTCGTGAACCACACTGTGCGGCTGGGAACCCGAGGCGGTCTGGATGGTGGTCCGCCAGGACCTGGAGTACCTGAAGCCGATCGATTTCCGGACCGAACCGTACGAGGTGGGTACCGCGGTTTCGGCAATCGGCAACCGCTCCTTCACCCTGGCTGCAGAGATCCGCGATCCAGCCTCGAGCACCGTCTTCGCGACTGCCCGGACCGTCGTGGTGGGCGATTCGCCGTTGACCGACGCTCAGCGGTCGGCGTTGAACCGGCGGGCCCTGACGAAGGCGAGAGCCCTGAAGGCACCGTCGCGGACTACAGCCGCAAGCCCGGCATCGTGCCTGGGTGTTCATCGAAGGTGTTCACCATCGAGTACGCGGCGCGCTCCATGTAGGTCCACAACTCATGGTCCTGTTGTGGCGTGAGCTCGATTGAGTCGATCGCGTCCCGCATGTGCTGCAACCAGCGGTCCCGCATCGCTGGTGTCACAGCGAAGGGAGCGTGACGCATCCGGAGCCGCGGATGCCCACGCTGCTCGCTGTAGGTGGTTGGACCTCCCCAATACTGCTCCAGGAACATCCGAAGCCGTTCTTCGGCCGAGGCAAGATCATCACCCGGGTACAAAGCCCGCAGCGGTGGGTCAGACGCGACTCCCTCGTAGAACCGCTTGACGAGTGCAACGAAGGTCGCGTGCCCGCCGACTGCGTCGTAGAAGGTCTGCAGAGGTGCATGCTCAGACATCTGGACCATTCTCCATCACGCGAGCGATGGGCTGGCAGGATGAGACGCCGTACGCAGGCGCATGCCTATCGGGAGGAGTCAGTCATGGCTACGGTTCGGACCGCGGAAGCCCACTGGGAGGGGTCCCTGATGGATGGCCAGGGGGAGGTTGAGCTCGTCTCGTCCGGCCTCGGCAGCTTCCAAGTCAGCTGGCGGTGGCGCGCCGAGCAACCGGAGGGCCATACCAGCCCCGAGGAGCTGATCGCTGCCGCCCACTCCGCCTGCTTCAACATGGCACTGTCAAATGTCCTTGCCCAGGGCGGCAATCCGCCCACCTCGCTCGACACGCGCGCCGACGTCACCTTCCAGCCTGGCGAAGGCATCACCGGCATCAAGCTGACCGTGACAGGGGTGGTGCCCGGCATCACCGCGGAACAGTTCCACGCGGCTGCTGAGGACGCGAGGAAGAACTGCCCTGTTTCCAAGGCAATTACCGGGACGACGGTCACGCTCGAGGCGACGCACGCCGGCTGAGGAGATTACGCAGATTCGGCAGGTTCTGCTTGGGCCGGCGGCTGGCCGGGGCCGCCCTGGCTGAAGTTGCCGACCCGAAGGACCTCGCCGTTTCGGACGTACCAGACTGTGCCGTCTGCACCGCGCAATTCCGTGACCCGCAACCCGATGGCCTCTACCACACCGGACGCAAAGTCCATGTCCACGTAGTCACCTACGCCGAGCTGGTCCTCGACCAGCATGAAGACGCCCGAGAAAAGGTCCTTCACAATGCTCTGCAGGCCGAAAGCTACGGTCACAGCGATGACCGTCGTGCCCGCAAGGATCGTGGTGATGTTGTAACCCAGCTCGGCCAAGATCATCAGGATGACAACGGCGAAGATCACAAATGTCACCGCGCTCTGAGCCAGTGAGCCGAGCGCCGAGAGGCGTTGCTTGCGACGCTCTGCGGACGGTGTGGTGACGTTGATCAATTTCTGTGTCATCTCGTTGCGCCCGCTGAGGGGCTTGTCGACGGCCCGTCGCACTGAACGATTGATCAAGCGACGGAGCACCCGGCGCAGCACAAACGCCGCAATGATCAAGAGCAGGATGCGCAGCGGCCTGAACAACACCAGTTCGGCGAGATTGTCTGGTAACCACTCGGGCATGGGCTTCAGCCTCACTTTCCCTTCTGGTAGGTGACCCGGCCCGCCCAGATGGTGGCGACCACCGGATCGGGCAACTCCCGGCCGTGCCAAGGGTTGTTGCGGGACAGTGAGGCTGAGTCGTTGCGGTCGACGACCCCTCGTGCGGCGGGATCGACCAAGATGACATTGGCCGGCTCACCGACAGCCAAGGGACGACCCTGATCGGCGAGCCGCGCGATATGTGCCGGCATGATCGACATTCGTTTCGTCAGCTCGGGCCAGCTCAGCAGGCCGGAGTTGATCATGGTTTCCACAACCGCGGCGAGCGCGGTCTCCAGGCCGAGCATCCCGAACGCCGCCTCCGCAAACGCGTGCTCCTTGTCGTGTCGCGCGTGTGGCGCGTGGTCGGTCGCCACCGCATCGATGGTTCCGTCGGCCAGCGCCTCGCGTAGGGCCTCGAGGTGTTCGCTGGGCCGCAATGGCGGGTTCACCTTGTAGGTGGGGTCATAACCGAGTACCTCATTCGTCGTCAGCATGAGGTGATGAGGTGCGACCTCCGCTGTGACGTTGATGTCGCGCTGCTTGGCCCACCTGATCACGTCGACCGTCTCGGCGCAGGACACGTGGCAAACGTGCAGCCGGGATCGGGTGAGTTTCGCGATCTGCACGTCTCGAGCAACCACGCTTGCCTCGGCCGCCGCGGGCCATCCTGGCAGTCCGAGCTTTCCGGAGATCTCGCCTTCGTGGCAGCACGCCGAGACTCCGGCGAGCTGCGGATCCTGAGCATGCTGAGCGATAACCCCGTCAAAGGCGCGGACGTATTCCAGCGCACGCCGCATCAGGCGGGCGTCCCACACACAGTGGCCATCATCGGAGAAGACGCGTACGCGAGCGCTGGACCGGGCCATCAGCCCGAGCTCGGCGAGTTCGATTCCATCCAGGCCCTTACTGACAGCCCCCACCGGCACCACTTGCACGTAGCCGTCCCGGGCACCCAGCGCCGCAACATGCGTGGCAGCCTCGGCGGTATCGGTGACCGGAGCCGTATTGGCCATCGCCAGCACCGCGGTAAAGCCGCCGCGTGCCGCGGCCAGTGTGCCGGACTGCACCGTCTCAGCGTCCTCGCGGCCGGGCTCACGTAAGTGGGTGTGCAGGTCCACCAAACCAGGCAACGCGATCAGCCCGTCTGCATCGAGTTGGTCTAAGTCGGCTCCCGCGTCGGCAGGGTCGACGAACCGGCCCTTCCGAATCAGCAGGTTTGAACGCCCACGGCCCATGAGATCGGCACCGCGGATCAGCAGGTCGCTCATTCAGCGCCTCCCAGCAGCTCGTACAGCACGCTCATCCGTACCGAGACGCCGGCCGCAACCTGATCCAAGATCAACGAGTTAGCCGCGTCGGCGGCGTCTGCCGAGATTTCCAAGCCACGGTTCATCGGCCCCGGATGGCAGATCGCTGCACCTGGCTTCATCGCCTCGAGCCTGGGACGGGTCAGCCCATAGCCGATCGTGTACTCACGCGGCGTCGGAAAGTACCCGCCCGCCATGCGTTCGCGCTGTACCCGGAGCATCATCACGATGTCGGCCTGGGGGAGCGCCTCATCGAGGTCGGTACACACAAGTACCGGCCAGCTGTCCAGCCCCGCCGGGAGCAGCGTAGGTGGTGCGACCAGGGTCACCTGTGCCCCGAGCGTCGTGAGCAGCAAGACGTTGCTCCGCGCGACGCGGGAATGGGTGATATCTCCGACGATCGCCACACTCTTGCCATCGAAGCTCGTCAGATCAGGGGTCGTACTGCGAAAGTGCCGCCGGATCGTGAAGGCATCCAACAATGCCTGCGTGGGATGTTCGTGGGTTCCGTCACCCGCATTGAGCACATGGGCGTCGATCCAGCGCGACGCCTGCCACGGTGCGCCTGACGCATGATGCCTGATCACCAGGGCGTCGACGCCCATGGCCGCGACCGTCAGCACCGTGTCGCGCAGTGATTCACCTTTCGACACCGACGAGCCCTTGGCGCTGATGTTGATCACATCCGCAGACAGCCACTTGCCGGCAATTTCGAAGGAGGATCGGGTTCGTGTGGAGTCTTCGAAGAAGAGGTTGACCACGGTACGGCCCCGAAGAGCGGGCAGCTTCTTGACCGGCCGCCCCTGTACCAGCGACATCTCTTCCGCGAGGTCGAGGATCTCGGTGGTCTGAGTCCGGTCAAGATCACCTGCGGACAGCAGATGGCGCATCAGGCCTCCCCGCGACCGGGAAGGCTGCCCTGTTCGATGCTGACCTGGTTTACTCCGTCGATCTCGGCCAGTCTTACGCTGACGTGCTCGCCCGTCCGGGTCGGGATATAGGAGCCGACATGATCGGCTCGGATGGGCAATTCGCGGTGACCGCGGTCCACCAGTACCGCCAGCCGAACGGCACGTGGCCGACCAAGATCACCGAGGGCATCCAATGCTGCCCGCACGGTACGTCCGGAGTAGAGCACGTCGTCGACCAGCACAACCGTGCTGTCGTCCACCTCGACCGGTAGGTGCGTATGCCCGACGGCCCGGGTCGGTTGGCGCCGTAGATCGTCCCGGTACATGGTCACGTCCAGCGCACCCACCGGGACCCTGACGCCTTCCACCTCGTCCATCACTGTCGCGAGCCGGTGAGCCAAGACGACTCCGCGGGTGGGAATCCCCATCAGCACCAGGCCCTCAGCACCGCGGTTCGCCTCGAGGATCTGGTGGGCCATTCGAGCGCAGGCACGGGCAATCTGATCAGCGTCCAGGACTACCCGAGACATCAACGAATCGACCTCGACGCCCGGCGTCGGATCTTCCGGCCTGGCCTGTGGCGCGCCGGTACCTGACAACAATCCTCCTCTTGGGCGCCTCGCAGCCTCCGCGGGACCGCGTCGGGGCGATAACGTAGGGCCGTGAACGAACTCCTGAGCATGCTAGTGCCTCTGGAAACGCTCTCTGGATGGCCACAAGTCGAGAACCCGTCCATTCTGGCGAGTCTTGCCATCCTCGTCGGGTTTCCTCTCCTCGTCTTCATCATCGTGGTCGCCATTTCCAAGATCGCGACTGCCGCGCACGCCGGAGGCGGTGACACCATCCAGTCCAGCGATCCGTTCTGGGTGGGTGACCATGCGTCAGGTGAGCTTACGGCCGCCAGCGCGAACCCGGGCACCGAAGCTAGCGACCAGGCTTCGGTTGGTGACGGCGCGCAAGCTCCTACTGGTGAGGGCGCTGTCGAGGGTGACGACGCCGGCGAGCACGTGGGTGGCGCGGGTGCCCGCTGGTGACTCGATCACCCCGAGCCAACGCGAGTGGATCAAGCGCGCGGTCCGGAACGCCGAGACCGTCTCCGGCCTGAAATTCTCGGTCTTCGTCGGCGTCGCGGAGGAGGACTCACGCGGGTACGCCGAACGGCTGCAAAAGGCACTCAGCGATCCTGATCACTCAGTCTTGGTGATGTGCGATCCGGAGTTCCACAAACTGGAGATCGTCACCGGCGTGGCAGCCCGCCGAGTGCTCAGCGATCTTGAATGTCGCCTGGCTGCCGCGGCCATGCAGACCTCGTTCGCCGGCGGCGACATCGTCGGTGGTCTCACGGCTGGCATCCAGCAGCTTGGAGGGTCGGCACGTCAACCGCGGACGCTGCACATCACGCGGCCGAGTTGAGCGCTTCAGCGAGCCAAGCTGCTATACACGATCGCCTCGTCTGTCCCCGGCCTGATCTGCCATAGTGCTCCCATGCGCGTACACATCGCCAGCGATCACGCCGGATTCGAGCTGAAGAACTTTCTGGTCGAGGCTCTCACCCAGGACGGACACGAGGTGGTTGACCACGGGCCGGAGGCCTACGACGCCGAGGACGACTATCCGGTCTTCTGCATCCCTGCTGCCGAGGCCGTCGTAGCCGACCCCGGCTCGTTGTGCATCGTGATCGGCGGGTCGGGCAACGGCGAGCAGATCGCGGCGAACAAAGTCGACGGCGCTCGCGCCGCGCTCGCGTACAACGTGGACACCGCGAAGCTCGGCCGACAGCATAATGACGCCAACGTGATCGGCATCGGAGGACGGATGCATACGCCAGCAGAGGCCCTGGAGATGGCTCGGGTCTTTCTCACGACGCCGTTCAGCGGTGACCCGCGCCATGCCCGGCGTATCGCGCTGCTCGCCGACTACGAAAAGACCCGGTCCACTGCAAGTGCTGACCGAGCGTCCTAGCTGCTAGTCGCTCCGCGATGATCCAGTCGGTCGCCGTCCATCGACTCGCGCGAGCAGCTCGTCGATGACTTCTGCAGCGACGCGTTCGTCGTCAAGGTCCGGGCGGGAAACATCCCGCCCTCGCATAGCACGGTCGAGGGTGACCAGCCCCGAGACACCATCCCGCCCAAAATCACGCGGCCATTGGTCGCGAGAGTCGTGCGAGGTCCCTGAGTAGTGTGTTCCTCCGCCGTGCGTTCCTGAGGGGCGACCCCCAGGTGGCACCGCACCTGTCATGGCTCACACGCTAAAACAGATTCGCGGGCTACGTGCATGATCGCAATGGAAGTGTTATTCGGGCACGCTCGGCGCCGTTAGGAGGGAACTTGCCGGAAGGCAACACGCTGCATCGGATCGCACTTGATCTGACACAGGCGTTCGGCGGGCGAATGGTGTCCGTCACCAGTCCGCAGGGCCGTTTTGCGGAGTCGGCTGCGCTGCTTGATGAGACACGGATGATTGAGGCGACGGCGCACGGCAAACATCTGTTCTGCGAGTTCGACGGTGATCGGTTTCTGCATGTGCATCTTGGCCTCATCGGCAGCTTCGAACTCGGTCCGCCGGCGCCGCCGCGCGGCGAAGTCAGGGCACGGATCGCAACCGAGCATGCAGCAGCCGACCTACGTGGGCCCCAGCTTTGCATGCTGAGGACGCGGTCTGAGATTGCCTCGCGGGTAGCCGCGCTCGGCCCCGACCCGCTGCGTGCGGACGCCGATCCCGATCGTGCATGGCGCCGGATCCACCGCGCGACCCGGCCGATCGCCGCACTTCTGATGGACCAAACCATCCTGTCCGGTGTCGGAAACGTGTATCGGGCGGAGGTCTTGTTCCGCAACCGAATCGATCCGCATCGCCCAGGCAACAAGCTGCGCCGGCGGAGCTGGTTGAGGATCTGGAGCGATCTGGTTGAGCTCATGCCTCAAGGCGTTGTGGACAATCGGATCGACACCGTACGCCCCGAGCACACGCCCGAGGCGATGGGCCGGCCGCCTCGTCAGGATGATCATGGCGGTGAGGTCTATGTCTACCGGCGCGCCGGGATGGCGTGCTTGGTCTGCGGATCAAAGGTACACACCGAAGTGCTCGCCGGTCGCAACCTGTTCTGGTGTGGCCGGTGTCAGCGCCGGGGATGACTGAGGTTGATCAACGAAGGGTAGGACTCCTGCTATGAGCAGCGGCGCGCCAGGACAGACGGCCCCATTGGTCGTTGAGCTGTGGTACGCGGACGCGCCGGATTTGGGTGATCCTCGACTACTTCAGGCTTTGCGATCACGGTGGCAGGCGACCGAGATTCAACTGGAGTCGATCGTCGTTCCTCACGGTGACCCGCCCTCACCGCTTTTGACCGTGATCATGACGGCGAGTCCGCTGGGTGAGGGCGGCAAGGCGTTGCCCGATGTCAGCCAGACCTGGGACTGGGAGAGTGCGGAGGCCGCCGTATCGGCCAGCTATTACAGCCTCCTCGTGACCGAGATGTTCGGTGGTGGCCGGACACCGCGGGACCGCTGGGACGCGATGAGTGGCGTGGTTGCCGAGCTGGCGCGTCTGACTCAGCCGACGGCCCTCAGCTGGCCGCAGAGTCAGCGAGTGGGCAACCCTGAGCTTTTCGCTGCAGGTGATCTTGATGGCTTGATCAACGTCCGCTATTTCAGCATCGCGAACAACCCGGGAGTCATGGTCATGGACACCCTCGGCCTGCACGTGTTCGGGCTTCCCGATGTGCAATGCCACTTCCAGGATCGCCAGCCCGGGGAGATCGCCACCATGCTCTTCACCACCGCGGTCTACCTCTTCCAATCTGGTGACGTAATAGCCGATGGCAACACGATTTCAGGACCGTCGACGGACGAGCGACTCGTGTGCTTTCACGAGCCTTCGCTACTCGCGCCCAGCCGTCAGGTCATCGATGTCGATCTTGGTGACCCGTACGCAGCGGGGCAGCGCGATCGTCAGAGCCACTCGTGAGCCAGTCACCCCGGAATTCAGTCATCCGCGGATCGGAGCGTGCGGCGTACCGACAGCAGCTCGACCTCGGGGCGGTAGGCGACCAGCTTCTCAACCGCATCAAGCACGTCGACGAGATGCGCCCGGTCGGCGCCCACCGCGGCCACCCCGACACTTGCCCGTCGGTGCAACTCAAGATGATCAACTTCGGCAACACTGAGCTCGAAGCGCTTGCGCAGCTCGGCGATCAGCGGGCGTACCAGGGAGCGCTTCTCCTTGAGCGAATGCACATCGCCGAGCAGCAGGTCGAATTCCAGCGCACCTACCCACATGGCCATGGGCCACAGCGTAGACACCAGCCCACCTGAGGTTCACTGACTTCTTGGTCTAGCGTCAAGAGGAACACTTCGGGGTGGTGATCGTGCCCGCGGCGAGAAGCGGAGGAACGACATGACTGAACTACGCAACGCCCGTCATCTCAGCCTGCATGATCTTCGACGGCGCATCAACGAGGGCGATATCGATACCGTGGTCGTCACTTTCACTGACATGCAAGGGCGGTTGCAGGGCAGGCGACTGCATGCGGCGTACTTCGCGGAACACGTTCTGGATCATGGCGACGAGAGCTCCGCCTACTTGTTCGCGGTGGACATCGACATGAACATTGCCGACCGCTACCCGCTGTCCTCATCGGGCAGCAGCGGCGAGCTGGTGCTTGTCCTCGACCCGCAGACGATCCGTCTCCTGAATCACCAGCCAGGCACGGTGATGGTGCAGTGTGATGCGGTGTGGCCGGACCAGACGCCGGTTGCCCAGTCACCAAGGACGATCTTGAAGCAGCAGTTGGAGGCGGCGGCCAATCGAGACTACGTCGTTCTGGCCAGTACCCACCTGGAGTTCCTGGCGTTCCATACCAGTTATGAGGACGCCTGGACGGCTCACTATCGTGATCTTGCTCCAGTCAACCAGTACAACGTCGACTACTCGATCCTGGGTGGCAGTCGGCTCGAGCCGCTGCTGCGCGAGATCCGCAACATCACCTATGCCGCCGGAATGGATATCGAGTCGGTCAAAGGCGCACGCAACCTCGGGCAGCATGAGATCGGCTTCCGCCAGGCCGACGCCTTGACGACCGCTGACAATCACGCGGTCTTCAAAACCATGGCCAAGGAGATCGCCGCCCAGCACGGCAAGGCCATCACCTTCATGGCCAGGTACGACGAGGGGCAGGGCAACTCCTGTCACATCCGGCTATCACTCGATGGAGCCGACGGGTCCACGCTCTTCTGGGAGAACCACGGGCGCACCAAGGTCTTCGAGTCCTTCGTCGCGGGGGTGCTCGCGACCTTGTACGACTTCACCTTGCTGTACGCGCCGAACATCAACTCTTACAAGCGTTTCGTTGCCGGATCGCCTGCACCGACGACGATTGCATGGGGGCCGGACGACCGCTGTGCCGTCCAACTGACGGGGCGCGGTTCATCGGCGAGGTTGGTGAATCGGGTGGCAGGTGGGGACGTCAATCCCTATCTCGCCTTGGCCGCGATGATCGCCGGCGGGCTGTACGGGCTCGATCATCATCTGGAGCTCGGTTCGGAGCTTACGGGCAACATTCACCCGTCTGACTTTCCCTGCGTTCCCCGTACGCTGCGCGAAGCACGGCAGGCCTTCGATTCCTCGCAGATCGCACGCGCGGTTTTTGGGGATGACGTGGTCGACCATTACGCCACCATGGCTGAGATCGAGCTGGAGGCATTCGATGCGGCGGTCACCGACTGGGAGCTGAGGCGCAGCTTCGAAAGAATGTGAGAATGTGAGCCATGGCGGCGGTGGGGGCGACACAAGGCCGACCCGTCATTGGCCTCACGACCTATCGCGAGCAGGCTGCCTGGTCGGTGTGGAACATGGCAGCAGACCTGCTGCCGTCGGTCTACACGCGATCAGTTGAGGCAGCAGGCGGTGTGGTCGTGCTGCTGCCGCCGCAGGCCGATGGCATGGCTCAGGTGGTCTCCCGGCTCGATGGGTTGATCATCGCGGGCGGCGCTGACGTGGATCCGGAGCGCTACGGCCAGATGCCCCATCCCACGACCAAGGTGCGTCGCGATCGGGACGCCTGGGAGTTCGGGCTGCTGGACGCCGCTGATCGGATCGGTCTTCCGACGCTCGGCATCTGTCGGGGGATGCAGGTGATGGCCGTTCGAGCCGGCGGCACCCTGGAACAGTACTTACCTGATGTCGTGGGCCACGATGAGCACGCGCCGGGTGGAAACTCCTTTGGCTGGACCTCGATCGCCACTCGCGAAGGCTCCCGGGTGCGAACGTTCGTCGGTGATCGTGTGCAGGTCAGCTGCCACCACCACCAGTCGGTGCTCACCCATCCCGGCTTCGAGGCGACGGCTCGCGCGGCCGACGGCACCATCGAGGCCATTGAGGATCCAGAGCGGCCATTCTGGCTTGGTGTGCAGTGGCATCCCGAGAGTGGCGACGACTATGGGCTGTTCCTCGGGCTTATTGAGGCCGCGTCCGGGTCCGCCTGATGCAGCGCAGGATCGTCGTACGCGAAAGTCAGGACCGGACCAGGCGGTGTTTCCCTCGTCTCGAAGCGGACGGTCACCCGACCGAGCCCGGACCCCCAGACCCAGCCACGACCATGCTGATCATGCTCGACATCCATCCCGGATGGCCAATCCTGACGCCGAGGCTCCGCTTCAGTCGGTCGGGTGGTCCGCGACCACATCTTCGGTCCGCTGCGCAGCCGCCGTCCCGTCTGCGAAGAGATCCTCTTGCAACACATCGGTCAGGCCAGCTACCCCCACACCGAGGAGCCGGACCCCGCCGGTGGCGTCGACAGCATTGAGGAGCGAAGTGGCGACCGAGCCGATCACCTCTGCGCGGTCTGTCGCGCTGTGCAGGGTGCGTGATCTTGTCAACGTTGAGAAGTCATGCAGCCGGACCTTGATCGACACCGTGTGCGCGAACAGGCCGGCCGCTTTCAGTCGTCCAGCCACCAGGTGGGCATCACGGACCAAGATCGTCGCGAGCTCATCTCTGGAAACGAGATCGGTTTCGAAGGTGTCCTCGACCGAGATCGACTTCGTCTCACGATCGGGCTCCACCGGCCGGTCGTCGCGGGCGTAGGCGAGCTCGAGCAGGCCCTGCGCGTGGGTCTTGCCGATCACCTGAGCTAGCTCATCGAGCGGGCATGCCTGCAGATCGGACACCGTGTGGATGCCGATGCGGTGCAGCTTCTGCTGGGTGACCGGCCCGACTCCCGGGATGATAGCGACCTTCATAGGTCGCAAGAGGTCGAGCTCGGCGCCTGCCGCAACGATGGAGCTGCCGTCCGGCTTGGCCAGCTCGCTGGCTACCTTGGCAATGAACTTCGACGTGCCGACCCCGACCGAGGCTGTCAGGCCGTCGGTCGTCGCCCGAACCTCGTCTTTGAGTTGCCCGATCACCAGCTCCAAGCCGGTTCGGCTGAAGTCCACCGCACGGGTCGCTGCTCGGAGGTCGACAAAGGCTTCGTCTAGGGAGAGCGGCTCCACGAGCGGTGACAGCCGGTGCAATACGTCGATGACCTGACGACTTGCCGCCCGGTAAGCACCAAACCGGCCGGTAAGGAATGCCGCGTGCGGACACCGTCGCCGCGCCTCATGCATCGGCATGGCCGACCGTACGCCGAAAACGCGTGCCTCGTACGAGGCGGTGGCGACCACCCCCCGCTGACCGAGACCACCCACAACGACAGGCTTCCCGCGGAGCGATGGCTTGTCGCGCTGCTCGACCGACGCGAAGAAGGCGTCAAGATCGAGGTGGAGCACTGAAGGCTCGCGTCGCACGGATCTCATTCTGCTGCGAGCGTCGGGAATCGCGCGCCGCCGCACGGAGGAGGAGCAAAAGCAGAGGTGTTCTTTCCTCTGCGAGCGACGACGACGGCGGCGGATTCAAGGCGCGATGCGCGAGCAGCTCCGGAATTGTGCCGCGAGGGGCCTGGCTGCCGTGGGTAATGATGATGCTCGTAGCGTTGTTACGTAGGGGCTCGGGGTGTGCCCGGGGCGGAAGAGAGCGTCGTGCTGGAATCAATGGGCAGGGTGCAAGGGCAAAGCGTGGACATGTGGCCGGGCCGGCCATATCCGTTGGGTGCGACGTTCGACGGCACGGGCGTGAACTTCGCACTCTTCTCCGTAGTGGCGTCCAAGGTCGAGCTCTGCTTGATCGACGACGTCGACGGCGCGGAGACACGCGTCGAGCTCATCGAGGTCGACGGCAATGTGTGGCATGCGTACATTCCCCGGGTCCAGCCGGGACAGCTGTACGGCTATCGGGTCTACGGTCCGTACGACCTCGCCAAGGGTCGTCGGTGCAACCCGTCCAAGCTCCTGCTGGATCCGTACGCCAAGGCGATCAGCGGTCAGGTCGACGGCGACGAATCGTTGTTCTCCTACCGCTTCGCCGACCCGACGGAATTCAACGATCTGGACTCCCGCGGCCACACCATGCTGTCGGTGGTCACCACCCCATATTTCGACTGGGGCCATGATCGACCACCGCAACACCAATACCACGAGAGCATCATTTACGAGGTGCACGTGAAGGGTCTCACGATGACTCATCCGGGCATCCCTGACGACATACGAGGAAGTTATGCGGCCATCGGTCACCCGGTGATCGTCGAGCACCTGACTTCCCTTGGGATTACGGCGGTTGAGCTGTTGCCCGTGCATCAGTTCGTTAACGACTCTCATCTGGTCGATCGCGGACTGTCCAACTACTGGGGCTACAACACCATTGGCTTCCTGGCCCCGCACAACGGCTATGCCAGCGGCCTCGACCTGGGCCAGCAGACCACCGAGTTCAAGGCGATGGTCAAGTCATTGCATGAGGCCGACATCGAAGTGATCTTGGACGTGGTCTACAACCACACCGCGGAAGGCAACGAGCTGGGGCCGACAATCGCTTTCCGGGGCATCGACAACCGGGCTTACTACCGGCTGGTCGACAACGCCAAGCAGCACTACTACGACACCACCGGTACCGGCAACAGCCTGCTCATGCGCAACCCACACGTGCTGCAGCTGATCATGGACTCGTTGCGCTACTGGGTCCTGGAGATGCACGTGGACGGGTTCCGATTTGATCTTGCGGCGACCCTTGCCCGGCAGTTCCACGAGGTAGACAAGCTGTCGGCGTTCTTCGACATCATCCAGCAGGATCCGGTGATCTCCCAGGTCAAATTGATCGCCGAGCCATGGGATCTCGGCGACGGGGGTTATCAAGTCGGCAACTTCCCCCCGTTATGGACGGAGTGGAACGGCAAGTACCGCGACACCGTGCGTGACTTCTGGCGGGGGGAGCCGGCGTCGCTGGCTGAGTTCGCCTCGCGGATTACCGGATCCAGCGATCTCTACGAGCACTCGGACCGGCGTCCCACGGCCTCGATCAACTTCGTGGTTGCCCATGACGGTTTTACGTTGCGCGACCTGGTGTCCTACAACGAGAAGCACAATGAGGCGAACGGTGAGAACGGCCAAGATGGCGAAAGCCACAACCGATCATGGAACTGCGGTGTGGAAGGCGAAACCGACCACCCGGGAGTCAACGCTCTGCGACTACGCCAACAGCGGAACTTCATCACGACCATGATGGTGAGTCAGGGCGTTCCCATGCTGGCTCACGGCGACGAGCTCGGCCGTACCCAACGGGGTAATAACAACGTGTACGCCCAGGACAACGAAATCTCCTGGGTGCACTGGGACCTCGATGCCGATCAGAAGGACCTGCTGGCCTTTACCTCGGCGGCGATTGAGCTGCGCAAGGCTCATCCCATACTGCGGCGGCGCCGGTTCTTCGCTGGTGATGCTAAACACGGCGGGCTGAGCGAGCTCGGCGACATTCTCTGGTTCCAGCCCGACGCATCTGAGATGGATGAGGCTGATTGGAATTCGGGATTCGCGCGTAGCCTGATGGTCTTTCTCAACGGCGACGCGATCCCCGAACTCGACGAGGTGGGTCGGCGGATCACCGACGATCACTTCCTGCTGCTGTTCAACGCTCACACCGAGCCGATCAGGTTCACCCTGCCGCCGGCGGCGTACGGCCAGGACTGGCGGGTGCGACTTGACACCGCAACCGGCCAGGTCGACCCGCCAAATGCTCGGCCATGGCGAGCGCGAACCACGCACCGCGTCGCGGCGCACTCAATGACGGTGCTTTCGACCACGGTCGTACCGGAGGCCGAGCGGGCAGCCGCTGAGTCCCGAGCGCAGCAAGCCACGGCATTGGCCGCCAAGGCGCCGATGCGCGGCTCCGGGGCGACGTGACGACGGATCACTGAAAGGTGGCTAATTCGCCCTGTCACTGGGAATATTGCTGAGCAGAGGCGACAGCGAGGAGTAGATGATGACGGTAGAGACCTCACCAAGTCCCGCGACCCCCACTCCCGGTGGCCGCGGCTCCGGTAGGCAGCGGGTCGTGATCATCGGTTCGGGCTTCGGAGGCCTCTGGGCTACCGAAGCTCTCAAGAAGACTCCCGTCGATGTGATCATGATTAGCGGAACCTCGCACCACTTGTTCCAGCCGCTGCTCTACCAGGTCGCGACCGGTGTGCTGTCCGAGGGCGAAGTCGCTCCGGCGACTCGTGAGGTGCTGAAGAAGCAGAAAAATGCGACGGTGCTGCTCGGCAGGGTTACCGAGATTGATCTTGCAGCCAAGACAGTCACCTCGCTCAGCCCGCTAGGCAGCACCGTGACCCAGTACGACACATTGATCGTTGCTGCGGGTGCCGGTCAGTCGTATTTCGGCAACGATCATTTTTCCGAGTTCGCCCCGGGGATGAAGAGCATCGACGACGCGCTGGAGCTGCGCGGTCGAATCTTCGGGTCCTTCGAGCTCGCTGAGCTGACCACCGATCCGGCGGAGCGGGAGGAGTGGCTGACTTTCGTTGTCGTCGGTGCCGGCCCGACTGGAGTCGAGATGGCCGGTCAGATCAGTGAGCTGGCGCACCGTACGCTGCGCCGGGACTTCCGTCGGATCGACACCACCAAAGCGAAGATCATTCTGCTGGACGCGGCCCCCGCCGTGCTCGGTATGTTCGGCGACAAGCTCTCTGGCGCTGCTCGCAAACAGCTTGAGGAGATCGGTGTGGACGTCGAGCTCAACGCCAAGGTGGTCGGCGTCGACAACACCGGGGTGGACATCGTCGACGCCGACGGCAATGAGCGGCGGATCCGCTCTCGGTGCAAAGTGTGGGCCGCCGGCGTGAGTGCATCACCGCTCGGCAAGCAGCTCGCAGAGCAGAGTGGCGGCGAAGTCGATCGCGCTGGTCGGGTGAAGGTGAACGAAGACCTCACCCTGCCCGGACATCCGGAAGTCTTCGTGGTCGGCGACATGATGGCGCTGAACAACTTGCCGGGAGTTGCGCAGGTTGCCATGCAGGGCGGCAAGTATGCTGCCCGCCAGATCATTCGCCGGCTGCGTGGCGAGCCGCCTGGAGAACCCTTCAAGTACTTCGACAAAGGCAGCATGGCAACCATCACCCGGTTCCATGCCGTGGCCAGCGTCGGCAAGATGCGGCTCGCTGGATTCTTTGCCTGGGTGATGTGGCTCGCCGTACACGTCATGTACCTCGTCGGCTTCAAGAATCGGTTCACCACGATGCTGCACTGGGCGGTGAGCTTCATCTTCCGGGGCCGCTCGCAACGAACCACGACAAGACAGCAGATCGTTGCACGTACCCTGATGGCTCGGCTGAGCGCCGCCGAGGAGGCGCTGAAGGCTCAGCAAGCGCCGGAGCAGATCGAATCGGGCGAAACGGCCGCCCCAGATACCTCAGCCAACGCCGGCTCCGATCTGCGCCCTGAGCCTGTCGAACGGCGCGCTTCGACGAGCTCAGCGGCCAACAGTCAGCCTGAGACGGTCGGTACAGACAGCGTTGATGAGCTCACCGCTGCCTATGGAGACGCCAGTGCCGAGGCCGGTGACGCGGTTACCCTGAAGCAGGCCCCAGAAGGCTGACACATCCTCACAGTGAGTTGCCTTCGGCGAGCTCACGGACGGCACGGTCAAAGGCAAGAACGCCTT
>CAVRQV010000044.1:0-39049 GCA_963723475.1 uncultured Actinomycetota bacterium
TCATCGGGACGATCCGCTCCCGTACCCATCACTACCCATTCCGTCTGGTACCGCCGCGGCTGCTGACCGACTACTTGGCTAAGCTCTGTGAAGCGGAGGGCATCCCGGTGGAGCCCTCCGTGCTGCCGTTGGTGGTACGAGCCGGCGCCGGCTCCGTGCGGGTCTACCGCTGTCGGTACTGGATCAGCTACTCGGCGGTGCCGATGAATCCGGCGTGTCCTATAGGCAGGCGGCTGCCCTCCTGGGATACACACCGGACTCGTTGCTCGATGAGTTTTCCGTCGATGCCTTCGCGGCCGGTGACGCTGGTGGGGTATTTGCCTGCGTGGACAAAGTGATCGAGGTCGGTCAAGACCCGCGGCGCTTCGCGGAAGATCTGCTGCGCCGGCTCCGCGACCTCGTGATCGTCGCCGCCGTACCCGATTCGCTTACGTCCGGACTCGTCGATGTGGCTCCTATCTGATCAGGCCGAACGCCTCACCTCCCAAGCTGCGTCGCTGGGCACCGGCGAGCTGACCCGAGCTGCGGAGGTGATCGCCGCGGGGCTGACCGATATGCCGAGGTCCCACCGCACCGCGGCTGTATCTTGAGCTGATGTGTGCGCGGGCGCTGCTGCCCCGGCGCAGACGTCGACGATCGCGGTCTGCATGCGAGGCTCGACCGCCTGGAGCGGCGCCTCGGGGTGTCGGGTTCAGCGAACACGCTTGCTCCTGCCCAGCCTCAGACCCAGCCGGCTCCGAGCCCACCAACTGCGAAGGTGGCACCGCCGCCCTCGGTGCCAGAGATCACGCCATTCGCTGCCGCCGCGTACGGCCTCAGGCAGATCCAACGAGCGCTGCAACAGGGCCCGCTGTGGACAACCCCGATCTGGGACGGAGCGAAGCGCAGGGTGGTGGGTCTATCAGTCACCGATGTCCGTCGGCTGTGGCCAGAGGTGCTCGAAGAGGTCAAAGGCAAGCGCCGCTTTCACCTGGATTCTGCTCAGCCAGAATGCCCAGGTCACCGAGCTCCGGAACGGCACTCTGCTACTCGGAATGTAGAATGCAGGCGCCCGCGACAGCTTCGCTCGCGGAGGGAACGAAGATGTGCTGCGCGAGGCCATCGTGGTCGTGATGGGGGCCGACTTCGGCATCGAGACGATGGTCGATCCCAGCGCCACGCCGTCGGCGGGGGCATCGCGTACGCCGCAGGCCGTAACGCCGCCCGAAGTGTCAGCACCTGACGCTGCCGCGACCCGCACCACGAACGGCGCGCCGAACGTCCGAGACGAGGACCCGGATGCGGCCGCGAGCCGCGACGACAGCGACCTGGACGAGAACGCCGAGTCGCAAACTGAGCTGCTGGCGCGCCACCTGGGCGCGGAGATCATCGCCGAGGAGGATCACGGCGCATAGGCTGGGCGGGCGAGAACCTCCACCCCGAAAGGCCCGCGATGATTCCCGAAGGCGATATGTCCGGATTGCTGGCCCAGGCCCAGGCGATGCAGCAGCAGCTGCTGCACGCCCAGCAAGGCTGGCCGAGATCGAGATGAGGGTTCCGCGGGCGGCGAACTGGTGATCGCGACGGTTAACGGCACCGGCGAGCTGGTGGGACTGGTGATCAAGCCTGAGGCCGTCGATCCGAGGGACACTGAGACCCTGGCCGATCTGGTGGTGGCCGCTGTCCGTGACGCAAACAATAAGGCGCAGGCCGTTACCGCCGGCAAGCTGGGGCCGCTTGCCGGTGGGCTGGGTGGCGGCGGACTGCCGTTCTAGATCAGCATGTACGAAAGCCCGGTTCAGGATCTGATCGACGAGCTCGGGCGGCTGCCCGGGATCGGTCCGAAGAGTGCCCAGCGGCTGGCCTTCCACATCCTCGCCGCCGATGGGGATGACGTGCTCCGGCTCGCCGACATGCTCGATTGGTCAAGGAGACGGTCAAGTTTGTGAGATCTGCTTCAACGTCTCCGAGGAGGCCAGTGCCGGGTCTGCCGCGATCCACGACGCGACCCGGCCGCCATCTGCGTCGTCGAGGAGTCGAAGGACGTCGTCGCCGTGGAACGTACCCGGGAGTTCCGCGGCCGCTACCACGTCCTGGGCGGAGCGATCAGCCCCATCGATGGGATCGGTCCGGCCGATCTGAAAATCCGCGAGTTCTGTCTGCGGCTTGCGGACGGCGCGGTGACCGAGGTGATCTTGGCGACCGACCCGAATCTGGAAGGCGAGGCGACGGCCACCTATCTGAGCCGCCTGCTGCTTCCGATGGGCGTAAGCGTCAGCCGGCTCGCGAGTGGCCTCCCGGTGGGCGGTGACCTGGAGTACGCCGACGAGGTAACTCTCGGCCGGGCCTTCGAAGGTCGCCGCTACGTAGACGCCTAAAGAGAACTCTCTCAACTCCCGGCAGAAACCTACGTTGACCTAGGTTTCAGCGGGTCTGCATACGTTGCAACGTGTGCACACCGTTAGCAACCTAGGTTTACGTAGGTTTCAGCAACCAGGTGAGAGTGTCTGGTCAGACCTCGACCGAGTTGTCCTCGGGGTGGTGGACGCCGAGCTTTTCGCACGCCTGGTTCAGAGTGCGCTGTACGGCGAGCGTGTCTTGCAGCGGCATCATCGAGGACTCGGTGTGGCCGGCGCGAACGCACTCTGTCACCTCCATGAGCTCATGGGAGTAGCCCGTGCCCTGCGGCGGCCGGCTGTCGTCTCGGGTTCTTGGCCGGTGCGGTGTAGCACGATCCGATGGGATGGTGAAGCCTCGGTGGCACCTCGATCCAGCCTTCCGTGCCTAAGATCCGGCTACGCCCGGCGTCAGGATGCCTCAGCGACTCAGCAGCGCCGCGGCCCGGCCGTCCTCATAGCCCAGCAACAGGCCGACCTCGGCATCGACACCGGTCGGGGCCAGCGACCCGCTCACCTCGAGCCGGTCGGGCATGCCGAGAAAGTATGCGCGAAGGACACCACGTAGACCCCCAGGTCGAGCATCGCGCCGCCGCCCTGTGCCGGGTCGAACAGCCGGTCGGCCGGGTCGTAGGGGCGGTCCACCCCAAGGTCGGCCTGAAGCTGGCGGACCTCGCCGATGGCGCCTTCGTCGATCAGCGCGCGGGCTGTCACGACCGCGGGTTGGAAGCGGGTCCACATCGCCTCCATGGCGAAGACCTGTTGCTGCCGCGGTGCCGCAATGACTTCCTCGGCACCGGTCACGGTGGCGGTGAAAGTCTTCTCGACCAGCACGGCCTTGCCCGCGGCTATGGCGGCGAGAGCGATGGCGTGATGCTGCGGGTGCGGGGTCGCGATGTAGATCACGTCGACGGCGTCTCGTCCATGATCTCCGCGTACGAGCCGTAGGCCGTGCCAGCCGTGCGCGGTCGCGAAGCTCGGGCCCGATCGGTGGAGAGGCTGGCTACCGCCACCGCCTCCGAGCCGGCGCGTACGGGAAGTCCTTGATCACCGGGCCGCGATCCGCCCAGGTCCGACGATGCCCCAACGAACAGGCTGTGAATCGGTCATCCGCTGCGGCCCCGCCGTTGCCGCATATTGCCGGCGATCGTGGAGATGAAGATCGGGATGAACATCAGCCACCAGTAGCTTCCAGCTGGTGGCAAAGCAGAACAAGATAACGGCCAGCCAGGAGCCGGTGGCCACGGCAGCCAGCACCTTGTCCCCATTGCTGCGCCCTGGCACTACCGGATGGACACGGTGCGGGATCCCCGGGCTGGCGGCCGGGGTGCGCTGCCAAGGCGGGATTTCGAAGGAGGGTTGTGCCCCTTGCTGCCACGGCGGCGCCTGGTACGCGGTGGAGTCCGACGCTGATGGCGGCCGGGGCTCAGGCAGATCGTCGAACAAGACCGCGAGCTCCGATGCCGTTTTCGCCTTCAGCGCCCGGCTCATCCGATCGTGGAGCTTCCAATGAGTCGATACGGCCCTGCGCCATGTGTTCCTGCAGAAAAGCGACCGCCTGGTCACGGTCGGTATCGCCAATTCGAGGTTCCACGGGTCGCTTTGCTGGGGTGCCCGGCTGGTGTTGAGGCGCCTGCTCGGCGGGATCCGGCTCGGGTGCGGACGGCTGAGTCACAACCACCGATCCCCGGCCCCACCACCCTCCACCCCCCCCTTCTCCCCCCACCCGGTGCACGTCTGGACAAAGATCCGTCGCAGAGGTAAACCACTAGACTCTCGGCGTGGGACAGGAGCCGCGATGGACCGCGTAGTGCAGAAGTACGGCGGCTCATCTGTGGCTGATGCGGAGAGCATCAAGCGGGTCGCCAAGCGAATAGTCGCGACGAAACAGCTGGGCCACGACGTGGTCGTCGTGATCTCCGCAATGGGTGACACCACAGACGAGTCTGATGGGCCTGGCGCTCGAGGTGTCCCCCCTTCCGCCACCTCGCGAGCTCGACATGCTGCTGACCGCCGGCGAGCGGATGACGCGGCGCTGCTCGCGATGGCGATCCACGACCAGGGCATGCATGCGCGCTCCTTGACCGGCTCGCAAGCCGGAATCATTACCACCGGTACCCATGGCAACGCCCGGATCATCGACATCACCCCGGGCCGGTCACCTCAGCCCTTGACCGCAACGACATCGTCATCGTGGCCGGATTCCAGGGGGTGTCACAGGACACCAAAGACGTGACGACCCTGGTCGAGGCGCCTCCGACACCACAGCGGTCGCGTTAGCAGCTTCCCTGGGCGCCAATCATTGCGAAATCTATACAGACGTTGATGGGGTCTACACCGCCGATCCGCGAATCGTGCCAAGCGCTCGTCGCATCCCCGAGATCAGCTATGAAGAAATGATGGAGATGGCGGCCTGTGGCGCCAAGATCTTGCACCTGCGGTGCGTCGAATATGCGCGCCGCGAGAACGTGCGAGTACATGTGCGTTCCTCATTCTCCGACAAGGACGGTACGTGGGTGCAGGAGCCGAAGGAAGGAAGCGCTATGGAGCAGGCGATCATTTCCGGTGTCGTCCATGATCGGAGCGAAGCCAAGTCACCATTGTCGGTGTTCCGGACCGGGTTGGCGAGGCGGCGCGGATCTTCACTGCGGTGGCGGACGCAGAGATCAACATCGACATGATCGTGCAGAATGTGTCTGCCGTGCAGACCTCGCGTACCGACATCTCATTCACCTTGCCCAAGACCGATGGCATTACCGCCATGGCGACGCTCGACGCGCTGAAAGCCGATGTCGGGTTCGACGACGTGCTCTACGACGACCAGATCGGTAAGGTCTCAGTGATCGGCGTGGGCATGCGATCGCATCCCGGTGTCAGCGCCAAGTTCTTCTCAGCGCTCGCGGACGTAGGGGTGAACATCGAGATGATCTCCACGTCCGAGATCAGGATCTCGGTGATCGTTGATCAAGACGATGTGGATCGGGCCGTCGTGGCGGCACACACTGCCCTGGGTCTGGATGCCGCCGAAGAGGCGACTGTTTACGCCGGTACCGGCCGCTGAGGGATCTTCGTCACCGATCGCTGGTGCGCAACTCTGATAGTCGAGTCAGTTGCAGCCAGTAGGGCCAATGTTCACCGTGACCTTTTCCATTCCGGTGTAGGGCGCGTATGTGGCGGCGGCCGAGATGCACCGGTTGTAGGTATCGTCCAGGTAGACGCCCCCGAGTTGGGTCGTGTGCGGCTGGCTCCACGCCACTGCATACTCAGGCCATTGGGTGCCGTCGTAGTCGCTAAATTTCAGCCTGACCGTCAGCCGACCTTGCGTCCTGGGAGCCCATCCCACCCGGGTGGCCACGGCGCAGTTCCGGTCGTTGTCCTCGGTGTAGTAGACCTTGAGGTTGAGGTGGCCGTTGCTGCTGCGCGCCGTCTTGTTCGCGACGACTTGCCTGCACAACTCTCCAGCCTGCCGCCCGGGATGTTGGTTTCGGACCTCGAGGTCGACGTGGTGGACGACGTCGTGTCGGGGTACGTCGGGTCTGCTGTTGTCGTCCCGGCTGTGGACGATGGGAAGCTACCGCCTGCGGCGTATCCCAAAAGGGCAAGGAAGAGTATGAAGATGATGAATCCGAAAGCTGTGTCTGTTGCGTCGTCAGCCATGCTTTGCCTCGATCAATACGGTGCAAACTCCTGTTAACCATTGCTCTGCAAGATGAAACCGTCCTGCAAAACAATTGTTTGCCCATGCTTTGCGTCGATCAAACGTCGTGCAAATCACTTTGATCATGGGTCGTGGCCCTGCGCAATGTCAAGGGCGGTTGGCGTCTGGATACGATACCGAGACGCTGTCGCCGGCCTAGTTCCGGCTTCGAAGCTGAGCCAACGCGCTCAGAAAGTCCCGCAAATAAGGGAACTACAGCTTGTGAGATTGTGACGAGCACACGTCGTCGACGCCTTGATCATCAGCGGCCCAGAGGGTGGAGGTGATCAAGCACCCCCACCCCGAGGCTGCTATTTGATGGCGCGTGTGCCCGCGGAATATCGGGTCGTAGGTCGCCTTGTCACTGCCCTTATCAGTGCCCTGTACTGCGGATGTCGTCATCGCGAACGTCAAGATCGCATGTGCGATCGCGTCAGACATCTCGTCGAGAGCGACGAGGTTAACGTTGTCAAAGGTGTCACAGGCCTGGTGATAACACGGGTCGAATGCGACGTTAGCGGTGCCGTCCCACTTGGCCGCCTGCTCGGCTGTCATGAACGTCCTCAGCGCCGGTGAACAGGCCACCGGCCGGAATCCCAGCGGCGACGAACGCGTCATAATCCGAGCGGCCGTCGAACGCGGTCGGTTCGGTCTCGCGGCCCGATTGAGTCGAAGAAGTCAACGAAGACGTCTTCGACTACGCCCGAGCCGGTCGAGCCGGTGGAAGCGGTGTCCGATGCGTCGCCGTCGTACACGAACCAACCCGCGTTAGGCGAGCCGACCATGTCGAAGTTCAGCATGACGGCGATGTTCTTGAGCTCGCGCTTGGTGAGTTGGCTGACGTAGTAGGCGATCCGACAAGGCCGGCCTCCTCTGCACCGAACCAGATGAACCGCACTTGGTTGACGGGCTGATGCCCAGCTCGGACATCTGTAGCGCGACCTCAAGCTGCGCGGCCGATCCCGAGCCGTTGTCGTTGATGCCCGGGCCCTCGATCACGGAGTCCAGGTGCGCACCGGACACGACGACGCGGTCGGTGCGGCCAGTTGTCGTTTGAGCGATCACGTTCTCGGACTCGCGGACCTCTGACTCCGTGCTCGTGGTGATTGTCAGGGTCACCTGTCGGCTTTCGGCGGCTTCCGCCTCGATGAAGGTCCACCAACGCGGCGCCCGCCTCGGCGCTCATCTCGATCACCGGGACGTCTTGCGGGAAGCTTGCCTGGCCGAAGTCGATGCCGGAGCGCTCTGGGCTGTTGCCCTCGTTGAAGATGATCACGGCTACGGCACCAGCCTCGACCGCGTTCGCGATCTTTTCGAAGAAGAAGCAGGTCCCCCGCTGGATCAGGGCGATGTCACCGGTGAAGCCGGCGAAGTCGGCATCCTCGCAGCCGGCGTTCGACGTGCTGTCGGGTTGGCCGACCGGCAAAGGCACGATGTTGTCGTTGACACCCTGCACCACGCCGGACACCGTGCCGCTGCCGGAGAAGTCCATCGTCGAGATGTTCTGGCCATCGGTGTAGGTGAACGGGAAGCCCGGCGGATGTGCCGATGACGACCGGCGCCGCCAATTCCTCATAGAAGTTGTAGTCGAACGACTGGCGCGTCACTTCGTAGCCGGCCGCCTCGGCCCCATCAGGCCCGCGACGTAGTCGGCGGAAAAGCGTATCCCAGCGTGCTTGCCTCACGGGTCCCATTGCCAGGTCGGCGAAACCTTGGAACTCGGCTTGGTGCGCACGCACGGCTTCGAGCGTGACCGCCTCGCGCAAGTCTACGGTGTCGATCGGTGGAGCAGCAGACCTCAGGAGAGCGCGATTGGCTCGGATGAGCAGACGGGAGGAGTCATGACACCCAACCGGTCAGCCTTGGTGACTGGTGCCGCCCGCGGAATTGGCAGGGCGATCGCCGAACGGCTGGTGGCTGACGGGCTCGGGGTCTCTGTCGCAGATCTGCCTTCATCAAGGAGCGATGTGGACGCGGTGGTGGTCGGGCTCGGCGCGAACGATGTCGCCCTCGGCCTGACAGTGGATGTGACCGATGCGGACAGCGTGGAGGCGGCAGTAGCAGCGCACGTGTCACACTTCGGCGGCTTGGACGTGATGGTGGCGAATGCCGGCATCGCTGTGACTGCTCCGCTGCTGGAGACCACCACCGAGCAGTGGCAGCTGACCATGGATGTCAACATCAAAGGGGTGTTTCACTGCTACCGGTCGGCGGCCCGCCAGATGATTGCCCAGGGCCGGGGCGGTCGGCTCATCGGCGCTGCCTCAGTGGCGGCGCATCGAGGAGGGAAGTGGCAGAGCGCGTACTCCGCGTCAAAGTTCGCCGTACGCGGCTTGAGTCAATCGGTGGCGCAGGAACTCGCTCCACATCAGATCACCGTCAACGTCTATAGCCCGGGCGTCGTGCATACGCCCATGTGGGACGGCATCGATGCGGAGATGACCCGACGCCGAGGCACTGAGCTGGGTTCGGAAATGGCCGGTATGGTCGCCGAGATCCCGCTTGGTCGCCTGGAAACCCCTGTCGACGTGGCGGGCGTTGTGGCGTTCCTCGCTTCACCGGACGCGGGTTATGTCACCGGACAGTCGATCGTCATCGACGGTGGGATGTGGTTTTCATGACCTGCAATGATCAAGCCTCAGTTCCGGAAGTTGGAGAAGGCGAATGAAGCTCTACGTCGATACCGCGGATCGCAGCGCGGCGGAAGCCTTGCTCTCGACCGGCTTGTTTGCCGGCGTCACCACCAATCCGACGATCTTGAAGCGGGCATCCAAAGGCGTCGGCGATCTTCCGGAGATCTACCGCTGGGCCGTCGACGCGGGCGCCCGCGAGGTATTCCTCCAAGCGTGGGGGGAAGACCCTGCCACTTTGATCAAGCGGGGACAACGATTACGTGATCTTGGTCGGGAGGTGGTGGTCAAGTTCGTCGCGACACGGGCGGGTTCGACAGCCTGTGCAGCGCTGGCCGCCCAAGGCGCACCCACTCTACTGACCGCCATCTATGACCCCGGTCAGGCAATCATCGCCGCTGCGGCCGGCGCAACCTACATCGCTCCCTACCTAGGGCGGCTGAACGACGCGGGCCGTCAAGGGATTGCGGAAGTGGTAGCCATGCAGGAAGTGCTGGTGGCCACCGGCAGCTCGACGAAGGTGCTGTTGGCCAGCGTTCGCAGCGTTCCGGACATGGTTGCTCTTGCTCGCCACGGTGTCGACTGCTTCACCATGGCGCCAGAGGTCGCGGAACAGTTCTTCACCGATCCGACCACTGCTGAGGCTGCGCGTACCTTCGAAGACGCCATCCGCGAGACCTCGGCATGACTGGCGACCCCGGGGCCGACCCGGCTGTCGTGGTGGCGGGCGACGCACTCATCGACCTGACACCGACCACCACAGTTCGCGGGCACCTCGCGTACGAGCCGCATCCCGGCGGATCGTGCCTCAATATCGCCGTTGGCCTGGGCCGTCTGGGCGTACCGACAGCCTTCCTGGCCAGGCTGTCGAGCGATGCCTTTGGGCAGTTGCTGCGCACGCACCTTCTCGCTTCTGAAGTGGAGTCCAGCTATTTCGTCGACACCGACGATCTGACGACGCTTGCCGCTGTGCACCTGCGTGACGGCCACGCCACGTACTCCTTTCATGCGGTTGGCGCGGCTGATCGTGGACTGTTGTCGGAACACCTGAGGCCGCTGCCACCCGGAGCGGCCCTCCACCTGGGTTCGATTGCCCTCATGCTCGAGCCGGTGGCTTCCACTCTTGAGGGGTTGCTGCGACGCGAAGCCAGGCACCGGGTGGTGAGCCTGGATCCCAATATTCGCCCAGGTCTGATCCCGGACCGTGAGGCCTACCTGGACCGTTTCGAACGCTGGGTGCGGCTGGTCGACATCCTGAAGCTGAGCACGGAAGATCTGACCTGGCTGTATCCGGATCGTTCCGAAGACGAGGTCGTGAGGGACTGGCATGCCGCCGGCATCCCCCTTGTGGTCGTAACGCACGGTGAGGATGGGGCCAGTGCAAGTACGCCGGTGGCGCGGGCGAGCGTCCCGGCTCCGTCGGTCGCAGTCGTGGATACGGTCGGTGCCGGCGACGCGTTCATGTCCGGCGCCCTCGCCCACTTGCATGAGCGGCGCCTGCTGGCTCGGGATGCACTGCGCTCGTTGGATGCGACCGGTCTGACCGAATTATTGGAGATGGCGTGCCTCGTGGCCGGCGACACTTGTACGCGCGCTGGGGCTGAACCGCCCCGCCGCCGAGACCTTGCAGGGCGATCTCCCCACACACCACGGGAGGTGACGCTGAGTCTTGCCGAGCTCGTAGAGCATGCCCGAGCGCTGGCGGTGCCCGGCCGGCGGCATGTGCTTGGCATCACCGGAGCCCCAGGCGCCGGGAAGAGCAAGGTTGCGCAGGATGTGATCGACGAGCTCGGCCCCGACCTTGCCGCATTCGTTCCTATGGATGGCTTCCACCTCAGCAACCACACACTGATCGCCTGGGGACGTCGTGGTCGCAAGGGTGCCTGGGATACCTTCGACGCCGACGGCTATGTCCACCTGCTCCGACGGCTACGAGACCAAGAAGAGGAGATCGTGCACGCGCCCGACTTCGACCGTGATGTCGACGAGTCCATCGGCTCCGCACTGCCCCTCCGCCATGAAGTTCCCCTCATCGTGACGGAGGGCAACTATCTACTCAGCGACCGGGGCGGATGGGCCGGCGTGGCGCCACTGCTGGATGAGAGTTGGTATCTGCAGGTCGATGAGGCGACTCGGCTGCGGCGGCTGACCTACCGCCATCAACTGCATGGAATGAACCACGAACAGGCCGACTCCTGGGCTCGCACGACTGACCAGGACAACGCCGTCCTCATCGCGCAGAGCATGTCACGAGCCGATCTTGTCATTACGATGGCCGGGTCATGAAGGCCGTCCGTTACCAAGCACCCGGCGACTTCGCGGTCACCGACGTGCCGATGCCCCAGGTCGGACCGCTGGACGTGCGGATCAAGATCCACCAAACCGGTGTTTGTGGCACCGACGTGCACCTGCACCACGGGACCTACATTGGCGTCTATCCGCTTACCCCTGGGCACGAGACCATCGGAGAGATCGACGAGGTCGGCGCCGAGGTCACCCGCTTTCAGCCTGGGCAGCGCGTCACAGTCAACCCGAACATCTACTGCGGCCACTGTGAGTATTGCCTTGCTGGCCAGCTGGTTCGGTGCGCCAACACTGAGGGCATGGGCGTCCACCGGCCCGGTTTCTTCGCCGAGTACGCCAGCGCGGATCACCGACAGGTGTTCTCTGTCGAGGGCCTCGAACCGGACACGGCCGTGTTCTGCGAACCCACCGCATGCGCAATGCATGGACTCGAAACGCTCGACTTGCGTCCGGGTGGCAGCGCTCTGGTTATGGGTGCCGGCCCGACTGGCCTGCTGTTGGCCCAGCTCATCGGGAGTGGCGGGGCGACTTCGGTCACCGTCGGCGACATTGTCCCGTTCAAGTTGGAGACGGCTGCTGCGCTGGGCGTGGACTCCACCGTCTCAATGACCAAAGACCCGGCTCACAACATCGATCTGCTCCGTGCCGCGTCGCCCAACGGTGACGGCTATGACGTGGTCGTCGAGGCCACCGGCGTCACCGCCGTCGGCGACATCAGCGTTCCCCTGACCCGCAATGGCGGCACCGTCATGATCTACGGCGTCACCCGGCCGGATGAGCGGCTTTCTGTGAGCCCGTTCGAGTTGTTCCGGCGAGAGATCACGATCAAGGGCTCGTACGCGGAGATGACCTCCTTCGCCGCTGCTATTGCCGCCCTGCGCACCGGACGGGTACGAACGGACGGAATCATCAGCCACCGATTTGGCCTGGACGACTACGGCAAAGCGTTGGATACCTTGGCCTCCGACCCCACCGCACACAAGGTCGTCATCGACGTTCGGCCGTAAGGGCCGCACGCCAGTGGATGGTCGGGCGAACCCCTTATGCTCATGGCACAGCGTGGTCCGAGACGCGAGACAGCATGAGTCCAGGGTCCACCGAACAAGAGTTGGGAATCAAACATGCGCGATGGATCGTCCACGAGCAAGGACACGGAATCGGTTGACGTGTCCCCGTTGCGTCTACGGGTGGGCGTGTCGCTCATCCTCTTGTGGTTGATACCGTTCTGGGCGCTTGGGCCATACATCGCGCATTCCCTCAGCGGGCTGAGCAATCCTCCATCAGATGCTGCCGTGACCACAGCCATTGTCGTGGTGCAGACAATCATCGGCCTGATCGGGTTCTGGGTGGCCGGAACGGGGGTCAAGTCGATCATCAAGGGCTCCACACTCAGGCACGCCCTTGCGGCCACCTGGTCCATGTTGATTCACGGGGATATCAGAGGTGACAAGAATGTCAGCACTGATCCAAAGTGAAGCCCGGCCATTGCTGGAGGACGCCTAGTCTGTAGCGCCCACTCAAAGCAAGATCTTGTTGATCTCGGGATTGCACGGCTCTGGCGGCATCGGATGATCAGCCTATGCCGACCCATAAAGGGCCAGATGGTCAGCCCTTCTTCGCCGTCGGGGTGGTCACAGGATTTTGAGCCTGCGACCTCTTCGTCCCGAAGCACGGTCGGTGAGTCCTGGACGTCGAGGACTGAGCATGGACTCGGTCCGTGTACGTGCGCGTGGATGTGCGGGTCGTCGACCTGGTAGTCACTCAGTGGTCACTCGGCAGCCTCGTCCTGAACTCCGCGGAGGTTGTGCAGGAAGCGTTGACCGCGCGCGTCCGTACAGCTGTGGACCCACACGGATACGGCATCCAGCGAGGTCATTGGTGTACACCATCCTCAGGCTGATTCTTCGATGCAATCGACCGTCGGTGCTCGTGGTGACATTAGCTGTCGGCCAGGTCACCAAGGCCGGCACCAGTCGGCCGGGCCAGGTTTGAGCGGAGTGCAGCTTCGTGGTGGGTTGAGATCCTTTAAGGCTTAGCTGCGGGCAGGCGGCCAGGACATGGCGCCGAGTTCTTTTGAGATAACGCGTGCGGCGTCGCGGACGGCGTCGCTGGTTGCCGGGTCGACGGGCCAGTTGGCGGAGGGCACCACTAGCCCAATGGCTCCTATTGTCGTGCCGGACACGTCGAAGACCGGCGCGGCGATCGCGCATTCACCAAGGACGGCCTCCTCCTGCTCTCGAGCGAGTCCCGTGGAGCCGATGTCAGCGAGCTGCTGCTTGAGGTCATTGGGTGAGGTGACGGTGTCGCCAGTCATGCTCCGCAGGGGCGCCGCCGCGAGCATGCGGGACGCGGCCTCGTCGTCGAAAGCGAGGATGGCTTTACCCAGGGCGCTTGCGTGCGCTGGGATAACGATGCCCACCTCGGGCATCTGTCGGCTGCCGTCGGGTCTGGGTTCGTGATGGATGATCACCACGTCATCGAGGAGCAGCACGCCGGTGCGGACGGCGCAGCCGGTGCGGCGGGCGAGGTCTTCGGCCCAGGGGACGGCCTTGGATCGCAGCTCGAGCGTGTCGAGGTAGACATTGCCGAGCCGCAGCACCGCCGGGCCCAGCTGGTAGCGGCCAAAACCGTGCTCTTGCACGACCATGCCCTGGGCGACCAGGGTGCGGACGATGCCGTGAACAGTCGAGGGCGGCAGTTCGAGACGGCCGGCGAGCTCGGACAGGGTCATGCGCCGGGCGCCTTGCAGCGCGAAAAGCACCCGGATCGCACGGTCGATCGACTGGATCACGCGTCCCTCCTTGCTCGGGTTCGGTCGTACAAAGTTTCCGGATGTGTCTTGCATCATAGTGAACCATGTGTGTATGCTCCGAACGATATTCGACATTATCGAATTCTCTTCAGGAATCAAGGAGGTATGGCCATGCTGGATGAGAGCTCGCAGGCGCAGAGGTTGGCGGCTGAGTTCATCGGGACCGCGTTTCTCGTCTTCATCGGCGTGGGATCGGTCCCCGCCACGCTCATCGTCAACGGCGATGCGCCGTTCACGATGGCTGATCTGGGCATGATCTCATTGGCGTTCGGCACGGTCGTCGTCGCGACGGTTTACGCCTTGGGCCACATCGGCGGCAACCACATAAACCCTGCGGTGACGCTCGGGCTCGCAGTGTCGGGCAAGTTCCCCTGGCGGCAGGTGCCCGGATATGTCCTCGCACAGACGGCCGGTGCCGTCCTCGGCGCGGCGGCGATCATCGGCGTTCTGGGTCAAAAAGCCAGCGAGGTGGGCCTCGGTGTCGCCAAGTACAGTTCCATAAGTTGGACTCAGGCGTTCACCGCCGAGTTCGTCGGCACCTTCATCCTGGTGTTCGTCATCTTCGGCGTGATCCACCGTAAGGCAGCTGCTGGTTTTGCTGGCGTCGCGATCGGCTTGGTCGTCTTCGCGGCCATCATTCCGGTGGCTCCCGCAACCGGTGCCTCAATCAACCCGGCTCGCACCTTCGGGCCGATGCTCGTCCAGCAGATCGCGGGCGGTCAGGTGGAGTGGAGGCAACTTCCCGTCTACGTCGTCGCGGAACTCCTCGCAGGTGTCGCCGCCGCGCTGCTGTATGGCGTGCTTGCCCGCACGCCGGCCGACCGGGCAACCTCTTCAGAGGGAATCGACCTCGCCGACCCCGAACGCTCGGGCGAGCCGGATGTGAACCCTGAACCGGCGAGCCGGCAGCGCATCTCGTCCTGACCCCTCACTCGATCCGATTAAGGAGACCAACACCATGAAGAAGCTCATCAACGACCCACAAGACGTCGTCGCCGAAGCGCTGCAGGGGGTGGAGGCGGCACATCCGGATCTTCGCGTCGATCACCAGCACAAGATCATCTACCGTGGGGACGGGCCGCGACGCGACAAGGTGGGGATCATCTCAGGCGGAGGATCGGGTCATGAGCCGCTCCACGGCGGATTCGTGGGGCTGGGCATGCTGGACGCGGCCTGTGCGGGCGAGGTCTTTACCTCTCCGGTACCCGATCAGATGCTCGCCGCCACGAAGCTGGTCGACGGCGGCGCCGGTGTCTTGCATGTGGTCAAGAACTACACCGGCGACGTCATGAACTTCGATATGGCGGCCGAGATGGCCGCGGCAAGTGGTGTCCATGTCCTCTCCGTGGTCACCGACGACGACGTCGCCGTCCAGGACAGCACCTGGACAGCTGGCCGACGAGGCGTCGGGGTCACCGTGCTACTGGAAAAGATCGCTGGCGCCGCAGCCGAACAGGGCCGGACCCTGGAGCAGGTGGCCGACATCGCCCGCCAGGTCAACGCGAATGGTCGGAGCATGGGCCTGGCGCTCTCCTCGTGCACCGTTCCGGCAGCCGGCAAGCCCACTTTCGACCTTGGTGAAAACGAAATGGAGTTGGGGGTCGGTATCCACGGCGAGCCCGGCCGTCAACGCGTGCCACTGGGCACCGCACGTCAGATCGCTGAGATGCTGGTCGAGCCCGTGCTGGCCGACCTGCCATTCACCAACGGCGACAACGTCATCGCGTTCGTCAACGGGCTCGGTAGTACACCGCTCATCGAGCTGTATGTCATGTACAACGAGGTGAATCGAATCCTGACGGCTCACGGCGTGCAGGTGGCGCGCTCGCTTGTCGGTTCCTACATCACCTCGCTCGACATGGCGGGCACGTCGGTGACCCTGCTTAAAGTCGGGGACGAACTACTCTCCCTCTGGGATGCTCCCGTGAAGACTCCAGCATTGAGATGGGGCGCCTGAACATGGACGAAACGGTGGCGACGGCAGCTCTGGACCGGTGGGTCCGAAGTTTCGCCCTGCTCGTCGCCGAGAACAAAGACCTGCTGACAGACCTTGACGCCGCGATCGGCGACGGCGACCACGGCGCAAACATGGACCGCGGGATGCGGGCCGTCCTCGCCGCGCTCGACGACACCACACCGGTAACTGCGTCGGCACTGTTTAACAAGGTCGGCATGACTCTTGTCTCCACCGTTGGTGGGGCCAGCGGTCCGTTGTTCGGCACGTTCTTCCTCCGAGCCGGGGCGTCCTTCGGTGACACTGCAGAGATCTCATTGGCCCAGCTCGCGGCGGCGTTGCGCGCTGGCCTGGAAGGGATCGTCGCTCGCGGCAAGGCCGAAGCCGGTGACAAGACGATGTATGACGCGCTTGCTCCGTCGGTGGACGCACTTGACAGCGCCGTCTCAGAGGGTATGGACAAAGCCGATGCGCTGAAGCTGGCCTTTGTCGCGGCGGAGAGCGGGCGCGACGCGACCACACCAATGCTCGCCCGGAAGGGCCGGGCCAGTTACCTGGGCGAGCGAAGCGTCGGGCACCAGGACCCGGGCGCCACCACGGTCGCGCTGCTCATGGCCGCGGCGACACGAGCATCGCTGTAATCCGGCGTACGACTCGTGGCAATGGTTCAGCGAAGGATGGCGAGGGAATGGTGATGGCAACAGCTGAACACGATTCGTCCAGATGCCTCGTCGGCATCGTCGTTGTCTCGCACAGCCGCGCCCTGGCCCGAGCCGCCGTGGCACTCGCAGCCGAGATGCTGCACGGCCGCCCGGTTCCAATCGCGGTGGCCGCAGGTCTGGACGAGGTGACCCTCGGCACAGACGCCGTCCGCATCAAAGAGGCAATCCAGGAGGTTGACAGCCCCGCGGGCGTCGTCGTGCTCATGGACCTCGGCAGCGCGGTTCTCAGCGCCGAACTGGCCCTCGATCTCATCGATGACCCAAAGATGCGTGAGCGGGTCGTTCTGTCAGCGGCACCACTCATCGAAGGATTGGTTGTCGCGGCCGTAGCAGCCGCTGGAGGAGCCGGCCGCAAGGAAGTCGCCGCCGAAGCCCACAGCGCACTTATGGGTAAAGACGCTCAACTGAGCAATCCCGAAGACACATCGCCGCCCACGCCTGTCGCCGGTGAACAGGCGGACGTGGTGGCGGTGTTCACAGTCGCCAACCGCCACGGACTGCACGCCCGGCCAGCCGCGCGCCTCGTCAGCGAGATGCGCGGTCTGGACGCCTCGGTCCGGCTGCGCAATCTGACCATCGGAACTGGCCCGGTCCCGGCGGCGAGCCTCAGCCGGGTCGCAACGCTCGCTGCCCTGCAAGGCCATCAGGTCGAGATCTCGGCATCGGGTCCACAGGCGCCCGAGGCGATCGACCACCTGCTCGCCCTCGCCGCGCGCAACTTCGACGAGCCGGTGGATGATGCACCAACCCCTGTCCAGGTGCAGCATGCCGGACCATTGCCGGCTTCACCAGGCATCCGTATCGGACCGGTCCGGATGCTGCGCTCCCCTGCAGCCCCCGACGACCGCGGCCCCACAGGCACCCCAACGGCTGAGTGGCGTCGTATTGTCGAGGCGGTGGCCGCCGTGCGTCGGGAGATCGAGCGCATCAAAGCCGTCGCCGCCCGGGAGGTCGGGCTCCAGGAAGCGCAAATCTTCGACGCCCACCTGATGCTCCTCGGCGACGCCGAAGTGCTCGCCGACGTCAAACACCGAATCAACTCCGGAGCTGGTGCGGTCAGGGCCTGGGTCGATGCCCTCGCTGTCGTCGAGAAGCAATGGTCTGAACTGCCAGACCCCTATCTGCGCGCCCGCGCCGAGGACGTACGGGCCGTGGGAACTCAGATGCTCGCTGCGCTCACCGGCGCGCCGTCCGTCGCCATGACCGGACCCGGCATCCTGATAGCCAAGGAACTGACCCCCGCGCAAGCCGCCGAACTCGACCTCGACGCGGTGCAAGGAATCGTCCTCGCCTACGGCAGCCCAAGCTCACATGCCGCGATCATCGCCCGTTCACGCGGCATCCCGGCCCTCGTCGCGGCAGGACCCGGCGTACTCAGCTTGGCCGAGGGGACCACCGTCGTCATCGACGGCGCAACGGGCGAGCTCCTCATCGACCCGCCGGCCGCCACAGCGGCGCACTTCAGCCAGCAGGCAGCCGAAATGGCTGCCCAGGAAAGCAAACACCGGGCCGCGGCCGGCGAACCCGCCGTCACCGTCGACGGTACGTGGATCGAGGTCGCCGCTAACCTCGGCTCACGCGCGGACGCCCACGCGGCGGCTGCCGAAGGAGCAGACAGCGCCGGCCTGGTCCGTACGGAATTCCTGTTCCTCAACCGCGATCGGGCCCCCGACCTCCAAGAGCAAGTCGCGGAATACATTGCCATCGCTGACGCCCTGGGTGGCCGCCGTGTCACATTCCGCACCCTGGACGTAGGCGGAGACAAGCCGCTGACCTACCTGCCAATGCCGGTCGAAGAGAATCCGTTCCTCGGACACCGCGGAATTCGGCTCTCACTCGACCGTCGGGACCTGCTGCTCGAGCAGCTCCAAGCCATATGCCAAGTGGCCACGAGAGTGCCAACCAGTGTGATGTTCCCGATGGTGACAACCATCGCCGAAATCCGGACCGCACGTAGCATCCTCGAGGAAGCAGCCAGTCCTGCTGGCCTGCCCGAAGGACTACGCGTCGGCATGATGGTCGAAGTGCCTGCCGCCGCGCTGAAGATCGCGACGTTCCTCCCCTACCTAGATTTCATCAGCATCGGAACAAACGACCTGACCCAGTACACACTCGCCGCGGAGCGGGGAAACGCCGCCGTCGCAGGCCTATCAGACCCCCTGGACCCCGGCGTCCTCAGACTTATTCGACACGTCTGTTACACCGCGGCCGGCAGGGTCCCAGTCGCCGTCTGCGGAGAAGCCGCTGCCGACCACACTGCGATTCCTGTCCTGCTCGGACTCGGAGTCCGCGAACTGAGCGTGTCCCCCAAATCCGTGCCCTCAGTCAAAGCTCGGGTGCGCGCACTCGACCTTGCCCGCTGCGCCTCTCTCGTCGACGCCGCCATCGAGCTCGACGACGCCGCCTCGGTCCGGCAACTGGTCTCATCATCACTCGACAGCGATGACGAGCTGACCCCAGTCCTGACAGCTTCCGCCAAGTGTTAGATGCGAACCCGCAGGTCACCCAGCCTCGGGCGAGCGGACCCTCAGACAATCCCGGGGGGAGCCTAAGGACCGAAATCCGACAATCGGGTCAAGAGCCAAGCGGGGCCTCAGGGGGGCAATAGCCTCTCGGCGACAGTCAGTCACTCAGGCCCGGTGATCAACTCGAGCGTCACCATCGAAATCTGTCCTGACAAGGCCGAACAGTGGTCGGGTGACAGGATTTGAACCTGCGACCTCTTCGTCCCGAACTCCGCGCAGTAGCCGTTTGTAGCCTTATTTGCGCTGGCCGGAACCCATATGGATGAATCCGAACGCATTAGATAGTGCGGTCGTTGCTGTACTTTGCTGCTGTACTGACCGCCTCGTCCGTACGTCTGGGCGAAGCATCTTGGACGTGCGTTGCGGTCTGCGGCGGGCGGTTCGTCCCGGCGCGAACTGCCGGAGCTGACACCAGCACCGTCAGCACCGCCACCACGATGGCGATCGACGTGATCACAATGCTGGCCCAAGGTGCGCGCAGCTGCGGTACGCATTGCATCGAGCCGGATGGGGCCATGTGCGCCATTCTGCGGGCGTGGGCATTGAGGTAATTCAGCTCAGTGTTATCCACATCCGAGTACCGAGGAAACCCGGTGGGCCACACCGAGCCCGGCCCCTAGCGTAAAAAGCATCGGACTACCCAGGAGCACATCATGCACACAAGATCGGCCGGCATTGTAGCCGCCCTCATCGCCTTGCCATTGATCGTCGGCGGGTGCGGCGGTGGAAACATCGCCGGCCAGGCAGAGGCTGGCGCGGCCACCTCCTCGACCGCGCCTTCGGCCAACACTGCGAACTCTGCGCTTCCTCGGATCGACCTTCCTGTCGAGCAGGGCGAGACCGTCGAAGGCTTAGTTGATGTCGATGGTCACGACATCTACGCGCGCTGCAGCGGCACGGGGTCTCCCACTGTCGTCTACTTCACCGGTTGGGGGATCCGAAGCTCGGCGTCAGCGCCATTCGAGCCATCGAGGCCGTCGATGGCGGCGAGCATCGGATCTGTTCTTACGAGCGCCGCAACACGGGGCGCAGCGAGACTGTGAAGGGCACTCAGACGCCGGAAAACATCGTCGCTGACGTCGACGGCGTGCTCAACGCCATGGGGGAGAACGGTCCCTTCGTGTTGCTCGGAGCATCCTTCGGCGGCCTAGTCGCCGGCGCGTACGCCGTTGCCCACCCCGACAGGACCGCGGGAATCCTCCTGCTCGACTCCTCGATCCCGGATGACTTCATCATCGACAAGCGCCACGGCTTCGACGGCATGTGCCTGAAGGCAAACCGCGAGGCCGACGCCTGGGACTCGCTTGAGAAGATCGACAACTGTCGGCTTTCGAAGTGGGCCTACGACCGTCGCGATCAAGAGCCAGACGTGCCGCTCATCTATCTGGCAGCCAAGGATCCATCCGACCGCGGGGATGTCACCGACGACCCGCTCCGGAAGGCGTTTGTCCAGCGCTGGTCGCCCGGCGTCTGGGAGTCGGTCAGCGCACCGCACTGGATGGATGAAGCCGACCCGATCCTCGTCGTGAAGAACCTGGAGCGGGTCATCGCACTCGCGAACTCGAAAGGCTCGAAATGAGCCGATACCAACTCTCAGCCGAAGCTCGGCCGGTCACGAGCGGCGGAGATTCTTGCCGGCCGCCGGGTCGGAACCTGCATCGAGCCGACCGTGTTGCTGTTCTACGACCTTGACATCTGCTGGGGCGACATCGCGCTGAGTCGCCTGTCCGTCATCGCTTCCTTCGAATAGGCCAACCGACTCACGGTACTCCGTGGACGCAGTGTCGGGTTTGAGATTCTTGCGTGGTGGGGGACGGGCGAGGCCCGCAGCGCAACGAGGACACGAAGTCCGGCCCTTCGCGGCTGCAGGCCGCGCTTGATCTGAGAGCCATATTCGGCAGTTGGTGGGCGCCCCGTTGGCGCCCACGAGCAATCCGGTCCTTTCCGAACCCTCGACTCACCAACGCGGCGCTCCAACAAGCCGGCGCTGGGTGGCGAGCTCGGGCGGGTCGCGGGTGGCTGGGCACGCGCTGTTGATCTTCGTGCCGGCGATCTGTTGGCGTAGCCTGGTCGGCTCGGACATGCAGACGGTGGAGGTCGTCGCTGCAGTCGGCAACACCTCGGCCGAGGTGGCGTTGCCAGTGGGCGGAAGCCGTCGGCAGTTGTCCTGCTTCGGTGGCTCGGTGGTCCGTCGAGTACCTCGGTGGCAGTCAGATCACGCACCTCGCGCCCCGAGGTACGGAAGCACGTGCTTGAACTCACTGAGGTGCCACGCGGCCTACCGGCCCCCTCGAAGGCCATGACTGCCCAGCAGGCTGACGATATGATCACCAAGACGGCCGCAGTGTGGAGGGCGTTGCTGTCAAGACCGCTGTCAAGCATCAACTCGCTTTCCAAGTCGCCTTCGCAACTATTCACCAGGGTTCCCACCGTCCGCAATTGAGCGCAGTCACCCAGCCCGGCCTCTCGGCGGACAGGGAAGAACGAGGGCAACTGAGACGAGAATTGAGACGACGGCACCGTTGCTAACAGCTTGCGAAGGGTCGGCGGTCCGTGCGTGGAACTATTCTCTTTGGCTGCTTGTACTCGACCATCTGACGCTTCTATGTTTGTCAAGCAGCCGCCGAGGCTGTCGGTGTTTGAGCGGCGAACGTTGTGCTGGCGTTGAGAGCGCGGTAGAGCTCGCGGGCGATGTAGCGCTTGAGGCACCGCCGGATTTCACGGCTGGACTTGCCCTCGGCGGTGCGGCGGGCGACGTACTCCTTGGTCGTTGGGCAGCACCGCATGCGGGTTATGGCGATGGTGTGGATCGCGCGGTTCAGGGCTCGGTCGCCGCCGCGGTTGAGCCGGTGCCGAACCGTCTTGCCGCTGCTGGCCTGCAATGGACTGGTGCCAGACAGCGCGGCGAACGCGGCGTCGCTTCGGCACCGTCCAGGGTGGGAGAAAGACACGATGGCTTGAGCTGCGGTGACCGCGCCGATGCCACGGCGCTCGATCAACCCCGGGGCCATCTCGTCGACGATGGTCTGCAGCTGAGCCTGGTTGGCCGCCAACGCGTGACGTCCCGCCCGCACAGCCACAGCCAGGCGTCGGATCTCGCCGTGCCGCACCGCCTGCTCGCGGCTGGCCTCACGTGGTTCGCGTCGCCGCGCCACGGCGACGAGCACAGGATCGGTCAGCGTCGCACGAGCCATGTCACGGTCGGTGTCCGCGCCGCCCAGCAGCAGCGCGCGGAGTCGGTTGGTCTGGGCGGTGTTCGCCACGGTGAGCTCGTGGCGGGCGCCGAGCAGGATCCGCAACGCCTCACGGTCGCCATCGGCTCGAGGTATAGGCAGCCGGTCGGCGTCCAAGCGGAGCGCAGCGAGCACCGCGAGATGGGCGTCGATCGGGTCGGACTTGCCCTTCCCACGGCGGGCCTTGCGGTTGGGCTGCTCACACTCGATGACGGTCAGGCCGGCCGCAGCGACCGCGCGGGCCAGTCCGACACCGAAGCTGCGCGTGCCCTCGATCGAGACGACCACCCGCGGCCCCGGCGCATGGTCGAGGATCCAGGCCAGCAACTCGGCAAAGCCCGAGTTGTCATTGCTGATCCTTCGTATCCTGATCGGAGTGCCGGTCGGGAGCGCGAGCTCCACTTCGTGGGTGTCACGGTGGGTATCGACACCGACGACGGCGTCGACAAGTTCTGCCAGCATGGGCACCGGCCTAGTCCTTCCTGTAGGGAGTGGGTCAACCGTCGGCACCGACCTGGGTGAAGGTCACCGAGTGGCACATCTGTGACGGGTCACGCCCTCGAGCGGACAGGCTTCTGATCAGGCCAACTGGTGGGCCAGACCGGTGCCGGCAACCACGACGGACAGGTCAGATGAAGGGCACGCCGAAGCGGCCAAATCCGTAGAGAGTCACATCGGGTCACCGACACCGAGCCTGGCGGTCCTCCACCCAGGAGCACCGCAACGACACTCACAGATCCGTAGGTCTCAATCAAGTCTCGATCAGCGCCTGCTGCGTGGCGCAGGTGGTTCCAGATTAATCCGTGGTATGCCCAGAGCCACCACGTTCGTCGATTCTGACTCCAAGATTGGCTCCCACGAGCGAATAGAAAGATTCACCGGCCTGGGCCTCAAGTTGTCTTGACGCCGCCGCCGTTCTTCGGTCGGTCACGCCATTCGCGGGTTCATCTCGCGGCAATCCTCTCGGTACCTGTCGGAGATCGTTTGGAGGTCGGTAACAAAACTGCTTGCCGGTCGACATCAGCGTGATTTCGAGTCCAGCCCGGTCGTGACATCAAGTGGGCGGCATTCTTCTCGGCAAGGTGTAGCTATGTATGACACCGGCATGCTCCCATCCTTTCTTGCTGACCCCGGCGTCGGACTCTTCCCACTTGAATCTGTGCTGTATACGGTCGAGGTGAAGAGTACTTTGACCGCTGACGGCCTCCGGCAGGCTCATTACGGCGCCCTGCGGATTGACGGATTCGACTACCAGCCAGGATTCCACTCGTTATTCAACGGACCAGTGGAGTTACGTATTTGGAAGGTCATACCTCCGTTGTTCGCATTCGAAAGCGACTTGGTGCCGCAGGGCCGGCGAAATCGATAGGTATCGTGACATTGAGAACGGCGATCCGCCACTTAAGGCTATCTGTGTGTTTGTAGGCCGCGGCTGCCGGTTTTGGATGAGTTTCGCGAACAGTGGATCGCCTGGCCCCGAAAGTATGAGTTTGAAGAAGTAGTCGGCTACCGCAGACGTTATGAAGACTTACGGCAGGATCACTTTGACAAGAGGGTTTCCTCCGCTACTGCGGTACTTCACTGATGTCTATGAAGAGTAGGAAGCTTGCTTTCTGTTGACCGGCGTGTGGCAATGAATTAGTAAGAAACACAGCGCGATGAGGGTTCGACCTAGCGCACTGCCTGACGCTTCCTGCCCATCCGAACCTGCTGATGCGTCCGACACTCCCTGCACACGCAGCCGGTATATATGCAGCATTAGTGCCGTGCTCCAAGTCGGCACGGCGAGTAGCTGTTAGGGCGGCCTCCAGATTGGTCGACACTTTTCGTCGGTCTTGGTGAGGCCCAGACCTGATTAGGCGTCACGCCGAGGTCACGGAGCACGGTTCGGAATGGCTCCCCCGCGTCGATAGCGTCCAGGAGCTGCTCCCGCACCTCAACTCTGGTAGCCGCTTCTGCGACCGCGCTCGTCCCCAGGCTTGCTGGGTGTCGCCGTCCGCTCGTCGGCAGAGGGTGCCCTACAGCCGCCGTGCCAGCGCGCTGACGTGCCGTGCCCTGCCTCACTCATCAGGCGAACGCTAGCGGGCGGTCATCGCTCCTCTCGAGCAGGTGAGGAGCGCCCGCCGGCCGTTCATATCTCTCTCGGGGTATGTCGAGTTGCGACGTGCGTGACCGGCGGGGCGAGCGCCAACGATACTCAGGAGGTAGCTCCGCGATGGTGGAAGCAACACTGTTAACCTCGTCGTCACAACCTCCGCTCCCGTGCCGGATAAGATTCCCGGCTCGTAGCCGCCCCGTGTCCAAGCGGCTTCATTTCCGCAGTATGGCGCACACCTGAGCTGAAATTCGGACTAAAGTCCCAATGAAATCGAGACCTAAGTCGCTTTTTGCACAATTCTGTGGGTTCTGCAAAATTCTGTGAGTCTCCCATGAGCTTTCTTTGCATCTCCCGTGGGCTAGCTGTGGGTAAACGTGCCGTAACGTCTGGTGAATTTGCTCTGTAGAAAAGCTGTGATATGTATGAATTGGCGAACCCCCTAGAGGCTCGCCGAGCTCACTAACTGTTCAGCGCGTTGAACAGATACGACGGCGCAATTTGCCAAATGCATTGGTCAATTTCGTACGGTGCGCTGACCCTGGTGGCCGGTGGCCACCCAGGTCGCCTTCTGGGCGCAAGGAGACTGCGACATGCTATTCACCGGATCGCGATATCACGGTCCTCAACGATCGGGACGAACCATGATCCCGCTGACTGATCCCCAAACGTGGGTCACCTTGGCCCGAGCCACAGGCGGGGCCGGACTCGCCAGCATGGTCCTGATCTTCGCGCCGGTCATCGCGATGTCCTCTTTGGGGGAGCCCGACGACGCCGACGCGACCCGCGAGGAGACGGCGGCCTTCTTCCGCAACACAGCGATGTCCTCGTGGGCCGATGCGGCAGGGACCGTGGCCCGGCTGGGTCCAGCATGAGGATCCTGGCGCTCGACGTCTCTGCGGGTAGCCGTGCTCTGGCGGCGGTGATGGTCGGGCTCATGGTGTTCTCGAGTTGTGCAGGCCCGGAGCTCGAGCAGTCCGGCGATAGGGAGACGGCGTCAGCTAGCAACGCGCCGGTCACTCCTGAATCCTCGCCGCATCCGTTCGCCGGCGACTCCACGTGGATTGCGTATCAGACCGACCGCGGGGGGCAGGAGGGTGTCTGGCTCGTGCATCCTGACGGCACCGAGGACCACCAGATCGCTATAGATGTAGCCGAGCAACAGCTTCTGCCCGACTGGTCACCCGATGGTGGACGGCTGGTGTTCACTACCCGTGGCGGATCGACTGAGCCGCTGTATGAGTACGACCTCGCCAAAGACGAGTCTCGTCAGCTCCTCGAATGTTCGGGTTCCTGCCTTGGTGACGACGAACCTGTCTACTCACCAGACGGTCGAAGAGTTGCCTTCGTCCGTGCGCTCAGTCCATTTGTGGGAGAAACTCCCAGCGATTGCGGATTGTGGATTGGTGACCGCGCCACCAAAAAAGTGAAGCAACTCACGAGCAACCAGAAACCTCCCTGCGACCGCGAATACATGCCGCGGTGGGCCCCCGATGGGTCTCAACTGGTCTACTGGCGTCAACCCGATGAGAGCGGACAGTCAACGACCACGGCCGTCTTCGTCATCGACGCGAACGGTGGCGCTGAACGTCGTCTCACCAAGCCGGACATGATCGCCGGCGAACCCGATTGGTCTCCAGATGGCAATTGGATCGTCTTCGCGACGCATCCCTTGAACCAGTTTCAATGCTGCGAAGAGTCGAATCTGTACCGGGTCCACCCCGACGGGTCGGGTATGGAGCCTCTCACCCGCTTCGAGGGACCTGAGATGCGGGCGACACAGCCGCGGTATTCCCCCGACGGGAAGTGGATCCTCTTCACACAGGTGACACCAAGTAGCCGCACTCTTTCGGCCCTGCCGGCAGATGGAGGACAATCCGTTGCCATCACCACGTCGGGCATCTACACGCATGGAACCTGGCAGCCGCGCTCCTAAGGACAATCGCGTATGCGACCCTCCGGCAGCCTTGCTGTACGGGATGGCTGTACTAGCGGAGGCAGCCTGAGCGACGAATTACGAGCGGGTCCAGTGTTCGACGGTTGGTGACAGCCGGAGCTGAGCCCAGCGGGCTGGGCGCTTGCTCGCTACGGCCCGACTTGGCCGCATCGTTACGTGCGGGGACACGTCCGGGGACACGGAAGTGTCAGCTTGGGAAGCCGGTGAACCTACTAGTCAGGAGGTGCTTTCAGGCTCAGACGCGGCCATTTGAGGGCTCGTTTGGTGGCCTGTCTGAAGGAGTCGGGGCCCGTGGGGGGCCCGAGAAGTTGATCAAGATGGCCACCGGCCAACGTCGCCGACGCGTGCGGCATGAGCCGCAGCCGCTGCCGCTAGGTGCTCAATCGCCTTGCTGTCATGGCGGCCGTCAGTGAGCCCGCTTTCCAAGTCGCCTTCGCCGCTGTTCACTGGGGTTCTCGCCGTCCGCCATAAGCGCAGTCGCCGGGCCGGACCCCTCGGGGAACAGGCAAGAATTTCTCGTGTAATCGGCATGATTCGGACGTGAGCGGATAACCGCGAATCGGGACGACTGGGGCCAAAACTGACCGCTGGCATTCTCCCGATAGGGCTTGGACCCCTCCTCGGGGCCTGCCGCAGGTCCCCCGGCGAGCTGGGAATCCCGTCGGTCGAATCCGACGGTTTGAGCTGTCTGTCCGCCTCCACTGCTTTCAGATGTGCACCTCGCCGCCGCGGGGTCCAGCTGTCAGTCCGGAGCCGCCATACTCGGCTGACCATCTCGAGTTGCCCGGGGAGTGAGGCACGGCGATCTGGCCCGCGATGACCGCGAGCGGCCCATGCCTGGGTCGCTACCAGCCGGGGTCCCGCAGCTGTGGGTGTAGCGTCTCGACGACGGGGGGGGCTCGTTGGAGTGATCATCGAGCGTGTCTCTCGCACTGCTCCCGTCGCTAGGCTTGCTGCCTGTGATCGCGTTGTTCGGTCGCTCCGCGGAGCTCGCCCGGCTGCGGGGTTGGTTGGCCGAAGCGGTCAAGGGGCTGCCGCAGGTGGTCGTGTGCTCGGGTGAGGCGGGGATCGGCAAGACGCGGCTGCTGGAGGCGCTGTCGGATGAGGCGGAATCCGGTGGCGTGCAGGTGCTCTGGGCGCGGTCGCCGGTGCCGGGGAGTGCGCCGCCGTACTGGCTGTGGCGGCAGCTGTTCGGGACCGACGTGGTCACCGGCCCCGTACCGGTCACCGGGTCTCTACCGGTCGGTACAGTACCGGCGGGTGACCGGGTTGCGCTGTTCGAGCGGCTGGCCGGCCGGCTGATCGAGACTGCCGCTGCGGGCGGCGCGGTCATGGTGGTCGACGACATTCACTGGGCGGACGAGCCGTCCTTGGTTGCCCTGCTGCACGTGGTTCGCACGCTGCACCGGGCCAAGCTGTTGGTCTGTGTGGCCGAGCGTTCGGGCGGACCCGACAGCTCGGATGGTTGGCGAGGCGCGCGATCCAGCCTGATTCGGGAACCCCACGCCCACCTGCTGGAACTGCACGGCCTATCCCGCGCCGGCTCGGCCGAACTCCTGCGCGAGCTGCTTGGCCGCAGTCTGCCGGAGCATGTGGTGTCCCAGGCGCACGCCATCTGTGCGGGCAATCCGTTCTACCTGCGCGAGGTCGCACGCGCGCTTGATCGAGTAGCGGGGTCCGACGTCGAGCTGCCCGCAACGCTGGCGGGGGTCGTCGAGCAGCGCCTCGAACAGCTGACGCCGCGCACGAGGGAGCTGCTGCGCGCCTCATCGATCCTGGGTGAGGAGTTTTCGATCGCGATTGCCGCGCGGCTGTTGGGGCGGTCGGTGTTCGGATGTCTGCCGGACATCGACGAGGCGATCTCTGCCGGTGTTTTGTCAGTGGCCGCCGGGGACCGGGTGCGGTTCACGCACGCCCTGGTTCGTGCGGCGCTGGAGTCTGGGCTGTCGTTGCGGGTGCGGGTCCGGTTGCACGGCAGGGCGGTGCGGGCGATCGAGCAGCTCTACGCCGATGCGCTTCCTGGCCATTTCGCCGAGCTTGCCCGGCACGCTGCCGCCGCGGCGGTGGGCGGTGATCGACGACCGGCCGTGGAGTGGGCGCGCCGCGCCGGGGACGAGGCGATGCGCGCCTTGGCGTTCGAGGAGGCGGCGCGGTTGTACGTGTCCGCTCTCGAGGTCGGCGCCGATGTCCTCTCCGACGCCGAACGGGGGCGGTTGCTTGTGGACCGCGCGGCGGCAGAGCACAGGTCGGGCCGGCTCAACACCGCCCGCGCCACCTGCGGCGACGCCATCGTCATCGCGCGTCGTACCCGTGACCACCAGGTGCTCGCGCAGGCCGCACTCACTCTCGAGCCCGCCGGTGATCGTGCCATGGATCGCGACATCCTCGATTGGTGCCGGGAGGCGTTGGAGGTGCCTGGCGCAACATCTGGCCTGCGTGCACAGTTGCTGGCCCGACTCACCGAGGCGATGGTCTACTGCGGCGAATGGGACGACGCCATCGCGACCAGCGGCGCGGCGCTCTCCGCGGCTGACGAGGCTGATGATGCCGACGCTTTGGTGGCCGCTCTGCGAGCCCGCCAGCTTGCTTGCGGTGGACCCGACCAGGTCGATGAGCGGGCCAGGCTGGCGACTGTGATGATCGCGACCGGGCAGGCCGTCCACAGGCCGGACGTGGAGATGTGGGGACGCTTTTGGGCGATCGATGCATATATGGAACGCGGACGGATCCATGAGGCCGCGCTGGAGCTCGATCGGGTCCGCTGGTGCGTCGACCGCGCAGGCGGTCCGATGCCGAGGTGGCTGCTGCTCAGAACGTGGGCCGCGATCGCACAGGCACGAGCAGAGTTCGACGAGGCGCTGCGGCTCGGCGCGGAGGCCTACGAGCTGGCATCCGTGCTCGACCACCCCGCCGCCGAGGGAAGCCACGAATCGCTGCTGGCCGCGGTCGGTCACCACACTGGCCACACCGAGATGTCACGGAAAGTGCCACCCACCGATGTAATGCGCGGCGTCAACGCCGAGCTGTTCGGGTTGCTTGGGCCAGCGGCCGCGCTGGTCGACCGCGGCGAGATTGAGCAGGCGCGCGCTTTGTATCGGCTGATCGGGCCGCCCCCGCAATGGACGATCCCGCCATACTTCGTCCTCTCGGCACTGGCCGCGGGTGCGCAGGTCGCGGTAGCCGTCGGCGCAGATGAGGATGCGCGTTACTTCCGGGAACGGCTGAACCACTACCGCGGCCACCACATCGCCGGTGGCGCCGGGACTGCAAGTTACCTCGGCCCGGTGGAGTTGCATCTAGGCAAATGCGCTGCTGCCCTGCAGCTCTGGGCGGACGCCGTTGCCGAGCTCACCGCAGCAGCGACGATCAGCCGGGGCATCGGCGCGCCGTCGTTCGCCGTCGAGGCTGATACCGAACGCGCTGAGCTGTTCGCGCGACAAGGCGATCTCAATGCGGCGCGGCAGCTGGCCACGAAGGTGCTCCCGGCTGCCGGATCACTGGGAATGTCACCGTGGGTGACCCGGCTGCAGCGACTGGCACCGGCACCCCTCTTGCTGTCGCCGCGCGAGGCCGAGGTCGCCCGTCTCGTCGCTACCGGCAGCAGTAACCGGGACATCGCTGCACGCCTGGTGATCTCTGACCGCACCGCACAAAACCACGTCCAACACATCCTCACCAAACTCGGATTCACCCACCGCAGCCAGATCGCGGCCTGGGTCACGGCCGAACATGCCGATGAGTAGTGCGCTGAGTACTTTGGCGGATGCGGGCGAGGGCGGCCGATTCATAGCCTGACCGGGTAAGCGAAGTCTCACGAAACGGAGAACATCATGCCCTACATCCTGATCACCCGTAGCCCGGGGCAAAGTCTTAAGGAATACCAGGCAGTGGAGGACGAACTCGGCGCGGAGCAGCCCGCCGGCAACATCGCTAGTCTCGCGGGAGAAACCGCAGATGGAGTCCTGATCACCGCCGACGTCTGGGAATCGAGCGTCGCAGCAGACCGATTCGCCGCCGAGCAGCTGTTCCCGGCGTTCAGCCGCCTGGGCTTGGCACCGGGTCCCGACTTTTCGGCGTGGGCGTTCGAGGGTACCGAGGTCGAGGCGCCGAAGCCGCCGCTGCCCAGCTGACTCGCCGCGCCGGCCGCGTGATCTCATCGCGTGGCCGGTGTCTGCGCTACCTCCATTGCGGTCCGCTCACCAAGTGTCACGTGCCGTCGGCGCCTACTCACTCAGTCCTGACGCGAGGAGCTCGAACTCAATCTGTGTATCGAGGAGCCATGACCCAGGCGTTTGGCGGCGTGAGGTGCCGAGGCTGCCACCGATGTGCGACGGCGCAGATGGTGCCGAAGCAGTCCGCTTCGGCAAAGACCAGGGGCTAGCCCGGCCCATCGGCACACGCACCTAGCCAAGGAGGAGAGTCATGTCTGGTGGACGCGCAGCGCGGCGTCTAGGAACCGTCGCCATGACGGGAGCCGCGCTGCAACTTGTCTATGGCGTGCTCGCGGTGGTCTGGCCCTACCCGCTGATCATCGCCCCGGCCCCGGAGCTCGTCTGGGGAGTCGTTAATCTCGGCATGTTGGCGGGGATCGCCGCATGGCTGGCGATCGATGTCGCTCGACCGCGATGGCTCGCCTTGATCGGCGGTGGCGTGGCGATCCTCGGGCATCTCATGCGAGTTGCGGTCTCGATTTGGACCAGCATCCAACCGGGCGCGAACCCCGACAGCGTCACCGCGACGATCCTGGCCTCCATCGCCCTGATGTTTGGCGGCATGGCCCTCCTGGCGCTCGCCACCGTAGTGGGTCGGCGGCTGTCCGGGCTGGGCCGCTGGGCACCCGGTTTGGTCCTCGCGACGGGCCTCATCACGGCAGCCTTCTACTCCATCGAAAGGATGGTGCACTTCGTCCTGCTCGGTCTTCTGTGGGGCGCGGCCTGGCTACTCCTGGCGTATGTGGCGCACCATGAGGCGACCAAGCCGATCATCTCGGGCAATCCAGCTGGCCCCGCCGTCGTCACCGTCGATGAGGATGAGGAGACCCTGACCTCAAACACATGGCGGGCTCGCTGATCCTCTGCTCAGCAGCTGAGCGACGTTCAGCTGCTCTAAGTTGGCGGCCGATTGAACTAGCTTGCAACTCTGGCTAGGGCTAGGCGCTGACGCCGCCCGAGACCGCCGAATCCGAGATCGCCGCGAAGCCGCTCGCAGCGAAGCGAGAACACGCGGAGCGGCGGCGCCTTGACCCTGATAGAGCCGATTCGGCAGACGGCTGCCCATGGCTGCGCGCCAGGACTGCATCAGGCGAACCACAGCCTCTTCGCAGCAGCTCGACGGTGGTTAGCGGCCGGGTGCGGCTGGCCCGTTCGGACGTTGACCGGGTGTTTGGTACGGGCGCTTGCTTTCGACGTGGCGACTAGGTGCGGTGTGTGCTGCCTGCCGTTCGTTGAACCTCGCGTTGCCTGCCGGATCGGCGGAACGGGCGATTTGCCGGTCGAGGTGTTGTTTCCAGAGGGCCGGGAGCGTTTCGAGTTGGCCTCCTCCTCCGGTTGGTCGCGGGTCTTGGGGATGGATGCCGTTGGCGGCGCGCCACACTGCGATTTCGCCGATGAGGGCGGTGCTGGGGTTGCTTCCCGGTGGTGCCCAGGCCGGCTGGGCGTCACTTTGGCAGGCGTGGTCTTGGACCTGGCCGGCGAGGTCTGCGACCAGTAGGGATCGCTTTGCCAGATAGTCGCCCCACACGGGATGGTCATGCAGCGCTGCTGGAATGCCCGGGAGCCAGGGCAGCGGACCTGGGTCGATAGGCGTGAGCGCTGGGAGGCGCCAGTAGAGGACGGCGGCCATGTCGCCGACAGTGCTGAGGTCGCGTCCGGAGGCGGCTATCAGCATGTGGCCGAGTGGGTGCTTCCCAGTTTCGGCGGCGAGGGCGAGCAGGTGGGCCCGGAGGGTTGGCCAGGCCGGTTCGTCGGTGAGTCCGGGGACGTACCGGTCGGCTTGGTCGAGTTCTGCGACGGTCTGGGGTCCGAGGAGCTGTTCGGCGGCAACGTGGAGGCCGTCGGTGTAGCGCTGCACCGCGTGGAAGAGCCGGGCCGGCGGGTTGTTGAGCTCGCGCAGCAAGGTGCTGGCGGAGACCGGCGCTTCATCGCGGGCGAGGATCTGCTGCAGCGTCTCGGTCGGCGTGCGCGGTGAGATGGTGTCGGGTCGGATGATGCTGTGGGGGTCGCCGTCGCCGACGACTTGGAGGTAGAGGTGGTTGGCGTGCCGGCCGCGGGTGAGCATGGTGTAGAGCTGCTGCCGTGACTCCTGCCCGGTGGCGAGGCCGTGCATGGTGTCGGCGGAGACGCCTTGGGCGGCGTGGATGGTGGTGGCGTAGCCGAGACCGGCCGACTCGCGGACATAGTCGGCGGGGAGGCGGACGGTGTGCCGGTTGCGGGTATGCCGTACGGTCAGCTCACCGTGCCGACCGATATGGGTGATGGTCCAGCGATCCCCGTTTTTGACCCACTCGGTGGCGGTCAGCCGGAGCCGTCGGTCGTTCGTGCGGGTGATGATCACATCTCCGATGCTCGCCGGATTCCCGTCGGCCAGCCGCACCGCCGAATTCGGCACGTCCCCGTTGAGGCGATGGGCGCGGGCGCGGCGGTTGAGGTCGGCGACCAGGTGCCGGGTGGGGGCGAGCATGATTGCGTCGAGCCCGGCCGCTCGGTCGGAAACCCAAGCGTTGAACGCATCTTCAGTTGTAGTGGCCAGGTCGCCGACATGAACACGACCGTGATCAAGGTAGAAGTCGAGCCCCGAAGCATCGCCGTCACGCAGGGCGAGCGATGCTGCCGCTTCGGCGGGGTCGGTGAAGCGATGCAGCTCGGTTAGGCGGAGGGCGCCGTGGGTCTGTTTGATGTCGCGTAGGACACCGCCGGCGCCGATCGCGGCGAGTTGTTGATCATCTCCGACCAGTCGCACACTGGCGCCCCGATTGATGGCGAACTGGACGGCGGTGTCGAGCGACAGGGTGTCGGCCATGCCGGCTTCATCGATGATCACCAAGGTTGACGGCCCGACCGCGGCCGCCCAATCCGGAAGGTCGCCGTGGTCCAGGGACCAAGTGAGCTTGGCGAGTGTGTCGGCGCGGATCCCGGTCTGCTCGCCGAGAACAGCGGCGGCCGCCGCGGACGGGGCCAGACCGACCAGCTGGCCGCCGTCTTGGCTCCACGCGAGGGTGATGGCTCGCATAGCTGTTGTTTTCCCGGCGCCGGCGGGGGCGATCGCGAGGTGCAGACGTGCCCCGGAGCTGCACATCTGGCGCACCAGCGAGGTCTGTCCAGCATCGAGTGCAGTGCCGTTCGCGGCCATTTCGAGCAGGGCCAGATCCACCGCGGCCTGCTCGACGGACGCACCGCCGTGACGTCCCGCCGCCGCGACGAGACGGGCCTCGGCGTCGAGGATCCGCTGCGAGGTGTAGAGGTCGGCACCGGCGACGGTGTAGACCGACGAGCCGTCGACCCGCCGTAACACCCCCGGTTCCTCGACGTTGTCAGCTGGCGCGGCCAGGGCAACAGATCGACGATCGAGCACCTCATCGACCAGCAGGTCCACCAAGGCACTCGCCCGTTCTGCCGTCACGCCGGTGGTGCGGACCTGCCGTAGCGCTTCGGCCCGGACATGCCACATCTGCCAGGTCGAGCGGCTCCCCTCCATCACGCTCAGGACGTGATCAGCCGTTTGCGCGACCCAGCGGGCGTCGGCGACCGTGGCCGCCTCGGCGGCCGGGGTGACCGCCGTATGCACCATCGACGTCACAGCGCCACGTCCGCCCAGCACGGCTGCGGCCTCGCCGAGCCAGGTCCCGCGTTGCTCGGCGAGGGATCGGGGTTCGTGTTTGGCGTCGCGGGTCTCCAAGGTCGCCTGCTGGGCCAGATGCAATGCTTCGACCGGTGTCGGCGGTCGGCCATGATCCTTCTGGAACTGGATGGCCAGTTCGCCGCGGCGGACTTCGATGTGGGCCCGCCGGGTCGACCAGCGCTGGTTCAACCGGGGGTCGACACCGACGATCTCCCGGATCGGCCGCTTCGCCGGGTCGGTGCCGGGCCGTTCAGCGAACCGCACACCCAACGTGTCGCGAAGATGCTGTTCCAATGCGGTGTTGTACGTCTCCGACGCGGCAACGTTGGCTTTGAACAGCACCCGCCCGTCGATCGACAGCCACCGTCCGTCGAGGGTCTGCACCTTGTTCGCCACCGCCACGTGGGTGTGCAGATCCGGGTCGCCGGCCCGGCTGTCGCGATGGGTGAACGCGACGGCGACCAGGCCTCGGACATTAACCTGCCGGATCCCCTGTGGCCCGGTCCGGGTGAACAGGGCATGCGTCTCGATGAACGCCAAAGCGTCCTTGACCGCGGCCTGATGGGCCTGTTCGATGACAGCCGCCACCGCCGGATCAGCGACCGCCCACAAGGTCGAGACTGACTTCACCGGCGAGAACGTCAGGTCATACCCGGCGACTGTTTGTGGCCGCGGCCGGGAGTCTTTCGCGATCTGTCCCGCCAGTTCCCGGGCATCGATCGGCTCCCGGCCATGCTCGGCCAGGAAAAACTCGCGGGCCACCTCGGTCCGCACCCGCGCCCGATCAGCGGCCGGCAGCGGCGCGTCCGCCGGCAGGCCGGCCGCGCTGTTGATCGCGGCAATGCGTCTGGCCACCTCTAGCCGGAACGGGCTGACGACACCATCGACGATCTTGAACGGCACACCCAGCCGGGTCACTTCTTGGAAGTCGCGGATAGTGAGGTCCGGTCCTTCCAGCTGCTGCTGCCGGAGCTCGGCCAACGGGTGCAGACCGCAGCCGAACAACGCTCGCATCTGCTCCGCGGTTACAGGGTCGCCGGCGGCCAGGCCGCCGATCCCGCCCAAGCCCGAACCGACCCACACCCCCGGCGTCTCACCCCGCTGGGTGTAGTAGGACGCCAGACCGGCGTGACCTTTCTCGGTTGCGTCCAAGGCCGCGACCTGCCGGGTCAGGTAGTCATACCCCGACCCCGCTGTGAGCTTGTGGAGGCTCATCGTCACACCCACCCAAAGGGGTACATACCGCCCGGGCGGTCAGGCCGACCCGAGCTACCTCCGACGGTGCATCGGGTGTGTCCCAGTTGCATCGTCAAATATCAATGGAGGTACGCGAAACAGGTCGTGACAATCGACCTGGCCACTGATTTGGGGCTAGTAGCGGTTTCCTCTATCGGGATTCAAATCGACTAACACATCGATGTCGCTGGCAACGGTGGGGTCGCCTCGCGCGACCGATCCGCGTCCTCGCAGCGCGGTCTGCGCAAAGTTCACGGCATGCTTTCATGTTTTCTTGACACGTTAGCGTGACTTGGATTATCGTCGTCGTGACATGACCACGACGCGCCCGTACGAGAGCCCGCTCCGGGCTGAGCAGCTGGAGCAGACGCGCCTTCGGATTCTGGAGGCGATGGCAGATGCGCTCGCAGACGAGGAGGTCGAGGAGGTCACAGTTCCACTGGTTGCGATGCGCGCGCGTGTGTCGGTGCGCACCGTCTACCGGCACTTCCCGACCAAAGAGGCGCTCTTCGACGCGTTCGGTGAGTGGGCCGAGGAGCACCTCCGGCTGACCCTTCTGTCCTACCCGGAGACGCTCGACGAGTTCCGCGACGATGGCGCCTGCGCAGTATCGCGGGTACGAGGACAACGCGCCGCTGATGCGCGCGCTTCTCTCGAAGCGCGGACAAGAGATACGGGCCCGCACCCGGCGTCAGCGGCTGAGAATGTTTGAGAAGGCGATGCGGGAGGTGACGGCCGCCCTCGGCCCGGCCGAGCGGCAGCGCGCTCTAGCCGTCGTTTATCTGCTCGTGAGCGCCCCGGCCTGGCAGGCGATGCGGGATCAGTGGGGCCTCGAGGGCGAGGAGTCGGGCAAGGCTGCCGCCTGGGCGGTACGCGTCCTGACAGACGAGCTTCGCCGTAATCCGGCGAGCATCAAGGAGGTTGATGAGGATGACCATCGTCGCTGAGCGGACGTTTGTCCCACCTGGACCCGGTTCGTGGTTCCTCGATCCGACTCACTGGACTCGGCCGGTGACACGCTTCTCCGCGGAGATCTTCCCCGAGGCATTCAAGCGCGGCTTCGGCGAGAGCCTCCGTCGCTACGGATCGTTGCTCGACTACCTGGAGGCGGGCTTCGTCAACGGCTTCACCTACCTCTGCGCCCGTCCCGTCGGTGCACCGCGAGAGGCGGTCGGCCATCCCCCGAAGGAGGTGTGGGAGGAGCTCGCGCGCACTCACCCCGAGATCCGGCGGCGGCTCGCGACGAGCGCGACTGTGTTCGAGCGCAAGCTTTGGCGCGAAGACCTCCAGCGCTGGGACCTGGAGGTGAAGCCCGCGGCGATCCGGGCCCACCTGGCGCTGCTCAAGATCGATCCCGACACGCTCGATACGACTGGACTCCTGGAGTACATCGATCGCTGCCGCGAGAACCAAATCCAGGGGGCGTATATCCACCACCTCTTCAACGTGACCGCGCTGCTGCCGGTCGGCGACTTTCTCGTGTGCGCGCAAGAGTGGACCGGCCGCGCGCCGGCCCAGCTACTCGGGCTGCTCCAAGGAGCCAATCCGGACCCGCTCGGCGCCGATCAGGAGCTCGAGCAACTCGTCGAGCGCTCTCCGGCATGAGGCTGCGGCGATGAAGGTGCTGAGCTCCGCGAGAGAGCCGGGCGAGGTGGTTGCCGCGCTTTGCTCGTTCCCGGGCAAGGTCGGAACATTCGCTTCCGCCTACGTCGACCGAGTCGCTTACCGGCCGGTTAACGGCGAGGATGTGGGCGAGCCGTCCGTGCAGGAGCTTCCTGAGCTCATCGTCGGGGCAATCCGGGCGCGCGCTGGAGCGTGTCGCACATACCGCTGGCGAACAATCTCGAGCGGCAGGACCTCTGAGGTGCGCGACGCGGTACCCGCCCGGCATCGCGTCGCCTTCGACGAGCTGCTCGGGGAGGCTCGGGCGACCTACCGGCTCCGCGACGAGCGTGGCACCTACGCCGACCTCTGGGCGATCGGGATCATGCGGCGTGCCATCTTGTCCGCCGGCCGCAGACTTGCGGCTAGAGGGCGGCTCATCGATCCGGCCCATCTTGTCGAGGCGAGCTACGCGGAGCTGCGAAGCCTGGTCGAGTCCCGCGACGGGCCCTCGGGCGACGAGCTGGCCGAGCGTGCGCGCTACCGGCTGGAAGCCAGGTACACCAATGCGCCGCCGTTTCTTGGCGGCGAGCCCGGCGACCCACTGCCTGCCGAGTGGCTGCCGCCCGCCACGGCGAGACTGGAACGCGCGCTGGGAGCCGCCGTGCAGGCGATCTTCACCGCGCCGCAGCCATGCACGGAGGAGCAGAAGGTGCGCGGCATCGGCGTCAGCCGGGGCGTGTACGAGGGCACCGCACGGGTGATCCACGGCACCGAGGAGTTCGCTCGCATCGAGCAGGGAGACGTCCTGGTTACAAACTCGACGACGGCGGCCTTCAACATAGTGCTCCCGCTGCTCGGTGCGATCGTGACCGATCGGGGCGGTCTGCTCTCGCACGCGGCGATCGTCGCGCGCGAGTACGGATTGCCGGCGGTCGTCGGCTGCACGGATGCCACCTCGGTACTTCCCGACGGGGCGAGAGTGATCGTCGACGGGACGGCGGGGCAGGCCGAGGTCGTCGCATGACCGAAGCCGCCGCGCCGATCGAACACGTACCTCCAGATGTGCTGCCGCCCATCACTCCCGCGCAGGCGGCTGCCTTTCAGGACGCATGTGCGGCCGCCGCCGCCATCCATTCGGCGCGAGAGCTCGGCGTGATCGCGCGCCTCACCGAGGCGCCGGCGATCTCCTGCGGCCGTGGCCGCCGACTGCGGCCTGACGCTGCAGGGCGCCGAAGTGCTTCTCTCAGCTCTCGCCGGCCTCGACCTCCTCGAGCTCGGCGCCGACGGTCGCTTTCGGCCCGCGCATTCGGGCCTCGTCCAGCTCGTCGAGCTGTTGCGGCCATGGACCTCTCTCCAGCCCGTGCTGCGTGGCCGGCCGCGGCCGGCGAATGCGGCGACGGTCGCGGGGGCGGGGTCCCTTTATCCGAGTCTCGTCTCGCAGATCGGGGCTCTCTTCCGCCCAAGCGCCAAGCAGGCAGCCGAGCTGCTCGCGCAGCCGGGACTCCGGGTGCTCGACATCGGCGCCGGTGCTGCTCCCTGGAGCCTTGCCATCGCCGCGCGCGAGCCCAGTTCCACCGTCACAGCGGTGGACCTGCCGGCGGTGATGAGGAGTACGCGCACCGCGGTTCGGCAAGCTGGATTCGAGGATCGGTATGAATTCGTCGAGGGAAGCGCTTTCGATGTCGACTGGGGCGAGCCGGCGACGTACGACCTCGCGCTCATCGCGAACGTTTGCCACCTCTTCGGCGAGAATGCGAACCTCCAGCTGCTGCGACGGGTCGCCGGTGCGCTGCGACCGGCCGGGAGGGTAGCGATCGTCGACATCGTGCCGACTGAGCGTGGCGATGGGCCGCGGCCGGCGGTCCTCTACGCCCTCGGGCTCGTGCTGCGCACGAGCAGCGGCCGGATCTATCCGTATTCGACCTTCCGTCGCTGGCTCGGCCAAGGGGGCTTCGAGGCTCCCCGCCGGCGCGATCTCCCCGGCCCGTTTCCGTTCACCCTGATAACCGCGACCCGACGATGAAGCCCTTGCCACTCACCGAGCAGCTCGAGGAGTGCCTCTTCGGCG
>CAVRQV010000045.1:0-120337 GCA_963723475.1 uncultured Actinomycetota bacterium
AGGTAGAGGTGGTTGGCGTGCCGTGCCGCGGGTCAGCATGGTGTAGAGCTGTTGGTCGTGATTCCTGCCCTGTGATTCAATCCGTGCATGGTGTCGGCGGAGACGCCTTGGGCGCCGTGGATGGTGGTGGCGTGAACCGAGTCCGGTCGAGGTCGTGACGTAATCCGCAGGGAGCTGGCACTTGAGCTTGCTGCGGCTGTGCCGGACAGTGAGACCACCGCTGCGGTCGACGTGGGTGATGGTCCACCGGTCGCCGTTCTTGACCCAGTCGGTGGCCGAGAGTCGGAGTCGTCGACTGTTCGCGCGGGTGATGATCATCTCGCCGACTCGCCCGGTGCCATCCCCCAGACGCACTCCTGACCCGCGGGGCACCGTCGAGGCGATGTTCCCGTAGCCGGCGTTGAGCCGGCGACGAGCTCGCGGGTCGGTGCGAGGAGTACGGAGTCGAGCCCGGCGGCGCGGTCGTTCCCCACGCGTCGTACGCCTGATCGGTGACGGCGAGGTCGCCGACGTGGACGCGCGCGTTGTCGGCATAGAACCCGAGCGCGCCGGTATCGCCTTCGCGCAGTGCGAGGGGGGCTGCTGCTTCGGCCGGGTCGTTGAACCGGCGTACCTCCGAGAGGGTGGAGGCGCCGTACTCCTGCTGGATGTCGCGCAGGATGCCGCCGGCGCCGACGGCGGCGAGCTGCTGGTCATCGCCGATCAGGCGGACACGCCGCCCCGCTCGGCGATGAAGCGGACTGCGGCCGTCGAGGGACGGGGTGGCTGCCTGGCCGGCCTCGTCGATGATGATCAACATCGCTCGGGCCAACTCGCGCCAGCGCGGCCACTCGCTACGGCTCGTTGGTAGCGTCCAAGTCGAGCTCGGCCAGCGTGTCGGTGTGGCCGGTATGCTTGGCCAGGTCGTCGGCGGCGGAGCGGACGGCGCGAGACCGATCACCTGACCGTCGCTCGACGTCCACGCGGGTGAGCACGCTCATAGTGGTGGTCTTGCCGGTCCCGGCGGGTGCGAGCGCGAGCTGCAGTCGGGCCCCGGAGGTTGCAGGGTCCCGGACCATCGACGCTTGCGCGTTCCAGGCGAAGCCGTTGGCGCGGAGGTGGTGATCGCGACCGGTCGACCCTTCCGTCGCGGACGCCGGCGGCGGCGGCGAGGCGCTTCTCGGCGTCGAGGATCTCGCTCGAGGTGTAGCAGGTCGGCGCCGGGGACGTTGTAGACCGTCGAGCCGTCGGCGCGACGGAGCGGGCGCGGTTCTCGATGCCGTCCGGCTGGTGCCGGCCGAGCGTGACCGAGCGGCCTCGAGGACCTCAATCGACGGGCAGATCGACCTTCTCGCGAGCGATCCAGGACGTCGGCGTGACCTGGCGTTGGGCCTCGGCACGGACTGCCAGATGTTCCAGGTCGCTCGGGAGTCCTCGACGGCCGCGACGTGGGCGGCGGTCTCCTCGACCCAGCGCGGAGCGGCCACCGTTGCGGTTGCGATCGGCAAGTGCCCGCGACCATCGCGGCGACCGCTGCGGCCGCCCATCAGTCGTCCGCTTCGTCGGCCAGGTTGCTCGTTGCTCGCGATCGCTCGGGGTCCGTGTTTGGCGTCGCGGGTCTCCAGTGTCGCCTGGTCGGCGAGCGACGCTTCGACCGGGTCGGTGGCGGCCATGATCGTGCTGAAACTCGGTCGCGATCGCCGCGGCGGACGTCGATGGCGACCGGCGGGTCGACCACCGCTGGTTCGAGCGCGGGTCGACGCCGAGGATCTCGCGGATCGGCAGCTTGCCGGCTCAGTGACCCGGCCCGCAACGAACTCGCACGCCCAGCGGTCGAGGAAGTGCTCTCGAGGGCGGTGTTGTAGTCTCCGATGCGGCGACCTTGGCCATAACAGGAGCCGGCCGTCGATCGCGAGCCAGCGCCCGTCGACGGCCTGGACCTTGTTCGCCGCCGCGACGTGGGTGTGCAGGTCGGGATCGCCGGCTCGGCTGTCGCGGTGGGTGAACGCAGCGGCGACCAGGCCGCGCACCTTCACTTGCCGGATCCCTTGTGGCCCGATCCGGGTGAACAGGCATGCTCCTCGATGAAGCTCAGGCGTCGTTGACTGCGGCCTGATGGGCCCGTTCGATCGCGGCCGCGACCGCAGGTGGCGGCGACCGCCCACGAGCGTCGACACCGACTTCACCGGCGAGAAGGTCAGGTCGAAACCGGCGACGGTCTGCGTGCCGTGGACGTGAGCCCTTAGCGATCTGCCCAGTCAACTCGCGAGCATCGACTGGCTCCCGACCATGCTCAGCGGCGGAAGAACTCCCGGGCTACTTGCGTCCGTATCGGGGCCCGGTCAGCCGCCGCGATCGAAGCGTCGACCGGCCCTCCGATCGCGGCATTGAGCGCGGCGATGCGCTTGGCCACCTCGACCCGGAAACGGCGTCGGTCTCGTCGACGATCTTGAACGGCGCCCCCAACCGCACGACGTCCTGAAAGTCCTGTCCAGTGAGGCCGGTACCGTCCAGTTGTTGGAGCCGCAACCCGGCCAACGGATGCAAACCGCAGCCGAACAAAGCGCGCATCTGCTCCGCGGTCACCGGGTCGCCAACGGTCAGACGTCGATCCCTCCATCCCGGAACCGACCCACACCCCCGGTGATTCACCCCGCTCGGCGTAATACCAGGCGAGCCCAGTATGACCCTTCTCGGTCGCATCCAGAGGCCGCGACCTGCCGAGTCGGATAGTCATAACCTGATCCCGGCGGTGAGCTTGTGCACACTCATCGGTCACAACCTCGCAAAGCCCAATTCGCCCACGCGCGGCGGTCACCCCGACCCGGGGTACTTCCTCAGTGCACTCAGGTGTGTCGGACTTGAGGGCTTTGGGGTTCGAGGGGGTACGTCTCGCGAGCGGGGTTGCAAATGATGACCGCTCAGTCGGTCGTAAATGGCGTAGGGGAATGCGAGTCCTCGTCGATAGAGGAGTGGTGATTATGAGCAAGCAGGCAGCCCGGCTGGCCGCATGTCAGGCGCAGGCGGCAGGCCGGGTGCGAGCCGACCGTGACCGGCGCCTGGAGAAGCTGGTCGTCGCATGGGTGTCCTGAAACGGTATCTCGTAGAGTCGTGTCGTGGGTTGGGAGATCAGTGCCAACCTGGCCAGGCACACGCTGCAGGCGTGGACGCGCGGGCCACCAATCGGACCGCGAGTGTCAGGCGCCGCCCGCACGCTTGGCGTGTGCACCCAGCGTTACCCGAGCGCTCGCAAGCACGAAGCCGAGCAGCGGGAAGCGGCCGCGACCTGAGCGACCTACTTTCGTGTCCCAATCGTGGTGGAGGTCTCCGCCGACGACGCCACGATCCCGAACCCGTTCCGTCACGCGGTGCGATTCGTGCGGTAGGTCTCGACTTAGACTCCATCGGCATGTGGGATCCCGGGTCGGCGGTGGGTAGCAATGTGTCGAGGGTGCGCGACATCTCGCCACGCATGTCGCACGCCGGTACAGAAGCCACTGCAGCTGAAGCCGTCCCAGGTCGCGATGAGAATGCGCGCCAGCTCCAGCGGATTGGTGACGGACCTGATCCTGCACGCTGCGACGTCCCACCAGGATCATGCTCTCCAGAGCCCTCGCGCCGTTGTCGTACCGGGCGACGAACCAACTGTCGGCAGGTGATCCGGTGCCGAAGCCTCGGACGACACGATTGCGAGGAGGCGCAGCAGCTCCGTTCGCGAGAAGTTGATCTCGACCAGCTCCATGATTGCGACCTTCAGGCCTTGCTGCCGTGCGCGCTCACCAAACCAGTCTGCTGTGCTGTCTGCGCTTTCGAGGACCGCCTCCAGCAGGTCGCTCTTGGAGGAGAAGTGATGTACGAGGCTGGTGAGGCTGCGGTCGATCTGACGAGCGATATCTCTCAGAGATCCTCCGTGGTAGCCCCGTGCCGCGAACACGCTGGTGGCCGCCTCGACGATCTCTGCCCGGCGGCGGGCGATTTCGCGTAAGGGCCTCGCTTGGCGCCCGAGCGGGTCGCGGATGTCGTCATGTGCACATGGTAACGACTCCTCTAGCGAAAATGTTGCATGGTTCAGGATTCGTGTTAGGTTTCCGTCCAATCGATGTACCGATCGAGTCAACTCGAGGAGGAGAACGGGATGCCACGCAGGAAGAGAGTGCTCACCGCCATCGCCGCTGGCCTCATCACCGCTGTCGTTCTGACCGGATGCGGCCGGACCGATGCGGGGGGAGAGACGAGACCGAGGCACCGGGCGCGGCGATCAGTGACGGCCCGGCGACGGGTGCGATCGACGTTTGGGCCATGGGGACCGAGGGAGAAAAGCTGCCCGACCTCGTCGCCCAGTTCGAGAAGGACAATCCCGACGCGACGGTGAACGTCACCGCGGTGCCTTGGCAGGACTACGCGAAGAAGATCGAGACGGCCGTGGCGGCGGGCGCGACGCCCGATGCCACGATGGTCGGCTCATCCGACCTGGCTTCCTTCGTAGCAGGCGGCGGGCTCGATCCGGTTCCGGACGGGCTGGTCGAGTCGGACTCGTTCTTCGCGGGCGCGCGGTCGAGCACCGAGATCGGCGACACGACGTACGCGGTGCCGTGGTATGTCGAGACGCGCGTGCTCTTCTACCGGAAGGATCTTGCCGAGGCGGCGGGTGTCGAAGCGCCGACCACGTGGGACGAGTTCACCACATTCGCCAAGGGGCTCCAGAGTGCGGGTGCGAAGTGGGGTTTCTCCAGCGCCACCGGTGCGCCGTACACGTGGCATGTGGTCCTGCCGTACATGTGGCAGGCCGGCGCCGAGCTGACCGACGCAGAGTTGACAAAGTTCACTTTCGACACCCCGCAGGGTCTTGAGGGGCTCGAGCGGTATCAGTCCTTGTTCACTGACGGCATCGCCAGCCCGAACGGTCCCGTCAACCTCGGTGAGGTCGAGCCCAAGTTTGTCTCCGGGGAGGTGGGATCCTTCATCTCCGGTCCGTGGGAGAAGGGGTTGCTCACAGCAGCCGGCGGCGAAAAGTTCCTCTCCAAGGTAGGGGTCACCCCGATCCCGGCAGGTCCGGAAACGAACACGTCGTATATCGGCGGCGGACACTTCTCGGTGTTCAAGGACGCAAAGAACCGCGACGGGGCCTGGAAGCTGGTTCGCTGGCTGTCGCAGCCGGAAACGCAGGAGCAGTGGTTCACCATCTCCGGCGACCTCCCGGCCGTGGAATCGACATGGGACTCGAAGACGCTGTCCTCGGACCCCTACCTCGCCGTGTTCCGTGAGCAGCTGACCAACGCGCAGAACGCGCCGGCAGTAACGACCTGGACCCAGGTCGGGGCGCTCATCGATGCCGAGGCGGAGAAGGTGGCCAAGGGTGCTTCGAGTCCGCAGGATGCGCTGACGGCCATCCAGTCCGGCGCAGAGAAAATCGGCACAGGGAACTGACCTATGACTACCACCGTATCGACCCCCAGGGTGAGCGGTCTACGCAACCGCTCACCCCGACAGGGGACATCCGTCACCCGCCGGCCGGACGCGATGCGACGGCGCAGAACAGTCGTGGCGTGGTTGTTCTGCCTGCCGTTCATGGTGTTCTTCTTCGCGTTCGGCCTCTGGCCGGTCGTCGCATCGCTTCTGATGAGTTTCACCGACATTCGAAGCCGTGATCTGCGAACCCCGTTTAACGTCGCGTTCGTTGGTTTCGACAACTACGTCACCCTGTTCACCGACCCGACCTTCGTCCGAGCGCTCGTGAACACGCTCTACTTCGTTGTGGTCGGGATCCCCGTCACGATGGTGATCGCCCTCTTGATCGCGGTGGCGTTGAATTCTGGCATCCAACGACTGAAGGCATTCTTCCGTGTCGGCTACTTCGCACCCGTGGTCACCAGCATCATTGCCGTCGCAGTGGTGTGGCGATACATGTATCAGGACGACGGGCTGATCAACGGCGCCCTTGCCTGGATCGGGATCAACGGTCCCGACTGGTTGAACGACCCGGTGTGGGCGATGCCTGCCCTAATCGTAATGGCGGTGTGGCGGAACTTTGGTATCCCGATGGTCATCTTCCTCGCGGGCCTCCAAGCGGTGCCGGCGGAACTGCATGAGGCGGCCAGCGTCGACGGCGCGTCACGGTGGAGGTCCTTCCGGAGCATCACCCTGCCGCTGCTGCGCCCCACTACCCTCGTTGTTGCCGTCCTGCTGAGCATCTCGTACCTGCAGTTCTTCGAAGAGCCTTTCGTCATGACCGGCGGTGGACCACTGGACGCCACGACCTCGATCGGCTTCTACGCCTACGAACAGTTTGGGTTCGGACTTTACGGACTCGCTTCTGCAGCGTCCTATGTACTCGTCCTGCTTATCGCGGTGATCAGCCTTGTGCAGTTCCGCCTCTTCCGTACCCGGAGTTGAGATGACAACCACAGCTACCCCCCGTGCCTCCCAAAAACGCGTCCCGACTCGCGTCATCGTCTACGCTCTCCTCGCCCTGGGGCTGGTCGTCACGTTGGCGCCGTTCGCGTGGATGATGCTCGGATCGATCAAACCAACCGGCGAGATCATTGCTGACCCGACTGCGTGGCTGCCTAAGAACCCGACGCTGGACAACTTCGCAGACTTGTTGTCGCGGCAGAACTTCGGGCTGTACTTCAGCAACAGCATTATCGTGGCCCTCGCGTGCGTGCTGGGAAATCTGCTCTTCTGCTCCATGGCCGGTTACGCCCTGGCCAAGATCGACTTCGCCGGTAAGCGCATCTTGTTCAGCCTTGTGCTGCTCATGCTGATCATCCCTGGTATCGCCACGTTCGTCCCCTTGTTCGTGCAGGTCAGCAATCTCGGACTGGCGAACAGCTACCTCGGGTTGATCATGCCGTTCCTTGTCACCCCGCTCGGCGTCTTTCTCATGCGTCAATTCATCGCCGATATTCCCGACTCGCTCCTTGAAGCCGCACGATTGGACGGCGCCGGCGAGGTGCGGATCTTCCTCGGGGTCGTGCTTCCGCTTTCCGGCCCGGCGCTGGCAACCCTGGCGATCCTGACGTTCTTGTTCCAATGGAACAACTTCCTCTGGCCGCTTGTCATTGCCCAGACCGACAACATGTACACATTGCCGGTCGCGCTTGCCCTCTTCTCGGTGGGTGCCAACGGCACCAACTACGGGCTTCTTCTAGCCGGATCCGTGACTGTGGTCCTGCCGATTGTCATCGTCTTCCTGTTCCTACAGCGCTACTTCATCCAAGGCATCGCCAGCACCGGCATCAAGTGAGCCGTGCCCTTCCTCATCCGCCCATCTACACTCATTCGGGCAATGGAGCTTTCATGACCACGCTTTCCCGCACCTCAGCGCTCACCCCGGTTCCATCGACGAACCGGCCTGCACCCTCCATCGACCGCTCTAGCGGCGCCGCACGCCTCATCGTCGACAGTGCTCCGTTCTACATACGCGGAGTAGAACTGCACAACTCCACCTCTTCTTCTGCCGAGGCTTTCGCGCACGGACTCCGCGTCGCTGAGGCGGTGCACGCCAACACTGTCCTCGCCAGCGTCACCTGGGAGATGATCCAACCGGAGGAGGATCGCTTCGACTTCACCTCGGTCGAGCGAATGGTGCATCAGGCTCGTTCGACCGGCACTCGACTCGTCCTGCTCTGGTTCGGCGCATGGAAGAACGGCGCCTCCAGCTACGCGCCCGGCTGGGTGAAACGCGAGTGGCATCGATTCCCCCCGTGTGTTCTAGAAGACGGGCGAATCTCCAACACTCTGTCTCCGTTCGGTGAGACCGACCTCGACCTTGACGCCTTCGTCGCCCTGATGAGCTTCCTAGAAGAGTTCGATGAGGCCGAACGCACGGTGCTCATGGTGCAGATCGAGAACGAGATCGGATTGCTCGGCGACTCCCGTGACCGCTCGGCAGCGGCCACTCGAGCCTTCGACGCGCCGATACCCGCCTCGCTTCGCGCAGCACTGGCGCACCGCCCAGGATTCTCGGCAGAGGAGCCAGAGTTGTGCTGGAAGGATGTCCACGTCGACGAGTTGGGTCGCGATGAGGCATTCATGGCGTGGGGCTACGCGTCCCACGTCCAAAAGCTTGCCGCGGCCGCACGGACGCGCTCGGCTCTGCCGTTCTTCGTGAACGCATGCTAGCCCCGGTCTTTCAGTAAGGATTCCGGCAGCCTACTTTCATGATCATCTGCGCTGTTGATGGCTGGTCTCGGCCTCGGGCACGGTGAATCGGCCGGCCTGGTGTCCGGGTCTCCGAGGTTCCTTGGGTGACGGGTGGTCAGGTTGGCCTAACTATTCAGCTGAGCAGTGGCGGGCAGATCTGGGCAAGCCGGTTGAAGGCGTCGGCGAGCTGATGCGCCCAGGGCCAACGATGGTCGATTCTGATTCTGGTTCGGCGTTGCCCGCGTATCAGGCGGGCGGCGACGTGCAGCAGCCGGTAGCGCAGCATCTTGGGCTCGGCCTTGGCCAGGTCGTTGGTCAGCAGGGTGGTCTGGGTCCAAGCGATCAGGTCGGCCGCGGTCAACGCGAGCTGCAGCCAGGTCTGGTTGATCGGCAAGTCGCGGGAGGGGAAGCGACCGATCCCGGTCTGCTTAAGGTTTCTAATCTTGTCCTCTACCCGGGCGTGGGCCCGGTGCCGGGCTTCCAGCCAGGCCAGCTGACCGACGGGCGTGTCGGTCGCTACGGCTTGGTAGCGCCAGCCGTCGTGGGCTTCCAGCAGCGTGCTCTGCGCGCCGGGGTGCGGGCGTTCCCGCCGCACTAAGACCCGCATCCCTGTCGGCCAGCCTTTGCCTACCGGATCGCCAAGCATGCCGGTGAGTTCGGCGATCTGAGCGACCGGCAATCCGGTGTCGTCGATCGGCCGTGGTGTCCCGTCGGTGTCGATCGCAACCGTCCAGGCCGTCTCCGGCAGCAGCCGGATCGCATCGGAGACGGTGTTGGTGAGGCGGAAACCGATCGAGAACGACACGTCCAGTCCGCGCTCCTCACGCAGGCTGCGGAGATAGCCGAGGAACCCTCGGGTGCCGCCGGCGCTGTCGGCGCGGACCAAGATCGGCGTCCCGTGCCGGTGGCCGTCGGGGATCTGCGCCAGTGCGTCCTCGATCACCGTGGCGTGGTCGGCGGCATCGTTCGCGGTGGCGTTCCCGGGCCGCAGCATCCCGGCCAGCGCCTCGCCCGTGTTGTCCAGCCAGGCCAGCATCGGGTGATAGCCGAACCCGTGCTTGTAGGTCGCCGCCGTACCTTCCTTCTCCGAGTGGCAGGTGACCAGCGTGGCGTCGATGTCGATCACCAGTCCCGGCTGGGCCCGGCCACCGCAGATGACACTCGGCAGCTCCCGGCCGGCCTCGCCGCGGAGCAACCATGCCCGCTCTCGGGCCGCCGCCCGGGCCTGCTTCAACGCTGCCAGCATGTCGGCGTCGACCGCGTCGAGCACCCGCCAGCACGTCGCTGGCGACGCGACCAGCCCGAACAGGCCGGGCTGGTTCCGCAGCACGGCCAGGTCAGCGATCGCCTCCCCTCCGTCGGCGATCATCACTGCCACCTCAGCCAGCACCTGACCCGGCAAGTGCGCCGAACGACGGACGCGCCGGGTCCTGGCAACCTCGTCGAACCCAGCCACCAGACCGGTCGCCTGGGCGACATCGGCTAGTAGCCGGGCACCTACATGCGAGACGACGCCCCGCCCGTCCGCCGACACCACGACCTTCGGGAAACCCGCGATACCCTGCACCTCAGAAGTGCCTTCCCAATAGACCGAGCCTGGACCCTCAACAAGCCCAGAATCGCCTAACGGCAAGGCACTTCACCACATCCAAAGCTCGTGTCGCGCCACAAGATCAACTTCTTACTGAAGGATCCGGGCTAGACAGCGATCTCGATATCAACATCCCCGGCTTCGCCGTCGCGGGCGGCCAGAAACCCGGGATGTATCCCAGCGGGGGACCGTTACCTCGCGTCGCGGACGTGTGGACCACCGTCGCAGTAGATGTCGATCTGTTTGCCCCCGACGTTTACTTCGGTGACCTCGACACGATCTACTCGTCATTCACGGCGATGTCCGGTGGACTATTCATTCCCGAACAGCGCACGGGTGAAGATGGAGTGGCCGCGGCATACCTCGCCTACGGCGAATACCAGGCTATCGGTGTATCACCATTCGGCGTGGACTCCCGCACCGACCCGGAGCTCGCCGCACTCACGGACGCGTACCGTGCCATCGGAAGCGTGGCGACGCTCCTCACTGACGCAGCCGGGAAGCGCCCCCCACCCGCGGCTTCCGACTCGGTGACGGGCAGGAAAGCGTGACCCTCGCGTTCGGCGACGTGCGGATCGTCATCACACAGGCGTCAGCGTTCGGTGTAGGCGACACCGGCAGCTTCGGCTACGGATTGGTAATTAGCCTCGCAGAGGACGTGTTCGTCTTCGCCGGCCGAGGCTTCCACGCCATCTTTGAGAGCGCCGACCCGGCCGAGCAGGTGTTGATCGAGGGCGTAGCCGAACTCCCGGACGATGGACTGCGGCCGGTCGTCGCCTCAACGGTGACGAGACCGGCGGCGGCACACGCATAATCCATCCGCCGATCGATCGCGTCGTCAGTCCTTTCCCCATCGCTGCCGGTCACGCCCACAGCGGCATTTCACAGGTGACAGTGTACGAATGCCACGCACGTCACCTTGACGCCAGGCCCGTCGTGCCAGTAGCTCGCCTGCTTCACACGCGACAACACGGGCATCGTCGAGGGCGCTGCGCCAATACGGGGTGGCCGAGTCGCGGCCCCACTCCAGCCGGTGCCCTCGAGGCGACCAATCCCCTACCGGGCCCGTTGAGCGGCGACCCCAACGACCTCGCCCCTGCTTGACGCCGCCAGTACCGGGACATGCCCTTCCACCGAAAGAGAGAAAGCCGTCCATGCCTCCCACCGCCGACATCAGCGACACCATCAGCGCCCTCCGCAGCGAGGTCGCGACGCTTCACGCCGAACTGCCTCGCTGGGACCTGGTGGTGTGGACCGCCGGAAACGTGTCGGCCCGCGTGCCGGGCCAGGACCTGTTGGTCATCAAGCCCTCCGGCGTGGCCTACGACCAGCTCAGCCCGGAGGCGATGGTCGTGTGCGATCTCGACGGCAAGCTGGTCGACGGCGACGGCAGCGCCGTCCTCGGACACCGCCGCCCACGCCTACGTCTACCGGCACATGCCGGAGGTCGGCGGCGTGGTGCACACCCACTCCACCTACGCCACCGCCTGGGCAGCCCGCGGCGAGCCGATCCCGTGCGTGCTAACCATGATGGCCGACGAGTTCGGCGGCGACGATCCCGATCGGCCCGTTCGCGCTGATCGGCGACGACTCGATCGGCCGCGGCATCGTCGACACCCTCGGAGAATCACCGATCCCCAGCGGTGCTGATGCCCAACCACGGCCCGTTCACCATCGGCCGCACCGCCGAGAAGCCGTCAAAGCCGCGGTGATGTGCGAGGAGGTCGCCCGCACCATCCACATCGCCCGCCAGCTCGGCGAGCCGCACCCCATCGACGAGACAGACATCGACTCTCTCTACGACCGCTACCAGAACGCCTACGGCCAGACACCGAGAGAAGATGATCATGATCGACAAGCACCTGCTCCGTGTGGTTCCTGACCGGCAGCCAGGGCCTGTACGGACCCGAGACGCTGAGCAGGTCGTGCAGCAGTCCCGCGCCATCGTCGACCAGCTCAACGACGCCGGCACGCTGCCGCTGCCAGTCGGGTGGCAACCGGTGCTGACCGACTCGACGGCGATCCACAGGATCATCCTGGCCGCCAACGCCGACACGGATTGCGTCGGGCTGATCGCGTGGATGCACACGTTCTCGCCGGCCAAGATGTGGATCACCGGCCTCGACGCGTTGAAGACACCGTTGCTGCACCTGCACACCCAGGCGAAGATCGCACTGCCGTGGGCCGAGATCGACATGGACTTCATGAACCTCAACCAGGCCGCGCACGGCGACCGGGAGTTCGGCTACATCCAGTCTCGCCTCGGCGTGCCACGGACGACGGTCGCCGGGCACGTGTCCGACCCGGCCGCTCAAGGTCGGATCGTGGCTGGCAACGCGCCGCCCGCGGCGTCGCACGCCGATCCGCAGCCTGAAGCTGGCCCGGTTCGGCGACAACATGCGCAACGTCGCGGTCACCGAGGGCGACAAGGTCGAGGCGGAGCTGCGGTTCGGCGTCTCGGTCAACACCTACGGCGTCAACGACCTGGTCGAGCGCGTCGACGCCGTTACCGAAGCACGAAGTCGACGCGCTGCTCGACGCAGTACGACGACGCCTACGACGTCGTCCCCGAGCTGCAGCCTGGCGGCGACCGGCATGAGTCCCTGCGCTACGGCGCTCGGATCGAAGCCGGCCTGCGAGCATTCCTCACCGATGGTGGCTTCGGCGCATTCACCACCAACTTCGAGGACCTCGGCGGACTGCGGCAGCTCCCGGGGCTCGCCGTCCAGCGGCTGATGGCCGACGGCTACGGCTTCGGCGGCGAGGGCGACTGGAAGACCTCGGCCATGCTGCCCACGATCAAGGCGATCGGCGCGGCCAGCCCGGCGGCACCTCGTTCATGGAGGACTACACCTACCATCTCGGCCCGGGCGAGAGAAGATCCTCGGCGCCCACATGCTCGAGGTCTGCCCGGCATCGCCGTCGATCGGCCGCGGGTGGAGATCCATCCGCTGGGCATCGGGAACCGCGAGGACCCGGTACGGCTGGTCTTCGACGCAGCGCCCGGACCGGCCACCGTCGTGGGAATCTGCGACCTCGGCGAGCGCTTCCGGCTGGTGCTGAACGAGGTCGACGTCGTCGCGCCCGATGAGCCGCTGCCGAAGCTGCCGGTTGCCCGGGCCGTCTGGGAACCCAAGCCGGACCTCGCCACCTCGGCGGAATCGTGGATCACCGCCGGCGGGCCGCACCACACGGTGCTGTCGACCGCGGTCGACACCGACCAGCTCGTCGACTTCGCCAACCTGCTCGGCGTGGAGCTGCTGATCATCGACGGCTCGACAACTCGGCGCGAATTCGCTAACCGCATCCGCTGGAACCAGGCCTACTACCGCCTGGCCCAGGGCTTCTAGGCTGCCGCGCATGGCCAGTCCCAGCCAAAGAGGTCCGCGACTCCATCGCCGATCGCCGCACCGCCCTCGGGATCGAGCTGGGCTCGACCCGGATCAAGGCGGTGCTGACCGGTTCTGACCACGCGCCGGTTGCTGTCGGCAGCCACGACTGGGAGAACCAGTTCGTCGACCGGACCTGGACCTACTCGCTGGAGGCGGTCTGGACGGGCCTGCAGGACTGCTACGCGGCGATGGCCGAGCAGGTCCCGCCAGCGCTACGACGCCGAGCTGACCTCGGTCGGCGCCCTCGGCGTCTCGGCGATGATGCACGGCTACCTCGCCCTCGACGCCGACGGTGAACTGCTCTACGCCCTTCCGGACGTGGCGCAACACCAACACGGGCGAGGCGGCTGAGCGGCTGAGCGGTCTTTTTCGGACACAACATCCCGCATCGGTGGAGCGTCGCCCACCTCTACCAGGCCATCCTCAACGGCGAAGACCACGTCGGCCGGATCGGCCACCTGACCACGCTGGCCGGCTATGTCCACTGGCGGCTGACCGGAGCAGAAGGTGCGGGGCATCGGTGACGCCAGCGGCATGTTCCCGATCGACATCGCCACTGGCCGCTACGACGCCGGGATGCTGGCCCAGTTCGACCAGCTCGCGGCCCAAGCCGGAGTGGAGCTGCGGCTAGCCAAGCTCCTTCCCGACGATCCGGTGCGGCCGGGGAGGAGGGCGGTGGAGCTCACGGCGGCGGGCGCCAGGCTCCTCGACCCAACCGAGCGGCTGCACCCTGGGAGTCCCACTGTGTCCTCCGGAGGGTGACGCCGGGACGGGCATGGTGGCGACGAACTCGGTCGCACCGCGCACCGGGAACGTCAGCGCCGGCACCAGCATCTTCGCGATGGTCGTGCTCGAGGGCGAACTGGAGCCGGGTCCACCGCGAGCTCGACCTGGTCACCACGCCCGCCGGGAACCTGGTGGCCATGGTGCACTGCAACAACGGGGCCAGCGAGCTGAACGCCTGGGTGGGACTGTTCGCCGAGTTCGCGCGAACCCTCGGTATGGAGGTGGACACCTCCACGATCTTCGAGAGATTGTTCACCGCGGCCCTAGACGGCGCACCGGACGGCGGCGGCCTGATTTCGTACAACTACCTATCCGGCGAACCGATCACCGACCTAGAGGAAGGCCGCCCCCTGCTCCTGCGTTCCCCAGACAGCGCCTTGAACCTGGCCAACTTCATGCGCGCACACCTCTTCTCGTCCCTAGCCACCCTTCGGATCGGCATGGACGTGCTACAGAAAGCCGAAGGCGTACGCCTCGACCGGATGTTCGCCCACGGCGGCCTGTTCAAGACCAAGGGCGTGGCGCAGCGCTTGATGGCGGCCGCCATCGACACGCCCGTCTCGGTCGGAGAAGTCGCTGCTGAAGGCGGCGCCTGGGGGATCGCGTTGCTTGCCGCGTTCTGCGCGAGGCCGAACCCATGGGAGAGTCTGGCGGAGTTCCTGAACACCGAGGTATTCGCCGAGACCGAGCTTGAGACCGTCGAGCCCGATCCGACCGACGTCGCCGGCTTCAACGCCTTCATCCAGCGATACGTCGCCGCACTGCCAGTCGAACGAGCGGCAGTTCAGCACACTTGACCAGTCAGCCCGTGCGCGGGCCCTCGACTATCTGGGTGCGCTGTATTGGGACCTTCTCCTGCACACCCTCGGGTTGGGCGCACTCTGTGCCGCCGGCCGGATTCTGGACGCTCAAGACAACAATGAGTGGTTTCCTAAGGCCAGCTGATATCAACGCACAAGATCTGGCTGAATGACAAGACGGCCTCGGGCGATCGCCCGGCCGTCCGCCCACATTTGCAGCCCTCTGGCTTGTCAGCTGCTCTGGGTCGTAGTGGTCTTACTTAGTGGTCCGGCTCATAGCCGTTGCTCCCCTCGAAGCTGCGCCAGCTTGACGACGGCGGCGGGGGAAGACGCCGGCAGCAGTATCCGCGCCAGACGGGAAAACGGCGCGGGTGAGAGACGATTGCCTTGGCAGGCCATCTGACGATGACGACCGACGGGGTTTCGTCGGCCTCGACTAGCTCGATTGTGACGGTGTCGACTCCGGTGATGGCACCGCTGGCTAGCTCGGTAATTTGGACATGGGGTCTCACTCCTAGACAGTGGGATCTCAGGCCCGGCCGGTGTTCCAGCACTGGTCGGGCCACTTACATGTGGGGGGTAGTTGATCTTGATACGGTTGATCCACCAGACCAAGATCAGGATTTGGTACACACTGGGTACACAAGACGTTCGCAAACGTCCAACGGCTGCCAACGCTCGACTTGACCAAATGGCCTAGTCAGCTGGCACATTCACCGGTTACCAACGCTAGCCGTTAACCCCTGATTGGCCCTCTCAAGGCAGTAGCCGACCAACTTTCCCGGCTTAACTGCCCTAGTTCGCCTCTGGTTGATCAAGGGCCGGGTGCCGCCCGACCATCGCAGCGCGTGTCCGCGCTAGCAACTGCGGCCCGCCAGTGCCCACTGAATGGCCTGGGGTTAAGGGGTTGCCGTGGTCGGTCCGCCGAGGGTCGAGTCGGACCTGAGGCTTGAGGTACTGACAGTCACGAAGCGGCTGCCAGGGAGTCAACATAGGCCTGAAGGTCGCGGGCACGGACCAGTCGCGTTCGATCGATGTGAACTGAGCGGAGTTCACCAGACTTGAGGAGCTCATAGACCTTCGAGCGGCTGATGCTCAGATGCTCAGCAACCTCCGGTATGCGATAGAGCAGCTTGTCGTTCATGATCTTCCTCCACCTCGACCAGGCCTACATCTACATAAGGACCTGACGAGCGGCCATGCGATCACGACCGTCCAGACTTCTTCGCGGACGTCGTCTCGATCCATGGCGCTTGATACCCGCCAGGGCCGCGTGTTCTAAGCCCGCGCATTGGGCGAACGGCCACTGGTCTCTTGGTTCTGACGCGAGCCGCAGCTCGGTCCGCGGGTGCAGCGATGTCCACGTTCATCCACCGGGATCGACCGTTGCGATCGGCAAACCAGGCGGCGAGAGCTGCCCACGAATTGCCCACATGCTCCAATCAACGCAGTAGAGGCGGCTTCCGGAATTGTCCGGAAACCGCCTCTGACTAGGCCACTCATTCGTAGCGGGGACAGGATTTGAACCTGTGACCTCTGGGTTATGAGCCCAGCGAGCTACCGAGCTGCTCCACCCCGCGTCGGCAGTGAACTACCTTACGTCAGCTCAATAACCAAGCCAAATCTCCCTTGACTCATTGAGGTGCCGCAGAGGATTCGCACACTGAGCCGCCATGTCTGTCTGATGAAGACCAAGGGCGCGCAGGATGCGCGCCAGCGATCTTGACTCGGCGCATGTCCCCTGAAAACGCATCACGGCCGCGCGCGAGTGCCTGGCTTGAACCTGTCTCGGCTTCATCGGTGATGCAGAACCAGGATGTTGGTCGAGCTCGCGCGTCGAACGAGGTCCTCATGCGGGGGTCTCTTAACCATGCATCGAACTCTCGGCGTCGACAGAGACATCCCGACCTGCGACACCGTACGCAACTCGATCGTTCCGTTGGGCAGACTTGATCATCGTGACTACACCGATCCGCGTCACTGTGTGGGGCGAGAACTTTCACGAACGATCCGAACGAGACAGGGCCGACATGGCCGAGCGTTACCCCGGTGGCATGCACGGGGCAATCGCCGCTGGCTTGTCTGAATTGCTGGGCGACTCCGTCGCGGTCAGCAGGGCTACTCAAGATCAGCGAGAACACGGCCTGACCGAGGAAGTCCTGACCACTACCGATGTGCTGACCTGGTGGGGCCACGCCACCCATTCCGGCGTTGACGATGCGGTCGTCGATCGAGTCCATCAGCGCGTTCTCGGTGGTATGGGCCTGCTCGTGCTGCATTCAGCGCACTTCTCCAAGATCTTCCGGCGCCTGATGGGCACGACGTGCTCCCTGGCCTGGCGCAACTCCGGCGACACGGAGCTGGTCTGGTCTGTCAACCCGTCCCATCCGATCACCGCTGGGATTCCGCAACCAATCGTGATCAATGAGCATGAGATGTACGGCGAGTTCTTTGACATCCCGGCCCCGGATGAGTTGATCTTCCTCTCCACTTTCAGCAGCGGTGAGGTCTTTCGATCTGGCTGCTGTTGGCGACGTGGCAAGGGCAAGGTGTTCTACTTCTCGCCCGGCGATCAGGAGTACCCGGTCTACCACCACCCTGACATCAAGCGGGTGCTGGCCAACGCGGTGCTGTGGGCACGGCCTGAGCAGGGTATTGACCTTGCTGCGCCAGTGGTCGTCAACCGACTGGAATCCCATTTCAACAGCGCGTCATCGCTAAGGGCGTAGACGCGTGAGCAGCAATGATCGGCTCCGCGCAGGCGTCATCGGGCTCGGTTGGGCGGGACGGCAGCATATGGCCGGGTACGCGGACGTGGCCGATGTTGATCTTGTCGCGTTGGCTGGAATGGAGGCCGAGGCTCTGCAGGATCTTGGGGACGCATACGGCATCCCGGACGAGCACCGGTATCCAGACTGGCGGGATCTCATTGATCATGAACAGCTTGATCTGCTGAGCGTCGCCGCGCCGACTACGCTGCATGCTCCCGCCGCTGTGGCCGCACTCGATGCAGGCATGCATGTGCTCTCGGAAAAGCCGATGGCCGAGAACGCCGACACCGCCCGGCTCATGGTGGAGGCAGCCGAGCGCAACGACCGAGTGCTCGACGTTTCCTTCAACCATCGGCGACGCGGCGACGTCCAAGTCCTCAAGAGAATGATCGACGCCGGCATGCTTGGCAAGATCTATTACGCCAAAGCGGGCTGGTTGCGTCGGGAGGGGATCCCAGGGCTCGGCAGCTGGTTCACCAGGAGGGCTGTATCCGGCGGCGGGCCACTGATGGACCTGGGAGTGCACATGCTCGACATCGCGCTCTACCTGGTCGATGAGCCGCCGGTTCGCGCGGTCACTGCGGCGACGTACGCGGAGTTCGGTCCACGTGGCAAAGGCAGCTCAGCGTCGCCGCAATTGCGCAAGACCGGAGTGCAGCCGGGCGCCTTCGATGTGGAGGACCTCTCGACTGCTTTTCTGCGCCTGCAGGGCGGCGAAACGTTGCTGCTGGAGTCGAGCTGGGCGCAGTGGATCCCGAAGGACCACTGTTATGTGATGGTGTACGGCTCCGACGGAGGCGCCAGCATCGAGTGGGGAGCTCCTGGTGACCTCGACCGGAGTCTGAATATCTGGACCGAGAAAGCGGGCGTGCCGGCGACCCTCCATCCACACGTCCCCCCCGACGGACAACACGCCGAATGTGTTGTGGACTTCATCGCGAAGGTGCGATCCGGTGACTACACGAACCATCGCGGCAGGCAGGCACTGGCACGTGCCGTCGTGATCGACGCCTGTTATGCCTCAGCGGAGAAGGGCACCGAGATCACCCTCGACTCTTAGTGAAACCTCCGCTGAGTGCGCGGTAATCTCCAATCCGCCTTCGACGCGATGGGCAATTACAGCGCACTCAAGGACTGCCAAGAGCGACGACTTTGCCCATCACGCTCTGCACACACAGAGCTGTCAGAGGCGTGCCGCCGGTCGTCCCGCTCGCAACGCTCTGAGGGTGCTGTTGCGCCGCTTGCGAACGAGCGCCCGGAGCGTTCCGGCGTTGCGGTAGCCGACCGCGGCCGCAATAGCGTTCGCCGACATCGATGTGTCGCGCAGCAAGAACGTGGCCTCGTCGAGCCGGACTTGTTGGATGAAATGAAGCGGCGACATGCCGACGACCGAGGCAGTAGTGCGTTGGAGCGTACGTTCGCTGATGCCAAGGTCGCGTGCGGCCGCAGAGACCTGCAACGGTTCGGAAAGCCGTTGCCGAACCCACCGTTCGAACGCCGCCATCGTCGGGTCTGCCCGGGCGAGCAACGCAGGCACGGCAAACGCCGCCTGGGACGGGGCGTCCCCGATCAGCAGGTAGCGCGCGGTGAGGTCAGCCAGGCTCGGGCTGTGTTGCTGGACGATCGACAGTGCTAGATCAATGTGGGCGAAGGCCGCGCCGGCAGTGGTGATCCGAGCATCCTGAGCGATCGTGCGTGTCTCGTCGAGGAGCACCGCGGGATACCGGGCGCGAAACGCTGGACCGAGCCACCAGCTGGTTGTTGCCAAGAGTCCGTCAAGAACACCGGACTCGGCCAAGAAAAAGGTTCCGGTGCACGCTCCGGCCAGCTCGGTACCGTTCGCACGGCTCTCACGGATGAGGTCGAGAGCCGCGTGCCTGCGGACGGTGTCGATGATCTCGTCCGGGGTCTTCACTCCCAAGGCAGGCATCACGAGCAGATCCGGAAGCTGCGCCATCTTTCTGGCCGGAACCGGATTCACCGTCAAGCCGTTGCCAGTCCTCACTCGCTTTGTGAGTCCCACGATTGTCACCGTGAACGCAGGCGGCGGCGCAGGAACGTCCTGTCGGAGAGCGTTCGCCGTCGCGAGAACGTCGACCACCGCTGAGAGCCCTGAGTCAAAGCAGCCGTCCACTGCGAGAACCGCGACGTCCACGTCGGAAACGATACTCAACGTGGCGGCTCCGCCACTACCAATCGGTCGTTTGGATACGTACGTTAGGGACATCCAGGGAGGAGTTCCAATGAGTCCGACATTGGGTGTACTTGCGTTGCTCGAAGCCAAGCCTGGCAAGGGTGAAGACCTGGGGAAGTTCCTAGAGGGCGGGCGCGACCTCGCCGCCGCCGAACCGGGCACCGTGACCTGGTATGCGTTCAAGATCACCGACACCCAGTACGGGATTTTCGACACCTTCGACGATGACAGCGGCCGACAAGCGCACCTCGGCGGTCAGATCCCGGCCGCGCTGAGCCAGGTGGCCGACTCATTGCTCGCAACTCCACCTGATATCCGCACGGTGAATGTGTTGGCGGTGAAGTAGAGGCGGCGCAGCCATGTCCCCCAAATTGAGGAAAGGTCAGGACGATGCAGGTACCGGCTCCATTCGAGTACGAGCGCGCGTCCAGTGTCGATGAAGCCATCGCGCTGCTCGAGCGGCACGGTGAGGAGGCGCGGCTGATCGCCGGAGGGCACAGTCTGTTGCCGCTGATGAAGCTGCGGCTTGCTTCGCCTGAAGTCCTCGTGGATATCAACGACCTCACGGATCTGCAGCGCATCTGGGTGGAAGGCGACCAGCTACGTATCGGGGCAATGGTTCGCCATGCCGATTTGCTCGCCTCCGCGGTCGTCGGTGAGCACTACCGCATCCTCCACGACGCCGAGCGTGTGATTGCCGACCCTGTGGTTCGGAACCGAGGCACGATCGGCGGGTCGCTGTGCCACGCCGACCCCGCCGAAGATCTTTCGGCCGCGCTCGGCGCGATCCGTGCTGAGGTCGTGATTCATGGCTCAGGCGGCGAACGGGTCGTGCCTGTGCGCAAGCTTCAAACAGGCCCGTTCGAGACTGTCGTTGGACCGGCCGAGATTGTCACCGAGATCCGGCTACCGATCAAAGCAGGCACCGGAAGTGCGTACACAAAGGTGGAACGTCGGGCGGGTGACTACGCGATAGCTGCGGCGGGTGCGGTCGTCAGGCTGGACCGGGACACGATCAGCGAGGTTGGTCTCGGCCTCGCCGCGGTCGGGGCGCCGCACTTGGTTGCCGCACGGGCCGAGGACGTCGTTCGGGGGCGCATCGCAGACGACGAGGCACTTGAACTAGCCGGCCAGATGGCGGCGGAGGAGTGTCACCCGGTCAGCGACCAGCGCGGGCCTGCCGACTACAAACGGGCGCTTGCCGGTGAACTCGTCAAGCGAGCGCTGCGGACAGCAATCGCCCGCTGCCGCGGACAGGAGGGGTGAATTCATGCAGGTCACAATCACCGTGAACGGCGAGCAGTACACCCGCGAGATCGAGCCGAGGCGACTGCTCGTGCACTTCCTGCGCGACGACCTCGGCCTCACCGGCACGCATTGGGGCTGCGATACGTCCAACTGCGGCGTCTGCGTCGTCCAGGTTGACGGCACTCCCGTGAAGAGCTGCACCATGCTCGCGGCGATGGCCAGCGGGCACGAGGTGCGCACAGTTGAAGGCCTGGAACAAGACGGCGAGCTCGATCCTATCCAGCAGGGGTTCATGACAGAGCACGGCCTGCAATGTGGGTTCTGCACGCCAGGAATGATGTTGACCGCCCGATGGCTACTGGACGCTAATCCGCACCCGTCCGATGCCGAGATCCGCGAAGCCATCTCGGGCAATCTGTGTCGCTGCACCGGCTACGAGAACATCGTGCGAGCGATCCACTGGGCCGCCGACCACCCGCGAGTTGCCGAGCCGGAGGAGGTGGCTGCGTCATGACCGTCACCGCGGAGCAGGCGACCGTTGGCTTTGGGCGCCGGATACGCAAGGAAGACGCTCGATTCTTGCGCGGCAAGGGCAACTACGTTGACGACTTCGTGCTACCCGGCATGCTGCACGGCGCGGTGCTGCGTAGCCCGTACGCGCACGCACGGCTCGTCTCGATCGATACCTCAGCGGCCGAGGCACATCCAGGAGTTCGGGCAGTGATCACCGGGGCTCTGCTGCAGACACTGAAGCTTGCATGGATACCGTCGCTGTCTCATGACGTCGTGGCAGTGCTCGCCACCGACAAGGTGCGTTTCCATGGGCAGGAGGTCGCGTTCGTCGTTGCCGACGATCGGTACTCGGCGAGGGACGCGTTAGAGCTGATCGACGTCGAATACGAGCCGCTGCCGCCAGTCATCGATGCGCGCCGCGCCCTCGATCCCGAGGCGCCGGTGATTCGCGACGACATCGAGGGAAAGGCCGACAACCACATCTTCGACTGGGAGGCCGGCGACAGCGCGGCGACTGACGCCGTGTTCGCTCGTGCCGAGGTGGTGGTAGCGCAGGACATCCTTTACCCGCGCGTGCATCCCGCTCCGCTGGAGACATGCGGCGCAATTGCCGACATGGACAAGGTGACCGGCAAGCTGACGATCTACTGCACCACGCAGGCTCCGCAGCTGCACCGTACGCTGTACGCGATCGTTGCCGGCCTTCCCGAGCACAAGATCCGCATTGTGAGCCCAGACATTGGCGGCGGATTCGGCAACAAGGTCGGTATTTATCCCGGCTACGTCCTCGCCGTGGTCGGGTCGATCCTCACCGGACGACCGGTCAAGTGGGTGGAGGACCGTGCCGAGAACCTGATGTCGACCTCATTCGCACGCGACTACCACATGCACACCGAGATCGCAGCAACGCAAGCAGGCAAGATCCTTGCACTCAGGGTGAACGTCATTGCGGATCATGGCGCGTTCAACAACACCGCTCAGCCGACAAAGTTCCCGGCCGGCTTCTTTCACATCTTCACCGGCAGCTATGACTACCCCGCCGCGCACTGCACGGTGAAGGGCGTCTATACCAACAAGGCCCCTGGGGGCGTGGCGTACGCGTGTTCGTTCCGGATCACTGAGGCGGCGTACGCCGTCGAGCGCATAGTCGACTGCCTGGCCTTCGAGCTGGGTATGGACACCGCAGAACTGCGCATGAAGAACCTGCTGCGCCCCGAGCAGTTCCCGTACAAATCGCCCACCGGCTGGGAGTACGACTCGGGCGACTACCCGCGTTGCCTACAGAAGGCAATGGAGATCGCCGGCTACGACGAGCTGCGCCGCGAGCAGTCCCAGAAGCGCGAGCAGGGCGAGCTGATGGGAATCGGAGTCAGCTTCTTCACCGAGGGGGTCGGCGCCGGCCCGCGCAAACACATGGACATCCTCGGGCTCGGGATGGCCGACGGCGCGGACTTGCGGGTGCACCCGACGGGCAAAGCTGTGGTACGGATCTCGGTTCAGTCGCAGGGTCAGGGGCACGAAACGACGTTCGCCCAGATCGTCTCGGAGATCACTGGAATCCCTTCCGACGACATCGATGTGGTCCACGGGGACACCGACAACACCCCGTTCGGGTTGGGCACCTACGGCAGCCGTTCGACGCCGGTCTCAGGTGCTGCGGTTGCCGTCGCTGCGAAGCGTGTCGTGGACAAAGCAAAGATCATCGCCGCGACGATGATGGAGGTTTCCCCGGATGACATCGAGGTCGGGAAAGGCACCTACTCGGTGAAGGGTGACCCGACCATGTCCAAGACAATCCAGGAAATCGCGCTCGCCGCGCACGGCCCGCTTGAGCTGCCCGCCGACGTCGAGGGGCATCTGGATGCGTCCTGCGTGTACGACCCGCCGAACCTCACCTATCCATACGGCGCCTACATCTGCGTCGTCGACGTCGATGCGGGCACCGGAGCGGTAAAGGTGCGGCGATTCATCGCAGTTGACGACTGCGGCACCCGGATCAACCCGATGATCGTGGAAGGGCAGATCCATGGCGGTCTCGCCGACGGTGTCGGCATGGCGCTGATGCAGGTCATTGCGTTCGACGAGGACGGCAACTGCCTCGGCGGATCATTCATGGACTACCAGCTGCCCACGGCGCTGGAGTGCCCTAGCTGGGAGCTGGGAGAGACGGTGACCCCGTCGCCGCACCATCCAATCGGCGCGAAAGGTGTCGGAGAGTCGGCCACCGTAGGTTCGCCGGCTGCAGTGGTCAATGCGGTGATGGACGCACTGAAGCCGTACGGCGCGCGTCATGCGGACATGCCGCTGACACCAGCGCAGGTGTGGCGGACCATCCAGGGCCGGCCGCTGCGCACCGACCTGGCGATCACGGACTGAGGCGGTGGCGAAGGTGGCGCGCCTGGACCTCGCCGCACGGGCTGCCACACTCGCCGCGGCCGGCACGCCCTTCGTGTGGGCGATCGTTGTCCGGGCGGAACGACCGACCAGCGCAAAACCAGGCGATTCGGCGCTCGTGCTCGCAGACGGCCAAATCGACGGGTTCGTCGGTGGCGATTGCGCGGAGTCGACAGTGCGCGCCCAGGCGCTGGAGGTGCTAGCGACCGCCGAACCCCGGCTCCTGCGAATCACTCCGTCACCTGAGGACGCCGGTCTCGACGACGACGATGGTGCAGTGACCGTCTACAACCCCTGCCTGTCTGGCGGCACTTTGGATATCTTCCTCGAGCCGGCGGTTCCATTGCCGGTCGTGGCCGTGTTCGGTCACGCCCCGATCGCCACGGCCCTGCTTCGTGCGCATCGCCTCTTCGGCCAGCAGGTCCTCCGCCTGGAGAAGCCCGAAGATCCCATGCCGCCGGGGGTTCGCGCGGTGGTGGTGGCCTCGCACGGCAACGACGAGGAGCCGGTCCTTGAAGCGGCTTTGCGAGCAGAGGTGCCCTATGTCGCGTTGGTGGCCAGCCGGCGACGAGGTCCCGGGGTGCTCGCTGCGTTGGAGGTGGACGAGCAATTGCGATCACAGGTACGCACGCCCGCCGGTATCGATATTGGCGCGCGAACGGCCCCGGAGGTCGCCTTATCGATCCTCGCCGAGATCGTCGCGGTGCTGCATGAGCCTCAGTCCGATCGCGCTGACACCACGGGACCTGCACACGACGTCACCGAACTGGTGCGTGATCCGGTGTGCGGCATGATGGTCGCCCCCGTCGACGCGTCGCCCCACGTCGAGACGCCCACCGGCGTGGTGTACTTCTGCGGCACGGGCTGCCGAAACGCTTACCTCGACAACCCTTTGGCGTACGCGCAGTGACCGCCGGTAACACGAGCGTCGCGGAACTTCTACCGGATCTCGACACTCTGCGAAGCGCGCTCGACAGTGTCGATTACCTCGCTGACGACGGCACGGTCATGGCGCTGTTTTGCGCATCGCGACTGGGTCAGCCGGTTCTCATCGAGGGCGAGCCAGGAGTCGGCAAGACCGAGGCTGCCAAGGCACTTGCGGCCGCGCTGGACACACCACTGGTACGGCTGCAGTGTTATGAGGGAATCGATGTGGCCGAGGCGCTGTACGAGTGGAACTATCCCCGGCAGTTGCTCGCGATCCGCCTTGCCGAGGCGCGCGGCGTCGAGCTGGCTGAGGATGCCCTGTTCAGCGACGGGTTCTTGATCGCCCGCCCGTTGCTCGCTGCACTACGTCATCCGGGCCCTCGACCGGCAGTCCTGCTCATCGACGAGGTCGATCGCGCCGATGACGACTTCGAGGCGTTCCTGCTCGAATTGCTTGGCGAGGGAGCGGTCACCATTCCCGAACTCGGTACCGTGCATGCGACGCACCGACCGATCGTCGTGCTGACGTCGAACCGCACAAGGGAACTGCACGACGCGCTGAAGCGGCGTTGCCTTTTCCATTGGATCGACTATCCGCCGCCGGCGCGTGCGGCTGAAATCGTACGGCGCCGTGTGCCAGGCAGCTCGCGAATGCTTGCCGAGCAGGCAGCGCGGGTGGTCGAGCGGTTACGTGGGCTGAACCTGCAAAAGCGGCCGGGCATCGCCGAGACCATCGACTGGGTCGCCGCGCTCGAGTTGCTCGGCGTGCGCACAGTGGATACGACCACGGTGGACCGGACGCTCGGCTCAGTCCTGAAGTACGTCGAAGATCAGCAGCTTGCCCGGGCCTCCGGGTTGTCCGTCGAATGACACGTGCGGACAGCGCGACACTGCTGGCCCGCTTCAGCGAGGCGCTCCGCGAAGCAGGCGTCGCCGTCTCGCTGGACCAGACGATCCGCCTGGCGACCCTGGTCACGCTCGGCGTGCCGAGCACCGTCGACGAGCTGTATTGGTGTGCTCGGGTGAGTTTGCTGCGTTCGACGGCCGACATCACTGCATTCGACGCGATTTTCGCACTCGTGTTTCGCGGCATGGTGGATATTGCCGAGTCGCGAGGCGATTCCACCCAGATCCACCTACCGCCGCAGCGCGACTTTCCCCTCTTCGACGAGGAGCCTGGGGCGGATGTGCTATCCAAACGACGATTCGAGGCATCGGAAAGCACTGTCGGCGACGACTTCGGCCGCCCAGTACCGACGCTGGCGAGCAGTGACGAGAGGCTCACAGAGGTCGACTTCGCGCGACTGACGGCGGACGAGCTCGCTGCGTTAACCCCGTTGCTGCGGATGCTCTGGGTCAATCAACCCCGGCGGTTATCCCGGAGGCGGCGGCGGCATCGTCGTGGTGACCGGCTCGATGTGCGCGCTTCACTGCGTCACAGCACGCGCTCGGGCGGAGATCCAGCTGTGCCGATCCGGCGTACCCGGAGGTGGACACCACGCCGCCTGGTCGCCCTGCTCGACATCTCTGGGTCGATGGAGCCGTACGCCCGCGCCTACCTGCACCTGCTGTGGGGTGCGACAACCCGAGCACATGCTGAGGTGTTCGTATTCGGCACCCGGCTCACCCGGCTGACTCGCGCGCTGCGCAACGCCAATGCCGATATCGCGCTGGAGCGCGCTGCGGCACTGATGCCTGACTGGTCGGGTGGCACGCGCATCGGGCGCGCGGTGCGCGAGTTCATGGATCTGTATGGCCGGCGGGGCATGGCCCGCGGTGCCGTCGTGCTGATCGTCTCCGACGGCTGGGAGCGCGACGACCCCAACCTCCTCGCCCAACAGATGGCCGCACTCGGCAGGCACGCGCATCGTGTCGTGTGGGCCAACCCGAGGGCGGCCGCGCCAGGCTTCGCTCCGCTGGCTGGCGGCATGGCGGCGGCGCTACCGCACGTCGACGCGTTCATCAGCGGCCATTCGGCCGATGCGCTCATCGAGGTCGTCCGCGCGCTAGGGGCAACTCACCCTCGGCGCCCCACCGCGTCCTCCTCTCACCAACGACTTGTCAGCGTCAGTGGTCGCTATAGCGACCACACGTCCTGACAAGTCGGCAGAATGAGCGGGTGATCGAGGGTTTTGAGATAGGGCACCACACTGCGGACAGCGACGGGTGGCTGACGGGGACGACCGTGGTGCTGGCCGGCGAGGGCGCTGTCGGTGGGGTTGACGTACGCGGCGGCGGGCCGGGAACTCGAGAGACGGACCTCCTGAATCCAACGACGATCATCGACCGGGTACATGCGGTCGTGCTCACCGGCGGGAGCGCGTACGGGCTGGCGGCAGCGAACGGCGTCATGGAAGGTCTCGAGGCAGCCGGGATAGGGTTTCCTGCCGGTCTCGAGCCCCATCAGGTCGTCCCCATCGTGCCTGCCGCGGTGCTCTTCGACCTCGGCAGGGGCGGCGTCTTCAGCAATCGGCCAACAGCAGACTTCGGTGCGCTGGCTCTGGCCGCGGCAACCAGCAGCCAACCTGCAACTGGCTCTGTTGGCGCGGGCACGGGAGCAGTCTGCGGAGGCATCAAAGCTGGCTTTGGCTATGCGGAATCCCAGCTCGCCTCCGGGGTCTCCATTGCAGCGGCCGTTGTGGTAAACGCGGTAGGATCCGCCGTTGACCCGACGACCGGCCGATTGTGGGCTGATCACATGCAGTCGCTTGCATCGCCAACTCACTCTGAGCGAGAAGCATTGGCGGCCGCGTACGCACAGGCGCAAGCCCCGCTAGCCACCACCATTGGCGTGGTTCTGACTGATGCGGTCCTGTCGAAGGCCCAGGCGAGCAAGCTTGCCGCCGTCGCGCACGACGGGATGGCCCGCGCCATCCGGCCAATCCACTCGATGGTGGATGGCGACACGGTGTTCTGTCTTGCTTCCTCCCGCCGACCACTCGCCGAAGATCCGGTGCACTCACTGTTTGCCTTCAACTCTTTGTTGGCGGCGGCCGCCGACATTTTTGCCGACGCCTGCCTCGACGCGATGCTTGCTGCGAGGGAGCGAGGTTCGTGGAAGAGCTACACCGACCTCGCACCGTCCGTCCTCGGCTGAGACATCGGTTTAAGGACAATCGCGTGATTCCTACACTGGTGGCTGCATTCGGTCCATGACCAACGAAGGAACCATGAAGGCATTACTGCTGGAAAACATCCATCCCGAAGGCGTCCGGCTGCTCACCGAGCGCGGGATCGACGTGGAGATCGTCAAGGGAGCGCTCGACGAGGTCGAATTGATCGACGCCCTGCGCGGAGTCCAGCTGCTGGGCATCCGCTCGAAAACCAACGTGACAGGGAACGTTCTCGAGGCCTCACCCGACCTGCAGGCAGTCGGTGCCTTCTGCATCGGCACCAACCAGATCGACCTCACCGCGGCTGCCACGCGGGGCATTCCCGTCTTCAACGCGCCCTTCTCCAATACGCGCAGCGTGGTGGAGCTCGTGATCGCCGAGATCATCGCGCTCGCACGGCATCTCACCGACAAGAACGCCAAGATGCACGCCGGCACCTGGGACAAGTCGGCGAAGGGCGCGCACGAGGTACGAGGGCGAACCCTAGGGATCGTCGGCTACGGCAACATAGGCAGCCAGCTGTCTGTGGTTGCCGAGTCGCTCGGTATGCGGGTCTACTTCTACGACATCGCCGACAAGCTGGCCCTTGGTAACGCTCGCCGCTGCGAGACGCTCGATGAGCTGCTGGAGGTTGCCGAGACGGTCAGCTTGCACGTCGACGGCCGACCGGGCAACGCCGGTCTCTTCGGGGCGCAGCAATTCGCCAAGATGCGTCGGCGGAGCCTGTTTCTCAATTTGTGCCGCGGTTTCGTCGTTGATCATGAGGCGCTGCGCGGGCAGCTGCTCAGCGGTCACATCGCCGGCGCGGCCCTGGACGTCTTCGCCGCCGAGCCCAACAGCGCCGGAGACCCCTTTACTTCGAGCCTGCAAGGCCTTCCCAATGTGATCTTGACCCCGCACATCGGCGGCTCGACCGAGGAGGCCCAGACCGACATCGGTCGCTTTGTGGCCGGCAAGCTGCGTGACTACGCCGACAGCGGCCTCACCACCATGTCGGTCAACCTGCCTCAGGTGCAAACCGACAGCCGGGTGATAGGGCGCAGCCGCCTGCTGCACATCCACCGGAACGTTCCCGGGGTATTGGCTACGGTGAACGGGTTGTTGGCAAACGCGCAGGTCAACATCGAGGGCCAGGTGCTGTCGACCCGCGGAGAGCTGGGCTATGTGATCACCGACGTTGCCGGCGCTTTGACCGGTGAGGTGATCGACAAGCTGGAGAGCATGCCCGAGACCGTACGGCTGAGAGTTCTGGACTGAGATCAGTTACGAGGCGAGGGCGGCCCGCCGGATCAGGATCGGTAACCACGACGGGCAACGCGGATCGGCTTCAAGATCATTGAGAGTCCACCAGCCGACCTCTGCCAGCTCGTCGGGCGCGTTTACGTAAGGCGCGGCACCCGGCGGAGTCTTCGCCGTGAAGGTCACCGTGATCTGCCGCTCGCCTCCCTCGGTAATGAAGAACTCCGACTCCAAGTACCGCAGTGTCACCTGGGAGAGATCGAGCCCAACCTCCTCAGCGACCTCGCGTCGAGCAGTCGTCTCGAGCACGTTCGCTAGCGGACGCGTCAGGTCAACATGGCCGCCAATCATCCCGATCATGTTCGGCGCGTACGCGACGCCGGGCGCTCGGACCACGAGCAGCCAGCTGTCGCCGCGATGGATCAGGACGCATACGGTGACCGCGTAGACCTCGGTCTCCACTGACGGGTCACGACTTGCGTCGAATGATCTTGATCACGATCAGCAACACCAGGCTCAAGATCGCCAGAGCGGGACCGTATCGCCTCAGCAGCACCGGTCCGATTGTGCTGAGTGCGTTGATGTGTTGGGCGTCCCTCTGCGGCGGGCTAGAGCGGGATGTCGCGGCGACCTGCGGTGCGGCTGCGGGAGGGGATTCCGCAGCTGCCGGCATGGCGCCAGGACCGGGGGTGCTTCCGGCTTCCTTAGCTGGAGCGGGCACCGGCTCGAGCTCGATGGTCCGCTCCGCGTCCGCCTCCTCGAATCGAGCGTCGGCGTCCGCGGCAACGGTCCCACGCACCGCTGCGGTCGTCTCAGCTACTGTCGGGGCTTCCCCGTTGGCCTCAGCCTCGGGCGTCGCGCCGAGGCCTTCGGCAAACCGCCCGGACACGCAGTTCAAGAACTGGTCCAGCAGCTTGTCGCTGACATCGGCGATCACCCCACGCCCGAACTGCGCCGGTTTCCCGGTGATCGCCAGATTGGTCAGCACCTCTACCTCGGTCTGCTCACCACTCTCTGTGAACGAGGCAATGATCCTCGCGGTCGCGGTACCGTTTCCACGTTTGTCCTTGCCGCGGGCCTCAATCACGACTCGGCGCGCAGCGTCGTTGCGCTCCACGTAACGGCCGGAGCCGTTGTAAACAAGAGCCATCGGACCCAGCTTGATTTTGACCGAGCCGGCAAATTCGTCGCCCTCAACGTTGGTGATCGTGGCGCCAGGGAAGCATGGAGCCAGTTCGTCCGGGTTGTTGAAGGCGTTCCACGCTTCGTCGATGGCGGCGGGCACGCTGAAGCGATGCGTCAGGTCCATAGGCTCATCCTGTCCTACGCGCGCCCGGCTGCCAGCACCGCGCCCGTCCTATGTGCGCGCGGCTGCCAGCACCGCGCCCGTCCTATGTGCGCGCGGCTGCCAGCACCGCGCCCGTCCTATGTGCGCGCGGCTGCCAGCACCGCGCCCGTCCTATGTGCGCGCGGCTGCCAGCACCGCGCGACGACCCAAGACCGACGCCAGATGTCGGCGGTACTCCGGGTCGCCATTGAGGTCCGTAGGCGGTGCCGTGCCGTCAGCGATGCCGGTCAACGCACCCGCGACGGCATCGGGCTCCACCGCGACGCCGGCCAGCGCTTGCTCGGCCGCTCGCGCCCGGACCGGTGTCGGTCCCATGTTCGTCAAGGCAAGCCGGGCCTCGGCAATGGTGCCACCTTCGATCCGGACGGTCGCCGCTACGCCGGCGATCGCCCACTGTTGCGCCACCCGGACGAACTTCTCGTATGCCGAGCCCCAGCCGGTGTATTTCGGTACTCGGACTTCGACCAAGATCTCGTCATCTCCAAGTGCAGTCGTAAAGAGATCTTGGAAAAAGTCTGCTGCTACGACTCGTCGTTGCCCATCAGGACCGGCGATCACGAACTCGGCGTCCAGAGCCACCATCGGTGCTGGAAGATCGCCGGCTGGATCCGCGTGCGCGCAAGCCCCGCCAATCGTTCCTCGATGCCGGACTTGTGGGTCGGCGACCGTCTCGAGGCATCTGGCGATCAGCGATGTGTGCTCGGCCACGAGTGGATCGCCCACGACTTCGAAGTGTGGTGTCATCGCCCCAATGACGATCGCGTCGCCGTCGTCGCGGACGCCCTTGAGCGAATCGATCTTGGCCAAGTCGATCAGCAGCTCCGGTGCCGCGAGCCGGAGCTTCAGCACCGGCAACAGGCTCTGTCCACCGGCGATGATCTTGGCATCATCGCCGCCCTCTGCAAGCAGTTGCAGTGCCTCGTCCAGGCTGGTCGGTGCCTTGTAATCGAAAGCCGCGGGAATCATGACACACCTCGCCGGTGGGGCTGGTGCTCGCTTCGCTCGCGCAATTTGATCATGCCTGCCCTCCTTCCTCATCGAAGTGGGGTCGGGTCTCGCTCAGCGTTTCCGATGCCTCGGCTCCGCGAATTGCCTTCCACACCCGCATTGGCGAGCAGGGCATCTCGATGTCCTTCACGCCGAACGGCCGCAGCGCATCGAGGACGCCATTGACGATGGCCGGAGTTGAGGCAATCGTGCCAGCCTCGCCGACCCCCTTGGCGCCGAGCTCGTTGCTGAATGCGGGCGATTCGGTGCGGTCGGTGACGAAGTCGACCAGGTCCGGCGCTGACGGCACGAGGTAGTCCACGAACGACCCCGTGACCAGTGTTCCGTTGTCGTCGTAGACAGCTTCCTCGAAGAGCGCTTGCGCGATGCCTTGGGTCAGTCCGCCGTGTACCTGTCCCTCGACGATCATCGGATTGACCACCTTCCCAATGTCGTCGACGGCGACGTATTTGCGGATGGACACAGCTCCGGTCTCGGTGTCAACCTCCATGGCTGCGAGGTGCGTGCCGTGCGGATAGGAGTACACATCGGGGTCAAAGGACGCCGTAGAATCCAAGTTCGGCTCGACTCCCTCAGGCCAGGCATGCGCTTGCAGTGCGGCGAAGGCGATCTCAGCCAGCGACTTGCCCGTGTCAGTGCCCTTGACCCAGAAGTGGCCGCCTCTGAACTCAAGATCATTCTCGCTTGCCTCCAAGAAGTGCGCTGCGATGGGCTTGGCCTTTTCGATCACCTTGTCGGCGGCCTTGAGCACCGCGATCGCGCCGACGACAAGTGATCGGGAGCCGTAGGTGTCGAGGCCACGCTGAGCAATCTGGGTGTCGCCATGCAGCACTTCCACATCCTCAAAAGCCACCCCCAACTTGTCGGCCACGATTTGGCTCCAGGCTGTCTCATGTCCTTGTCCGTGAGGGCTCGTTCCGACCACGACTTCGACCGTGCCAAGTGGGAGCATCCGCACCTCAGCGTGTTCCCAGCCCCCGGCGATGTAGTTCAGCCTCCCGAGTATCCGCGACGGGGCGAGCCCACATTGTTCGGTGTAGGTCGAGATGCCGATCCCGAGCTGTACTGGGTCCTTGCGGGCACGGCGTTCGGCCTGTTCAGCCCGCAGCCCGTCGTAGTCGAACAGTTCCTTGGCCCTTGCGGTGGCTGCCTCGTAGTTGCCGGAGTCGTATTCAAATCCGGCTACGGTGGTGAACGGAAACTCCTCGGCGGTGATCCAGTTCTTGGCCCGCAGCTCCAAGGGATCCAAGTCCAGCTCGACTGCAAGATCATCCATGAGTCGCTCGATGGCGTACGTCGCCTCGGGGCGGCCGGCCCCGCGATAGGCATCAGTGCGGACCATGTTGGTCAAGATGTTTTTGACCTCGAAGCGGTAGGCGGCGAACTTGTAGATCGCGTTGTACATGTACGCGCCGAGGATGGGAATGGCCGGGCCCACCAGACCCATGTACGCGCCCATATTGGCAAGCAGGTCGACGTGGAGTGCGGTGACCTTGCCCTCCTTGGTCGCGGCCAGCGTCAACCGTTGCACCTGATCCCGGCCATGGTGGGCACCTTGCAGAGACTCGCTGCGGGTTTCGGTGTACTTGACTGGCTTGCCCAACCTCTTGGCCACCGTAAAGGTAATGAACTCTTCGGGCGTGACCTCCAACTTGCCGCCGAAGCCGCCGCCGACATCCGGCGCGATCACCCTGATCTTGTGTTCAGGGGTGTTTGTCGCAATTGCAGTGAAGACGCGCAGAAAGTGTGGCACCTGCGTCGATGACCAGAAGACGATCTGGTCACCGGTCGGGTCGACCAGGAAGGAACGCGGTTCCATGAACGCCGGAATCAACCGCTGCTGCCGGAAGGTCCGCTCCAGCACGATGCCGTCCCGGCGAGCCTTTTCGATCTCAGCCTTGACATCGGCACCGGTGCCCGCCTCGGCCGAGTCGAAGATCCAATGGGTCGATACATTCGTCTCCCAGTCGGGATGGACGTAGGGAGGCCCAGCCGCGGCAGCCGCGAGATCGAGGACAACCTGCTCATCTTCGTACTCGACATCGACCAGCTCCGTCGCGTCGCGGGCAGCTTCGGCGCTTCGAGCAACGACCACCGCCACAATTTCGCCTGCGAAGTTGACCTCCTCCCTCGCGACCGGGTAGTACTCCGGGATCTTGTCCTCGGGCGAGAGCGGCCAGCCGCACGGCATTGGGCCCACATCGTCGGCAAGATCAGGTCCCGTGAAGACCGCGACCACACCGGGTGCGGCCTTCGCCTGGGCCGCGTCGATCGATGTGATCTTCGCGTGCGCGATCGGGCTGCGCACCATGCCGAGGAACAACATGCCGTGGACGCTGAGATTGTCAGTGAATCGAGTCCGGCCGGTGATCAGCCGCTGATCCTCCTTCCGGAGTCTTGAGCGGCCAACCTCGAGGGTGGTCTCGGGAGATTCCTCTGTGATGGTCATTGGAGGCTCCCCGCTGCCTGGCGCACGGCCTTCACGATGTTCTGGTAACCGGTGCACCGGCACAGGTTGCCCTCGAGCCCATCGCGAATCTCCTGGTCAGACGGATCAGGATTCTCCTTCAGCAGCGATGTGGCTTGCATGATCATTCCCGGGGTACAGAACCCGCACTGCAGTGCGTGGTTCTCGTGGAAGGCCCGCTGCATCGGATGCAGCTCCCCGTCGCTGGCAAGGCCCTCGATAGTGGTCACGTCGCATCCGTCCGCCTGGACGGCGAGCACCGTGCACGACTTCACACTCAGCCCGTTGAGGTGCACGGTGCAGCTACCGCAGTTGGTCGTGTCGCATCCGACGACCGTGCCGATCTTGCCTAGCCTGTATCGCAGATACTGCACCAGAAGTGTTCGCGGCTCGACGTCATCTGTATAGGTGACTCCGTCGACAGCTACTGAAATTCGCATACGCCACTCCCTTTCGGATGACTGTCGCCCCCGGAGCACGTGATTGCGCGGCTGGCTGGCGACGGTGCCGGCCTTCGAGGTCAATGTAACTCTCCGAGATGATCATGGAAACCTCGGGGTGATCAGTAGGGCTTCCTCAAGATCGAGAGAATCTCGTCATGGACTCAGTTAGCTATCTCAATCCCGCTGTCGGGACGCCACAGCCCTGATTTCACGACACTGACTGCCACTTGAAAGGGTTTGACGGTGCTTTCCGGACCGACCGAGATGCATTTTCAGGGGCGCTTCGAATAGCCGCCCTCACCAGGACGCTGAGTGGTGGATGCGACCAGTGAGCTCCGCAAGCCGGCCACCATGACCGCCCCAGCGCTGGCCGATGATCTCGGCGGCGATCGAGACGGCCGTTTCCTCCGGTGTACGCGCTCCGAGGTCGAGGCCTATCGGACTGGACAGCCGTCCGATGTCTGCCTCGGTGAGCCCTGCCTCGCGTAGCCGCTGGAGCCGCTCCTCATGGGTCTTCCGCGATCCCATGGCGCCGATGTAGCCGACCTCCCGGAGGCGAAGTGCGATCTCGAGGACCGGTACGTCGAACTTCGGATCGTGGGTGAGCACGCAGATGACTGTGCGGCTGTCGATCCGGCCCGCCTCGACTTCGGATGCCAAATAGCGATGAGGCCAGGCCACAACCACTTGGTCTGCGTCGGGGAACCTGGTTCTGGTCGCGAACACAGGTCGCGCGTCGCACACGGTCACCTGGTACCCCAGGAAGCCTCCGAGCCGAGCAACAGCGGCTGCAAAGTCGATGGCCCCGAAGACAAGCATCAGCGGGCGGGGCGCGTAGCTGGCCGCGAAGACGCGCATTCCTTCGCCGCGCCGCTGACCCTCTGGACCGTAAGTCAGCAGTTCGGTCTTGCCTGTCGCCAGCAAACCGCGGACATCGTCGGCAACGGCGGCATTGGCCCGCGCGCTGCCCAGCGAGCCGGCGATAGGGGAGTCTTCAGCCGGTCGGATGATCATTCTCATGCCCAGCCTTGTGGCGTCTGGATGTTCGACCACCGTGGCGACGGCAACGGGGCGGCCGGCCTCTATATCGGCCGCGATGTCAGCGAGCTGAGGGAATGTCTGTTGCGACACCTTCTCTACGAAAACATCGAGAATCCCACCGCACGTCAGGCCGACAGCGAAGGCGTCGTTGTCGCTGACACCGTAGCGTTGCAGCACCGGGTGGCCGTCGGTGATCACCTCTTGAGCAAGCGCGTAGACCGCGGACTCTACGCAGCCCCCCGATACCGATCCCACCGCCGAGTCATCGGGCCCAACCAACATGGCCGCCCCGGGCTGCCGGGGCGCCGAACGCCAAGTGCCGACGACGGTGCCCACACCGACGGTCTCGCCTGACCGCCACCAGGCCAGCAGGTGGCTGAGGACATCACGCATCGGTGCGCCTCTCAGGCATTGGCGAGTACCTCCAGAAGTTCCGCGAATGTCGCCAGCGAATGTCCCGCGACCATCCGATCAAGGTGAGGCAGACAGGCCTGAATACCGGTCTGGATCGGAGCGTACCCCGCCTTTCCACGATGCGGGTTCATCCAGATCACCGCGTACGCGAGCAGCCGGAGCTGCCGCATCTGCTCACCGAGCAACTGCGCATCGCCACGCTCCCAGCCGTCACTCGCGATCACCACAACTGCACTACGCGCCAGCCCGCGGCGGCCCCAACGGCTCAAGAATGCCGCGAGCACCTCGCCCAGCCGGGTGCCGCCGGACCAGTCAGGTACCAGCCGCCCCGCCGCAGCCAGCGCCTCCTCGGCCTGCCGTACTCGCAGGGCTGGGCTGATCCTGGTGAGCCGGGTGCCAATCGTGAAGACCTCGGCCTGGTTGGGCATCGCACGGACGATGCGATGCGCCAGACGCATCAGGGAGTCCGCGTACGGCTGCATCGAGCCGGATACGTCGATCAACATGACGACTCGTCGGCGCCGTACGCCGGACCGCCGGCGGCGGAGCCGGGCAAGTTCGCCGCCGGAACGCAGCTGGGCGCGTAGCGTACGCCGCAGATCGACCGAGCCGCGATGATGAGGCCGCTGTCGGAGCGCTCGCCGGAGCGGCGCCACCACCTCGAGGCTGTCGAAGAGCACGGCGAGCTGCGCTCGCTCCTGCTCGGTGAGAGTTCCCACATCGCGGTGGCGCAACACCTCCGCGGTGCTCGCGCGCGCCGCGAGGAGGTCATCTCCGGACACGTTCCCGGCATCCGATTCCGGTTCCAGTGGGGCTTGCGGCCGGCGAGCCGCTGGAACCGGCGTGGCCGGCCTGGATTCTCCAGGTGAGGCGGTGAACCAGGCGGTGAAGGCCTTGTCGTAAAGCTCGCTGTCGTCCAGCGAGGAGCATAGAGTCGCGCGGCCGGACCAGTAGGTCGCTGCTCGATCATTGAAGCCGGTCAGTGCGACTGCCTCGACGAAGGCACTTGTCCGGTCCGGGGTCACGGCCACGCCCGCTGCCCGGAGCACGTGGGCAAAGCCGACGAGCAGTTCGTCAGCCGCCGGTGCTCTCGATGCAGTCATCGCTGGTTACCGAATGAGAATCGCGTCCAGGGCGCGCCGGACTCGCTCGGCATCCTCTCGGTACTTCAGGACTGCACCCAGAGTCTCGGCAGCGGACGCGACGTTCAGCTGCTCGTGGCCCAGCCGCTCGAGGGCGCGAGCCCAATCCAGACTCTCGGCAACCCCCGGTGGCTTCAAGATGTCCTCACTGGCCCGGATCCGCTGGACGGCGTACGCCACCTGAGTCGCGAGCTCCTTACTCACATCCGGTAACCGAGTTCGAATGATCTCGATCTCGCGCGCCAGCTGTGGATGATCGATCCAGTGATAAAGGCAGCGGCGCTTGAGGGCGTCATGCAGTTCACGGGTTCGGTTGGAGGTGATCACCACCATCGGCGGGGTCACCGCCCGTACTTCCCCATACTCCGGAATGGTGACAGCGAAGGTGGACAGCACCTCGAGCAGAAAGGCTTCGAACTCGTCGTCAGCCCGGTCGATCTCATCGATCAGCAACACCGCATTCGGTGACCTTAAGGCCTTCAGGATGGGCCGCTCCAGCAAGAACCGCTCGTGGAACAGGGACGCCTCGAGTGCGCTGGCATCAAGATCATCTCTGGCTGCTGCCTCGACGGCCCGGAGGTGCAGGATCTGTCGGGGGAAATCCCAGTCATACAGCGCCTGGCTTGCCTCGATGCCCTCATAGCACTGGAGTCGAATGAGCTCGGCCCCTGTGACGGTCGCCCAGGCCTCGGCAAGGGAGGTCTTGCCCGTGCCAGGCTCGCCTTCGAGCAGCAGCGGCCGGTTCATCGCAGTGGCCAGGAAGAGGACGGTCGACAACCCCTCGCTGGGAAGGTAGCCAGTGCTTCGCAGCGCATCGCCGATCATGGCCCGACTGAGAGTGGCGGAGGTCGACACAATTCGCCTCCCTCCCGCCTTCGTCAGTGGCACTACGTGTCGCTGTCCTGGCCGCTGGCCAGATCACCACATTCCACACTATGAGCGCTGTGGTGTGCGAGATAACCCTTGGCTCCGCTGTCGCCGGTCAGGTTGGCCATGATCGATTCGACATGGTCGCGGCCGATGAGAACCGGGTGTCCGGGTATACCGCGGTAGGTCACCCGGGCCAGGGAGGCGGGGCCAGGCGGCGCTTGCCGGATCAGGCGGCGTGCCACCTCGGCGGTCACGTCGGGCAAGTCGACAAGGTGCACGAGCACGGCCCGCCATGACGCCGACAGGGCAGCCAACAGACCAGTGCGCAGCGAACTGCCCATGCCCTGGTCCCAGTCCGGGGCCTCGACCACGGTGATCATCGAGTCCTCAGCGAGGGTCGATTTGGCCACCACGTCGCGGGCACGAGCGGCCTGGGAGCCGAGGACTACGATCACTGCGGCGCAGCCGCCGTCGCGCAGCACGGCGATAGCGCGCAATAGCCACGAGGTGCCATCGGCGTCGACTCGCAGCGCCTTTGGTCCGCCGGCGCGACGCCCGGCTCCGGCAGCCAGCAGGACGCCAAGAATGCGGTCGGTCGGCGCAGTCGCCTCGGCGTCAGGAGCAGGAGTGATCACGCAGCGTCTTGATCATCAATCATGATCATCGGCGCCGTTCCTGAGGGCTAGCTGGGTCAGCACCGCATTGTGCAGCAGGCCATTGGTGGCGTATCCGCCGGTTCCCAACGGTCCCGGACGGCCGCCAAGATCAGTGAAGTTCCCGCCTGCCTCGGTGACGATGATCGAGCATGCAGCCATATCGTGCAGCTCCAGTTCAGGCTCGCACGCGATGTCAACTCCACCCTCGGCGACCAGCATGTAGGACCAGAAGTCCCCGTAGGCACGGGTCCGCCAGCACCTTCGCAGCAGGTCCACGAACTGCTGGCCTTGGTGCGACTCGACCCATGCAGAGATCGACGCGTAACTGAGCGAGGCGTCATCGAGGGTCGCCACGTTGGAAACGCGGATTTCGCTGGCCGACATCAACGACTTTCCGGCGTACGCTCCGCCGCCCAGACTCGCCCACCAGCGGCGGCCCAAGGCGGGCGCGCTCACTACTCCCACGACTGGCCTTTCGCCGATCATCAAGGCAATCAGCGTCGCCCAGACAGGCACTCCACGGACGAAGTTCTTGGTGCCGTCGATCGGGTCGACCACCCAGCGACGCGGCCCCCAGCCGGTGTCGCCCATCTCCTCCCCATGCACCGCATCACGTGGTCGGGCACGGCTGAGGGTGCGACGAATGGCCTGTTCGGCCGCGGTATCGGCGTCGGATACCGGCGTGAGATCGGGTTTGGCAGTGACATGCAGGTCGAGCGACCTGAACCGGCTCATCGTGATCGAGTCGGCATCGTCGGCGAGCAGATGGGCCAGCCGCAGGTCGTCGGTCAGGCCGCGGCGGAGCGCATCATCAGGCCCTGTTCTCGCGGTGTCGGGGACGGGCATGTGCCCTACGCTACTGGCCGGAGCCCAGCATCCGGCGAAAAGACTCAAGCCGGGAGGTCGAGAGATCGCCGTTGGCAACTGCAGCGTCCAACGCGCACTCCGGCGCTGCGTCATCGTGGCGGCAACCGCGAGGGCAGCCCTCAACGATCACGCCCAGGTCGTCAAATGCGGCGATGATCCGATCGCGGCTGACGTGGCTGAGGCCGAAGGAGCGTACACCAGGGGTGTCGATCACCCAGGAATTGGTCGAGTCCGGCAGTCGGAGCGCGACAGCAGAGGACGAGATGTGCCGGCCGCGTCCGGTCACCACATTGACCTCGCCGATGGCCCGACCCGCACCGGGAATCAAGGCGTTGACCAGAGTCGATTTGCCAACCCCGGAGTGGCCAACAAAGACGCTGCGATGCCCGCGCAGCCTGGTACGCAGCGGGTCCAGGTCGGCGCCGGGGGAAACCACCTCGATCGGGATCCCGAGCGGCTCGTATTGGGCGATGAGCTCGTCGGGCGGCGCAAGATCGGCCTTGGTGAGGCAGAGCAGCGGCTGGATGCCGGCGTCGTAACCGGCAACCAGGATGCGGTCGATCATCCCGGTACGCGGTGGCGGATCGGCGAGCGCTGTGACGATGACGAGTTGGTCGGCATTGGCCACGATCGGTCGCTCGTACGGGTCGTCGTCATCGGCCGTGCGTCGCAACACCGTCTCCCGCTCCTCGACCTGAACGATGCGCCCCAGCGTGCCCTCCTCGCCAGACGTGTCGCCGACGACTCGAACTCGATCACCGACGATGACGCCCTTCCGGCCGAGCTGACGCGCCTTGGTGGCGGTCACTTCCCGATCAGAGATCAGGACACGGTAACGACCGCGATCGACCGTGATCACCATGCCTGTCTCGGCATCGGTGTAATCCGGCCGGTCCTTGGTCCGGGGTCTGCTGCGACCTCGCGGACGGTCGAACGCCTCATACTCGTCGACCTCTCGGCCGCCATAAGTCACCGCTGGATCGCCTCGTCTGCCGAGGCCTGCACCGAGTCGTTGATCATCTTTGTCCAGAGGTACTCGAACTCCGGCATTGTCTTGCTGGTGCAGTCGATGTCGTCGAGCACGATCTCCGGAACCACGAGGCCCAGCAAGGCTCCGGCTTGAGCCATCCGATGGTCGGCGTAGGTGTGCCAAAGATCGCCGCCGAGCACGCGCGGGTGGATGGTCAGCCCGTCGTCGGTCTGGTGACGTGACTGCCAACCCGGCTCAGTTCTGTCTCAAGTGCAGCCAGCCGATCGGTCTCGTGGCCGCGGATGTGTGCCACACCTCGCAGATGGCTCGTGTGATCTGCGAAAGCCGCAATTGCGGCGACGACCGGCGTCAGCTCGGCGGCCGCGTTCAAATCAAGATCGACTCCATGGATGTGGTCGGTGCCCTGCACTCGAAGGTTGCCGCCGTCCAGCCCCACGCGGGCACCAAACTGCCGCAGGATGTCGCGGATCACATCGCCCGGTTGCAGCGTCGCGCTGGGCCAGTTCGGGACTGTGACGATGCCTCCGGTAATCGCTGCTGCTGCGAGAAACGGAGCCGCATTGGAAAGGTCCGGCTCAATCGTCACATCAAGCGGTTGGATGGCGCCGGGAGAAACGATCCAGCGGTCCGGCGTGGTGTCATCGATCTCGACTCCTCGAGCACGCAGCATCGCCAGAGTCATCTCGATGTGAGGGCGTGAGGGGATCTCACCGCCAATGTGCTGAATGTCGATGCCGTGGGCATACCGGGCGCCAGCAAGTAGCAGGCCACTGAGGAACTGGCTGGACGTCGCCGCGTCGACAATAACGTCGCCGCCCGGCAGGTTCGGGTTGCCGGTGAGATTGAACGGAAGCGAGTGGCCGTTGCCGTCGACCCTGGCCCCGAGGCGTTTGAGCGCACCCAGCAGCGGGGCCATCGGACGCGCGTACGCCTGCTGGTCGCCGTCGAATCGCACCGTACCGTGCGCCAGCGCTGCAATCGGGGGAACAAAACGCATCACGGTCCCGGCGAGACCGCAGTCGATGGCGCCGCCGCCGACAAACGCCTTGGGCGGCGTGACCTCCCATCGGCCATGATCTTCAACGATGGTCACACCCAGGGCACGCAGGGCGTCCCGCATCAGCTGCGTGTCACGTGCCTCTAGACCTCCGGTGATCACCGACGGCCCAGTGGCGAGCGCAGCCAGAACCAGGGCCCGATTGGTCTCAGACTTGGAACCGGGAACCACCACGGTCGCCGTCATTGGCGCCGGCGCCTCAGGCGCAGCCCACTGTCGAAGTCCAGACACCATCAGATCCTAGGCGCGATGCCTACCGACCCCTGTCACCGCCGACTTGTCAGACTCTCAGCACCACATCTGGTGCCGAGACTCTGACAAGTCGGCGTCAGGGAAGTCAGTTGTAGCCAAGCTGAACGTTCTCGCCGATCTCCTTCGCCTTCTTCTTGACGACCTTGACCTGCTTCTTCGCTTCCTTCTTGACCTTCTTGGCTGCCTTGGCTGCGGCCTCTTGGGCTTCCTCAGCCTGCGAGGCAGCCACCGCCTTCGCCTCCTTCAACTGCCTCGCCGCCTGCTTCTGCACCTTTCGCGAGGACTCGGAGAGTGCGGCGACAAGTGCCGTTGCGGTGACCACGGCCGACTCTGCGAGGTCGCCGGCACCGCCTGCGACCTTGCCTGTGCTCTTGCTCAGCTTCTTGGAGGCTCTACGAGATTCCTTGGCGATCGCCTCCCCGCCCTTTTGTGCGCGCCAGACCAGGCTCGGCTTGCCCTCGGTGTCGACGGAGGCGAGCAGCACCCCGCCGAGCAGGCTCACATTCTTCAGGAAGTGGTTCCGATCCTGCGCTCGCTCTTCGGGGTCTTGCACCTTCCAGAAGGGGTGCTTGGCGATGGTGCCCGGCACAAGAGTGCCGGCCAGCAGCAACGCACCGAGCCGCCGGCCCCTGCCGGTAGCCAGGGCGATGCCGCCCGCCACTTGAGCAACGCCAAAGACTCGCACCAAGGTGACGGTGTCGTCCGGTACGGCGGTTGCGACCTGCTCCGGCGCGTACTGCTTGACCAGCGGTACCACACGATCGGCGAGCGGCTCGGCCACCGGAACCAGTGATTCGGGATCACGAATTGCCTTGATCCCAGACGCCACGAAGTAGGAGGCCAGCATGGCCCGAGGGACAGCGCGCAGCAAGGTCATGACACATTCCTACCCTGAAGGCACCCTCGCCGATCAATAGGGTGCCCGCTTTTTGGCCAAGCTACGAAGCGCTCAGCGCAGACGGAGGCGGTACCGACTACAGGGAAAACGTGGTGGCTGGGCTGGGTGGAGCGTCAGACTTCGTGCGCCCCGAGTTGCAGGCATCTTAGGTTTTCCCTGCAGTCGGTACCGCCTCCGTCTGCTTCGGTGGCCGAACGGGACACCGGCTCCGTCTGCTGGCGGTGAGGACTCTCATCCCCTTGGCTGCGCACAGAGAGTGGTCGGGGCTGACAGATACGCTCGAATCTATGTGCGGACGTTATGCCTCCTCCGCGAGCCCACAGGACCTGATGGAGGAGTTCGAGGTCGACGATCTGTTCGACGGCCTGCCTGGACCGGACTACAACGTCGCCCCGACTGTCGCGGTGCCGGCCATCTTCGAGCGGCGCGTGAAGGACACCGGCGAGATCCGGCGCCGGCTTGCTCCGCTGGTCTGGGGGCTGGTTCCGTCGTGGGCCAAGGACGCTTCGATCGGCTCACGGATGATCAATGCCCGACTGGAGACGGTGGCAGAGAAGCCGGCCTTCCGGCGGGCCTTCAGCGCTCGGCGCTGCCTGTTGCCGGCCGACGGCTTCTACGAGTGGTACGCCGCCGAGCCGCCCGGCGGCATCGCCCGTCGGCCGCGGCAAGGCAAGCCCAGGAAGCAGCCGTTCTTCATCCATCGGGCCGACGGCGGGCTGCTGGTGATGGCCGGCGTCTACGAGATCTGGCGCGACCCGCATAAGGATGCCGAGCGACGACTCGGCCTGGCTGCGCACCTGCTCGGTGATCACGACCGAAGGCAACCGACGCCGCCGGGCACATCCATGATCGGATGCCGATGGTGATCACACGTGATGCGATCGACGCCTGGCTGGATCCCACAGTCACCGATCCGAAGCAGGCGCTGGAGCTTCTTGCGATCACCGAGGCAGCTGCCCTCGAGGCGTACGCGGTCTCCCCGAGGTCAACAGCGTGAGAACAACAATCCTTCGCTCATCGAGCCGCTCGCCGCCGAGCCCGAGCCTGAGCGCCGAGGCCGTGCCTGATCCAGGAGACGCTGATCTGATCATGACCTCGACCGTGATCATCCTGTCGATACACCACAAGGACCCGGCAGGCTGTTCGTCGATCCTGCCGAGCGCCGAACTCGATCCTGGTGCTCGGCCACGGCGCCGGCGGCGGCGTCGCTGCTGCTGATCTTGAGCTGCTGGCCGCAAGCCTGCCGCGCACTCGGCACGACCGTCGTGCGCTTCGAGCAGCCGTGGCGGACCGCCGGCCGCACCGTGGGCGCCGCCGCCGCCGAGAGCTGGACGAGGCATGGCGCGCTGCGCTCGGCTGGCTCGTGAGCCAGCAGTGGGGCCAGCATCCGCTCTGGTCGGCGGCCGGAGTGCCGGCGCCCGGGTGGCGTGCCGGACGGCCTCGACACGAATGCCAGCGGCGGTCGTGTGCCTGGCGTTCCCGCTGCACCTTCCTGGCCGGCCAGAGAAGTCCCGGGTCGCGGAGCTGTTGATGCCCACCGCGCCCGGCTGGTGCTGCAAGGCAGCCAAGGACAGCTTCGGCAGCGCGGAGGAGATGCGCGTAGCGATCGGCGCACACCGAGGGTACGCGTCGTCGAGCTGCCGGAGCGCGGACCACGGTTACCGGATGTGCGAAGGCCGCAGCGTTCACCGCCGCTGATCTGCGCGCGAGTCTGCTGTTGCCGAGGTCAGCCGATTCATCGGCGCGGCGGCGGGAATATCGACATCATGACCGCGTTGCACATCAGCATGCCCCTGTTCGCCGAGGTGGGACGACCGTCGAAGCTGCGCACCTCGCCGCTACTCTCGTACGTGATGAGCATCCCCAGCGGATCGACGGCTGCGTCCCGCGCAAGCACGCCCACAGCGATGCTCGGTCACGTCGAGACCGCCGACGAACGGCATGCGCGGTTCGAGAGCAGATGCCCTGCAATACCTGGACCAGCTCTACGCCGGCGCGCTGCGCATGACGCGCAACCCGGCCGACGCCGAGGACGTGGTCCAGGAGACCTACGCCAAGGCGTACGCGTCGTTTCACCAGTTCACCCCGGGCACGAACCTGAAGGCCTGGCTCTACCGGATCCTGACCAACACCTACATCAACTCCTACCGGAAGAAGCAGCGGGAGCCGCAGCTCTCCGACGGGGAGAACGTGGAGGACTGGCAGCTTGCCAGGGCCGAGTCGCACACCTCCAGCGGGCTGAAGTCGGCCGAGATGGTCGCGCTGGAGAACCTGCCGGACTCCGATGTGAAGGAAGCGCTGCAGCAGCTGCCGCCGGACTTCCGGCTCGCGGTCTACCTGGCCGACGTCGAAGGCTTCTCGTACAAGGAGATCGCCGAGATCATGGGAACCCCTATCGGAACGGTCATGTCGCGGCTCAACGCGGCAGAACGCAGCTCCGCCGGCCTGCTTGGCCGATTACGCGCGAGAACGCAGGCGTGGGACGAGCGGAGGCGAGCAGGACATGAACGTCGATCGACCTGGCGACGCATGTTCGATGACTGTGAGCAGGTGCTCGAGCGGGTGTACGAGTTCCTCGACAACGAGATCGACACCGCCAGCGGCGACGCGATCCGCCAGCCACCTCGCCGATGTGTGAGCCCTGCCTCGACAAGTTCGACGTGGAGGAGGCGGTCAAGGCTGTGGTCCATCGTTGCTGTGGAGGAGAGCATCGCCCCGAGCTACCTGCGAACGAGGATCGTGACGCAGCTGACGGTGCTCCGCAAAACGCTCTGATATCACGCTGACAAACCCCGCGGGGGCATTTCCGCGGGGTTTGACTGTCTCTAAGGCGCCTTCGCCGCTCAGGCGTTGGGACGTTTGCCGTGGTTCGCGCTCTTCTTCCTGCGGGCGCGGCGCTTGCGGGCACTCTTAGCCATCTGAGCCTCCCATTCATTGTGATTGCTCGCGCAATTATGCGCGCTGACAGATCCGCTTCGCTCGAATGCAGAGCTCGCGCCGTAGCGTCCCGTCGGCCGTCCAGCACCTTGGGGTGTACGCAGCTTGCTCACGCTGTGCATCGGCGATGCAGGCCATGTACAGCGTCTGCATCCCGACAGCAGCGTCGGGCGTTGACGTTGATGCTGAGGCTTCAGTCGTACCGCGAGTGACGAAGGACGCGAATCTGGCGGGTTGCCCGTCAGAGTGCGTATTGGACACAGCCGTAGGGTTGCGGCATGCCGTCGATGTCGGAGATCATCTCCGAGCACAGCGACCTCTCCGAAGGTGACCACCACTGGTTGAAGCTGCTGGTCTCGGAGTGGCAGTTGCTTGCCGATCTCAGCTTCTCCGACCTGGTGCTGTGGGTGCGGGACCGCGACCCCAATGTCTTCTGGGCGGCGGGCCAGATCCGCCCGTTTACCGGCGCGACTTCGCTGTTCGACGATGTGGTCGGTGACCTCATCGCGTATTCACCTGAGCACTTGGTCTCGGAGGCATTCCTCAGCGGCAAGATCATCGAGACCAGCGAGCGCAAGCTGCAGGCAGGACTGCCCGTCGATACCCACGCAATTCCGGTCAAGGTCGGCGAACGAGCGATCGCAGTCGTTGAGCAGCACACGAGTCAGCTGGGCCTGCGCGGGGCGCCCAGCTCGTTGGAGAAGGCCTACGTCGAGGCGGCGGCGGAGCTGGCCAGGATGATCACCGTTGGAGCCTTTCCGATTCCGAGCGACGCAACGCACCCAGCGTTCAGCCCGCGAGTCGGCGACGGATTTATCCGTCTTGACCCGGCCGGAGATGTGACGTACGCCAGTCCGAACGCGCTCAGTGCCTATCGCCGGCTCGGACTCCGTGGCGATCTCGTCGGTGAACATCTTGCGAGATTGACCGCGGAGCTGCTGCCTCCCGGCCCCAGCCCGGTGGATGACTCCGTGCAGTCCGTGCTGTCGGGTCGTATGGCTCGCCGTACGGAGCTGGTGTCCGGCGAGGCACACCTGATGGTTCGGGTGTTGCCCCTGCTCGACGGCCCCGCGCGGGTCGGCGGTTTCGTGCTCTGCCGCGATGTGAGCGATCTGCGAAGCAAGGAGCGCGAGCTGGTCACCAAGGATGCGACCATCCGCGAAATCCACCATCGCGTCAAGAACAATCTGCAGACTGTGGCGGCGCTCTTGCGGATGCAGGCGCGACGGATCGAGTCTGCTGAGGCCAAGGTGGCGCTGACGGACGCGATGTCACGGGTCGCATCGATCGCCATCGTGCATGAAACTCTGTCGCAGGCGTTCGATGAGATCGTTGAGTTCGACAGGGTGGCTGACGAGCTGCTCCGGATGGTCGGCGATGTGGCCGCATCGTGGGGTGGAGTATCCGCGATCCGCGACGGCACCTTTGGTCTGCTGTCAGCGGAGGTGGCCACCAGCCTGGCGATGGTCATCAGCGAGCTCTGTCAAAACGCTGTCGAACACGGGCTAGCGCACGATTCAGGCGAGGTTCGCGTTGTACCCAGCCGGCTCGGCGGTCGCCTGCGCGTGGAGATTAGCGATAACGGCCGAGGGCTGCCGGCTGGCTTTGATTGGCGTACGTCGCGGAGCCTGGGCTTGTCGATTGTGAACACTCTGGTGGCTGAGATGGAGGGCGCCTTCGAGCTAGGGCCCCGCCAGGCCGGGTCCGGAACCCAGGCGGTTGTGGAGATTCCCCTATAGGCCGGGGAAGTCTGCGCTTTAATTCATCCCGACACGCCTGGCTGGAGCGTTGACTTTCCTCCACCGCACCGATTCGCTGGGCCAGACCTTCATCGTCCTCAGTGCGGAGGCGGCATGCTCAGACGTCGCGTTTTTGTCATCCTGCTGGCTGCCGCTTTGGCCGCCGCAGCCGCGAGTGCACCAGTTGGCTCAGCTGGCGCAGCGCCAACCGGTGGCACATTCGTTGCCCAGCATTCGCTGCGCGAACCAGTCACTGACGAGTCGTTCTACTTCGTGATGGCCGACCGGTTCGCGAACGGCGATACCGACAACGACACGGGCGGCATCCCCGGCGGGGTCAACGACCACGGCTTCGACCCCACCAGCAAGGGCTTCTACCAGGGCGGCGACCTCAAGGGACTGCTCGACGAGATCGACTACATCCAGGGTCTCGGCACGACCTCGATCTGGCTGACTCCGAGCTTCAAGAACAAGGCCGTGCAGCTCGAGGACGGCCCCTCCGCCGGCTACCACGGCTACTGGGTGACCGATTTCACCCAGATCGACCCGCACCTGGGAACGAACGACGAGCTGCGGGCGCTTGTCGATGCCGCGCACGAGCGCGGCATGAAGGTCTACTTCGACATCATCACCAACCACACCGCGGACGTGATCGGGTACGACGAGGGCGCGCGGACCGCGTACGTGCCCAAGGACGTCGAGCCATACAAGACCGCCTCCGGCACCCCGTTCGACGATCGCGACTACGCCGGCACCGGCAACTTCCCGGCGCTGAATCCCGAGACCTCGTTCCCATACACCCCGAAGCTGGATCCGGCCGAGGTGGACCTCAAGGTGCCGGCCTGGCTGAACGACGTCACCCTCTACCACAACCGCGGCAACACCACGTTCGTCGACGAGGACTCCTACTACGGTGACTTCTTCGGCCTCGACGACCTGTTCACGGAGCATCCGACCGTCGTGAACGGCATGATCGACGTATACCAAACCTGGATCGGCGACCTCGGCATCGACGGCTTCCGAATCGACACCATGAAGCATGTCAACGACGAGTTCTGGCAGAAGTTCGGCCCCGAGGTGCTGGCGTATGCGAAGAGCGTGGGCAAGCAGGAGTTCTTCATGTTCGGGGAGGTCTTCGACACCACCAAGTCGTTCACCTCGCAGTTCACCACCCGCAACAAGATGCAGGCCGTGCTGGACTTCCCGTTCCAAGACGCCGCCCGCAACTTCGCATCGAAGAGCATGAGGACCGACCAGCTGCAGACCTTCTTCAACAACGACGACTGGTACACCGACGCGGACTCCAACGTCTACCAGCTGCCGACGTTCCTCGGTAACCACGACATGGGCCGGATCGGCTTCTTCGTGACGGCCGACAACGACGGCGCGGAGGAGGCCGAGCTGGTCGCCCGCGACCGGCTCGCCCACGAGCTGATGTACTTCTCCCGCGGCAACCCGGTCGTCTATTACGGCGACGAGCAGGGATTCACGGGAACTGGTGGCGACCAGGTGGCGCGGCAGACGATGTTCGCGAGCCAGGTGCCGGAGTATCGCGACGACGACCTGCTGGGAACGACCAACACCCACGCGCAGGACAACTTCGTCACCACGCATCCGCTGTACCAGAAGATCCATGATCTCGCCCTGCTCACCAGGGAGCACCCGGCGCTGCGCAACGGAGCGCACCAGCACCGGTACGGCAGCGACCAGGCGGGAATCTACGCGTTCTCGCGGCTGCACCGCGGCGAGCAGCGGGAGTACGTCGTCGTGCTCAACAACAGCGAGTCGGAGAAGACCGCGCAGATCCCCACCTATGTCGCAAACGGCGCCTTCGCGCGGGTCTACGGATCAGGCCCGCAGACCCTCACGTCCAACGGCGATCGCCTGCTCTCGGTCACCGTGCCCGCCCTCTCCACGGTCGTCTACGAATCCGCCCAGGGCATCCCGAGCTCCGACACGGCGCCCACCATCTCTCTCGACACGCCGGCGCCCTCGGCGGAGACCAACTCACGAATGCTGGTGTCGGCGAACGTGGGGGGGTCCTCCTTCAACGAGGTCACCTTCTACGCCAATGTCGGAGACGGGAAGTGGATGCCGGTCGGGACCGATGACACGCGACCGTACCGGGTGTTCCATGACATCAGCTCCATCCCCGATGGCACGACGGTGGGCTATAAGGCGGTAGTGCTGGACAACGCCGAAAACCGCCGTATCAGCGCGACGCGCTCCGCGCTAGTCCCTCCTCCGAAGCTCACGATCGAGCTGCCAGCCGAAGGCGCTGGGGTGTTCGGGAAGATCGAGGTGCGGGTGCTCGCCGATCCCGAGCGGTCCAGCCACGTGGTCCAGATCCAGCGCCGGCTCAACGGCGGGGAATGGGAGACCCTGACGACCGACAGCTCGTCGCCGATCTACAGCTACGTCGATGATCTGGCGGCGGTGCCGGTTGGCACCACCCTGCAGTACCGGGCCATTCTCGACGAGCCCGACGGCACCCACGTGGTGAGCGCTGTCCGCACGGTGACGCGGACCGAACCGCAGCCACTGGTGCCCAGCGTGACCGTGGCGGGGTCGGTGCAGTCGGAGATGGGCTGCCCCGCCGACTGGGATCCGGCCTGTGACGCAAGCGATATGACCTTCGACACGAGCGACGGCCTGTGGAAAAAGACCGTCACTCTGCCGGCTGGCGATTATGAATGGAAGGTCGCCATCAACAACAGCTGGGACATCAACTACGGAGCCGGCGGAGCGGCGGGCGGCGGGAACATCGCCCTCTCGCTGCCAGCCCCCTCATCGGTCACGTTCATCTGGGATCAGGTGTCGCACATCCCCACGGCCACCGTCGGCTGAGGCTGGACAAACGAGAACGCCGGGGATCCTCCCCGGCGTTCCTCTACTGGGTGTACAGCAGTTATGCGGTGCGGATCCGGGCTCGTGCGGCGCGGCGTTTCAATGCTCGCCGCTCATCTTCGCTGAGACCGCCCCAGACACCATGATCCTGACCAGCTTCCAGCGCCCATTGCAGGCATGCGTCCCTGACCTCACATCGCCGACAGACCTGCTTGGCCTCTTCTATCTGGAGAAGGGCCGGGCCGGTATTCCCAATTGGGAAGAACAGCTCGGGGTCCTCGTCCAGGCAAGCGGCCCGGTGGCGCCAATCCATTGGCGTAACACTCCTAACTGGTTGCTGTGGGCCCTTGGCGTAGGACCCCGCAGGATGGGGAAGCGACTAGTCCTCTACACTGAGGTTTGACTTGCGCCTCCCAAGACTTTCAAGTATTGGGGGGCAATACAAGACTTTCGAGCGTTCGGTGCCTCACATTTCGGTCCTGTTGCGGTCTTTGCGCTACTTTCAACCGGTTGTACCCGGTTCCATCGCCTCAAAACACGCTCCATGACGGACGCACAGTCTCCTGGACGACGGCCACTGACAATCGTGTTGGCGGCTGTCTTTCTGGCGCTGGAGGGACTGATCGGACTCGGGTACGCAGGAATTGCGGTCGGTCAGATCAGACTGTCCCGCGCTGAGGTCGGAGTTGGCGTGGCGATCCTGATGGCCGCTTTCGGTCTCTTGCTCCTTATGGTGGCGCGTGGCGTGTTCCTGGGCCGGCGCTGGAGCAGGGCGCCGGCGGTCGTTGCCCAGCTGATCTTGCTGCCGATCGCCTGGAGCTTTCGCGGAGGTAGCACCACGTGGGTTTCGGTGGCTCTCGCGGTGGTGGCCATCGTGGCTCTTGTCGGGCTGCTACACCCGCGCTCAACCGCGATCTTCGCTGGACAGACGGCCGACGAGACGTAGCCGCACCGCGCGCAGGACACTAACTTGCTGTGGCTTACATCCGGCTACTCGACGATCTCCTCCAAAACCTTGGCTAGCTCCACCTCATGCGCGACCTCCGCCACAGCCCCATGCTTGACACGGCGGAGGAATGTCTTGGTGCGCTGCCGTTGACTCCACCGATAATGCTGGGGAACTTGGCCGGCTCCCACTCGGTCTTGACGCCGAATTTTGCGGCGACCTCGTTGAAAAGATCGACCTCGAAACCCTGGACGGTCTTGCGGTCGGCGGCCAGGAACTCATTGGGCGCGTAGCTCGAGGCGGTGGCGGTCCGTTTGGAATCCGATCGCAACGATTAGCTATGACTCACAGGAGTCGCTCGGCCCCGACCGACGGAACGGCGGTGAAATACATCGGCCGACCGTATCCGGCGGCAGCGAAACTGCTGGCGATTTCACTTCCCACGCGCTCCACCTCGCCTGCCGGCACCAAGGCGATGATGCAGCCGCCGAATCCGCCCCCGGTCATCCGAGCGCCGATTGCTCCGGAGGTGCGTGCGACCTCGACGGCAATGTCGACCTGCGGCACGGTGATTTGGAAGTCATTCCGCATTGAGCTGTGCGAGGCGTCCATGAGCGGGGCCAGGTCGCGGATTCGGCCCTGCCGCAAAACGCTGACGGCCTCTAGCACGCGAGCATTCTCGGTGACCACATGCCGTACCCGACGCTGGATCACTGGATCGGGGAGCTTGTCTAGAGCGGTGTCCAGGTCAGTGACGTCTCGCAACGCCGGCACACCGAGCAACCGCGCGGCCTCCTCGCAGCTGGCTCGGCGGGCAGCGTATTCACTGTCGACCAGCGCATGGGGTGTCTTGGTGTCCAGGACCAGGATCTCCAGGCCGGTGCTCATCGTGTCGAGTCGGACCTGCTCAGCATCGTCAGTCCGACAGTCGAAGAACAGCGCGTGGCCTGCTGTGCACAAGGTGGCGGCGGCTTGGTCCATCAAGCCTGTCGGGGCCCCGACGAAGGCGTTTTCGGCGCGCCTCGCGAGCTTCGCACGCTCGAGTCCGGCAATGTCGAGATCGTTGAGGTCGGTCAGGGCAGCGAGAACGGCACACTCCAATGCGGCCGATGATGACAAGCCAGCGCCCGCCGGCACATCGGATGAAAGCAGGAGGTCTGCTCCGCCAATCTGATGCCCGGCCTCCAGCAGCGCCCAAACCACACCGGCCACGTAGGCCTGCCAGCCGGCCATCCCCGGATGCAGGTCGGCAGCGCGGAAGACCTCGGTCGAGTATTTGTTGAGCGAAGTGACGCTCCAGATGCCGTCCTGCCGCGGAGCGGCCGCGAACACGACCCGCTGCGCCAGGGCGAATGGCATGACGTAGCCATCGTTGTAGTCGGTGTGTTCCCCGATCAGGTTGACCCGACCAGGGGCAGCCCAAACCCCCGCGGGTTGCCGGCCAGCGCGAGCACGGAAAGCCCGGACCAGGGTGGCTACGTCACTGCTCATCCGACGCACTGTATCGGCCGAAGTCGGCCTTTCTGGTGATCGCTCGCGCGATGCCGACGCTCGCGATCACGAGGTTGATCACGTCGAGCGGCGATCCGCGCCCATAAGGTGAAGGCATGATGGCGGCCTACGCAATCCGGGCGGATGCAGAAGTGCCTCTGAACGCCCTGATGGTGGGCGATCTTGAGCCGCTGGGCACCCCCTCCGGCTGGGTGTCGGTGCAGGTAAAGGCGGCTGCTCTCAATCACCACGACATCTGGTCGCTCCGTGGAGTGGGCCTTGCCGCCGACCGGCTCCCCATGATCCTTGGCTGTGATGCTGCGGGTGTCACCGACGACGGGCGGGAGGTCATCGTGCACGCGGTGATCAATTCCCCTGACTTCGTTGGCTCCGATGCGACGTACGACCCGAAGCGTTCCTTGCTCTCCGAGCGCTATCCGGGCACCTTCGCGACCCAGGTATGGGTGCCGCCGGCCAATCTGGTGGACAAGCCGCCCCAGCTGAGCTTTGCCGAGGCGGCCTGCCTGCCGACGGCCTGGCTGACGGCGTACCGGATGCTCTTCAGCCAATCCGGAGCCAGGCCGGGCGACACCGTCCTCATCCAAGGTGCAGGCGGGGGAGTAGCCACGGCGCTGATTGTCCTGGGCCGGCGGGCTGGGATGCGTGTCTGGGTCACCTCACGTGATGAAGCCCGGGGTGCGCGTGCCGTCAGTCTCGGGGCGCACCAGGCCTTCCCAGTCGGTGCCCGGCTCCCGGAGCGAGTCGATGCGGTGATGGACAGTGTGGGTGCTGCCACATGGTCACATTCGATCAATGTGTTGAAGCCAGGGGGAACCCTCGTGATCTGCGGAGCCAGCTCGGGCGACAATCCACCGAAGGCTGAACTGACCAAGATCTTTTTCAGGCCCGTTCGGGTGATCGGCTCGGTGATGGGCACTCGGGAGGAGTTGATCTCCCTGATCAAGATGTTGGTGACCACCGGCGTACGGCCGCAGATCGACCGCATCCTGCCGCTAGCGGATGCCGCCACGGGATTCGCCGCAATGATCGCAGGTGATCATTTCGGCAAGATCATCTTCGAGCCATGACGGGCCAAACGGGCCTCGCCGTACCTTCGCCGAAAGTGGTCAGAGACAACACGACTCAGGCCGATTTGGTGTTGTTTCTGACCACTTGGTGAGGAATACGGGCGTGCTGTCACTCGTCCTCGTCGTCTAGGCGGGCAAGCCAAGTCGCCAGCCGCTCTACCGGAGTCTCGAACTCAGGATGGAGGTCGACGAAGGTACGCAGCTGATCAGCGAGCCAGGCGAGCGTAACCTCATCCGCGCCCCGCCGCGCCTGCAGCTCCTCGATACCCCGATCGGTGAAGTACACATTTCTCCTAGGCTCGGCCTACGCACTGCGCGAGTGTCGGCATGGCCCACCTATGCGAGTGCGGCCTCCATGAGGGCACGCTGCTGCTGCAGATGGACGGCCGCTGACCCGACTGATGGCGCAGACGATTCCGGACGGGCCACCTTGGTCAGCCGCCAGGTCCGGCTCGGTTCGAGTTCGGACAGCCGCTGCGGCAGGTTGAGCCCCACGAAGGGCCAGGCCCCCTGGTTGACCGGCTCGTCTTGCACCCAGCGCACTTCCTTGACATGGTCGAAACGTCGGAGCTGCCTGACAATGTCCTTCGCAGCAAGCGGGATAGAGCCGTTCCACAGCAATGATCGCGACCTGACCGTCCTTGCCGGCTTGGCGACGGGCATTCAGCAGGTCCCAACGGATCTTCCCCGAACAGAGCAGTACGGAGGTGACCTGGCCCGGGTCTTCGATCGTCGGATCGCTGAGCACCGGCTTCCAGGATCCATGAGTGAAGTCCGACGGGTCAGAGACGGCGAGCTTGTTACGCAGCATCGACTTCGGGGTCATGACGATCAGCGGCCGGTGCAGGTCGCCCAAAGCTTGCTGCCGGAGCATGTGGAAATGGTTTGCCGGAGTCGAAGGCTGCGCAACGGTCAAAGCGTCCTCGGCGGCCAGCTGGAGGAAACGTTCCAGGCGGGCCGAGGAGTGGTCCGGACCCTGGCCCTCGTAGCCGTGCGGCAAAAGGAGCACGACGCCAGACTGTTGGGTCCATTTTGCCTGACCAGAGGTGATGAACTCATCGATGATCGTCTGCGCACCATCGACGAAGTCACCGAATTGGGCTTCCCAGAGGACCAGAGCTTCCGGGCTCGCTACCGAGTAGCCGTACTCGAACCCCATCGCCGCGTACTCGCTCAGCAGCGAGTCGAAGACATGGAACTTGCCCTGATTCTCATCCAAATGCTTCAGGGGCACCCAGGACTCGCCGGTCTTGCGGTCGACGACTGACGCGAAGCGCTGTACGAAGGTCCCACGACGGGTGTCTTGCCCGGTGAGCCGAACTGTGCGTCCCTCCACGAGCAAGGAGCCAAGAGCCAGGATTTCCGCAGTCGCCCAGTCGATCGGCCCCTGGGTGATCGCCGCCGCCCGACGCTGCAGCTGGGGCATCACCTTCGGATGGACGGTGAATCCGTCGGGGAACGTGGTGTGCGCGTCTGCGAGCTTCTTGAGTGTCTCCATGGTGATCGCCGTGCCGTGCTTGGCGGCCGACTTCTTGGGGTAGGCCGGCACTCGGCTGTATTCCATGTCCCTGGGCGGCACAGCCGCGCCTCGGACCTCCTTGAAGACAGTCTCCAGGCGTTGCTGGAAACGGGACATCACTGCCTCGGCGTCCTCGACAGTGATGTCTCCGCGGCCGATCAGTGCCTCGGTGTAGAGCTTGCGAACCGACCGCTTCTTCTCGATCAGGTCATACATCCGAGGTTGGGTAAAGCTCGGGTCGTCACCTTCGTTGTGACCGCGGCGGCGGTAGCAGATGAGGTCGATGACAACGTCCTTGTTGAACTCCTGGCGGAAGGCGAACGCCAGTCGCGCCACCCGGATGCAGGCCTCTGGGTCGTCGCCGTTCACATGGAAGATCGGGGCCTGGATCATCCTGGCCACGTCGGTGCAGTACATCGAGGAGCGCGACTCGGTCGGGGATGTGGTGAAGCCGACCTGGTTGTTCACGACGATGTGAATGGTGCCGCCAGTCCGGTAGCCGCGCAGCTGGCTGAGGTTGAGGGTTTCGGCGACGACACCTTGACCCGCGAACGCCGCGTCGCCGTGCAGCAGCACCGGCAGCACCGGGAACTCCGCTCCGCGATCGAGGATGTCCTGCTTGGCCCGGGCAATGCCTTCCAGCACAGGGTTGACAGCCTCGAGGTGGCTCGGGTTCGCCGCCACCGATGTCTTGATCGTGTGGCCGCTGAGCGCGGTGAACTTGCCCTCCGAACCCAGGTGGTACTTGACGTCGCCGGAGCCCTGGACAGTGCGGGGATCCAGATTGCCCTCGAACTCGCGGAAGATCTGCTCGTACGATTTGCCGACGATATTGGACAGCACGTTGAGCCGGCCCCTGTGCGGCATTCCGATGCAGACCTCCTCGAGGCTGGCTTCGGCAGCCTGCTCGCACACCTCGTCCAACAAGACGATGGTCGACTCGCCGCCTTCCAGTGAGAACCGCTTCTGTCCGACGAACTTGGTCTGCAGGAAGGTCTCGAAGATCTCAGCCTCGTTGAGTCTGTCGAGAATGCGTAGGTGCTCCTCGCGGGGGAGTGACTCGTGCGGCCGCTCCACCCGATCTTGGATCCATTTGCGTTGCACGGGCTCTTGGATGTGCATGTACTCGATGCCGGTCGTCCGGCAGTAGGAGTCGCGCAGGATGCCCAAGATCTTCCGCATCTTCATCCGGCCGTCGCCGCCTGCGAAGGATCCAGTCGCAAACTCGCGGTCCAGGTCCCAAAGCGTCAGACCGTGGGACTGCACGTCGAGATCATGATGGCGCCGCTGCCGGTACTCCAGGGGATCGGTGTCCGCCATCAGGTGACCGCGCACCCGATAGGCATTGATCATCTCCATGATCCGGGCCTGCTTGGGGATCTGGTCCTCGTGGAAGCTACTGACATCTTGTGCCCAACGGATGGGTTCGTAGGGAATGCGCAATGCGCCGAAGATGTCGTCGTAGAAGCCGTCCTCGCCAAGCAGCAAGGCATGCAGTCTGGCCAGGTACTGGCCGGACTGGGCGCCCTGGATGACCCGGTGGTCATAGGTGGAGGTCAGCGTCATGATCTTGGATACGCTCATGTCGCTGAGCCGATCGGGATCGGACCCCTGGAACTCGGGCGGGTACTCCATGGAGCCGACGCCGATGATCGCGCCCTGGCCCTGCATCAAGCGGGGAACTGAGTGGTTGGTTCCGATGGTTCCCGGATTGGTCAGGGTGATTGTCGTGCCGGCAAAGTCCTCGACCGTCAGCTGCCCCGCTCGTGCCTTCTTCACCACCTGCTCGTATGCGGACCAGAATTGGGCAAAGTCCAGCGTCTCGCACCTTTTGATACTCGGCACCAGCAGCTGCCGAGTGCCGTCCTCTTTGGGTAGGTCGATAGCCAGGCCGAGATTGACATGAGCTGGTACGACCAGTGTCGGCTTGCCGTCGGTGACGGCGTAGCCGTTGTTCATGGCAGGCATCGTCTTCAGAGCCTGAACCATCGCGAAACCAATGATGTGGGTGTAGGAGACCTTGCCGCCGCGCGCCCGGCGCAGGTGGTTGTTGATCACCACGCGCTGGTCGATCAGCAGCTTGACCGGTAGCGATCGAACGCTGGTTGCGGTGGGCACCGTCAAGGAGACGTCCATGTTCTTGGCAGTACGTGCCAGCGTCCCCCGCATGGTGGTCTTGACTGGCTCCTCGAGTGCGACGTTTGGCCGATCGTCGTGGCTCGGGGGATCAGCAGGAACCGCGCCCCTCGCGCCCGGCGCACTAGGCCGTATCTCCTTAGTTGGCGCGGGTTTCTCAACCGTCGGAGTGCGACGGGCCGCGGCCGGTGCGGGCTGCGGCTGGGGGGTGGGCGAGGCCTGCGCGGGCGCCGGTGCGGGCGCTGCTGCGTCGCTGCTGCCGTCGGGGTCGACCCACCACCGCGCGCTGGGGGCTCCGCGGCCGGTCCGGGCTTTGGCCCCTGTTTCTCGGCGGCGGCGCCATCACCTGCGCCGGCGCTCGGCGCGCCATGCGACCGGAAGTACATCGCCCATGTCTCATCTACGGAGCTGGGATCTGCGGTGTACTGCTCGTACATCTCCTCCAGCAGCCAGTCGTTGGCACCAAAGTCGACATCGGGTGCGCTGGTAGGTGATTCGTCGGGCACGATGGCCACGGGTCGCCTTCTTCCTAGTACGTACTGTGCGCAGGCCTTCCCCGCCTACGGCCTGCACCCGGCCTGCTCCCGGCACGCTCCCGGCAGGCGTTACCTAGGCTACCCAAGCTCGTGACCAGGTAATCACTGGCCGCGCGCCACACAGCTCGCCAGCGTGACCCTTTGTCGAGCATCAGTCCCGGCGTGTCAGGGCGGTTCTCTCCATGACCCCAGCGCCCAGCATGCGCCACGCCATCCGGCAGACCTCGATCGTGAAGATCACCAGGGCGACGTTGCGAATGGCCGTGACGACGGTCGAGATGATGATCATCGCGTGACCTTCGCGACCAAGGTAGCTGTCATAGAACAGGGGATAGACAAGCTGGGTCAGCAGAGCCAGGATCAGAACCTGTCCGGCGACCCGGCTGATCGCCGGCTGCTCATCCGACGTGGCGTTGGGCCGGTATGCCAGCAATGCCGCCATCGGGCCGCCCATCCAGAGCAGATACTGCGGGCTCAGGGTCTTATTGGTGATCGTCATGATCGCCACTGTGGCGAGGACGACGAAGCCGATCGCGGCGGGAGTTGATCCGTCATGGCGGAAAGCCCGGACGGTAAGCAGAACAATCAATGCGAGACCCAGCAGCGTCGCGATGCTGCTGATCAGCACCCAGGTATCCACGCCCGGGCCGAAGATCTCGTAAGCCTGGTACTGGGAGATGTCGACGATCCAATGATCCGGCCTGAGAGCCCGTGCCAGCATCAATGGCGTTGCCCAGATCGACTCGATCTGCAGGCCGCGATCGGACTGCCAGGTCAGTGGCGAGATGAGTCGTGACCAGCCACCGAAGATCAGGCTGATCAAGGCGAGGCCGAAGCCGACGACGACGAAGGCCACGCCTGCAGGTCGTCGGTCGGATCGGTAGGACATGAATGCGCCGATGAGAAGAGCAGGCCACAGCTTGATGGCAGCGCCTAAACCCGTAAGAGCTCCCGTGACCCAAGGCTTGCGTCGGGCAGCGAGGAGCGCACCGCCAGCGAGCACGGCCGGCAGCATGTCGAAGCGCAGATACGCCAGAGGACCGATCAGCGGTACGAAGATCAGCCAGAAATCGAGTGAGGTGTCATGACGTCGGCCCGTCGAGCGCCAGAGTGCATAGGTGAACAACGCATCGAGGGCAAGCATGAAGACGACAAATGCGACGAGATAGCCGACGCGGCTGCCCAAGGAAGCGCCATACGGCAGCCAGAGGATCCAGACCACCGGTGTGGGGTACTCATAGAGAGTGCGGTCCAGGCCAACAGTGAAAAGCGCGTTGATCTTGCGGTGGTAGTAGAAGACGTCGCCCACCACGAAGCGCTCAAAGGCCGCCAGCACGAGCAAGATCAGCAGCCGAGTTGCTAGCCAGACAAGGATGATCGCACGAGAGCCACGGCGTGCGTTGTACCAGGCAGCGAGGCGCCTCATTCAGGACCCACGATTTCGGGCGGCAGGGGAGTGCGCATCGGTGAAGGGGGATCTTGGTCGGCGAACAGAACGCATGTGAACCTACCAGGAATGAGTTTCCCTGGATTTGCATCGCTAGCGTCGCTGGAACTGGCCAAAACAGGCACTGGCCGGAGCACTGGAGATGCAAAATCAGGGATCGGGGCGGGACTAGTGGCACCGAAGCCAGCTATTCCGGCATCGTCTTGCGGTGGCCGACGGCGCGCAGCATCGCCACCAGCACAGCGTGAAGGCGATCGGCACCTTCGATGCGCTCGGTGGGCAGGACGTCCGCGAGTGCCCGAGGGGTGAGCAGCATCGCACGATCCTGCCAACCGCCCAACCCTCCGTGGGCGCCGACCAGCGGTTCGAATGCCGCGATATCGAGCGTGACGCCGGCTACGCGGCTGTTGATGTATAGGTCGGGTGCCTCCGGCATCACGACAGCGCGCCGTAGCATCCGGGCTGCATGGTTGCCGTACGGTTCGAGAGGGTCTTGGCCGATCACCTTTCCGGTGTCGAGCCGGACGCGGCCCTTCTCACCCAGGACCCAGGGCACCCCGGCAGAGTCGAGTGCGGCAACGAAACCGATGCCTTCGTGTGCACACAGGCCTGGGACGAGGCCGGGCCAGCGTTCCTGGAGATCCTCCAGTGTGAGCCGGTCCGGAGAGTGCACGTACAGCAGGCCGAGGTTTCCTGAGCCCAGCACCGAGACGGCGGCGGTCGTTGTGGCGTCGGCGCCTTGGTCGACGTGTCGGCTGGTGGCGGCAGTGGCGCGCCGGGCTGCTCTGCCGGTAATCCCGGCGCCAGCCAGATCTTCGGCCAGGGAGTCCGCTCGTCCCCAGTCTTCGACCGGAGCGTCGAGGGAGGCCACTTCTTCCTTCATGAGCTGCGTGCATACCTGGCCGAGGTCTGCGCCGAAGCGGTCGCGGAAGGTCTGACCCTGGGACTGACCGTGGTCAGAGAGAACCACGATGTGGTAGCGCCGGGCGGCTGCAGTCGACACCCGCTCGAGCGTTTCGAGAACCCTGTCCAAACCGTCGAGAGCTGCCAGGGACTCCGGGCGGAACATGCCCGCGTGGTGGGCGATCTCGTCGTAGTCGACGTAGTCGACGTAGATGCACTTCGTTCCCTTGCGCATCTCGTCGGCGATGACCGCGGTGTTGAGATCGCGTTGCAGGACGTTGGTGGCGGCGCGGAGAGCGGCGTAGGTCCATCCCCGGTGAACTCGCGGCAGCACGTTGAGGCGGACCTGTCGGGCAGCCTGCCATCGCTCCTTCGCCACCTCGGCGATGGTCCGTACCACCCCACGGGTGAAGCCGTTCGGGTTGGTGACGAACCAGGCGAACGTCTGCCGTGCGACCGCGGACCCGCGAGCGACGCCGAGACGGCTCATCGTCAGGACGGCACGGGGCGCATCGCCGGTGAAGAGGTTGCCTAGAGCGAGCCCGTCGTCGGCAAGCAAACCCGTCCCATTTGTCGCCCGTTGCTCGATGATCGCGGCATCGTCTGGCCGGTTCGCGATCAAGACTCGACCTAGCTCACGGTCGTACCAGCGAAATGCTGGGACTCCGGCTACCGTGCCGTGCAGGATCCCCAGCTGACTGGATGGCGTGGTGCACGGCAGCTGCGCGGTCCACTCTCGAAGCACGTAGTCCCCTGAGGTCACCCAACGCCGCATCATCTGAACCCGGCCCGCCTGAATGGCCCACCGCAGGACTGGGAATGCGACCCCGTCAAGCTGGACGAAAACGACACCGTCGACCTCGGGATCAGCGACAGGGGTACGTTCGACTCGGCGACGCAGTAGCGAGGCCGTGAACGCGTCCTCAGTGCCCGCACTTCCAAGCCAGGCGGCGGCGGTAGCAATTCCGGCGACGATCCACGACGCCCAGAACGCCGACCAAAACGTGGCACTGATCCCCGGCACGACCCAAATCGCGGCATACATCAGCACGGCCTGCCCGACCAGACCGGCAAGAACGACCACGACCCAGCCGATACGGGTGGCCACACGGACGAGCACTGGCCGGAAGACCAGCCCGAGCAGGCCGGCAACCGCTGTAGCGGCGAAGTACACCCACGGCGCCTGGGCGGTCAGGTTCGGCAACAGAGCATCGGCGAGCGCCAACGCGGCCGATGAGACCAGCCACACCGCCACCAGCCGTGCAATGTCCCCCAAACGCAGGCGGATCCGAGGCCGAGCTAGCGCTCCTTCGGAAACCGCAACCATGCGTGCCCCTGACCTCGCCCCGCCGATGATGGTGCATTGACTGGTACCAGAATCTCCAAGACCAGAAAAGGAGACAGCCTTGACCTGGCTGCAGCCGTCCGGATGTCCTCTCGCGAATGATTGTCGGTACGGGCTGGCGGGAATGCCGCGGCAGCTTCTCGAGACCCGCGGTCTACCCAGTTCCACGCGGCTGGACGGGCAGGCTGCGCCGTGACGGCCACACTGACATGGTGGGGACACAGCACCAGCACCTGGCAGGACAGCGACACCACCGTCCTGTTCGACCCGGTCCTGACCGCTCGCCTGGGCCATCTCCGTCGAGTCCGGGGTCCAGTTCCCCCCGCGCACGCTGCCCATGCGGACATCGTGTTGATTTCACACCTACACGCCGACCACACACATCTGCCCTCGCTCCGACTCATCCCAGCCTCCGCGGTTCTCATCGCCCCAGCAGGCTCGCGGCGCCTGCTCAAGCCAGTCGCCGCCCGCGGTCCGAAGCTCCGCGAGGTCGAGCCAGGTGACCTCGTGGAGTTTGGCGGCCTCCAGATACGCGTCTTAGCCGCCGATCATGACGGCCGCCGACATCCTGGCAGCCCTCATCGCGGACCAGCACTCGGCTATCTGGTTGTCGGCTCCCACCGGTGCTGGTATCCGGGGGACACAGGTCCGCACGTGTCGTTCGAAGAGGTGGCGCAGGTGGACATCGCCCTGGTGCCAGTCGGAGGCTGGGGACCCACCCTCGGTCAGGGTCATCTCGACGCCCAGCAGGCGGCAGAGGCGGTCCGCCGCACACACCCAGATCGTGCCGTCCCGGTCCATTGGGGCACCTGGTGGCCCGTCGGCCTTCCCCAGCGCCCCGATCTGATCGATCTGCCGGCCGCAGCCTTCGCCGCGCACGTCGTACGCAGGGCGCCAGCCACCAGTGTCCACGTCCTGCGACACGGCCAGTCATTCACGCTGTAATGCAGCCACCTGCTCGATCCCACAAACGGACGGCGTCCTCCTCGCCACCGCCCTCCTGGCGAATCCGGTCACTCGCAACCTCACAGAGGGCCAGATACGGGTTGGAGGTGACCGGTTTCGTCACGTCGAGGAATGGTGTTGCCCCGGCGGCGAATCCCTCGACGCAGCCGCTCACACCCTTTCTTTCGCTCGTGTGAAATCGTTGTGAAACGGTCCGTGTTTCCCCTGTTCAGAGACCAGTTAGAGAACCGTCACTTGATGATGCATCAAGGGGTTTCGGCCATGCCATCGACTCGTGGCCTTTCGCGCCATCAGACATTGGGTTGTGCGTGTGCTTCCACCGGCCGGTGCGATTACGCGCCGGGCGCGGTAGATTGCGCTCGGGAGGGCGGGCCCCTCCGACAGTCGGGCTCCGAGGTCGCTGTTAAGCCCACTACCTCCTTTGCCGCCTCTTACCCCTGGTCGAGGAGAGAACCGATGCGTCCCCGAGCCGGTCACACTCCTCGCTGGCAGGCCCAGGTTCCCAGAGGGTTCGATGCCAACTGAGTCGGCCTGTCTCCTGCTCACCGACATCTCGGGGTATACGGGCTACCTCGCGGGCGTGGAGCTCGATCACGCGCAAGACATCCTCGCGGATCTCATGGGCACGATCGTCAGCGCGCTACGACCCAGCTTCCGGCTCGCCAAGCTCGAGGGCGACGCCGCGTTCACGTTCGCGATCACGGAGAAGTTGGATGGGTCGCTGCTCCTCGACACGATCGAGCGCTGCTACTTCAGCTTCCGACGGCGCCGCCGCGACGTGCGCCAAGCTACGTCGTGCGAATGCAATGCGTGCGTGCGTATCCCCGACCTCAACCTGAAGTTCGTCGTCCACTACGGCACGATCCTGCGCCAGCGCGTCGCCGGCCAGGAGGAGCTACTGGGATCCGACGTCATCCTCGTCCATCGCCTACTCAAGAACGACGTAATCACATCGACGGGCATCGAGGCATACGCGCTGTTCAGCCAGCAGTGCGTCGAGGCGATGGATGTCGACGTGTCCGCGCTCGGCATGCGCGCCTCCAGCGAGACGTACGAGCACATCGGCGCCGTAACCGTCTGGGTCCACGACCTGGGCCGACGTTGGCAGGAGGAGGAGTCGCGGACGCGCGTCATCGTCGACGAGCGCCAGGCGGTCTACCGGTTCGACACGCTGACTTCGGCCCCGCCGCAGGTCGCCTGGGAGTTCGTGACAACGCCGGGTCGACGGATCACCTGGCAGCTTGGGGTGACCGGTGTGAAGGTGATCGCGACGGGTAACCGCCGGGGGGTTGGGGCCACCAACCACTGCATGCACGGGGAGGACGCGAGCATTGAGGAGGTCCTCGACTGGCGTCCTTACGAGTACTTCACCTACCGGAACACCGTACCGACAGCGATGGGGTCTGTCCGCTTTGTCGTAACGACGGAGTTCGAGCCGACGCCCGACGGGACGATTCTCCACCAGCGGTTCGCGGCGCCCAAGACGCCCAAGCAGCGGGCCATCATGGAGCAGATCGCCTCCTGGATGGAGGAGGCATTGCGGACGAGCACAATCCGTCTGACCGAGCAGCTCGACGAGGAGCTCGAGCGCCGCGATCGGGACGCCATCGAGGAGCCCGCGCTGCCACGAGCCCGACCCGATGGACCGGTCGGAGGCCTGTCGTCGGTCTCGTAACGCACCCGTCGAGTCGAACTCGCGCTGCCGCCTCCGGAGAGGCAGAAGATGACGATTTCGCGCGCAGGTGGCAATCGACGAAACTGCAGGTCAGACCCACTTTGAGTGGTTGGTCGTTGCGAGCCGAGTTGGGCCGTTTTCGGTTCTGGAGTTGCCAATCTGTTGCCAACGCGCCACCTCGGAATTTGGTGAACCGGGCTGACGCGACCATGTCAGTCGAGGTCGACATCCTGCCGATCACCGAGCAGTGACGCGGACGGGTCTTGTGGGGCGCGTCGAACGAGGTGGGCATCCTTAACTGCGCGGTTGCCGTAGCGGGTTCGACTAACGGTCCCGACGCGAGCGTCGGTAGGACGGTCGCTATTTAGCCTCACCGCATCCGCCCGCTACGGGGTGCTGTGCGGGTTGCTCGGTGCCCCCCGTGATCGAGTCCTTCGCCTTCGAGGAGACCGCCGACGGGACCCGGCTCAGCTATAGCGGCGAGCTCGGCACCGACATATGGCGGTTCGGCCAGGCCTGGGTGCCAGTCGTCCGCAGCTGGGTCGACGTGGTAGGCGACTCAATGGCCACGATCAAGATCGAGAGCGAACGCCGCGCACAGGGAGAGTCACGCCGCAGACTTCTGAGGCGATCCGCTCATGCACTCTCAGCGACGGCGCCGCGACCTTGCTGTCCGCCTCGCTCCGATACCCACTTGATCGTTACCCAGGGAGGCGCGGACCTTTCCGGACGCGGGCTCGCCACCCGTGCCGCCGTCACCCAGTCCGGGGTTGCGTGCTGCAGCCCGACGGTATTTAATGGAAGTGTTAATTAACTGGAGGGTTAAGTGCCAACCGATCAGCTCAGCTTCACCTTCGCCGCTCTCGCCGACCCGACGCGGCGCTCGATCCTGACCCGACTCGCCGAGGGCGAGGCGACGGTGAACGAGCTGGCGGAACCGTTCTCGGTGAGCCTGCCTGCAATCTCCCGCCACCTCAAGGTGCTCGAACGCGCCGGATTGATCGTGCGCGGCCGGGAGGCTCAGTGGCGGCCGAGCCGGCTGCAGGCCGACCCGCTCGACGAGGCGGTGGAGTGGATGCTGTCGCGAAAGGCGACGTGGCAGGCCCGGATGGACCGACTCGAGACGCATTTGCGCAGAACAGGAGAACAGCATGGATGACACGACCCGTGTGGCGACCGCCGATCAGCAGGTCCTGATCACACGCATCTTCGACGCGCCGCGCGAGCGGGTGTTCAAGGCATGGACCGACCCCGACCAGGTGGCGGCGTGGTACGGCCCCGAGCACTTCGACACACCACGCGACCGGATCCACATCGACCTGCGCGTCGGCGGCCGCTACGAGCTCACCATGGTTCAGCTCGATAGCGGCGCCGAGTTCGCGATCGGCTACGAGATCGTCGAGCTCGTGGAGCCGGAGCTGATAGTCCTACGCTCCGACCCAATGCCACAGATGGGAATGCACGAGCCCACGATCACGCGCGTGGAATTCAACGACCACGGCGCGAAGACGCGGATGACGCTCAGCGACGGGCCCTACCCCGCCGGCCGCGACCACGCGGAGGCTGGGTGGACCGCCGCCCTCGACAACCTCGCCGCGCTCGTCGCCAGATAACAACCATGTTCGGGATCCGGTTCTTGTGCTGCCGACCTTCCGCGACGGCCGGCGGACCAGTCCGTGGTGGCTGGCAGGCGGAGCTGGACGGGTGGTCCCCGGGGGTGCCTCCTCGCAAGGAGTCGCCCTGCCTAGCTGGCCAGGAAGCTGACTAGTGCCTCGATTTTGCCTGTGCTGATCACGTGTCCGAGGTCTGGTATCACGGCGAGTTGTCCATGGCCGAGGCTCCTCAATGCCACCGTAGCCTCCTCCACTGAGCAGAAGTGGTCTCGATCGCCGACCAGGATCAGGGTCGGCACGGTGATCTTGGCGAGATCGGCGTGGACCGACGATCCGCTCCCTCGCCAATCTGCATCCGGGCACGCTGGGTTTGATGCACGGACCGGCCTATCGCGGTGACTGCGTTCAGGCCCTTCAAGACCTGGCCGACGCCTATGACGAACGGCTCGATGCCGAGGGTACTCGCCTGCGCACGCCGCCTCCCCAGCCGGCTGAAACGCCTCGGCCCAGCACTCGAAGCCGACTGCTGCCGCCGGGACGAGGCCCAGGGTTAGCGTCTTCACCGCTGCCCCCGCCGCCGCCGCATTAATCGCCATCTCGGACGGCGGCACGTCCCGCAAGCCCTTGGAGTTGCGGAACAGTTCCTCCATTCGTCGCATGCTTGGTACACCGTCTTGCCCAGGAGGTTCACCTCGAACGGCTGGAGCACCCGGCTGAAGAAGAATCGGGTCGGCGTATGGCTTCGGGTGGTCTCGAACATGATCTCCACAGGCCGCGCGATCTCGATCTCACCCTCAGTGCGCCGCCTGACTGGGCACCCGAGCTGTGCGCCTACGGACAGCATCGCATTGCGGCGTCTGTAGCGGTCCATGGACTTCCTGACCGCCGGAAGAACTAACTTCTGTTAACCCGGGGCGGACTGAGATCAATCGGTCATTCTGCCTATGGCTTTATGACGGTGATTGCGGTTGAGTGGGTATGAATCCCAAATTGTCTCTTGAAGTCCTATTCCGGTGTGCCGGCCTTCGTCATGCGGTTACCGTCGGGCGTGCTTCGAGCGCTACGGCGGTTGGTTCGATACTAAGGTCAATGCCGTGGCCCGTCTTAGGAGGTTGCAGTGAGTGTGTTGCGATTCGACCCGTTCGGTGATCCGTTCCGGCAGATGGATCGGCTGACGAACCAGCTGCTGTCGGGAACTCGGACGCCGATGGGGATGCCGATGGATGTGTGGCAAGCCGATGATGGGTTCCACGTCTCGCTGGACCTGCCCGGCGTGGATCCGTCCAGTGTGGACATCAGCACTGAGCGACACGTCTTGACGATCACTGCAGAGCGGCGCCCGGAATACCAGCAGGGTCAGAACGTGCTCGTGGCGGAGCGGCCTCAAGGAAGCTTCACGCGGCAGTTGCAATTGGGCGACACTGTGGACTCGGAGAACGTCGAGGCGAGGTATGCCGACGGGGTCCTGCATCTGACGCTCCCGATCACTCAGGCTGCCCAGCCGCGCCGGATTCAAGTGCAGATCGGCGGTGGCGGCGAACGTCAGATCGAGGTCGAGGCCGAGCCGGCGGAATCGGCTAGCGCCTCCGGGGAGTCCACCCAAAGCGATTCGTAGGGAGAAAGTCTCTCTGCTTTGACCAGGCTGTACTCGCTACTCGCCGATCTCTGCAGGGTCTCCTCCTCTAACACACCGACCTGCGACACGTGCATGGCCACGTGTGAACATCCAACCTTCGCCATGACCTCGTTGCCGAAGTCGCGAGGTCAGGCGGTGCTCACGCTCCGCGAGCTGGCGTCGTCCCTGAAGCCCTGAGGCGGTGGCGCTCGGCTTGGCGACGCTGTCGCGTTGTTGTCATCGACCGGCTGAGCAGGCGGCCGTGCTCATCGGCGGTTTTCTGGTGCCCGAGCCCGTACCCGGATCCGTTGCTCGGTCTCGTTGCCCTGGCTTTTCGCCCTCTCGCGATCTTCAACGGCGGATCTACCCAACCAGCTGTTCCGACCGGGATCCGAGCCACGGCGGTCGGCCTCTTGCACGGGCACGAGCGGGGTGGGAGCGGCCATTGGCACCTTCGCGACACTCTGAGCTCTCAGCAACCTGGGTATCAGCGGCACCATGTGGATCGACGCCAGGATTGCAGGCGTGGGTGTGCTGGTGAGCTACTTCACGGCACCCGAAACTCGGGGCAGGAGCCTGCACGAGGCCGTCTGGCTGTGAGCTGACCGCGATCATCCTGCCGATGCCGGACATTCCATTCCACACGAGCCCGCTGACCTGGTCGTCCAGGTCAGCAGGCTAAACACCGCCGGTCATGGAACAATCCGCGTCGAGGGCTCCGGTCGCTGCGGGTGTTCAGCGAGTACGGGCATCGACACCACCGCCGGGCAGCTCCCCGCAGGCCGTCAGCTGCTGCTAGCTCCGGCTTCTACGCAAGGGAACTGGCGCCGGGCCGTCCGGGCCGCCGCGCATGTTCCCCGACCCAGGTCCAGAACTCGTCCTCTTCTCCTGAGCCGGATCTTGAATGGCTCTCGCAGCGTTCTGGTTGTTTGAGAAATCTTCGGGGCATACAGGTCGCCTGATCTCGGATGGCCACGCTTTGTGCCAGACCGGCACGCGGTGGGCTCGGCCCGGGGTTCTCAGCCGATCGGGCCGTGCCGGGGGGCTGGTCTGTCGCTAGTCGGGTTGGGCACCGATGTGTCGTCGGGTACAAGCGACAAGACCAGCGCTGTCTCATAATCGCCCAGCGCGAGGTCAGAGACCCGGGATGGGCGGCGGGAGCCTGTAGAGCGGAACCCGAAGTTCTTCGCGAAACCGACCGCGCGCCCATTGTCGACGCCCACCCAGTAGTACAGCTGCCGATGGCCCTCGCGGCTCGCCAGGGCCGCGGCTGCCTCGACGAGTCGCCAGGACACGCCCGTACCGCGTGCCTCAGGGACGACATACAGCCCGAAGATCTCACCCGCCGAGAGTTCCGCGGCGTATGGTCCCAGACTGGCGATCCCTTGCGGACGCCCCTCGCGTTCGGCAAGGAGCTGGTGGGACCGGTCCATCCGATCACGCCAGAACTGCTCATCTTGGTCGGCCTCATCGGCCAGCTGTGCCGAGAACGATGCGGGGGACTCTTCCAGGGCGCGTAACCGAACGTCCCTGTACAGCGGCCAATCACCCCCATCCAGCACCCGAACCGTTATCTCGGCCATGCTCCATGGTGTCACCTTGGTGAGATCGCGACGGCACTACCGCGCCAGGCGATGGTCACCGGGTCAGCCGGCTGTCCGGCGGGACAAGGTGACACGCCAGCTGCTTCCGCCGCATCACTGATACGGCTAAGGAGATCGATCGGCTGAGGCTTGATGCCGTTCTGCGACGCCAAGCCACGCGCATAACCATCGCAATGAAGCACAACCAGCCTCCGTCCAAGCGCCGGGAGCGTCCATGCCGGTCGCTGTCGAACGCGCTCTACAGGCGTGGACAGCGGCGACCCCTGGCCGGGGCCCGCGAGCCGTTCCCCGCACGGGAGCGGCGGTCCCGCAGCCCGGTCGACTTGCGGAACGCGCCCTCTCATGGCTCCAAGCAGGACAGAACCGGACACCATGCTCGTCGAGTTGTTCTGCAGATCAGCCTGGTGGATCTGGGTAGCGATCTTCACGGGGGGGCTGGGGACAGACCGAAGTGTTCGACGATGCGAGCCGCCGACTTGGCGGGGTCACTGTGTTCGGTGTCGATGTCCAGGTCCGCCGGTGGCTGTTCGCTGGCCGGTTGGCTCCGGAGGCGGAGCAAGGTCGAGATACTGGTGAGCTTGTGGAACTGCTGCCGGTCGGCGGCGCCGATGCGGCTCTCCTGTTCCTGATCGCTGACCAGCAGCCGCACCCAGAGGACGCGACCGCCGGCCGACTCCACGACGCGGGCGGGGGAAGCCGGCCTGCTTGGCTCGGGCGTGAACGTGAATATTAGTGAGCCGGTCGACGGATGCCGCTTCAGGAATGACCGACAGCCACATCTGCTCGCGCAGCTGGACGAATGGGTCGGACCCGAAGGGGTACAGCTCGGTAAGCAGGTGGACCACGAGGTGGCTATGGAACACCGGCCAGCCCAGTCGCCGCTCCAACGCCCGCCCCGTCGTCAACTTGCCGGCCGCAGCTCGACCGTGCAGAAACACAAGGTCCATCGTTAGAGGTAGGACGCCCCGGCTGCCCGACACTTTCAGGCACCATTTAGCTGCCCCGCACGACTGGTGCCAGTCACCTTCAGCCCGTGCGTCGTGCAGCACTACCGGCTTCTCAGTCAACCGTCGGTATCCGACTCGTCGCCGATCTGGCGACGATGGCGCCTCCTGATCCCGGCGATCGTGACCCGCAGGCGTTCCGCTTTTCGCGCGCCTCACGGCTCGTGAGCCGACCCTCAAGGCGGCGGCTGTCGCGGCCAGGCAGGTCGGCTCCCGGGCATTCTCCGCTGCATGGCTTGCGCACCAACACGGTTGGCGGTGGGACGAAGACGCCCGCTGGACCCGCATCGACAGCGAGCCGCGAGCCGAGGCCGCCTTGAGGCCGGTGACCTGCTGTTGGTGGACGAAGCCGGGATGCTCGACCAGGACACTGCCCGCGCTTTGCTCACGATCGCCGACGAACACGGTGCCCGTATCGCCTTCGTGGGCGACCGCCACCAGCTCCCGGCCGTCGGCCGCGGCGGGGTGCTCGATCTCGCCGCCCGCTGGGCCAACCACGATGCGGTCCTGTCCCTCGATACCGTCCGCCGCTTCGCCGACCCCGAGTACGCCGATCTCAGCCTCGCCATGCGCACCGCCGCCAAACCGGACAAGGTCTTCGATCGACTCGCAGAACGTGGTCACGTCGTCGTTTACGCCACGGAGCAGGAGCGAACAGCCGCGCTCGCGACTGAAGCCGCCGAGACCGGAGCAATGATCGTCGCTGACACCCGCGAGCAGGTCGCCGATCTGAACGCCGCCATCAGAGAACACCGCGTCGTTACTGGCCATGTCGACGACAGGCGCGCACTGACGACTCAGGCAGGTGAGCGGATCGGTGTCGGTGATCGCGTTGCGACTCGGCACAACGACTACGACCTCGGCGTCGCCAACCGCGACACCTGGACCGTCACCGGAATCGACCCGGACGGGACCCTTCAGCTCACCGGTGAGCACGGCTACCGGAATCTGCCGCTCGCCTACACCAGCCACCACGTCGAGCTGGCCTACGCCACCACCGTCTACGGCGCCCAGGGCGAGACGACAACGGCGGCGCACATGGCGCTGGGAGAGCACACCGGAGCCGCATCGGCATGCGTAGGCATGACCCGCGGAAGGAACGCCAACACTGCCCACCTCGTCGCAGAGAGCCTCGACGACGCTCGCAGGCAGTGGGTCGACACCTTCAGCCGCGACCGCGCCGACCTCGGCCCCGCCCACGCCGCCGAACTCGACGCCGAGGAAGCCAGCAAGTACGCCGTTACACCTGAACCCAACCCTTCGCCCCAAGACCGCCTCCCGCGGGTCGGCAGGCCCAAGCCCCATGTTCCGTACGCGTCGCATTCGCGGAATCGAGGGCCGGGAATCGGCTCACCATGAAGGAGGTCGCCAACGTGGTCCGCGTCCCCGTGGCCACGTTGCGCTACTGGCGCTCGCGCGGATCACGGTGGGGGACTGGGCCACACACTGGCTCGACAACCAGACCCACCTCAAGCCGTCCACCCACGAGCGGTATGCGGGGATCATCCGCGAGCACATCCGACCCAAGTGGGACCGGGTGAAGCTCGCCAACGTCTCCCATGTCGACGTGCAGAAGTGGGTAACAGCGCTGTCGAAGACCCGCTCACCCGCGACCGTCCGCAAGGTCCACCGTGTGCTCTCACTGATCCTCAACATGGCCGTCAAGGACGGACGCTCGGCCCGCAACGTCGCGACCGGCGTCAATCTCCCGCGCCCGTCCAAGGAGGAGCAGCGCTTCTTGACCCACGCCCAGGTCGAGGCCCTCGCTGAGGCGTGCGCCCGCCCAAGTGACGTGAGCAAGCATTGCCGGCTCGACGAACGCGAGAACCAGACCTACCGGCTCGTCGTCCTGTTCCTCGCTTACACCGGCGTCCGATTCGGCGAGATGGCCGCACTCAGGGTGAGCCGTCTCGACCTCACCCGCCGACGCGCGACCATCGCCGAGTCCGTCACCGTCGTGCAGGGCCAGGGGCTTGTCTGGGGCACGCCCAAGTCCCACGAGCGCAGGCAGGTGCCGATCCCACGGTTCCTCGTCGCCGAGCTGCGAGAACACATCGCCGGCAAGGAGCCCGACGACCTCGTGTTCACCGGCGTACGGGGAGGCGGGCCACTACGGGCGCCGATCTTCCGCTCTGGCTTCCACTTGGCCGCCAAGGCGATCGGCATCCCCGAACTGCACCCGCACGAGCTGCGACACACCGCCGCCAGCCTCGCCATTGCCAGCGGCGCGGACGTCAAAGTCGTGCAGCAGATGCTCGGACATTCGAGCGCTGCGATGACGATGGACGTCTACGGACACCTGTTCAGCGATCGCCTCGACGAGGTCGCCGACGCGCTCGACAACGCCCGCTCCGAGGCCTCCAGATCCGCCGCTGCTGTTGCCAATGCTCAAAATCCTGTTGCCAAAGTGTTGCCAAGCGCCGATGTGGTCGACTTGGCCGCCTATAGGGCGAAAGGTAAAACCGCAGGCCAGGCGCCAAATTCGGATGGCGCCCCCGGCGAGATTCGAACTCGCGCTCCCGCCTCCGGAGCGCGGATCGGTGTACGCGTGAATTGCCGCATCACGGCGTGTTGCACCCGCAGCGATTTACGGCCGCTGCCGATGTGGCCGCACGCATCTTCGCTGCCGCCGTTGTGCGCCTGGCACAGATTCGACGGGACCGGAAGCTGTGACCCGATCCGTTGGTTCGACACAAATTCTTGCAGGAAACACAAATCTATGTTTCCTGGACGGCTCGCATATCGAGCACGTATGGCGAGGTCTTGTACGACTGCAGGCGCTTCCTGACATCACGGAGGCTCAAGGACGTCAAGGCCAACGCCGAACGCTTCCAACAGGCCGGCGACAACGTAGGGGTGATCAAGCCTGGGTTGCCGTCCAGCATGGCAGCCCGTCACAGCCTTCGCCAGAACCCAAATCGAGCAACCCAAAACTCCGAAAGGGAAAACGATCATGAATCGAGATGGTTGGATTTTCATCCGGCCTTGACAACCAGTCTTAACAGAAGGGGAGCCACCGATGACTACACCGTCCGCCATGCCTGGGGCCCCGGCGCCATATCCTCAGACCCCGTACGGCCAGCCACCACAGCCCCCAAAGAAGCGGCGGACGTGGCTGATCGTCCTGCTGATCATCTTGGCCGTGATGCTGATCGGCATCGTCACTTGGGTGGCCCTCGTCGGCACCGCTGGCAGGGCCGTCGATGAAGCCATAACTGAGGTGTCAGCGTCTGAAGAGGCTTCTCAGCAGGCCGAGGAAGACCCCAATGCACCGCGAGAGGTCACGGTCGGTAAAGCATTCACAATCGGCTCTCACAAGGTGCTGAAGGGCTGGGCCGTCAAGCGAGACACCAGGTTAGGGGACGCCGCCTTCAGCGTGACCGGCAAGGCCAAGAACGTCAGCGATGCGACCTCCACGATGTTCATCCACATCAAGTTCATCGACAAATCCGGAGATCTCCTGGGCAGAGTGGTGTGCTCCACTGGCGACCTGGAGCCGGGCCAGACCGAACGCATGAGCTGCCTGCCCGACGGCAAATATGCCAAGTACGCCAAGGTCGCGGCAGAGCCTGGCTACTAAAGATCTAATCGAGGAATCAGTTCGTCTCAGGAACGTGGCCGCACAAGCAGCACTCCACCTGGACCCGCCACAGGGAGTGATCCAGGGCGGGGTCACCGATCCGGGAGGCGCTTACGGCGACTCTTGCCTCGATCAGGCGCGTCTTGGGCACGGCGCGTCTCAGGTTGGTCTAGAGTCCACCGAAGGCCGGGCGTCGTTTCGGCTATTGATGGGTGAGGGCCATCGTGCCTCGTGTCGTCGTGATTGCTGCTGCAACTGTTTTCGCCGTAATCCTCAGTTTGGTTTCGGTGCCGGCACAGGCCACCTGGCCCAGAAGGGACGGCAGGATCGCGTTCGTCAAGGGGAATCAGATTTACACAATTCGACCCGATGGCAGTGGCCTGTCCAAGCGGACTTACGTCGGGAAGAACTATCGGCCTGAGTGGTCGCCCAGCGGGCAGCGCATCGCCTACACCCATGAGCCGGCGGCCGGGGTCCGCGAGATCTGGGTCATGCGCGCTGGCTCGCAGAAGACTCGGATCACCCAAGGCGGGAACGCGACCGCCGGCCCCTCCTGGTCTCCCGATGGCGGGTGGCTTGCCTTCGCCGACGCCACTGGCATCCTGGTGAAGGTCCGCACGACAGCACCGTTCGGGACGCCGACGCCAATCCTTGGCTGTTACATGGACGACCACATGTGCGACGACGGGCCACAGCCAGTGTGGATTGACCGAACATTCGCCTGGTCACGGGATGGCACCCGCATCGTGTTTGCCTCCGACACCCTTGGTGCGACGACGGGCTGTGGATGCTGAACGTTGCAACCGGCGAACTCACTCTCGACCGCATGGAGTGCTCCGTCTTGAACCACATCTGGTCGGACCTGGTCTGGGGTCCCGCTGGCCAATGGGGCTTCGGTATCCAAAATCAGGTCTTCGACGGGCCGAATGATTCCTCCACGGCGGTCTACGCGAACATCGACTACCCCGGGTTTTATTCACCGATCATCAAGACCGAGTACGACGGATACGCCTATGACGAAAACCTCGCCTCTGTCCCTGGCGACAAATCCCCGACGCCATCGGCATCCGGTCGCTATATGGCCTTTGTCAACGACACTTCGGGCATCGCCAAGATCTACATCGCCAAGGCCGACGGCAGCTCACGCCGACAGCTCACATACGGCTACCAACCCGACTGGCAACGGTTGTCGTAGAGGTCTCGCCGCTTACAACTTGGTATTAGGGCCGCGAGCTCAACGTGTGAATCCCGGAGTAAGGCGACACAGCCAGCTGGATGGCAATTCCGCGATAGGAACGTTCAACGGTCAGGTACTAGGCGCCTCTGAGGTTCCACGCTTCGCAGCGCACGACAGACCAAATAGGTCAGTTCAACCCACCAGGTGGCACAGGCGGCGTAAAGTCGCCGCAGGGCGCGGTCGACGTTGTCCAGTGGTCGGCGTGCCACGGGTGCGCTGTATCTCGAAGGGTGTTCGGGGGCGCATTGTGTGCCAGGGGGTGGGGTGCGGTATGCGGCGAATCGCAGGGGCCATCGTGGCCGCGGTGCTGCTGATTGTTTTGGGCGTGGAGCGGGCGGCAGCGCTAGAGACCGCCGATCTTCAGATCACCAAGGTGGCCGAGTCAAACACTGTGCGGGTGGGCGAGACGATCACCTACACGGTGACACTGACGAATCTGGGTCCCGGCGTCGCCTCAGGTGTTGTCTTCGGCGACTCGATGCCGGACCAGCTCAACTTGGTGGACTCGACCTGCGGTTCGGTGTCCGCGTTCTGTTCCCCTGCCGCTCTGCCGCCAGGGGCCAGCGCGACGCTCACGATCGTGGCAACGCCGATCACCAATCTCGCGCGCAATGAGCGGCGCATCAGCAACACCGCGTTCATCGCCGACTTCGGGAACACCAGCGATCCCAACCCGGGCAACGATCAGGCGTCGACGATCGTGCGGGTGGTAGGCCCGCTCTAGAAGCGATCTGAATCTGAAGGGGGAACCGTGAAGCGCTTGCTCACGCTCACGCTCATGTGTGTTCTGGCGACAGTCTGGGTTTCGCAGCCGGCGGTCGCGGCCGAGAAGCTGGCACGGGTTACGCCGAAGACCATCAACTTCGGGACCGTGCCGGTGGGAACCGAGGTCCTGAAGAGCGCCACGATCACCAACATCAGCGGCTCGGACGTGCTGCTACTGGTTGAGGGCGGGCTGCCCGATGACTTTGGCTTCGGGCTGCTGCCCGGCTCAACGTGTCCAGCGCTCACGCCCGGCGACGTCCTCGCCGCGGGCGCCAGTTGCGACGTCGTGGTCCGCTTCACCCCGTCAGAGTTCTTCGCCGGACTGCGTCAGACCGGAGTACTCACCGCGACGCTGCGCGATCCCGCTACCGACGAGTTGCTTTCCACCATCACGATCACGGTCGTCGGACGGGGATCGACGCGGTAGCGAGCCGTCCGATTGTCATGCCCGAAAACGTGTCTCGTCATCTCGGTTCTCGAGACAGGGACGAGCAGTGACAGCTGGATTGCCGCGTAACAGTGGCAGCATTCCGGAGCGAGCGTCTAAGGTTGCGAGCGGTTTGGGCATGGTTGTGGGGACTCTGCCTACCGGCAGCGTCACTTCTTGCAACCGCCATCCCTCGGAGCTGGCCTCACCACGGTCGGTGGCCGGGCAGCACCCGTGCGCTAGGCAGATCGGGGCCGTCAGCCACGGTTCCTGCCCATCCGGACGAGCTGATACGTCCGACAGTCTTTGCACACGCAGCCGTGTATGTAGGCGGCATTGGTGCCGTGCTGGAGGTCCTCGCGCCGGGCTGCCGTCAGGGCAGCATCCAGCTTCTCGGACCATTCCTGGTCAGTCCTGGTGAGCCCAAACACCCGATTAGCCAGTGTGCCCCTGGTGGGGCGCCCGTTCCGGGCTGAAAATGGGCCTGTGGCCGCCCGGTGACGCCGTTTCCCTATGGTCTTGTGAGGCCGTCGATTAGCCGGGTGCGGGGACTGCGTGGTGGGCTCTTCAATGCTGCCGATCCGGGCGCGGTTTGGCGCCTGGTGTGAGCGCGAGGATTAGATTCGCTTGTTTGCCCTGGCGGTTCCCCCGGGTGGTCGCACGTGGTGTGACCGGTCGAGTGAGGGGAGTAGGTGATGCTGGTCGAGACCGAAGACGATGAGCAGATCATTGAGCGGGTTGCGGCGTTGGATATCGGGAAAGCCGAGATCGTGTGTTGTGTCCGGCTCCCAGCCGCCGCGGGCGGCAAGCGCAGGGTGCAGGAGGTGACCACGCATACGACGATGGTCGGCTCGTTGTGTGAGCTGGCGAATCGGCTCGTCGGGTTGGGGATCGAGCGGGTGGTAATGGAGGCGACTAGCGATTACTGGCGGCCACCGTTCTACCTGTTCGAGGCTCACGGCCTGCAGCCGTGGCTGGTCAACGCCAAGGATGTCAAGCATCTGCCCGGCCGGCCCAAGACCGACGTGTTAGACGCGGTGTGGCTGTGCAAGGTCGCCGAACGCCAGATGCTGCGGCCCAGCTTCGTGCCCCCGGCCGACATCCGACGGCTGCGGGACCTGACCCGGTACCGGGTCGACCTGGTCGGAGTCCGGACTGCGGAGAAGAACCGGGTGGAGAAGCTGCTCGAGTTGAGTCGGTCTGGGGCGCGGTGTCCTGATTGCTCAGGTTCGTTTCCCCAGACCGCTCGCCGAACCCGCCGTGCGCCTCTCGGCGCAACGGGCTCTCCACGGAACCTGCCGTTAGGTGGGAGGCAGCGCCCACGGGGTCGGGATGTTCCCTCGGTAGCGGTATCGGGTGACCGGGACCGCTTCGAGGTTGAACAACACTTTCCCGTCGGCCGACAAGGGTATCCACCGGCCACCGGGGCCGGTGAACCGTCGTCGGAGGTCTGTCCACTTCCAGTGATGCCGCGTCATCAGCCACCGGGCCACCCGATGCCACACGAAGTTGGCAAGGGTCGAGAAGGTGTGTTTGCTGACGGCGTGACGGAAGTAGGTTGACCAGCCGCGCATGATCTGGGCGAGCCGGATCAGCACGGATCCAGGGTGCTGCTGTGACGTCCTGTTCGTCAGGGCACGCACTTTCGCCTTCAACGACCGGATCGGCCGGTCCGCGATGAAGGTGTAGACGTGCCAGGGGTTTGTTCCTCGTTTCCGTTTCCACTGGATGTGGAAGCCGAGGAAGTCGAACCCCTCGGACATGTGCACCACCCGGGTTTTGGCCTCCGAGAAGGCCAAGCCCATGGTGGCTAACACACCGCTGATCTGTTCGCGTAGGGCTTCGACGTCTGCCTGGTTACCGTCCCCGAGCACGGCGAAATCGTCTGCGTATCTGACGATCCGCCAGTTGGGTAGGCCCTTGGCCCGACGCCGTTCACGTTGTGAGCGGGTGGACATGGTGCCGCCTGACCGCCAAGGCCGATGCAGGTGCTCATCGAGCACCGACAAGGCGATGTTAGCCATCAGCGGCGACAGGATGCCCCCTTGCGGAGTGCCGGTCGGGGTGTCCTGCTTCTCGCCGAGCTCTGTCAAGATCCCGGCCTTCAGGAACGCCTTCACCAGCGCCACGACCCGTTTGTCTTTGACTCGCTTCCGCACCCGATCCAGGAGGCCGGAATGCGAAATTCGGTCGAAGCACGCCTCGATGTCTGCGTCCAGCACCCACCGGTAACCGTGTGTGCCGAACAGCTGGATCTCAGCGATCGCGTCGTGAGCCCGCCGCTTCGGCCGGAACCCGTAGGAGACCGGCATGAAGTCGGCCTCGAAGATCGGTTCCAGCACCAGCTTCAACGCAGCCTGGACTACCCGGTCAGCGATGGTGGGGATGCCTAAACTTCGCAGCTTCCCCGAACCACGGCCTTTCGGGATCAACCGTTGGCGCACCGGCAACGGACGAAACGAGCCGTCCTTGACCTGTGCCCGCAGATCGTCCAGGAACCCCGCAACCCCGACCGTCTCCTCCACGGCGGCGACGGTCCAGCCGTCAACGCCGGGCGTGTCATGGCCGGTGTTGCTCGCGACCCGGGCGAACGCCATCCGCAGCGTCGCCGGGTCATGCACGAGATTGAACAGGTCGTCGAACCGGCGGCCAGGATCGGCCACCGCCCAACGGTGAAGCTTGGCCTGCATACCTGATACCCCGACCCGAGGTTCGTGTTCCCGGCCCGGGCCACCCGTATTCACCGGTGGATCTCTCAGCATCACAGCATCCTCGTCTTCTCGTTTCCGCTGCCGCCCTTCCCCAGGTGGCCGGCTCTCCCGGCCTCGAAGTACTACGGCGGCTCCGCCCCGTTCCAGTCCGATCGGTCAACGGTGAACCCACCCCGCCGATCCGTGCTGGCAGCCCGGATTGGCGGGTGAGGACCGGAACGGTTCCCACGTTCACTGCTGTTCGCTCGACGGGTGAGGAGCCCCACTTTGTCCCTGCGGCCTCGCCATGGTTACGCCGTGGACATTCACCATGGCCTCCCGGCGGGCGCATCCATACCCGCCCAGAAGTTCGTCCCACCAGCAAAGAAGCCCCGGTGGTTTGTGCACCGCTCCCGGCCCAGATCCGCCAGATTGAGGCCGGTAGATACTTGAGAGACGTAATAACGCGGGTTCCTCTCGTACTCCTTCCCATCACGCTCGCCGGACCCGCACCATCTGGCAGTTCTGGCCCGTCCCGGCTTTGTCAGGGCTGCTCCCACCCACCCCGGCACCTTCCGGGGCAGGCTGCCCTCAGCTTCACCTCCCTGCCACGACAGGGTCAGCGGTGCAGGTCTCTCACCTCCACTCAAACAACAGCGCCTCGTGGCGCACGGACGCCTGCATCAAGCTCTCCGTCGTCGCCTCCGACATCTTCGGGGTTTCCGGGCGGGCGATGCTGGCCGCGCTGATCGCCGGCGAACGCGACCCCAAGAAGCTGGCCGGGCTGGCCCGAACACGGATGCGGATCAAGATCGGTCGGCTGGAGGAGGCGTTCGCCGGGCTCCCGCTGGGGACCTTCGATGACCACCATCGGTTCTTGCTGGTGCGGATGCTGAACCGGATCGACGCCGTCGATGCCGACATCGCCGCAGTCGACGTCCAGATCGGGGAGCACCTAGCCCCTTTCGGTGATGCGGCCGACCGGCTCGATGAGATCCCCGGGATCGGCCCGGCCGCGGCCGCGATCATCATCGCCGAGATCGGCCTCGACATGACCCGTTTCCCCACCCCCGGACACCTCGCCTCGTGGGCAAGGTTCGCCCCCGGGATTAACTCCTCGGCCGGGAAGACCAAAGGCAACGGCTCCACCGGGCACGGCAACCGCTACCTCGCCGGGATCCTGGGCGAGGCCGCGGTCGCCGCCGGTCGTACCGACACCTTCCTCGGCGCCCGCTACCGCCGCATCGCCCGACGCCGTGGCAAGAAGAAAGCCATCGTCGCGGTCGGCCGCTCACTGCTGGTGATCATCTGGCACCTGCTCGCCGACCCCAACACCCGGTTCCACGACCTCGGCGCGGACCACTACGACCGACACTTCGACACCAACGCCAAGAAACGCAACCACGTCCGCCAGCTCGAAGCCCTTGGCTACCGCGTCACCCTCGAAGCCGTCGCCTGACTACCAGCCCCACGCCAAGATTCCGCGCTGCAGGTCCCGGCCGGCTGTCGACGCTGCCCGGTCACCATCATTTTCGGATTAGAGGTCAGCCCGAGGTCACGGAGCACCGCCCGGAACGGCTGGCCCGCGTAGATAGCGTCCAGGAGCTGTTGCCGCACCTCGACGGGCAGGCGTGCTTGCGATCGGGCTCGTCCCCAGACTCGCTGGGTGTCGCTATGCGCTCGCCGGCAGAGGGTGCAGTGACATCCGGCGCGCCGACGTGCCGTGCCCTGCCTCACTCACGACCGGAACGCTAGCGGGCGTTCATTGCATGCAGCTCCGCACGGGGAGCGGGCCCCACCCGGGGCGTACCGCCAGTCCCGGGCCTGGGGAATAGTCTGTTAACGCTGTGGATTAGAACTCGTGCGCGCTCCAGCTTGAAGGCCCCGCCGGCCGGTTCATAATCTTCCCGGGGTGCACACGCGAGTTCCGATTTGTGGCCGGCGGGACGAGCGCCAACGATACTGAGGTTGAAGCCGCCCGGCTCGTGGTAGCAGCACTCGCTGGGGCCTACACCGGCTTGAGGTGGGGCGAGATGGCCCCGCTGAGGGTGAAGCACATCGACTTCCTGCGGCGCCGTGTGCTCGTAGTCGAGTCCGTGACGCCGGTCAAGGGTGTGATGACGTTCGGCCCACGAAAGGCCACGAGCGCCGCGAGGTGCCACTCCCGCGCTTCCTGCTCGAGGATCTGGCCCAGCACGTGACGGGGAAGTCAGGCAATGATCTTGTCTTCGTCGGCGAGCGCGGTGCCATCATGCGATCCGGCACGTTCCGACGTGCGGCGATGAACAGGGCGTCGATGGTGATCGGCATTCCCGGCTTCCATCCTCACGAGCCCCGCCACACGGCGGCCTCGCTGGCCATCGCCTCGGGTGCCGACGTGAAGGCGTGCAGCAGCTACTTGGCCACAAATCCGCGGTGATGACGCTCGACTAGTACGGCCATCTATTCGCCGATCGGCTGAACGATGTGGCCGATGCAATGGGTGCCGCGCGTACCGAGGCACTTTCTGGTGTAACGCCCCGTGTACCGACGCCGAAGTCGTCCAACTCAGATCTGGGGAAAAGTAGGCTCCGACTAGCGCAAATACTTGCGCCCCCGGCGAGATTCGAACTCGCGCTCCCGCCTCCGGAGGGCGGTGCTCTATCCCCTGAGCTACGGGGGCCGGCCTGTGCGGGCGAGCCAGGCCCGGTGGAGGGCCGAAAGGCAATGTACCAGCGTGCATCTAGCTTGCAGCTTGCTGTGCGACTCGTGACATCTTCGTCGTTCTATTCTCGACCCGTGCCGGGCGGTCGGTGGGGGGCGTGTGCCGCGCGGGTGGCCGTCCTCATCGTGCTGCTCGTGCTCACCGGCTGCGTCCGTCAGGCTGCGCCCGCCCCAGCCGCACAGCGGAGTACGCGGCCGCCGTGGAGCGCACCGAGGGACGCCATCTCCTACATCACCGCTGCTGGACTGGCGCCGCAACCTATCAGCAGCAACGGGAACTCACGCGTCGTCGATCTCCGGATCACCGTGGATGGCGCGTCAGTGGAAGTGCCACCCAACGTGGGAATTGACCGGGTTCGCGCGGTACAGGCCCCGATGCACACCCACGACACATCTGGCCAGGTATGGCTGGAGGGCCGTGAAACCAGCGCGGTAACGCTCGGACAGTTCTTCATGGTCTGGGGTGTGCGGTTCGATGGTCGCTGCCTGGGGTCGGCATGCGGAGACCTCGTGGTCACTGTGGATGGCAAGGTGAGCGCTGCTCCAACCGAGGTGCGTCTGGCCGAGAGCCGCAGCATCGAGATCACGGCATCGTCATAGGGCTCGGTACCGATGTCCGCGGGCTGATAAGTCCGCGGCGATTCACGCTGCTCTGGCACAGTTTCGCGATGTGACCCATACCCACGTGGCCGGCTCGATCCACGCCGATTCCACCGCGCGGGCTCCCAGCTGGCTCAGCTTGCCCAGCGACGTCAACACGCTCCTGCCGAGCCTGTGGAGCACTGGTGTCGACAAGGACGCGAACGGTGTGCTCAGGGTGGCCGGCCGCAGCGTCGTCGAGATTGCCGAGCAGGTCGGCACACCGGTCTACGTGGTGGACGAAGCGGACTTACGGGCGAGGGCTCGCGCTTTCGCAGATGCCTTCGAGGGTTGGGATGTCTACTACGCCGCCAAGTCGTTTCTCTGTACGACCGTGGCGCGCTGGGTCATCGAAGAAGGTCTTGGCGTCGATGTCTGCACCGGCGGCGAGCTGGCTGTGGTGCGGCGCGCCGGTATCGATCTGCGACGGGTGGGGCTACACGGCAACAACAAGAGTGTCGAGGAGCTGCGGCACGCGCTGGCAGGCGGGGTTGGCAGGATCATCATTGACTCCTTCGATGAGATCGCCCGGCTGAGCGCGCTGGCCGAGGAGCTACCGGGCCGACCGCGGGTGATGGTCCGGGTAACCACCGGTGTGGAGGCGCACACCCACGAGTACATCGCGACCGCGCGCGAGGATCAGAAGTTCGGGTTCTCGATCGCCGATGGCACCGCAATGTCAGCGCTGCTCAGGTGCCACCAGGATCCCGCGCTGGACTTGATCGGCATCCACTCCCACATCGGCTCGCAGATCTTCGATGCTGAGGGTTTCGAGGTAGCGGCGCGACGCACCCTCCGGCTGCAAGCCGATTTCGCTGCTCAGACGGGTGTTCAGCTAGGCGAGCTCGATCTTGGTGGCGGCTTTGGCATCGCCTACACCAGTGCTGACACACCAGCCAAGCCGGCTGTGCTGGCCGAAGCACTCCGGGAGATCGTTGCAGGCGAATGCTCAGCGCTCGACATCAGCGTGCCGCACGTGTCCATCGAGCCGGGTCGGGCAATCAGCGGTCCGAGTACTTTCGCCCTCTACCGAGTCGGCACTGTTAAGCCAGTCGCCCTTGACGGCGGCGCCAGCCGTCTCTACGTCGCTGTCGACGGGGGGATGAGCGACAACATCCGGACTGCGCTTTATGCGGCCGCTTACTCGGCCACTTTGGCCTCCCGCCGTTCCTCGGCGGCCCCGGTGCTGGCCCGCGTGGTTGGCAAGCACTGCGAAGGCGGCGACATCTTGGTCCGAGATGAGTTCCTGCCGGCCGACATTGCGGCCGGCGACCTGCTCGCGGTGCCGGGTTCGGGCGCGTACAGCCGTTCCATGGCGAGCAACTACAACTATGTCCCCCGGCCGCCGGTCATTGCGGTTCGCGATGGCCAGATCACGACGCTGATCCGACGAGAAACGATCGAGGATTTGTTGGCGCTGGATGCTGGATGAAGGAGAAACCTCTGTGAGCGTCGGTATCGCGCGTGGTTATAGCGCGATACGCGAGCAGAGCCCAAGAAGGGATAGTGAACAATGAAACCGCCACGATTCGGGGTCGTGGTGTCGTTGCGTAAATGAGGTTTCCGTGACTTTGACTAGCGTGCAGCCCACAGCCCTCCTTGAGAGTCCGCCGCTCGCGCCGCTCCGCGTGGCCATGCTCGGCTGCGGTGTTGTGGGCTCGGAGGTGGCACGGTTGATCATCGAGCAGGCGGCTGATCTGCGTGCCAGGGTGGGCCGGCCTTTGGAGCTTGTCGGCATTGCGGTGCGCCGAGACGACCGAGACCGTCCAGGCATCGACCCCGGGCTGTTCACCACCCATGCGGAGGCGCTGGTCACCCGAGAGGACGTCGATCTTGTGATCGAGCTCATCGGAGGGATTGAGCCGGCCCGGTCGTTGATCTTGGCGGCGCTGCGCCATGGGGCCTCCGTGGTGACCGCGAATAAAGCCCTGCTCGCCGAGGATGGCGTCGCACTGTTCGAGGCTGCCGAGCGGGGGAGAGCTGACCTCTACTTTGAGGCCGCGGTTGCTGGTGCCATCCCGATCATCCGGCCGCTCAGGGAGTCGCTCGTCGGTGACGAGATCACCTCGGTGATCGGGATCGTGAACGGCACCACGAATTACATCTTGGATCGCATGGATACCGGGGGCATCGGCTTTGCCGAGGCGCTTGCCGAGGCGCAGACTCTCGGCTATGCGGAGGCCGATCCGACGGCAGACGTCGAGGGCTTCGACGCCGCAGCCAAGGCCGCGATCTTGGCGAGCCTGGCTTTCCATACGCGGGTCACCGGCGCAGACGTCTACCGGGAAGGCATTACCGGAATCACTCCCGCTGACATCGCCTCGGCGCACGACATCGGCTGCGTGGTCAAGCTGCTGGCAATCTGCCAGCTATCCCCAGCTCTAGCCGGCGCTGCCGACCGAAGAGTATCGGTGCGGGTCCATCCGGCAATGATTCCGCGCTCCCACCCACTCGCCGGAGTTGGCGACGCGTACAACGCGGTGTTCGTCGAATCGATGTCTGCCGGAAAGCTCATGTTCTACGGCCCTGGTGCCGGCGGGTCACCAACGGCGAGTGCGGTTCTCGGAGACCTCGTCACGGTCGCCCGGAACCGGCTGCGCGGGGCGGTCGGGCCTGGCGAGTCGAGCTATGCGGCGCGTCCCGTTAGCGAGATCGGCAGCGTGATGACTCGGTATCACCTCTCGCTCGAGGTGGCCGACAGGGCGGGCGTGCTGGCAACCATCGCCCATGTCTTCAGCGAGCATGACGTGTCGATCGAGACCGTACGGCAGAACGGGCGGGGTGCCGAGGCTCAGCTGGTGATCGTGACCCACCACGCCCGAGATGCCTCGCTCAGCGCCACGGTGCGAGCATTACGCAGGCTCGACGTAGTCCGCGCGGTCACCAGCGTGATGCGGGTCGAAGGGGACTGAAGTGATCCCCGAGTCCTTCATCGCGGACGGTCCAACCTCTGTAAGGCGTCGTCCCGGATACGGCGTGATCGCTCGCTATCGAGACTGGCTGCCGGTGTCCGATAGCGATCCGGTGATCACCCTCGGAGAGGGAGGCACGCCGCTGGTAGCGGCCGAGAAGCTATCGGAGATCCTGCACTGCGAGACGTGGATCAAGGTCGAAGGTGCCAATCCAACCGGTTCGTTCAAGGACCGCGGCATGACAGTCGCGCTCAGTGTCGCCGCCGGGCAGGGGGTGCAGGCCGTGGTTTGTGCCTCGACCGGCAACACCTCTGCGTCGGCCGCGGCGTACGCGGCGAAGGCGGGTCTGTCCACCATCGTGCTGCTGCCTGCCGGCCGAATCGCGACCGGGAAGCTCGCGCAGGCAATCGTGCACGGTGCCAGAGTGGTGCAAATCGACGGCAACTTCGACGACTGCCTGGAACTCGCCCGCAAGCTTGCCCACGAGTACCCGGTCGCGCTCGTCAATTCGGTCAACCCGAACAGGATCGAGGGTCAGAAGACTGCGGCTTTCGAAGTGATCGATGAGCTGGGCGATGCGCCCGACGTACAGGTGATCCCAGTCGGTAACGCCGGGAATATCTCGGCGTACTGGCGTGGTTATAGGCAGTACATGTCCGCTGGGAAGGCCACACGAGCCCCACGGATGTGGGGTTTCCAGGCGAAGGGCGCAGCTCCTCTGGTGCTTGGACATCCGGTTCTTCAGCCCGAGACTGTGGCCACCGCGATCCGCATCGGCAACCCGGCATCTGCCGAGCAGGCTCGTGCCGCTCGCGACGAATCCGGTGGCCTGATCGAGGCAGTAAGCGATCAGCAGATCCTCGACGCTCAGGCTTTCCTCGCCCGCGAGGAGGGAATCTTTGTCGAGCCCGCCTCGGCTGCAGGGGTCGCGGGCTTACTTGCCAAACACCAGCGCGGCGAGATCGAGTCAGGCCTGCAGATCGCCGTCACCGTAACGGGACATGGCCTGAAGGATGTTGACACGGCGTTATCGCGACTCGGTCCGATTCATGCCGAAGTCGTGACAGCGGATCTGCTCGCCATTGCGACGGTCTGCGGGCTGCTGGATTAGCTCGCTAGATGATGTCCGTGTCCAAGGAACCAATGGTGCGTCCCGAGCCCTCGGATCAGCGTGTGCTGAGCCCCGGAAGCTCGGTGCTGGTGGAGGTTCCAGCCACTAGCGCGAACCTGGGGCCTGGCTTCGACTGCTTTGGGCTCGCGCTGGACTGGCGGGAGCGGGTCAGCCTGGCGGTGATCGAACGGGGCTATCAGATCGACGTGTCGGGGGAAGGGGCGGCGGAGCTGCCTCGCGACGAGAGCCACCTGATCATTCGCTCCGCGCTCGTCGGCCTCGCCGATCTTGGGGTCACGGCACCTGGGCTCTGGCTCGGCTGTCGCAACACCATCCCGCACGGTCGAGGGCTCGGATCTTCCTCCGCGGCAATCGTCGCGGGCCTGGTGGCTGCAGCGGGACTGGCTGAGATACAGGTGCAGCCTGAATGGCTCCTCGGGCATGCGAATGCCATCGAGGGTCATCCCGACAATGTGGCTGCGGCGGTCTACGGAGGCTTCGTCTTGGCGTACCAGGGCCGAACTGGGGTGAGGGTGGCTCAGGGCCACGTTGACGCCTCGATCGGTGCGGCGTTGTTCATCCCCGAGACGTCAGTGGCGACTGATGCCGCCCGCGATCTGCTCCCCGAGACTGTGCCCCACGTCGATGCGGTGGCGAACTCCGGCCGAGCAGCTCTGCTGGTCCACGCCCTGGCGTCTGAACCGGACCTGCTCTACGACGCTACCTGTCGACTGGCTGCACCAGGGATATCGCGAAGCCGCGATGCCGCGCTCGTACGAGCTGATGAAATCGCTACGAGGACAGGGATTTGCGGCGACGATCAGTGGTGCTGGTCCGAGCGTCTTGGTGCTGGGCAGGCAGGCGGATCTGACTGCGCTTCAAGATCAACAAAGCGACTGGCTTCTCGCTACGGCTCAGTGGTATAGGGTCAGCCGCAGCGATCCTCGACTCTGACGCCCCAGGGGTGCGTGATCACACTGTGATGGAAACCCCGGAGCGCAGGTGCTAGCCTTAGAGGGCCGACACGGTCAGGGCAGCTGCGGTGACCGGCTTCCCCAACCAGCCAAGTCACGAAGACGCACATCTGACCAAGTAGCGCCACAAGGTCAGGTGCGGCGCGGACGAGGCTTTACGGCATCTCCCGTCAGCCACATCTCGAGAACAGTCGTCGCGATGCGGTGAGGACCTCTAGAAAGACCCGTTGGGCGGGGCAACAGAACCCCGCGCCATGGATGGGCACCGATGACGTGCCTGAAAACCGACAAAGGACATACACGTTGACAGAAATCGCCGAAGTGACGAGTGCCTCCGCACATGAGGAAGGTACCGGCGAGCCGAGTAAGCAACTCACCAGTGATCGTCGCAATCGCAAGGGCTCCGGCCTGGACTCCATGGTCCTCGCCGAGCTGAAGCAGCTGGCCGGCTCCCTTGGAATCAAGGGCACTGGCGCCATGCGCAAAAGTCAATTGATCGACGCCATTCAGTCCGCCCAGCGCGGTCCGGGAGACAGCGCATCCCGTAGATCAGGGCGGGCAAGACAATGGCCAGCGCAGCCTCCAGGACGGCCGCGACAGCCGAGATGTCGCCAGCGCACTGGATGAGCTGCAACGAGCGCCGCGCGATGCCAGCGACGAGCGCGAGGAGGCACAGCATGCCCGAGCATCCCGCACAGCCTGAGCTGGTCTCAACCGGCCAGCCCGGCAATCCGACGTCCGACCAGCAGCAAGGCCGGTCCAGACCGTCGACGACAGTCAGGTGCGCGAGGTGAGCGGTGCGCCACGGGACGGTAGCGACGCCCGGCAGGTCGCCGACAGATCATCTGACGCGCAGGAGACTGCTGAGGCGCACCCCGATGATGGCGAGCGGGCGGACGAGGCTCGCGAGAATCGGCAAAACGACCGACGGGATCGCAGGGGCCGCGACCAAGGCCAGGCTCGCGAGAACCAGCAGCGCGACAACCAGGGGCGTGACAACCAGGGACGTGACAACCAGGGTCGCGACAACCAGGGTCGCGACAACCAGGGTCGCGACTGGGACGAGGAAGGCGGCGGTCGCCGCGAGCCGTCGGCGGCGTAGTCGGGATCGCCAGAACCGGCGTAACCGGGGTGGCGGCGGCGGCAACCTGGAACGCTACGACGAGCCGGTGATCTCCGAAGACGACGTGCTCGTCCCGGCTCGCGGCATCTTGGATGTCCTTGACAATTACGCCTTCGTCCGCACCAACGGCTACCTGCCGGGACCCGACGACGCGTACGTCTCCCTTTCGATGGTCAAGAAGCTCGGCTTGCGTAAGGGAGACCTGGTCACAGGTGTGATCCGTACGCCGCGCGAGGGCGAGCGCAAGGAGAAGTTCAACCCGATGGTGAGGATCGATACCGTCAACGGTGCCGATCTTGACGGGATTCGGCAGCGACCGGACTTCGCCAAGCTCACCCCGCTCTACCCGCAAGAGCGACTCAAGTTGGAAACCACCCCCAACCAGATGGCTGGCCGGATCATCGATCTGGTCGCCCCCATCGGCAAGGGTCAGCGCGCGCTGATCGTCTCCCCCTCCAAGGCCGGCAAGACCCTGATCATGCAGGCCATCGCCAACGCCATCGCCATCAACAACCCCGAGGTGAAGCTGATGGTGGTGTTGGTGGACGAACGACCCGAGGAGGTCACCGACTTCGAGCGCTCAGCCAAGGGCGAGGTGATCTCATCTACCTTCGACCGACCCGCCGAGGACCATACCGCCGTTGCCGAGCTGGCTATCGAACGGGCGAAACGGCTTGTTGAGCTGGGCCACGACGTGGTGATCTTGCTCGATGGCATCACTCGGCTGAGTCGTGCCTACAACCTGGCAGCCCCTGCTTCCGGACGGATCTTGTCTGGTGGCGTCGACTCTGCAGCGTTGTACCCGCCGAAGAAGTTCCTCGGCGCGGCCCGCAACATCGAGGGTGGCGGATCGCTCACCATCATCGCGACTGCCCTGGTCGAGACCGGCTCGAAGATGGATGAGGTGATCTTCGAGGAGTTCAAGGGCACCGGTAACTCAGAGATCCGGCTGCGCCGCGAGTTCGCTGAGAAGCGGATTTTCCCCGCGATCGACGTCGACGCCTCCAGCACTCGCCGCGAGGAGCTGCTGATGAGTCGCGAGGAGCTGGCCATCGTGTGGAAGCTGCGCCGCGTTCTCTCTGGCCTGGAGAGCCTGCAGGGGCTGGAGATGCTGCTGGACCGGCTTCGCAAGACCCAGAGCAACACTGAGTTCCTGATGGCGATCACCAAGAGCATTCCGGCACAGGACTAGTGAGCCTCCGGCGTTTGGCAGTCGCGCTGGTCTCTGCGCGGGACTAAAGCGGAGTCGCTAGCCGTTGCGTATTTGGTGCCGCCGGTAAGACTGCGGCAGAATCACTCTTTGGTGCCGGTTCACGCCGTAAACGCAGAATGCGTGGCGACCCGGCGCCTATGACGAGGAGAGAAGCATGAAGCCCGACATTCACCCCGCGTACGTGGAGACGCTGGTGACCTGCACCTGTGGCAACACGTTCACCACGCGCAGCACCGCGCCCAACGGCGTGATCCACGCAGACGTATGTTCCGCCTGCCACCCGTTCTACACAGGCAAGCAGAAGATTCTCGACACCGGTGGCCGCGTTGCTCGCTTCGAGAAGCGATACGCGGCCAAGAGCCAGCAAAGAAGCCCAGCACAAATAGCTGCGCAAGCAGCGCCGGGAGGCAGGAAGCAACCTGCGTCCCGGCGCTTGCCGCGTCCCGACCCCGACTTGTCAGCGCGGGTGGTCGTCATAGCAACCACCCACGCTGACAAGTCGGAGAGGAGAGTGCTCGGATGTTTGAGTCGGCAGCCCCACTCGCGTGCTGAGTTCCAGGAACTGGAAACCGCGCTCGGCGACCCGGCGGTCCATGCCGATCTTGCTCGCGCCCGCAAGGTGGGTCGGCGCTACGCCGAACTGACGCCGATCATCAAGGCGTTGGACGAGTACGACCGGCTCACAGATGATCTTGAAGCGGCGAAGGAGCTGACCGCGGAGGACCCCTCGTTGGCCGCCGAGGCGGCCGAGCTCGAGGTGCAGCTGGGTCAGGTTACCGAGCGGCTGACGCGACTTGCTGGCTCCGCGGGACCCCAACGACTCCTCGGATGCGCTGATGGAGATCAAGTCAGGTGAAGGCGGCGAGGAGTCAGCCCTGTTCGCCGCTGACCTGCTCAAGATGTATTCGCGCTATGCCGAGAGTCGTGGCTGGAAGGTCGAGATTCTCGATGCCCAGGAAACCGATCTTGGTGGCTTACAAGTCAGTGACAGTGGCGATCAAGGCGCCGGTCGAGGGAGAGCCCGACTCGATGCCTTACGGGGTACTCAAGTTCGAAGGCGGGGTGCATCGGGTGCAACGGGTGCCGGTCACTGAGTCACAGGGTCGGCTGCATACCTCCGCTGCTGGTGTGCTGGTGATGCCCGAGGTTGCCGAGACCGAGGTTGATGTTGATGAGGGCGATCTCCGGATCGACGTCTACCGCTCGTCCGGGCCTGGCGGCCAGGGCGTCAACACCACTGACTCGGCTGTGCGCATCACCCATCTTGCCCAGCGGCATCGTCGTCTCCTGCCAGAATGAGCGCTCGCAGTTGCAGAACCGCGAACAGGCGATGCGCATGCTGCGGGCTCGGTTGACCGCAGCCGCTGAAGAGGAAGCTGCCAGCGCGGCCTCGGCGGCCCGCCGCAGTCAGGTCCGAACCGTCGACCGTTCGGAGCGCATTCGTACCTACAACTTTCCTGAGAACCGCATCTCTGACCACCGAATCGGCTTCAAGTCCTACAACCTTGATCAAGTTCTGAATGGCGACCTGGACGCGGTGGTCAATGCGCTCCAGGAGGCCGACACCCAGTTGCGGCTTTCCCAGGTCGGTGGCCCAGGCTCGTGAGCAAGGCTGTTCGACCGCTGCTGCATCAGGCTGCGAGCCAGCTGCGCGAGGGCGGCGTGGCGTCGCCGGATCAGGAAGCTCGGCAGCTGCTGGCGTACGCAGCAGGAGTCGAGCTGGCTCGGCTGCCGTTGCTCGATGCCGTCGAGGATGGCCAGGCCGCCTACTTCCAGACGTTGATCAACAAACGCGCGCATCGGGTGCCGCTGCAGCACCTGACGGGTCGGGCTCACTTTCGATACCTGGAACTCGAAGTAGGTCCGGGTGTCTTCGTACCCAGACCCGAGACCGAAGTGATGACGGGCTGGGCGATCGAACAACTTCGTCCGATGGTCTACGCGGTCGCGCGCGGTGAGTCGCGACACTTGCCGGTGGTCGTCGAGCTCGGCACGGGATCTGGCGCAGTCGCCAAATCCATAGCCACCGAACTGACCGGGACCCGCGTTCATGCTGTCGAGTTGTCGGAAGAAGCTGCGGCCTATGCCGCACGCAATCTTGCGGACACGACGGTCGAGCTACACGTTCAGGACATGATCGGCGCCCTGCCTGAGCTCGACGGCAGTGTCGATCTGGTGATCGCCAACCCGCCCTATATCCCGTTGGAGGCTTTCGAGTCCGTGGTTCCCGAGGCACGCGATCATGATCCGCTCCTCGCCTTGTTCGCCGGTGATGACGGGTTGGATGTGATCAAGGTGGTGGTTGCCGAAGCCGCGCGTCTGCTGCGACCGGCGGGTTTGCTCTGTATTGAGCACGCCGATCGTGCAAGGGGAATCCGCTCAGCAAGTCCTCGTTCGGCACGGGGCCTTCGCCGGCGTACGTGATCATCGCGACCTGGCCGGACGATCACGCTTTGTGACTGCTGTTCGCCGATCTCGCTGAGCTCTCGCGCTCCGAGGTCGCGGACCGGCAACTCTGGCAAGATTGACCGGTGACCACGACCGCCGTGCCGGGCGAATCCTGACCCGGGGAAGCGGCAGAGTCGGCCGTCGACCTCGGGTATCGAGGTTCGACTGCATCGGCGACGATCCTGCGAGCGTGGCGGAAGCGCTTGAGGCCGCCCGGGAGGCCATCACGGACGGCGAGTGCATCGTGCTGCCGACCGACACCGTCTACGGAATCGGAGTGGACGCGTTCAGCGCTGAGGCAGTGCAGCGGCTGCTGGACGCCAAGAAACGCGGGCGCGACATGCCTCCGCCGGTACTGATCGGTGAGCCGGTCCTGTTTCGGACTCTGGCGGTGGACGTGCCCGAGACAGCCCAAGCTCTTGTTGACAGACATTGGCCCGGCGCATTGACGGTGATCTGCCGGATCCAACCCAGCCTGCAGATCGATCTTGGTGACACCGACGGCACCATCGCGCTTCGAGTGCCTGACCATGAGCTGGCACGCGACATCTTGCGGCGGACCGGTCCGCTGGCAGTGAGCAGCGCCAACATCAGCGGTCAACCTGCAGCCTTGACCTGTGACGAGGCGATCGATCAGCTCGGCGATTCGGTGTCGGTTTATCTCGACGGCGGGCCGCTGGGTGGGGCTGGGTGGTGCACCGTCAACGATCGTGGACTTCACTCGCTACGAAGAGGGTGAGGTACTGCGACGAGGTGCCATCAGCGGCGAGACGCTGCGCGAGACCGCTCCGAGTCTCCGCGATCTGACCGGTGTGGCCCAAGATCTTCAGGAGGGTCCTTCGTCAGGCTCAGGACCCAACGGTGAAGGCTTAGAACCCAACGGTGAAGCCTCAGGACCCAACCTGAAGGCTCAGGCCGTCGCGATAACGGCTCAGCGCCGCCCAGTGCGGGAGGCTGAGTGCGCGAGTACCTTCTCGTCCTCTGCATCGCGGCAGCAGTGACCTATCTCCTGAGTGGTGTGTGTCGCAGATTGGCCTTGCGGACCGGAGCAATGGCGAGAGTGCGGGATCGCGATGTGCACACGATCGAGATGCCGTACTTCGGCGGCGTGGCGATGCTGGCTGGCGTAGCCGCAGCGATTCTGATCTCATGGCAGCTGCCATTCCTGGGGCGGCTGGCGACCGTGCAACAAGACTCTCAGGCCGTCCTGGTGGCGGCGACGGTGATCTGTCTGGTCGGTGTGCTCGATGATGTTTTCGAGCTGCCGCCGCTGACCAAGTTCGCCGGGCAGGTTTTCGCGGCCGGAATCGCCGTTGCACTGGGCGTCAAGATGCTGTGGATTCCGTTGCCCAACCAGATCGTCTCGCTGGACAGCACGACCTCGGTTGCGATCACGGTGTTCTTCATCGTCCTCTGCTCGAATGCGGTGAACTTCGTGGACGGGCTGGATGGACTGGCCACCGGAGTGGTCGGAATCGGTGCGCTTGCCTTCTTCGCTTACTCCTACCTGCTCACCGTGACCGAGGGCCTCACCAGGGCGACGACTTCAAGCCTGATCACGGTCACGATCGCTGGCGCCTGCCTCGGTTTCCTGCCGCACAACTTCTTCCCAGCGCGGATGTTCATGGGAGACTCCGGCGCGATGTTGCTCGGTCTGCTGCTTGCGACATCCACCATCAGCCTCACCGGACAGATCGACATCTCGCAGCTGCAAGACGATGCGCGGGGGTTTGGTTCCGACGGTCCTTCCCCTGGTGTTGCCGCTGGCAATCCTCGCCCTGCCGTTCCTCGATCTCACCCTGGCATTCATCCGTCGGACCTACGCCGGCAAGTGGTGGTTCCTCCCTGACAAACAGCACCTGCACCACCGGCTTCTGGAACGCGGCCACAGCCAGCGTCGTGCCGTCCTGCTGATGTACGTCTGGTCGGCGCTGGTCTCCTTCGGCGTGATCATCCTGGGCTTGGTCCATACCGAGCGGCAGTGGACCGTGGTTGCGGCCGGCATCGCGTGTGCGCTGGTTTTGATGGTGGTAACGCTGGGTCGTCCGGTACGCGCCAAGACCCAAGTGCGTCGAGGCGAGTCGCTGCAGTGAATGATTGCTCCGCTCAAGCGATGACGAACGAGGCGGGCTCAAGCGGCGATCCGCGCTGAGCGAGCGATGCCAATCAAACTCCGTGTTAGGTTGCACGCACGCAGCCCGGCGACCTTACTTCGCGCGACGCGACCCAGCCCAAATCCGACCACGACCCAGCTCCGACACTGGCAGAAAGGACTGCCGCCCATGACCGTCGACAGCCGCCCCGAGCATGCGGCGATGCCTGCCGATGGGCCGAGTGTGCACGTCATCCGCGCCCGCAAGCTGCTGATCGGCGGCGCCGTCGGTGGAGTGGCTGCCGCGGCGCTGTGCTTGATCGTCTTCACCATCGGCTTCGGTACCAGCGGCCTGATCTCAGCCGCTCTTGCGGCCGCCATGGTGCTGTTCTTCTACGGAGTGGGCCAGTACGTCATGGTGCTCTTCGCCGATGCCGGGGCCCGGACGCTGCTCACCGTCTCAATGTGCAGCTACACCGCGAGGGTGGTCGTGCTGGGACTGGTCCTGGTGCTCTACAACGCCCACCACGAAGCGTGGCCGACGTTAACACCAATGGTCATCTTCCTGACAACGATCATCGTTGTCGTGGGATGGCTGGCGGTGGAGATTTTTGTCTTTTCTCGACTCCGAATCGGGGCTTACGACACCGAATACGTGCCGCCAAGCAAAGGTGACTTTGAGCCGTGACCGGCGCAACAATCACTGCTAGCGTGTGTCACGCCATGAAGGAACAACCGAAGGCGGCCATCGACCAGCCGAGATCGCAAGGAGGCGAGAAATCAAACGGCATGGACTTGGGGCTACGAGTGCTCTCCTATTTGATCTCCGGCGTCCTGGTCTACGGACTGGTGGGATGGCTCGGCGACCACTACCTCGGCACCAAGTTCCTGCTGCCGATCGGAATTGTCGCAGGTGCTGCCTTCGGGGCGTACGTGATCATCAGGCGCTATGGCCGCATCGATGATGCGGCACCTGGAACAGGTGCCAAGGATCGAAGCAACCAAGCCACGGTAACCGGACACACGCACGAGGCGGAGAAGGGGGAACGGTGAGCGGTTTCTTGTCGGGCCTGGTGCCGCTGGAGACGGAGACGGAAGGCTTCCAGGCCCCTGGGGTGCACAGCTTCGACGTACCGCCGCTGTTCGAAGGCATTCCCTGGCTTGTGTGGTTGGACAAGTACATGCTGCAGTCTATGATTTCGGTGATCTTGATCATGGGCTTCTGGTTGATCATGGCGCGCAAGAACGCCATGGTGCCCAGCAAGGGCCAGTACCTTGGCGAGACGGCCTACTTCTTCGTCAGGAACACGATCGCCCGGGACATGATCGGGCACGACTTCCGCAGGTACCTGCCACTGCTGATTGCCCTGTTCTCCTTCGTGCTGATCAACAACTTATTTGGGGTCTTCCCGCTCAGCTTGCTCCCTACGCCCTCGCACATCGGTTGGCCGTACGGCCTGGCGATCTTGGTCTGGGTGATCTACAACGGCGTCGGCATCGCCAAGCACGGTTTCTTTGGTTATCTCAAGCACACGACGCTTCCCTCAGGGGTCCCCGTTTTCATGTGGCCGCTGATCATCCCGTTGGAGTTCGTGTCCAACATCATTGTCCGGCCGGTCACCCTGTCCTTGCGACTTTTCGCCAATATGTTCGCCGGGCACCTGCTGGTGCTGGTGTTCGTGTTGGGCGGGGAGTACCTGTTATTGCATTCCGAGTCGATCATCAACAAGACCGCCGGTGTGGTGGCCCTGATCTTCAGCATGGCGATCTTCGGCCTGGAGATCTTCGTTCAGTCCCTGCAAGCCTTTATCTTCACCGTTCTCACCGCCCAGTACATCTCCTCGTCCGCGGCCGAGGAGCACTGACCACCACTGGTTTCGGCAGATTCCGCGAAACCCCGTCAAGAAAGAAGTCGCAAATGACTCCAATGGAACTCGTCGGATCCCTCGGCATCGTCGGCTACGGCCTCGCTGCCATCGGCCCCGGAATCGGCGTGGGCTTGATCTTCGGCTCGGTCATCCAGGGCACGGCACGGCAGCCCGAGGCCCGCGGCGCGATGATGGGCACGGCCTGGATCGGCTTCGCGGTGACTGAGGCGCTGGCGATCATCGGCATCGCCCTCGCCTTCGTCTTCGGCGGCCTGTGAGCGAGTGGTCACCATGACCACGCTGCTGATCCCGCTCCAGGAGGCGGAGAATCCGCTGGTCCCGCACCTGTCGGAGGTCATCGCCGCGATTGTGTTCGCGCTGCTGCTGACTTTCCTCATCTCCAGGTTCGTGGTGCCGCGGTTCGAGGCCACCTACGCCGAACGCACCGCCGCCATCCAGGGTGGCTTGGAGAGGGCGGAGAAGGCTCAGGAGGCTGCCGATGCGGCCTTGCGCCAGTACAACGAGCAGCTCGCCGAGGCCCGCACCGAAGCCGCCAGGATTCGCGAGGAGGCTAAGTCGGAAGGCACCCAGATCCTCGCTGAGCTCCGAGAGCAGGCGCACGCGGAGGTCGCCCGGATCAGGGCCCAGGGGGAGGCTCAGCTCGAGGCCGAGCGCACCTCGGTGATGACCCAGATGCGAGCTGAGATCGGAACCTTGGGCACCACGTTGGCGAGCCGGATCGTCGGCGAGTCGCTCGAGGACGATCAGCGAGCACGGCGTACGGTCGACCGCTTCCTCGCCGAACTCGAAGGTGAGGGCGAGCCAACTCCTGCCGGTAGACCATGACAGTAGCCACCGACGCGCGCATTGAGCTCGCTCGACCGCATGCTCGACGACAGCAGGTCGGCGACAGCTTCGCCACCGACATGTTTGCGGTGGTCGATGCGCTGGAGGCCTCGCCAACGCTGCGACGCGCGGTGACCGACCCGGGAACGCCAGAAAGCGCCCGCCGAGCGTTGGTGCATGGACTGCTCGATGGCAAGGTCGACCAGGCCGTTGTTGATCTAGTAGCGGAGGCGGCGACGCTGCGTTGGGCTGGCGGCCGCACGTTCGCGGCTGCACTGGAGCGGCAGGCCGTACGTGGCCAGCTCGATCGCGGCAGATGGGCGCGGTGAGCTGGAGGACACTGAGGATCAGCTCTTCCGATTCGCACGGTTCGTGGAGTCCAACCCCGATCTGCGCAACGTGCTGGCGGACCGCGCGATCGATCGCAGCAAGCGGCAGGAGCTGGTCGGCGAACTGCTGAGAGGCCGTGCCACAGACTCGACGATCGTGCTTGCGAAGCGGGCCGTGGCCGCTCGTGAGCGGACCTTTGCGCAGACGATGGAGGGTTACGTCACGCTGGCCGCGGCACAGAAGAATCGGGTCGTGGCAACCGTCCGCGTCGCCAAGCCGCTCTCCGCCGACCAGCGGGACCGGCTCCTTGCGGCTCTCACCACGCAGATCGGCCGCGCAGGTCGCAATCCAGGAGGTTATCGACCCAGACATCTTGGGCGGAGTTCGGGTGGAGCTCGGCGACGAGGTGTTTGAAGGTACGGTTTCGGGCCGGCTCGAGGCGGCCCGACGGCTCTTTGAATAGCACGGCTCGTACATTGCACAACAACTGAAACACTCACCCCGCGATAAGAGCAGAAAGCGCAGGCGATGGCAGAACTCACGATTCGTCCCGAGGAAATCCGCAGTGCACTGGACCGCTTCGTCCGGGGCTACACGCCGGAGACGGCCAGCCGCGAGGAGGTCGGAACGGTCGTCACATCCGGCGACGGCATCGCGCGGGTCGAAGGCCTGCCTTCGGCCATGGCGAACGAGCTGCTCGAGTTCGAGAACGGCACTCTCGGCATCGCCCTGAACCTTGACGTCCGGGAGATCGGTGTCGCCGTTATGGGCGAATCACTGGGGATCGAGGAGGGCCAGGTCGTCAAGCGCACCGGCGACATCCTTTCGGTTCCGGTCGGCGACGGATACCTCGGACGTACGGTCGACGCGTTGGGCAACCCGATCGACGGGCTCGGCGAGATCACCGACATCGACGAGCGTCGCGCGCTCGAGTTGCAGGCCGCTGGTGTGATGGATCGGCAAGGGGTCAATCAGCCGCTGCAAACCGGAATCAAGGCCATCGACGCGATGATCCCGATCGGTCGTGGCCAGCGGCAGTTGATCATCGGCGACCGCAAGACCGGCAAGACCGCCATTGCCGTCGACACGATCATGAACCAGAAGAGCGCCTGGGACAGCGGCGATCCGGAACAGCAGGTGCGCTGCATTTACGTCGCGATCGGCCAGAAGGGCTCGACCATCGCTGCCGTTCGCGGAGTGCTAGAGGAGGCCGGTGCGCTCGAATACACCACGATCGTCGCCGCCCCGCGTCAGACCCGGCTGGCTACAAGTACGTCGCGCCCTACACCGGCTCGGCCATCGGGCAGCACTGGATGTACCAGGGCAAGCACGTGCTGATCATCTTCGACGACCTGACCAAGCAGGCCGAGGCGTACCGTGCCATGTCGCTGCTGCTGCGCCGCCCGCCCGGCCGTGAGGCGTACCCCGGGCGACGTGTTCTACCTGCACAGCCGCCTACTGGAGCGCTGCGCGAAGCTCTCCGACGCGCTGGGCGGCGGCTCGATGACTGGCCTGCCGATCATCGAGACCAAAGCCAATGACGTGTCGGCCTACATCCCGACCAACGTCATTTCGATCACTGACGGCCAGATCTTCTTGCAGTCCGACCTCTTCAATGCCAATCAGCGACCAGCCATCGACGTCGGTATCTCCGTGTCCCGTGTCGGTGGGGCGGCGCAGATCAAGGCGATGAAGAATGTCGCTGGCTCGCTCAAGCTGGAACTGGCCCAGTTTCGCGACATGCAGGCCTTTGCGATGTTCGCCTCCGACCTCGACGCGACGACCCGCCGCCAGCTCGATCGGGGTGGCCGGCTGGTCGAGCTACTCCGCCAGCCGCAGTACTCGCCGTATCCGGTGGAGGAGCAGGTTGTCTCCGTCTGGGCTGGTCTTCAGGGCCTGATGGACGAGGTGCCGGTCGACGACGTGCTCCGTTTCGAGCGCGAGCTGCTCGACCATCTGAGGCATCATGGCGACGTCGCTGCGCAATATCCGGGAGACCAAGACCTTCGACGACGACACTGCGGCAGCGCTACGCGAGCAGATTGCCGAGTTCAAGAAGGGGTTCCAGACCTCGGAGGGCAAGTTGCTGGCCGGCCGCGAAGAGCATGTCGCACTGGAGGAAGAGGACGTCACGCAAGAGCAGATCGTGAGGCAGAAGCGTGGCTAACCCGGCGAGCGTCGGAAATCGCGCGCCGACGAACGGAGGAGCGATGAGCGAAACACGCCTTCTCGTTTCGCGAAGAGTGACGACAGCGTCGGCTACCGGCGCGATGCGCGAGCCGGGTCTCTGAAATGCCGGCAAGTCTGCGTGAGCTACGACAGCGCCGCGCCTCGGTATCGACCATCAAGAAGGTCACCCGGGCGATGGAGCTGATCGCGGCCTCGAGAATCATCAAGGCACAACAGCGCGCCCAATCGGCTGCTCCGTACGCGCGGGAACTGACTAGGGCTGTGTCTGCCGTAGCGACGTTCTCCAACGTTGATCATCCGCTGATCACCGAGCCAGAGAACCCGACTAGGGCGGCGGTGTTGCTGATCACCTCGGACCGCGGCTTGGCCGGTGCGTATTCCTCCTCGGTGATCAAGGAGGGCGAGCAGCTGAACCAGCTGCTGCGGCAGTCGAACAAGGAGCCTGTGCCGTACCTGGCTGGCCGGAAGTCGATCGCTTTTTACGGATTCCGGCGTCGTAATGTCGCCGCCAAATGGGAGGGCTTCTCCGACGCGCCGACTTATGCTCACGCGCGGGAGATCGCCGATACCATCATTGAGGCGTTCTTGACCCCCACCGAGGAGGGCGGGGTCGATGAGATCCATGTCATCTTCACCCGATTCGTCTCCATGCTCACCCAGCGGGTTGAAGTGATCCGGATGCTGCCACTGGAGGTCGTGGAGGGCGAAGAGCCGCCGCCCAATGATGAGATCCTTCCGTTGTATGAGTTCGAGCCGGACGCTGAGACAGTCCTCGACGAGTTGCTGCCGCTTTATATCTCAAGCCGCATCCACTACTGCCTGCTCCAGGGCGCGGCTTCGGAGCTGGCAAGCCGGCAGAAGGCCATGAAGTCAGCCACCGACAATGCGCAGCAGCTGATCGAGCGGCTGACCCGAGAAGCAAACCAGGCCAGGCAGGCCGAGATCACCCAGGAAATCTCCGAGATCGTCGGCGGAGCAAGTGCTCTCGCCGAGGCAACCGCCGCCGCCGAGTGAGATCGCAGCATCCGAATGCCAGGTATCACCACAGATGAGTGAGGGAACCAGATGACCGCCACCATTGAAGAACAAGACACCGAAGCCCAGGCTGGCGGCATCGGCCGCGTCTCTCGGGTCATCGGGCCGGTCGTCGATGTCGAATTCCCGGTCGACCAGATGCCCGACATCTACAACGCGCTGACGGTCGAGACCACTGTGGGTGGTGAGACCCGCAGCATGACGATGGAGGTTGAGCTGCACATCGGCGACAACCTCGTTCGGGCTATCGCGCTGAAGCCGACCGACGGCATGCAGCGAGGCACGGAGGTGCGGGACACGGGGCAGCCGATCTCAGTGCCTGTTGGCGACATCACCAAGGGTCACGTGTGGAACGTGACTGGCGACGTGCTCGATGTCGATCCGTCGACCATCGAGATCACCGAGATAGAGGGCGCGCCCAATGGCCGCTGGTCGATCCACCGCCCAGCGCCGAAGTTCGACCAGTTGGAGTCGAAGACCGAGATGCTGGAGACCGGCATCAAGGTGCTCGATCTGCTCACCCCGTACGTGACCGGCGGCAAGATCGGCCTGTTCGGCGGCGCCGGCGTCGGCAAGACGGTGCTCATCCAGGAGATGATCTACCGTATCGCCCACAACTTCGGTGGCACGTCGGTGTTCGCCGGCGTAGGCGAGCGCACCCGTGAGGGCAACGACCTGATCCATGAGATGGCCGAGGCAGGTGTGTTCAAGGACACTGCGCTGGTGTTCGGTCAGATGGACGAGCCGCCGGGAACTCGGCTGCGGGTCGCCCTCTCGGCGCTGACGATGGCGGAGTACTTCCGCGATGTGCAGGGCCAGGACGTGCTGCTCTTCATCGACAACATCTTCCGGTTCACCCAGGCAGGCTCGGAGGTTTCGACCCTGCTGGGTCGGATGCCTTCGGCTGTTGGGTACCAGCCGAACTTGGCCGACGAGATGGGCCAGCTACAGGAGCGGATCACCTCAACCCGCGGGCACTCCATCACCTCGATGCAGGCGATCTATGTGCCCGCTGATGATTACACCGACCCGGCTCCGGCAACGACGTTCGCTCACCTGGACGCGACGACGGAGCTTTCCCGCGAGATCGCCTCCCGCGGTCTCTACCCGGCAGTGGATCCGCTGACCTCGACCAGTCGAATCCTCGATGCGCAATACATCGGCCAGCAGCACTACGACGTGGCAGTGCGTGTCAAGCAGATTCTGCAACGCAACAAGGAGCTGCAGGACATCATCGCGATTCTGGGCGTCGACGAGTTGTCAGAAGAAGACAAGATCGTCGTCAACCGCGCGCGTCGCATCCAGCAGTTCCTCAGCCAGAACACCTACATGGCCGAGAAGTTCACGAATATCCCAGGGTCGAGTGTGCCGCTCAGCCAGACCATCGAGTCGTTCCGGATGGTCTGTGACGGTGAAGTTGATCACATTGCGGAGCAGGCCTTCTTCAACGTGGGCAGCATGGAGGACGTCGAGCGCCGTTGGTCGGAGCTGCAGAAGGAAGCCTGATGATCGAAGGATCCGGAGCCGAGCAGAGAATGGAGCGGTATGGCTGAACCCATGCAAGTGGAGGTCGTTTCGGCCGATCGTGTGGTCTGGTCGGGCAAGTCTTCCAACATCATCGCCAAGACCGTCGAGGGTGAGATCGGTATTTTGCCAGGTCATGAGCCCGTGCTCGGTGTGCTGGTGCCGAGCGCGGTCGTCATCTTCTGCGAAGACAAACCCACGCGGGAGATCATCGCCGTGGAGGGCGGCTTCATCTCGGCATCTCAGGGGCGAGTCTCGATCTTGAGCGAGTACGCGCGAATGGCCGACGAGATCACCGTCGCACAAGCCGAGAAGGAGCTCGCAGAAGCGCAAAGAATCCTCGATTCGGGCGACGGAGGCGACGAGGATCGAAAGCATTTCCAGCGCGCGGAGGCACAACTTCGCGCAGCGCAAAAGGCGCAGTAAGGTCGCTGCTAGACATACGCATGCGATCTGAGGGCGTTCATGCACGGCTGGCTCGGGGTCATTCAGATCCTCGGCGTGCTTGCTGGCCTGCTGGCCATAAGCCTGCTGATGCTTGCCGGGCGCCGTCGCTGGCTTAACCGCCTCGGTGGCACCTTCGATTGCAGCCTCCGGCTGCGAATGAGGACTCCGGGTGCCGGCTGGGTGCTCGGAGTCGGCCGTTATAGCGAGGGAATCCTGGAGTGGTTCAGATTTTTCTCCTACTCGCTACGACCGCGAGTGGCCTTCCCACGACGTAACGTACGCGTGCTGGAGACCCGAATGCCGGATCCCGTCGAGGCGGTAGCGCTCAATGCAGACGAGAAGGTACTCCGCATCGAGATGCACGATGGTCGTGCCGAACGTGAATGGGAACTGGCCATGAGCGAGGAGTCCCTGACCGGCCTGCTGAGCTGGTTGGAAGCGGCGCCCCCTGGCGTACGCCGATTCGAATGATCTCTCGGCTTACCGAGACTTAGTCCTTGGTGGCGAAGGCTGCGTCGAAAGAGGCAGCCGAGGGCCGGATGCCGTTCATACTCCGGATGAAGTCGAGGGCTTCGGGTGCGCCGTCGAGCCGGTCCATGCCGGCGTCCTCCCATTCGATGGATATGGGGCCGCTGTAGCCGATGTGGTTGAGCATCCGGAAGATGTCCTCCCAACGGGTGTCGCCGTGGCCAGTTGAGATGAAATCCCAACCGCGTCTCGGGTCCGCCCATGGGAGATGCGAGGACAGCTGGCCGTTGCGGCCATTGTTCATCCTGATCTTGGTGTCCTTGCAGTCCACGTGGTAGATCCGGTCGCGGAAATCCCAGAGGAAACCGACGTAGTCCAGGCCCTGCCAAACCATGTGTGACGGATCGAAGTTGAGGCCGAAGCCGGGCCGGTTCCCGATGGCCTCCAGGGTGGCGACCGTTGACCAATAGTCGTAGGCGATCTCGCTCGGGTGGACCTCGTGGGCGAAGCGAACCCCAACCTCATCGAAGACGTCGATGATCGGGTTCCACCTGTCGGCGAAGTCTGCGTACCCCGCCTGGATGACCTTGTCGTCGACGGGCGGGAACATGGCCACGTAGTGCCAGATGGCCGATCCGGTGAATCCGACGACGGTGTCAACCCCGAAGGCCGCCGCCGCGCGTGCGGTGGTCTTCATCTCCTCGGCGGCCCGCTGCCTGACACCCTCCGGATCACCGTCACCCCAAACCCGAGCGTTGACCATGTTCTTGTATCGGTCGTCGATGATCGCCTCACACACTGCCTGGCCGTTGAGGTGATTGGAGATCGCCCAACAGCCGAGCCGGTGTTGCTCGAGGATGTCTCTGCGGCCCTGCAGGTATCCCTCGTCCTCGACCGCTTTCACGACGTCGAAATGATCACCCCAGCAGGCAATCTCGAGCCCGTCATAGCCCCACTCGGAAGCGAGCCGGCACACCTCCTCGAATGGCAGATCCGCCCATTGGCCGGTGAACAAGGTGACCGGTCTCGCCTGAGCGGCCTCGGCCTTGCCAGTGGCTTCTCTTAGACCGCGGGTGTCATCGAACATCGCATCCTCCTGGTTGGGTCTCAAGGACGTGGTTGAGGCGAACTATCTGTCGCCCTCTTTGTCGCAGGGCCGTCGGTTCGCTCTCCACCGGGTACCCACAACACATCGCCAGCGGTCCCGTTGAGGACTCGGGTGAGGATGAACAGCAGGTCCGAGAGCCGGTTGAGATAGGTGATCGCCAACGTGTTGACCCCGCCCGGAAGCAGGGGGTCCGCGACCGCATCTGTTCCGTACGCCTCGACGGCGGCCCAGGCAGCGCGCTCGGCGCGCCGCACCACCGTACGCGCCAGGTGCAGTTGGGCGGCAGCCGGCGCACCACCAGGGAGGATGAATGACTTCAAGTTCGGCAGCGGCTCACCGAACTGGTCACACCAGGCCTCCAACCGGTCGATGTACTCCTGGGTGATACGAAGCGCTGGTAGGGGATCGGTTGATGTGGGCACTCGTAATGGGGTCGAAAGATCAGCTCCGACATCGAACATCTCGTTCTGGACGGTCTGTAGCACCGCTGCGACGTCGTCCGGCAGGCTACTGACCGCAAGGGCGACACCAATTGCCGAGTTGGCTTCGTCCACATCTCCGTACGCCTCGACCCGCGGATCGGTCTTGTTGACCGGCGACAGGTCGGAAAGCTGGGTCTGCCCGGCATCGCCTGTACGGGTGTAGATGCGGGTCAGCCGAACCATGATCACACCCTACGCAGATGGTCCTGTACGGTACGGCTCGGGTGTTGACAACTTCGTGGTGGAAGGCTGTCGCTGCCGGGAAGCGCCGTCGCGCTGTGGCACAGTACAACGGTGAACCAGCCGCGAGCGTCGGTATCGCGTGCCGCAGCCGTCCTCGTCGGAGTGGCCGCACTCGTCAGCGGCTGTGGTCAGATCCCTAACCCTCTGTCACCATCGGATGCACCGGCGAGCTCTGCGCAGTCGGCCGTGCCCAGCGCCAGCAGGATTGGTGGCGACGCAGGTGACGTGTGCGAGTATTCCGTGTCAGGTGATGCAGCGCGGCCGGTTAAGCCACCGCCGACCACTGGAGTGCCGACAAGCGGGATGATCAGTTACACCCTCGCGATGACGAATGGCAAGGTCACGATCACTCTGGATCGAACGAAGGCCCCATGCACTGTCAACTCCTTCGTCTCGCTGGCTGACCAGGGCTACTTCGACAACACGAGCTGCCATCGGCTGGCGGATTCGGGCATTTTCGTCTTGCAGTGCGGTGACCCGACTGGTACCGGAAAGGGCGGCCCCGGCTACGAATTTGCCAATGAAACCGACGGTACGGAGTCCTACACAGAGGGCGTTGTTGCGATGGCGAACGGCGGCCCGGGCACCAATGGTTCACAGTTCTTCCTGGTCTGGGCGGATTCCACCAGCCTCGACAAGCTCCCGAACTTTACGATCTTCGCCACGATGAACAAGGAGTCTCGCGACGTGGTGGCATCGATGGCCGGAGAGGGCCAGGACGGCAGCAACGCCGATGGCACGGGTCGGCCTAACAACCCATGTGAGATCGCTTCGGTTACTCGAGCGTGAGACTCCCCGAAGCCACCTGCTACCGAGTGGCGGGAAAACGTTAGCGAGAGTTCGGCGGAAGAGCGGAGTTCTGTGGTCCCCGGGTTTCAAGATCTTTAGGTTTTCCCGGCACTCGGCACCAGCCGGCATCGGGCCTGAACCGCCCTCCGCCGGCTGGCTGTCGGGTGCCAGGAAAACGTGGGCGAGAGTTCGGCGGAATGGCGGAGTTTGCTCGGGCTCGGGTTTCAAGCATCTTAGGTTTTCCTGCCACCCGACAGCCAGCCGACGTCGGGAGAGGCGGACTGGCCTCGGTTTCACCGCACCTTAGGCGTCCCGGCACTCGGCACCAGCCGGCATCGGGCGGCATGATCAGGTCAGTGCGGCGGCGTTGGCATGGTCCTGGACAGTGCGGGCTAGTCGAGTGGGGGACGTTTCGCGCGCTTCGGCAGCCTGAGCAGCACCATGGCCAGCACTATGATGCCGAGGCCGAAAAAGCCGCCAAGGAGATAGGCGCCACGACCAGGGGCCTGACCAGGATAGGCCGCCGACGGCGTCGGAGTCGGCGCCTCGGATAGCACGTCCAGCGGGACGAGAGCAAGAACGACCATCAAGAACTCCGTCATTGGCTGTCCCCGCGAAGGAGCCGCTGCAGTGCCACGACAGCCACGATCGCACGAGGGCGAGGAGCCCACGCAGCCACGTCGACTTCTCACAGCCGCAGAAACCGACGCATGATCGCGAGAAACACCTCCGGCTGCTCGCTATGCACCCAATGGCCAGCTTCTTTGATCGTGACGAGCTGAACACGCGGGAACAGCCCGCGCATCGCGGAAGCGTATTCGGGCTGGACGTAAGGTGACTCGTCGCCGGCCAGCCATAGGACCGGGCCGTCGTACGGCTTGGCGGGCAGGTCAGGCCAATCGCCCATTTCATCCAGGTGGTCACCGAGCATCGCGAGGTTCACCTGCCACCTCCAGCCGTTGGCGCCGTGGCGACGCAGATTCTGCAGCAGGAAGCCGCGGATGCTTGGATCGCTGACATACGCAGCGAGCTGGGCGTCGGCATCCCGGCGATCGGTGAGGTCCTCGAGGTCCATGGTGCGCATGCCGCGCACGAAGGTATCGAAGTCGGTGAACTCCCGAGTAGGGACCGGGGAAACATCGACGACGCCGAGTCGCTCGACGAGTTCTGGCTGGAGCAACGCGAGCGTCATGGCCACCTTGCCGCCCATCGAGTGGCCGACCACGGCGTATTGATCTCCCATGCCCTGATCCTTCAGCAGCGCGGCGACCTGGCTCGCCATCTCGGGATAGGAGAAGTGGTCCGTCCAGGCAGACTGGCCATGGTTCGGCAAGTCAACCAGCGTGACTCGAGCGGATTCGCTCAAGGCCTTGGCGATGGTGTTCCAGTTCTTACCTTGCCCAAACAGGCCGTGCAGAAACACCACGCGTGGTCCCATGTTTCCCAGTTGGGTGCTGAAGAGCCCGTGCTGGGGGGTGTCCGCGTTCACGGGCGCCGTTGCCAACAGCCCGTGTGCCAGTGCCGACGCTCTTCGACCGCTGATTGGGAGAGCAGGCCGGGCGTATCTGGCCACACCACGAGATGAGGCGTGCCGGGGCGGATTTCCGCGTTGCAACCGGGGCACCGGTAGGCCTTGGTGGCCGCTGCCCCCGGAACGCTGCGGACAATCCACCGCCTGTCACCCTTGATCACTGATGTCGCATGTCCGGCGCTCAGGGGTCGGGCCGGCCTGAGATGTTTACTCGGCCGTCGGGCCATGTTAACTCCCCTGGAAGATCGGCGGATTACTCAGATTCAACCATGGGTACCACGCCGGATCAGCCGGTAGTTTGTCTCCCGTGCGGTTGGTGATTGCCCGTTGCCAGGTGGACTACACCGGGCGGCTGACAGCCCACCTCCCGATGGCGACGCGGCTGATCTTGATCAAGTCCGATGGCTCGGTATCGATCCATGCCGATGACCGTGCCTACAAGCCGCTGAACTGGATGAGTCCTCCCTGCTCGCTGGTCGAGCTGGGACCGCCCGGGCCTGAGCACGATTCGGCACTGAACGGCGAACCGTTGTCCGACTTGTGGGAAGTCCGCGGACGCGACGGCGACACGCTTCAGATCTGGCTGGCGGAGGTGTTCCACGACTCCTCCCACGAACTCGGCGTCGACCCGGGCCTGCAGAAGGACGGCGTGGAGGCCCATCTGCAGGCGCTGCTCGCCGAACATCCTGAGGCGCTGGCACCCGGCCTCGTTCTGGTCCGACGTGAGCATCCGACCCCAATCGGTCCGGTCGACTTGCTTTGTAGAGATCCGGCGGGGGCGTACGTGGCGGTCGAGATCAAACGTCGCGGAGAGATTGACGGAGCAAAACACAGTCTGACAAACGCTAGGCACTGGGCTGTAGAGGTGAAGCGGATTGCCGGCCTCGAAGCCGTCGAGCAACTTACGCGTTATGTGGACTTCCTGAACCGCGACACGCTCTTGGCACCGGTCGGCGGCATCTTGGCAGCTCAGACCATCAAGCCGCAGGCCCGGACGCTGGCCGAAGACCGAGGTCTGGTGTGTGCGGTCGTGGACTACGACGCCCTTCGTGGGATCGACCCGGCGATTCCGACGCTGTTCTAGCTGCACATATCCACAACTGGTGAATGTACTGAGACGGAAACCAAGACGAGGGCCACCTGGTCGCAGATGGGCAGCGTGACCGGCGGGACAGGGCGTCCTCGATCGCGTCTAATGGATTCGCGTCGCCGACGGTGCCATCCACTTTGGCACGCAGCTGTTGCAGGCCGCCGAAGATCGAAGTCCAGTCACCGCCGAGCATCTCGCTTTTGGGCAGATGCCAGGTGGGGTGCTCGAATGATCGGATGCGATTCGTTTTCACGACGAGGGCCTCGCCCGAGCAAGTGCTCCGGGCGCTGACGGACTTCACCGAATCGCACTTGGAGACGTGGAATCGCACCCTGGACCCGAAGACATACGAGCTGCGCGAGAGCGGTCAGACCTGGGCTGTGGCGCAAGTGTGCCAGAGGAGTGCGCGTACGCACTGTTTATACGCTGTAGCGGTTTTAGTGTCCACAGCTTCGGCGTCGGTGGCGGGCGGGGTGTGGGCCAGCCGATGAGCGCGGGCTCGCTGGTTGAGTTGGCCGACGAAGTCGCCTGTTGGGGGAGCATGATCGAGTCCAACCCTTTGCAACGATCAAGCTGCCAGGCGACGAAGACCTGCTCGGTGAGCGTGGAGAGATCACCGACGTGCACCCGACGGTTGTCAAGGTAGAACCCGAGCGCCTCGGGCTTGCCGTCGCGCAGGGCGAGCGTGGCGGCGGCTTCGGCGGTGCAAAGTCACACCTACCAGTCGCTCACTGGGCGGTGGAGGTGAAGCGGATAGCCGGTCTGGACGCCGTGGAGCAGTTGACACGCTACGTCGAGCTGCTGAACCGTGACCCCCAGCTCGCTCCGGTTGGTGGCATCCTCGCCGCTCAGACCATCCGGCCGCAAGCGCACACGCTGGCCAAAGATCGTGGGCTGACCTGCGTAATGGTGGACTACGACGCTCTGCGTGGCATGGAGCCAGTGAACCCCAGGCTGTTCTAGCGCCGCCTTGTCGGCGGTTTGCGCACGCAACCCTCCTCTGTACTCGACAGAGGTCCGTCATGGTGCGCTAGTGATGGGCACGGCAGCAGCTCGTCGAGCCGCACCCGTTCAAGCGTCAAGAGTTCAGCGTCAAGAGTTCGTGTCATGAGTTCATAATTTCTTTGGTCTCGGGCCTGGAGGCGCATCACGGCGATGTGGTGCAGCCCGCCGTCGCTTTGAAAGCGAGCGAAAGGTCTATCCGACGGCCCGGCTACTTACTTGGAGGCGCACATCCTGCCCGATGTTGATCACACCTCGACACTGTTATAGATGTGCCGCCGTCCCACGCGCAGCGTGTCCACCGGCAGCGCGCCGGTCCGGACGAGCTCTTCGGCCATGTCGCGCAGCTTCGTGTTGGTTCGTTGAGAGGCGTGGGTGAGGATGGTGACGCCTCGTCCTCTTTGATTTTGTGTCGCTCCATCAAGATGCCTTTGGCCTGTTCGATACATGCGCGAGACATCATTGCGGTGCGCAGGTGAGTGAGATCCACTGGGCTTGTGCCGCAAGTGGACCCGCTTGTGGGCACACATGAGGTCGCAGCCAGTACGGCGGCGGTCTGAGGGTTCTAGCCGCCAGGCGTGGTCGAAAGTTAACGGCGTCGGGGTCGGTGGGAGGGGATGCGCTCCCACCAGTCCACCGTGTCTCCGGCTTCGGTTAGTTGTTCAAGCGTCCGCGCGACAATCTCAGTATTCGCCCCGACGCCGCCAGACCAGCAGAACTTCCACAGCTCTTGGGCGGCCCGATGGTACTGATGAATCGTCTCGTCTAGGACGTAGGCGTCGACCTCACCAGCGCGATACCGATCTAACTCTTCGGCGACATGCTCGATGAGGTCGGCCAGCCGCGCCTCGTGGTAGGCAGCACGAGGGCGCGCGCAGCCTGCCGCTCTGTCTTGCTGCCCACGACGGCCACGTTACCCTCGCAAACGGGTCTCGGATTGGTGCATAGGACTGCCCACATTTCGTCGTCAAACAAGCGTCCGGTCGGGGACCGGACCGCTCCGTGTCCGGAGGCGGAACTGCCTGCGGGACGTTGTGTCGACTGATCGCCTCGGAATCAATGTTCCAGCGTCGTCTCCTCGACAGTGAAGGACCTGGGCCGGTAATCGCTGTACCGCAGCCAGCTTGGGCGGACGCGCACATGCACGATGTCGTGATCAAGGGCGCGCTCCACCCCGTCCGGGTACTGGGCGAAGTAGGCCTGCAGACAGCGATCCCGGTCGGCGCCCGTCGGAATGTCGGCGGTTCCCTCGCACTGCACGGTCGTCTCGTTGTCCCAGCCGATGACCAGCGCTATCTGAGCGAAGGCGGACAGGTTGCGATACTTCCGAGAGCTTCGACTCGTGTCGAAAACGAACTCGCCTCGCTCAGTAGCAGTGATGCCAATCAACGCTGCTTGCGGTGCGCCGTCAGCCCCGCGAGTAGCTAGGACCGCCAGGCCGCGTTGACGGACGAAGTTAATGAACTGCCGCTGATCCACAACACCACCCTGGCAGCAGCAACCGGTGCATCGCAGGCAGGGAACCCGTGCGGGTGGCAACGTAGCCAGCAGTGGTACCGGCAGGGTCCGCAAGCGGACCCCTATACAGAACCGACTGGGGCGGCTCGATAGCCAGATGTAGGACTGTCCGACGACAAAGTTGGACGCAATTCCATTCAGATTTCATCCCACCCGACTTCGTCGTATGTCCGTCGTATACGAGTGAAGGTGGCGCTGTCCGACTGATAATCGTGCTGGCCGATCCGGGACACGGGCACCACGCCGATGGAGTTGGCGAGGAACGCGCCGGCGAAGTTCGCAGCGGACTCCAAACTCACAGGTCGCCGGCGGACCTCGATCCCGCGCTGGCCGAGAGATTGATCCAGCAGTTGCCAGGTGATGCCGCGCAGAACGGGTGCTTCGGGCCACACAACGGCGTCGCGGTCGAAGAATCCGATGTTGGCCACGGTGCTCTCGCAGATCCTTCCGTCGGAGGTGACCAGGACAGCATCATCGTAGCCAGCCTTGTTCGCCTGCCTGCCGTACCGGATTTGCGCAAAAGAGCCCACGTGCTTGATATGCGCGAACGGTCGCGAATACGCAACCGGCAGCAGCGACTGTGCCCTGTCGTCGGCCTCAACCGGGGCCCGTATCGCTGTCATGACCTGCGGATGGCCAGGGAGAAGTTCGTAGAGATTGACGCGCAGAGACGCGTCCGGGTAGTGCTCCACAGCGCGCCGGATGATCGCCCGTAGATACTCCACATCGAGCACCGTGCCGTACAACTCTGCGTGTGCGCTGCACAGGCGTACTAGGTGGTAGGCGAACCCCCGGACCCGACCATTGCGAACCTGCATCGCAGTGAAGTGACCGTCATTGACCAGAGCGGGATGTACGAGCTGATCCGATGAAGCCTGCATCCCGTTAATCAGAACGACTGGAACCGATACCTCCAACACCGACACAACCTACGGCAGAGCGGCCGTTCGACAATCCATTAGGCGAACCGTCAACGGGACGCCTCCCAGAGTCGCAAGCTGATGTGTCGGTCGCTGTGCCGGATGTGAGGCCAACCTCGGGTTAGCACGTCGGTGGATTAGCCGATAGGTTTCTCATTTCCTGAAGGTGTGCCTGTGAGCTGCTGCGATGTCGTGCGGGTGGTCGTTGAGTCGGATGACGATCTTGTTGATCGTCTCGGTGAGGTCGTTGTCCCAGGGGTCGTAGTCGTCGGTGACAGGTGAGAAGGCGTCGGTTCCGACGTCAGCGGTTTCCGCGTTCCGCGCCTAGCCCGGCTCGCCGCCGCCGTAGCTCCACGCGGGCTTCCCGCCGGCCGCCGAGGAGGTCACGGTCGAACCCACGATCAAGAAGCGCGTCTCTTTGTCGGCACGCGGGCGATGCTCGACACCGCGCGGGATCACGAACAGCTCGCCGGCGTTCACCGGCACCTCGCCGGTGCGCAGCTGCACGACCAGCGTGCCGTGGGTCACGAGGAACACCTCGTCCTGGTCGTCGTGGGCGTGCCACTCGGTCGAGCCGATGCCCTTGGCGACCTTGAACAGGCTTCCGTTGGCCTCGCCCACGATCTTCTGGGACCAGAACTCGTCCAACGCGGCCGCGGCGCCATCGACCGGAACCGCCCTCAATGCGTCCATGCGACGAAGCTAGCGCGATCGGCCGGCGAGCGCTGCAATGTTGGGGTCGGCCAAGACGGGTCAGCCGCTATCAACGCGAGGGGCCGGCGGCTTTCAGCATGCGGGCTGTGATGCGGGTCACCAGCCTGCTCTGCGCGAGTAGAGACTGCACGCCCACACGCAGATACACGCGCCGTCCGCCGGCCACCCCGGGTGGATCGCAGCAGGGGTGGTGCCGGGCCACCCGGTCTTGCAGGACACTGCGTGTATGGCTGCGATCCGCTCCGTACGAGGAGGTACGACCATGCAATCGCCCATTCGCCACCGGGGGGGAAGCCATGATCACCGTCGTCGAAAGGCTGGCCCGGCGGGACCGCGGTCGCGTCGCCTCTCCAGCGCCGCCTTGGTGGTGGCCGACATCGCGTTGGCGGCGCTGGGAGCCGCCCTGATCGTGTTCTTCGGCCGGTTCGGCGCCTTGGACTTGAGTGTTGCGATCCTCGTCCTGGTCGCCGCGGTCGCCGCGGTCGCGGCGGCAGCCGTGCGCCTGGTGCAGGCTTCCCGGGGGCGAGCCGAGCTCGGTGTGCTCCGCCAGCTGCTGCGTCCGGACCTGCGGCCGCACCTGCTGCAGTTCCTCAACTACGCGTTGCTCGCCGCGCTCATCCTGATCGCTGGAGCGTTGGGGACGTTCACCAACCTCCCGTTCTACGCCCAAATCCTCGACCTCCCGCTGTCCGACCGAATCTCCGGCCAACAGTTCACCGTCGCCGTGCAGCTGGCGGCCCTGGCTCTCGCCGCGCTGGCGCTGATGCCCGCCCGCCGCGTGCGACCCGTCCGCAACCTCGCCGTCCTGTCCTTCAGCGTCTTCTTGGCCGTCTCCCTGGCACCCGCCCTCGTCCCGCCGAGGGCTGCGGTGGCCGTCGACCTGCCGCTGGAGGGTGCGTGGGCGATGCTGGCCGGCGGTCGCAGCACGCTGTTGAGCCACCACTACGCGCATTCGTTCGTGCGCGATGCCCTCGACTTCGTCCGGTTGGTCGACGGCCAGGCCTTCGCGGGTGACCCCGAGCACGAGGCGTCCTGGCACAGCTTCGGTCAGCCGGTGCTGGCACCGGCCGACGGCACCGTCGTGACCGTCCGCGACGACCTCGCTGACGAGCCGGTCGGCTGGATCGGCCAGGTTCCCAGCGGGGGCAACACGATCGTCCTCGACATCGGCGGGGGGCGCTACGTGGTGCTCGCTCACCTCCAGCAGGGCAGCGCGCTGGTGCGCGCGGGCCAGTCCGTCAGCCGCGGCCAGCGGATCGCCGCCGTCGGCGACACGGGGAACTCGCTCGCGCCGCACCTGCACGTGCAGATCCAGGACCGGCCCTCGCTCGCCAGCGACGATCGTGAAGTGCGCACCTTCCCGATGGTCTTCAAGCACACAACGCTCACCCGGGGCGGTCGCGAGTCGACGCCGCCCACCGCCGACCTCCGGCGAGGTGACGTCATCCGGGCCAGCCGCTGACCCGGCGACTGACCCGCTGGCACCCGCGGTCGCTCCGGTAGCGCGGCCGGGCGTCTACGGGGTGCGGAGATTGCTGAAGTGGTCACCACCGCCACGCAGACAGCTGCGGGATCAGAACAAGGAAGGCGGTGATCGTTAAATCACCTAGTTGCGCACACCCCCGGCCGTACGTCGACACCCTCAGACGACAGGATCTTGAGCACGGCGGACTTGGGGACGCTGCAGCTCTCGGCGACTTCCGGCTAGACGCGCCCGGAGGAGAGGATGCACGATGCCGGCGGACTCAGTCGAAGGAGTCCCCGCCCAGCTCATCGCTCAGTCGTGCTGCTGCCGTTGCCATGATCGTGGCTGGCTCGGGCTTGCCTGCGAGGAGAGCCAGATCCGCCACGCACACCAGCGCCAGGCTCACCCCAAGCAGGAAAACCCTGCGATGCGACGAGTTGATCGTCTCGCAATAGCGTCGCCAGTCGCCGACGTGATCGCGAGGCCAAGCAGGCAGATGGGGAATGATCCGGAGATTGTCCTCGCCGGCCACCCCGGAATGCTCGCTCCCCTCCTTGAAGGTCCTCACGGCGTCGTCGAGCAGGCGCAAATGCAGCTCCGCCACACCCTTACCGACGTACGAGCCGCCCAACATTTGTGATCCACTCACGGGAATGCCTCGATGCTCTCCGTTAACAGTCCGCGCGCCGCGTAGACGACCAGCGAGCAGCACTCGGGCGCTACACCGACGTACTCGGCTTCACCCCGCACCACGACATTCCAGTCGGTGACGACTTCTGGCTCACCGTCGTCTCGCCCGATTCCCCAGACGGACCCGAGTTGCTGCCGGAACCAGCCGGCCACCCAGCGGTCAAGCCCTACCGGACGCACTCGTCGAGGACCGCATCCCGCTAGCTCAGTTCGCCGTCAATGACCTCAAAGACGAGTACGACCGACTGACCAAGAGAAGCGTCTGATTCACCCAGCCGCCCACCGACATCGGCCAAGCGATCGTCGCGGTCTTCGATGACAGCTGTGGCAATCTCATCCAGTTCGTCGCCGAGAAACATCCACGGCCTGACACATGACAGGCTTGCAGTTCAGCCGCTTCGGTGTCGTGGTGACCGCAGGCCGACCGGCCAGCGGTGCAGACTCGCTGCTTTGTTGGTGCCGGTACACATTCCATGAGGTTGGGCCCTACAGCTCAGAGTGTGAGCGCCCGGGTCACCACCACTTCTGGTGTGACGAGCACTCGACCCTGAGGCGGTGGTGTGAAGCCGGGCACCACACTCAGATCGTGGGTGGAGTCGGCGATCCGGACCCTGGCACCGTCCCCCTGCTGATCCAGCACCAGTCGTACCTCGACGCCATCCACCGGCGCCCCGTAGAAGCGAAAGCCGAAGGCCCACTTCCCCTTGGCTCGGTCGGTCGGGACGTCCCGGCCGGCGACAGTCGCGCTACGAACGGCTGCGCTGCCGGCGTCGACCCACAGCCCTAGCGTCGAGGCGTCGCGGCGGGAGGACAGCCGGAGCGTCAGCTCTCGAGCACCGCCTCGGGTGACGTCTCTGAGCACCGTCACGGCGGGTGCGGATAGCTCTGCGGTCGGCGCCGGACCGTGCCACAGCGCTGAGCCGGACCACGGGAAGGCATCTTCGAGCGGCATAGCTGGCTCGCTCAGCAGCGATCGACTCCATTCACTTGCCGGCACTTCGCCCGAGGCCCAGTGCGCCACCTTCGTATCGGCGTCAACCGAGTACGCGATCGCCTCCTGGCGGGCATCCGTCGCGCCTTCGCGGTTGGCCACCAGACCCGCGGCCAAGAGTGCCACGGTCAATGCCACGACCAGTGCAGGAACAGCCACAATGCGCGCTCTCCGTCGCGGCACCATGCCATCAGGCAGCGGCCAAGCGACTTCGATAAGTGGAAGCGCCAGCGTTACGAACATCGCCAGCAACACCGCACTGAGCGGCCCCGCATTGAGCCCGATGTCGAATCCGATCCAGACACCTGGCCCGAGCATGATCGCCGCTACGGCCAGAGCAAGCAGGTAGACCCCGGCACGGACGAGCGTACGACGCTCAGGAAGCAGCACCGCGATGGCCGCACCGGCCGCCACGACCAGCGTCGGCTGCACGACGGACCCGGAGACGCCGGGCAGGGTGAACGCGAGAAGCACGCCGGCGAGGGCGAGCACGACGAGCATGCCGACGGCGAGCCCGACGGCACCCAGCCGTCGACGTACCAGGGCGAACAACGAGAGGACGGCGGCCAAACCGGCGAGCAGCATCGCGAACCGATAGAGGACGGGCCGGTACGGCTCCCCGACCACGGCAGAAACCTGTGCGGGGTCGATCAGCAGCGCCAATCGCCAGACCGCGTAGCTGGCGGCGCCTGCGACCACAAGCACAACAACCGAAGCGACCGCCGACACGGCAACGCGCGGTAGCGTCAGCGCACCTCGTCGCCGCAGCACCCACACCAGCACGGCTGTAAGGACCAGCGCAGCAATCGCGAGCGGAATCTCGAGGCTCTGCGGATACCAGAGCAAGCCCCAGGGCAGCGAGGTTACGATCTCCTCCCCGCCGCGCCCGATCGCGGCCAGGTCCATACCGGCCAGCTCGCGGGTCAGGGCGAGGGTGGTGTCACCCATCTGTTGCAGGGAGGCTGCACTGAGATGGGCTAGGTCGTCGAGGGGGCTGTGATAGTAGGCCCCATCCGCCATGATCCCGGTGTCGTAGCCGTACAGCCCCGCCTGCTCGAACGGGGTGAAGTCGCTATCGTTCGGCAACGCCTCGAAGGACGCCTCCGAGCTTGAGTCTGCGAACGCGCCGGGCGCCCCGGCCAATACCTCAATGAGCTCGCTGTTCGGCGACGACATGCGGAATGTCAGCGGAGCGCCGCCGGCGCCGCGTGCCTCGTGGTTGAGCACGACGGCGGTCCCGAGTTCTTTCCCCGCTCCCGCACGAACGCCTCCGCGCCGAGCAGCCCAACCTCCTCGGCGTCGGTGAGCAAGATCATCACGGTGTTCCGGGGTGCACCGGTGGTACTGAGCGCGCGGGCGGTCTCGAGCAGCACGCCCACGCCGATCCCGTCGTCACTGGCGCCCGGTGCCCCGGCGACCGTGTCGTAGTGGGCGGTCAGCAGGACGGTTCCGGTCGAAGCGGTGCCCGGTTTCGTTGCGATCACGTTGGCGACCGCGGCAATCGACTGGGTGCCGTCGACACCGAAGTCGAACATCCCGATCGATTGCTGTACTTCGGTACGCCACCCGAGCGATCCGAGCTGGTTGAGCAGGTAGGCCCTGGCCTCGCCGTGCTGCGCCGATCCCACCGGCCGCGGATCGTCTGCAATCGCCGAGATGTGAGTCATCGCACGGGCGGCGCTGAAAGCTTCGGCCGGCGCGTCGGAACCGGAGGGCGCCGTCGGCGCCATGCCCATTACCGAAGCGATCGCTATCACCAGCAGCGCCGCCAGCCCGGCGACGCCCGCCCACCGGGAGCGGGGGCGGCGATCGGCGCTCCCGGTGTCAGTCATCGCGCCGCATCCGCTGCGCGCTGTATCTCGTCGGACGCATTGCGACGCGGCCAGAACACCGCCACTGCCGCGGCCCACGTAATCAGGAAAGTAAGAACAAAGAACGTGGTGGTCGAGTACTGCCGGGCGAGTGTGCGAACCCGGCCCACGCGAGCCTGCTCTCTGCCGTGTGTCATGACTGGACTCCCTCTTTGCCGGGGAGGGTGATGGCCTCCACGAGACGCACCTCGCTGCCGAGGTCCCACAGCAGGCTGAGCACGGCCCGCAGCGCCGCCTGGTCGGCGGTGAGGCCGGGCACGACCGTCAGGTCTCCGTCGTATTCCACTTCGACCTCGCCGAACCGCCGGCGTAGTTCCTCGCGAGCGAGGCGCGGTAGCGGGCCGCGGATCTCTAGGCGGTAGGTCAGCTCCACCGGGCGTCTCCCTGCTGTTCGAGTTGAGGTCAGTGTGGGTGCGCACGGTGGGGTGGCGCCCCACCCCAACGCAAAACCACCCCGGGTGGTGTCTGAGCTGTCAGAGCTCGGCAGGGTCAGATGAGGCCCAGTTCGCGGCCGCGCTCGACCGCCTCGGCGCGGGAGGCGGCGCCAAGTTTGCGGTACAGGCTTTTGGTGTAGCCCTTGATCGTGTTGACCGACAGGTAGAGCTCGGCCCCGATCTCACGCTGGCTAAGCGGCCCTTGCAGCGCACGCAGCAGCGAGAGCTCGCGGTCGGTCAGTTCCTCGACGAGCTGCCCTTTCCGCCGGGCGGCGCGGGCCGCGCGCCGGCCGATCCGTCGCTCAGCCTCCGCCAGACGTTGCGCAGTGGCGGGGAAGGCCACCCCGGTGTCGGCCGTCTCCCGAGCCTCGTCGATGGCAGCCCGGGCGGCCGCGCGATCACCGGCGGCCAGTGCCGCGTCAGCCAACGCAGTCAGCACGTAAACCGTCTGGCTCGGGTGTCCGGCGATACGGGCCAGCTCGGCCGCCTTGGTGAGCAGCCGTCGGGCGGTTTCCGGATCGCCGTCCCGATACGCGAGCCGGCCTTCAACGGCAGTCAGAAAGGTAACGGCCGGCGCGGCCGCATCCCCGAGGGCTCGGACAATGCCCTCGACGGCGGGCCCGACCTGGTGTACCAGCAGCCGCGCCGCCTCCTCGCGGCCGGTTTCGAACAGGCACATGGCCAGCAGACCTGCGATCTGCAGGCGGATGAACACCGGCACGTCCACCTGGGCCGATCGTTCCCAGGCGTCGGTCAAAAGTGGGATGGCCTCCTCGCGGCGGTCCAGGCCGGACAGCACAGCGCCGAGCGTCATCCGGGTGATGACATATCCCTCTAGGGTCGGATCGGTCTCCAGACCCGCCGCTCGCTCGGCATAGGCAAGCATCAGGGGTGGATCGGCTCGCACCGCCGGGTCGTACGTGGCCCGCAGCATGGCGGCAGCAGCCTCGAGGCTGCGCCATCCCTGGTACGGCGGGACCGCGTCACCCAAGCCCGCTTCCGCGACGTCGAGCAGCGCCGGAACCCGGTCCCCCTGGCCGCTTTGCGCCGCCGCCCCGGCCATGCTGACGGCTAACCGAGGGTCATCGTGGACCGTTGCCTTGCCCAGCTGTTCGCCTAGGCGGAGATAGGTAGCGGCCGCGCCCCCCTCCAAAAACGCGTCCTCGGCCGACAGCAGCAGCCGGCCGGCCTCCCGCCGCTCGCCAGCAGCCGTCAACAGGCGGACCGCCTCGCCGACCTGCCCTGCCGCCAGGTACCAATCGGCGGCGCGCCGCAGCAGCTCAGGGAGCGCCTCAGGTGAGGTTGCTTGCAGCTCCCGGCTCAGCACGTCCCGAAACAGCCGGTGGTATCGGTACCACTCCCGGTGAGCATCCAGTGGAACGACGAACAAGTCGGCCCGCTCCAGCGCCTCCAGGATGGCCGCCGACCCGGTTCGGCCGAGCACCGCGTCGCACAACGACCCGCACAGCCGATCCAGCACCGCGGTCCGCACCAGAAACTCCCGCCGATCGGCAGGCAGTCGATCAAGCACCTCCGAGGAGAGAAAGTCGATGATGTGCCGATCGTCGCCGCGGACCGCAGTGGCGCGCGCAGCCGGGTCCGGGGAACCGCGAATGGTCAAGGCGGCCAGCTTGAGCCCCACCGCCCAGCCCTCGGTCCGGTCCACGAGGGCGTCAACGGCGTCCGAGCCGATCTCGACCTGGCCCACCGCCGAGACCAGGTCGGCAGCTTCCGTGGCGCTGAACCGCAAATCGGCGGCCCGGATCTCGGTCATTTCGCCGCGAGCCCTCATTCTGGCGAGAGGCAGCGGCGGGTCGAACCGGGCGGCAATCACCAGCCGAAGCGACGGCGGCAGATAGCTCAGCAGGTACTCGAGGGCCTCGTGGATGCGGACGTCTGTCAGCAAGTGATAGTCGTCCAGGATCAGCGTGAGCCTGGCGTCGCTCGCCGACAGGTCGTTGAGCAACGCGGGCAGCGCCACCTCGAGGGGATCGACGCCGGGAACCCGCAACGCCGCCAACGCGCCGCCGCCCACGTCCGGCGCGGCCGTCCGCAACGCCGTGACGACATACGTCCAGAACCGATGCGGTTCGTCGTCGGTCTCGTCCAGGGTTATCCAGGCCACGGAATGACGGTCACCGGCTCGGCGGGCCCATACGGTCAGCAAGGTGGTCTTACCCCACCCGGCCGGAGCGACGACAAGGCACAACCGCCGAGTCATGTTCTCATCCAACATTTCCAGCAAGCGGTCCCGAGTCACAATGCCCGGCTGGAGGAGTGGCGCAGAGAGCTTCCCGGCCAGCAATGTTTGCGGCGGATGCTCGGCGGGTGGTCTCGACACGTTACGCATCAAACCCAAAAGAACGAACTCTGGCCGCCCGCACGACCGCCAGGATCCTGGTCACGACCACCCGGTGGCCGCGATTGGAGATCAATGACTCGTGCGTGGCGCCTAGCACGATCTCGAATCTGGCATCTTCGGTCAAATCTGACAATTCCAGAGCACATGGTGGGTCTTTGGTAGATGCGGCAGGTCCGAGCCGAAGCACAACGCCACGTCCGCACCGCTGACACAAACGCCGCTGCCCGGTCGAATCGGCAGCAGCGCTGATCACCAAGAGAGAATGTGATCACCACGTGGAGAATGTCGGAATTTTCAACAACTCTGTGGGCCCAGCCCGGCGCTGTTCACCTGCGAGGATGCTCGGGCTTTCCGGCCTCCCAGGCGATCATGTCCCACGCCGTCGCTGGCCTCGTTGACGTTCGGCTCGAAGTCGCCGTCAGAGCCGAAGCGGCCGCGGACATCCTGGGCGATGCCGTATGGCGTGCGGATAAGCGGCGCACGACCTCGGCGAACAACACATCACCACCGGACTCCCCCTCCTCCACCCACAAGGGGCCTGGGTGCCC
>CAVRQV010000046.1:0-47830 GCA_963723475.1 uncultured Actinomycetota bacterium
TCGACGACCTGACCTGCAGTGGCGACACCGATGGTGTCACCCAGACTGATGGTCGAGCAGCCGAGCTCAACGAGGCGCGCCGCCACGTCCGCCGGCCGTCCAGGATCAACTCGTCCTTCCCAAGGGTCACCGAAGCACATGGACACATAACCCCGCACCGGAATCCCACGGACCTGGGCAGCGGCGACGGCCTCCGCAGCCATTTCGATCGCACCCTGTAGCGTCGTCCCGAGGTTCTGCTGTGCGAAGCTCTCGGTCGCAGAGACGAAGATCGCGACCTGGTCGGCCCCCACCGCCATGGCTCGCTCGAAACCGCGCTTGTTGGGCACCAGGACCGGGTAGCGAACGCCGGAACGCCGCTGCAGCCCTGCCATCAGCTCGTCGGCATCAGCCAGCTGAGGAACCCACCGTGGCGACACAAAGCTGGTTGCCTCAATGATCTTCAGGCCGGCCGCACCAAGCCGGTCGATCAGCTCCAGCTTGACGCGTAAAGGCACCACCGCTTTCTCAGCCTGGAGTCCATCGCGAGGGCCGACCTCGTAGACGCTGACACGAGTCGGCAGACCGGGTCGCGGGTGAATCGCCGGCAGCGCCTGCATATCGGCGACTGTACGCGGCAGCCCTGCCTAGTGCGATCTGCCTATCGTTGGGTGAGGCGGTCGACTCGCATGCGGGTGGGCCATGGGTGGAACGGAGATGAGCGTGATGGACCCAGCGATGCTTCCCGCGGGTACTCCTCAAGCGATGCCTCCTGTTGCACCGGCAGCATTGCTGCGCCGTCCACGGTCCGCGTTGACCTGGGTCACGATGATCGTTCTCGGCTTGGGTGGGTTGCTGATCGCGATCCTGATCTTTCTGCTCGGTGGGCCGGCGGGCGCGCTGACCGCTACGCTGCTGGCGGCGGTCTCCTTCCCGGTGATGATCTTGATCTGCTTCTGGCTTGATCGCTATGAACCAGAACCTGCCCGCTATCGGCTCGCGGCACTTGGCTGGGGTGCCGTCGCCGCTGTCGCCTTCAGCTTCGTGGGCGAGCAACTGGTGTTCGGGCTGTCAGGGACCAACGAGTTCGTGAACGTGGCAGTTGCCGCACCGGTGGTCGAGGAGCTCGGCAAGGGCCTGTTTCTGGTTGCGGTCGTCATCTTCCGCCATGCCGAGCTGAATGGCCCGCTGGACGGCATCATCTACGGCGCCCTGGTCGGCATCGGATTCGCCTTCGTCGAAGACATCGTGTACTACCTGCAGTCGCTGGAGTCCGGTCAACTCGGTGTCACGTTCTTCCTCCGCGGCGTCATCGGGCCATTCGCCCACCCGCTGTTCACGGCCGCAACGGGGCTGGCCATTGGGATCGCGGTGACTACGCGTCGCCCTGGGGTGCGGATCCTGGCACCGATCTTCGGCTTCCTGGCAGCTGTCGTCATGCACGGGATCTGGAACGGCAGTACCTTCTGGGGCGGAAACGGATTCTTGGTCGCGTACAGCGCCATCTTCCTGCCGCTGTTGGTGGTGATACTGGCGGTCGCAGTGTGGGCTCGCTCTCGCGAGGGCAGGATGCTCACCACTGCACTCCAGCAAGTTGCGCAGATGGGCTGGATCAGGCCTCAGGAGATCCGCTGGATAGCCCGACTGTCGGACCGCATGTCAGCACGCGCATATGCCAAGCGCATCGGCGGCAAGCCCGCCGCCGATGCCGTCCGTGCGTACCAGCAGACCATGACCGAGGTGGCCTTCCTCCACCATCGAGCCGTGAGCGGAACCGCGCCGGCCGACCTCAACCAGCGGATGAACGCCCTGCTCCACAGAGCCGCCTGGCTCCGGCCTTATGTCGTCTTCCCTCCGCAATCACCCGCCGTCATGTGGCGATGATCAGGCGCTGGATCAGTTCAGTGCGCGGCCTGCGGGGTGCGGGTCGTCGCACCAACGTGGCACTGCTCGTGGTCCTCGCTGGTGCCGCGCTGACCGGTGGTCTGGCTTTCGCCGCAGGCACGCCAATCCCCGCCAGGTTCGCAACAGTGTTCCATGGCCTGTTGGGGCTCGCGCTCGTGCTGCTCGTGCCCTGGAAGTCGGTGATCGTTCGGCGCGCTCCGGCCCTGCGAGTCGCAAGCCTGGCGCTGGTCGTGCTCGTCGTGGTCTGCATCACTTCCGGCCTCGTCGAGGTGTTCGGTGGATACGGCGTCATCTGGCGACTCAGTCCGATGCAGGTACACGTCGGGTCAGCTGTGGTTGCCGCACCCCTGCTCGCCTGGCACCTGTTACGTCACCGGCGGCAACGCCTACGCCGCCGAGATTTGTCACGCCGCACGCTGCTGCGCACCGGAGCGTTGGCCGCGGGCGTCGCTGCCACGTACGGCATCCTCGAGGGAATCGGTCGCCTGGCCGGATCGACATCTGCGAGCAGAATCGCAACCGGGTCCCATCACCTCAGCCCGGGCGCCATTCCGGCAACAATCTGGCTCTTCGATCAGGTCCCGGAGATTGCGCCCGATCACCGGATCCATGTCGCCGGACAAGAGTTGTCGGTTTCCGATCTCGCGTCGCGCTCCACGACCGTCGCGGCCCGGCTCGACTGCACCAGCGGCTGGTACACCGATGCGGAATGGACAGCTGTCAGCCTTGCCGAGCTGCTCTCCCCCGAAACGGTTGCCGCCGCTGCCAGCATCGAGGTTGTGAGCGTTACCGGATACCGCCGCCGCTTCCCGGCGGACGAGGCGAGCTCTTTGTGGCTGGCCATCGCGTATCAGGGGGTGCCGCTGCGGCCTGGCTACGGTGCGCCGGTACGGCTCGTTGCGCCAGGTCGGCGAGGATTCTGGTGGGTCAAGTGGGTTGCATCAGTCGAGCTCAGCGATCTACCGGCCTGGGGCCAGTCGCCCTTTCCCTTGCAATGAGGGCAATTCGTCAGCTCAGCTCGTAGATTCGGTGAGTTCGCGCGGCACGGCGATCACGTCGACGAGAGCGCCGTTGCGCCACACGGTGATCTCCACCCGGCGTCCGATGGCATCTTCGACCATGCGGCGTTGCAGCTCGGTGCTTGAAGCAAGTGATGTGCCAGCGACGGCGACAACAATGTCACCGGATCTCAGCCCAGCGTTGTCTGCCGGGCTCCCGGTGATGACCTGAGCCACCCGAAGGCCCTCCCGCCGGCCGAGCTTCGCTGCCAGCGGCGGCGGCAGCGTGGCCTGACTCCCCGCGATCCCGAGCCACGCGCGGCGTACTCGACCGGCGGTCATCAAGGCGCTGATGATGCGCTCGGTGGTCTCGTTGATCGGGACAGCGAGGCCCACGCCGATACCAGCCACCGCAGTGTTGACCCCGACCATGCGTCCCCGACTGTCGGCAAGGACGCCACCGCTGTTGCCCGGATTGAGGGCGGCGTCGGTTTGAATCACCTCATCGACCACACGGCCTTGCCTCGTCGGCAGCGACCGGCCGAGTCCGGAGACGATCCCAGCGGTCACACTTCCCGCCAAGCCGAGCGGGTTGCCAACCGCGACCACCAGCTGGCCGACCTGGAGGAGGCTCGCGTCGCCGAGGGTTACGGGGCCGGGAACCTCACTTCGCGCGCGGAGCACCGCCAGATCGGAGAATGCATCACGGCCGACGACATCGGCAGTTGTCTCGGTGCCATTCGCGAAGGCAGCCAGCACGGTACTGGATCCCTCGACGACGTGGGCGCTGGTGAGCATGAAGCCGTCGGCAGTCAACACACTCGCACTGCCAGCGCCATCGCCCAGCCGCGACCGAACCCTCAGGCTAGCCACGCTCGGCAGAACCCGCTGGACCACTGTGGTCACCGCTGCGGAGTAGGCATCCATCGCCTCACGGTCGTCATCCGCCATGTTGTGGTAACGCGTACGGGCCAGAAGTGTTCCCAACGGCCTCGGCCTGGCTCTGCACGCTAACCGGGTCAGGCCGAGGGCATCAGGGCACTCGTGTCAGCTGCAGCCGCTGGTGGATCCGCAGCCTTCGCAGACATAGCAGCTGCCGCTGGGACGCATCTTGGTGCCGCAGGTCAGACAGAGCGGCGCGTCCACGCTTGTGCCGGTGATCTCTTCGAACAACTCCGACGTCGTGTGAGCGGTGAGAGGAGCCGGCTTGGCTCCCGCGGACTCCATCTCGTCGGTTCGCACTTCGTCGCCCGGATCGTTTTTCAGTGACTCTGCTTCGCTGAGCTCTTCGTCTGCCGGCAAATACGACCCTGTCTCGACCTGGCGCGCTCGCTCGGTGGCGGTGTAAATACCGAGCTCGGCGCGCTCATCGAAGGACAGATAGTCCAAAGCCAGTCGCCGGAAGATGTAGTCCATGATCGACTGCGCCATGCGGATGTCTGGGTCATCAGTCAAACCGGCGGGTTCGAACTTCAGGTTGCTGAACTTCTGCACAAAGGTTTCAAGTGGCACCCCGTATTGCAGGCCGATGGATACGGCAATCGAAAAGGCATCCATCACGCCCGCGAGAGTCGAGCCCTGCTTGCCGAGCTTCAGGAATACCTCACCCAGACCATCGTCGGGGTAGGAACCAGAGGTCATATAGCCCTCAGCCCCGCCCACGGAGAACGAGGTCGTACGGCTGGGCCGGGACTTGGGCAGTCGCTTGCGGGTCGGCCGATAGACCACCTTCTCCACAACTTCAGTCTCAACGCCGCCGGACTTCTTGTCACCAGCCTTACCGGCACTGCCGTCACTCAATGGCTGACCCACCTTGCAGTTGTCGCGGTAGACCGCCAACGCCTTGAGGCCGAGCTTCCAGCCCTGCAGATAGACCTCTGCGATCTCCTCCACAGTTGCCGTTTCCGGCAGATTCACCGTCTTTGAGATCGCCCCGGACAGGAACGGCTGAGTCGCAGCCATCATCCGGACGTGGCCCATCGGCTTGATCGCCCGCTGACCCATCGCTGTGTCGAAGATCTCGTGGTGCTCGGGCCGCAAGCCTGGAGCGTCGACGACATGACCATGCTCGGCTATGTACTCCACAATCGCCTCGCGGGTCTCCTCGGCGTAGCCGAGCTTCTTCAGGGCACGCGGAATGGTCTGGTTGACGATCTGCATGGACCCGCCACCGACCAGTTTCTTGAACTTGACCAGCGAAAAGTCTGGTTCGATTCCGGTCGTGTCGCAGTCCATCATGAAGCCGATGGTCCCAGTCGGAGCCAAGACACTTGCTTGGGCGTTCCGGTAGCCATTCACCTCGCCGATCTTGATCACTCCGTCCCACGCGGCCGTGGCCCGCTTGCGGGTGTCGGCGTCCAGGGTGCCGATGGTCCGCAACGCGTCATTGGCAGCCTGGTGCTTGCGCATCACCCGCTTGTGGGCGTCGGCGTTGCGTGCGTATCCCTCGTACGGCCCGACGATTCCGGCCAGCTCCGCCGAGCGGCGATAGGAGACCCCGGTCATAAGCGAGGTGATCGCCGCCGCGAGGGCACGGCCACCCTCGGAGTCATAGCCGTGCCCGGTAGCCATCAGCAGCGCCCCCAGGTTGGCGTATCCGATGCCGAGCTGCCGGTAGTCCCGCGTCGTTCGCGCGATCGCCTCGGTCGGGAAGTCCGCGAAGCAGATCGAGATGTCCATCGCGGTGATGATCAATTCCACCGCCCGCTCGAATGCTTCCGCGTCGAAAGTGTCGTCCTCGCGCAGAAACTTGAGCAGATTGAGGCTGGCCAAGTTGCATGAGCTGTTGTCCAGGCTCATGTATTCACTGCAGGGATTAGATGCGGTGATCCGACCGGTCTCAGGATTGGTGTGCCAGTCGTTGATGGTGTCGTCGTACTGCATGCCGGGATCAGCGCACTCCCACGCAGCCTTGGCCATCTTGTCGAACAGCTCGCGAGCGTTCACCGTCTCGATCACTCGGCCATCGGTGCGTGCACGCAACGCGAAATCACCGCCGTCTTCGACGGCTCGCATGAACTCATCTGTCACGCGCACCGAGTTATTGGCGTTCTGGTACTGGACCGACGTGATGTCGCGGCCGCCCAAATCCATGTCGAATCCTGCGTCGCGCAGCGCGCGGATCTTGTCCTCCTCGCGGGCCTTGGTCTCGATGAATTCCACAACGTCGGGGTGGTCCACGTCGAGCACGACCATCTTGGCGGCGCGACGGGTTGCCCCACCGGACTTGATGGTTCCTGCACTTGCGTCCGCGCCCCGCATGAATGAGACCGGGCCGGAAGCCGTGCCACCCGAGCTCAGCAGCTCCTTGGATGAGCGGATCCGTGAAAGGTTCAGGCCGGCACCCGAGCCGCCCTTGAAGATGAAGCCCTCCTCCCGGTACCAGTTCAAGATCGAGTCCATCGAGTCATCCACTGACAAGATGAAACACGCTGAAACTTGCTGGACAGACGCGGTGCCGACGTTGAACCAGACGGGTGAATTGAACGAGAAGTACTGGTGCAACAACATCCAGGTCAGCTCATGCTCAAACACCTCGGCGGACTGGGGATCGGCGAAATACCCGAAGTCCTCCCCGGCCTTGCGGTAGGTCTTCACCACACGGTCGATGAGTTGCCGGAGACTTTGCTCACGGGCTGGCGTGCCGAGTGCGCCACGAAAGTACTTCGTCGTGACGATGGTGGAGGCATTAACGCTCCAAAAGTCCGGGAATTCGACGCCCTTCTGTTCGAAGACGACCTCACCGGTCTTCCAGTTCGTCTGCACCACATCACGGCGTTCCCAGGTCACCTCGTCATACGGGTGCTCCCCTGACGTGAAGACACGCTCGATGCTCAGCCGTACGGGCCCACGCGTTGAACTCTTGTTTTCCGATCGCCCATTCGCCGAACGGGTGGTTTCGGTCATTTCTGCCTTTCTTTGTCAGCTACCGGCGCCACTGCTGGCGTCGATGTTGGGGAATGTCGTCCGACGTCGGGTTAGGTGTTTCGCGCCCGGCCCGGGGACCTTGCAGGCGTCCTCAGCCATGCCAGGCCGACAGCTCTGGAGTCTCAGGGTGGTTCAGGTCGACTAACGGTGCGCTGCCGGGTTGGGGTCAGCCGGTGCGGGACGAAGTTGCTCATCTTGTTGTCGGCTGCCCGATCGGGGATCAGGGGCTCGATCCCCGTCGGCTCCTGCTCAATGCGGAGCAGCGCAATCTCCGCCTCGAAATCTTCCACTGACCGGAACTGGCGATAGACACTTGCGAAGCGGAGGTAGGCAACCTGGTCAAGTTCGCGTAGCGGCCCCAGGATCGCAACACCGACTTCATCGGCCGGTATTTCGGGCTGACCCAAGGTCCGCAGCGAATCCTCGACCAGCTGTCCTAGGCGGGCCAGCTGGTCTTCGGTAACCGGCCGACCCTTGCAGGCCTTACGAACGCCGTTGATCACCTTGTCGCGGTTGAACGGCTCGACAACGCCGCTGCGTTTCACCACGACCAGCTGCATCTGCTCGATGGTGGTGAAGCGCCGCTCACAAGATGGGCACTGACGCCGGCGGCGGATGCTCAGGCCATCGTCGGTCGCCCGCGAGTCCAGCACCTTGGAGTCGGTATGACGACAGTACGGGCAGTACATCCTGCGGCTCCTTTCTGCTGCTCAAAAGTCGAATCGGTCAGCTTGCTCTTTGGGGACAAATCTGGGGATGGGCCTGTGGACCAATGAGGCGTTCTTGTGGACCTGTCTGTGGACTCCTGTGAGTATCTAACCACAACTTGTGGATGAACCACATGCGTGTAACTACTAGATATGGACACCGTACGTCCAAGAACCATTCTTCGCAAGAGCACTGACACTTTTCACTCGCGCGCCGGTTTCGTCTCGCAGAAAGCGGTCACAAATGGCAGCTCTTGATCGATTCAGCCGTGTCGGATGTGACCACTTTCACAAGCAGCCGCGGGTCAGAGCAGGTTCCGCGTGACGGTGTAGATCACCGCAACGAGGAGGCCGACCACGACCCACTGCAGCGGGCTGACGCGGCGCAAACGGTCGATAAGCCGCCGCGGCAGGCGGACAGCCGGCCCGCCGGCGGCCTCAACGGTCCACAAAACACCAAATACGCCGAGGATCACCAGACCTACCATCGCGAGGGGGTTCAATCCGAAGGCTGTCTGAACGTCGCCGTGGAGCAACGCGTCACCCATCCGGGTGCCCCCACAGAGGGGGCAGTCCCAACCTGTGACGGCACGGAACGGGCACGGCAATCCCACACCAGTAGTTGTGTACAGGGCGCTGAGAGCGAGCCCGCCGGCAAAGAAGGCGCCGACGTATCCGGCTGCGCGCGTGGCCCGAAATGGTCGGACGTCCGTGGAGACCGCCACGTTCTCATTGTGCTCGCGTCTGGGCGAATCCCCGGCCGTTGCATCGATGGGCCGCGCGAGACCAGTCGCCTACACTCGCCACGTCGCAGCTGACCCCAAGGACGCCCATGACAGACCAGTACCGCAGTCAATGGCTAGAGGCATCCCCCGCCGATCCACAGCCGTCCTCCCTGCAACCGCCGGCAAATCCGGGCTATTCACCGCAGCCGGGGTATCTCATGAACCCCCCGCGAAGCAACTACGCCAACTGGGACACGCGCTTCCGTGCGAGGCTGATCGACCAGGGCCCGACGTATCTGGGCTTGATCATCTTTTGCGCAGGCTACCTGGTTTGGATCATCCGGCTGGCGCGGTCGGACGGATCGACTCTCCACTTTGGCGGCGGCGCAGCTGTTGCGATGATCATCGGCAGCAGCGTGATGCTCGCCAGCCTGGTATGGGTCGCGTACAACCGTTGGATGATCGCCGGCAGGACAGGGCAATCGTTGGGCAAGCGGATGACCAAGATCAAGCTGGTCGGCGAGGAGAGCAACGCACCAATCGGCGCGAAGAATGCATTCATCCGCGATCTTGTCCACATCCTCGACGCTCTCACGGTTGTGGGCTATCTCTGGCCGCTGTGGGACGACACTAAACAGACGTTCGCCGACAAGATCATGAAAACCATCGTGGTCCAGGATCCGGTGAACACACCACCCGGCTCTTGATCTTGGCCGGATTTGGCCGGAGTCCCAGGCCGGATGGCGATGGCGTAACGTCGTCGGATAGATCGACGAAAGGGAACCGACGATGCCACTGTTGCGAGGCCGTCGTGAGGAAGCGAGGCCCACGAGGTACCGAATGCAGGAGAAGCTTTTCGCTATCGGCGACGACTTCTGGATTGAGAACGATCGGGGTGAGCGCGCCTTCAAGGTGAACGGAAAAGCATTGCGCGTACGCGACACCCTCGTTCTCGAGTCGCCCCGCGGGGAGGAACTGTATTCGATCCAGGAGAAGAAGCTTCGGGTGAAAGACACGATGGACATTGAGCGTGGTGGACGTCAGGTCGCAACTGTGAAGAAGGCGCTGCTGACTCCGCTCCGCGACCGCTTCTCAATCGATGTCGAAGGCGGCGACGACATGGAGGCGAAGGGCAACATTGTCGACCACGAGTACAAGATCGAGCGTGGCGGGGACGAGGTGGCCGAAGTCTCGCGTCGGTGGTTCCGGGTCCGCGATACCTACGGCATTGAGATCAAGCCGGGTCAAGACGACGGTCTGGTGCTGGCCACAGTCGTCTGTATTGACCAGATGAGCCACGACGCCGGCTGAGCCTGCGCCCTCCACACCTCACTCAGTGTTGAGCCTGCCGCGACTCCTGGAGGCCGGCATCGCCACCAGGGCTGGTGACTCGCACGGCGGTGAGGCCGATCACCCCGATTGCCACAGTCAGAATCATCGCGGCAATCACCATGACGACGACGATGCCTCGATCGGTGAGCCGCCAATCGGCCGCTGCTCGATCGGTTGAGCTCTTCGGGTCTACGGTGGCCGGAGCTGGGTTGATGATCAGGCACGGCCGTGCGCTCGTCGGGCTGGACCGCAGCCGGTCAACGGAGTGATTCCCCTGCGGTACTGAGACAGCGATCGCGCTCATCTCGATCTCCTCTGGTAACGCATCGAACTGACGTTCGATAGAACGTACGTTTGATTTGTATCGCACCTTCGAGACATTTCCTAGAACATTCGCACAGATATTCGAGGTGTGTCGCAAAACAGTGAATCATCTGTCTCTGACAAGTTCCGGCGGTACGAACGGACAGCATCCGTGGCAAGATCTTCAACACGCTCGAACAAATGTTTGAATCTTACGGCGCAGTTCTCTATCGTCAGCCTTATGGCAGACAGCAACCCGAAGTACCCCCAGCCCAGTAGGCGGCGCGGCCGGCCCCGCGAAAGCGATGTGGCCGCTCAGCTCGGCGACAGCGCGGCCTTCACGTCATTCCCCGACGGGCCCACGGATGCTGACGGGTTGACACTTCGGCAGCGCCGCATCTTGGAGGTCATCAAGGAGACGGTCGAAAGGCGCGGCTATCCACCCAGCATCCGAGAGATGGGCGACGCCGTTGGTCTCGCCTCCTCCTCCAGCGTCGCGCATCAGCTCAAGATGCTGGAGGCAAAAGGATTGCTGCGTCGTGACCCCAACCGGCCGCGTGCCTTGGAAGTGCTCTTGCCCAGTGGAGACCGGCCGGTGACAAGGCAGCTCGCGGAGTCTCGGCAGACAGGCGGCGGTGACGATACCGGCATTGGCGACGCATTCCCCGAACCGGTGCATGTTCCGGTGCTCGGACGCATCGCCGCCGGCGGACCCATCCTGGCGGAGGAAAGCATTGAGGATGTCTTCGCCCTGCCGCGACAGCTGGTGGGCGAGGGCACCATGTTCATGCTCGAGGTACGTGGCGACTCCATGATCGAAGCGGCGATCTGTGACGGCGACTGGGTGGTTGTTCGGCAGCAGCCGACGGCGAACAACGGCGACATCGTCGCGGCCCTTCTCGACAGCGAAGCAACCGTCAAGACCTTCAAACGGACTGGCGGCCAGGTATGGCTCATGCCGCATAACCCGGTCTACGACCCGATTGACGGGAATCTCGCCACCATCTTGGGCAAAGTCGTCGCAGTGCTGCGCCGAGTCTGACCAAGATCTATTGGCTTGGCGGCAGGACACTAAAGCATGCTGGGCTCGCTGGCCGCCATCTCCGTCGTGAATCGCGCGACAGCTCGAAGCTTGTTCGAGACATCGAGAGCTGCCACTTTGTACGCCTCTGACAGGGTTGGATAGTTCAAGACTGTGTCGACGAGATAGTCGACGGTGCCACCGCAGCCCATGATCGCTTGGCCGATGTGTACCAGTTCGGTGGCGTTACTGCCGAAGACGTGTACGCCCAAGATCTCCCGCGTGTCGGAATGCACGATCAGCTTCAACATTCCATAGGAGTCCCCAATAATCTGGCCGCGCGCCAGCTCGCGATAGCGGGAGATGCCGACCTCGAATGGAACCGACTCACGAGTCAGCTCTCCTTCAGTCTTACCGCAGAACGAGATCTCCGGAATGGTGTAGATGCCGATCGGCTGCAGACTTCGGAGCTCGTTGGCTGGCTCATTGAACGCGTGTGCCGCCGCAAGGCGGCCCTGATCCATCGAGGTTGAGGCCAGGGCAGGGAAGCCGATCACATCACCGACCGCGTAGATATGCGGCACCTCGGTCTGATAGTTCGAATTCACCACGAGCCGTCCCCGGCTGTCGGTCTTAAGCCCTGCGAGGTCGAGGCTCAAGTGCGCCGTGTTGCCTTGCCGACCTGCGGAGTGCATGACGACCTCGGCAGCGATCTTCTTCCCGGAAGCGAGCGTCGTGATCGTGCCACGTCCCGAACTCTCCACCGAGGACACCTCCTCACCGAAGCGGAAGGACATGGTGTGATCACGCAGGTGGAACTTCAAGGATTCAACGATTTCGGGATCGCAGAAGTCGAGCATGTTGTCACGCTTCTCCACCAGCGTGACCCGGCTGCCTAACGCAGCGAACATCGAGGCGTACTCCACGCCGATGACGCCGGCGCCGACGACCACCAAGGAGCCCGGCACGGTGTCCAACGTGAGGATCTGATCCGAATCGAGGACACGCAGGCTGTCGAAGTCGACGTTCGACGGATGGGCCGGCATGGTACCGGTCGCGATGACGATGTAGTTCGCCGTCAGCGTACGCAGTGCCCCCACGCCTTCGATCTCGACAGTGAGCGTGTGCGGGTCAAGAAAACTCGCATGTCCTGGCACTAACTCGATGTGGTTACGCATCAACTGCGAACGAATGACCTCGGTCTCCCGACCGACGACGTGCTGCAGCCGAGCGAGCAGGTCGGAGATGGTGATCTCCTCCTTGACCCGGTAGCTGGCCCCGTACAGGTCGCGAAGCTGCATGCCAGTCAGGTAGAGGACCGCCTCACGCAGGGTTTTGGACGGGATGGTGCCAGTGTTGACGCAGACGCCTCCGATCATCGACTTGCTGTCGATGACGCACACCTTGTAACCGAGCTTGGCCGCCATGATCGCTGCTTTTTGGCCGCCAGGACCCGAACCAATCACAGCCAGGTCGAAATCGTACGTGTGCTCCATAGCGCAAGCGTGCCAGAGGAATGAGACGGCCGCTAGTTGTGGTCTGGTGGCCCTCTGCTAGCGGCAGCGCATGGGTCGACCGCTCACGATTGTCCGGAGAGGCGGCGAAGGGCCTGTATCGCCACCTGCCGATCAGTGGTCTGCCACATGTCAGGCATGGATGCCTTCAGGAAAGCCCCGTAGCGCGCGGTGGCCAGGCGTGGATCGAGTACCGCCACCACTCCCCTGTCGCTGAGGCGACGGATCAGCCGACCCGATCCTTGCGCTAGCAGGAGGGCGGCATGGCTAGCGGCAATTTTCATGAACCCATTTCCACCCGCCTCTGTGACGGCGCGCTGGCGCGCCACAGTCAGGGGCTCATCCGGGCGGGGGAATGGAATCCGGTCGATGATCACGAGTTGGCAGGTTGCTCCCGGCACATCGACTCCCTGCCAGAGCGACAGCGTGCCAAACAAGCTTGCCTTCTCGTCCTGTATGAACCGCCTGGTGAGCTCAGGCAACTGGGCATCACCCTGGCACAAGATCGTCAGCCCTTTCAGCCGCTTCCGGGCGTAGACGGCTGCGACCTCGGCGGCCTTGCGGGAAGAGAAGAGTCCAAGTGCCCGTCCGTCTGAAGCCTCCACCAGCTCGGCGATCTCGGCCATCGTGGCGTCAGACAACCCATCACGCCCAGGGGGAGGCAGCGATCGGGCAATGTACAAGATGCCCTGGCGGCGATACTCAAACGGCGAGCCGACATCAAGGCCACGCCAGGGGACGGCGTCGACCTCCAGCTCACTGACCGGCACCTTGGGCTCGGGTTCCTCCGTTGGACGCAACGCGTCGCGGCGCTCGTTCCCCTTCAGCCCGACACTGGCAGCAATCGGAGTGAAGTCACCGCCCAGCTTGAGCGTCGCTGAAGTCAGCACGGTTGTGTGCTCTCCGAAGACGCGGCCTCGCATCAGCCCTGCCACCGACAACGGGGATACTCGGGCCTCACGGCCGAAGCGGTCGCGGTCGGCCACCCAGACCACATCAAGTTTGTCGAGCGCCGCCATCCGCTCTGCGATGTCAAAGATCTCCTTGACGGCGGCCGCCGCCTGCCGCCGGTTGGTGTCCTGGTTGTCATCACCGGTCAGTGCACTCACCGCGGCCCGGGCGGCGTTGCGCACTGCAGAACAGGCAGCCACGAATGCAGAGTCCAGGTCCTCAACGCGTTCCAGAGCTGCACCGTCCAACGTGCTGCCAAATGACTTGGCAGACTCCAGCAACTCCAGCGCAACCTCATCCTCGAGGTAGGGCTGTGCCCGGCGGGCCACCCGTTCAACCATTTGCGGGCTGAGTTCCGCCGACGCAGCGCCGGTCACCCGGGAGACCAGTTCGTGGGCCTCGTCGATGATCACAGCGCTGTGCTCGGGGACAACGGTGCCGCCATGCATCGCATTGATCGCAAGTAGCGCGTGGTTGGTCACCACGAGGTCAGCGGCACGGGCCGCGTCCCGGGAGCTCTCGACGAAGCACTCATCACCATACGGACAGCGCTGTGCACCCAGGCACTCGCGGACTGGGATCGAGACCTGAGCCCAGGCTCGTTCGGTATGGGACGGCGCGTCATCCCGGTCGGCCAGGCCACCTCGTTGGCCCTGATCCTCAGCCCACGCACGTAGCGCGAGAACCTCCGCACCCAAAGCTGACTCCGGCGCACTCTGCGGGGAGGATCTGATGGTCTCCATCAAATCGTCCGCCGGGATCAACACCCCTTGATCTCCAGACGTGCCCTCCCGGAGCCGAAGAAGACAAACGTAGTTGGTACGGCCTTTGAGGATCGCGTGCCGTGGCCGATTGCCGGTGACCGACTCGACGGCATCCACCGCCGCCGGAATGTCGTTGTTGGCCAACTGGCTCTGTAAAGCCAACGTCGCGGTTGCCACCACGATCCGCTTGCCGGGATGCCGGTCCAGCCACAGCAGCGCCGGAGCCAGATAGCCGAGCGACTTCCCGGTGCCAGTGCCAGCCTGGACCAAGAGGTGGTGATCCGATTCCAGGCACTCCGCGATCGCATCGGCCATCTCCACCTGGCCGGGCCGTTCTGTGCCGCCGATCGCCTTGACCGCTGCCGCAAGCACATCGCGATGGTCCAGCTCAAGGCGGTTGGATGCCTTGATCGCTCGGGTCACCGGAGAACTCTAATCAGGTCAGCGGCCGCCATCCACTACTGCTCAGTCGCGTCTCGCCGGTTCGCTGGTCACCAGCTCGTACGGCGCCAGATCCCCCGCGAGCGACGGATTAACTCGAGCAACCACGAGGCTGCCGGCGGCCGTGTGCTCGGTGCTCAGAAACTCGCCGGTCTGGTGAATGCGGTTGACCAAATCACCGCGCTCGTACGGGATGAGCGCCCGGATCTCAATCTCCGGCCTAGGCAGCTGCGACTCGATGGTCGCGCGTAGCTGCTCCATGCCCTTCCCGGTGCGCGCGGAAACGAACAACGCATCGGGAAAGCCGGCCTCCAACATGGTGAGCGCCTGGGCCGTGGCAGCGTCCACCTTGTTGATCACAATGAGCTCTCTGATCTCGGCCGCACCAATGTCGGCCAGGACCGCCCGCACCGCGTTGATCTGACCAACCGGGTCTGGATCCGAGCCATCGACTACGTGGACCAGTAGGTCGGCTTGCGTCGACTCCTCCAGAGTCGAGGCAAACGCCTCCACGAGGTCGTGCGGCAGGTGACGAACAAAGCCAACGGTGTCAGTCAGGGTGTACAGCCGGCCATCGGCAGCCGCGGCGCGACGAGTGGTCGGATCAAGGGTTGCGAACAAAGCGTCGTCGACGAGAACGCCGGCCCCGGTGAGCCGGTTGAGCAGGCTGGACTTGCCGGCATTGGTGTATCCGACGATGGCGACCGACGGGACTTCATGGCGGCGCCGTTCCGCGCGTTTGGTCTCCCTGGTGATGTCCATCTCACGGAGCGCCTTGCGCAGCTTGGCAATCCGGCTGTTGATGCGACGCCGGTCTGTCTCCAGCTTGGTTTCGCCGGGACCACGACCACCGATGCCGACGCCACCGCTCGCGCGACCGCCGACCTGCCGTGAGAGGTTGCCACCCCATCCGCGCAACCGCTGCTTCAGGTACTGAAGCTGGGCCAGCTCGACCTGGGCTTTGCCTTCCACGCTCCTCGCGTGCGCTGCGAAAATGTCGAGTATCAGCGCTGTTCGGTCGATGACTTTCACGCCGACCTGGTCTTCGAGATTCCGCAGCTGCGCAAGGGTCAACTCGCCGTCGCAGATCACCGTATCTGCCCCGGTGGCGACCACAACGTCCCGCAACTCGACGACCTTGCCGCGTCCGATGTAGGTGGCCGGGTCTGGCCGGTCACGGCGCTGGATCAAACCTTCGAGTACCTGCGATCCGGCCGTCTCGGCCAACGCCTTGAGCTCGGCGATGGAGTTGTCGGCGGTTGCCTCGCTGCCATTGGTCGAAACGCTGACCAGAACCACGCGCTCGAGCAGGAGCTGGCGGTACTCAACTTCGGTGACGTCAGCGAGTTCGGTTGACAGCCCAGCAACCCGGCGCAGCGAAAGCCGGTCTGCCCGGTCCTGCTGATCGCCGTCATAGCCTGATTCGTCTGCAGGCGATGGCACGATCCGCTCGACGAGCAACTCGTCGCTATCCGGAGTGGGTTCTAACTGTGGGTCTCGTCGAGGAACTGTCATCTCTGCACCAGAATCTCACGGCCGCACAAGTCGCAGCGAGGCGTTTTCGCATGCGGCTTCGGGCGACGAAGCTGCCGATTGGCCTCTCGAACCTCAGAACAGCGTGTAGCCACCATCCATGACGACCACCTCGCCAGTCATGAAGGAGGATGCATCTGAGGCCAAAAAGACCACGCAGGGACCCAGCTCGGAAGGCATCGCGTAGCGCTGCATCGGCGCGTCGTCGATCCAGTGACGCTTGAACTCTGGGGAGTCAACCGGGGCCATCTCGGTCTTGATATATCCAGGTGCGAGGGCGTTCACCCGTACGCCGTGCGTCGCCCATTCGGCGGCGAGCGAGCGAGTCAGCTGGTGGACGGCCGCCTTGGAAGCGTTGTACCCCGGCTGCCATTGCGGTCGATTGACGATCTTGGCCGAAATCGAGCCGATGTTGATGATCGCACCACTATGTTGGGCGACCATCAGCCGGCCAAACTCCTGTGCACAGTGCCAGACGCCGTTTACGTTGACGTCCATGACGAACCGCCACTCCTCCGCCGTGACGTCCAGGGCGGGCCGATGGATGCACGCGCCGGCATTGTTCACCAGCACGTCAACCTGGCCGAGTCGGTTCATCACTTCCCCTGCCGCGCGTCGTACCTGGTCCGGCTCAGTCACATCAGCCGTCACAGCGATCGCGGTGACCCCGAGAGCCGCCAGCTCCTTGATGAGCTCTGCTGCTCCGCCGGTATCCCGAACGAGCAGTACCACATCACTTCCCGCTTCGGCCAGGGCCGTGATCAGGGCCCGACCGATGCCGCGATTAGCCCCGGTCACGACGGAAACCTTCCCGGAGAGCGAAAACGCGTCGAGGACAGACATTGGCTGCTCCTAGTTGCTAGGCGTCCGATGCGGAGGGGTATTCGGCCTTGAAGGCGGTGCGTTCCGGTAGCGCTACATCGCCATGCGCTACCAGAACCGCAGGCCCGGTCAGGTAGGCCAGATGCTCGGACAGCTCGACCTCGAGACTGCCTCCGAGCGTGTCGACGCGATAGGTCACCGGCAATCGCGTCAGATCCTGATCAAGGACGCGAGCTACCGCCGCTGCGGCGACCGTACCCGTACCGCACGAGCGGGTCTCACCGACGCCACGTTCGAAGACGCGCATGGCGATGTGCTGCGGGCCGAGCTGGCGTACGAACTCCAGATTCACGCCGTCAGGAAACTCCTCGGGTGGATCCCAGCGCGGAGGCGCGTGCAGCGCAAGCAGGTCAAGGTCGTCAACGAAGCTCACTGCATGGGGGTTGCCCACGTCGGCGGTCAGCGCCTTGAACTCGGCACCGTCAGCCGTTGTGACGACCACCGATCGGCTCCCGACCACCGCACGGCCCATGGTTGCCCGGATCCTGCCATCCGGCAAAGCTGTCGCCACCTTGAGGCCGTCCCGGGTGGCGACTTCGACCACTGGCCCACTGACCAGGTCTTGATCGAGGAGGTAGCGGACGAAGACTCGGATTCCGTTGCCGCACATCTCCGCGATCGATCCGTCAGCGTTGCGATAGTCCATGAACCACAAGGCGCCGTCGCCCTCCCAGCCATCGACATGTTTGGCGAGCACGGCCCGAAGCAGCCCATCGCCGCCGACACCCGCGCGCCGGTTGCAGATAAAGCGAACCTCAGCAGGTCCGATCTCAAGCATGGACTCCCGATCGAGGAGAAGGACAAAGTCGTTCTCGGTGCCGTGTCCCTTCGTGAACGACCACCTGCGCATGCGGTCAGTCTTTCATTCAGCTTCAGGTGCAGGATCGTCCGGCACGGCGCCAGTCCCGGCCGGCCCCGCCAAGGCGTAGGCGGCCGAAACCATATCGGGGTGGTCGTAGGGGAACCAGGTGATCCGCGCATCCTTGCGGAACCATGACTCCTGTCGGCGTGCAAACTTCCGCGTAGCGACGACGGTCAGATCTCGAGCCTGCGCATCAGTGATCTCCCCGTCGAGAAACCGCAGCACCTGCCGATATCCGAGCGCGCGGGAGGCAGTGAGGCCATCCCGAAGGCCCGCTGCGGCGAGCCGGCGTACTTCCTCGACGAAGCCCGCGGCCCACATCGCGTCCACCCGCGCAGCAATCCGAGCGTCGAGCGTCGGACGGTCAACTTCGATGCCGATCTGCACGACATCAGCGAGTCGGTAACGGTGCTCTGGCAATGCGGCGGAGAACGATCGTCCAGTCAGCTCGATCACCTCCAAGGCGCGGATGACCCTGCGGGCATTCCCCGGAAGGATGCGCGTTGCAGCCACCGGGTCGGCATCGCTCAACCGCTGGTGGAGGCGCTCTGCGCCTTGGGTCATGAGCTCGTGCTCCAGCCGCGCTCGAACCGCTGGATCGGTCCCTGGAAACTCGAAATCGTCAACGATGGCCCGCACATACAGGGCTGATCCGCCAACAACAATCGGGATCGCATTGCGGGTTGTGCAGCCTGCGATTGCCTGCCGTGCGAGCTGCTGGAACTCCGCGACTGTCGCGTTTTCTGTGACATCCAGCAGATCAACCATGTGATGCCGGATTTCTGCGCGCTCGGCCTCTGAGGGCTTGGCTGTGCCGATATCCATGCCGCGGTAGACAAGCATCGAATCCGCGTTGACTATCTCGGCCCGGCGCCCTTCCAGGGCGTACCGCCGGACCAGGGCGGCTGCCAGACTCGACTTTCCGGCCGCTGTCGGGCCGACGAGCACTACGGTCACCTCGACAGTGTGGCGCAGCAGTCGTTATCCGATGGTTGGGCGGTGTACATACATCGGAGCCTGGGGTAGAAAGAAGGTTGGTCTATTTCCCGGAGAGGTGGCAAGGCGATGGGCATCTTCGACAGGGCAAAGGACGCCCTCAGCGAGCACAGCGAGCAGGTTGCTGCCGCTATCGACAAGGTTGGAGACTTGGTCGACGAGAAGACCGAAGGCAAGTACACCGAGCAGGTTGACAAAGGTCAGGACATGGCTAGGGACAAGCTCGCCGATATGAATGCCGACGAACCGGAGCAGCCTGCCTGAGGTTTCCCGTCTCGGCGCTCTGCCGGGTTTGACCCTGCCGTTTGACTCATCCTCCCGCAATGGCCGGAGCCATCGGGTCGGCTGAGACGTTTCTCTGCTCCCGCTGGATGTATTCCTCAATTGCCTCAATGTTGTCCTTCGAGCGCCGCACCACGGCAACGAGGGCGCTCATTGTGGCAACTTCTTCTACCTGTTCCTTGATGAACCATTGCATGAACTGGTCTGAGGCAAAGTCGCTCTCCTCGCGCGCGATCCTGGTCAACTCATTGATCTGCGCCGTGACCCGGCGCTCCTGCTCGAGGGCGAGTTCGACGGGGGCGACGACATCAGGGAAGTCCACCTGCGGAGCACTCACTCCTGGAATGAGCGCGGTCGCATCCTGGTCGATGAGGTACTTGATCATCATCATCGCGTGGCCGCGCTCTTCCAGGGCCTGGTCGTAGAAGAAATGGGCCATTTGCGGCATCGTGAGCCCGTCGTAGTAAACCGCACATGCCACGTATTGCTGGTGAGCCGCAAACTCGTTCCCGATCTGAATGTTCAACTGCTCGATAAATCTCATCGCGGGCATGAATTGGCTCCTCAGCAGCTTCGTCAGTGTGCAGTTCAGGTTTGAGCAGGGCAGGTTTAAGCGGGGCAGATTTGAGCGGGCAGGTCTTAAGCGGGGCAGGTTTGAGCGGGCTGTAACGTACCAGGGACGCCGACCGCAGGAATGCCCAGATCGATTGCGGAGCGCGCTGGTGCCGATCGAGTGGCTTGCCACGCGTCGCCACCGGGAGTGCGGCGGAGCGCGAGCAGGCCGGCGTCGGCGTTGAGATGGTGCGGAGCGGCGTAGGTGATGATCACCTCGGCGATATCGCCTGGACGTGGACGGGCTTCGGGTTCCTCAGGCACCGCGACATGGACTAGCCGATTGTCGCGTGCGCGCCCCGACATCCGATGGGTGTGTGCATCCTTGCGGCCCTCGCCGCTGGCGAACATCACCTCGACCTGCCGGCCGACTTGCTTCAGGTTCTCCCGCCAGGCGATTTCGCCGACCAGGTCGACCAAGCGCTCGTAGCGTTCCTGAACGACGGGCTTAGGAACCTGACCGTCCATCGTCGCCGCCGGCGTACCTGGGCGTATCGAGTATTGGAAAGTGAAAGCTGCTGCAAACCGCGCTGCTTCGACCACATTGAGGGTGGCTTGGAAGTCCGATTCGGTCTCTCCGGGGAAGCCGACAATGATGTCGGTGGTGATTGCGGCTTGCGGCATAGCCGCACGGACGTTATCGATGATGCCCAGGTATCGCTCGCTGCGGTACGAGCGGCGCATCGAGCGCAGGATGGCGTCGGATCCGGACTGCAGCGGCATGTGCAGTTGAGGCATCACATTGGACGTCTCAGCCATCGCCGCGATCACGTCGTCGGTGAAGTCCTTGGGATGGGGAGAGGTAAAGCGGACCCGTGCCAACCCCTCTATTTCGCCGCAGGCACGGAGCAGCTTCGCGAAGGCCCGACGGTCTCCGAACTCCACCCCGTACGCGTTCACGTTCTGCCCGAGGAGCGTCACCTCCTGAACTCCTTCGGCGACCAGGGCCCTGATCTCGGCGAGGATTTCACCTGGCCTGCGGTCTGTTTCTCTACCGCGCAGCGCTGGGACGATGCAGAAGGTGCAGGTGTTGTTACAGCCCACGCTGATGGACACCCAGGCCGCATAAGCCGACTCCCGACGAGTCGGCAGGTTGGACGGGAAGGTCTCCAAGGCCTCCTTGATCTCGACCTGCGCCTCCTGCTGGATTCGGGCACGTTCCAGCAGCACCGGGAGCGAGGCGATGTTGTGTGTGCCAAACACCACATCGACCCACGGCGCGCGAGTAAGGATGACGTCCTTGTCCTTTTGCGCGAGGCACCCGCCGACGGCGATCTGCATGCCGGGGCTTGCCTTCTTGGCCGGCAGCAGGTTACCCAGGCTTCCATAGAGCCGGTTGTCGGCGTTCTCACGCACCGCGCAGGTGTTGAACACCACCACGTCCGGCTGCGCGTCTGGGGCCGATTTGTCGTAGCCCGCTTCCTCGAGCAAACCGGCGAGTCGCTCGGAATCGTGCACGTTCATCTGGCACCCGTAGGTGCGAATCTGGTACGTGCGCGGACGAGTGGCCGCCGGCGCGTCAGGCACTATCGACATAGCAGACCAAGGGTAATGCTGCTCTCTATTGCACTCTGACATGCACCCCGCCAGATTCGCCTCCTTCGTCGCTCGCGAACATGACTGTGCTTCTCTCGCTGCGGGGCCGCGAGCTCCTGCAGTCGGCGAAGCGGGCTGCCCGTCATAGTGCACCGACGGGGATAAAGTGCCAATTCGTGAGTGCCGCACCTACCGGGGAACAGTACGAGATCGCTTCCGGCAATCAGCGGGCCGTCGTCACCGAGGTGGGCGCTACGCTGCGCAACTTCTCGGTCGACGGTCGCGACGTGGTCCACGGCTTCGGCGTCGAGGACATGATCAAGGGGGGCCGTGGGCAGAACCTGATCCCGTGGCCGAACCGGATTCGGGATGGTCGCTACATCTTCAACGGGGTGAGTCAGCAGCTCGCGCTGAGCGAACCGGCGCGCCATAACGCGACTCATGGTCTCGCACGCCATGTGCCGTGGGTTCTTCTCGACAAGAAGCCAGACGCGGTGACCAATCGGGTCCGCATCCATCCGCAAGCTGGCTGGCCCGGCACCCTAGAGGCGATCATCACGCATCGGGTCGGCGAGGACGGCCTCGCCGTGACCGTGGAAGCGACCAACATCGGCGCCGGCGAGGTGCCTTTTGGCTACGGGGCACACCCATACCTGACTGTCGGAGAATCGACGGTCGATGAGGTCGCGGTTACGGCACCGCAGCCTCCTACCTGGAGGTGGACGACAGGCTGCTCCCCAGCAAGCTCTCACCCGTTGTTGGCACGGTCTATGACCTGCGCCGCGGCCCCGTCCTGGGATCAGTGAGCCTGGACACCGCGATGACCGACCTTGCCCGCGATTCCGATGGGCGCTGGCGGGTGAAACTCGTCCTCGGCGAGCGCTACGCCGAGTTGTGGGGCGACGAGACGATGCGATGGGTACAGATCTTCACCGGAGGGCCGTACCGTGACTGGTCCATCGCGGTTGAGCCGATGACCTGCGGGCCAGACGCGTTCAATCCAGGCCCGACCCATGCTGACCTGAAGGTGCTCGCCCCGGGCGAGAGCTTTGTTGGCCGATGGGGGATCTCCGGCAGATAGTCCCGCGACGCGGCTGGCCCCCAAAGACAAGTTGAGCCCGTAACCGAAACTCAACCGTATCTCGCGCCTTTTCGTCGGCCAAAAGGTCTAGGGTCGGCCCCATGACGGAATCCGAAATCTCGTCAGAAGATGCGCCCGCCCAATCCGAACCACAGTCCGACCCCATTCCGGATCCGACTACTGGTCCGTCCGTGGCTCCAGACCACCTCGGCGGGCCGTTGGTCGTGCTGAGCAATGTCGACAAGCACTTCGGTCAGCTACATGTGCTGCAAGACATCAATCTCACCGTGCGCAAGGGTGAGGTCGTCGTCGTCCTTGGACCGTCAGGCTCGGGTAAGTCGACCTTGTGCCGCGTCATCAACCGCCTGGAAACGATCGAGTCCGGAACGATCACCATCGACGGTGAACAACTGCCGGAAGAAGGCAAGGGACTGGCACATCTGCGCGCCGACGTCGGCATGGTGTTCCAATCGTTCAACCTCTTCTCCCACAAGACGGTCTTGGATAACGTCACGCTCGGCCCGACCAAGGTCCGCAAGAAATCCACGGCGGAGGCCAAGAAGCGCGGCATGGAGCTGCTCGACCGCGTCGGCGTCGCCTCGCAAGCCGAGAAGTATCCGGCTCAGCTTTCCGGCGGCCAGCAGCAGCGCGTAGCAATTGCTCGGGCACTCGCCATGGATCCCAAGGTGATCTTGTTCGACGAGCCGACCTCGGCGTTGGACCCAGAAATGGTGAACGAGGTGCTGGACGTGATGATCTCGCTGGCTAGCCAGGGGATGACGATGATCGTGGTCACTCACGAGATGGGTTTCGCCCGGAAGGCCGCGAACCGGGTGGTGTTCATGGATGACGGCCTCATCGTCGAGGAGGCTGACCCGGACTCGTTCTTCACCAATGCGCAGAGCCCACGAGCTAAAGACTTCCTGAGCAAGATCTTGACCCATCTAACAAACGCAAGGAGAGCAATGCACATCAGCAAGAAGATCCTCGCCGTAGCGGCGGGATCAGCGTTGGCGCTCACCATGGCTTCGTGTGGTGGCGGCGACGCCGGAAGCACCGCCGGTGACACCATCAACATCGGGATCAAGTATGACCAGCCCGGCCTCGGTCAGAAGGTCGGCGAGGACTACAAGGGCCTCGATGTCGACGTGGCGCGCTACGTCGCCAAGGAACTTGGCTTCGAGGGCGACAAGGTGATCTTCAAGGAGACCCCGTCGGCACAGCGGGAAACAGCGATTCAGGGCGGCCAAGTAGCACTGATCTTCGCGACCTACTCGATTACCGACGCGCGCAAGGAGAAGGTGTCATTCGGTGGTCCGTACTTCATCGCCGGCCAGGATCTGCTCGTTCGCGCCGACAACACCGACATCACCGGGCCGGATGCGATGAACGGCAAGACGCTGTGCTCGGTTACTGGCTCCACCCCGGCGGAGAAGATCAAGAAGGAATACGCGACTACGGTGAAGCTGTTCGAGCAGGACACCTACTCCAAGTGCGTCGAGGCGCTGGTTGGCGGCACTGTGGACGCGGTAACCACCGACAACGTGATCTTGGCCGGCTTCGCGTCACAGCCGCAATACGCAGGCAAGCTCAAGGTTGTCGGTAAGCCGTTCTCGACCGAGCGGTACGGCGTTGGCCTGAAGTTGGGCGACACCGAGCTGTGCGGCAAGGTGAATGCTGCGCTCGAGAAGATGGTCTCCGACGGATCTTGGCAAAAGGCTGTCGATGCGAACGTCGGCCCATCTGGGTTCAAGGTCGACACCTCGACCAACCCGCCGAAACCTGACGCCTGCGCGGCGGCCTAGCGACTCAATGTGATTGGGGCCGGCATGTTGCCGGCCCCAGATAGCGGAGGGGGTGTGTTGGGTGCTCCAGGATCTTTCTGAGCTGTTAGCCGAGTACGACGTGCTCGCCGCGTTCTGGATGACGATCAAGCTCACCGTCGCAGCCGCCATCGGGGCCCTCGTGCTGGGCACCCTCGTTGCGATTATGCGGGTATCCCCGGTTGCAGTGTTCAGGTCAGCCGGGACGGCGTACGTCACGCTGGTGCGCAACACACCCCTGACGCTGATCGTGTTCTTCTGTGCTTTCGGGTTCTACATCACCCTGACGTACCGGATCGGGGCACAGGACTCACCCATCGATATACAGAACTTCCGCTGGGGGGTGCTCGGGCTCGCGATCTACCACGCGGCTTTTGTCGCGGAGGCGCTGCGGAGTGGTATCAACACCGTGCCTAAGGGTCAGGCCGAGGCCGCTAGGGCCATTGGCCTTGACTTCAGGGCGAGCTTGTCCAACGTGGTCTTGCCCCAGGCGTTCCGCGGGGCCATCGCCCCGCTGGGGAACGTGCTGATCGCGCTCACCAAGAACACAACGGTGGTGGCCACCATTGGCGTGGCCGAAGCGTCCTATCTCATGAAGGGCATGATCGAGTTCCGTCCCGACCTGATCTACATCATCTTCGGGATCATGGCAGCCGGGTTCGTGATCTTGACGCTTCCCCTTGGGATTCTTTTCACCACCTTGTCGCGGCGACTGGCGGTGAAGCGATGAGTGCCGAAACGAGCGTACTGTTCGACGCTCCCGGCCCCAAGGCACGCACCCGCCACCTCATCATCGCGGTGGTCGGCAGCCTCGCCATCCTTGCCCTCCTCTTCCTACTGGTCAGGGCGCTCGCCGCCAAAGGCCAGTTCACTGCCGAGAAGTGGGCTCCGTTCCTCGACCCGGTGACCTGGACCTCCTACCTGCTGCCAGGCCTGCGGGCCACCTTGGTCGCGGCCTTTTTCTCAGTCATCCTCGCGATCATCGGCGGAATCTTGCTGGGCATGGGCCGTTTGTCCCAGCTGAGGCCGGTGCGGGTGGCCTGTGGTGCTTTCGTGGAGTTCTTCCGCGCCGTTCCGGTGCTGATGATGATGCTCTTCGCCTACTACCTCTTCCTCTTCGGCTTCCAGATTTCCGGCGAGGCTCTCCCGCTGTTGGGCGTCATCACGGGTCTGACGTTCTACAACTCCTCCGTTATCGCTGAGCTCATCCGCTCCGGGGTCGGGTCGCTGCCAAGGGTCAGCGGGAGGCGGGCCTGGCCATTGGACTGACACCCTTCGCGACGCTTCGGCTGGTGCTGTTGCCGCAGGCGATCACCTTGATGCTGCCGTCAATCGTCAGCCAACTCGTCGTCATCTTGAAGGACTCTGCGCTGGGGTTCCTGATCTTGTACCCGGAACTGGTCCGCAGCGGGCAGACTCTGGCCTCTCTCAAAGGGAACCTGATCCCGACCTTCATCGTGATAGCCGCGATCTTCATCATCATCAATTACCTGCTGACCCGGCTCGCCCACTACCTGGAGCGCAGGCTGCAGGCCCGGAGGCGCGGGCCGAAGCTGCCCGAGTTGGAAACAGTGATGAGTCCAACGCTACCGGCGCACGGCAGTACCCGTCAGGCTTAGGACCGGTCAGCCTAACGAGCGGTCTCGGTTGCCCTGGACTCCCGAACGACCGTCACCTTGATCTGGCCCGGGTAGGTCAGCTCCTCTTCGATCTGCTTGGCGATGTCGCGAGCCAGAACCTGCGCTTCAATGTCGTCCACGACGTCGGGAGCCACCATGACCCGAATCTCGCGACCGGCTTGCATCGCGAACACCTTGTCCACGCCTTCCCGGGCAGAAGCGATCTCCTCGAGCCGTTCCAGACGCTGAACGTATGCTTCGATGCTCTCGCGCCGAGCTCCCGGCCGACTGCCGCTGATCGCGTCGGCCGCCTGAACCAGAACAGCTTCGACGGTGCGTACCTCAACCTCGTTGTGGTGGGCCTCGATGGCATGCACCACATCGGCGATTCTCGCCGTACTTGCGAACCAGATCGGCCCCGACGATCGCGTGCGAACCCTCCACCTCATGCGTCAGTGCCTTACCGATGTCATGCAGGAAGGCGGCACGTTTGCAGTGTTCAACGTCGAGCCCGAGCTCGCCCGCCATGAGCGCGGCGATGTGAGCACTCTCCACCAGGTGCTTGAGAACGTTCTGGCCGTACGAGGTGCGGTAACGCAGCGTGCCGAGCACCGGGATAAGCGCTGGATGCAGATCGGAGATTCCCACCTCAGCCATCGCATCTTCGGCCGCGCGCAGACACTGAGCCTGGATCTGGCTCTTGCTCCGCTCATGCACCTCCTCGATGCGCGCCGGATGAATGCGGCCGTCGGCAACCAACTCCGTCAATGTCATGCGTGCGGTCTCTCGCCGTACCGGGTCGAAGCACGACAGCAACACCGCTTCCGGCGTGTCGTCGATCATGACGTTCACTCCGGTCACTTGCTCAAAGGCCCGGATATTGCGACCTTCCCGACCGATGATTCGACCCTTCATGTCGTCGCCGGGAAGATGGACTGCCGAAACCACCGACTCTGAGGTCAGTTCGGATGCCAGACGCTGGATGGCTCCCACAATGATCGTCTGCGCCCTCCCGTCTGCCTCCCGGACCGCCTGTCGTTCGATGTCGCGAGCGAGCAGAACCGCCTGCCGCTTTGCGTCGTGCGCGACAGTCGCGACCAGCTCTGCCTTTGCCTGCTCAGCCGTCAAACCTGCGATCCGCTCCAGCGTGAGCTGCTGCTGCGCCTCGAGATCACCGAGCATTCTGCGCTGGTTCTCGAGCTCGCTCTTAAGCTCCTCAAGCTGCCGAGTTTTGTCCTCCAGCCCGCGTACGTCGCTATCGAGACGTTCCTCTCGATCTGCAAGGCGTTGTTCGCGGCGTTCCAGATCGGCACGTAGCTCCCGGAGCTCGATCCGCCGAGTGCGTGACTCTTCCTCGGCCTCCACCCGGGCACTCTGGGCCGCGGCGAGCAAGGTCTTGGCCTTCGCGCGCAAGTCCTCAAGCTCCGCCTCCGAGATTGGTTCTTCGCCTGGGTCGGCGTCGGGGCGGTCCATCTCGTGTGAGAGGCGCGCCCGGCGAACCAGAGCCGATCGGAAGCGTCGACGACGTCGAATGCGTGGCTCCAGGTTGCTGGCCGCCATTCCCATGGTGTCCGCGTCGAACCATGACCAAAGTGGCCACGCCGACTACGGCGGTGAGCAGGAAAAGGCCGACAACTACAAGTGCTTGAAAGACCCCGGTCACCGTTGCGCTCCTGTCCACACGCTTGCGCGTGTACCTCAAGAGGATCCGCAACGCGATTTTGCAGAATCAGTTGACGTTCAGTCAGAGAACGTCGGGTTCTTCATTAAGTCCTCTCAATTGGAAGAAACTGATTTCATTAGTTACCACATCCGGAACGCTGTTTCGTCCGAGCTTTCGTCATATCGTTCAGCCGCTGGCAGATACCTCGTGCCTGCAGAGTATGTCCGGCCCCGGCCTTGGTCAAGCACAAATGTGCGCCCCGGCTGGCTGCCCGCAGGCAGTGGACTCGCGACTCACTCACCTAGCACATCAGCCAGCACTTTGGTCGTGATGGCGCTATCGAATCCGCGCCGGCTCAGCATTCCGGCCAGCCGCCGATACTGGACCTCGCGCGCTAGTCCATCGATCGCGGCCCGCTTGCGCTCCACCAAGTCCCGAGCCGACCTAAGTTCCGCACTGCGATCGACACGCTCGAGCGCACTGTCGATGTCGCTACGCTCGACTCCTTTTCGCTGCAGCTCTCGCCTGAGCAGGCCACGAGACAAGTGGCGGCGCTGTTGACGGGACGTGACCCAGTCCACTGCAAATGCGGCGTCGTCCACCAGTCCGACCTCTTGAAGTCGATCAAGTACTGCATCGATCACATCTTGAGGCACATTCTTGGCCTGGAGTGCTTGGCCAAGCTCGTGTCGCGTGCAGGCTCTGGCAGTCAACTTGCGGAGCGCGATGGTGCGGGCCACCGACTCGACATCGGCATCAACACCATCGGGTGGTGCGGATGGCTCCCGTGGATCTCTCGGGTCGACTTCGCCCCTGCGCTTGGCGGGCCTCTGGTGGTCGATCGGCACGGGCTAGAACTCCACCTCACCGGTGACCGGATCGATGCCTGCGGGCAGATTGATCTTCGGACCGATGCCCATCCGCTCCTTGATCTTCTTCTCCAACTCATCAGCCAGATCGGGATTGTTGCGCAGGTAGCTACGAGCGTTCTCGCGCCCCTGACCCAATTGATCGGCGTCGTAGGTGAACCAGGCCCCAGCCTTACGAATGATTCCTGTATCCACGCCCAAATCAATTAGGCTGCCTTCGCGACTGATTCCTTGTCCATAGAGAATATCGAACTCGGCTTGCTTGAATGGCGGCGCCACTTTGTTTTTGACCACCTTCACCCGAGTCCGATTGCCGACCATTTCCTGTCCATCTTTGAGTGTCTCGATACGACGCACATCTAGCCGCACTGATGCATAGAACTTGAGTGCCCGGCCGCCCGTGGTCGTCTCGGGCGATCCGAACATCACCCCGATCTTCTCCCGAAGCTGGTTGATGAAGATCGCTGTCGTGCCAGCACCGCTCAACGCACCGGTCATCTTCCGAAGGGCCTGGCTCATCAGTCGTGCCTGAAGACCGACATGGCTGTCGCCCATCTCCCCCTCGATCTCCGCGCGAGGTGTCAGTGCGGCCACGGAATCGATCACAATGAGCTCCAGTGCGCCGGAACGGACCAGCATGTCGGCGATCTCCAACGCCTGCTCGCCGTTATCTGGTTGGCTGACCAAAAGCGAGTCGGTGTCGACGCCGAGACGTCCTGCGTACTCAGGGTCCAGCGCATGCTCGGCATCGATGAATGCGCAGATCCCACCTTCAGCTTGAGCGTTGGCGATCGCGTGCAGAGCCACCGTGGTCTTGCCGCTTGACTCGGGGCCGTAGATTTCCACGACCCTTCCGCGCGGCAGGCCGCCTATGCCGAGAGCCACATCGAGGGCGATGGAACCGGTCGGAATGACCTCGATTGGCGCCCGGACCTCCTCACCGAGGCGCATCACCGATCCCTTGCCGTACTGCTTGTCGATCTGCGCGAGTGCTGCTTCCAGTGCTTTCTCGCGGTCTGCCGTGGCCATCGTGATCCTTCCCTCGTCCGTCGGGCATTTCGTGCCCCAGATCGGGCACTGCCTCCGGCGCTGCCTGTTGTGTTTGAAACTCTTGCGCTGTGACCCTAAGGACGGGTACTGACAATCGTTCGGTCACACGGGATTCTGTGGATAACCAATCCTGACCCCTGGTGGATAACCTACCGAACGTTTGTTCGAACTGCATTCGACACGCCACGTAGGAACGCATGTGCGCCGATCAACCGGTGTGAGCCCGGCCTAACGGTCGCGCGCCGGCAGTTCGAGCGCAGCCCACACCGCGCGCCAGATGATCTTGCATGGCACACCGTCGGCGAGCGCTTCGACGACGGTGCGCTGGCCCAACGCCGTGAGGCTGTACTCCGACGCCCACACCTTGAAGTAACGCGCACCGAGGTGGAGCTGCAGGCGTTGCCATAGCTCGGTCTCCTTCACAGCCGCAATTGTGCCTGCATGGCTGCTGCCAGGATCCGGCCATCCGGCCATCCGGCCACACCCGCCGACCCGACCGTCTTGACGGCTGTGATGAAGAACGCACACCCGACACCCCGCATAACACGACCGTCTTGACGGCTGTGATGAGAAGACGTACGCCTGGCAAGAGAGGGTGTCAGTCCCGGAGAGCAAGATAGACAATGTGCCAACCGATCCATTGGGGGTTTTCTCCCCGGCGACCGCCACCTGGTTCCGGGAGGTCTTTGCGCACCCGACTGCCGCACAGGTCGGGGCATGGCAAGCCATTTCCGCCGGCCAGAACGCGCTGGTCATCGCACCGACTGGCTCCGGCAAGACGCTTGCCGCCTTCATGTGGGCCCTCGACGATCTGACCCGATCGCCGCTGCCCAACAGCAAAGAGCGATGCCGTGTGCTTTATGTCTCCCCGCTGAAGGCCCTGGCGGTCGATGTCGAGCGAAACCTCCGAGCGCCATTGGCCGGCATCACCCAAACAGCCCTGCGGCTGGAACAAACGCCCCCGAACGTGACCGTCGGCGTGCGGTCCGGAGACACATCGCCGGCCGATCGGCGTACGCTCGTCAGCCGGCCGCCCGACATCTTGATCACGACCCCGGAGTCGCTGTTCTTGATGCTGACCTCTGCGGCGCGGGATCTGCTTCGGTCAGTCCGGACGGTGATCGTCGACGAGGTGCACGCCCTGGCCGGCACCAAACGCGGAGCCCACCTCGAGGTCTCCCTCGAGCGGCTGGAGGCGTTGACCCAGTCTGACGGAGGATCTTCGTCCTCACGGCACCCCGTGCAGCGGATCGGCCTGTCGGCGACAGTGCGACCCCCCGAGCGGGTCGCCGCTTTTCTCGGTGGGCCGCATCCGGTACGAATTGTGGCGCCGCCAGCTGAGAAGTCGTGGGATCTGTCGATCGTCGTGCCGGTCGAGGATATGAGCGATCTCGGCGCGACGGCAGCGACGCCATCACATGCGCCACCGAGCCTGGATGATGAGCAGGCCCCGCCGAGACCACCCTCGATCTGGCCTCACGTCGAGAACCGCATTCTTGACCTGATCAGTGAGCATCGCTCCAGCATCGTCTTCGCCAACTCGCGGCGGCTGGCCGAGCGGCTCACCGCCCACCTCAATGATCTGAACGCTGAGCGCTTCGGCGATGTCGCTAGCGCGTTCCCACCGCCGGCGCAGGTGATGGCCCAATCTGGCGCGTCCAGCGGCCGCGATGGCAGCCGCGGGCCTGTCATCGCCCGAGCGCACCACGGCTCGGTCAGCAAGGAACAGCGTGCCCAGATCGAAGACGACCTCAAGACGGGCCAGCTGCCGTGCGTTGTGGCGACGTCGTCGCTGGAGCTGGGGATCGATATGGGCGCTGTCGACGTCGTCGTGCAAGTCGAGGCTCCACCCTCGGTGGCCAGCGGACTACAGCGGGTCGGCCGGGCGGGGCATCAGGTGGGAGCGACCTCTCGTGGCGTGTTCTTTCCCAACCATCGTGGGGATCTCATCGCGTCCGCGGTCGTCGTCGAACGGATGCGGCAAGGCGCGATCGAGGAGGTCGCTGAGCTACGCAACCCACTGGACGTGCTCGCCCAGCAAATCGTCGCGATCGTCTCGATCGAGGATGCCAAGGCGGAGGAGTTGTACGCCCTGGCGCGCCGAGCGAGCAGCTTCCGCCATCTGCCCTACAGCGCTTTCGAAGCTGTGCTGGACATGCTGAGCGGCCGCTATCCCAGCGAGCAGTTCGCGGAGCTCAGGCCGCGCCTGATCTGGCACCGCGACACCGGTGTGCTGGCCGCGCGTCCCGGAGCCCAGCGGCTTGCGGTGACCTCAGGTGGCACGATCCCTGATCGCGGGCTTTTCGGGGTCTTTCTGGTCGGCGAGGGGAATGCGTCGGGGAGGCATGCGCCGGGCCGTCGAGTCGGCGAGCTCGATGAGGAGATGGTCTATGAGACTCGGGTGGGCGACGTCTTCACGTTGGGCACCACCAGCTGGCGGGTCGAACAGATCACCCACGATCAAGTACTGGTCTCCCCCGCCCCGGGCGCTCCCGGACGACTGCCGTTCTGGAAAGGCGATGCACCAGGTCGGCCGTTGGAGCTGGGCCGCGCCTACGGCACGTTCGTCCGCGAGGTAGGTGCGCTTCGCCCGGCCGCTGCGAGGGTGCGACTGCAGGCAGCCGGTCTGGACGAATTTGCCGCCAACAACTTGGTCTCCTATCTGGCCGAGCAACAGGCAGCCACTGGGGCGCTGCCGACCGACCGGACTGTCGTTTTCGAGAGATTCCGCGATGAGCTCGGTGACTGGCGAGTCTGCGTGCATTGTCCCCTGGGTACCGGCGTCCTCAGCCCGTGGGCGCTCGCCGTCGAGCACGCCGCGCGGGAACGCTACGGCATGGACGTGCAAGCGACAGCGACCAACGACGGCATGGTGCTACGCATCCCTGACACGGAGTCGGAGCCGCCAAGCGCCGAGTTGATCGTGTGTGACCCGGAGCTGATCGAATCGGTCATCAGCGACGAGGTGGGCTCCTCAGCGCTCTTCGCCGCCCGCTTCCGAGAAAATGCGGCGCGCGCGTTGCTGCTCCCCAGGCGTGATCCGAGGTCACGCTCTCCGCTCTGGCAACAGCGAATGCGCTCAGCGCAACTATTGACCGTTGCCGCGCAATATCCGGAGTTTCCGATCGTGCTCGAGACGATGCGCGAATGCCTCAATGATGTCTTCGATCTCGATGGCCTGCTCGAGGTGCAACGGCAGGTCACCTCACGCTCGCTCCGCATTGTCGAGGTTGAGACAAAGGAGCCGTCTCCCTTTGCCCGCTCGCTCCTCTTCGGCTACGTCGGCGCGTTCGTGTACGAGGGTGATGTGCCGCTGGCAGAGAGGAAGGCGGCAGCCCTCTCGCTCGATGCCACGCTGCTGGCCGAGTTGCTCGGCAAGGACGGCATCAAGCAGCTGCTCGACGCCAAGATCATCGCCAGCATCGAGGCCGACCTCCAGTGCCTCAGCGCCGAGCGACAGGCCGCCACGCTGGAGCAAACGTTTGACCTGCTGCGCACGGCCGGACCGCTCACGCGCCTGGAGCTGGCGGCACGAGCTGCTCCCGGGCTGGATATCGCTGGCGTGATTGACGCTTTGATCAGCGAGCGCCGCGTGGTGGAGCTCCGGGTGGCTGGTCAAGCGATGCTGGCCGTCATTGAGGACATTCCGCGACTCCGTGACGGCCTGGGAATTCCGGTGCCGCCCGGCGTGGCAGCCAACTTCACCGAGGCTGCCGCCCACCCGATCGACGATCTTGTGCTGCGTTGGGCCCGCACCCACGGACCGTTCGTCGCCTCGTCGATCGCGCAACGCTACGGGTTGGGGCGCGCGATTGTCGACGCGGCCTGCGACGGGCTGGTCGCACAGGGCACACTGGTCGCCGGTTCGTTCCTCGACATGGTGGGAGAGGCAGCCAACGAGCGACGCCAGTACTGCCACAGTCAAGTCCTGGCATTGATCAAGAGGCGCACGCTCGCGCTGCTGCGCAAGGACGTCGAGCCGGTTGAGCAGATCGCTTTTGCGCGGTTCCTCGCGGAGTGGCAGGGCGTGGGCTCGGGTGCCCGAGGGGTCGGTGCCGTGCTCGGGGCGATTGAACAGCTCTCGGGTTATCCGATGCCCGCGAGTGCCGTGGAGTCGATGATCTTGCCAGCGCGGGTAGCGGACTACGCCTCCTCGATGCTCGATGAGCTGACTGCGGCAGGCGAGATCTATTGGGTCGGAGACGGGCCGATCGGTGATTCGGACGGCTGGGTGCGTTGGTACGTCGCGGATCAAGAACCGCATGCACCACGCGGCGAGCCGTCACAGTTTCGCAGCCAGGAGCTTCTTGCCGCTCTCGGCAGTGGTGGCGCCTACTTCTTCGATGCCGTGCTGCCGGCGGGTTTAATGGCCGCAGATCGCTCTTTGTACCTCGATGCTTTGTGGGAGCTGGTCTGGGCGGGCCTGGTGACCGGGGACACCTTCTCCCCGGTTCGCAGCCTTGCTGCCAGCGGAGCCCACAGGAGACCCAGTCGGCCCATCGCGAGGACGCATAGGACTCGGCTCGCGGGCGGAGGCCTCGCCCGGCCGGGTCGTACACCGCGCTTCACCACGCCGACGGCTGCGGGCCGTTGGTCGCTGGTGCAGCGTTCTGCGTTGTCGGGCGCGGACCGTTTGGCCTCGGATATCTTCGCCCAACTGGACCGCTACGGGGTGGTGACCCGCGGCAGCGTACTCACCGAGAACGCCGAAGGTGGCTTCGGCGCGGCCTATCGGGCCCTCAGTTCACTTGAGGAGGCGGGCCAATGTCGCCGCGGATACTTCGTCGAAGGCTTGGGTGCGGCTCAATTCGCCTTGACGGGTGCCGTGGATCGACTACGTACTCATCAGGGCGAACCGACTGAGCCTGCCGCCGTCGTACTCGCGGCATCTGATCCGGCCAACCCGTACGGCGCTACCCTTCCGTGGCCAGATCGAGAGGGGCACCGGCCCGGTCGCAAGGCGGGTGCGCTGGTCGTGTTGGTCGGCGGCGCTCTGACCTTCTACGTGGAACGCGGCGGCAAGACGCTGCTGTCGTTTACCGAAGACTCGGCCCGTCTCAAGCCCGCGGCGGCAGCGCTCGCCCGATCAGTGCAGCAAGGACTGCTGGGAAAGCTGACGGTGGAGCGAGCCGACGGTGCGCATGTCTTCGGTTCGGTACGGGTGAGCGAGGCCCTGCAGAATGCGGGCTTCCGGATGACACCTCAAGGCCTGCGGCTCAGGCCGAACGTCTAGTCTCAAGCGCGCAGTGCCAAAAGTGACCGGAGCGGCTCAGGCGGCAGCCTGTGCCATCGTCCGGACATTCGGCAAAGCGGTCACGCTCTCGTAGCTCGCCATCTTCTCGCTGACTACATTGAGCACCACCGAGAGCGGCAGATCCAGCGCCGCACAAATCGCGGCCAAGAGCTCGCTCGACGCTTCCTTCTGACCCCGCTCAACCTCGGAGAGATATCCCAGGCTGACGCGCGCGTTCCGGGACACTTCGCGCAGCGTCTTTCCCTGCGAGACGCGCTCCTCCCGGAGCGACTCTCCGATGAGCTCGCGCACCAGCACCGGCTTCACCGGGAGTTCATCGGATCGCATATGGAAACTGTACCCATCCTCCCTGACAACACCAGGGCGTACCACGCTCACGTCTCGGGCGCGTCGCTCACGCCGTGAGGAGCGCCGTTCAAGCCAAGGGCATCGGCCAGCAGGGCCAACGCAGCTACGGCTGCTTGCTGTCGGATCGCAGCACGCTTCCCTCGCAGCGAAAGTTCTTTGACCCGCAGCACGTCACCGGCTTGGTGGCTGACGGCCACGAAAACCTGGCCGACCGGGTGGCGATCCTGGGCTTCCGGCCCAGCGACCCCGGTGGTCGACACTCCCCAGTCAGCGTCGCAGCGACGCGCCACGCCCCGAGCCATCTCGGCCGCCGTTCGTTCGGCGACCGGGCCGAGCTCGGACAGCGTGGCCACATCGACTCCTGCAAGTGTTGCCTTGAGTCGAGTGGCGTAGCTGATCACCCCACCCAGGTAGCTGGTCGAAGCCCCGGGCACATCGGTCAGCAGCTGTCCGACCATTCCACCGGTCAATGACTCTGCACTTGCCAAGGTTTCACCACGGCGGTCCAGCTCGGCAAGGACGCTTGCGGCCAGCCCGGCTGTCATCGCCTCGCGTGTGCCCGACGTCGGAGTCGAACTGCTTCGCGGACATAGTCCAGGCCAGTCACCATCGTGATCACCCAGGCGATCGCCATGACCACCACGGCGACGATATGAGCCTGCGGACGGCAACGGGAGCAGATACATGATCACCGCAATTGCCTGTGTCACTGTCTTGATCTTGCCGCCGCGACCGGCCGCCATGACGCCATAGCGAAGCACCACGAAACGCATGATCGTGATCCCCCACTCGCGAACCAAGATCGTGACAGTGACCCACCACGGAAGTTCGTCGATGATCGACAAGCCAATGAACGCCATACCCGTCAGTGCCTTGTCCGCGATCGGGTCGGCAAGCTTGCCGAAGCGGGTAACGATGTTGTGCTTACGTGCCAGGTATCCGTCGAGAGTGTCGGTCAAGATCGCCACGGTGAAGACCACAGCGCTGAGGAACCGCCACCCTGGCTGCTCCGGGTGGACCAAGAGCATCCACGCAAAAACCGGGACTAGGACGATGCGAAACGCCGTCAGTGCGTTCGGCGCATTCCAGGGACTTGTCTCAGGTTCGGCTAGAGGCCCGACCGGATGGGTCTCACTCGGCGCCAAGGCATCGCGGTCAGGCTTGGGCTGGGCCTTCTCGGGTCTCGCATCGGCTCGATGCCCATCGTCGATCATGTTGAGGTGCGCTCCCGCCTACTGATCGACCGGACCTGCTGGTCGAGAAGCGTGGTGGCAACCAGATCGGCACCATCGGTGTCAGCAACGATTGCATCCACCAGGTCACCGGGCAGGAACCGGTCGCCGGTGATCAATCGAACGTTCCCGTCGACCTCTGGTCCCTGGTGCGCAGCGCGACCGATGAGCTCCCGATCGGCTTCCTCGACGAGCACCTGTAGTTGCTCCCCGATCCGTGCCTCTGCCCGCTGGCTGACCAGTTCGTCCGCCAGATCCGCCACCCGCGTACGCCGGGCCTCGATCTCCTCCGGCGGATGCCGCCCATCGAGTCGGAGAGCCTCCGTCCCCTCCTCGGCGGAGTAGCCGAAGACACCGATCGCATCCAGTTCCGCCGCAGTCAGAAAATCGCACAGCACATCCACGTCGGCCTCTGTCTCACCCGGGAAGCCGCAGATCACGTTGCTGCGGATCCCTGCGGCCGGCGCCAGGCGTCGGACCGACCGGATCAGTTCCAGGAATGACTCGGCGCCCCCGAAGCGCCGCATCCGGCGCAGCACGCGCGGTGAGGCGTGCTGGAAAGACAGATCGAAGTACGGAACCACCTTCGGTGTGCTTGCCATCACCTCGATAAGACTGGGCCGAATCTCCGCCGGTTGCAGATACGAGACCCGAATCCAGGAGAGTCCATCAAGCTCTGCAAGCTCGGTCAGCAGCCGCTCCAGAAGGCGGATGTCGCCGAGATCCTTGCCGTACGACGAGGAGTTCTCGCTGACCAGGAAGACCTCGCGAACACCCTGCTCGACCAGCCAGGTCGCCTCTGCGATGATCTCGGCCGGCTGACGCGAGAGGTAGGCCCCCCGAAATGCCGGAATCGCGCAAAAGGTACAGCGCCGGTCGCATCCGGAGGCGATCTTCAGCGGTGCCGAGGGACCGCCTTCGAGCCGGCGACGGAAAATGCGTGGTCCACTTGCCGGCCCTAACGGGCCCGAACGCGCCACCCCATGCCCCGGGATGGTCACGGTATCCGCAGCGGCCGGACGGGTCGCGGGAGCCAGCGGCAGCAATGTGCGGCGATCCCGTGGCACATGAGCCTGGTGGCGTTCCCCGGCCAAGATCACCCGCAGTCGACCAGCGATGTCGGCGTAGTCGTCGAATCCGAAGACCGCATCAGCCTCAGGCATGGCCTCAGCCAACTCGTGACCGTAGCGCTCTGCCATACACCCGACGGCCACTACGGCCTTGGCGCGGCCGGCTCTCTTGAGGTCACTGGCGGCGAGCAGCGTGTCAATCGAGTCCTTCTTGGCCGCATCGATGAAGCCGCACGTGTTGACCATCACCGCGTCCGCCGTACGCGGGTCGGCCACCAGCGTGAAGCCATCGTGCTCCAGCAGCGCGGCAAGTTCCTCCGAGTCGACCTCGTTGCGCGCACAACCGAGTGTGACCAGGTGCACCGCCGTCGGCTTCGAGGTCACTTTCGGAGCCTGACTGGCGGCCAGGACGGCGGGCTCGGCGGACACATGCATGGCCGTCCCAGTATGACCGATTGCTGGTGTTGCGGTTGGTGCAGTGCCTGCTCACGGCTAGCCGACCCTGAGGTTCTCAACCACCACATCCAGCTCGTCGGGAGCGACCAGAACATCACGCGGCTTGGATCCTTCAGAAGGTCCGACGATGCCGCGCGTCTCCAGGATGTCCATCAGTCGGCCTGCCTTGGCAAATCCCACGCGAAGCTTGCGTTGCAACATTGAGGTCGAGCCAAGCTGCAGCGTAACGACTAGCTCGGCTGCCTGAAGCACCAGCTCCAGATCGTCGCCGATGTCCTCAGCCACCCGGGCAGAAGCCTCCGATGCCACCATCACATCCTCGCGATACGTGGGCGTGAGCTGTCCGCTTACGTGGCTCACTACGGCTCTGACCTCGTTCTCGGTAACCCAGGCGCCCTGGATCCTGATCGGCTTGCTGGACCCCATGGGAAGGAAAAGCCCGTCGCCCTGACCGACCAACTTCTCCGCACCAGGCTGATCCAAGATCACTCTGGAGTCGGTCATCGACGATGTTGCGAACGCCAGCCGGCTAGGCACGTTTGCCTTGATCAGCCCAGTGACGACATCTGTGCTGGGTCGCTGGGTGGCCAGCACCAGGTGAATCCCGGCGGCCCGCGCCAGCTGGGTGATCCGGACGATGGAGTCCTCCACGTCGCGAGGAGCCACCATCATGAGGTCAGCCAACTCATCCACGATCACCACAAGGTACGGATATGGAGCCAGCACCCGGCTGGGCGCTACCTCCAGCAGGGTGGACGCCTCTGCAGTGCTCCCGAGGTTCGGCGTCGATGGCTTGATCGAGCTGGTCCGCACCGCCTTGTTGAAGTCGTCGACATGCCGGAAGCCGAATGCGGCGAGATCGTCATAGCGCATGTCCATCTCACGCACGACCCACTGCAGTGCTTCGGCGGCCCTCTTGGGATGGGTGATGATGGGCGTCACCAGATGCGGGACGCCCTCGTATGCGGTGAGCTCCACCCGCTTCGGATCGACCAAGAGCATCCGTACCTCGTCCGGTGTGGCCCGCATCATGATCGAGGTGATGATGGAGTTGACGAAGCTCGACTTGCCGGATCCCGTGGCACCGGCGACCAGCAGGTGTGGCATCTTCGCCAGGTTGGCCACCACGAAGCCGCCCTCGACGTCTTTGCCGAGAGCGACCGTCATCGGATGATGATCACTCCGGGCGCGGGCCGATCGCAGCACGTCCCCAAGAGAAACCACTTCCTTGTCACGGTTGGGGATCTCGATACCGATTGCGGACTTCCCGGGAATCGGGGACAGGATGCGCACATCGGCGCTTGCGACCGCGTACGCGATGTTGCGGCTCAAGGTGGTTACCTTCTCCACCTTCACGGCCGGACCAAGCTCGACCTCATACCGGGTGACGGTTGGGCCGCGGCTGTACCCGGTGACGTGGGCGTCGATCTCGAATTGCAGTAACACCTCGGCAAGCTGATGTACGACGGCGTCGGAAGCATTGGTACGAGCCTTGTGCACGCTGCCGTGCTTCAGAGTGGTCGGGTCGGGCAGCAGATACTGCACGTCGCCCGACAGCTGGAGTTGCTCGACGCGTTGCGGAATGGGCGTGTGCGGCGGAGCCTCCAACTCCTCCCCATCGACGCCGTGCACCGTGACGCCAGGCGGCAACCCCGCGGTGACCGCACGCTGTGACTCCAGAGCTTCCTCAGCCTCGCCGCCATCTGGGAGCGATGGGCTCAAGTCCGGCGCAGCGCCGGCCCTGCTGCCGCTTTGACGGCCAGATCGGGCTTGATCGCCGATCACGGGAGTGTCGTAGGCCTGATCGACGCCGTACTCCAGCGCAGGCCCGACCTGACCCTCGACGACAACCGGCCGGCGGCGGAGCCTGGCGCGTACCGAACGCAGGCGTTCGGGGATCTGATGCAGGGGAACACCGGCGATGACGATCACACCGAAAAGCAGCAGCAAGATCAGCAATGGCACCGCGACGTAGACCGTCAGAAGGTCGGAGAGCAGGCTAGAGGAGACATAACCAATGATGCCGCCCGCATCGCGGAGTCCTTCCGGATCGTTGGTCCGCGGCAGCCCGCGTGCGATGTTGATCAAGCCCAATAGACCGAGCAGGAACGCGCTCCAGCCGATGACCTGCCGCCCAATCGGACCGTTACGGTCTGGATGCCGCAGGGTCCGCCAGGCCATGAGCGCCAGCAGAATGGGAGCCAGGTAGCTGAGGGTGCCGACGGTGCTGGCGACACCGATGGCAAGGGCATGCCCGACCATGCCAGGCAGCCCCCACCAGGCCGCTGCCCCGACGACAATCGCACTCCCGAGCAAGAACAGTCCGATTCCGTCTCGCCGCAGGGCTGGATCGACGTCCTTCACCCCAGGTCCGATTCGTCGCACCGCGTTGCCCAAGGCGTGGGCGAGACCGGCCAAGATGGCGGCGATACCGAGTAAGACTTGATCGAACAGCGAACGCCGCGGGCGACGGCTCCGGGAGCGACGGGTGCCAGATCGCTTGGCCGGAGCGCGGGCCGGCGCCGTACGGGTTCGTGAGGGCTTCTTGCTTCCCCTCGACCGCAGTTTGGAACGCTGGGATGAGCCAGAGCTTTTTCGGGGCCGCGGTGGGGAAGACGCGCGGGTCGCCATGTTTGTGAGGTTACAAGATCAATGACCGGATGGACGGGTCACACGCCGCGCTCAGTAGGGATCGGCGAGGGGGGGCCTGCCAAAGGACCTGAAGTGATCGAAGCCCGTGGCTGACTCCCACACGCCGCCGTCGACCAAGACCCTGCGTTGATCATCATCCGCCGGGCCAACGGCGCCTACCACCAGCCAGCCTGCAGGTGGGCCATCTTGTGATGGAAAGGTGGCCGCCAGGGCGTGGTCCTCGCCGCCGGTGAAGACGAAGGTGTATGGATCCGAGCCAGTGGCCGCGGCGACTGCCTGGAGTGGTTCCCCCAGCTCGAAGGCATCCCGACGTAGCTCGATCCGCACGTTTGAGGCCCGGGCCACGTGGCCCAGGTCGGCGAGTAGGCCGTCGGAGATGTCGATCATGGACGTGGCTCCCGCTTGTGCTGCGACAGCTCCCACGCCGTAGCTGATCTGAGGTACCCGGTGCGCCTCGACCACCACACGAGGCGAGCGGAAGCCTCTCCCGAGTACCGCGAGACCTGCGGCAGCCCAGCCCAGTCGGCCGTGGATGGCGACCACATCGCCTGGCCGTGCTCCGGACCGCAGCACCGGCTCGCGACCCTCCAACGACCCCATGGCCGCGACCGCAACCGTGATGTCGCGAGCTCTGGTCACATCGCCTCCGAGAAGGCTCACCCCGGCAGCCTGGCTTTCCTGGGCAAGGCCCTCGGCGAAATCAAGTACCCAGCCAAGGGGCAAGTCGGCCGGTGCGGAGAAGCCGACCAGGAGACCAGTCGCCCGAGCCCCAATTGCTTCGATATCGGCAACGTTGACCGCGACCGCCTTACGTCCGACGTCGCGAGCCTCGGACCAATCGCGCCGAAAGTGCACCCCCTCGACGAGCACGTCCAGTGACGTCGCCACCGCGTCTCCGATAGCCAGGACCGCAGCATCGTCCCCCGGGCCTACTCGGACGTCCGCGCCAAGAGACAGTCCTTCGGTGATCGTCGCAATGAGTGGGAACTCCCCGACCTCGGCCAGCGTGGCGGTGCGACTGAAGTTCACCGGGACCTGCCGCGCTCCCGCGTACCCGCAGCACTCCCGGACGATGTAGCGTGACGCACATCGGCGAGCGTACGCGGTCCCCGGCCCCGTGGACTGACGGCGCACCTGAGACTGAGAAGACACCGCCGTTCCGGAATCCAGGAGGTACCACTCGATGGTCGTACAGGCATACATCTTGGTCCAGACCAACGTCGGCAAGGCGGCTGAGGTCGCCCATGCGATTGGCGCCATTCAAGGTGTCACCCTGGCTGAAGATGTAACCGGCCCCTACGACGTCATCGTGCGCGCCGAAGCAGCCAGTGTCGACGAGCTCGGTCAACTGGTCGTCGCTAGAGTCCAGGCGGTTCCTGGCATTACTCGCACCGTCACCTGCCCTGTCGTCCACATTTAGTTTTTAGTTAACGCTCGCAGCTATTAGCGGAGCCCAACCGGGCGACGCAGTGCCAACGTGATCAACCGCTCGACCAGCTCTGGATAGGGCACACCGCTGGCCGCCCACATGCGCGGGAACATGGAGTGCTGGGTGAAGCCGGGCATCGTGTTGATCTCGTTGATCACGACGTGTCCCTGGTGTGTCACGAAGACATCGACCCGAGCAAGACCCTCGCAGCCAATAGCTTCGAAGGTCCGGACCGCTAGCTCTTGGACCTCGCTCGCCAGTTCAGGCCGGATCTCGGCCGGCACATCAAGATCGACCTGCTCTTCTGGCAGGTACTTGGCTTCGAAGTCGTAGAAGCCGGACTCGCTGTGCACGCGGATCTCGGCTACCACGCTCGCCAGCGGCGGCCCTCCGTCGAGATCAGCGAGCACCCCGCACTCGAGCTCGCGGGCGCCGACGAAGCCCTGTTCAACAATGATCTTGGGATCGTACGCCTGCGCGACCTGGATGGCTTGTTCCAGTAAGCCGGGATCGGCCACCTTCGAGATGCCCAAGCTTGATCCGCCCCGGGACGGCTTGACGAAGACCGGGTAGTGCAGGGCCGCCACGGCTTCCAGGCATGCGGTCTTATCTCGTCGCCACTCAGCCGGAGTGATCGGGACGAAAGGTCCAACTGGCAGCCCGCACGCCGCGAGCACCAGTTTCATGTAGTGCTTGTCCATCCCGACGGCGCTGGCCAACACACCCGCGCCGACGTAGCGAGTGCCCATCATCTCGAAGAGCCCCTGGATGGTGCCATCTTCACCAAATGGCCCGTGCAGCAGTGCGAGCGCGACGTCGACCGGACCGAGATGGGACAGAGCTGACTGTTCGCGTACGGCCAGTTCACTACCACTCGAGACCCGCATCAGCACGGCCTCGGCCGCGTTCTCGCTGAGCTCCGGCAGTTTGCCGTCGGTCACGGCCAGCTGGCTGATGGTCTCGGGATCGACCAAGATCCAGCGCCCGGTGGGCGTTATACCGATACCGATGACATCAAAGCGATCCCGGTCCAAGGCACCAAGTACCCCGGCTGCGGTCAGACACGACACGCCGTGCTCGCCACTGGTTCCCCCGAAGACCACCGCCACTCGGTGGCGGGAACCATTGACCCCACGAGTGCTCGGCTGGTTCTCATTCACGATCCTCGACCTTATCCGGGTGCAGCGGCTCGTGCCGTTAAGCCATCAGACTTGGCCTGTGACCAACCAACCTGACCCTCCGGAGACTCCACGGTCAACCCGATTGCGTCTCGAAACCGTGGCGGTCACCGCGGGCCGCCCCGAGCGAGTGGTGGACGCTCCGTTGAATCCGCCAGTGGTCTTCGCCTCCACCTATGTCGGTGCACACGACACACGCGCCGCGAGCATCGGATACGGCCGCTATGGCAACCCGACCTGGCACGCGCTGGAGCAGGCCATCGGCGCTCTGGAGGGCGGCCGGGCACTCACCTTCGCCTCAGGGATGGCCGCAGCACACGCTGTGCTCGAACTCATGCCGCCCAGCGGCGTCATCGTCATTCCTGATAACTGCTATCTCGGAGTAGCTGAGGCCGCCGATCGACGGGCCACGAGGTACGGCGGGCAGGTGCGGCGGGTGAACGTCGCTGACACCACGGAGGTTCTGACGGCCGCCGAGGGCGCCGATGTGGTGTGGATCGAGTCGCCCACCAATCCGACGATCGAAGTGGCGGACCTTCCCACGCTCGGGAAGCACCTGGCCCAAGACACCCTGTTCGTCGTGGACAACACCTTCGCAACTCCACTGCTGCAACGTCCGCTGGAGTCCGGTGCCGATATCGTGCTGCATTCGGCCACCAAGCTGGTCTCGGGCCATTCCGACGTACTGCTCGGCGCCCTCGTGACCAGAGCGGACGCCTCAGACACCTTTGACGCGCTGGACGCCATCCGCCGCTCCCTCGGCGCTTCTCCCGGTCCGATGGAGGCCTACCTTGCGCTGCGTGGCCTGCGTACGCTGCCCTTGCGCCTAGCGCAGGCCCAGGCGAGCGCCCAGGTTCTGGCCGAACGGCTGGCCGCACATAGCCGCGTGCAGCGAGTGAGGTTCCCCGGACTTCCGACCGATCCGGGTCACGACCTCGCACGGCGAACGATGTCTGGCTTCGGCTCGTTGATCTCGATCGATCTGCCCGACGCGAAGACGGCGGACGCGTTCGTCGATGGATGCTCGCTCTGGGTATTTGCGACCAGCCTCGGCGGAGTCGAGTCCACCCTCGAGCGACGGCGACGCTGGAAAGGCGAACTCCAGTCGGTACCGGAAGGCCTGGTGCGGATGTCAGTTGGGATCGAACACGTCGAAGACCTCTGGAATGACCTCGCTCAGGCTCTCGACGCGTCCTGCTAAGAGGCTTAGTAACGCTCCGGTTTGGCCGAGCGGGACATCAGCGTTGTGATCATCTCGGCGGGCGTCAGCTCGCCGGCAATGACCGCGGCCACTGCCTCAACGATCGGCATTTCAATCTGATGCTTGGCAGCGAGTTCGGTGATCGATGCGCAAGACTTCACGCCCTCGGCGACCTGCCGCGTCGATGCCGTGATCTCGGCGACGGTGCGTCCTTTCCCGAGCTCCTCCCGAACCTCCGGTTCCGCGACAGCGGGGACGAGCAAGTTGCGACTAGGTCGCCGAGGCCCGCCAGCCCTGAGAAGGTGTAGGGATCAGCGCCCAGTGCCAACCCAAGCCGACTGATCTCGGCCAGCCCTCTGGTGATCACTGACGCCGTGGCATTCGCTCCCAGGCCGAGCCCCATCGCCATGCCGACGGCCAGCGCAATCACATTTTTGGTCGCCCCGCCGAGCTCGCATCCGACCACATCGGTGTTGGTGTACGCGCGGAATCGCGCGGTATGACAGATGGCTTGGAATGTTTCGGCTGTGGCCAGCGAGATACTCGCGACCACACTCGCGGACGGCTGCCGCTCGGCGATCTCCCGCGCCAGGTTGGGACCGGTGACGACCACAATCCGCTCGGGGGCGATATTGCCGGCCTCGGCGATCACCTCGCTCATCCGCAACCCAGTCCCCAGCTCGATTCCCTTTGCCAGGCTCACCACAATGGCGTTCTCGGGGATCCGCCATTGACTGAGGTTGCTGCGGAGCGCCTGTGAAGGCACTGCCAGCACTACGAAGTCGGCCCCGGTCATGGCTTCATGAGGATCACTGACTGCCTTCAAGGACATCGGCAGCGGAGTGTCCGGAAAGTACTCCGGGTTCCGGTGTTCGGTATTGATCTTGTCGGCGAGCTCGCGGCGCCGCGCCCAGAGCGCCACCTGATTGCCCGCGTCGGACAGGACCAGCGCAAAACCGGTGCCCCACGAACCGGAGCCCATCACCGCGACGCGCGCCCGGCCCTCGGCAGCCGCACTGTCGCTCATTTTCGCTCTCCGGTCGTCTCACTGTCGGGGTCGTAGCGGCGTGCGGGCGGTGTCGCCTCTCGTAGCTCCGCAACCAGTACCGTGATGGTGTCCATGATTCTTGTCGTCGCCTCATCAAGTGTGGCCGCCGACACCGGCTGCTGAAGAAGATCTTCAAGCGAGACCGGGTCGCCAACAGCGATTCGCAAGGTCTTGCGAGGAAACAGCTTGGGGAAACGCGGCGTGCGACCCGGCATCAGTTCCTGGGCACCCCACTGCCCGATCGGCACGACCGGACAGCCGGTTGTGAATGCTAGCCGGGCCGCACCGGTTTTGCCCCGCATCGGCCAGAGGTCGGGATCTCGGGTGATCGTTCCCTCCGGGTAGATCACGAGTGCGCGACCTTGCTCGATCGCACGTGCGGCGGCAATGAGCGAATCCTTCGACTGCGTGGAATCACGCTGCACCGGAATCTGGCCGGAGGCGGCGATGATGCGCCCGATTATCGGAATCTTGAATACTGACGCTTTTGCCAGGAACCGCGGCCAGCGCCCGGAGTACGCAAGAAACTGACCGACAGCCAGAGGATCGGCGTTGGAGATGTGATTTGCGACGAAGATGACTCCGCCGCGCTGCGGCACTTTGTCCTGGTACCTCCAGTCCCGCTTGGTCAGCGGGCTCATGATCGCGTTGAGAATCCTGACGACGCTGGAGATCGTCTGTCCGCCGGGCTCCCGATTGACCTGAGACAGTGGCCTGAGTTCCGTGTGCCGACCTGCGGCGGCATTCTCGGCCATCGACACCTCAGTCTTGGTGAATGGGTCCTGCTTGCCCAGCGTCGGTTACGGTCGGCTCGGGTTGGTTCACGGCGCCATAAGTGGCTTCACCTTACGTGATCGTGGCAGCATCAACCGATCGTGCGCCATTGTGTGAGGGAGGAGTTCAGCAGCGTGCATGGAGACACCAACACCAGATGATGACAGGCGCCCCCGCCGCCGCGGTGATCGCACTCAAACCGACCGAGTATGCGAAGTCGCGACTCGCGGTACCCGACCCCTTGCGGCGCCGGCTCGCCTGGACGATGGCACTGGACACCCTGTCGGCGCTGCGTCGCGCGCTGCCGCATGTGCTGGTCGTTAGTGATCAGCCTGCCCTGGAGGCGCGGCTGCGCCGAGCGGGACTTGCGGTGGAGGTCATCAGCGAATCCGGGCATGTCGGCATGAATTCGGCGCTCGGCCGAGGCGCGCTCATCCTCCACGCCCAGGGATTCAGCTCAGTCTTGGCATGTGTCGGTGATCTTCCTGCCCTGCGACCGGAATCTGTCGCGCGGATCCTGGATGCTTCGCGACCTCATCCGCGATCCTTTGTTGCGGATGCATCAGGGGTAGGTACCACCATGCTTGTGGCACACGATGTTGAGCTGGCGCCACAGTTTCAGGGTCGGTCGGCCGCAGCTCACCATGCTTCCGGCGCTGTGGGTCTTGCTGCGGAAGCGATCGGATCGCCGGTTGCCGACGCCCGTCGCGATGTCGATACCGAAGCCGATCTTGCTGCGGCAATCGGACTGGGCGTAGGTCCGGCAACCAGCGCACTTATCGATCATGAGCGAGGTCGCCTGGGCCGCTATGAGTTGATCACCGCGACACAATGGCACAACCCGGAGGGAGACCAGCTGGCTGTCACCCCAGCCGGAAAACGAATCGTGTTACCGGAGGAGGCCCTGCGCGGCGAACTTCGGCACGCCCAGCTTGGCCAGCGCTTGCACGCCGTGGAGGCTGATGGCCGGGTGCTTTCCGTCTGGCTCTAGCCCGTGTCTACCGCTTGGCAGCGGTCTTCCTGGCCGTCGTCGTGGCCTTCTTTGCAGCAGGCTTCGCAACGGTCTTCCTAGCAGCCACGGCAGCCCTGGATGCCGCCGGAGTCCTGGCGGCCGCTTTTGCAGGAGCCGCCTTCTTGGCTGTCGCCCTGGGTACCTTCTTGGCCCCCGAGACGTAGGCCTTCAAGTCCGAGCCTGCGCGAAAACGCGGAACAGCGGTGGCTTTGGCGCGCTTGCGCTCACCCGTACGGGGGTTCCTCACCATCCGGGCCGAACGATGCACCTTCTCGAAGACGCCAAACCCGGTGATCGAGACCTTCTCCCCAGCTGCAGTCTTGTAGGTGATCGTTTCCACCACGGCGTTGAGGGCCTTAGCTGCTTCACTTTTGCTGCCGTCATAGTAGGCAGACAGCGCCTGAATCAATTCAGCCTTGTTCACAGCTTCCCTTCTCGATGCGATACCAAGCTTGCTGGGACCTTGGGCCCTGCTGGACCTTGGCCTGCTGGGACATTGGGCAGCGTACGGTACGCCTGCAGAGCCAACGCTAGGGAAGATCGCCCACCCAGACAATCACCTCGGTCGCACATTTTGGTGTGTTGTAAGGAAAACAGGCCGATCGTCCGCACCATTCTGTCTCCTAGTTCTTTGCGTTCGTCTTTGTCCCTAGTTCTGGCTGGCGACCTTTGCTGGCAGGGTCTTCGGTTTGTACGGTGCCCGACCCCGCTCGAACTCATCGATGCGATCAACGTGCCGCAGGGTAAGCCCGATGTCGTCCAAGCCCTCCATGAGTCGCCATCTGGTGTAGTCGTCGATCT
>CAVRQV010000047.1:0-128341 GCA_963723475.1 uncultured Actinomycetota bacterium
GTCGTAGTAGAGCTCGAACTCGTGCGGGTGTGGGCGCAGCCGCACCCCATCGATGTCGTCGCGCTTCAACTCGATCCAGGTCTCAATCAGGTCGGGGGTGAACACGTCGCCGGCAAGCAGGTAGTCGTGATCGGCTTCCAGGTTGTCCAACACTCCATCCAAGCTGTCGGGAACCACGTGCACAGAAGCGTGTTCCTCCGGCGGCAGCTCGTACAGGTCCTTGTCGATCGGCGCGGCTGGCTCGGTCTTGTTCAGAATGCCATCTATGCCTGCCAGCAGGATCGCCGCGAACGCCAGATAAGGATTCGAGGACGGATCAGGGCAGCGGAACTCGACCCGCTTCGCCTTCGGGTTGGAGCCGGTGATCGGGATGCGCATGGCCGCCGAGCGGTTACGGGAGCTGTAAACCAGATTGACTGGTGCCTCGAAGCCGGGAACCAACCGGTGATAGGAGTTCGTCGTCGGATTAGTGAAGGCCAGCAGCGACGGGGCGTGCTCGAGAATGCCGCCGATGTACCAGCGCGCGACGTCGGACAGGCCGCCGTAGCCGGCCTCGTCGTAGAACAGCGGCTCACCCTCGTTCCAGATGGAGGAGTGAACGTGCATGCCCGAGCCGTTGTCGCCAAAGATCGGCTTTGGCATGAAGGTCGCGGTCTTGCCGGCTGCCCAGGCGGTGTTCTTGACGATGTACTTGAACTTCTGCAGGTCGTCGCCAGCCTTCAGCATCGTGTCGAACCTGTAGTTGATCTCGGCCTGACCTGCAGTGCCGACCTCGTGGTGCGCCCGCTCCACGCTGAGCCCGGACGCCTCGAGGTTGCGGACGATGCTGTCCCGTAGGTCAGCAAAGTGGTCGACCGGTGGCACCGGGAAGTACCCGCCCTTGTAACGCACCTTGTACCCGCGGTTGCCACCATCCTCAATCCGACCGGTATTCCAGGCGCCTGCCACGGAGTCGATCGCGTAGTAGCCGGTCTGTTGCTTCGTTTCGAACCGTACGTCGTCGAACACGTAGAACTCGGCTTCGGGGGCGAAGTACGCGGTGTCGCCGATTCCGGTGGAGGCCAGGTAGCTCTCCGCCTTACGGGCGATATTGCGCGGATCGCGGCTGTACGGCTCCTTGGTCAGCGGGTCGTGAACGAAGAAGTTGATACACAGTGTCTTCGCCACCCGGAAAGGATCCATGTAGGCCGTCGTGGGGTCAGGCAGCAGGGCCATATCCGATTCGTGGATCTTCTGGAAGCCCCGGATCGACGAACCGTCGAAGTTGACTCCGTCCTCGAAGAAATCCGGGCCGAACGAGCCGGCCGGAACAGTGAAGTGCTGCATGATGCCGGGCAGGTCGCAAAACCGAATGTCGATGAACTCGACGCCCTCATCCTTGACATAGGCCAACAGGTCGTCGGCTCCTTGGAACATTTGTCCTCCGGTGAGGTAAGTCGTGCCCTGGGCACGCTCTGTGGTTACGCGCCTGAGGGCACGCAAATGGACAACTGGCTCAACCCTGAGCGCACTCAACGCTGAGCGGGCCTTGCTGGACGAATGCGGAAGTGTTCCACCCTCGGTTTTGGGAAGCCTAATGGAGATGCGATTTCTGTCCAGTTGCACAAATGTTTCGCGCATGTAACGCGGGACTAAATAAAGGGTCGCGATGCGCAAGCTGCCAGCAAAGGGAAGCCCTCGGACTGTGCCAGGTAACCTCAGCCACGTGGCAGACAAAGCACCGGACACGGCCTCGGAAAGCGAAGCCTATCCCGGCCAGCGTCTTGGCTTGCCACGTGAAGGTCGCGGCTCGCTGGCGAGCTGGGGTGCGCGGATCGGCGCATTGATCATTGACTGGGCGGCCTGCATGGCGATCGCGGTCGGCTTCTTCGGGACTGCGGTGCTCACCGGTGGTGGCTGGCGAGCGTGGATGATCTTGACCGTCTTCTTCGTGGAATCCACAGTGCTGTCGTGGCTCGCCGGCGGCAGCTTCGGCCAGCTGCTGAGCCGCATCGCCGTCGTACGGCTCGACGCGCAGCCGCTGGGTCTGCCGCGAGCGCTGCTCCGCGCGTTCCTAGTGTGCGTTGTACTGCCGGCGCTGATCATCTCGACGGATCACCGTGGTCTTCATGATCTTGCGGCTGGCACGGTGGTGATCAAGCGGCGCTGATCATTTGGTCGCCTGTGGGCTGGAAGCTGGCGCCTCCCCTCCACCGTTATGCAGCAACTGCCGCGCCGCCGGCTCGCCCTCGATGAGCGCGCCCACCGCCTTGTTGAGGTCTTCGGTTTGCGACTGGGCGAGCACCTGCTCGTACCGGTCGCCCAGGGCGGCCCGCAGCTCGACGTCAAACTGGCGGTGCTCCTCCGCGTCGGTGCGCCACAGCCGGTAGCCCGCCTGCCGGTAGCCGCGCTCGGCAAGCGCGTAGAGCTGGCCGGCACGCTCGACTTGATCATCGCGCAACTCGGCCGTCGCCCAGAGCTCCAGCGCGTAGCTCATCGCGACCACATTCGGGAGTCGACGGGCGACCAGCAGCGCTTCGACCGCAGCATTGCGTGCGGCCACGACGTCGCCCAGCCCGAGGCAGGCCCGGGCGAGCTGGGTCGACGCGTATCCCCGAACGAACGACTCGCCGATCTGGACCGATAGATCGTGGGCCTGCTGAGCGAGCCGCCGAGCCTCGTCCAATCGACCATGCATGCGGGCCAGTAGGGCAGCCGCCACAAGACCGAAGCCGAGGGCGAGCGGCTCGCCCTCAGCCTTCAGCCGCCGGGACGCTTCGGTCACCGCGTCCTGCCATCGCTTATCGGCGGACCGGGAGCCCCTGGCGACCGCCTGCAGCAACTGGGCGAAGGCCACAGTGCGCCCGTCCCCGCTTTCGGCGGCAATGCGGAGAGCGTCGTCGAGGCCGGTCTCGATCGGCCGAAAATCGCCCTGTATGAAGGCGTCGATGGCGGCAATAGTCCGCGCAGCGGCGCGCTCGTACGGTTGCGCGGTGGTCAGTCCAGCGACCTGTTCCATCCAGCCGCGTCCTTCACCGTAGCTGCCGCTGATATACCAGTAGCTGGCGAGCGCTCGACCTAGCCGGAGCGCGCTGGCCGCGTCTTGGCGCCGCAAGGCACGGCGCAGCACCGCCCGGAAGTTGTCGTTCTCGCGACCGAGCCGTTCTAGCCATTCCACCTGCGCGGCCGTGCCGAGCGCCACGTTGCCGCGTTCGGCTAGCTCCAGGTAGTGAGCTTGGTGCCCGATGCGGTAGTCATCCGCTGTGCTGCTCTCCTCCAGCCGCTCAAAAGCGAACTCGCGGATCGTCTCGAGCATCCCGAACCGCGGCTCGGCCGCCTCCCCCAGGGCTTGTACCAGGCTCTGGTCCACCAGCTCGGCGATGAGATCCAGGGTGTCGAGGTGGCCTTCGCGATTTGTCACCTGCTCGATCGCCACAAGGTCGGCGCTGCCGACGAAGACCGCCAAGCGGGCGAACAGCAGCCTGGCGTCGGCCGACAGGAGGGAATGGCTCCAGGCGATGGTGTCGCGAAGGGTCCGCTGCCGAGCCGGGAGGTCCCGCGCCCCCTCCCGCAGGAGCTCCAGGCGCTGATGGCCCATCCGCTGCAGCAGAGCCCCCGGCGACAGGACCCGCAGCCAGGCCGCAGCCAACTCAATGGCCAACGGCAGTCCGTCCAGCCGCCGAGAGAGCTCGCCGAATGTCGCGAGGTCTGCGTCGGTCGGCTGGTACCCGGGGTGGAGGCTCCGTGCCCGCTCCAGGAACATCTCCACTGCCGCTGTGACTGCTTCGTCGGTGGGTACGGCCAGCGGCCCAAGGGTGTATACGTGCTCACCCCGGAGATCGAGAAGACGGCGGCTGGTGACCAGCAAGACGAGGGCGTCAGTTGCTGCCAGTAATTCGGACAGATCGCCCGCGGCGTCAGCGAGCTGTTCCATGTTGTCCAGCACAATCAGCATTCGAGCCTCCGCCAGCCGGTCGCGGAGCTGGGCTCCAACACTCGTCCCGGTCTGCTCTTCGACGCCGAGGGACTTCGCGATAGTGGGAAGTACTAGCGATGGCTCATTGAGCGGCGCCAGATCGATGTAGGAGATGCCGTCCGGGTGCCGCTCCCTCGCTCCCTCGGCCACCGCCAGCGCGAGCCGTGATTTGCCGATCCCGCCGGGACCGACAATCGTCACCATCCGCGCGTCCGGGTCCCCGAGCAGGTCGAGCACCCGTGCAACGTCCCGGTCCCGGCCGATGAGTCGCGTCGCCGGTCGCGGCAGCGGGGCGATGCGCGACGATCGGGGCAGCCCAACCGACGCCTCCGCCGAAGCCGCGAAGCGCTCGGTGAGCAGTACGGCCAAGTCGTCGGCGACCAGCGTCCGCAGCTCGTCGGCCGTGCTGAACGGCCGGTAGGAGACACCGTCATCGCGCTGGATACGCGCGATCAGCTTGTCCAGCCGAGGCTGACGCTCGGGGGCGGGCATCTTCAGGTAGATGAGCTTCGGCCGATCGCCGGACAGGCGGTACTCATCCTCCAAGCCGGACAGCTCCTCGCCCGGCGGGACCCACCCATAGCTCTCCCAGTACAGGCCGACAAAGACGTCGCTCTGCTCCAAGTAGGCGCGGTAGAGCGCACGCGGCGGATGCGGCCGCGCACCCAGCTCGAACATGACGGGCGTCAGGCGGAGGCTCTCGATTGCCGCTCGTACCGCCTGCCGCTCTGCCGCGAGCTCCTGCATGGTCGAGCTCAGGAAGACGCGGACTCGCTGATCCGGCGTCCGGATCGACATCCGCCCAGCCTATCGATCGCTCGACCCGGAGCCTCGGTAACCCGCCGTTGATCATCCAGCCTCCACCGATAGCAGCGTTCGAGCGACTACAGAATGGCGCCTGGATTGAGGATCCCCAGCGGGTCGAGCGCGTCCTTGATCTTGTGTGAGAGAGCCATCACGTCAGGGCCGAGCTGAGCCGGCAGAGCGGCTTTCTTGGCGCGGCCGACTCCATGCTCACCAGTGATGGTGCCGCCGAGCTGGATCGCCAGCTGCATGATCTCGTTGAAGGCGAGGTAGGCGCGATCTTGCGCCTCGGGGTCTCCGCGATCGAAGACAATGATCGGGTGCGTGTTTCCATCCCCGGCGTGAGCGACGACTGGGATCTCGAGCCCGTACCGCTCCGCCACCGCAGCGATGCCTGATAACAGCTGAGGCAATTGCGGCACCGGCGCGCCGACGTCTTCCAGCAGGATAGCGCCGCGAGCCTCGATCGCAGGAAAGGCAGCCCGGCGGCCAGCAACGAACAGCTCGCCCTCGTCCGGGTCGTTGGTGACGAAGACCTCCTTGGCACCACCGGTGTTACAGGCAACCTCCATGAATTCGATCTCTGCTGCGCATGCGGCGCCCGGGGCATCGGACTGGGCGATCAGCATCGCGCCAGCCGAGCGATCGAGTCCCATCGAGCGGTAATCCTCGACGGCATTGATCGAGGTCTGATCCATCAGCTCCATCATGGAGGCCCGCAGTGTCCTGCCGATCGTTACGACGGTGTCGGCGGCGGCCTGCACGGTGGGGAAGTACGCGACCAGGGTCGAGCGCGGTCCCTGGGCCGGAATCAGCCGAAGGACGGCGCGCGTGATGACGCCGAGGGTGCCCCCGCTGCCGACGAAGAGCTTGAGTAGCGACAGGCCTGCTACGTCCTTGATCCGCTTGCCACCGAGGGTGATCAGGGTGCCGTCGGCGAGCGCCACATCGAGCCCGAGCACGTAGTCGGTCGTGACGCCGTACTTCACACAACACAACCCGCCGGCGTTGGTGGCGATGTTGCCGCCGATCGAGCAGATCTCGTACGACGACGGGTCGGGCGGATACCAGAGACCCTGCTCAGCTGCCGCGGCTTTGACTTCGGCGTTGAAGGCGCCGGCCTCGACGACGGCGACTCTCGCGGCGACGTCGATCTCGATCGCGCGCATCAGCTCCAGGCTCAAGACGATGCCATCGGCCACCGCTGAGGATCCGCCGGAAAGGCCACTGCCGGCCCCACGAGGCACCACGGGTACCCGGTATTGAGCTGCCCATCGGACGGCTGTCTGAACTTCTGCTGCGGTAAGCGGGCGGACCACCGCCATAGGCACTCCGGCCGTCGGGTCCCGGGACCAGTCGAAGCGATAGTTCTCGCACGTGACCGGATCGGTCCGTACGGCATCACCGAGAGCGGCAACGAGCTGCTGCAGCGCAAACTCCATGCGGCCCAAATTAGCCCTGCTCGCAGGATTAGCCAGCGATGTCGGCTGCCTCGAGCCACGCTAACTCCAGCTCGGCCTTGTCAGCGTTGATCGATTCGATCTCGCGCTGCAGCTCGACCAGCCGTTCGTAATTGCTGGCTACGGCGGCCATCTCTTCGTGCAGAGCAGTGAGTCGCTCGTCGAGGCGGGCGAGCTGCAGTTCCAGGCGGGCGAGGTCCTTTCTGGCCTGTCGGCTCGCCGCGTTGGTCGTCGATTCGGCCTCAATCGGGGCTTTGGCGCGCGGACCTTGCCACGGCGGGTCGCGGCGGGACCGCAGGTACTGCTCGACACCGCCGGGGAGCAGCACGCACGATCCGTCTCCCATTAACGCGTAGCTGACATCGCAGACTCGCTCCAGAAAGTAACGATCATGGGTGACGACGAGGAGTGTGCCCGGCCAGCCGTCAAGGTAGTCCTCGATCACAGTCAAGGTGTCGATGTCGAGGTCGTTGGTGGGCTCGTCCAGCAACAAGACGTTCGGCTCGTCCAGCAGCAGGCGGAGAATCTGAAGCCGCCGCAGCTCGCCGCCCGACAAGTCGTCAAGCCGGGCGGTGAGCATTTCGCCGGTGAAACCGAAGTCCTCCAAGAGTGAGCTGGCGCTCGCCTCAGCACCGGTTGCAAGTCGAGCCTGCCGTCGTACGCGATCGATCGACTGCAGCACCCGTTCACCGCCTCTGAGCCCGTCCATCCCTTGGCTCAGGTAGCCGATCCGAAGGGTCTTGCCGCGTTTGACCTTTCCCGAGTCAGGCGCCAGGTCACCAGTGAGCAGTCGTAACAGCGTGGTCTTGCCAGACCCGTTCACCCCGATCACGCCGATCCGCGCGCCGGGCCCAATGGACCACGAGAGGTCGCGAAGCAGAACCCGGGCGCCCAGCGAGATATTCACCCTGTCAAGATCGAAAACGTCCTTGCCCAATCGAGCGGTGGCGAACCGTTGCAGCTGCAGCCGGTCGCGCGGCTCCGGCTCGTCGGCGATCAACGTAGCGGCCGCGGCGAGTCGAAACTTCGGCTTCGAGGTACGGGCCGGAGCACCGCGGCGCAGCCAGGCCAGTTCCTTGCGAAGAAGCTTGTTGCGTCGAGCGGCAACGGCACCGGCAACGCGTACTCGCTGCGCCCGCGCCAGCACGTAGGCTGCGTAACCGCCCTCGTACGCATGGACTCTGCCGTCGTGCACCTCCCAGATGCGGGTGCAGACCGCGTCCAGGAACCAGCGGTCGTGGCTGACGATCATCATCGCAATGTCGGCGTCCTGGAGATCATTCAGATGCTTGGCTAACCAGTCGACAGCCTCCACATCGAGATGGTTGGTGGGCTCATCGAGAACCAGCAAGTCATGATCGGCGAGCAGCAGTCTCACCAGCGCAACTCTGCGACGCTCACCGCCGCTCAAGCTGGCGATTTGTATATCGAGGTCGACATCGGCCAGCAGGTGTTCAACGGTCGCTCGCGTCCGAGCGCTGGCTGCCCACACATGGTCCGGTGCGCCGCCGACTATGAGGTCGCGAACCGTTGCCTCTGCTGCGATGTCGTCACTCTGGTTCAGGAAGCCGATCGAAAGATGGCCGCTATGGGTCACGCGGCCCTCGTCCGGTGGCAACATCCCTGCTAGAACCCGGAGCAACGTGGTCTTCCCTGCTCCGTTGCGGCCCACGACCCCAATCGCCTCGCCGCGGCCGAGACCCAGACTGATGCCGTCGAGCAGCGTACGGATGCCGTAGCTCATCATGAGGCGTTCGGCGTTGATCAAGTTGCTCATTGATTGATCAAGCGCTGCAGGCGCACGTCGAGGGCTGCACGTCCCTGAGCGTCGTGAGTGAAGGAACGGCTATCGGTGCTGACCTCAATCAGCGACCGCGCATTGCCTGGCGGACACCCTTCACCTGGCGTGGGCTGGTCGGCATCGGTCCTTTGGGCACCGGTACCGGTGGGCGCAGTGCGTCGAGGGCTCTTAACCGCTGCCTGATGTCGGTGATCTGGTGCGCCTGGAGCGCTTTGGGCATCTTGCGGATGTGGTCTGCGAGTTTGTCCAACGGCACCTGGCCGTCCTTGTTGCCCATGATCACGGGGGTCACTGTGACTCCATATGCGACCCGTTCGTGCTTCTTCACCTCGCTCGCGAGCAGTTGGCGCACCCGGCCGGGATCGCCCTCGCCGATGAGTATCAGACCACCGGGGCCAAGGGTACGGTGGATGACGTCCTGATGGCGGTTGGCGGCGATTGCCGGCGTGGAGACCCACTTCTTGGGCAGCATTTGCAGGGCCACTTCGGCCGAGCCTGCCTTTCCTGCGTAACGCTTGTACGTGGCCCTCTTTGCTCGGCGGACCAGCATGAACATCGCGGCGAGCACCCCGGTCATGACGCCGGCGAAGATCAAGTTGAAGGCATGCCCCCAGAGGAGACCGATGACTACGCCGATCGCGATTGGCAGGAGGAAGGCGCCGATCAACAGGTAGGGAAGTGCCCGGTCATACTCATGGGTGACTTGGTAGGCCCGACCGATCTGGCGAATCCGGCCCATATCCTTCGGGTCGTTGCTCGCCTTCTTGCGGGCCTTCTCCGCCTTCTTTGCAGCCTTAGCCGCTGCCTTGGCATCCTTGGCCGCGGTCTTGGGATTTGCGGCGGCGCCCTTAGCGTTCTTAGCCGCCGCGTTAGCCATGAAGACTCACTTTCACGCTCTCGATTCTGCTGCCGTCCTACACCCGAGAAGCATGGACCGACAACGCTTGGCGGGTCTGGAGTGCCTGACGATACAGTCGGCCAGCCCGATAGGAGGAGCGTACGAGGGGTCCGCTCATCACGCCAGCGAAACCGATGGTTCTCGCCTCATCGGCCAGCTCGATGAACTCCTCAGGCTTGACCCAACGGTCCACAGGATGATGGCGCGGCGATGGCCGCAGGTATTGAGTGATCGTCATGATCTCCGCACCGGCGTCGTACAAGTCGACGAGGGTCTCGCTGACCTCGCGTCGGGTCTCGCCCATGCCGAGGATCAGGTTTGATTTGGTGACTAGGCCTGCGGACCGAGACGCACCTAACACATCCAGAGAGCGGTCGTAGCGGAATCCCGGGCGGATCCGCTTGAAGATCCGCGGGACGGTCTCCACATTGTGTGCAAAGACCTCTGGCTCAGTCTCGAAAACCTGGCCCAGGTAGTCAAGGTTGCCGGAGAAATCCGGCGCTAGCATCTCTACGCCGGTGCCGGGATTGAGCTCATGAATCTTGCGGATCGTCTCCGCATAAAGCCAGGCACCCTCATCTGCAAGATCATCGCGGCAGACGCCGGTGACGGTCGCATAGCGAAGTCCCATCGTCCGCACCGACTCTGCAACCCGGACCGGCTCGCCTGCGTCGAAGTCGGCCGGCTTGCCGGTGTCGATCTGGCAGAAGTCGCAGCGCCTGGTGCATACCTCGCCGCCGATCAAGAAAGTAGCCTCGCGGTCCTCCCAGCACTCGAAGATGTTCGGACACCCGGCCTCCTGGCAGACCGTGTGCAAGCCCTGGCCCTTCACCAGCTCATGCAACTCGCGATACTCAGGCCCCATGCGCGCCGTTGTCTTGATCCACGGCGGTTTCTTCTCGATCGGCGTGCTGGCGTTGCGAACCTCCAGGCGCAACGGCTTCCGGCCTCCGGGGGCGATCGTCACCTGGTCAGCCTACTCGGGAGAGCTGGATCTCGAGTGGGCTGAATCGTGGTAGCCCGGGCGGGGGAGCATGGTCGGGTAAATCAGATCACGTCGCGGCGCCGGAAGATCAGCAATGAGCCCATGATGACCAGCGTGAGGATGATCGACCAGTAGACCATGCCGTGAGTGAAGCTCACCGTGCGCTCGAGCAACTCAACGTGCACCCCGTCCGGCGTAACCTTCTCAACCGGCACGGCGTACGTATAGCCCCGATCAACGATTGCCGCAAGATTGCCTTCGGGAGTCCACGGTGTGATGCGATGTGCCCACGCTTGGGAGCTGAGCTCGCCGCTTCTGACGAACCAGGCAACAACGGTCGCGAGCAAGATGCCGATGGCGCCAGCTGTGTGGCGAGTGAGCAGACCGACGCAGAAGCCGAGGACCGCCAGTACCACGATAGGCAGGACGCCGCGCACTCCAACGCCGGCTAGTTCGGGGACCGCCTCGATGTCAGACCCGTGCAGGCGGGCAAGTACGAGGCTGGCGCCAAGAACCACCGTGATGGCAACCGTGCCGAGCAGAGCAGCAAACCCGGCAATGGTCAGCAGCTTCGACCAGAAGACATGGCTCCGCCGCGGAACGAACGTCAGCCAGTTGGTGATCGAGCCGGAGCTGTATTCGGCGCCGATGAAGCTGGCAGCGATCGTGAACATCACAAGCGCGACGAACACGGTCGATAATTTGAGCGCGGTGCTTGCGGCTTCCTTGAACGGGGTTGAGTCCCCGGTGAACTCGGCAAGCGTTGGCTCAGGAATGACGCACTCCTCCGGCGGCGCGCCGGTGTCCCGGCACTCCTGCTGATACTGTTCGCGCCCGGCAGTCCAGTCCTGGTGAGCCTGCCGATAGGAGCGCCCTGCGGCGGCACGCTCTTCACTGCTCGGTGGTGAAAGGGCGTCGTTGACCACCAACTGATATCCGGCGACCCCAAGCAACATCACGATCATGGCGATGCCGGTAAGCCGCCGGCTCAGCAGCCTGGTGATCTCAGCCCAGATCAGGCTGGTCAAGACCGCCCGCTCCAATCGGGCAGCTCTGGCTGACGGCGCCGTTCAGGCCGACGCTGCTGCTGCTGTTTTGACCGACGCTGTCGTTGTTGTGGCGGACGGCGTACCGGTTGGCGTCGTCGCTCCGCACGGGCGGTCAGATGATGACCGGCGGTCAAATTCAAGAACACCGACTCGAGGTCTGGCTGGATCGGCGTCAGCTCAGAGACGTACAAGCCTTGATCAGCTAGCAGCCGGGTAACGACTGCAAGGTCGAGCTTGTGGTTGATGAGGCTGACCTTGAGAATCCGATTGGGTAGCGGCTCAATGGTAAAGCCGGCTGTGGTGAGTACCTCGGTGGCCCGCAAATGGTCCGATACTCTCACCCGCGCCGCCATATATCCGTCCGAGGCGAGGATCTGATTGACGTTTCCCTCGGCCAGCAGCCTGCCTCGTCCGATGATCGTCACCGTATCCGCGATTTGCTGTACCTCAGTGAGAATGTGGCTGGAAACGAGCACTGTCTTTCCCCGGCGAGCGAGGCTCTGCATCATGGTGCGGATCTCGTGAATGCCGGCAGGGTCGAGGCCATTGGTCGGCTCGTCGAAGATCAACAGGTCAGGGTCTTTGAGTAACGTTGCGGCTATCGCGAGGCGCTGTTTCATGCCGAGTGAGTAGTTGCGGTACTTGTCGCGGCCCGCCAGCCCAACTTCGTCGAGCACCGCGGCAACTCGTCGGCGTGGTGCGCCGATGGCCTTGGCGAGCAATTTAAGGTTCTTCTGCCCAGAGAACGCCGGAAAGAACGCGGGCTGCTCGACGACGGCACCCACCCGGCCGATCACCTCATTAATGGCCAGCGGCACCTCGTGATCGAAAATTCGGATGTGGCCGGAGTCTGCGGCGATGAGCCCGAGAAGCATCCGGATGGTGGTTGTTTTGCCCGAGCCGTTGGGACCCAGGAATCCGTGGACCCCGCCCAAGGGCACCCGCAGGTCTAGACCGTCGACAGCGGCCTGTTTCCCGTTCCGGGTGCGGTACACCTTGCGCAGGCTGTACGCCTCGACGGCGTAGTCGAGGGTGGGGGGCGCTGCGACGGCGCGCCGGCGAGCCCCGGCGCCCGACCGGAGCGGGTCAGACCGCGCCAACTGCAACCCTGTGGTGGGCGGTTGTGTCTGGTGCCGAACCGATGTCCGGCGACTGGACATAGCTCTCAAAAGCCAGGTAGTGCTGCAAGTGCGGACGGAGCGCCTGAGCGACTTCGGTGACGGTGACGTGCCGAGCTAGCTCGGCGACCATCGACGTAACGCCCACACCAGTCAAACCGCACGGGATGATTCGGTCGAACCAGCGGAGATCGGGCTCGACATTGAGCGCAAAGCCATGCATAGTCGTACCGGCCGCGACACGGACGCCGATAGCCGCGATCTTGCGCTCGATCAGCTGACCGTCTGCTGCCAGCCAGACGCCAGAGCGGCCATGGATGCGACCGGTGTTCAGGCCGTACTCGGCGAGCGTTGCGATCAAAGCCTCCTCAAGCCGTCGTACGTAATCGACGACGAGCACAGATTCGGGCAGCCGAACGATCGGATATCCGACCAGCTGGCCCGGCCCGTGCCAAGTGATCTTGCCTCCCCGATCAACGTCGATCACCGGCGTGCCATCGAGGGGGCGTTCCTGCGGCTCAGTTCGTTTGCCTGCGGTGTAAACGCTGGCGTGCTCGAGGAGCAGTACGGTGTCTGGCCGGCTGCACGCGGAGACTTCGGCATGGATGGCACGCTGCAGTTCCCACGTCGACTGGTAGTCCAGGTATTCGCTGCCCAGTCCGAGGTCGAGGAACTCCAGTGCCACGGCGCTGAGTCTAACCTCGTACGGCTGCGCTCAACGGATGGGACTGTCTGCTCCACCGCACGCAGCATCCCGCCCTCTGCCGCTGTCTCGAGCCAGCGAGGAAGGATGGTCGCATGCCCACCGCGGTGCCCGAGGTTCTCTGGAGGCCAGAGCCGACAACTGCCGGGGCCAGTTCGCTCGCGAAGTTCGCGCGATTTGTCCGGGAGCGGCGCGGCGTCGCCGTCGAAGAGCTGGACTATTCGTCGCTGCACGCGTGGTCGGTTCGCGACCTGGACGCGTTCTGGTCTGCTGCTGCGGACTTCCTTGGCGTACGGTTCCACACACGCCCAACGGGGACGTTGGCTTCGGCGAGCATGCCGGGAGCCGAGTGGTTCCCCGGTTCTACGCTCAACTACGCCGAGCACGCGCTCAGTGCCGGTCCGGGCCGCGGTGACGACGACGTTGCATTGGTGTTCGTCCGTGAGGACGGATTGGAGCGGCTGGTCACATACGGCGAGCTGCGAGAACTGGTCGGGAGGGTACGCAACGGCCTACGTCGGCTGGGCGTGGGTGCCGGTGACCGCGTGGTCGCCCTCATGCCCAACTGCGTCGAAGCGGTTGCTGCCTTCCTCGCCGTCGCCAGCCTGGGGGCGACGTGGTCGTCGTGCTCCCCGGACTTCGGGACACGTGCCGTGCGCGATCGGTTCGCGCAGCTGGAACCGTCGGTCTTCATCGCAGTCGACGGCTACCGCTACGGCGGAAAGGCGTTCGACGTACGGGAGCGCGTGCAGACACTGCGTCAGCAGATGCCGGGCCTGACCGCAACTGTCCTGGTGCCCTACCTCGATGCTGCCGCCCAGCTGGACGGTGCATCCAGCTGGGCTGAACTGACGGCCGAGGCGGGTCCACTCGAATACGACGCGGTGCCGTTCGACCATCCGCTCTGGGTCTTGTACTCCTCAGGCACGACGGGACTCCCCAAAGGGATCGTGCACGGGCACGGTGGAATCGTCGTCGAGCATCTGAAGACGCTCCGTCTCCATCACGATCTAGTCCCAGGCGAGCGGTTCTTCTGGTTCACCACCACCGGCTGGATGATGTGGAACCTGCTCGTCTCTGGTCTGCTGACCGGTTCGACGGTCGTCCTGTACGACGGCAGCGCAGCCCATCCTGACCTCGAGACGTTGTGGAAGGTCGCAGAGAAACACGGCGTGTCGTACTTCGGCGTCTCGGCGCCGTACATCCACGCATGTCTCAAGGCTGGCCTTCGTCCGGTCGATCAGTTCGACCTGTCGACAGTTCGGGCGCTCGGTTCGACAGGCGCCCCGTTGTCGCCCGAAGGTTTCCGTTGGGTCGCCGACGCCGTCGGCAAGCACATCCAGATCTGCTCACTTTCCGGCGGAACCGACCTCTGCACGGCGTTCCTAGAGTCGTCACCAACCGTGCCGGTGTGGATCGGGGAACTGTCGTGCGCGGCGTTGGGCGCCTCCGTTGCTGCGTACGACCCTGCCGGCCTGGAGGTTGTCGACGAGGTCGGCGAGTTGGTCCTGACGAAACCGATGCCATCGATGCCGGTTTGCTTCTGGAACGACCCGGATGGCTCGCGGCTGCGGGCCGCTTACTTCGACGACTACCCCGGGGTCTGGAGGCACGGCGACTGGGTGCGACGCACGCCCCGTGGCTCGTACGTCATCTACGGACGGAGCGACGCAACACTCAACCGTGGCGGCGTCCGTATGGGGACGGCGGACTTCTACGCGGTAGTCGAAGGCCACGAGCAAGTGATCGACTCACTCGTTGTCGACACCACTGAGCTCGGTGCCTCGACTGACGGCGAGCTGTTGTGTTTCCTCGTGCTGGCACCTGACGCCACATTGGCGGAGGTGGAGCCGCAACTACGACAGGCACTGCGCGCGGAGCTCTCGCCACGCCACGTCCCAGACAGCTTCGTCGTGGTCGGGGAGATACCACGCACTCTCAACGGCAAGAAGTCGGAGGTGCCGGTGAAGCGCATTCTCGCTGGTGTCGACCCGGACCAGGCGTTGAGCCGGGATGCCCTGCAGAACCCGGAATCGCTGGCCACCTTCATCGAGATGGCTCGTCGCTGACCCCTCGCGCGGGCTGGAGCGGCGGGGTGGGGCCACCCGCCCCCTCGGCCATCGCTTCCATGACCTCGCGCAGCGCGTCGACTCCTGAGCGTTGCGGCTGCCAGCCCAGCTCAGCGCGAATACGGCTGCTGTCCAGCGTCGGCAGCGACACGAACATTTTGAGGAGCGATTCGTCCGCAGGAATGAGTCGCAGCCGCCACGCGCCTGCCATCGCGGCCGAGACAACCTGCTTCGGTACCTGCACAGCTCGCGCTTCCAGCAGCCTGCCGAATGCCTCCCGGTCGATGATCGGGTCCGCAGCGACGTTGTAAGCACCGCGGGCATCGCTCATCAGGACGAGCCGGTACGCCTCGCCGGCGTCGTCGCCGTGCATGGCTTGGAACCGTAGGCCAGCGGGGAAAGGGACGACCGGTAGGCGGCCTGGACGGAGTAATGCCCGCGGCACCAGCGGCCCAGCGAAGATCCGCCGCTGTTCGCTGGCCGACGACCGCTTGAAGATGAAACAGGTACGCATCCGCACGACCCGAATCTCCGGGTGACGCAACTCGTAGGCGTCGATATAGCGCTCCAGGTACGCCTTCTCTCGGCCATAGGCCGCCGTTGGCACGCTGTCGGTCGGCCAGCTTTCGTCCACATGTCGACCGGGTCCCGGCGAATAAGCGGCCAGTGACGACGCATAGACGACAGTCCCGACCCCCGCATCGGCCACCGCCTGCAAAACGTTCATGCTGCCGAGCACATTGATGTCCCAGGTCTTCAACGGCTGGTGTGTGGGCTGGAATGCCCAGGTCAAGAGCACGACAGCGTCAGCGCCCGGGAAATATTGCGCGACCTCTGACGACCGGACGTCCGCCGCCTCGAACCGGGTCTTCGCCGGCCGCCATGATGAAGGGGTCCGCCGGGCCACCCCGACGATCTCTGTAACGGCGGGGTCTGCCGCGAGCGCCTCGACAACACTCGTCCCGACGTTTCCCGTGGCACCGACCACGACGACCTTCACGAGCTCTATCTCCGGGCCGGTTTGAGTCGGTTCGCTCAGAGTCCGAACTCAGGGCCGAAGTCGCCCTCCTCGAGCCGTGCTTTGAGTGTGCTGAGGAACCGGGCCGCCTCGGCGCCGTCGACCAGCCGGTGGTCGTAGGACAGCGACAGGTACATCATGTCGCGGATTGCGATGACCTGGCCCAGACGTGCGTCCAAGATCACCACCGGCCGCTTGACCAGCGCACCAGTGCCCAGAATCGCCACTTGGGGCTGGTTGATGATCGGGGTGTCCATCAACGTGCCGGCTGAGCCGTAGTTGGTGATCGTGAAAGTGCCGCCGACCAGCTCGTCTGGCGTGACCTTGTTCTGCCGAGTACGTGACGCCAAATCGGCGATCCGCTTGGCCAACCCACCAACGCTCAGGTCGCCGGCGTCCTTGATCACCGGAACCAGCAGACCCTTCTCAGTGTCTACGGCGATCCCGAGATGCTCCGCGTCCGGATAGGTGATGGTGCGCTCCTCGGTGTCGATCGTCGCGTTCACCTTCGGGTAGACCTTCAAAGCCTCGATCGCAGCCTTCGAGATGAACGGGAGGTAGGAGAGCGACGCCCCCTCCCGCTTCTTGAATTCGTCCTTGGCCTTGACACGGATCTGCGAGATTGCGGTGAGATCCACCTCGACCGTTGCAGTGAGCTGGGCCGAGACCTGGAGGGACTCGACCATGCGCCGGGCAATCGTCTGGCGCAGCCGTGACATCTTCTCGGTAGTGCCGCGCAACGTGCTGGGCGCAGCCGCTGGCGCGGGCGCCGCAGCTGCGGCGGGCTCGGCCGGAGCCTTTGGCCTTGGGGCGGCGGCTGCTTGCTTGGCCGCCTCGGCCTCCTGCTTCGCGATCTCAGCGGCGGACAGTACGTCCTGCTTGCGGATCCGTCCACCGACCCCGGTGCCGTTGAGCGATGCGAGGTCGACGCCGTGCTCCTTGGCAAGTTTCCGTACGAGTGGTGTCACGTAGCTGGTGTCAGAGTCGCCCGCTACCAGTGTTGGGGCAGCAGGAGCGGCGGTCGCCGGACCGTGCTGCTCAGGTCGGGCATCTTCTTTTGCAGTAGGTGCCGCGACCTTGGGCTGCTGCTCCGGCCGTGGTCCGGGCGCAGGCTGAGGTGCTGGTGCTGGGCCTGCGGCTCTGGTCGGGGCTCGGGGGTTGGCTCCGGCCCAGGCGACGGCGCCGCCGCGGCTCCGGCCTCCCCAATGATCGCAAGAACCGCTCCAACTTCAACCGTCTCGTCTTCCTGGACGCGTATCTCCAGCAGTGTGCCGGAGGTCGGTGAAGGGATTTCGGTGTCGACCTTGTCTGTCGAGACCTCCAACAGCGGCTCGTCGGCCGCGACCGAGTCGCCAACCTGCTTGAGCCAGCGACTTACCGTTCCCTCGGTCACACTCTCGCCCAGTTCGGGCAGGGTGACGTCGGTGCCGGTAGCCGGGCCGCCGGAGCCGGCGGCAGGCGCGGCGGTCTCACTCGCTGTTTCGGCGCCGGCCTCAGGTTTCGCGGGCTCCTGACGAGCTTCCGCTGGCTGGGCTTCCTCCTGCTCTTCTTCCTCCGGCTGGGCTTCCTGCTGCGGTGGCTTCCTGCTGGGCTGCCTGCCTGCGGAGCTTCCTCCTGCGCCGGCGCCTCGGCAGCCTCTTCGGAAGGCGCCTCAGGTGCCGCCGCAGCCTGCCCATCGGCCTCACTCGGCTCGCCGATCACGGCGAGCACGGCGCCTACTTCGACGGTCTCGTCCTCCTGCGCCTTGATCTCCAACAGCACCCCAGATGCGGGGGAGGGGATCTCGGTGTCGACCTTGTCTGTCGACACCTCAAGTAGTGGCTCGTCGGCTTCGACGGTGTCACCAACCTGCTTGAGCCACCGGCTGACGGTTCCTTCGGTGACGCTTTCACCGAGGGCTGGAAGGGTTACAGAGGTCGACATGGCTGTGAGGACTCCTTCATCGTGCTGGTGCTCAGTTACGGCCTAGGGTCACTAGTGGCTGGCTCGGCGAAACTCGGTCAGGCCTCTCTGGGTGCCGGTGGGCCACAGCCTAGCCTCAGCAGGTTGGCTTGGAGCCAGCGCGTTACCGCTCAGGTCAAGTTCCATTCGGGTGGGTTATCCGTGGGAGTGCAGGGGCTTTCCGGCGAGGGCCAGGTGGGCTTCGCCGAGCGCCTCTGTCTGCGTGGGATGCGCATGAATCAGGCCCGCGACATCAGTCGGGAACGCATCCCAATTGGTGATCAGTTGGGCCTCGCCGACAAGCTCACTGACGCGGGCACCGATCATGTGGACGCCGACGACCGGCCCGCTCGGCTGGCGCACCAGCTTCACAAATCCACGAGTCTTCAGGATCTGTGACTTTCCATTGCCGGCCAAGTCATAAGTGAACGTTTCGGCGTCACCGAAGCGTGTCCGCGCCTCATCTTCACTCAGCCCGATGGAGGCGATTTCCGGATCGCAGTAGGTGACGCGGGGCACCCCCACATCGACAATCGGAGTCGGAGCCTGTTCGAGGGCACCCACCCCGTGGGCGATCTCCTCGGCGACAAAGATGCCGTGGGCAAACCCCCGATGCGCCAGTTGCAGGCCACGCACCGCGTCGCCGACCGCGTACACCTGGGGGACCGATGTCTCCAGTCGCTCGTTGACCATGACGAACCCGTCTTCCACCTCGACGCCAGCCTCTTGATAGCCGAGGTCACTTGTCTGTGGCCCTCGGCCGACGGCAACCAGCATGAGCTCGGCCTCCAGCAGCTGCCCGTCTGCCAGCTCCATCCGTACGCCGGACTCGGTTGTCTGGCAGCCCGAGATGGCCGCCTCCATCATCATGTTGATCTCGCGCTTGCGGAAGGCCCGTTCCAGGGCGGCGGAAATGCTCGAGTCCTCCCCGGAGACGAGTCGAGGAAGTGCTTCAACGATCGTGACGTCCACCCCGAAGGATCGCCAGGCGGAGGCGAACTCCACGCCGATCACCCCGCCGCCGAGCACAATCGCTGAGGTGGGACGCCGGTCGAGCCGGAGAGCCTGTTCGCTGCTGATGATCTTCATGCCATCGATCTTCAGCCCAGGCAGTGAGCGCGGGTACGACCCGGTGGCCAGCACCAGATTGGGCGCGTGGTACGTCTGGTCGCCTACGGTGACGGCTGGGCGTCCGCCATGTTGCGTGAGCCGACCTGCACCTTGGATGACGGTGATGCCACGAGCGCTGATCAAGCCGGATACACCTCGATAGATGCGCCCGACCACGCTGTCGGCGTAGGTGACCACGCCGGCGAAGTCGACCTTGTCGATCGCCGCATGGACGCCGAACTGGCTCCCATTGCGCACCGTGTCCGCCACTTCAGCCGCGTGCAGCATCGCCTTGGTGGGAATGCAGCCGCGGTGCAAGCACGTACCACCGACCTTGTCCTTTTCCACCAGCGCGACCGTGAAGCCCAGCTGAGCTGCCCGTAAGGCACACGAATAGCCCCCGCTGCCGGCACCGAGCACGATGAGATCGAACGAAGCAGCCATGCCGCCATCCTCTCAGCCGCTGTGAAGGCCGCGATTTCTCCCAGGTAGCGGCCATAATTGGCGCATGAGTTGGTTCCGGCGGACGGCAACCCGCGTCAAGAAGAGCCGCGGCTATGCCTCGCAGAGTCGGACGGTGGACGATGCTGTGACGTCGCACCTCACTCAATTCGCACGGAGCCGGCGCGGCGTGGAGGCGTTTGTCGAACCCAAGACTGCGGTAACCCAGACCACATTGCTGTTGGTCGCCTTTGACGGCGAGTGGACCAGACGGGTAGTGCCCTCGCCCGAATGGGCGCATGCGTTCGCCGAGTCTTTACAGATCCCTGGGTACGACGCGGCAGTCGTGGGTTATCCGCAGCGGATGCGTGACTACAACACTCGCAACAAGAAACACCCGGACTTGCGCTGACGCACCATGCGGCCATCGCCCGCTGCGCGCGGCGCTTGATACACGCCTCCCGGACGCTTCACAGCTGTCAGACAGGCTCAGCACCGGTCAAGCACAGGCCTGATCGCAAGCATTCCCCACATGAACCCACACCCACCTATCCACAGAGGCCATGGCGCCCATGGCTGGGCGGAAAGCTCGTTCTCGATAGCGCCGATCTTTGGCGGCTTCCTGCTCCTGCTGCTGCTCCTGGCTCTCATCGGCCTGTATCTGTGGCGCCAGGGCAAGCTCACGCTGCCGAAATTCGGCGGTTCCGATCACCGGAGGACGAGGCCAAGCGCATCCTCGCCGAACGCTTCGCTCGAGGCGACATCAACTCCGACGAATTCCTGGAGCGCGCCAGCATGATCAACTGGGCTCCCGGCACCAGCCCGTTGCCGTCAAAGCGTAAGAACCGCACCTGAGGCTCGCTCTGCCGGCGCGAGTCTCCGGGGCCGCTATCCGACAGACCCTGCCGCGACCACGTCGCTGTAACCTGCCGGTGTGGGCGGGCTGCTCGAGCGCGACCGCGAGATCGCGAGAATCGGGACAGCGCTGACCCAAGCGCGCTCAGGGGCTGGTCAGTGCATTGTCCTTGAGGGCGCGGCGGGCATCGGAAAGACTGCGTTGCTCGAGGTCGTCAAAGCCATGGCGTACGAGGACGGCTGTCGGGTGCTCAGCGCTTCTGGCGGTGAACTCGAGATGGACTTTCCGTTTGGGGTCGTCCGCCAGTTGTTCATGCCCGTGCTCGCTGAGGTGGCGGAGCGGGATTCACTCCTGGCCGGGACCGCCTCGATGGCTCGTCCGGTGCTGTTGATGAGTGAGTCGGCTGACTTGTCCCGGCCTACCGAGGGAGCCGGACTGTTTGAATCGCTGCAAGGGCTCTTCTGGCTGACGTCGAACCTTGCACAGGCGAGCCCGGTGCTCCTCGCCGTTGATGACGGTCATTGGTGCGACGGCGCATCGTTGCGATATCTGATCTACCTGCAACGGCGGATAGCAGCGTTACCGATAGCTCTGGTCGTTGCCACCCGTCCGGGCGAACCGAGCGGTGACCAACGCCTTCTGGACCAGTTGAGCATCCAGCCACGAGCCGGGTGCTGCATCCCGCAGGGCTCAGCGCATCCGCCGTCGGGAGCATGCTCCAGACCGCGCTATCCGAAGCTCCACATCCGGAGTTCACTTCGGCGGCACACACGGCAACTGGTGGCAATCCATTCCTTGTCCGCGAGCTGGCAGTAGCTCTGGTCGATCGACAGGTCCGCCCTACCAGCGAAGCGGCCCACCAGGTGTCGACGATCGGGCCCGGTGGGGTGCAGCGATCGATCCTCCGCCGGCTCACTGCAGTCGGGCCCGGCGCCACAGCCCTAGCGCGGGCGGTGTCGGTGCTCGGCGGCGGCTCGGAACTACGCCATGCGGCCCGGCTGTCCGGGCTTGGCGACCAAGAGGCCACACAAGTCGTCGAGGCTTTGGTGCGGGTGCAGATTCTGCGTGACGAGCCGCGGTTGACCTTTGTCCATCCACTCGTCCGGGCCGCCATCTATGCCGACATGACAGCAGCTGCGAGGGCTCAGGCGCACGCCGGAGCTGCGGCGATCCTTGCTCGGGACGGAGCCGATGCAGACGCTGTCGCAGCACATCTCCTCGAGAGCCCGGCGCTCGGCGATCCTGCGGTGGTCGAGCACTTGCGTGTGGCGGCTAGACGTGCGGCAAGCCATGGCGCGATGGACGTCGCTTCCTCGTATTTACGGCGCGCATTAGCCGAACCTCCGACCGGTACCCAATACGCCGCCGTGCTTCGCGAGTTGGGCAGCGCCGAACTGGCTGCGGGTCAGCCGAACGAGGCAGCCGAGCGGCTCGCGGCGGCGGCCACCACAGCCGAAGATCTCGACTCCCAGGTCAGCATCGTCTTGATGCGTCGCCATGCGCTCGTTCTTGCCGACCGCATTGCAGAGGCGGTCTCGGTCGTGGACGAGGTCCGCTCCGAACCAGACACAGAGACCCGCGCTGACCTGCTCGAGGCGGCAGCGATTGGTGCTGGCCAACTCGATTTCGACGTCGTACCCGCCCTGGAAGAACGCCTCATCGGACTGCGAAACAGGGCCCCAGCGATGACCGAGCCGTTGGCCCTTGCCGTTGCGGCGTCCGCGAACGCCTTTGCCAACGGTGACCTTGGGCTGACGGTCGCGTTGGCTGAGCGGGGTGTGGATTCCATGGCCGTGGCGCATCCTCAGAGCGACTACTCGGTCGAAGGCCAGCTTGCTGTAGCGCTCTACCTGTCCGAGCGGTACGACCGCCTTGCAGAGCTGTCAACTCAGTGGTTGAACGACGCCCGGCGACGGGGGTCGCTGCCGAGGTTCATCTCCATGGCGACAATCCGTGCCCACGCGGCATACCGTGCCGGTTCGCTTGCTGACGCCGAGGCAGACGCCCACGACGCCCTCGAAGCCGCGCGTCTGTACGGGCATCAGTTCTGGCTGCCGGGCGCGGTCGCCGCACTGGTCAACCCTCTGGTCGAGCACGGTCGCTACGACGAGGCAGAGCGTCTCCTCATTGACACCAGAGTCCAAGAGGCCCACGGCGAGTCATCGGCCTTCTGCTGGGCTGCCATGTTCCTGCCGGCTCGGGGGCGGTTGCGGCTGGCTCAGGGCAGGGCACGCGAGGGCCTCACTGACCTGCTCGCGTGCGGAGACCGGTACGAATCGAGTGCCAATCGCTCGCCGTCGCTCTGGGCGTGGCGCTCAGAGGCCGCGCTCGCGCTTGATTCGTTCGGGGAACACGAGCGAGCAGTCGAGCTGGCGACCACAGAATGGGCGCTCGCTCAAGATCTTGGAGCGCGGCGGGCGCTTGGCATCGCCCTCAGGGCGCTTGGGCTGGTGACCGGCGGCGACCCGGGACTGACCCAACTGGCAGAGGCCGTGGCAATCCTGTCGAATTCGCCGGCCCGGCTCGAGCATGCGCGTGCCCTTGCCGACTTTGGGGCAGGATTGCGCCGGGCCGGCCAGCGGGCCGCGGCACGGGCGGCCTTGCGGGAGGCACAAGAGCTTGCCACCCGCTGCGGTGCCGAGGTTCTTGCACAGCGGGCGCGCGATGAGCTTTTGGCCAGTGGGGCGCACCCGCGTCGGGCCCGTTTGAGCGGACCGGACTCCTTGACGCCCAGTGAGCTGAGGGTGGCGCGGCTCGCCGCCGAAGGTCGGAGCAACCCCGAGATCGCGCACCTGCTGTTTTTGACGAGAAGGACTGTCGAGACACACCTGACGCACGCCTACCAGAAGCTGGAAATCGCATCGCGCGACGAGCTGGCTGATGCGCTCGGAGGGAGCCTGCAGACCTAGGGCACTAGTCGCGCGGCGAAACATCGTGGTGAGTCCACGACGCCACGCGATCCGAAGCAACAACATGCTGTGGTCATGACCATTCAGCAGCTCGGCGCTCAGCGCCTCGCCGACATCGTCGGCTTTCACATCGACCGGGTCGCTGCGGCCGCGGGCTCCGACCCGGAGGTCCTGCGTCTTGAGAACCTCGACACGGACGTCCCGCCACCTCCCGAGGCGATCACAGCGACTCGCGCGGCCGTCGGCACTGATATCGCCAACAGCTGGCTCCCATTCAGCGGGCGCGATGACCTGAAGCACGCAGTTGCTGCCCACATCGCGCGTCGGGGCGGCCCTGCGTACCACGGACCACGCGAGGTCGTGATCACTTGCGGGGAGGGCGATGCCATGCTCGACGCTCTGTTCTGCGTGACCGATCCAGGCGACGAAGTGATCCTGACCGATCCGACGTACGCCGGCATGGTCAACCGCGTCCGCCTCGTCGGGGCAGTTCCTCGATTCGCCCCGCTGCTGGCTTCGACAGGAGAATGGAGACTTGATCTTGATGCGTTCCGTGACGCGGTTACCGAGCGGACCAGAGCGGTCTTCATCAACAATGCTTCGTTCCCGAGTGGCTGGGTTGCCTCCGCCCCCGAGCTGGAGGAAATTGCCGCCGTCTGCCGCGAGCGCGACGCGTGGCTGGTCTACTTCGCCAGCTTTGAAGGCGTGCTGTACGACGGCCGCAGTGTCATCCATCCCGCGTCGCTGGATGGGATGCGCGACCGCACGCTAACCATTGGCTCGGTCTCTTTGGAGCAACGGATGATTGGCTGGCGGGTCGGCTGGGTGGTGGCGCCGGACGGCCTGGCAGACCAAGTTGCGACCGTGCACAGCCTACAACGGATTGGTGGCGAGTGGCTTCGCGCAGATCGGCGCATTCGCGGCTCTGACCGCGCCCGATGACGGCCTCGCCGCAGCCAATGCGGAGTGGGAACGCCGGCGTGACGAGATGCTGCGCCAACTCGACGGATTGCCGGTGATCGCACCCTCAGGTGCGTGGTCGATGTTGCTCGATGTGGCCTCACTCGGCGCCGACCCACTGGAGGTGTCAGATCGCCTGATGGAGCAGAAGGTGGCTGCGACACCGATGGTCGGTTGGGGCGACCGGGTCGCCGCTCGGCATCTTCGCTTCGTTTTCAGCAAGGAGCCCGTTGACAGGCTGGCGAGGCTCGGAGAGCGCGTCCGCCGTGCACTCGCCGCGTCAGGGGCAACAGGCATGGCATGAGCGCGCGATCGATGTCTGAACGGCTGGAGTCGGCGTTTCGTCAGCTGGGTGGCGTCTCAGGCCGCTAGCGTGCGGGCGAGGGCAATGAGCGTGCGTACGCCGACCCCGGTGCCGCCAGGAGTGACATACCCGTACGGCTTCCCCTCCAAGAACGCTGGGCCGGCAATGTCGAGATGTGCCCAGCGGGTGCCTTCTGCCACGAACTCCCGGAGGAAGGCGGCGGCCACCAGAGCACCCGCCCAGCGATCCGACCCGGTCGAACGCAGGTCGGCGACCTTGGAGTCGAGCTTGCTGCGGATCTCCTCTGGGATCGGTAGCTGCCAGACGTCCTCGCCCGCCGCCTCGGCAGCATCGAGAACCAGGTCGGCGGTCGCGTCGTCGGTTGCCATCAGACCAGCCGTACGGTTCCCGAGGGCGACCACGCAGGCGCCCGTGAGGGTTGCGACGTCGACCACCAGGTCTGGATGATCCTCGTTCGCCCGTGCCAGAGCGTCGGCCAGGACGAGTCGGCCCTCGGCGTCAGAATTGCCGTTCTCGACCGTCTTGCCACCATAGATGGTCAGCACGTCTGAGGGCCGAAAAGCACTTCCTGAGGGCATGTTCTCCGCGAGTGCACCGTACGCGGTGACCCTGATCTTGAGGCCAAGCTGGGCAATGGCGTGGACAGCGGCCAGCACGGTTGCTGCGCCGGCCATGTCGTATTTCATCGCGTACATACCCTCAGCGGGCTTGAGGTTGAGACCACCACTGTCAAAGGTGATGCCTTTGCCCACCAGGGCGAGATGGAACTTCGCTCCTCGCGGGCTGTAGCTGAGCCGGACAAGCCGTGGGGGCCGGGATGATCCTCCGCCCACTGCCATCAGCCCGCCGTAACCGCCCTCACTCAACGCCGCCTCATCCAGCACATCGATGGTGACGTTGCTGCCGAGAACCAGGTTGCGCACCTGCTCCGCGAACGACTCCGGATACAGCAGGTTGGCAGGCGTATTGACCCACTCACGCACCGTCACGACCGCTTGCGCGACGATCTGGGCGGCAGCGGACATCGGCACCCTTGTCATCGCTTGGGTGGATCACAGTGATCGCGTCGACCGTGCTGCCCGTGGCCGGCTCGGCGCTGATCGGCTCATAGTCGTAGCTTCCCAGCAGCGCGCCCTCAGCAACCGCAGCGAGCTGCTCGGAGCCAGCGGTGCCCAACGAGACGGCGACCGAGAGGCTGCCGTTCTCGGCCAGGGAGGCTGCGTGTCGTACGCCGGACCCGGCCGCGCGCCGCAAGTCTTCGTTTGGGTGCTCAGATCCGAGACCCACGACCACGATCCGTGGCCCACTGCCGGCCGCGGGCAGAGTCCGCTTGCTGTCCGCGTTCGGCTTGGCACCAAGCGAAACCGCCATTTCGCCGACCGAGATGCCGAAGCGTTTGGCGAACGCGCGCGCGATTGCTTCGGGTACTTCTCGTACTCCTGCCTCACTCATGCCGACGACGAGGACGTCAGCGTTGCGCGGAACGCTCTTGGCGACGGCGAGCGATGGGAGCATTCGGGTTGGCACGATGGGACATCCTTCAGTGGTCGACGTGATCAAATTGGGGCGTCAACAGATTAGTCGGTGTGGCCGTTTAGAGCCGCTGGTGATCGGAGGAGCGATGAGCCCGGAGAATTCCGATACCGGCCCCCTGCTGAACTCGCCGCTGCATCAGCGACATATCGCCGCCGGCGCCAAGTTCGCGCCGTTCAGCGGCTGGTCCATGCCCTTGGAGTACTCAGGCGCGGGGGTGCTCGCGGAACACGCGGCCGTCCGCAATGCCGTCGGGATCTTCGACGTCAGTCATCTCGGCAAGGCCACAGTGGCCGGTCCAGATGCGGCGGACTTCGTCAACCGCTGTCTGACTGCCGACCTCCGCAAGATCGGACCGGGTCAGGCGCAGTACACGTTGCTCTGCAACCCAGACGGCGGCGTAGTCGACGACATGATCGCCTATCTCAGGTCTTCGGACGAGGTCTTCTTGATCCCCAATGCCGCGAACTGCGCGCACGTGGTCGCTCTATTGGCCGAGGCGGCGCCTGACGGCGTCACGGTGATCAACCAGCATCGTGACTTCGCTGTGCTGGCTGTTCAGGGCACATTGTCCGATGAGGTGCTGTCGGCCGCCGGCTTTCCCGCAGGTCACGACTACATGACCTTCGTTGGCGCCGACTACCAGGGAAGGCCGATGACCGTTTGCCGTACCGGGTACACCGGCGAACGGGGGTACGAGCTCGTTGTCCCGGCCGGCGCCGCTGTCGCCGTCTGGGACGCCGTGCTGGCGGCCGGCGAACCCTACGGGTTGCAACCTGCTGGGCTTGGGGCACGGGACACGCTCCGGACCGAGATGGGTTACCCGCTGCACGGCCAGGACCTCTCACCCGACATCACCCCAGTGCAGGCACGACTCGGCTGGGCGGTGGGATGGAAGAAGGAATCCTTCTTCGGAGCTGACGCGCTCCGCGCCGAGAAAGAGGCGGGGCCTCGCCGCCTGCTGCGTGGACTGCGCGCTGTCGGACGAGGCATTCCCCGACCAGGGATGGTCGTGCGCCTTCCGGACGGCCGAGAGGTCGGCGCGGTGACATCGGGCACCTTTTCACCAACCCTCAAGACCGGAATCGCCCTCGCGCTGCTCGAGGCGGGGGTTGGCGAGGATGACGTTGTGACGGTGGATATCAGGCGTCGTCAGGAACCCTTCATGATCACGAAACCGCCCTTCGTGACCCCCGGCGTACGTGAGGCCTGAGCGCGAACAGCGCACAAATCTAAACGTCGAAGACGCTGTCCGCTCGATCGTCTAGAGCGCACCGGATACGGCGTCTCTGGATCTCGCTGAGCTCTTCCGGTAGCTCGTCCGCCGGAAACCACGCAACCTCGGTGGACTCCTCATCGCCGACCTGCGCCTCACCAGAGACGTAGCGGCAGCGGAAGCACATCGAGACAAACTGGCAGGTGTCACCGTTCGGATAGACCACATCCGGATCTGTGGTGAGGAGCGCGAGCCGCTCGACGTGGGCTGTCACGCGAGTCTCTTCCAACAACTCCCGGAGGGCCGCGGCAGCCGGTTGCTCGAAGGGTTCCACGATCCCCGCCGGCAGGCTCCATTGCCCCGTGTCACTGCGTCTGGTCAAGAGCAGGTGAACTCGGCCCGGCTCCAGGTCAGTTCGGACCACCACCGTGGATACGCCCGGTAGCAGCAGCCTGCCCGGTCCGTAAACCCGCCGAATAGCGGCGATGTAATCAGGGGTCGGCACCAGCCGACCTTAGCGGGCGCACCTCAGCGGGAGCTCGAAAAGAGGCTCTAGACCTCCGGCTCCAAAGACATCGGCCCATAGACCAGCCGGTCGGCCTCGTAGAGGCTTACCGCCCGGACTCCGGCTCGGACCAAGCTCGGATAGAACTCGCCCAGCCAGGTCTCGGCCTCACCCTGGGTCTGGAAGGAGCGACCCATTGAGGGCAAGTCCGCGTTGGAGCGGCTGGCGACTGGTCTGCGGTCGGGCACCCAGCGCCAGCTCATCGGATCATCTTGTGCGTCATCGCGAGCGAGTGTCCTAGTACGCCTCACCGCGCTTGATTCGCGGCGGTGGTGACCGGAACCTCCGGATCTGCGTGCTGCGGGTCATCCCGTACAGCAGCAGCCCCTTCGGTGAGGCCTTGGGCAGCCGGGCGGCCAGCACTTTCTTGAAGCGACGCCACATCAGATAGCCATCAACGAAGACGCCAAGGATGAATATGTACATCGCCAGCGTGCTGATCACCGTCACCGTAGGCCAGCGGCTGCCGAGAATTGTTACGCCCAAGATCACCACAACTGCGGGCAGCAGGAATTCGCCTACGTTGAAGCGGGAGTCGACGTAGTCACGCATCAACGCCTTCTCGGGCGCGGCTTCTCGGGCGCTGATCGCCCTCGTGCGATTGGCCCGTGACTGCCGGCTGGCCGCTGCCCGGGCTTCCTTCTTGCTGAGTGTCGTCGTCAAACGCTGACGGCGCGCTGCCTCCGCTTCCTTGCGGGTCGGCGTCGGATGGTCTTTCTTACCACCCGGACCAGGATCGACAGTCGTCGTTGCCGGCTCCGGCGTAACGGCCTGGTTGTTGCGGCGAAAGAGTGCCACGGGTCCCTCTCACGAATTGTGGTGACGCTGCTGAACGGCAGGGTTGGGCTGATCTGGCCCTGGATTGTCTCAGGGGATCACCCCAAAGACGAAACTACTCTCCTCCTTCGCTGTGCTCAGTTTCTCTGCAGAGATACGGTGGAGGCCTGTGAGCGGCCCCGGCCGCGAAACCGGAGTCTGGAAGGACCAGCTGACACCTCATGAGCGGCATTTTTCAGCGGATCTCGTTGATCTTTCGTGCTAAGACCGACAAGGCCTTGGACAAGCTCGAAGATCCGCGCCAAACCCTCGACTACTCATACCAGCGCCAGCTCGAGCTGTTGCAGAAAGTCCGTCGCGGCGTGGCCGATGTGGCTACCAGTCGCAAGCGGATCGAGCTGCAGGCCAATCAGCTGAACACCCAGGCCGACAAGCTGACCAATCAGGCGCAGAAAGCGCTGGAAGTCGGCCGTGAGGATCTGGCCCGCGAAGCCTTGACGCGACGGTCTGGCCTTCAGCAACAACTGAGCGACTTGCAGGTGCAGCACGCCCAGCTGCAGGGGGAAGAGGAGAAGCTCACCCGCGCCAGCCAACGGCTGCAGGCCAAGGTGGACGCGTTCCGGACCAAGAAGGAGACGATCAAGGCCACCTACTCCGCCGCCGAGGCGCAGACCCGGATCAATGAGGCGTTCTCGGGGATCAGTGAGGAGATGGGCGACGTCGGCCTCGCGATCCAGCGGGCCGAGGACAAAACAGCGCAGATGCAGGCCCGTGCCGGTGCCATCGATGAGCTGTTGGCCAGTGGTGCTCTGGACGATCCCACAGGGACAGCCAAGGACGACATCACACTCGAGCTGGAACAGCTAGCCTCCACCTCCGACGTGGAAAACGAGCTCGCGCGAATGAAGGCGTCGCTGGGCCCCGGTCCCTCTGCCGCGCCGCCCCAGGCGATTGAGGGCCAGCAAGCTCCGCCGCCCGGAGCTCCGCAACCACCAAGCCAGGGACCGAGTCAGACCTCGCAGGCGCCAAGCCTGGACTCGCAGCCTCCGCAGCAGTATCAGGCCCCTCCAACGCAAGATCAGGAGGCGCCACCGGCTCAACCGCAAGGAGACTTGCGATGATTGTGCGGATCCTGAATGAGGGTCAGTGGGAGCTGACCGACGACGCCGTACGCGGGCTCAACTCCTTGGATGATGCTGTGGAGCAGGCGGTCACCGCCGGTGATCAAGATCAGCTGACGAGAGCACTGCACACACTGCTTGATCGGATCCGGACAACGGGAACCCTATTGCCTGATGCCTCGCTCGAGGACTCCGATTTGATCTTGCCGGATGCCGATTCGACGCTGGAGGAGATGGGGCAGCTGCTGAGCGAGTCGGAAGAGGGTCTCATTCCCGGTTGAGACGGGCCTTTTGGAGCCGCTCGCGCATCGCGCTTGGAATCCGCCGACTTCGTCCTCGCTCGTCGAGGAAGAACGCCTCGTCTCCCTCGTCCTCAGCACGGCGGCGCGCGATTCCCGACGCTCGCGGCTCTAGGCCGGCCAGGCTGCTCCAGGGACTGAAACCTCGGTTGTGAGAATCTGACCCGTACGCGAGCCGGGCGTCATTGCATCAGGCCAGGCGGCTGCTGTCACGAAGAGAGTTGTTCCGTCCGGGCCGCCCAGCGTGCAGGCGAAGCATCCGAGATCGGAGCTGATCGTTTGTGACACCTCGCCGCCCTCGCGCACGCGAACGCAGCGGCGACCCGGCACCTCCGCGAACCAGACCTCACCCTCGGCATCTATGCAGATGCCGTCCGGAGCGGCACCGTCAAGCGCGGCCCACACGCGACGATTGGAAAGACCGCCATCTGGGGCAATGTCGTACGCGGTCAGCACGCTGCCGTAGGACTCCGCCACGATCAACGTCGAGTTGTCGGGCGTGATTGCCATGCCGTTCGGGAAGGCAAGGTCTTCGGCAACCTGGCGAGCTGTCCTGTCTGCGGTGACGAGTGCGATGAGTCCCGGCGCGAATTCAGCCTCGGGGAAGTCAAAGCCGATGTTGTTCACATAGGTGTTTCCCCGACCGTCGGACACGATGTCGTTCCACGGTTTCGTGGACAGGGCTGCCAGTTCGGCGTACGTGTCCAGTGTTCCGTCGGGCGCGCAGACCAAGAGCTGGTCGCCGGCCACGACCAGTAGCCGTCCATCGGGCAGATGATCGAGGCAGAAGGGGATCGCATCGACGCGAGTGATCAGCTCGCGGGTGCCGTCGAGGCCTGCGGCCAGCAATTCGCCGGAACCCCAGTCGGAGAAGATGAGCCGGCCATCATGCCAGCGCGGAGACTCAACCAGGACTAGATCGCTGAGCAATGTCGTGAACTCGGTCATGTGATTCAGACCTCCTCCGGCCGTCCAACTCATCGCCTGTTTTGGAAGCTGCTCGCGCAATCGCGCGTGGAACCCGCCTACTTCGTCGTCGCTCGCAGAGGAAAGAGCGCCTCCGCTCACTCCTCCTCAGCACGGCGGCGCGCGATTTCCCGACGCTCGCAGCTTGTTTTGAACCTGCTCCCGCACTCGCCGCTTGCAGGTTGTTGGAACACTCAGTCGCGGGCGGTCTCACCTGGTAGGTCAAGCATCCGCCGCAGAGCGGCCTTGGCGTAACGCTCAGTCTCGGGGTCGACGGTGATCTGGTTCACGACATGCCCCTGAGCCAAGTTCTCCAAGGCCCAGACCAGATGCGGCAGGTCAATCCGGTTCATGGTGGCGCAGTAGCACACGTGCTGCTCGAGGAAGACGACCTCGAGGTCGGGATGATCATGAGCGAGGCGCTTGACCAGGTTGAGCTCGGTGCCGATCGCCCACTTTGACCCCGGCTTGGCCTGTTGGATGGTCTTGATAATGAACTCGGTGGAACCGATGAAGTCGGCCTTGAGCACGACCTCATGTTGGCACTCGGGGTGCACCAAGATATTGACGTCAGGGATGCGTGCGCGTACATCGTCGACGGCTTGCTCGGTAAACCGTCCGTGGACCGAGCAGTGACCCTTCCACAAGATCATCGTGGCTGCCTGCAGTTCCTCAACCGTCAGGCCGCCGTTGTACTGATGAGGGTCATAGACCACGCAGTCGTCCAGGCTCAGGCCCATCTGCAGTACTGCGGTATTGCGGCCGAGATGCTGATCGGGGAGGAAGAGCACCTTCTCGCCACGACCGAGAGACCACTCGAGAACTGACTTGGCATTGGAGGAAGTGCAGACGACGCCGTCATGTTTGCCGCAGAAAGCCTTGATGTCGGCCGAGGAGTTCATATAGGTCACCGGCACGGTGAGGTGCGCGACTCCTGCGTCGGCCAGAACATCCCAGGCGTCCTCAACCTGGGCGAGACGGGCCATGTCAGCCATCGAGCATCCCGCAGCCAGGTCAGGCAAGATCACTTTCTGTTCTGGCGCTGTCAAGATGTCGGCCGATTCGGCCATGAAATGCACGCCACAGAACACGATGAATTCGGCGTTCGGGCGAGCTGCGGCCTCACGGGCCAGCTTGAACGAGTCGCCGGTGACATCGGCAAACTGAATGACCTCGTCGCGCTGGTAGTGGTGCCCGAGGACGAACAATCGGTCGCCCAGGGCCGCCTTGGCTCGCCTGGCCCGCTCCACCAAAGATGGGTCGGAAGCCGGCGGCAGATCGCCCGGGCACTCGACACCGCGCTCCGATCGTGGGTCGGACTCCCGTCCCAGAACGAAGAGCGACAGCGGTGTCCCAGATCTGAGTGGCGTGGACGTGGGGGTGCTCGTCACGCCACAAATGTACTCACTGCTCGCGTCGCCTCCGATTTCTCACCAGAGCGTGCGAACCCCGTTGATGGTATGGAACGCGCTGTCGGCGGTGATCAGCGTCAACGACTCGATCATGGCTTGGGCGGCGATCATGCGGTCGAACGGATCCCGATGTTGCCAGTCAAGCGTGCCGGCGAGTAGTGCGTGTGCGGACGTGATCTTGAGGTCATGGACGCCGAGGCGCTCCAGGTGTGCGCCGTACGCGCGCAGTATGACATCTGCTTGAGGCAGTCTGCCGAGCCGATGCTTCGTCGACAACTCCCAGGCTGTGGCCGCCGAGACGTACACCTCGAGGCTTTGCAATCTCAAAGTGTCGCGCGCGTCGGGCGACAGCAGCCGAGGATCGGTCAGCATCCATAGCAGTACGTGAGTGTCGACGATGACGCGGCTTTCGCTCACCCTTCCCACGCTTCAAGTTCGGTGTCGGGAAGCTGGTCGAAGAATGAGTCAGGGACCCTATAGGAGACAAATCCCATGTCGCGCTCACGCGCTACATCGACCGGCACGAGACGGGCGACCGGCGTCGTGCCCCTCGCGATCGTGATCTCAGCACCCTGCTCCACCTCAGCAAGTAACGCCGATAGATGTGTCTTGGCTTCTTGCACCTTCACCGTCCTCCGCACGGATTAAGTCTACATAAGTCAGTCAAGGTTGACCATCCTGACTCCGGGTGTCCGTAGGATGACCCACGCCGCTGACAAGTCCCCGTACCCCGGGCGTGCGAGCAATCAAGAAGGGGAACAGAATCGACCGTGCGGATCGTGGTTGCAACAGACTCCATCGGGGCGCTGTCCTCATGGCAGGCCGGTCAAGTCATTGCCTCGGGGTGGCTACCGGTTGCTGGGGTGTCGGTGCTCCCAATCGGAGACGCTGGAGCTGGCTTTGCCGCTGCGTACGCCGAATTGGCCGGTTTCACGTCCTCACCTCAGGTGGCCGACGGCTTAGTCGTCACCACTGGGCACGGACCAGACACGGGCGTTGTGCAGGTCCTCGGACCAACGGGCGGTCCCGGGATTCCGTACGAGCAGTCGTCCCGAGCGATCGGCGCCGCCATCGCGGCCCTTCTCCGCAAGGAGCGATTGCGGCGGACCATCGTCGATCTGGCTGGCCTGTGGGTCCATGATGCGGGTGCTGGCCTGCTCGCCGCGCTCGGCGCGACTGCAGATCGGCCTCTCGATCGCGGTGTCGCCGGGCTCGAGGGGATCACCGAGCTCGACCTTGTGCCTGCCCGGGCGTTGCTGGATGAGGCAGAGCTGGTGGGCGTGGTGCCCGCTTCACAGCTCAGCCAGCCATTGCTGGGTTTGCGCGGCATCACCTCTCGTGCAGGTCGGGAAGCCGGCGTTGATCCCGAGCTGATGCTCCGAACCGACGCCGCCCTGGAAGCTTTCGCTCGCCTAGCCTCGCCAACCCATGCCGAAGCCCCAGGGGCGGGCGCCTGCGGCGGCCTGGGGTTCGCGGTGCTGGCACTGGGTGGGCAGTTGAGCAGTGGTCCGGCTCTGACACTTGCCTCGGCCACGGGTCAGCAGGCGATGCGCGGCGTGGACCTTGTTGTGACGGGATGCTCATTGTTCGATTTCGCGAGCCGCGGCGGGGGGGTCGTCGCTTCGATGGCCGAGGCGGCCGCAGCCGCCCTTGTCCCCTGCATCGTCATCGCCGGTGAGGTGCTCATCGGGTCACGGGAAATGCGCACCTTGGGGATCGAGGCGGCGTACGCAGTGCAGGAATCCCTGATCGACGACCCGCAGGCGGAGATCAGCGAAGAGGAGCTGGCCTCGACGGCTCGACGGGTGGCCCGATCCTGGAGTTGGTGACGCGGCACACGTTGCTCCAGCTTGGACGGGTGGGCGAGCGCCCTTAGAATGACATGCATGACGGCAACCGAACAGACCTTCGACAGCCCTATTGCAATAGCAGACGGCGTCATCTTGACCGACGAGGCAGCAACCAAGGTCAAGGCCCTTCTGGAAGGTGAAGGGCGCGAAGATCTTGCGCTGCGCGTCGCTGTACAGCCAGGCGGCTGCTCCGGACTGCGCTACCAGTTGTTCTTCGACGAGCGCAGTTTCGAAGGCGACATCGTCAAGGTATTCGGCGGAGTGGGCGTCGTCACCGATCGGATGAGCGCGCCGTACCTGATGGGCGCGACGATTGACTTCGTCGACACCATTGAGAAGCAAGGCTTCACCATCGACAACCCCAATGCCACCGGCTCATGCGCCTGCGGCGACAGCTTCCACTGATCTGAGCCTTCGAACTCCCTGCCAGCGGGCAGGGAGTTCGTCTATGTCAAGACTCACGTCGCACGATGAACCGTGGCGGATCCGAAGCCACGAGGGTCTGTCCACGCATCCGGCACCAGGCGGCCAGGTCGGGACCGGCGGCTGGGTCGTCGGCAAGCAGCTCCAGGACCTCGCCCACGCTGATCTCACCGAGACGGCGCGCCACCTCGATGATCGGTCGCGGGCATTTCATTCCGCGACAGTCCAGCGACAACCCCTGAAATGGTGACGCGACCTCGTTCACGACGCCTCCACGGTCGCACGGATCTCCGACACAATCGGCGGCAGCACGGCCAGAAGCTGACTGATCTCCGCCGCTGTCGTCGTCCAGGTAAGCCCAATGCGCACGTTGCCGTGGGTCAGGGTTCCCATTGCGGCCAGAACATGCGAAGGGTGTTCGCTGTTGGCGCTACAGGCGGACCCACTCGCGACAGCAAAACCGGCCTTGTCGAGCTCCAGGGTCAGCGTCTCGCCGTCCACATAAAGCGCCGAGAACGTCAGGAGATGCGGCACCCGGCGTACCGGATCCCCGGCCACGTCGACATCGGGCACTTGTTGCGCGATTCCCGCGCGCGCCTGATCGACCATGTCGTGCTGGCGTTCCCGGACCGTGCGACCGTCCCGCAGCCAGCAATCGAGTGCGACGGCCGCCGCATAGATGGCGGGCACATCGGGCATACCCGGCCAGCGGCCCCCCTGGTAGTCGTCGGTCGGATAGGGGGCTCGCCAACGGGAGTGCTTCTTGATCACGAGAATGCCGACCGACGCTGGGCCGCCGAACGCGCCGGCCCACCCCGTCAGCACCGACCAGCCGGCGGCGTCGTTGAGGTCGATACGGCCGAGCGCAGCCGTTGCATCCAGGACCAGCGGCACCTCTATGCGGTTGCAGATCTCAGCGGCCTGGGCGTACGGCTGCAGTGTGCCAACTTCGTGGTTAGCCACTTGGATGCAAGCCGCAGCAGTGCCGGCGGTACCCACCGCAGCACCCCACCGCTCCAGGTCGACATGGCCCTCATGATCGACTTGCACCGCGTCGTGCACACCAGCAGCGGCAGCGGCCGCAAGCACCGAGGAGTGGTCGATTGCCGTGGTGACGATGCGGGAACCGATGCGACGGCGGCCCAATGCCAGTCCGAGGACGGCAGCCTGGCTTGCGTGTACCCCGGACGCCGTGAAGACGACCTCATCCGGTCGTGCTCCCACAGCGGCGGCAACTACTTCCCGGGCCTGATCCAAGGCCTGGGCGGCCAGCCGGCCGGGCCGGTGCAGCCGGGCTGGATCGCCCCAGCCCGCCTGCTGCGCATCAAGCCATGCCTGGCGCGCACTCTGAAGCATTGGCTCGCCCGACGAACTGTCCAAGAAGACCTGGGAAACCGAATGCGCCACGCCTCGAAACTAGCGCGCGAGCCGCGGCGTCGCGAGCGGCCATGCGGCAACGCGAACAGCCAAAGACGCAACCCCTACACCGGTGATGACGGCGTCTTCCTACGTTAGGGTGAACACCAAAGAAGGGTGGCCGCCGCGACCGTGGGCGGGCACGATTCCTCGGTGTGTACCGATCCGACGAAAGGCGCAACGTGGGTGGCAGGACTCAACGGTCCGCTGTGGATGACATGACAGTGCTCGCGCCCCGCAGCCGGCTAGGCAACCGTGTTCGCCCCGGCTTGCTGGCCCTGTCCTTGTTCGGGCTGCTGTTCCTCACCGGCTGCTCAGCAGAGTTGGTTGATCAGATCAAGCGGTTCGGCTTCCCACCGCCTGCCAGCGACCGGGGTGAACCCATCCTCACTTTATGGATCTGGACCTGGATCGCAGCCTTGGCGGTGGGTGTTCTGATGTGGGGGCTCATCACGTGGGCCGCGAACCGCTACAAGACCAAGCACGCCAAGATGCCACGGCAGAGCCGCTACAACCTGCCGATGGAGATCTTCTACACGGTTGCTCCGTTCATCATCATCGCGGTGCTCTTCTACTACACGGTCTTGGCCCAGAATGTGGTCACAGCCAAGGAGCCGAACCCTGAGGTCACCATCGACGTCGTTGGCCAGAAATGGTCCTGGACGTTCAACTACAAGGCTGCCGATAACCCAGCTGTCGGGTCAGATGTCTGGGAGGCCGGCACGATCAACAAGACCCCCGACCTCTACCTCCCGGTCGGCAAGTTGGTGCAGTTCAACCTCATCTCGCCTGATGTGATCCACTCGTTCTGGGTTCCATCGTTTTATGAGAAGTTGGACGTTATCCCTGGTCGCCTCAACAGCCTCCAGCTGAGGCCGACGACCGAGGGCGTGTTCCCCGGGAGGTGTGCCGAATTGTGCGGCACCTATCACTCGGCGATGCTTTTCAATTTGCACGTCGTGAGCGAGACCGATTACAACGCCTACCTGAATTCGCTCGAGGCGAAGGGCCAGACCGGCGAAGCCAAAGGTCCGGCCCAGGCCAATAGCCCCGCGAAGTCAGGATCTGAGGAGGGTGCGCGATGACGACGCTACAGCGTACGGCCACCGCAGCCGAGATCGCGACGCCGAGGCGTGAGCTCGGCACGATTGTATGGAAGTGGATGGTCACCACAGACCACAAGGTGATCGGCAATCTCTACTTCGTCACGTCGATGGTCTTCTTCCTGTTCGGCGGCATTCTGGCCATGGCAATGCGGGCCGAGCTGGCATTCCCCGGCATGCAGTACCTCTCCTACGAGGTCTTCAACCAGTTCTTCACCATGCACGGCACGATCATGTTGCTGCTGTTCGCGACGCCGCTTTTCGCCGGCTTCGCCAACGCGATCATGCCGCTGCAGATCGGCGCGCCCGATGTGGCGTTCCCGCGACTCAACATGATCGCCTACTGGTTCTATCTGTTCGGTGGGCTGATCGCCTCGGCCGGATTCTTGTCGCCGTCAGGCGCCGCCAGCTTCGGCTGGTTCGCGTACGCGCCGCTGAACGACGCTGTCAACTCACCGGGTGTCGGCGGTGACCTGTGGATCATGGGCCTGTACATGGCTGGTCTTGGCACCATCTTCGGCGCGGTCAACTTCACCACCACGATTCTGTGCATGCGAGCGCCAGGCATGACCATGTTCCGGATGCCGATCTTCACCTGGAACATCCTGGTGACGTCGTTCCTAGTGTTGTGCGTCTTCCCGATTCTCGCCGCGGCTCTCTTGGTGCTGGAGGCCGATCGGGCCCTTGGAGCACACGTCTTCAACCCGGCCAATGGCGGACCGCTCCTATGGCAGCACCTTTTCTGGTTCTTCGGGCATCCCGAGGTTTACATCATCGCGCTGCCGTTCTTCGGCATCATCACCGAGGTTTTGCCGGTGTTCAGCCGCAAGCCGATCTTCGGTTATGTGGGGCTTGTGTTGGCCACCATGCTGATCGGCGCCTTGTCGGTAGCGGTCTGGGCACACCACATGTTCGTCACCGGTGCGGTCAACCTGCCGTTCTTCTCGTTCATGACCTTCCTGATAGCCGTACCTACAGGGGTGAAGTTCTTCAACTGGGTTGGCACCATGTGGGGCGGCAATATCGCCATGCGAACGCCCATGCTCTGGGCCGTCGGTTTCCTGACCACCTTCTTGTTTGGCGGCCTGACCGGCATCATCTTGGCCAGCCCTCCGCTCGACTTCGCCGTTTCAGACTCCTACTTCGTGGTAGCTCACTTCCATTACGTGGTGTTCGGCACGGTGGTCTTTGCGATGTTTGCCGGCTTCTACTTCTGGTGGCCAAAGCTGACCGGCAGGATGCTGGACGAGACGCTGGGCAAGATCCACTTCTGGCTGCTCTTCATCGGATTCCACGTCACCTTCCTCATCCAGCATTGGCTCGGCGCCGAGGGAATGCCACGCCGCTATGCGGACTATCTGCCCAGCGACGGCTTCACCCTCGGGAACCAGATCTCCTCGGCAGGCGCATTCCTGCTTGGCGGTTCAACGCTGGTCTTCCTCTGGAACGTGTGGAAGAGCCGGAACAGCCCGAAGGTGAACACTGACGATCCGTGGGGTTGGGGCCGCTCGCTCGAGTGGGCGACGACCTGTCCGCCACCGCGGCACAACTTCACTCAGCTGCCGAAGATCCGCTCCGAGTCGCCGGCCTTTGATCTGCACCACCCGGAGGTCGCACTGCTGGAGTACGACGCTGACTACGTGCCCGAGCACCCGGGCGGAGACACCGGCGACCGCTATGGCCGGAGAGTCGAGCTCGAATCGAGACTCGACCACACAACAGCCGACCTGGCCGCGCGGTACGAGTCTGAGCACCATATGCATTCACCCGACCCGGAAGAGGACCAGCGGTGAAGGTTGAAGCCTGGGTCTTCGGCTCACTGACCATCTTCATGATCATTGTGACCCCGGTGTACTGGCTGATCACGGCGGACGCCAATGGGGTGCCTGAGGTCACCGGTACGGTCGCTTTGATCATGACGACCTTGCTGGTGCTCATGATCTGGGTCTACCTCCTTCTGGTGGCGGGCCGGATGGAGCCGCGACCCGAGGATAGGAAGTCCGGGGAGATTGCGGAAGGTGCAGGAGAGCTTGGCTTCTTTCCGCCGCAGAGTAAGTGGCCGCTGTTCCTCTCGCTCACATTCGTGCTCGTCGTGCTCGCTCCCATCTATGGATGGTGGCTCATGATCATTGGTTTCGGGATCGGCTTTGTGACGTTGACCGGTTTGCTTTACGAGTTCTACCGCGGAGATCACGCGCACTGAGTCGGCTCGCTGGAGGTCGTTCGGTAGGGCCGGCCGAACTAACGCCAGAAGGTGTGGGGCGTGTTTTGCTTTTGATCGTTCGGTAGGGCTGACCAGTGGGGCCGACAAAACGTGGTGCTTGAGTCGAGCGTGCGTCCAGATCTTGTGGTCCCTGGGTTTCAGGCGTCTTAGGTTTTGTCGACCCCACTGGTCAGCCCTACCGAAAAAGGGCGGCCGCATCTAGTAACGCGCGGCCGGTGCGCCGCTTCGCGACGCGAAGGACAGTGGTTGAGTTGCGCGCGGCGCTCCGCTGGGAGTGCACAATGGCAGGATGTGTCGGAACATTAGACCGCTGCACAACTTTGAGCCGCATGCGACTAAGGCTGAGGTGCATGATGCCGCTTTGCAGTATGTGCGCAAGATAGCGGGGACATCGAAGCCGTCGAAGGCCAATGAGGCAGCATTCAACCGGGCCGTCAATGAGATCGCTCATGCCACGCAACATTTGTTGGAGGACCTCGTCTCGACGGCGCCGCCCAAGAACCGCGAGGTGGAGGCGGCCAAGGCTCGGGCGCGCTCGGCCAATCGCTTCGCCACGGCCTGACCTCGCGTCATGCCCACTGAGGTACTGCGCTACGCGGCTTTCACTATGGATGGTCACGGCGGAAACCCTGCCGGAGTGGTCTTGGACGCGAGCGGCCTTGATGGCATGGATATGCAAGCCATCGCTGCTGACGTGAACTATTCAGAGACCGCGTTTTTGATAGCGAGGCCAGACGTACCTAACGTGTACGACGTTCGCTACTTCGCGCCTAAGCAAGAGGTGCCGTTCTGCGGGCATGCAACAATCGCCGGCGCGGTTGCTCTCGCGGAGCGCTCACCGGCAGCCGAGCTCATCTTTCACACACCAGCCGGCTTTGTCAGCATCACGACTCGGCAGAACGACCGCGGTGAGATTGTGGCAGAGCTCACGAGTGTCGCGCCTCGGGTGTCCGAGCCGGATCCCGATTTTGTACGAGGAGTGCTGCGTGCCCTCCGCTGGTCCCCTGAGGACCTCGACCCGGATTATCCTGTCCGACTGGTGAATGCGGGTTCGAAGCATCTCGTGCTGGTGACCAGGACCAGGCAGCGGTTGGCCGATCTCGACTACAACTTCGACGCTCTTGCCATGCTGATGCGCGACCATGAGCTGATCACAGTGCAGTTGATATGGCCTGAGTCCGCGAAGCGCTACCAGTCCCGCAACCCGGGCGCCGGCATTGGAGTCGTTGAGGATCGTGCTACCGGCTCGGCCGCGGCGGCGTTCGGCGGCTACCTGCGAGAGCTCGGCTTGATTGGCGAGAATGCGAGTTTCACGATTATCCAGGGCGTGGACATGGGGCATCCAAGCGAGATCAACGTAAGCGTCATCGGAGGCGAACCCGGGGTACGCGTCAGTGGCACCGCCCACCGCATCGACGGCTAATCACTCGACATCGCACCGCAGTGCGCGGACACCGCAGCGTCAGCCTTACCAGTTGATGTGGAGCGGGCGCCCCTCGTCGTAACCGGAGTTGGACTGCACGCCGACCACAGCCAGCTCATGGAGCTCCTCGAGATTGGACGCACCGGCATAGGAGCAGCTGCTGCGCAGGCCCGCCACGATGGAGTCAATGAGATCCTCGACGCTCGGGCGCTCCGGGTCCAGATACATGCGGCCTGTCGAGATGCCTTCCTCGAACAGCGCGGCCCGCGCCCGGTCGAAGCCCGAGGAGGCCTTGGTCCGCATCTTCACTGCCCTCGCCGAGGCCATTCCGTAGGACTCCTTGTACATCCGTCCTTCGGCGTCGGTCATCAAATTGCCGGTGCTCTCGTACGTACCCGCGAACCACGAGCCGATCATCACGCTGCCGGCTCCCGCCGCCAGCGCCAGCGCGACGTCGCGCGGGTGGCGTACGCCGCCGTCAGCCCAGATCGAACGCCCTGCTGCCCGGGCCGCCTCGGCGCACTCCAGGACGGCGCTGAACTGTGGCCTGCCGACACCTGTCATCATCCGGGTCGTGCACATGGCGCCCGGACCGACTCCCACCTTGATGACGTCCGCACCGGCGCCCACCAGGTCGTTGACACCATCAGTCGAGACCACATTGCCTGCAACCAACGGGACGCGGCGCCCTTGGATATCCGCCAGCCGGTCCCGCACCTCGCGTACGGCCTTCAGCGACTCCAGCATCCGCTCCTGATGACCGTGTGCGGTGTCGACCACTAGAACGTCAATCCCGGCGTCGAAGAGGGCTTCGGCCCGGACGGCGACATCACCGTTGATCCCGACCGCTGCCCCGATCATCAGCCGACCATCCGGATCCAGGGCTGGGCGGTACAGCGTAGAGCGCAGGGCATGCTTCCGAGTCATGATGCCGAGCAGCTTCCCGTTCTCCACAACAAGCGCCAGCTCGAGGTGCCGGTGGGTCAGCTCGTCGAAGATCTCAGTGGGCGATGACGCCGGGGTGATCGTCAGCAGATCGCCGGACATCACCTGGTGCACCTGGGCGAAGCGATCGACGCCGGCGGCCTCAACCTCACTCACCGTGCCGAGTGGCTGGCCGTTCTCCATCACCACCGCGAGACCATGCGCCCGCTTGGGGATCAGCGACAACGCCTCGCCCACTGTGGTGTGCGGCGTCACCGAGACTGCGGTGTCGTAGACCGGATGCGATCGCTTGACTTTGCCGACCACTTCGGCGACGACATCAGCCGGAATGTCCTGCGGGACGATAGCGATGCCCCCGCGGCGCGCCACGGTTTCCGCCATGCGTCTGACCAGAAATCGCGGTCATGTTGGCCACCACCAGAGGCAGCGTCGTACCGATCCCATCGGTACTCCGCAAGTCGACCTCGAGGCGCGAGCTGATCGCGGAGCGTCGCGGCACCATGAAAACATCGGAGTAGGTCAAGTCGTACGGCGGCAGCTTCTGGAGAAATCGCACAGTGCACATTCTCACCGCCCCGGCACGGTTTGCCTATTCGCCGCTCGCGAAATCACCGATCCCAGATGAGCCGGCTCAGTCGCAGCACGCCGGGCCGCTCCAGCACAGAGGATGGCCGGTTCGAGCGGCTGCGGTACGCGGACGGTGACATGCCGTGAATGGTGCGGAACCGGTGAGAGAAGTGAGCCACGTCCGCGTAACCGCACTGGCGAGCGATTGCCGCAATGGTCATATCCGTGCGTATGACCAAGGCTTCGGCGCGTGAACATCGAAGGTCGCTCGAGTGCCACTGACGCACTGCTGCCAAATGTTTTTTGAAACAAGCGGTTCAAGTAGCCGCGAGATACGTGCGCTGCTTTGGCAAGTTCCGCAACACCGATGCGTCGCAGCGGCAGGTGCGACCATTCGTGCTGCAGGTATGACACTGCGGCACGCATGGGACCGCTCACCTCGCGGAGTGACATCCTGACTGGGCAAGGGTCCGTCTGCGACAAGCGTCAGCATGAATTCGAGGGTTCTGCGTGCCGAGATCTGCCAGTCGGCGAGATTGCTTCCGCCGAGCCACAACAGGTAAGCACAGAGTCCAGCCAGCGGGTCGGCACCGGACATCCGGGTCAGCCGGACGTCCGGTGCGACGGCCAGCCCTACATCCCGTGCCCAAAATGGACATAGCCATGCCGGCTTGGGTGTTCCTGGTCCCAGCGGAAGCTATGCCGGACACCGGGCGGCACCAGCAACAGCTCTCCAGGTGTGAGCAACCTCTCCGCGTCGACCACGAAGGTGGCGCGGCCTCGCAGCATCCAGACGAATTCGAAGTCCGCGATCACTCGCGGCGGCAGGCCGGCGCCAGGGGGATAGTCGGCTACGGCAGGACGGTCCACACGAGCCCTTCGACGTCAACTGCACATTCAGACAACATCTCGTCCCATCTGTGCATTCAGCAGATGCCAGATCTCGACCAGTATGAGCCCATTCCAACAAGGTCGGGAGGTAGTACATGCAGCTCAACGAGACTGTCCTGCCAGCGCCGCGACCCGGCCGGCTACGCCGTGACACGGCGGCGTCGGATTACGACCGCCAGGGTTATCTGATCATTCCTGACGCACTGTCAGCGGCCATGATGACCGCCGTCAGGGCCGAAGCCACGGCGATATGCCGTGGCCTTCGCGGCGACATCGATGGGGTGAGCCCCGCGCCAGCGAGGACGATGACGATGCTGCGGTTCTGCGGCGCTACTTGTGCATCCATTTTCCGCACAAGATTTCTCCGCTGATGTTTGACATCGGTCGATTGCCCGCGGTGGTCGATGTGCTCACTGCGGTGATCGGACCGAACGTCAAGATGATGCAGTCAATGCTGTTCATCAAGTCCGAGGGAAAGCCTGGCCAGGCCTGGCACCAGGACGAGGCTCATATCCCGACTCGGGACCGATCCCTGACAGCCGTCTGGATCGCGCTCGACGACGCCACAGTTGAGAACGGTTGTCTCTGGGTCATCCCCGGCTCTCATCGCGCCGGCGTTCTGCATCCGGTTCGAGAGCAGATAGACCCTCGTTTCGACTGCACCCAGGAAGCATTTGGCTTTGGCTACAGCGAGGCCGATGCCGTCCCTGTTGAGCTACCTGCTGGAGCCGCGCTCATCTTCGACGGCTATCTGCTGCACCGATCGCTACCTAACACGGGCCACCACGGGATGCGGCGAGCGCTGGTCAATCACTACATGAGCGCGGAATCACTTCTTCCGTGGTTTCCACCTACAGCTCACGAGCCAATGGGCATGCTCGATCACAGAGATGTCTATCTGGTCGCGGGTAACGACCCTTATGAGTCGCAGGGAACGGTTGACCTCATGCACCCGCATGTGCGGCCGGACAGCGATGGCGGCTGTGCCCGATAAAGGCGACGCAACCACGTGCAGCTAGCGATTGCTGCCCGGAGTCGCCTCCGGTTCCGTGGTGGTGGCTTGGGCCTCGGGTGTCGGTGCAGTCGTCGTTTCTGTGGGCTCGGACGTGACAGCTTCGCTCGGCTCGGTGCTGGGCGACTCGCTCGTAGCCGCGGTCGGTTCCTCCGTCGATTTCTTTGACGGTTCCTCCTTCTTGCTGTCCGACTCCGTGTCGGTATTGCCCTCCCGCACCTGCTGAATCGTGGTGCCGTCACCTCCTGAAAGGGCCTGACCTGTAGCGAGCTCGAATACCGTCAGTGAGACCGCCGCGATGCCGAACGTAACCAGAGCTGCGACTGCCACGCGCTTCCAATTCAGCTTCCGGCGGCGCGGCGACGGATCAATGGGCTCCGGTGCGACAAGGTGGCTGCGCTGGCCTGCAATATGACCTTCGCGATCCGGAAGGATCTCCATGACAGTGGGCTCGTCCACCTCATTGGGCTCTCCGGTCCAGAACACGGTCTTCACCTTGTCACGCGTGCGACGCAGGGAAGCCGTATACAGCGAGCCAGCGACAGCGGCAATGATGCTCACCAAGGCCGCACCGACGATCGTGCCCGCCACACTCAACTGAGAACCCAGGGCGGCTGCCGTCATGGCGGCGAGTGCGCCGCCGACGATCTGGGTGGCCGAAAGGTCGAGTTCCTTAGCCTTCGACTGCTTGTCGCCTGCCCCATTGCTGGTATCGGCTTCCGTTGTGTTTTTCAGATTGTGATTTGTGCTCATGTCCTCATCGCGTCTACTCGGGCGGCATGACCGCGGGGCGGTCTCGTCCAGTCGCGTCAACGCCTCTCGGCTGGTGATCGTTGTCAGCTTTGGCGAAGAGTGACCAATCCCACACCGCCTGCTCCATGAACGCTCCGCAATGACAGCGCCCCACGACCCTAAGGGAGGACGTGGGGCGCAGTCGAAGCAGCCTGCTTACTTGGCCAGGTGGTGTTCTTCCTCTTCCCCGGCTTCGATCGCATGATGCTCGCCGTCTCCGTCTTCGAGGGCCATCGCGTGCATGTGGTGATGTGCAGCCTCTTCGATCTCGGCGCGGGAAGGCCGGCGCAGGGTGTCGATGAAGTAGAAGCGGGTCGCCTGACGACGGCGCTGCTCGCGCTTGATCTCCTTGACCGAGAACCCGTCGGTGTCGGTTGCCGGCAGCAGTGCGGGAGGGTCCTCATGCGCAGTCAGCTTGAACGCCTCGCCCTCGCTGATCGGCCGGTGACGCTCGGCGTACTTACCTGAAGGAGCGCGATCGATGATGCCAGACTCGGCGCCGTGCAGCATCCGGTCACGATCGGAGCGCTGCAATCCAATGCAAATCCGCTTGGTCACCAGGAATGCGATCACCGGTCCGACGAACACGGCCACCCGGAGGACTTGGGTCACTGCGTTCAGTGATACGTCGAATATCGTGGCCACCAGATCATTGCCACCGCCGATCATCAGCAACGAATAGCCGGTGATCGCAGCTACGCCGAAGGCTGTCCGGGTCGGAGCATTGCGGGGACGGTCAAGGACGTGATGCTCGCGCTTGTCGCCAGTGACCCAGGCCTCGACGAACGGGTAGATAGCCATCAAGCCGAAGAACAGACCCATCAGCCCGAGACCCGGTATGGCGACGTTCCATGACCAGGTCGTCGATCCAATGTGCCATTCCCAGTTCGGCATGATACGAATGCCGCCTTCGACGAATCCCATGTACCAGTCAGGCTGCGAGCCGGCGGTCACCTCGGCCGGGTTGTAAGGCCCGAACACCCAGACCGGGTTGATCTGCATCGTGGCACCCATCAAGGTGAGCACACCGAAGACGATCAGGAAGAAGCCACCGGCCTTGGCGGCATACACAGGGAAGACCGGGTAACCGACGACATTGCCCGTGGTCCGCCCCGGGCCGGGGAACTGGGTGTGCTTGTGGTAGACCACCAGCGCCAGATGAGCCGCGATCAGACCAAGGAGCAATGCAGGCACCAGCAAGATGTGCACCATGTAGAGCCGGGGGATGATGAGCTCGCCGGGGAACTCACCGGCGAACGTGAAGAACTCAGCCCAGGTGCCAATCACCGGGATCGCCCGGATAAGACCATCGACGAACCGCAGGCCAGTGCCGGAGAGCAGGTCGTCCGGCAGTGAGTAGCCGGTGAAGCCGTTGATTATGCCGAGGACGAGCATGGTGACGCCGATCAGCCAGTTGATCTCGCGTGGCTTGCGGAACGCGCCGGTGAAGAAAATGCGGAGGCTATGGGTCAGCATTGCGGCGACGAAGACCGCTGCCGCCCAGTGGTGCATCTGCCGCAGCAGCAGACCGCCGCGAATGTCGAAGGACAGGCCCAGAGTCGACGCGTACGCCTCCGACATCTGGATCCCGCGCAGCAGCTCATAAGTGCCCTCGTACTCGATCTCGGCCATCGACGGCTTGAACCAGATAGTCAGGAAGATGCCGCTCAGGATCAGGACGATGAATGAATACAGCGCAATCTCACCGAGCAGGAATGACCAGTGATCGGGGAAGACCTTGCGTAAGAACGGACGGCCCAGTCCGGCAACACCGATCCGATCGTCGAGCCACTTGGTGGGCCCGGAGGCGAGCTTGAAGACGGGGCCGAGCTCCTTTTTGGGAGTCTGGGCCTGAACCGCACTCTCGTCGGGCACGGTGGCGGCTGGCTGGGCCATCAGTTATCGCCTACCTCGAAATCATTACGCGAATCACGCTCAAAATAGCTCGGTCCGGGCGGGACTAGGAAATCACGCTGGGCGACGATGTAGCCCTCAGCGTCCAAGGCGATCGGCAGCTGCGGAAGCGCACGCTTAGCCGGGCCGAAGACCACCACTCCCGAGTTGCCCAAGTCGAAAGTCGATTGGTGACACGGGCAAAGCAGGTGGTGGGTCTGTTGCTCCCACAGGCTGATCGGGCAGCCAACGTGCGTGCAGATCTTCGAATAGCAAAGAACGCCGCCGATCTGCCAGTCCTGGCGTGACGGCGGGATCGTGATGGTATTGGGATCCATCCGGACCACGATGACCGCCGCCTTGGCCTTCTCAATCTGGTATTCGGAACCGTGGAGCTCTTGGAGGTTTGCAGGCTCGGCGTTGATCAGCTGTCCGACTTCGATGTCCTCCGGCTTGAACGGTTCGAAAGTGACGTCCTGAACGACGCGAACGCCCGGCGCCCAGATAGTCCTCTCGATAGTTTCGGCACGCTTCTTCTTGGTGGGCCACGGGCCGAGATCGGCGAGCCCGACGATCATGGGCAACAAGATCGTAGCGAGAGCCGCCAGCAAAGTGCGACCGATGATCTTCCGTCTGGTGAGCTTGGCCTCATCGACCACCTTGTCCAGCTCGGTCAGCATGTAGTTCTTGTCGTCATCGCTGGACGCCGAGCTGTGCCGGTAATCGATCTTTTCCTCGTCGTCCATGATCTTGCGGCCCCACTGCACAGCGCCCATGCCGAGGAAAAGCAATGCAAGGCCGAAGGTCAAGCCGAGGAGGAGGTTCCTGGTGTTGGCTCGCAGCGGACCGAAGTCGACCCACAGATCTCCCGGCACAGCGAAATAGACGACAACGAACCCGATGCTTAAGACCGGCACCAAGCCAAAGAAGGTGGCCACCTGGCGGGTTGCTCGATTGGCAGCCCTCTCATCGACGTCAGTGAGGCGTGGCAGGTGCTCCTCCAGGCCCGGGTCGGGAACCGGGTAGCGCTCCTCGTCGACCGTTGCAACCTCAGTGCCCGGCTGGCCGTGGGAGGTGTCGTCACTCATTTGGCTTTCACTCCCCTAGCTGTAATCCAGATGGCAAAACAAACCAAGCCGCCCAGACCAATGATCCAGGCCCACAGACCCTCACTCACAGGTCCCAGGCCGCCGAGCGCCAGGCCGCCATCGGTGGGTCGCTCGTGCAGGGCGTCCAGGTAGCCGATGATGGCCCGCTTGTCCTCTGGCGTCAGCACCTCGTCGGAGAACACCGGCATTTGCTGCGGGCCGGTGACCATCGCCTCATAGAGCCGCTTATGGTCGAGACCGACCAGTGGGGGTGCATATTTGCCGTTGGGCAGTGCCCCGCCAGCACCCTCGAAGTTGTGGCAGGCGGAGCAGTTGGTGCGGAATAGCTCGCCGCCCCGCGCCAGGTCCTCCGCGCTGATATTCGACGTCTCGTACTCCGCCGGCTCAGGGATGGCCGGGCCCGGCCCGAGCGTCGCCACGTACGCCGCGAGTGCAGCGATCTCCTCTTCGGAGTAGCGGTTGGGTTTGGCCGGTGCCTGTGCCCCCGGCCTGGCCATCGGCATGCGTCCTGTGCTCACCTGGAAGTCCACTGCCGCAGCACCGACACCCGCAAGCGGCGGACCCTGGATATTACCGCTGACCTGGCCCTCGCCGTTCAGCCCATGACAGGAAGCGCAGCCGACGGCGAAGAGCGCTTTACCTTCAGCCACCTGCTGGCTGTTTCCCGTTTCAGCCGACACCTGCGCGGGCGGAGCGATCACGCTATAGACCGCTCCCATCATGAAGAGGGCGAACACCAGCAGCAATGCCTTGGCTGCCGGGTGTCGGCGCCGCGAAGACAGGAGTCGCACTCGGGTCCCTCTCGTGTCCTGATGCAGGTGTGGGCCAAACATTTATTCAGTTGTCCTGGGCCCACAGCCGATGCGTTGGCCCCGGTGGTTCCTCTGCTTATCTCAAGATGTAGATGACGCCGAACAGCGCAATCCACACCACGTCGACGAAGTGCCAGTAGTAGGACACTACAACCGCGGTGACGGCCTGCTCGTGAGTGAAGGTCCGGGCCAAGAATGTGCGGCCCATCACCAGCAGGAAGGCGATCAGGCCCCCGGTCACATGCAGTCCGTGGAAGCCGGTCGCCAAATAGAAGACCGACCCGAACGCGTTCGCCGAGATGGTCAGGCCCTCGCTGATCAACGCGGAGTACTCATAAACCTGGCCTCCGATGAAGAACGCGCCCATCAGGAAGGTCAGCGTGTACCACTCGCGGAGCCCCCAGCGCCGCAGATTGAACAGCCCTCCGGTCCGGCTGACCTGGGCTCGCTCAGCTGCGAACACACCCATCTGGCAGGTGAATGAGCTCGCGACCAGCACGCTGGTGTTGATGATCGCGAACGGGATGTTGATCAGCTCGCCCTGAGATTGCCACATCGGCTCGGTCCCGGCTGCCGCCGCCTGCGAGTTCGTTACATTCCGGATGGTGAAGTAGGCCGCGAACAAGGCTGCGAAGAACATCAGCTCCGAGGCCAGCCAGATGATTGTGCCGACCGCCACCGGCTCTGGCCGATTCTCACGACCACGCAGGCGCGATTGGGGGATGGGGTGCAGGGCCCCCTCCGGCATCGTCATTGATCCGGAGACTGCGTGTGTGTGCATGGCCACGAGGTCATTATTGCCGTAACCCGTGCTGAGGTCACCCCACGGCGCAACTTTGTTATCCCGCGTCGTGAATGGCAGCTGGGCGGATCACCCGACGCCCTGTTGGCAGGCCCAGACGCATCTGTCCGCTAGCTGTGCAGCTCTGGGGTGGCAGCGAGTCGACATTAGGCTGGGCGTGTGTTCAGCAAGTTCGTGATGGTGCTCGTACCGCTGCACGCGACGCCGACCAATCAGCCGCCTCCGCTGACTCCGACTCGGCTGCTGACCGAATGGACCTGGGAGTGGGCAATGGCGCTCGGCATCGCCATTGCTGCGGCGCTCTACATTACTGGCCTGGTGGTGCTCCACCGCCGCGGCGATCGGTGGCCGGTGTCGCGCGGCTTCTCGTTCCTGTTCGGCGGACTTGGATCGATTGGCCTTGCCACCATGTCGGCGCTGGGCACCTACGACACGGTGCTGTTGAGCGTCCACATGGTGCAGCACATGGTCTTGATGATGGTGGCTCCGATGTTCCTCGCTCTGGGCGCGCCAGTCACTCTCGCGTTACGGACCTTGCCCACTCGACCGCGTGCAATGCTGCTCGCCGTGTTGCACTCGCGACTGGCCCGAGTGATCACGTTCGCGCCACTCACCTTGGCGCTGTTCATCGCAACGCCGTTCGCGCTCTACTACTCGCCGTTCTACGAGATATCGCTGCGCTCAGGCTTTTGGCACGCGTTTCTGCATCTGCACTTCCTCATCATCGGCTGCCTGCTGATGTGGCCATTGGTGGGAATCGATCCTGTTCCCGGGAGGATCAGCCATCCGCTGCGGCTGCTCATGGTGTTCCTGATGCTGCCCTTCCACGCATTCCTCGGCATCTCGATCATGAGCTCGACCGTGCTGATCGCGGAGAGCTGGTATCTCGCCTTTGATCGGACCTGGCCGCCCAGTCCGCTGGATGACCAGTACCTCGCTGGTGGCATCCTGTGGGCCTCGGGAGATGCCCTAGCGTTACTGATGCTGATTGCACTCTTCGTTCAGTGGTACGCCGACAGCCAGCGGGAAGCTCGGCGGGAGGACCGCCGACTTGATCGACTGGAGGCGCGATTGCAGCGAGGGGCCACGCCGCCTGTCAGCTCCCGCGATGACGAGGAACGGGCACGCTACGATCAGGCCCGAGCCGGCCAGGCGGCCGAGGCTGAGATGCGACCCGCCAGCACTGGACGACAACCTGGAGATGATCATGAACGGCGATGAGGGCCCTCGAGATGCGGAGGTCCTGACGATCTTGTGGTACGCCTCGGATCGGACAACGCGTCATAACGTCCGGCTAGCCCTGGGGCGCAAGGTGGCAGCTGATCTGCCGCCGGTACGCGTACTCGAGGTGGCCACCCAGGCCGCCGTCATCAGCGCGATGGACGCCGGCGGCATCGACCTGGCGATCCTGGATGGGGAGGCGGTGCCCGGGGGAATGGGGCTGTGTCGCCAGCTCAAGGACGAGATTCTGCGCTGTCCGCCGATCTTGGTGCTAATCGGGCGTCCGGACGACGCGTGGCTGGCGACCTGGTCACGGGCCGACGGCGTGGTCTCGCATCCCGTCGATCCCATTCGATTGCCGGCGGCCGTGGCTGCGCTGCTGCGCTCCTGGACTCCCACAGCACCCGCTATCGCGCCGACTACCTCGGGGACCTGACCTCATGACGACACAATGAACTGGCCGGAACTGCTGAGTGGCCTGGTCCGCGGTGAGGACCAGCCAGCCGAGTCGACCGCGTGGGCAATGGGACAGATCCTGAACGCCGAGGCGACGCCTGCGCAGTTGGCTGCGTTCGTCATCGGATTGCGAAGCAAGGGCGAGACCGTCGAGGAACTCACTGGTCTCGCCGACATGATGATCGAGTTCGCGACTCCGATCGAGATTGGAGGGCCCGCGGTCGATGTGGTCGGCAGCGGCGGCGACCGGGCAAACACTGTCAACATCTCGACGATGGCCGCCATCGTGGCCGCGGCTGCAGGTGCCAGGGTCGTCAAACACGGCAACCGAGCAGCTTCATCGGCGTGCGGTGCTGCCGACGTCCTTGAGGCGCTGGGTCTGGTGCTCGATCTTGCACCCGAGGCTCAGCAGCAAGTGGTGGACCAGGTCGGCATCGGCTTTCTCTTCGCCGCGCATTACCACCCGGCGCTGCGGCATGCGGCAGCAACGCGACGCGAACTCGGTATCCCTACCACATTCAACTTCCTCGGGCCGTTGGCCAATCCGGCGCAACCCATCTCGCAAGCCGTCGGGGTGGCCGATCCGCGAATGGCTGAGCTCATGGCTGGCGTTTTCGCATCCCGCGGTAACTACGGTCTGGTGCTTCATGGCGGTGACGGACTCGACGAGCTGACCACCACGACGTCCTCAACGGTCTGGGTGCATGCTGATGGCGAGGTCGAGAAAACCGAGCTGGACCCGCTCGAGCTGGGCGTGCCGAGGGCGAGCCTCGCGGACTTGGTCGGCGGAGATCCAGCGGCCAACGCGGCAGTGGTGCGTGAGGTGGTCGCCGGGCAGTCCGGTCCGGTCCGCGATGTCGTCGTGCTGAACGCTGCTGCGGCGCTGGTCGCGTACGGCAAGCCCGCGGCCAGCCGCCTTGAGGCAGACTTCGCTGACGGGCTGGAGCGGGCCCGGCAGGCAATTGATTCAGGTGCGGCGCAAACCAAGCTCCGGGAGTGGATCGAGGCTACGCGCTCCTTTACTGACGAACGGTAAGCGTCCCGAGCGCGTCGATGGCCATCCGGGCGATTTCGGAATCGGCGTCATTCGGCACCGAGCTGGCCGCCATGATCAACGACCCGTCGTCAAGCCGGACCAGTAGTGCCGTGACGGTGTCGTAGCGGCTGGGCAACCGGTCGACCGTGTAGTGCACCTGAACCGAGAAGAGCATTCCTGGCTGCCCGTTCACCATGCGCTGCTCCCAGGTCATTTCCTTGAGCTCGGTGGGGTGCTTGTGAAAGATCGCCTGGCCCAAGCGGTGCAGAGCGAGAGTGCCTTCGGTCTGCAGATCGCCGGGGTCGCTCGGTTCGGATACCCGGCCGAGTAGCACGCCGGACGACCAATCGTTCTTGCCGTCATAGCGAATGTGCACCGGAGCGCCCGCCCAGAACAGGAGATCGAGTACGCCGCGAATGGACATCGGGTCGGGGGAGAGCACGTATGGGTCGCCGGGCATCGTCAGTGATGCCGGTCCGATCGTTGCCGTCCTGGTGCGCTCGTCGAGGTGACCAATCGGAGCGGTGCCGAGCCCTGCGGTGCTCGGCAAACCAGCTGGGCCACCCACCGCACGCTCCGCCGAGGTGTTCGACGGGTCGCGCCAGATCACCAGACTGAGGCCGACCGACGCGCTGACGAAAAGGGCAAACCCGAGGGAGAGGACAGCGGCGACACGCAGTGGAGAAGCGCCGCGATGAGATGCGCCGCCTCTAGGGGCAGGCTCGAGCAGGAGCGGTATTGGTGGTGGTGCTTGGGCCGAGTCGCTGGTCACCTCTGCCCAGTTGCTGCCATCCCACCAGCGGTAGAGCCCAGGTGCACCGGCTGGATCGGGGTACCACCCAGGTTTTGGCGCGCCGGTCACGCCTTCGAGCCTATGCGGCGCTGGGGAAGCGGGCTTGACCTTGCCTCGCGGCTGGCCAGGTTCGCGCGCAGCGCATTAACGCAGCCATTTGTTGCGCGCGACATACTGCACCCGTGATCTCCCGCGAACTTGCGACCCGGCTCGCTCCGTACGTGTCCTGGACACCGGCGAACGGCGACATGTTCTTCATTCCCCGTCCAGAGATCACTGAGTCTGTCTTCATCGTCAGTGACATGGTCGTTGAACTGGTCGTGTCGGGGGGCGAGTCCCGCTTCCATTTCAACGGGACAGTGGAATGGGCGCTCGACTCTGTGGAGTCCGCAGGTGTGGTGTGGCTGCCTCGGGAAGATCAACTGCGCGAGATGCTCGGCGCCTACTTCTTGTCTTTGGATTCCTTTGCTGGTGGTTTTGTAGTGACGGTCAGCGGTCCCGGCAATGCCCACCACACTGAAGCAGAACTCGACGCGTCCGATGCCTACGCACGCGCCGCCCTGTACGTTCTCGGCGCTGACGATTTGCCTCCGCTCCGCTCCGGCGCAGATCGCGCTTGATCCTCAGCTGAGCACGGTGATCACGCAGGCGGCGTAGGCACCTGCCAGCATCGACGGCGCGTACGGGAATGCGTCCCGCCGCCCCCGTGTGAGACGGAGCACACCCATCAGCCCGCCAACCACAGTGCCCAACAGCAAGGTCCACCACAGCAATGTCCATGATCCGGCAGCGGCGGCTGCTCCAAGCAGAGGCGCGAACCTTACGTCACCAAAGCCGAAGCCGCCACGCGAGATCAGCCAGACAAGCAGGTAGAGCACGCCGGCGATCGCCGCGCCCGCCGCGGCTCGGACCGCCACCCAGACACCTCCACCTATCGGCGCTGCCAGCAGTGTGGCCACGGCCATCGCCAGCCACGCAATACGGGTCAGCCGGAGCGGCAGCCAGCCAGTGCGCGCGTCTATCGCGGCGAGCAGCACTCCCAAGATGGCAAGCACTGACCACATCGGCTGCGCGTAGCGCGGCAGGCTTAGCCAACTGACGACAGCCGCGATTCCAGCGAGCGCACCGCAGGCGAGCAAGAAACCGGTGCTGCCGAGGTCCCGATAGATCGGCTTGCCGTCCCCGGGGACCGGCACTGGAAGTAGTCGTAACAGTGGTCGTACCAGCAAGGCAGTGGTCGTGGCGATCATCACGGCGATGGCAGCTGCCGCCAGGCCTTCTCCGATCACCCGGGCGATCCTAGTGTCGCTCGGCGCGCACGCCGCCATCACGCCGACTTGTCAGAATCTGAGGGCGCCACAGCCCACTCAGATTCTGACAAGTCGGCGTCATGCAGCATCCTCATCGGTCCGCCAGCCAAGCCGGCTGCGGTAGCGCAAGCCGTCCTCGGCGCGGGCGGCAGCGGTCAGCCGAACCGTGAGCAGCAACGAACAGGTGTCGGCACCGGTGGCCAATTCGACCAACTCCGGAACGGCCACGCAGACTCGCTGGGCAGTTGCCAGATCGTCCCAACCTGCTCGATAGAGGCGCCGCAACTGCAGCCTCGCTGGGGCAGCGGGTACCATGATCCGCCGCAGCGCCTGCACATGTTGGTCAGAAATCTGGATCAGCCGGCGGGCCGTATCGGGGCTGATCCGTCGCAGCGGGCGGCCGTCGCGTCCTTGAAGCAGACGGTTGGCCACTCGAGCCGAAATGCCAGCAACGGCAGCCACGTCCTCGACGGTGAGCGAGCCGCTCGCCATCAAGTAGCGCAACTGGGCACGGAATGGCCCGGCATCCACCCACTGATCGCTGACCTCACTCCGTTTGGCGAGCGCCGCCATACCCATGTCCCTCCGTCGAAGCCTTCTATCTGGAGAAGGCCTCGCGAGGGGACCGGATGTTAACGCTAGGCGGAAAGTTGGTCGATTTTATCGAGAAGGCGGCCACCGACCGTAAGAAATCGCGCGGGAGCGCTGGTGGTCGGGCCGGTGGCCAGCGGTGCCTTAGCGTTGGGCACGTACGAAGCCGGCTTGCTGCGCCGCGTCCTCGCTGTTGAACCAGACTTCGGCCGTGGTGCGGCCGTAGCCTCCCGACTCGGGCACGTGGTATTTCATCGATCGCTCGTTGCCTTTGATCGTGAAGCCCTCAGGCGGCTCGCTTCCGATGTAGACCCCCTCGCCCTCATATCTCGGCTTGGCTGCTTCAGGGGCAGCTGTGGCCTCATCGAGCAGCGTGACAGCCTCATCGCCGACCGCAACCGGCTCAGCCGGCGCCTCGCCGCTGGTAGCCTCGCCCGAAGCGTCCTCAGCGACTGTGGTTTCGACCGGCGTTTCGCCGACGGCCGCAGTCTCGAGGGTCTCGTCGATGTCTCTGCCCTCAGCCGGTTGATCGGGCACCGCGGCTCCGTCTGCCTCAAGATTGAGCAGATGCGCCGACATCCCGCCCTGAGGATCTTCGCCGGAGTCGTCCATCCCATCGACAACGGGAGTGGTTGCTGCTGCGCCGGCTGTCTCCGCTGGCTTCGGTGGCGCGTACGGCGTGGTCGGCCGAGCGGCCTGCCAGTCGGCGTCCCTTGAACCCAGGAACTTGCGGGCCACGACCACCACGGCTCCTGCCAGCGCGGCGAAGATGGCGAACCCTATGAGCCACCGGCCCTTCTTCTTTTCCTTCGGCAACTCCAACTCCCCCTTGGCAGCGGCGACGGCGGCTTTGCCGCGTTTTGTTGCTTCGACGACGACTGGCGAACCCGCAGCCGCGCTCAGCCTCTCGGTGAGCATGGGCAGGATCTCCTCCGCCATCTTGGTTCGCGCTGCCGCTACGGCCGGGCTCACCCGCTCGAGGGCATCATCGAGAACCGGTCCGACCTTCTCAACTGCGCCCTGAGCCACGCGAGCGCCACTTTGCTTGGCCGATGTAGCAATCGGCGCAATCCTCTCGGCAGCCTGCTGCGCAAACGGGGAGACCCGGCCCGCCGCCTGCTGGGCATACGGCGAGACCCGGTCGACCGCACCGGTGGCAATCGGGGCGATCCGATCTGCGGCCGAATTCGCCAGCGGAGCGAGCCGATCGGCGGCCCCGTGAGTGATCGGGCCGACCCGCTCGGCGGCCGTTTGGGCCAGCGGTCCCAGCCGATCAGCGGTGGAATGAGCGAGCGGTGAGACCTTGTCGGCGGCCACGCCGATCCGATCTGCGGCGGCTTGAGCAAGCGGCCCGACTCGTGTGGCCGCGGACTGCGCGAGCGGCCCTACTCGATCGGCTGCGGTGTGGACCAACGGTCCAACACGATCAGCGGCCGAGTGGACGAAGTCCTCGGCGGCCGGCGCAACCTGCTTTCGGGCGGCTTCCGCGCGGCGGGAACTCTTAGACACGTTTCCTCCGTTATGAGAAACCTCATGCTCCCGGGTGGAGCATTTCCCACCGTATCGCCAACTTGATCGGTCTGACAGGATGGCTCCGGACCACGTGCGGACGATCATTCACGATGATGATCACGACAGGAAGGTGCCTCGAGGTGGCACAGCAGAAGGCAACACTGCACACCAACCACGGCGACATCGCCGTGATGCTCTTTGGTGATCAAGCTCCGAAGACTGTGGACAACTTCGTGGGTCTTGCCTCAGGAACCAAGGACTACACCGACCCACGGGCCGGTGTGAGAACGACCGGCAAGTTCTACGACGGGCTCACCTTCCATCGGGTGATCGGTGGCTTCATGATTCAGGGCGGTTGCCCGCTGGGAACCGGCACCGGTGGTCCGGGCTACAAGTTCGGTGACGAGTTCCATCCCGACCTGGTTTTCAATAAGCCATACCTGCTGGCCATGGCGAACGCGGGTCCCGGCACCAATGGTTCGCAGTTCTTCATCACCCTCGGGCCGCAGCCGCATCTGAACAGGAAGCACACGATCTTCGGCGAGGTTGCCGACCAGCCCAGCCGGGATGTGGTCGACCAGATCGGCCAGGTGCGGACCGGACGAGGTGACCGCCCCGTCAACCCGGTGGTCATTGAGTCGGTGACGATCGATTCGGGTGACGTCCCCTGACTCAGACCCCGGGCGCCGGTCCGGACTTCTCGCCTCCGGATTTTGCGCCGTGCTACCGCCATCCGGAGCGGCTGACCGGGATTTCCTGTCAGCGATGCGGGCGGCCGATTTGTGGCGAATGCATGAACCCCGCCTCGGTTGGCTTTCAGTGCCCCAGCTGTGTCGCGTCCGGACGGGCCAGGGTGCGAGCGCCGCGGACCGCATTCGGCGCGATCTTGAAACCGGGTGGCGGTAACGCGACCAAAGTCGTGATGGCTGTACTCGCTGTCGAGTGGGTCCTCAACCTGGTCAGTGGCGGGTTGCTCGATCGCCTGCTGGTGATGAGCAATCAGGCCATCTATCTCGGTGAGTTCTGGCGACTGATTACGGCGGCGCTGACCTCGGGATCGCTCCTCGGCGTGCTTCTCAACCTGGGGGTGCTCTGGATCGCCGGCCGGGCCATTGAATCCGAGTTAGGCGGCGGGCGCCTCGTTGCGCTGTATGGCGCGGCCGGCCTGGGCGGCACAACAATGCTCTTCGTCTTCGGCCCGTACTCGAGTGGCGGCTACGGTGCAACGTCTGCCGTGATTGGTCTGCTGGCAGCAAACGCGATCTTCAAACAGAAGATGCGAGAGGACGTTCGTAACGACATCGGGCTGTTCGTGTTGCTCATCCTCTTTAGCATCCTGATCGGCTTCCGCAGCTTTGGCTGGCTGATGTTGATCGGTGGCGTCGTGGTCGGCGCCCTGGTCGGCGTGGTGTTCGCGTACGCACCCCGCCGCAACCGCAGCACGGTCCAAGTGGTCGGCCTACTGGGAGTGATCATGGTCTGCTTGCTCGCCGTCGCCTTGAAGTTGACGATCTTCTAGTCGTCAGCGTCGCGATCATCTACCACGTCGTCGAAACGCCTGCGCGCAGCGGTTGTCGTGTCTTTTGACCGCTAGCCGCCAAGGGAGAAGGCCGCCTCAAGATCATGTGCCGAGTAGGCGCGGAAGGCGATATGAGTCTCAGTGCTGACCACGCCGGACACCTTGTTCAGCCGGTCCGCGACGACTTCAGCCACCTGATCATGGGTGGCCACCCGGATCATGGCGATCAGGTCGATCGTGCCCGTCACGGAATAGACCTCGCTGACGCCGCTGAGCGCGGCGATCTCCTCCGCGACCTCGGGAATGCGCGCTACCTCAGCCTTCACGAAGACGATCGCAGTGACCATGCCGGTCATCCTAATCTTGCGAGCCAGCCATTCCTCATCGATCCGCGTTACCGATCCCGAGACCGCTAAGAGGGTCGATCCAACACCTCAGGACGGCTGACGGCGGTAGCTGACGGTGAAACCGGCCGCGTTTGCCATCTCGAGACAGCAAACGTCAGTCACCGAGTGCGTAATGCACCAGCGCTTCATGACCCAGCACGGCGTGGAGCGGCCACATCCAGTCGCCGATGATATCGATCAACCGGGTGCCGGGCTGTTCGAGCCAGTCGGCGATACGCTCTGTCTCCTCGATGCCGGCTGCCGGCAGCGGGTTGGGCGGTTTCAGCACGGTCTCAGCGGTGGCTCGCACTGCGCGCGCCACGGCCTGCGGCACCTCACGTGGTGTCGCCAGTCCGGCGCCAGCCAGCCGGCCGTAGCGGATGACGTGTATCTCCCAGTCGAGGTCGACCTGCCGTGCGGCCACGATCTCTGCGCAAGCTGCGAGGCTGCGGATGCGGTGGAACCGGGTCGCGGTACGAGTCAGAGTCTCCATCCGCCGCCGAATGATGGCAGCTTCCTCGAACCGTTGCTGGCCGATGAGCCGGGTGAGCCTGGTCTGCACGCCGCGCACCGCGGGCCGCGCGTCGACGGACAGGGCGGCGCGTACCGCATCGACAATCTCACGGTAGCCGTCTCGCGAGATGGTGCCGTCGCATGGCGCCGAGCAGCGACCCATGCCGGCCAGAGCACAGGCAGAGATCGGTGTGGTGGAGCTCAACCGGGGGGTGCACTGCCGGATCGGGAAACCGTCGTAGACCGCGAGCGCAACGTCCTCCGCCGCCTGGCGGCGGGGAAACGGACCGAAGTACGTGGCGCCGTCGTCACGGACTACGCGGACGACCGATAGCCGCGGGAAGGGCTCCTCGGTGATCTTGATCCACTGCGTACGTTCCGGAAACTTCGATCTCCGGTTGTACCGCGGTGCATGACTGCCGATCAGCCGCAGCTCGGTTACCTCGGCTTGGAGTTGGGTGACACAGGGGATGGCCTCGACTCCGGTAGCCAGCCGGACCATCTCGTCGATCCGCGGTCGCTTCTCGGCGGCTGTGAAGTAGGTGCGGACCCGAGCCTTGATGTTCTTGGACTTTCCGACGTAGAGAATGTGACGCTGGCTGCCGTACTCGGCGACGAACAGATATACCCCGGGTGCATCCGGCAGGGCGGCGGCCCAGGTGCGCTTGGCGCGCCGTTGCGGTGAGACGCGGCGGGCGAACTCGCTCAGATCCTCGATGGTGTGCACCCCGAGATTGCCGACCCGCTCAATCAAGCCGTGGAGCACGTCGACGGTGGCCTGGGCGTCGGTCAGCGCACGATGGTTCGGCGCGACAGCGGCGCGAAAGTGTCGGGCCAGTGTGGCAAGCCTGCAGTCGGGTACCTCGTCGCGGAGCAGGATCTGGCGGGCCAGCGCCGCTGTGTCGATCACCGGCCAGCGGGGGAACGGGTACTCGCAGGCGTCGCAGGCGCGCCGCAGGAAGCTCACGTCGAACGGAGCATTGTGCGCGACGATCACGGTGCCGTGAGCGAAGGCAAGGAACGATGGCAGCACCTGGCGCAGAGAGGGTGCGTTGGCCACCATCTGATTGGTGATGCCGGTGAGCACTGCGATCAGGGGCGGGATGTGGGCCTTCGGGTTGACAAGAGTCTGGAACTCGGCAAGCACCTCACCGCCGCGTACTTTGACAGCTCCGACCTCGGTGATCATGTCCGTCGCCGCGCCGCCGGTCGTCTCCAGGTCGACGACGCAGAACGTCACCTGGGACAGATGCGTCCCAAGATCATCAAATGAGGCCTGCAGCGCCACGATCGCGACACTAGGGATAGCCTCCGACATTGAGGACCGACTCGCCGAGGCGCGCGCGGGTTGTTCTCGCATCCTCGATCATGAGAAACAGCTGTCTAGGTTGGTTGCCCACCAAGCGCTAGCAGTCGGGTGCTTCGAAGTCTCCAGAAGCTTTCTTGAACGCTTTGATGTTCTTGGGTGCTGCGGCGTACTGCCTCTCCCAAGTTGCCTGTGCGTCCGATGGGGTGCCCGCTTGATGCAGTGCGTTGCGCGCCATGAACGATAGGTGAGCCTTCCAGTCCTTCATGCCAGCAGCGGTGGCCGCCATCAGAGGCTTCTGGGCGCTGCTTCGTTCTTCGCACGCGACCAAGCTGGCCGCCACCGCACTGTCTGCACCGTCGATCTGGTCGCAAGAGCCCTCGAGGTCCTTGTACGCCGACAGTGCGTCGTCATAACGCCTTAGGTCACCCGGGCCCTTCAACCTGGTCGCCTTGAACTGCGCCTTCATCTGCTCGGTCGTGATCTTGCCGGCGATCCGGTCCTTTTGGGCCTGGATATGGCCGGCCCAGTGCTCAACTCCGGTCTTGCCCTGCTCGATGACCTCATCCGCAGCCTGTACCTTCGCCTGACACGCCTCGAAGGCTTGCTGCGCGGCAGCGTTGGCGGGCTCGACCGAGGGTGTTGGACTCGACTCTGCGGTGGTTGGAGCTTGCGACTCCGCAGCCGTCGTGCTGGATTCGGCCCGCGGGCCCGCCGTCGTCGCGTTGGGCCAGAATTTCACTGCTGCAAATGAACCGCCGACCAGGAGTGCTGCAGCAACGGCCAACGGAATGATTATGCGCGCTGGCTGGACTTTCGCCCGTCGTGCTTGTACCACATTCCCCCCAAGAGACTCCCCAGCCCCCTAACTTACTCGAAGATCCTCGGAGGGGCGAATTGCTAATTGCCCTGCGAGACGGTCGACAGCGGCACAGGACCTCTCTCCATGGGGGACCGCGAACGAGGCGCCGGGAGCTTCCGCCAAACCTTGCGCGAGCGATGTGGCACGAAGGAAGTGTCAGTGCTCTGCGAGAGCGTTGTCAGGCGGGGTCGACTGGAGGGAATGAGCATGGACATGCTGCACGTGGATTGCGAGACCTGCGTCGCCAGAGGGATCGCCTGTAGGGACTGTGTCGTCACCGTGCTGCTCGATACGGCCGGAGGTGTAGTGGATCTCGACCCCGACGAGCAGGCCGCGCTGCAGGCGCTGGCCGGTTCTGGATTGGTGCCGCCGCTGAGACTGATTCCAGGCGCCCGACAGGTCCGTGGTGTGCAGCCGCCGCAAGACTGGCGGGACTACGCGTGACAACTCGTTGACCAAATATCGGCGATCCTGATTGCACGTGATCTATTCGTGACCTAATGTGTCACTCACTGTCTGGTGACCACGGGTGACAGCACTGTCAGCCGCCGCTCAGTAGGCAGATTCATCACAGCTCTCGGGCTTGGCTTAGGTCTGGGGACGGCTGAGCAAGCCAACGCGGGAGCTGCGCAGGAGTCGGGGGAACTCGGGGAACACTGTGAACTTTGCTGCGCGCGTGACTTCACGCGCATCTGAGACGAGCCGCGCCACAACGATCCTTCGGAGCGTACGCACCGTCACGCTCGGGCTCACTTCGGTGGCATTGACCGCATTGTTCGTCTTCCCGGCCAGCTTGCCGGCTGCGGCGGATCCACCGCTGACGGCGGCAGAGGCGAGAAAAGTGATCGAGCAGTTGGAGACGGACGCGGCTGCCATCGACCAGCAGTACGCCGGCGTCAAGGAGGAAATCAAGCAGGGCCGTGCGCAGCTTGAGCTGAAGCAGGCTGACCTCAAAGCTCAGACCGGCAAAGTTGCGCGGATGAAGCTTCAGGTCGGCCAGGTGGCACTCGCCCAGTTCCAGAACCGAAGCCTGGATACCGCCGCTCATCTCTTCGTCACCCCTGACACGGATCGATTCCTCAGCCAGATCTCCACAGTCCAGAAGGTCAGCGAGAATCAGAATTCGGCGCTCCAGGACTTCCAGCAGGCCCAGGGAGACCTCGCCGCGCTCGAGCATTCGGCAGAGACCGATCTGGAAACCCTCGCCGAGAAGGAGAAGCAGCTCAAATCCCTGGCTGACGCCTCTGACAAGAAGATCGCACAGGCGAAGAAGGTGCTGGCCAAGCTCACCGCCTCCCAGCGGAAGCAGATCTCGGATGCGGAGAACAAGGAGGCCGCGCGGTCCAGCGCTGCTACGTCGCGAGGTTCCACTCGCAGCTCCGTCAGCGGCTCCGGTCGTGGCGCCGAGGCACTTGCGTACGCGAAGGCGCAGCTCGGAGAGCCGTACGTTCGCAATGGCGATGGACCCAGCGGGTGGGACTGCTCCGGCCTGACAATGCGTGCCTGGGAATCAGTGGGGGTTAGCCTGCCGCACTCTTCTGGGCAGCAGTACAGCCGTGGCCGGTACGTGGACAAGTCCGATCTCCAGCTCGGCGATCTCGTGTTCTTCTACAGCGACATCAGCCATGTGGGCTTGTACGCCGGCAATGGCCAGGTCATCCATGCGCCACGGCCCGGCAAGTATGTGGAGTACATCAAGATGTCCTACATGCCGTACGCCGGTGCGCGTCGGCCCGGTTAGCGCACTTGGGGCGAGTTCGAACCTGCGGCGCTGAGGTCGCGCATACGCTGCCTTTGTGTCAGGGGTCCGCCACCAAGATCAGGTTGTGCGACGGTTGGCAGTTGCTGCGCTAACACTCGTCCTCGTCGGCTGTTCGGCTCCTGGAATTGCCCAATCTCCGGTGCCGCCCTCGACAAGAGTGGTGACGCCTGAGGGTTCGCGGCTGGGCCAGGCCAGGGCGACCGTTGATGCTTTGGTCAGGGCGGCTCGTACTCGGGACCGTGCGGGCTTTGAACTCTTGATCAGTAATCGAGACCCAACGTTTCCCGAACGCGCCCGGTCGCTGTATGACAACCTGAGTACTCTGCCGCTCAGGCGGCTTCAGATGCGGGTCGAGCCGGCCGAGTTCACGCTGGCCGAGGCACGAAGCCAGCTACTGGGTGACAGCGCGTGGGCGCACCGCGCCGTCGTCAGCTGGCGACTCGCAGGTGACGACGGCGATGTCGAGCATCAGGTCTGGTTGACCTTCGTCTCCGATGGCGGACAGGTCCGGCTCGCTGGCACGGTCGATGAACTGCCCAAGAACATCCGCGAGCGGAAGCCGAGCTGGTGGCTGGGTCCGCTCACGGCCCGGGAGCGCCGAGGGGTCACTGTGGTCGTCGGCTCCGGCCAGGCACTCGATCGTTGGGCGAGCCTGGCCGCAACCGCCCTCGACAACGCGCGCGAACATCTCCCGGAGGGTCTGCGGCTCTCGTGGAGCGGCCGGGTCGTGATGGAGGTGCCGGCAACCCAGCGCGACTTTGAGTTGGTCCTTGGCGAGCCGGCTGGGAGCTACGGCTCCATTGCTGCAGTAACCCGTCGCGCCGGAGCCGCGGGAGGCGCGATCCGCATCGTTGTCAACCCCAAGGCCCAACAACTCACATCGAGCGCGTTGCAGGCATTGCTGGAGCACGAGATCGTGCACGTCGCGACCCGCTCGCCCGACTCACCTGCCCCGATCTGGGCCGAAGAGGGGCTCGCGGAGTGGGTATCCACGCAAGCCCATCCGGGCCAGGCCAGCGAAGCATCCGACGATGTGCTGGCCCGGGTACGCGCCCATGGTGCGCCCCGCTCATTTCCCTCCGATGAGGAATTCCAGATCAGCGAGCACGATCTCCGGTTGGCCTACGCCGAGGCCTGGCTTGCCTGCCGCTACATTGCTGAACGGTATTCGGAGGTCCAACTCGGTCGCTTCTATGCCGAGCTCGATCGTGGACACTCCCTGGACGAGGCGAGCCTCGCGGCACTCGAGATCAGTGAGGCTGAATTGATCAAGAGATGGCAGGCGTATCTTGTCCGGTTGGCTAACCGCTGAGCAGGCACCAATGCCGCCGACCTTGATCATCACCAATGATTTCCCGCCGCGGATCGGCGGCATCGAGTCGTTCGTCAGCGACGTCTGCGCGCTGCTAGACCACGACGTCCTCGTGTACGCCTCAGGCTCGCCGGAAGCCAAGGCCTCGGACCGCGAGCGTCCTTTTCCAGTGATCCGTGAAGGAGCGGTGCTGTTGCCGACGCCACGCGTTGCGGCTCGCGCCGCGGGCCTACTCCGTGCTGTCGGAGCGACGCGAGTGATCTTCGGCGCCGCGGCTCCGCTCGGTCTACTGGCCCCGACGCTACGCAGTGCCGGGGCCCGTCAGATCGTGGGTCTCACTCACGGCCACGAAACCTGGTGGGCGCAGGTGCCTGCAGCGCGCCAGCTGCTGCGCCGGATTGGGGAGAGCTGTGATCACCTGACAACCATCTCGGGCTTTACCGAACGCATCATCGCCACCGCGCTCAGCCCAAGTGCGCGCAGCCGGCTGCTGCGGCTAGCCCCACCCGTTGACGCCGGGCGCTTCCGACCGCCCGAAGCAGTCGCCGCGCGTAGCGCCGGCCGCTGCATTGCGGTCGCCCGGCTGATTCGCCGAAAGGGTATGGCCACGCTGCTTCGCGCCTGGCGGGCCGTCATCGATCAGGCCGCGCCGAGCGGTGCTACACGCGAGCTGGTCGTTATTGGCGATGGTCCGCAGCGTCCTCGGCTGGAGCGAAGCATCCACGATCTCGAGCTGTCAGACCACGTGCGCCTCATGGGAGCCTTGCCACGTGCAGCAGTGATCGGAGAACTGCAGCGCGCCGATGTCTTCGCGCTGCCGGTCCGCACACTCTTGGCGGGACTTAATCCGGAAGGGCTGGGTTTGGCGGCGGTGGAGGCGGCAGCCTGCGGACTGCCTGTCATCGTCGGTCACTCCGGCGGCGCGGTCGAGACTGTCCGGGACTGTGACACTGGGTTCGTGGTGCCTTCACTTGATCATCAGCTCTTAGCGGAGCGGCTCAGCCTGCTGCTGGACAATCCTTCTTTGGCGCAGCAAATGGGCTCGCGCGGCCGCCGCTACGTCTCCACGCATTTCGGCATGGAGTCGGCACGGGCGAAGTTGCGCGCAGCACTTGATCTTTGATGACCCAACCACGCGTACGCTATGGCTCGTGGCGGATCGGACCAGCGCCAGTATCGATATCGCGGCGAAGCCCGATGAGGTGATGGCGGTCATCGCCGACTTCGAGCATTACCCCGATTGGGTCGACTCGATGAAGAGCGCCGAGGTGCTCAGCTCGGCTGCGGGCAAGGCCAAGACGGTCCGCATGGTGCTCGACCACACGCTGGTGAAGGACAACTATGTCCTCGCCTACGAGTGGAAGCCGCAGGCTGTCAGCTGGAAACTCATCGAGGGAAACCTGCTCAAGGCCATGGATGGTTCGTACCACTTGAAAGCCAACGGCGCCAAAACAACGGTGACCTACACATTGACCGTTGATATCAACATGCCGATGATCGGGATGTTCAAGCGCAAGGCTGAGAAGACGATCATCGACGGCGCGCTCAAAGGCCTCAAGAAGAGGGTGGAAGGCTGACCACTCTCGGGACGACAACACGCCGCAGCAGGGCGAGGATTACACCGCCACCGCTGCTGAGCATCGGCGTCGACATCGGCGGCACCAAGGTCGCCGCGGGGATCGTCGACGAGGACGGCGGGATTCTCGAACGTTGGCAGGAACCCACCCCATCACACAGTCCGCAAGCTGTCGAAGACGCGATTCTCCGTGCCGTCGAGTATTTAGGTAGCCGGCACCGGGTCGAGGCGGTGGGGATCGGTGCGGCGGGCTGGGTAGATAACGATCAAGCTATGGTCAGGTTCTCCCCCCACCTCGCTTGGCGGTCCGAGCCGCTGAAGGCGCGGCTCGCCGGCCGGATCGACCTGCCGCTGATCGTGGACAACGACGCGAACGCTGCCGCCTGGGCGGAATACCGCTACGGCGCAGGTCGCGGCTCGTCGGTGATGGTGTGCATCACGCTCGGTACCGGCATCGGTGGCGGCCTCGTGATCGGCGGCAGACTCTTCCGCGGCTCGTACGGGATGGCCGGGGAATGGGGACACATGATCTCGGTGCCGGGCGGCCACTGGTGCGAGTGCGGAAACCGGGGTTGTTGGGAGCAATACGCCTCAGGCAACGCACTTGTGCGCGATGCCCGCGCCCTGGCACGAACCAATTCACCAACGGCTCACCGGCTCCTGGAGATGGTGGGCGGCGATCCTGACAAGATCAGCGGGCCTGATGTGACCGACGCAGCGATCCAGGGCGAACCCACCTCGGTCGAGCTGTTGGCCGATGTCGGGACCTGGCTCGGCCGGGGCATCGCGAACATCGCCGCAGCCTTGGATCCTGAGGTGGTTGTCATCGGCGGGGGAGTGAGCGCTGCAGGCGATCTGCTGTTGCTACCCGCACAGCGGGCCTTCAGCCGGACGTTGACGGGGCGAGGCTTTCGCGAGGAGGCCAGGCTGGTGCTGGCGCGCTTCCGCAACGACGCGGGGCTGATTGGCGCTGCAGATCTAGCACGGCACGCCATGATCGAACCGCCTGACTCTGCGCACGCGGGCTTCTGGCCGCGTCGCCGCAAGCGCAGGGCGAGCAAAGCACGACTCCGCCGAGACTCCTTGCGGACCCAGGTCCAGTCGTAGTTACAGAACCGCTCCGTTGCCGGCGTCCGGCGGTCGATCGCGGGGCAGTCGTGTCATCAAGATGCCGAATCCACCGACGAAGCTGCCGACCGCGATCCATCCGGCCCAGCTCGGGAAACGCAAGCCGAAGGTCGCTGCGAGCACGATGAGGATCGCGTATCCGATGCCGATCCAGCCAAGGAGGGCCGGCACGCCGGGTCGTCGCAACGGGGGCAGCGGCTCCGGGACATAGCGATCCTGAGTCGGCTCGCCAGCGGAGGCGTGAGCATCATTCGGCGTTTCGACGAAGCCGAAAAGCGGGTGATCGCTGGCCCAATTCGCTGCGCTGTCGGCATCTGGAAGTGAAGGGGAACCTACCGGCTCAGTGGGAGGCTCGCTGGTATCCGTATCGGGTGCGTCGGCGGTCAGATGGTATCCCGCGACCAGCTCGGCAAAAGCCTGGTCGATCGCTTCCCGGTCGTCCTCACTCGGCAGTACCATCGGCCTCCTTCGTGAGTCGACGGAAGAACGCAACGCTTCCGTCGAAGATATCCTCCGCGTCGTAGTCGAGGGTGGCTACATGGTAGCTGCGCTGCAGCTCGATATAGGTCTGATCGCTGGATCGTACGCCTTCCTTGATCATCCGGACAGAGGAGGCGTCGACCACATGATCATGAATTGCCCGGTAGACCAGCAGTGGCTGGTCAACACGGTCGAGATTTCGCCGTAAGTCGGCCCAAAGCAACGTCAGGGAGTACAAGGCACGGAGAGGGAGCCGGTGATAGCCCCACTCGTCCTCGCCAGGCTTGGCGATGTCGTTAACGCGCCCAGCGAACGACGGAATCACCCTCAAGATCGGCAGGGCATGGATCCGCGGATCTCTTTGATTGATGAACGGATTGACCAGGACCAGGCCGGACACGGCAGCGCCGTGCTGCTCGGCCAGCCGCAGGGACAACGCGCCACCCATCGACAGCCCGGCGAGGAATACCTGCTCACATCGAGCCCTCAGCATCACGAAAGCATCGTCAACGCAGGCGTACCAGTCCGTCCATGCAGTCTGGTTGAGCTCCTGCCAACTCGTGCCATGGCCGGGCAGCCGGGGCAGCAGGACCTGGAACCCTGCGGCTTCGAGGTGGTGGGCCCAACCGATCATCGACTTCGTCGAGCCTGTGAATCCGTGGCACAACAACACTCCGACACGCCCGTCACCGCCTTCGTAGGGCTGTGCGTCTGGGTGCACTGAGACGGTCTCTGGAACGGAAGCCTTGGTGCGCCGCAGCCGCCCACCCATCGAGCTCAGCAGCGGCCGCGTATGGGAAGTCACGTGCGAAATCGTGGCATGCCTGCTCGCCAACGCGAAACCGATTGCCCGACAAAGCGACGTTCCTCGACTATGACCGGCAGCGGACTCCCGGCGCACCTCGGGGCGTCACCACTATCGTGAGTTCCGCCCTACGATTGGGTCGAAAAGCGGAGGTCGGTCTTTGCTCTACTGGGTCTTCAAATGGGTGGCGTTTGCGCCTCTGTGCCGGCTGCTCTTCAGGCCCTCGATCAGCGGGGCTGAGAACATTCCGGCGTCCGGTCCGGCCGTCCTAGTCAGTAACCACATCTCCGCAGGCGACACCTTCCTGCTGCCTGCCATGATCAAGCGTCGACTCACCTTTCCGGCCAAAATCGAGCTGTTCCATGGTCAGGGCTTTCGGGGCCGGGTTTTGACCTGGTTCCTCAAGGGCGTCGGTCAGGTCCCCATGGACCGCTCCGGAGGGCGGGCCAGCGCCACCAGCATGGACAGCGTGCTCGGGGTGCTGCGCGAGGGAGAGCTGCTCGGCATTTATCCGGAAGGCACACGGTCGCCAGACGGCCGGCTTTACAAGGGCAAGACCGGAGTCGCCCGGCTCGTTCTGCAGGCTGGAGTGCCTGTGGTACCGGTCGGCATGATCGACACTCAGTTCATCCCGTCTCGGCTCCTCGGGATCCCAACGATGCGCCGACCGAAGATCCGGATCGGCAAGCAGATGGATTTCAGCGCGTACGCCGAGGCCGGCAGGGACCGAGACGTGCTGCGGTGGATCACCGACGAGATCATGAACGCAGTCATGGAGCTCTCCGGCCAGGAATACGTGGATGTCTACGCCACGACGGCCAAGGCCGACCTGGATGCTGGCAAAGCCCTCCCGCCCAGCGCTGGTCATCGTCCGGGAGCGGGCCGTGCCAGGCCACCCGTCCCAATGCGCGCGACGCACCTCGAGGAGCCGCCGGTTTCGGATGTGAACGCGTGAGCGAGGGGCGAGAAGGCTCGCCAACAGCGAGCAGCGAAGCGACCTCAGAGACCAGCAGCCAGGCGTCCCGGAACGGCACCGGCCCCCAACCTGCGAGCGATGATCTGGTTTCGGTTGATCGCCACGGGAACGTCACGGTCGAGTCTGGTTCCGGTGCCGGCCCAGCCATCTACTGGGCGTTGAAGAACGTGCTGCTGGGACCGGTAATCACCAAGATCTTCCGCCCGATCCACGAAGGCAGTGAGAACGTGCCCGATGAGGGTGCCGCGATTGTCGCCAGCAACCACCTCTCATTCGCTGACTGGTTGTTCATGCCGCTTGCGCTGGATCGTCGGATCACCTTCATCGCCAAGTCCGACTACTTCACTCGGGCTGGCATCAAGGGCTGGGCGCAAAAGCGGTTCTTCGCCGGGACAGGTCAAGTACCGATTGACCGGAGTGGTGGTCGGGCGAGTGCGAGCGCTCTCCGGGCCGGGCTGAAGGTGCTCCAGCGCGGTGAGCTGTTCGGCATCTATCCCGAGGGAACGCGCAGCCACGACGGGCGGCTCTACAAGGGACGGACGGGGGTCGCCCGACTTGCGTTGCTATCGGGGGCACCGGTGATTCCATCGGCCATCATTGGCACCGACATCATCGCCCCGCCGGGGAAGATCCTTACCAAGGTCGTCAGTCCGACGGTGAAGTTCGGACGGCCTCTGGATTTCTCTCGGTACAGGGGGATGAGCGAGGACCGATTCATCCTGCGTTCGATCACCGATGAGATCATGTACGCGATCATGGAACTATCCGGCCAGGAGTATGTGGACATGTATGCGCCGGCGGCGAAGGAGGCCGCGGCCCGGGAAGCGAAGGCGCAAGAGGCCGACGAAGTCTCCCCTCAGGCGTAACGCCGAGTGTCGAGACGACACTGCCGCCCTCAAAGGTCGCGCATGAGCCGTGTGGCAAGTACCTCCGGCTGGCTGAGGGCAAGCAGGTGACCGCCCGGAAGTTGTTCAACCTCCAGCCCCAGGCGATCTCGTGCGACCTCGCGTTGGAACTCGTAGGGGAAGAACCGGTCATCACGGCCGGCGAGCACGCTGGTCGGGACGTCCGGCCATCGGGTCAGCGGAAAGCGCGTTTGGAACAGTGAGTCTGCTGGCTCCTCCTCGTCCGACAGCAACGCAAGCACGTCGGACGCCACGTCATGGAGGAAATAGGTCTGCGCGTCGAAGCCTGCATCGGGATCGCGCCCCTCACGCAGATCATTGATCCGCATAGCCTCGGCCTGACCGGTGTTGCCCCACCATTCGCCCGCCGTCTCTCCGGTCGCTGGGATCATGGCGTTCAGCAGCACGAGTTCTACGACCGGCAGCCGGTCCCAGGTCAGAGGTGCGGCAAAGCCACCCATGGACTGGGCGACCAGGGTGATTTCCTCCGGCGCCCCGGCGGCGGTGACGATCGCGTCGGCGTGGTCGGAGAAAGTCACACCGGGCCAGTTGGGCAAGGTCACTGCAACACTGTCGTGGCCGGCCCTTTGGAGCAGCGGCTGTACAAGTTGCCAAAGTCCAGCGTTGCCACCGGCACCGGGAACTAGGACAAAGCTGCGTTGCTGCACGCGTGCCATTCTGCGCTGAGGGCCTAGTGTCCTGGCCACCGATAACTCAGCTGCTCCCACGAGTGCCAGCGTCTACAGTGTCTGCGTGTCTCTGACGAGCCAGGTTCCCACGCTGAGAGCACTGCATGCTCTGAATCCGCTGCAGCAGCCGGCCTACTCTTCACCCCACGCGCTCGCCGAGGTCGTCGGCAGGCTTCGGACGCTTCCCCCGCTGGTATTTGCAGCCGAGTGTGACAAGCTACGCGCCAAGATGGCCAGTGTGGCGGCCGGTGAGGCCTTCATGCTGCAGGGCGGTGACTGTGCCGAAACCTTCGCCGATGTCACGGCTGGGAACATCCAGGGCAAGCTTCGAACGTTGCTTTCCATGGCGGTCGTGCTGACCTATGCGGCCCAGGTGCCGATCGTGAAGGTCGGCCGAATGGCAGGCCAGTTCGCCAAGCCACGGAGCTCGGCTACAGAAACCCGCGACGGCGTCACATTGCCCGCATATCGGGGCGATGCGGTGAACGGCTTCGACTTCACGCCCGAGGCTCGGGAGCCGGACCCGCAGCGATTGCTGGAGGTCTACCACGCGTCGTCAGCAACTCTGAACCTCACGCGGGCTTTCGTCACAGGCGGATTCGCACACCTCCGTAGCGTGCACAGCTGGAATGCCGACTTCGTCAAGAACTCAGCAGCGGGCGTCCAGTACCAGAATCTGGCCAATGAGATCGACCGAGCGCTCGCCTTCATGGTGGCCTGCGGTATCGACGACGATGTCTTCCGCACCGTTGATTTCTACTCCAGCCACGAGGCGCTGATCTTGGAGTACGAGCACGCGCTGACCCGGATCGATTCTCGGACCGGGCAGCCGTACGGGGTCTCTGGGCACTTGCTGTGGATCGGCGAGCGGACGCGCCAGTTGCATGGTGCACACGTCGAGCTACTTCGCCATATCCGCAACCCACTTGCAGTGAAGCTGGGACCGGAAACCACCGCCGACAACGCGCTGGACCTGGCAGATCGGCTCGATCCTGATCATGAACCGGGACGGATCACCTTGATCACGCGGATGGGCGCCGGGAAGGTGCGCGAGGTGCTGCCCGAGATTGTTGCCAAGGTGACCGCCAGCGGCCGGCAGGTGGCGTGGGTCTGCGACCCGATGCACGGCAACACCTTCGAGGCTCGCAATGGCTACAAGACTCGGGCGTTCTCCGATGTGATGGCCGAGCTCAACGGTTTCTTCGACGTTCACGAGGAGCTCGGCACCTGGCCGGGCGGCGTACACGTCGAGCTCACCGGGGACGACGTGACCGAGTGTGTCGGTGGTGGCGATGACCTGGTGGAAGCAGACCTGGTGAGTCGGTACGAGACACTCTGCGACCCTCGACTGAACCGCAACCAGTCGCTGGAACTCGCCTTCCTGGTCGCCGAGCGACTAACCACCGGCCGGATCAAGCGGCCTAACCCAGTCCAGGCGTACGTGCCGCTCACCTTTTGAGGCTCGCTCGCACACAGTCGCGCGGCCGTGCCGCATGATTTGGGTGTTCCCTGGCGCCCAAGCTAGATGCTCAGCAGTTCGACGTCCTGGTTCCGAGCGAGCTCCACAAGAGCGCTATCAAAAGTAACGAGGCGAAGACCTTGACGGCGGGCGAGTGTGAGCAGGTGCGCATCCGTGATTTGGCGGTGTCCTGATATCCGGGGCACATCGTGGTCGGTGATCGAGACGTCGTCGATCACGAACTGGTGGTCGTCCACCGCGCGCAGCGCCGACAGAACCCCGCGCGCGGCTTCGACTCCAATCGGGCTCGGCAGCACGATCGGGTTCGACGAGATACGCACGAAACCGCTCTCAGTGATTGGGCAGGTCGCCCACCCCTGCTTGCTGTTCCTCGCGAACCAGCTCCGGACGGCGGTGTGGTGCACATGCGAGTCCCAGGCGAGCGCGACGAGCGCGTTCACGTCGAGAAGCGACCCGCTCATCATTCCTCGTCGAGCGCGCGCCGGACCATCTCGGGGGTAATCGGAGGTGTTCCCGCGGGAACGCGGATGACTGGCAAGTCGCCGTCGGCCTCAATACGAGCGGGCGTGAGCCCTCGGCGAGCCAGCTCGGAAATCATGGAACCAAGAGATCGGTGCTGTTCGGCGGCAAGCTCCTTCGCCGCCGAGACGACATCCTCATCCAGATCTAGCGTGGTACGCATGGGATTGATGCTAGCGCATCAGCGCATCAAAATGCTGAGAGCGCAGTAGACGCCCAGTTTTCGAAACACGGTGGGCGGTTACTGCGCGCACTGGTCGTGAGGGCCACCCGGCAAGCGAGCACACGACGGTCGTCGTCAGACTCTTCTCCGTGATTGATTTGCGCTCTGACACCGTCAGCAAGCCAACGCCAGCGATGCGGGAGGTCATGCTGGCGGCGCCGGTCGGCGATGACGTGTACGCCGAAGACCCGACGGTGATCGAGTTGGAGCAGCGGGTGGCGCGGTTGCTCGGACACGAGGCTGGCCTGTTCTGTGTGAGCGGGTCGATGTGCAACGTGCTCGGTGTGCAGCTGCTGGTCGAGCCCGGTCAAGAGGTGGTCTGCGATGTACAGGCCCACATTGCTCGAGCGGAGATGGGGGCTCACGGAGCGGTCAGTGGACTCACGATGCGAACCTTTCCATCCACCCGAGGCCGGCTGCAATTGGCCGAGGTGGCGAAGATCATTGCGCCGTCGGCTGGCCCGTACCTGGTATCAACGGCGGCGGTGGCGGTGGAGAACACCCACAACTTTGGTGGCGGGACGATCCAACCGATCGAGGAGCTGGTCGCGGTGGGCGAGCTGTGTCGCGAGCATCGCATCGGCTATCACCTCGACGGCGCCCGGCTGTGGAACGCGCACATCGCGACCGGAGTGGCGCTCGAGGCGTACGGGCAGCTCTTCGACACAGTCAGTGTGTGTTTCTCCAAGGGCCTCGGGGCTCCCGTCGGCTCCGTGCTGGTGAGTACAGCGGCGAACATCGCCCGCGCCCGCGTGCTCCGGAAGCGTCTCGGCGGTGGCTGGCGCCAGGCGGGCCTGCTCGCTGCCGCGTGCTCGTATGCCCTTGATCATCACCTGCAGCGACTCGCCGATGATCATGCGGCAGCACGCGCCTTTGCCGAGGCTGTAGCGGGCTATGTCCCGGGCGCCGTCGAGCTGGACGCTGTCGAGACCAATGTTGTGGTGATCGACACTGGCGCGACTCCGGCTGCGCCGATCGCGGTTGCCGCCGCGGAGCGCGGGGTTCAGGTCTCCGCCCTCGGCCCCTTCATGATCAGGGCGGTCACCCATCTCGATGTGACCGTCGACGACTGCAATTGGGCCGGTCAGCTGGTGGGGAAGCTGCTGAGCGGCTAGCGGCTCCCTGAAAAGTACACTTCAGCCGAACGTTCCGAACCACGGTCACGCTCAGCAATCGGGCCTTGCCATCGGCTGGGGTGTACTTTTCAGGGGCTGCGCACCCTGACAGCGGCAGGTGACGGCCTCCCCCTACGGTTGGGGCATGCGGATCACCCATCTTGGGCATTCGGCCGTCCTGGCCGAGACCGACGGCGCGCGAATTCTCATCGATCCGGGGAATTTCTCGGACGCGTGGCACTCGCTCACTGATCTTGACGCGGTGCTGGTGACCCACCAGCATCCAGACCATCTTGATCCTGTGAACCTGCCCGCGCTTCTTGCCGCGAACCCTTCCGCGAAGGTGCTGGTCGAGCCGTCGATCCTTGATCTCATCAGTTCTGGCGATATGCCGTCGCTGGGAGAGAATGCCGCCGGGTTTGCGCCTGACAGCCAGCTGACCGTCGGTGACGTGTTGGTGACTGCAGTTGGCGGCCAGCATGCAATCATCCATCGGGACGTACCCCGGATCGGCAACGTGGGGTACGTGCTGCGCTCGGAAGGCCAGCCGGCCCTATTCCACCCCGGCGATGCTTACGACACGGTGCCGAATGGCATCGACATCGTTGCCGTCCCCGCCTACGGGCCCTGGGCGGCAATGAAGGAGACCATCGACTTCGTCCGGGCAGTTGGGGCGTTGGAAGGATTCCCGATCCACGATGAGCTGCTCAGTGACCGGGGCCGGACCCTTGCGTTCAACCGGCTTAACGAATTGACGCCAACTCGGGTGGTCAACTTACGTGGCGGCGCTACGCACGAATTCTGAGGCGCAGGCGACGCCGAAGCGGCCTCATCCACCCTGTTGAGCAACCTAGGAGTCAGTCGGTGACAGCACGCACCGAAAACTCATGCCAATGGATATCCATCGGTGAGTGACGCGGATGGGTCCATGCCTGCAGGGCGGGGACTCCGTTGTCGAGGGGATCGGAGCGAGTGGTCTGGAGAACCTGGCTCCCGTTGAGGAGCATCGTCAGGCGTGCCTTGCCCACAACGTCATTGACGCAGACGCCTTCGACTGTGAAGGCCTTGCCCGCGGGCAGGCTAACCTGGTCGGTCTTGGCGAGCACGGCGATGTTGCCCTCAATATCCGACTGGCGGATCGCGGCGAAGCCGTCGCGGGCGACGAACTCGTACCACTGGTAGTCCGCGTCGGTATCTCTGTTCTCCCGGCACGCGACACCTGCGACACCACCGCCGGCGTCGATGGTCAGGTCTGCACGGACCGCGACGTCGCGCATCGTCAACTCACCGCGGTCGTACTGCTTACCCAAGACCTCGGGAAGCCAGTGCGCCACGCTGCCCTTGAACTTCCATACGTAGTCTCCTCCGGCAAAAGATGTGGATCCGCCCACAGGGTCGTCGCCCACGCCCCATCCGTTCCGATCGTCGTCGAAGGTGTCATAGAAGGCCAGATTCACCTCCGTGGGGCTGGCCGTGGGCGCGGTCTGGCTCGCCGTGGGGTCCGTCGAGGTGCGAGGAGCTTCCCGGTTAGCCGTGGCGGTTCCGCAGCCGGTGAGACCCAGTACACCGACGGCTAGGGCCGCTAGCCACGTTCGAGTCTTCATGGTGTCCCTTTCTGTGAGCGGCGAAGCGGTGGTCACAAACCCAAGCTAAGGATGGAAACCGCCGGAGTCATCAAAGTTGTCCCCGCCAAATTGGTGGGGCTGGCCCTATCGGCCCGCGGGGCAGCCGGTGGAACGATGACGAGATGGGATGCAATTCAGGTACTCGCGACCGATGAACGCGGGCCTGATGAGCCGAGCATGGCCCTGGCTGTTGCTGCCGGTCGGAGCCTGTTGGGGCCTGCTCGCCGAGCGGGTGCAATACCACGCCGACCAATCCTGGGGTGTGCTCATATCAGAGCTTGCTACCGGCGTCCTGATGATCGGTGCCGGGCTCCGCATTCATCAGCTCCGGCCGTCGAACCGGTGCTGGTGGCTGCTGGTGACCGCCGGATTCACCTGGTACCTCGGCGCCTTCGTACCCGCGGGCTATCCCTCGGTGAGCACGGTAGCTTTCGCCATGACGAACGTGTACTACGTGTTTCTGGTCTGGGCTGTGCTGGCGTATCCGAATGGACGGGTAGCGCGCCAGGTCGAGCGGCTGCTGCTGGTGGCCGTGATGGTAGTCGTGGGGATGCAGGCACTGTCGCGCATCTTCCTGTTTGTTCCTCCGGATTCCGCGGGGTATGGCACCCGTAACTGGTTGCTCCCCATTGCAGACGACCGGTGGTGGCGTGCCACGGAGGATCTCGTGGCGTGGGCCTTCACCATCTCGATGTTGCTGATTCTCGTGCTGGTGGTCGCTCGCTGGCGGCGGCTGAGCACGCCGGGACGGCGGATGTTGACGCCCACCCTGGTCGCTTCCGCTGCCCTGTGGGTATCGGTTTCGGTGGAGTACTTGCTGGGGTGGAACACACCCATCCCCGGAACGCAGACGTCGATCTATCTGCTGCGCTACTGGGTCGTCAGTGCCGTAGCAATTGGGCTGGCTGTCGGTTTGACGCGGTTGCGCCAGTCCCGCTCATCAGTCGTCGACCTGGTCGGCGAATTGGGTAGTGATGGACCACCGGTTCAGCTCGCGGACACCCTCGCTCGCGCCCTGGGCGATCCGAAGTTGCGGCTTTTCGCCTGGTCACCGACCGCCGGCCGTTACGTGGACGAGGCCGGGCAGCCGGTCGTGTTACCAGCTGCGAGTTCCGATCGCGCGGTGACGCTGGTTGGCAGCCATTCCGAGCCAATCGCCGCCTTGGTGCACGACCCAGCGTTGCTCGAAGACCCGGGATTGCTCAACGGGCTGGCGGCGGCCGTACGGCTGACGATCGACAACGAGAAGCTGCAAAGAAGAATTCAGACGCAGCTCGATGAGGTCGCGGACTCGCGTACCCGGCTGCTCGCCGAAGGCGATGCGCAACGCCGTCGGATCGAACGTGACCTGCACGACGGCGCACAGCAACGGCTTGTCACCATCGCCTTGGCACTGAAGTTGGCGGAAGCTCAAATTGATGGTGAGGCCGAACCGACTACCCGAGTGGCGCTCAGCCGCGCAGTCGAGGATCTCGGCGTCGCAGTCAACGAACTCCGGGACCTAGCGCGTGGAATCCACCCTGCAGTGCTGAGCGAGTCTGGGCTTTCGGCAGCCTTGGAGTCGCTGGCGGATCGCTCCCCGCTACCTGTGACGGTGAGCGCCGATTTGCCGTCTGACCTCCCAGAGGTTGTGGCTGCCAGCGGATACTTCGCCGTTGCCGAGGCGCTGACCAACGTGGCCAAGCACTCCGGAGCACATGCCGCACGGATCTCTGCGTCGGTCTCCCAGGGCTCGATCATCATTCGGGTGGCGGACGACGGCCGGGGGGGAGCAAACCCCGAGCACGGCACAGGTCTGCGCGGGGTAGCCGACCGGCTGCAGGCTGTCGGAGGCACTCTTCGCGTCAGCAGCCCCCATGGGGGCGGGACCCAGGTGGAGATCGAGTTGCCGTGCGTGTCGTCGTAGCCGAGGACAACGCGCTCTTGCGCGCCGGGCTGGTCGAGCTGCTCAAGACCGCAGGCTTCGATGTCGTCGGGCAGGCTGGGGATGCCGATCAACTGCTCGACGCGGTTCGGGAGTCGCTTCCTGACGTGGCCCTCGTCGACATCCGGATGCCTCCCACTCATACCTTGGAGGGACTCCGAGCAGCACGTGAGATCCGCTCAGCGTACGGTTCGGCCGTGGGCATCGTGCTGCTGACGCAGTACATCGAAACCCGTTACGCGATCGACTTGCTCACCGATTCGGCTTCTGGAGTGGGATATCTCCTGAAGGATCGGGTCTTCGATCTCACAGACCTTGCCGATGCAATCACCCGGGTGGCTGCTGGCGGCTCGGCGATTGATCCCATCGTGATCGAGCACCTTCTCAAGAGGAGGCACGAAGAGATCATCCTGGCTACGTTGACCGAACGCGAGACCGAAGTGCTGCGTGCCATGGCGGAAGGCCGCTCCAACTCATCTATTGCACGTCATCTGTCGATCAGCGAGAAGACGGTCGAGGCCTGCACCAATCGGATTTTCGCCAAGCTGAATCTTGAACCGCACCCCGACGACCACCGCCGGGTGCGGGCCGTACTCACCTATCTGCAGGCCATCAACCACGCGCGGTGATCCCTGGGCGAGGGAGGGCGGTCGCTGCTGTGGTTGGGCACGACGTCGATCAGCACCCGCAGGCCGTGGTCAGTCGGCGGCAGGGGCCAGTCGAGCACCTGCTGCAATGGATTCATGGAACAGCGCAGCGTCACGGTGGGTATCGGCCCGGTCTCGTTCGAAGAGCTGGAAGCGGTGTCGCGGTACGGAGCCCAAGTCGTCATTGCTGACGACGCTTGGGCTGAGGTACGCACGTCCCGCGAGATCATCGAGGCCCTGGCTGATGATCAACAGCCGCATTACGGGGTATCCACCGGCTTCGGTGCCTTGGCAACCCGTCACATCCCCGTCGAGCTACGAGGCCAGCTGCAGCGCAGCCTGATCCGCTCCCACGCTGCCGGGTCCGGGCCAGAGATCGAGCGGGAGGTGGTACGCGCTCTCATGCTGCTGCGGATCTCCACCCTCGCCACCGGTCGCACCGGTATCCGCGAAGAGACCCTGCGTTGTTACGTCGCCCTGCTTAACGCCGGCATCACGCCCGTTGTCTACGAGTACGGCAGCCTCGGCTGCTCCGGCGACCTGGCCCCGCTTGCTCACTGTGCCCTCGCGCTGATGGGCGAAGGGCTCGTCCGGGATATATCCGGCGCTCGCATTCCGACGCGCGATGCGGTGGCCGCTGCGGGCATCACCCCCGTCGCACTCGTCGAAAAGGAGGGCTTGGCCTTGATCAACGGCACCGACGGCATGCTCGGCATGCTGATGCTCGCGATCATCGATCTGCGGCGGTTGCTCAAGGTGGCAGACATTACAGCGGCGATGAGTGTGGAAGGTTTGCTCGGCACCGACGATGTCTTCGCGGAGGATCTGCACGCGCTCCGGCCGCATCCGGGTCAGGCTGCTTCGGCCAGCAATCTGCGGCGGATCATGGAGGCCAGTGAGATCCGCGAAAGCCACCGTACCGAGGCGTGCACCCGGGTTCAGGACGCCTACTCGATGCGTTGCGCTCCACAGGTGGCTGGTGCCGTCCGGGACACAGTTGATCATGCCGAGCGAGTGGCACTGATCGAGCTCGCGTCGGTCATTGACAATCCGGTGATCACGCTCGATGGGCGGGTTGAGTCAAACGGCAACTTCCACGGGGCACCTCTCGGCTACGTGCTGGATTTCCTCGCCATCGCGGTGGCAGACCTGGCGAGCATCTCCGAACGGCGGACCGACCGCTTCCTGGACAAAGCGCGGAGCGGCGGACTCAATGCCTTTCTGGCGGCCGACCCCGGTGTCGACTCCGGCCACATGATCGCCCAGTACACCCAGGCCGCGATCGTCTCCGAGCTCAAGAGGCTCGCGGTACCGGCCTCGGTCGACTCGATTCCTAGCTCGGCAATGCAGGAAGACCATGTATCCATGGGCTGGTCGGCGGCACGCAAGTTGCGACGCGGCATCGACGGGCTGACTCGCGTGCTGGCCATCGAATTGCTGACGGCCGCGCGCGGCATCGAGCTGCGCTTGCCGCTACAACCCGCCCCCGCCAGCGCCGCGGTCATCACCGCGTTGCGCGCCACCGGCGCACCGGCGTCCGGCGCAGATCGCTGGCTCGCACCTGAGATCGACCTCGCCATCGAGCTGGTCGCCAGCGGGGGCGCGGTCGCGGCTGTCGAGTCGGTGACCGGCTCCCTCACTTGATCAACGACCGTCCGAGCTGCGAGCGTCGGCATTGCGCAAGCAGCTCCCAATGAAAGGGAGAAGCAGAGATGGAAGGCGCACGACCCGTACGCGCACCCCGTGGCACCACACTGACCGCACGCTCCTGGGCCACCGAGGCTCCGCTGCGGATGCTGATGAACAACCTCGATCCCGAGAACGCCGAACGGCCCGATGATCTTGTCGTGTACGGCGGCACCGGCCGCGCAGCGAGGGACTGGCGGGCCTACGACGCCATGGTCCGTACTCTGACGACACTGGCATCGGACGAGACCATGCTTGTCCAGTCCGGTCGCCCGGTCGGGGTGATGCAGACGCATGAATGGGCACCGCGGGTGATCTTGGCCAATTCGAACTTGGTCCCTGACTGGGCCACCTGGCCAGAATTCCGCCGGTTGGAGAAGCTCGGGCTCACCATGTACGGCCAGATGACCGCCGGATCGTGGATCTACATCGGCACCCAGGGCATCGTCCAAGGCACGTACGAGACCTTCGCGACGGTCGGCGAGAAGCGGTTCGGCGGCACGCTCGCCGGCACCTTGACCCTCACCGGCGGTTGCGGCGGGATGGGCGGCGCGCAGCCGCTGGCTGTGACGCTGAACGAAGGCGTCTGCCTGATCATCGATGTAGATCGAGCGCGCCTGCAGCGCCGGGTTGAGCATCGCTATCTCGACGAAATTGCCGATGATCTTGACCAGGGCGTCTCGCGTGCGCTGGCAGCCAAGACCGAGCGACGGGCTGCCTCGATCGGCGTCGTCGGCAACTGTGCCGAGGTCTTCCCAGAGCTGTTGCGGCGCGGCGTACCGATCGACATCGTCACCGACCAGACCAGCGCCCACGACCCGCTGTCCTACCTGCCCGAGGGGATCAGCGTGGAGGACTGGGCCGGCTACGCCGAGCAGAAGCCCGAGGAGTTCACCGACCGGGCACGGGCCAGCATGGCGCGCCAGGTGCAGGCGATGGTGGAGTTCCAGGATGCCGGGGCTGAGGTATTCGATTACGGCAACTCGATTCGCGACGAGGCCCGGCTTGGTGGTTACGAGCGCGCCTTCGAGTTCCCCGGCTTCGTGCCGGCCTACATCCGCCCGCTCTTCTGTGAGGGAAAGGGCCCGTTCCGCTGGGTCGCGTTGTCTGGCGACCCGCGCGACATCGAAGTCACCGACCGCGCTGTCATGGATCTTTTCAGTGACAACGACCGGCTGCAGAAGTGGCTTCGTGGCGCTCGCGACAAGATCAGCTTTCAAGGTCTGCCGGCCCGCATCTGCTGGCTTGGCTATGGCGAGCGAGACAAGGCCGGCCTGGCCTTCAACGGCCTGGTCGCCTCAGGCAAGATCAGTGCGCCCATCGTCATCGGTCGTGATCACCTGGACTGCGGCTCGGTCGCCAGTCCCTACCGTGAAACCGAGAGCATGCTCGACGGTTCGGACGCCATCGCCGACTGGCCGCTGTTGAACGCCTTGATCAACACAGCCTCGGGAGCATCCTGGGTGTCCATCCACCATGGTGGCGGGGTGGGGATGGGCCGTTCCATCCACGCGGGTCAGGTATCGCTCGCCGACGGCACGGAGTTAGCTGCGCAGAAGCTGGCCCGCGTACTGACCAACGATCCCGGCATGGGGGTGATCCGGCACGCCGACGCCGGCTACGAGCGAGCCGAGCAGGTGGCAGTCGAGCGCGGGGTACGGATCCCCATGCAGGAAGGAAGCTGACGGGTGATCATGACACAGGCCGGAGCCTTCGAGCAGCTGTGGTCGGCGATCGCAGACATCGGACGCGATCCGACCACCGGCGGCTACCGTCGCTTCGCCTGGACTGAGGCGGATCTGAGGATGCGGGAATGGTTCGCCGCCGAGTGCGCGGCCCGAGCCTTGGATCTGGTTGAAGACCGGATGGGCAACCAGTGGGCTTGGTGGGGCGATCCCGATACAGCCGCGACCGGCGGCATCGCCACGGGATCGCATCTGGACAGCGTGCCGGACGGTGGCGCCTTCGACGGGCCGCTCGGAGTGGTCAGTGCACTGGCAGCGATCGACCAGCTCAGGGCGGACGGCTTCGAGCCACGCCGCCCGGTCGGCGTCGTGAACTTCGTGGACGAGGAGGGTGCCAGGTTCGGCGTTTCCTGTATCGGATCGCGGGTGATCACCGGTGCACTTGGCCCCGATAGCGCGCGGGCCCTGCGTGACGCCGACGGTGTGGCCATGGCGGAGGCAATGCGTGCGGTCGGGCGGCAGCCGGAACAACTGGGTGCGGATCCGGAGACTGTCGGTCGCATCGGGTCGTTCGTCGAGCTGCACATCGAGCAAGGTCGCGGCCTGATCGACCTCGGGCGTGCCATAGGCGTTGGCGACCGGCTGTGGGCGCACGGCCGCTGGCGGATCGAGATTCCTGGTGAGGCCAATCACGCCGGCACCACCAGGCTGAGGGATCGCCGGGATGCGGTGATCGGCTGTGCGCGTGCCGTGCTGGTGGCACGTGCCGCGGCCGAGGCGCACGGCAGCCTCGCGACGGTCGGGAAGATCAGCATCCAGCCGGGCGGGGTGAACGCCATTGCTCGCTCTGCCACAGCCTGGCTCGACGCCCGGGCCGCCAGCGACCAGGCGCTGCGCGCCACCGTGGCTCAGATCGAGGACGAGGTGGCCAGCTCGGGCGCGGTTGTCACCGAAGAGTCGCGAACTCCGCAGACAGCCTTCGACGCCGACCTGGTGACCCGGGTGGCGACCCTGCTCGACGGTGCACCCGTGATGAGCACCGGCGCAGGCCACGACGCTGGGATCCTTGCCAACGCGGGTGTGCCGGCGGTGATGATCTTCGTCCGCAATCCGACCGGGGTATCCCACTCACCGGCAGAGTGGGCCGAGCCGGAGGACTGCCTTGCTGGCGTTACTGCATTGGCGACGGTGCTGGCTGACCTGGCCGGAGCGGCGCAATGAGCTCGTATTGGGCCGCGTACGCCTGGCTGCCGGACGGTTGCCAGGCAAGCGTCAGCTTTGAGGTGGACGCGGGGCGTTTCGCACGCGTTCGGGGTGGTGTAGAACCGCGAGCCGGCCAGCAGATCCTGAGCGGCGTGACACTTCCGGGTCTCGCCAACGGCCACAGCCACGCCTTCCATCGCGTCCTCCGGGGCCGGACGCACGCTGGAAGCGGCAGCTTCTGGACCTGGCGTCAGCAGATGTACGCCCTCGCCGCCCGCCTCGATCCCGATTCCTACCTCGCACTCGCCCGAGCTGTGTTTGTCGAGATGGCGCAGGCCGGATACACAGTCGTGGGGGAGTTCCACTATCTGCACCATGATCAACACGGCCGCTGGTACGCCGATCCCAATGCGATGGGCAAGGCGCTGATCCAGGCTGCCACCGACGCAGGCGTCCGGCTCACGTTGCTCGACACTTGCTACCTGGCTGGCGGGCTTGCGGCAACCGGCCATCTGCCACTGGATCCCGTCCAGACCCGTTTCGCCGACTCGGATGTTGATCACTGGCGGACGCGCATGAGCTTGCTGAGTGATCTTGATCGGGTACGCATTGGCGGCGCTGTGCACTCGGTTCGCGCGGTACCTGCCGAGGCTCTCAGCGAGATCGGCGAGGCGATCGGGGAGCGTCCCTTGCATGTCCACCTCAGTGAGCAGCCGGCCGAGAACGCCGCTACCCGGGCCTTTTACGGTCGCACCCCGACCGAGTTGCTTGATGACCACGGGCTGCTCGGCCGCCGCACCACCGCAGTTCATGCCACCCACCTCACCGACACCGACATCAAGGTGCTGGGTGGCAGCCAGACGTCGGCATGCTTCTGTCCAACAACTGAGCGTGATCTTGCCGACGGCATCGGTCCGGCGCGGCGGCTGGCCGGCGCCGGCAGCCCGCTCACCCTCGGCTCTGACCAGCAGGCAGTGATCGACCCGTTCGAGGAAATGCGTGGACTTGAGCTACACGAGCGGCTGGCTACGGGCGACCGTGGCTGCTTCACGCCGGGTGATCTGATCATGACCGGCAGTGCAGCCGGGTACCGCAGTCTGGGCTGGCCCGAGGGCGGTCGGATCGCTGATGGAACACTCGCGGACTTCGTCGTGATCCGCGCCGACTCGGTACGCACCGCGGGCGCCCGTCCCGATCAGATCGGTTTCGCTGCCACCGCGACCGACGTCGATCAGGTGGTCATCGCCGGCGAGGTGATCGTTCGCGACGGACGGCATCGGCTCGGCTCAGCCGCGCGGCTGCTGGCGTCAGCTCTTGATCAACTGGGGGAGACGTGAGCAGCACCGCGGTCACCGGAATCGGCGAGCTGGTCACCTGTGATGGCACCGGTCCTGACCAGCTCGGCATCCGCTCCAACGCCGCGCTCGTGGTCGAGAACGGGATGATCGCCTGGATCGGCTCAGCCGCCGATGTTCCAGCTGCCGACGCCCGGATCGACATAGGCGGGTATGGCATCGTCCCCGGCTTCGTTGACTCGCACAGCCACCTGATCTTCGCCGGCGACCGAGCAACGGAGTTTGCGGCTCGAATGACGGGCCTGCCGTACGACGGCGGGGGGATCGGCGTCACAGTCGCGGCCACCCGCGCTGCGAGTGACGAGGAGCTGACCGGGCTGCTCGCGGCGCGTGTCGCCGAGATGCGAACTCTCGGCACCACCACCGTTGAGATCAAGAGCGGCTATGGGTTGACAGTTGCCGACGAGGTCCGGGCGCTTCAACTCGCTCGACACTTCTCCAGCGAAACCACCTTCTTGGGCGGCCACGTCGTACCGGAGGAGTACGCGAACAACCGGGCCGGGTATGTAGATCTGGTGACCGGGCCGATGCTGCGGGCCGCGGCGCCGTACGCCCGCTGGATCGACGTCTTCTGCGAGCCCCATTCCCCGCATGCCTTCGACGCCGACGAGGCCCGAACGATCCTTACTGCCGGGGCAGATGTTGGTCTCGGCCTGCGGGTGCATGGCAACCAGCTCGGCCCGGGGCCCGGCGTACAGCTGGCGGTGGAGCTCGGGGCTGCAAGCGTCGATCACTGCACCCACCTTGACGAAGCAGATGTCGACGCATTGGCTGGCGCAGCAGGGCACACGGTGGCGACCCTGCTTCCTGGCGTTGAGTTCTGCACCCGCTCGCCCTATCCAGATGCCGCCAGGCTGATGGCTGCGGGCGTTTCGGTTGCGTTGGCGACCGATTGCAATCCAGGAACTTGTTACTCGAGCTCGATGCCGTGGGTGATCTCACTCGCGGTGCGCGAGCTGGGCATGACACCCGCCCAGGCTCTGTTCGCTGCCACGGCGGGCTCGGCGAGGGCGTTGCGGCGTACTGACATCGGCCGCCTGGTGCTCGGCAGCCGCGCAGATCTTACTGTGCTCGAGGCGCCCTCGTACCTGCACTTGGCCTATCGCCCCGGAGTGCCGATTGCGCGGGCCCTCGATCTCGCGACATACATCAACTGACGTGCGCCCTGGACTTAAGGAGGCGTCTTTCGGGTTGTTCGACGAGATACATCGCGGACACGATCGCCAAGCCGCCGATGACCATACGTACCGTGACGCTCTCGCCGCCGAAGGCCACGGCAAAGGCAGCCGCACAGATCGGTTCCATGGCCATGATCACCGCAGCTCGCGGCGGCTCGATATGCGCCTGAGCCCAGGTTTGCAACACCATGGTGAGCGCGCTTGCGACGATCGCGAGATAGAGCACGACGAGCCAGTCGTGGCCGTTAGCCGGCAGCTGAATGCCGGAACCTGATCCTGGAGTCAGCCACAGAGCCGCCACCACGCACATCAGCGCGATCACGACCAACTGCACCAAGCTGAGGCTGATCGCGGTCTGCGGCGTGCTGAATTTCCCCAAGGCCACGATGTGGCGGGCGTAAAGCAGCGCAGCGATAACGGTCAGCAACTCACCGTAACCCAGCGTGAACCCGCGCAGCGCCAGCACGCCCAGCCCGAACATGGCAAGGAAGACCGCGAACCAGGTGATGTTGGCGATCTTGCGGCGCAGGATCACAGCTGTCAGTAGTGGAGTGGCAACCACGTACAGACCAGTGACGAAGCCCGACACGCTGGCAGCTGTGTGGGCCAGTCCGGCGGTCTGCAGGACCTGCGCCGAGCCGTACAACAATCCGAGCAGCGCGCCCTGGGTGAGCACCGGGCGGGAAATTTGAACTCGCGGGCCGACAATGAGCCCCAGTGCCACGGCGGCGATAGCGAACCGTATGGCGAGGAGGTCGGTCACCGGAATCCGGGTCACCAGATCCTTGATGAGAAGGAACGTTGATCCCCAGGCCGCGGCCATCGCCAGGAGTGCCAGGAAGGCTAGACGCGTGTGGGACCTGGCAACCAGCACCGAACCAGCCTAAGCCACGCTCGCGGGACGCTGGTGTGGAGTTCTCGGCACCTGAGTGCTGGGAAAGTGCACGTCTCACTCGCCGAGTCCCTCAGAATCTGACGCCAGTTCCGCCGACACGCCGTCGAGGCCAGCCGCACACTGAACGAGTGTCAGTTTTGAGCGAATTTGATCAGCGTAGGGTATTGCTGCACCCCAACCGTGCGCCCGCAGCCCCCTCAGACCACGTACAGAATGACCGTCGAGCCCTTGGCTGCCATGGCACGGCCACCCGGGTTGGTGTAGATCACGTAGCTGACTCCAGCTCGATTGATGCCCACCGGCTGCACTGTGGTCTTGAAGCCGGCCTCCCGCATCACCTGCCGGGCCGCAGGAACTGCCATCCGCTGAACATTGGGCACCGTGACGAGCTGTGGTCCCAGCGATCTGGTGAGCGTGATCGTTGCGCCCGGCTCCGCATGACCGGAACGCGGATCCTGACGCAGCACGAGATCCTTGGCGACCTTGTTGGAATGGGCGCTCCGCTCGACGACCTGAAAGCCTGCTGCCTTGAGCGCCGCTGACGCCGCATCGTACGGCGTGCCCTGGTAGTCGGTGATCGAGACTGGCTTCAGCCCGGCGCAGACCACGAGGTTGACAGGGGTGCCCTTCTTGAGCCGGGCGCCCGGCTGCTCCGACGCCCGGAGCACTGTGCCGACGGCAACTTGGTCGCTGTAACCATCAGCGATCTTGCCCACGGCCAGCTTGGCTTTCTCGAGCGCGGCCTCGGCCGCAGCTTGAGACAAACCGACGACGACTGGCATCGGGTACCGCTCGCGGCCCTTAGACAGCGTCGCCTCGATCTTGCTGCCCCTCAAGATCTTGGTCCCAGGTCCGGGGATGGCGGAGATCACCATGCCCCGCGCCACCGTCTCGCTGTACGCCGCGGAAAAGTCGACCGAGAGACCCACCTTCGCCACCACCCGCTCGGCCTCAGCCCTGCTGAGCGAATCAAGCACCGGCGCAGTCGTGAACCGGCCTTCCATGAGGTACCAGCCGGCCAGGGCTGCGGAAGCCGAGATCAGCACGACGAGCAAGAGAGCCAGCCAACCCTTGCGACGTTTTCGGGCCCTGCGCTCGCGCTCGCTCGCGGCCAGACGCTCGGCTGTCTGCGCGTACCCGGGTCTTGCAACGGCTGGTGGCGGAGCGTCGATCACAGTACGAGGTGTCCCCGACGGGCGAGGCTGGGCCTGGGCAACAGGCGCCGGGGTCGGGACCATCTGGGTCACTTCATAGTCGGCACGGTCGCGCCGCTTCGACCCCGCGGCTGTCTGCCTCGGTGCGCTGCGCAGCTCACGAGTGAGCTGGGGATCGTCGGCCAGACCTTGCTGGAGCGCGATACGAGCGCGGCGTACCTGAGCGAGGAAGACCTTGGCGTCAGGCTGCCGAAGGTTCGCATCTCTAGCTGTCGCCCGGGTGACTAGGGCATCCACGTAGGGCGGAAGCCGGCCCGCGGTCGGGCCGGCAGATGGCGGGGGCACGTCGCGGTGTACGTGCGCGTAGGCGATCTGGATCGGGGTGTCACCGGTGTGCGGCTTGCGCCCGGTCAGCAGTTCGAAAAGCACCACGCCGGCGCTGTACACGTCCGATCGTGCGTCCGCCTGGCCGGCCATTACCAGCTCTGGCGGAAGGTAAGAAACGGTTCCAATCAGCAGTCCTTGCGTGGCGGTGGAGGTCTGCGAGGAGACAGCCTTGGCGAGCCCGAAGTCGGCCACCTTGACCCGGCCGCGGTCGCTGATCAACACGTTCTCAGGCTTCACGTCGCGGTGGACCAGTCCGGCGTCGTGGGCAGCGGCGAGGGCGGCCAGCACCGGCTCCATGAGCTCCAATGCCCTGGCCGGCGGCAGCGGCGCCTCCCGATTGAGCACGTCGCGCAGCGTCTGCCCCTCCACGTACTCCATCACGATGTACGGACGACTGTTAGGCCCCCCCGCATCTTGACCCTGGTCGAAAACCGACACCACATTCGGGTGGGACAGCTTGGCAGCCGCCCGCGCTTCACGATCGAACTTGCGCGCGAACTCGGCTTCATCACCGAGTCCGACATGCATCACCTTGACCGCGACCGTACGAGTCAAGCGCGTGTCCACGGCCCGGTAGACGGTCGCCATCCCGCCCCTCGCGAGTCGCTGGGTGATCTGATAACGACCGTCCAGCAGGCGACCCACTATGGGGTCGCCGACGGTCGTCATCGTCACGTTTGCTCCGAACACGGTGGGGAAGGTGGCCGTGTTGGCCTCGGGGGCGAGTCTAGAAGTGACCTCGTCCTGCCACGGCCGAGGCGCGCCGCGACCAGTCGATTCGTCCGGCATCAGCGGTGAGTCGCTTCGTCTGGCATCAGCAGCCAGCGTCTAGTCGATTCGTCCGGCATGAGTCGAGGATGCCTCAGCGTAACGGCGAACCGGAATGCGTCCTGTACATCGAGCCAACCGACCTGCCCGTACGGCGTGCGCGTCTGACGAAGGCCGGCCGGCAGGCCGCTCGCGAGCTTCAGCTCGGAAACGAAGTCGGGGTGGCGGCTGAGAGAGGCGAGGTTCAGTCGCAACTGTCGAGTCTGCTCGTTCGTCTAGGTCAGCGGCGAGCGATCCTAGGCGCGCTTTGAATCCAGCCCAATGCCCGCGCTTACTGTGGGTACGGCACTTTCGTCTGGAGGTAGCAAGCAGCCATGGAACTCGGACTCACCACATTTGCTGAGATCACGGATCCAAGCGTGTCGCCAGGCGAGCGACTGAGGCAGGTGGTGGCAGAGGCCAGGCTCGCCGACGAGCTGGGCCTGGAGGTCTTTGGCATAGGTGAGCACCACCGGCCGGACATGGCAGCCTCGGCACCGGAGATCGTTCTCGCCACCATCGCTGGATGCACGAAAACGATCAAGCTGTCCAGTGCCGTTATCGTGCTCAGCTCAGCTGATCCGGTGCGGGTGTTCCAGAACTTCGTCACGCTCGACCTGTTGTCGGGTGGGCGCGCGGAGCTGATGGTCGGCCGTGGTTCGTTCACCGAGTCGTTTCCCTTGTTTGGTTACTCCCTCGGCGATTACGACGAGCTCTTCGCTGAAAAGCTCGAGCTGCTGTTGAAGTTACGCGACGATCAGCCGCTGACTTGGCGTGGCAAGTTCCGCGCGCCGCTGGACAACGTCGAGGTCCATCCCCGCCAGGAAGGCCGCCCGCTCCCGATCTGGGTCGCCGTGGGCGGCACGCCGAACTCAGTCGTGCGGGCCGGCACCCTGGGCCTGCCAATGGCACTTGCGATCATCGGGGGCCGTCCGGCCGCCTTTACCCCGCTCGTCGAGCTGTACCGCAAGGCTCTCGATTACGGGAATCATGACCCCACTACGCCACTTGCGGTTCACAGCCACGGCTATGTTTTCACCGACGAGCGTGCCGCACGAGCGGAGTTCTTACCGGCGTACCGCCAAACGTTCGCCAAGATCGGCCGGGAGCGCGGCTGGCCCCCGATGTCAGATGCGGCTGTCGAGGATCTGATTGGGCCCGAAGGTGCGCTGTTCTTCGGTCGACCGGAAACCGTGGCCGACAAGATCATCCGGCTGCACGAGCTGATGCATCTCGATCGGTTCGAGCTGCATGTCTCCCATGTTGATCATGCAAGGTCGATGCGCTCGATCGAGCTCTTTGGGACCGAGGTCGCTCCGCTGGTCCGGCAGGAGTTGGGCGCTCGATCGCCGGTCTGAGCTGCTCACCGCCTGGGACTGTTCAGCTCCCCCGACCGCACGCCACAATGACGACATGCGCGAGGTCGTCGACGGCGTGATTGAAATCCCCATCGGATAAGTGAAGGCATAGGCCGTCGTCGTGATGACGGCGTCGTGCTGGTGGACACCGGGATTCCCGGGCGGGCCGACCAAGGTGGCACATGCCATCGAGGCCGCACGCCGATTTTGAGACGACGGAGCGGCTGCGACTGTGGATGGCACGATGCACTCGTGGTTGCTCTCCAGATTCGCGGCGTCTCGGAATCCACGCGTCGCATGCTCTCGGTCGAAGCGAAGACTCGCGGCGAATCCTTGCAGGAATATCTCCTCGATCTGCTCGATCGCGAGGCGCGGGATATCGACAACCGTCGACTCCTTGCCGAGTGGGCGGCTGGTCAACCGGCGGATGAACCGCAACCGATCGGGCTCGTGAAACTGATCCGTTCCGAGCGAGAGGACGCCACCGCTCACCACTGAGCAGAGGCGTCTCTCATCCAAGGTGTCTGGATGAGGGCCACTATCGTGGCTTTGTGACTGCGTTGATGGGCCTAGAGGCCCGCCTCCGCCTTGCCCGGCTGTACCTGTGCACGGACGCACGAGAGAAGCAAGGCGACCTCGCGAGCTTTCTGCAGGCGGCCTTTGCCGGAGGTGTCGACATCGTGCAGATCCGCCAGAAAGACATGACACCGGAGGCCGAGCTCGCGGCTTTGGAGATAGCCCGTCAGGCGGCCGGACCATATCAGGGCATCGTCTGTGTGAACGAGTCACCTGAGCTGGCCGGACGATTCCAGGCAGACATGTTGCATCTCGGCCAGGCCGACGGCTCGGCTGCGCAGGCCCGCAAGTACCTGCACCGCTGGGCGCTCATCGGCCGTTCCACCCATGCGCCGCGCCAGACCGACAAGGCGATCAAGGACCCCAACGTGGATTATTTCTGCGTTGGACCCGTCTACGCCACTTCCACCAAGCCTGATTACGAGCCGGTTGGCCTCGACCTCGTCCGCTACGCCGCCCGGAAAGCGCGAGTCGCAAGGATCAAGTCGCGGCCGTGGTTCGCGATTGGCGGGATCTCAATGGACAACATTGACGATGTGATCGAGGCTGGGGCACGGCGGGTTTGCGTCGTGCGAGCCATCACCCAGGCCTCCGATCCGCAGGAAGCGGCTCATCGGCTGAGTGGCAGGCTGCGCGCCGCCTGGAAGGCTGATCCGTCGATGGAGCGGTATACCTTCCAGGCATTGTCCGAACCCGTGTCAAGATCATGAATCGCCAGTGACACGACGCTAGATGCTCCGCCGATGCACCACTAGAACTCGCGCCGCACGGCAGCGTCGGCAAGGGCCGTCAGACCGGCTCGACCCTCCTCGGTGATCTCGGTATCGTGCAACGTCTTGAGCGCCCGCTCGTAATACTCGCTGATCATCGACTCGACGGCGTCCCGGGCGCCTGACTCGACGATCACCTCCTGCAACTCACTGATCCCGGTATCGTCCAGCGCAGGGTCGCCGAGTCGTTGCAGCAGGAGTTTCTGGCCGGCCTCGCCGGCGTGCGCGTACGTATGCGCCACCAGCACCGTACGCTTACCCTCGCGAAGATCATCTCCGGCCGGTTTGCCCGTGACCTTCGGGTCCCCGAAGACACCCAGCAGGTCGTCGCGGAACTGGAAGGCCCGTCCCAGCGGTGAGCCGTACGCGCCGAGGGCAAAGTACAGTTCGTCGTCACCGCCGCCAAGCGCAGCGCCCATCTGGCATGGGCGCTGCACCGTGTAGCGCGCCGCCTTGTACTCCACAACTCGGCTGGCGTCGTCCAGTGCCAACTCGATGGTGGGGCGCAGCGACCCGATCGCCGGAGCCCGCTTCCGCAGCGGGTGCGCCTGCGCGACGATGTCGAGGTACTGGCCGCAGGTGACTTCGGTACGCATCGCCTCGACGATCGGCAGCGCTCGCTCCAGCGCGGACTGGTCCAGCCCGGCGCCGTGCAGCATCTGCGCTGACCACATGACGAGCAAGTCGCCGAGCAGGATCGCACCTGCCCTGCCGAAGGCGGCCGAGTCGCCAAGCCAGCCTGCGTTTGCGTGCAGGGCCTCGAATTGCCGATGGGCAGCGGGTCGCCCGCGTCGTAAGTCGGAGGAGTCCATCAGATCGTCGTGAACAAGTGCGCTCACGTGGAGGACGTCGAGGCTGCCCGCTGCAGCGAGCAGTGGCTTGAGGTCCTCGTCCGACGGGATTCCGGCAGCAGAGACAAAGCCCCAGACGCAGAAGGCGGGCCGCATCCGCTTGCCCCCGCACAACAACTGGCTGGCCATGAGGTGGACCGGAACGAGCTCAGGGCCCATGGAATCGAGAACTGATGATTGCTCGCTCACAAAGGCGCTGATCTCGGCCGACACCGCTTCTCGGAACGCCTGTGACAGTGGCGCCTGCGGGTCCAGAACAGCGTCGGAGCCCTTGACAAGCGGGTTGTTGACCACATGCTGAGCCTACGGAGGACACAAGAGGTCCCATCCTTAGGGTGTTCGCATGCCGGGCCGCAATCGTCTTTGGCGTCCGCGTACGCCCAGCATCGCCGACTTGCTGGCAGCCGGCGACCAACCACTGTTCTCCTTCGAGTTCTTTCCACCCAAGGACGAGATCCAGCAACGCCAGCTGTGGCAGACAGTGCGCGAATTGGAGTCGCTCGGCCCCGACTTCGTGTCGGTGACCTACGGTGCCAGTGGGTCAACCCGGGACCGTACGATCAAGGCCACCGAGTCGATTGCCCAGCACACGACTTTACGGGCTATGGCGCATCTGACTTGCGCAAGCCAGAGTCGGGATCAGTTACGACGGGTGATCGGTTGGTACGCGGCCACCGGCATTCACCATGTGCTCACGATCCGGGGTGACATGCCAGGAGGGCCCCGTGTCCCCTGGGAGGCTCATCCTGAGGGTTTGAAGAATGCGACCGAGCTGGTGGCGATGGTACGTGAGCTCGGCGATTTCTGTATCGGCGTCGCTGCGTTTCCTGATGCGCACCCGGAGCGGAATGATTTTGATCTTGACGCCCGAGTGTTGGTCGCGAAGGCACGGGCCGGCGCCAGCTTCGCGATCACGCAGCTGTTCTTCACCGCCGATGACTATTTCGCCCTGGTCGCCAGGATCCGAGCACTCGGCTGCAACATTCCGATCATTCCGGGGATCATGCCGATCACCAATGTCCGCCAGGTGACCCGGTTCGCGGAACTGTCGGGGGCCGCTTTACCCCTGTCGGTGACTGATCGGATCAACGAGGTGGCCGACGATGATGATCAAGTTCGGCGGGTTGGGATCAGAATCGGGACTGAGTTGTCGGAGGAGCTGCTGAGCCGCGGCGCACCCGGACTGCATTTCTTTACCCAGAACAGGTCCCGCGCTACCCGAGAGATTTACGCCAGCTTGCATCAGGTGCGGCGTCGAGCGTGACGAGCCGCTGCGTCGGCCGGGTGAGGGCAACATAGAGGGCTCGGACACCGCCCGGCGACTCGGCCACAATGTCATCAGGGGTGACAGCCAGCACCCCGTCGTACTCGAGGCCCTTCGCCTCGAGGGGTGTCACAATTGCAACCCGGTCGGTCCCGGCCATGCGGGCCTGCGCTAGCTGGGCCGCCAGCTCGTCCTTGGTTGACGGCGGGCAGATCACGCCGACCGTACCCTCCACCTCGGCAAGCAGCGTCCGTACGATGTTGATCATGACTTTGGCGACGGTGTCGTGTTCCGGAGCTAGGTCTGCCGGCACCAGGAGTCGCGGCTGATGACCTGTTGAGCGGACGGCAGTGGGAAGGTCGGCGTCCGGGAATTCTGCGACGACGATCTTCGCGGCCAAGTCGAAGACCTCCGATGGGCTGCGATAGTTGGTGCTTAGCCGGAAGTGCCGCACCGGCGCAGTCCCGATGATCTCCTCGACCGCTCGGTCCGCCTCTTGTGTGTCGATCCAGGAGCTCTGGGCGGGGTCGCCCACGATGGTCCAGCTGGCACTGGCGCCACGCCGACGCAGCATGCGCCATTGCATCGGGCTGACATCCTGCGCCTCGTCGATGAGCAGGTGTGCGTACGTCTCATGCGGCAGCTCGAAGGGGTCAACTTCCCGCGCTGGGGAAAGCAGGTCGGCTGTGGTGAAGACTTCCTGCGTCTCAGAGTCAAGATCGGGGAGGCCGGGCAGCTCCTGCGGGTCTGGCGCTGGGAGCGGGCCGAGCAGATGCACCAGCTCATCGAGCAGCGCGCCGTCCGCGGCCGTCCAGTCCGTCGCGCCGCGATAACTCGCACTGAGCAGCTCGCATTCTTCGTCAGAAAGTACCGACGTCCCAACCCGCTTGATCAGCTCCGCATCGGCGACCCGGGCGAGCGCTGCTGGCGCGCTGACTCCTGGCCACCACGCGTTGCAGAACATCTTGAACGAGGCGAGGTCGGAGACGCGCTCCCCGAACTCCACATGCTCATGATCATGATCGAGGCGTTCTTCGGTCTCGGGATGCCGGACCCGCCACAGCGCGGCGAGCAACTCCCTTTCGGCGGCCTCGCGGCCGCTGTTGAGCTTATGGTGCGCGAGCACGTGAGATCGGATGCGAGTCAGCGTGCTGGCTGGCACCACCAACACGGTGCCGTCGACCATGATCCGCAGCTCGAGTGGTACTTCATGCAGTGGCTCATGCACCAGGCGGCGCAGCAGCTTCACCATGCGCAGGCTGCCTTTGACCGCAGCGACCTGAGGCGGATCGACACGATCACCGGTGATCCGGACGACGTCGGATGCCACGGCACCAATGGAGCGCAGGGTGACCGAGCCCTCACCCAGCGAGGGCAGCACGCGTGCGATGTAATTCATGAAGAGTCGGCTCGGTCCAACCACCAGGACACCACCGGACTCGAAGCGGCGCCGGTTGGAGTAGAGCAGGTAGGCGGCGCGATGCAGTGCGACCACGGTCTTTCCGGTCCCCGGTCCGCCGGTGATCATGGTGAAACCCTGGTACGGAGCGCGGATCGCCTCATCCTGCTCGGCCTGGATGGTTGAGACGATGTCCCGCATGGTGTGATCACGAGCCCGGGTGAGTGCGGCAAGTAGCGCGCCTTCGCCGATCACCACCAGCTCCCCGTCCGCGTTCTCGCCGTCGAGGAGATCGTCTTCGATGCCCACCACCCGGTCGCCACGGCAGCGCAGTACCCGGCGTCGGATCACCTGCATGGGGTCGCTCGGCGTGGCTCGGTAGAACGGCTCGGCCGCTGGTGCACGCCAGTCGATGACCAGTGGTTCATAGTCCGCGTCGCGAACTCCGATACGGCCGACGTAGCGAACTTCGCCGTCGGTGCGGTCCAGCCGACCAAAGACCAGGCCTTCTTGCTCGGCATCAAGCACAGCCAGCCGTCGAGCGGCCTGGAAGGCAAAGACATCGCGCTCGTACAAGCCAGTACCGTCTTCCTCGCGAACGTAGGAGTTGCGGTCGGACTGATAGCGGGAGCGACCTTCCCGCGCCACCTGCTGGGCGGAACGGGTCGCCTCGGCGAGCCATGCGTACACCAGATCCACGTGAGCTTGTTCGGCGGCCAGCTCGCGGTCCAGAGTGTTAGCGGCTGGAGATGCGTTTGTCACGCTGTCGGAACTCGTTTCGCTCTGCGCGTGTGTCAAGAAGGAGGTCCTTACCCGGAAGAACAAACATCTGAGTATACGGAAGTTGTCTGGGTCCCCAAAGTTTCCGCGATCAGGCCCCGGCCCTGAGCTGCTCGTGGCAGCCGTAGGCGGCCAGGGCCGCAGAGAGCACAACCTCAGATGCTCCGGGACCTGCTGGAGATGAGGGACTTGCTGTGTAAAGGCCCGGGATATCTGTCGTCACCGAGGGTCGGCGCAGCCAGCTCGCAAAGCCGCTCCACGCGACTCCGTACGCGGGCCGGGGATGCGTCGCGTTGAAATCGTGAGTTGTCCGCAGCCCGCCGCCCGCCACTCGGCGGAGGTAGTTGAGGGTCGGTACGCCGGCCTCGCTGAAGGTGACCGTCTCATGGAGCAGGGCAGCGGGTGCCGGTGCTGCAACGTGAGCGATGGTCGGAGCTGCCGCCGGGCCGAGGCTGCGCAGCTGGCGTCGGGTGCGCCGGGCCGCGGTGATCGGGAGCAGGTCGTTGAAGGTCTGCCACGGGTCGCACGTAGCGATGACTGCCGCGGCGGGGCGGTCTCCATCGCTGCTCGTAACTGCAGTGACGTGGCCGTTGCCAAGGTGGATGCTCTCGATCGGACAGCCGAGGTGGACGCGCACTTTGCGCAGCTCGAGACGGGCCGCAAGGGCCTCGACCAGGACCGAGGAGCGGCCCACATCGAGTCCGGAGCTGGTGTCGAGCGGTACCAGCTGCCAGCGCCCGAAGGTGCGCTGCATGGACAGCTCGACTGCCGCGAAGGCCGGAGTCTGCTCGGGTATCGAGCCTGAACGGTAGGCGATGCTACGCATCAAAGCGCCGAGATGATCATGGGCGAAGGAGATCGCGAGGTCCGCCAGCGTCATGCGGTGGCCGAACAGGCTCCGCCTTGCGGTCTTGTTCAACTGGCGACGGCCGCGCAGCTCCGCCTCGAACCCGAGGCCTCGGAGGGTTTGCCACACGAGGTCGAGCCGGTCGAGCAGAACCCGCCAACGCTCGGCGACCGAGCTGCCGTACGCGGCAGCCAGAGTGGCGTACTGACCGCCGCGGTCGGTCGGCAGCGTCAGCTCGACACCGTCAGCGAAGATCATTTTTGCTGGCCTGGCCGGTTCTAGGGCGTAGCCCATCCTGGCCAACTCCGCTTCCAGCGGGCGGCCGCTCTTGCGGAACAGGTCACGCCATGGTGCCGGGAAACCGATGATCGCTGGCGCATCGTCCACCGTGACATCGCTGGCGAGCCGGTACGGCGCCCATGTGCCGCCCAGCGTTTCCGAGCGCTCGTAGAGCTCAACCGGATGCCCTGCCTTGGCGAGCCGAGCCGCGGCAGCCATGCCGGCCAGCCCGCCACCTATCACAACCACAGGATCGGACATCAGCTATGCGCAAGCGAGCAGCAGGACCATGGGAGGAGCGTAGGGGTTTGCCGCCGCAACCCGCCCTAGGCTGAGCCAATGCCAGATCTCGAACCTGTCGATGAGTCGTGGACCACGGCGCTTTGTGTCGTGGCACATCCAGATGATCTTGAGTTCGGTGCCGCAGCGGCGATAGCACGCTGGACCGATCAGGGGAAGACAGTGGTGTACGCGATGGTGACCAGCGGCGAGGCCGGCATTGACGGAATGGAACCGGCCGAGGCCCGGAGGGTGCGCGAGGCCGAGCAGCTCGAGTCGGCACGGATTGTCGGAGTCGAGACTGTGGACTTCCTCGGCCTGCCCGATGGAGTGCTGGAGTATGGAGTCGGGCTGCGTCGAGCGATCTGTGGGGCCGTACGCCGGCATCGACCGGAGATCGTGATCACCAACAACTTTCGCGATACCTGGGGTGGTCAGACCGTCAACCAGGCCGACCACATCGCTACCGGGCGGGCGACCTTGGACGCCGTACGAGATGCCGGGAACCGTTGGGTGTTTCGCGAGCAGATCGACGATGGGCTGCAGCGCTGGGGCGGCGTGAGGGAGGTCTGGGCTGCGTCTTCTCCAGACGGACGGCATGGGGTGGATACCACCGGAACCTTCCAACGCGGAGTCGCGTCCCTGGCCGCGCACAAGGCCTATATCGACGGGCTGGGATGGGAGTCTTTCGATCCCGAGGAATTCTTGGAGAGCGGAGCCCGGCAGGCCGGAACTCGATTGGGAGTCCCAATGGCGACGGCTTTCGAGGTCTTCAGCATGGGCTGGGGTACGTAAGTCAAGACCTCGTCAGATTCCCGCTGACTCCGCCGTTTCCCGCACAGGGCCACGAATTCGCCAAGGATCGGCCAATATCCGGGCCTTTCGCGGCTTTGTGAGCTCCTATCGCGGCCAGTCGGAACCCACGTACACGTAGGTTCCGTAAGTCGATCATGGCCCCATCCGATTGACGAAGAAACTGTTGGCAGGTTGCAGTCGTCCGCGGCCGGATCATGCAATCTGTTAGCAGTTTCTTGTGTGCAACGCACCGGGCCGGAGCAGAAGCCGGGTCAGCGTGACGCGAACCGGTAACCCAACTGGATGAACCAGTCGAAGCCTCGGTCAGGCAGGATCCGCTCAGCCAGCAGGATGGCCCGAGCTCCGCCGCCGGCCGGGTATCGGGTACGGGGTTTGGGACTCTGGACCGCTCTAGCAATGACCTCGGCGACCACCTCAGGCCCGGCTGCGATCGGCATCCGGTCAACTGAGCGCAGCCCTGCTCCCACAAGCCTGGCTTGCCGGGCGTACGGAGTGTTCGAGGAGGTCGCTTCCAGTTGGTCGGCTGCAATCCCCGCCCACTCGCTCCGGATGGTGCCCGGCTCGATGATCACGACCTTGATGCCGAACTCTGCCACTTCGATACGCAGGCTGTCACTCAGCCCCTCGACAGCGAACTTGCTGGCGTGGTACCAGCTGCCAAGCGGCTCCCAGATCTTGCCGCCCATCGAGGAGATATTCACGATGTACCCGTCACGTTGGGCTCGCATCTGGGGCAGCACAAGCTGGGTGAGCCGCGCCAAGCCGAAAACGTTCACCTCGAACTGACGCCGGGCTTGCTCGATCGACATGTCCTCCAATGCGCCGTACAACCCGTATCCGGCGTTGTTGACCAGCACATCGATGCGTCCGGTGTCGGCAATGATCGTCTCGACCAGCGCCACCATGGACCCGTCGTCGGTGACGTCGATCGGCCTGGTGCGGATACCGCGATCGGCGAGATCAGACATCCGATCGACGCGCCTGGCCCCGGCATAGACGGTGTAGCCGAGCTCGGCAAGTTGTCGCGCGGTCGCCTCACCAATGCCAGACGACGCTCCGGTCACCAGCGCGGTCTTGCCGGAGTTGTCGGTCAGGGGGTTGTCTGTCATGGGCTGGATCATAGGGCTGTCTTTTTGTGTCCTGCTCGCGCATCGTCCGTACGGCTGCGCGATTTCCCGACGCTCGTAAGACGCACCGAGTCTGTGCCGACGAGCCGATCGCTTCTGGAGCGCACCGACGAGTCGCCAAGACGTTTGTGCGTCCCGCGTCGTACATTCGCTTGACGAACTGTCGGTCCCGAGGTGTAACTTAGTCCCTGTTCGAACAGGCGTTCTAAAACTTGGCTTTTTGGGTGATCAGCCACAGCGAATGCCTGGCCGATGCAGTGCGTGTTCGCGGCACGTACTCCGGGCTTGCCTTGATGCAGATGGATCTCGACCCCCATCTGCATCGAGGCTGCCAACACAGCGAGCGGTAGCGAGCAATCAAACCAGGGTCGAGGTCTCCCGTCCGAATCAACAAGAGGACATGATGTCCTGCAACGACGACTTACAGCGAGCGCGCAGCTCCCTTGCCGAAGCCGAGCTGGCGCGACGTCCGAGCGACCGATACCTGGCGGCCCACATCGCCGCACTGCGCGTCGTGGCGATCGTCCTGACGCATCGGGCACCACCTGGTGCGGGCCGGCTTGATGGCCGTCCCCGCAATGCCTGGCGGATGCTGGCCGAGGTCGCCCCCGAGCTCGCTGAGTGGGCGGCGTTCTTCGCAGCTACAGAGAGCAGGCGGGATGCCATTCGCGCCGGCGCGACGTCCATCGTCAGCGCACGCGAGGCCGACGACCTGGTGAGGGATGCGACGGCCTTCTTACGTCTGGTCGAGCGAGCCATCGGTTTCAGTGCAGTGCGCGAGCGCCCAATCGACGTGGCGTCTCGCTGATTCAGCAGCTAAAGCGCTAGTCTTGTATCGAACACACGTTCGATAGGAGGCCTAATGTCGACTCGTATTGTGATGCACGTCGACATGGATGCCTTCTACGCCTCCGTTGAGCTGCGTCGGCGCCCGGAGCTGCAGGGGACAGCGGTCATCGTCGGTGGCTCTCCTCGTGGCGTGGTGTTGTCGGCGACGTACGAAGCGAGAGCGCGCGGCGTACGGTCCGGGATGTCGTCGACCGAGGCGAGGCGTCTGGCACCGCGGGCCACGTTCCTGGCTCCGGACTTCGACAGCTACAGCGCGGTGTCCAAGGCGATCGTGGCAGTCTTCCGGTCGGTGACCTCTGTTGTTGAGTCGGCGTCGATCGACGAAGCCTTCTTGGACCTGACCGGTGCCGTGCGGATGTTCGGCAGTCCGGTGCAGATCGGCGAGTACGTACGCGCGGTCGTGGCTGACGAACAGCAGATCACCTGTTCGGTCGGTATTGGGCCCACCAAGTTCGTCGCCAAGGTTGCATCCAGGGCAGCTAAGCCGGACGGACTGATCGAGGTGCGGCCGGAGGGAGTCGCGGGATTTCTCCACCCGCTACCGGTCGAGGCCATGTGGGGAGTCGGTAATGCGACCGCGCAGAAGCTGCATCGGCTCGGCATCTTCACCATCGGCGACCTCGCCCACACGCCGAGAGGCAGCTTGCGACCGAGTTTTGGCCCGCACGCAGGCGGCATGCTCGGCGAGTTGGCGTGGGGGAGGGACCGTCGCCGCGTCACCCCACTGGAGCCGGAGCACAGCGTCGGCTCGCAGGAGACGTTCCGGCGGGACACCGACGATCCTGACACCGTGCGCCGCGAGCTTCTCCGGATGGCGGACCGCACCGCGCACCGGATGCGGAAGCAGCAAATGGTGGGCCGCACGATCAGCATCTCGGTGCGGTTCGCCGACTTCACAGAACTGACCCGCTCCGCCACCCTTGCGACACCTACCGACGTCACCGTCGAGATCTACGCGCAGGCGCTTGAGCTCTACGAGCGGCTCGGCGTGGAGCGGGCACGGATCCGGCGGGTCGGAGTTCGGGTCGAACAGCTCGTGGACCGGCATCGGATCTACCGGCAACCACAGCTGACTGACCCAGAGCGAGGATGGCCAGAAGCCGATCTTGCTATTGATGCGGCGGTCGGAAAGTTCGGGCCCACAGCAGTCCAGAGAGCCGTGCTGACCAGCCGCTGGTAGTTAGTGTCCTGCGCCAGGACACTGTCTAACAGCTCGTCCGGTCCTTGGCCGGTCGGGTTTCCCATACTCACTGCAGCAACCTAAACTAGAGCCACATCGCTCAGCCAAGGACGAGGCCCAATGCCGTCGATAACTGTGCACAGGTCACACGTCAGTGGGTATTCGGTATCCGAATGGATCGAATCTCCTCCTTCCGTGTGAGAGGCGTATCATGACGGCACGCGTACGACGAGACCTTTGGGAGGTGGCTAGTGGCCCTCTCAGATGAGGAGCAGCGGCTTCTCGAGCAGATGGAAGCCGCCCTCGCAGCTGAAGATCCCAAGCTGGTCAACGCCCTTCGCGGGACCAGCACCCGGCGGGTTCATCGGCGGCGTGCTGCGCTTGCAGGCGTGGGATTCTTTGCAGGCCTTGGGCTCCTCATTGCAGGCATCTCGATCACCCCTTTTCTTAGCGTGCTCGGGTTTGTGATCATGGTCGCCGCCGCGGTGACCGCCATCTACTCCTGGCAACACGTCGGTGGAAACGCCGATGCCGGTAATGGTCGGGATCGAGCGAAGACCTCGCAGGGATCGCGCACCCATGACGGGCAGGGCTTCATGGACAAGATGGAAGAGCGCTGGCGTAAGCGGCGCGACGAGGGTTTATGAGTCGTCGCCGCCGCGACAACTACTGATCAGGCTCCTTAGGCGGCGTACGCCGGAATAGCGATCGCGGAAGCAGCAGCGCCATCACCCTTTGGCGCAAATCGGCCGGAGCCGCCACCCCTCGCCGAATCTCTGAGGTCATCGTCGGTAGCTCGGTCATACGCACCGCCGTGGTCGAAGCTGCGCGCATAGCGCGACCGTTCAACCAGGGTGGCAACCCGGCTCATCGACTCCGACTCGTCCTCATCAAGTCGGTGCGCCATCTCCTCGCCGATTGCCCGTGGTGAGCCCTCGGGCCAGGACCCGCCGTAATCCAACACGGTGTCCCTGATCTCGGCCCACGCCTCCTCGACCTGCTCCTCGGCCGGTCCGCTCCCGTTGAGTCGGCCGCTGCGTCGCCGCACGCGAATGGTGGCTGGCGCCGCCAGGATGGCCAGCAACACCAGAGCGATGCCGGTTCCGATCAGGGTGCGTCCCCAGCGCGTACCGGCGTCCAGCCCGGGAACGTTCGGTTGCTCGCTTGGCCCGACCGATGGTGCGGCGCCTGGTGAGGCCTCATCGGCCGTCGGCTCCGAGGACGGGTTTGCTGACGGGTCGCTTCCGGAGGAGTCGGCGTTCTGCACGGTCCACCCTGGTGCGGACCCGGTCACGCTGGCCGGCGTGGGCTCAAACCGCACCCAGCCGTGGTTCGCGAAGTACAGCTCTGGCCAGGCATGCATGTCGCGGATCGACACCTTCCAGCCTTCCTCGTCCCGTTCACCCGGCAGAAAGCCGACTGAAACCCGAGAGGGAATTCCGATCACCCGCGCCATCATGGCCATCGCGGATGCGAACTGCTCGCAGTAGCCCCGCTGATCTTGAAGCAGGAAGTTTTGGAGCGCCTCATAGCCACTGCCGGGCAGTGGTTCGGTGCTGTAGGTGAACTCGTTGCTGCGCAGATAGGCCTGGATGGCGGCTGCCTTCGCAGCAGGGGTGTCGGCGTCGGCCGTGATGCGATTGGCTAGCTGCACCAGGTTGTCCGGCAGATCGGAGGGGATTTCCGCGGTCACCGCCGCGTCAGCAGGAGTGCCGGCGACAGCATTGTTGAGCTCGTCGCCGTTTGGCTCGATGTCCACGCTCTCGACGGTGTATGTCAGACGACGGAGATCCTGGGCCCGGTTGTCGGCGTTCACCACGAGCAAGGAGTTGGCGTCGAAACGCCAGTCTCCCGGCGCGTCATAAGCTACGTGGCGCATACGGGAGTGGCAGGTACTGGGAGGAGAATTCCAACACATTGATCGTTGTCCTCCGCCTGTCGGTTGGCTCGCTGCTCAGACCCGGGACGGCTGGGAGGGACTGCCCGCTGTTCAGTCGTATTTGCACATTGCTCCAGCCGTTCGAATTCAACTGAGGGAGCGAGGCCAGGCGCAGGTAGACCCCACCCGGGCCGGTGGTCTGATACTGGATCACGTCGCGATCTTCTGGCTGGTTGAGATTGCGGCGCAGATCCAAGGTGGGATCTGTCAGCTGAAGCGGACCGCTGCCACCGGGCCCATTACCGAACCCCAGGCCGCCGGGCAAGGTCAACGTGGGCAAGGCAAACCCGAGCACGATGGTCGCGACGATGGCCGGAACGGCAAGATAGCCGGCTGCACGCCAGACCACCGGCATAGCTGCGCCGAAGCGCTCCGCCGAGTCGCGGGAGAGTCCCCGAGTCCATCGCGCAGTCGAGTTAAGGCCCTCGGCGATCAAGATGGCGAGATAGCCAACGGCGATATAGCAGAAGCTGATCACTCCGGTGTCGGTGCCCAAACCGAGCGCCGGCACCAGAAACAGGGTGGCGGGCGGTGCGATGGCCCAAGCCGGACGCCCGACACCGGAGACCAACAGATCGGTCATGATCATGATCATTCCGATCACTGTCACGAAGATCAGCTTCACGCCGTCGTTGGGATCCATGGGCGAGGCCTGAGTGCGCATGTGCTCGACGCCCGCCCCCCAGAGCGAGGCGTAGTGCTCGAACCACGGCGTGCCCAGCTCACTCAGCGGCGAGATGAGGGTAAGACTCAGGCCGAGGGAGTAGAACAGCAAGATCGCTACCTGGGCGCTGAGCACCACACCGTTGGTCAACTGAATGCGTCGCAGTCCCAGGCTGGCCGCGCCGATGGCGATGATCAACAGCCAGCTGAGGCCGACAAAGCCGGAATCCTGGGTGAGTGGGGTCACGGTCAAACAGGCCAGCATCACCGAGATGGTCACGGCGATGGTGCTGCGGTCGGAGGCGCGCATGTTCAGGCCGCCCGTGTTGAGCTGTTCCAGGGCGGACCACGCGTCAGCCACGCCCATGCCGCGTGGTACATCGATGACGCGCCACTGGTTGTCCCGCAGGATTTGCCCCGCCAGCTCGTGCTGTGCCCGCTGCTGCTCACTGGTTGGTTCGTCGGCAAACGTGTCAACGTCCAGCAACATCGCCAGGCCCTGAGCCCGATTGCGCCGCACTCGCAGCAACGAATTCGCATCCTGTGCGTTCATCCGGCCCATGATCGCGACAGCAAGCTGTCCGGGCCGGTCAACCGTGGCGGACTCAACGGCGTGGTGGATCGTGGTGGTCGGACGTGACCTGAGGTCGGTCAGTCGACTGACCACAAGTTCTTGAGACGCCGAGCTGTGCTGACCCATGGTCCCGCTGATGTTCAGCGGCCCGTCGGCCTCGTAGATCTCGATGCCGAAGCCGTCATCCAAGAAGTGAATAGCGATCGACGCGGCCGCCGAGATTGCCCACTCCAGTGAGTTCTGCATGCCCCGACCCGCGTGGGCGCTTGATCGCGAATCCAGCACGATGCTGGCGCTGGGGTCCCAGGACTGCTCCTCGCGGCGCACCATGAGGTCTCCCAACCGGGCGGTGGAGCGCCAGTGGATTCGCCGTACGTCGTCACCCTGCCGGTACTCCCGCACCAGCGCGTCGTCTTGGCCGACCACGCCAACTCGGTGTGGTCGAGCCTCGCCGGTGCTGCCACCGCCACCAATCGTCTTGATCGTCGGCAGCGGCACGATCCGCGGCGTCACCATCACCTGACTGGTGGCGACGAACTGCCGATCAAGCTGCACCAGACCGAATGGATCAACGGTCCGTACGGTCAGCGGACCCGTGGAAAAGCGACCCCGTACCCGCCCTAGCAACGGGTACTCCACCACCCGGCGCCAGCTCTGATCCGCTCGGTCCACCAAGAATCGTGGCCGGTTGCCGAGCTCGCGCGGTACCGAGTCCTCGAGCAGCAAGATCCCGGCCGGCAGTATGCCGTCTTGGCCGAGAATGATCTGGCCCTTCATGGGTGAGCCAAGCGGCACTTGGGCAGGCTCGATGGATCGCTCGCATGACATCCGGAGCCGGGCACGAGCGACCAAGATGGCGGCGATGACAGGGAGTGCCACCAGCAGTAGGCCCAATCGCATGACGTCACGTTGGCCGGCTGTCATCGCCAGCAGCACAACGAGGAGGCCGATCACGACGAAGAACCGTCCTCGCGGGGTGAGCAGCCGCCACGGACGCGACATGTCTATCTCCGGTCGGGAATGTGAACCGACTGGATGGCCTGGGCGATCACGTCGGTCACCGTACGATGGGCGAGCTGCGCATCGGTGGAGGGCAAGACCCGATGCGCCAGGACGGAGACTCCGAGGGCTGTAACGTCGTCCGGGGTCACGTAGTCCCGGCCCGACATCGCCGCGAACGCGCGGCTCGCACGGAGCAGTTGGAGGGTCGCGCGAGGTGAAGCGCCGAGCCGAAGGTCGCGCGAGTTCCGCGTGGCGTTGACTATCTGGACGATGTAATGCCTGACGGCCGGGCTGACGTACACCTTTTTGACCGCCTCGATCAGCCCTCGGACGGTGGAGCCATCGGTCACCGGCTGCAGCGCGGCGAGCGGGTCGGAAGAGCCGTGAGATTCGAGCATGTCCAGCTCAGAGTTCGGGGTCGGATAGCCCATCTGGATCCGCGCCATGAACCGGTCCCGCTGCGCCTCCGGTAGCGGGTAGGTGCCTTCCATCTCGATCGGATTCTGGGTCGCGACCACCATGAAGGGCGGCTCGAGCCGATAGGTCGTGCCGTCGACGCTGACCTGGCGTTCTTCCATCGACTCCAAGAGGGCCGACTGCGTCTTCGGTGAGGCACGGTTGATCTCGTCACCGACCACGATGTTGGCGAAGATGCCGCCAGGCTTGAATTCGAAATCGCGCGTTTCCTGATTGAACACCGAGACGCCGGTGATGTCTGATGGCAACAGGTCCGGTGTGAACTGAACTCGGCGGACGGAGCAGGCGATTGAGCGGCCTAGTGCTTTGGCGAGCATGGTTTTGCCGACCCCGGGCACATCCTCGACAAGCAAGTGACCTTCGGCCAGCAGCACGACCAGCGCCAGATCGACAGAGCTCCGCTTTCCCTCGATCACGCTCTCCATCGCGTGCCGCACCTTGCCCATCACCTGGACCACGTCGCCGAGAGAGTAGGCCCGGTCAGGACTCCCGATCTCGGCTGCCTTCTCATAGCCCAGGGACATGTGCAAACCCTACGTGTTATCTCCCGCTCTCAGGAAAAAGGGCAACACGCCGAAGCTGAAAGGACAAGCGGTCCTGAGGTGCCATGTGGGGGAAAGTGGGGTATGGTGGGGCAAAGTGGAGAACAGCGGTTGATGAGTGGGGTTAGGAGGGTGGCCCATGTTTCTTGGCACCCACACTCCGAAGCTCGACGACAAAGGCCGTCTGATCCTTCCGGCGAAGTACCGCGACGATCTGGCTGACGGCCTGGTGATCACCCGATTCCAGGAGCGATGCCTGGCCATCTGGCCGATCAGTGCGTTCGTCGAGGTGACCAAAACCGCGAGGAGCGCATCCTCCAGCCAGCAAGATGTTCGGGACTACCAGCGGATGCTCGCTTCGGGAGCCTCGAACGAGATACCGGACAAGCAAGGCCGGATCACGATCCCGCCTCATCTGAGGTCGTACGCCGGCCTGGACAAGGACTGTGTCGTGGTGGGGGCGATCGAACGGGTGGAGGTCTGGAATGCCGCCGCCTGGGAGCAGTACTCCGCTGAGAAGGAGCCGGCGTTTGCCGAACTGAATCAGAACGTGTTCCCAGGAGGCTGAGGAGCGCGGCAACAGAAGGGACGTAAGACGGTCCGTGTAGAGAGGCTTCAACCCGCAGGTTCGACTCCCTGACACAACTTCCCCGGTGCCAGGTAGGACTCCCCGCGGATCTCGGGTTGAAACCCCCCTACACGAGCAACCGAGCTGCGAGCGTCCCTCACTTTTGCGAGCAGCTCAAAGATTAGAAGGGTCGAGATGTCGGATGAACGGCCGCGCCGAGCTGCACGTACCCGTCATGCTGGCGGAGGTCGTTGCATTGCTGGCTCCGGCTCTCGAGGCACCGCCCACCGGCCCGGCAGCTGAAGACTGCGTTCTCGTCGACTGCACACTGGGCCTCGGCGGTCATGCCCACGCCCTGCTGGCTGCGTGTCCCCAAGCGCAGCTGATCGGATTGGATCGTGATCCGCAGGCGCTGAATCTGGCGCGCGAGCGGCTGGCTGAGTTTCGTGACCGGATCACACTCGTCGAGGCGGTGTACGACGAGCTGCCGGAGGTGCTCTCAAGACTCGGCCGCCCCAAGGTGCAGGGGATTCTGCTTGACCTCGGCATTTCCTCGCTCCAGATTGACGATTCGGCACGCGGGTTCGCCTACGCGCACGATGCGCCTCTCGACATGCGAATGGGACGCCAGGAGCTGACCGCGGCTGAGATCCTCAATACCTATTCGAGAGCCGAGCTGTCTCGAGTCCTGCGAACCTACGGCGAGGAGCGCTACGCCGATCAGATTGCTCGCCGAATCGTTGCCGAGCGAGAGCGGGAGCCTTTCGCTACCTCGCGCCGGCTCGTCCAGCTGCTCTACGACACAGTGCCGGCGGCATCCCGCAAGAGCGGTGGCCACCCTGCGAAGCGGACGTTCCAGGCCCTGCGGATCGAGGTGAACGCCGAGCTCGATTCGCTGGAGGCTGTGCTGCCGAGTGCTATCGCGGCGCTCGCGCTTGATGGCCGGATCGCAGTGTTGGCCTACCACTCGCTCGAGGACAGGTTGGTCAAGCAAATCCTCGGCCTGGCCGCCCGGGATCGCGCGCCACGCGAGCTACCCGTCGTCCCCGCAGGCCTCCGGTCGGAGCTGCGGCTGTTGACCCGAGGAGCAGTGCGGCCCAGCGCTGCCGAGATCGCGCGCAACCCACGCGCGGCCTCGGCCCGGCTCCGTGCGGCGGTCCGCATCTCCGAGATGGCGGTGGCCGGGTGAGTGCGCTGTGGGCACCCCTCACTGCAAGGAGTGACAACGCCAGGACAAAAGGCCGGCCCCTGCGCGCAGTGGCCCCGCCGCCCGCCCGCTTGGCTCGATTCCCTTTCCTCCTCGTGTTGATTGGGATTTTTGGGGTCGGCATGGCGGGCCTGCTCATGCTCAACACCACGTTGCAGAGCCAGGCGTTCGAGTCGCGTACGCTCAATCGGCGGGCCACCGAGCTCGCCTACGCCCAAGCCGATCTGGAGAATCAGCTCGACGCTCTCGCCGCTCCGCAGGAGCTCGCCCGTCGAGCGTCCGAGCTGGGCATGCGCCCCAATCCCTTCCCAGCGTTCCTGGTGCTGCCTAGCGGCAAGGTGGTCGGCAAGCCCCTTCCGGTGGGTGGTCATGAGGTACCCGCCCTCATTGTCAAGACACCAGCACAGCTGGCGGCCGAGGAGGCGGCCAAGCGTGCCCGTGTTGAGGCGAAGGCCGCCGCACGAGCCGCGAAGAAGAAGGCCGCGGCGGCAGAGGCACAGCGGAATGCGGCCCAACGGGCGGCGGCCACGCAGAATGAGCCCACTGTGGCCTCCGGCACGAAGACCAAAAAGGGCACGGAGGGCAGGGCACAGGGTTGATGGATGAGGAGCATCGTCCTCGGCCGCCGGCACACCCGGTGTCGTCGCGGCCACTCCGCTCCGCGGCCGCCGCCGGCCATTCGCGGCCGACGGCGCCCGACCGACCGTCCACGTTGCACGCCCGTGGTGTGCGGATTCTTCGTGACGGCACGGTGCTCACTCCCCGTCCGCGGGTGCGTCAACCGCCGCGGATCCGCCGGGTACGCCGCAGGTCTCCGATGCGGCTGCCGCTGGCGTCGGCGCCTCGGCGGCTGCATGTACTACTCATCGCCATCGCCATGGCTCTTTCCCTCTGCGCGGGCCGGCTACTCCAGCTGCAGGGCTTCGATTCGTCCACCTACACAGCCGACGCTCTGACCCGCACATTGCCGCTGCTGCCGGCGCGCGGCGACATCACCGATCGCAACGGTCTCGTCCTCGCCTCAACCCAGCCAGCGGTCGCGGTTACAGCCGATCCGACTTTGACAGCTCCCCGGGCAGCGGAGTTCGCCAGCGTGCTTGCCGGCCACCTCGGTATGACGGAGGCCGAGCTCATGCCGCTGCTGACCAAGACCGGCACGCGTTTTGTCTATCTCAAGAAGAAGGTGCCCGCTCTCACCTACAGCGCGCTGGCTGATGACTTGTCGAGCCGCGACTTGCGCGGCATTTTCCGCGAGAGCGACCCCATCCGCACCTATCCCAATGGCTCGGTCGGCGGCTCGGTCGTCGGATTCGTCGGGGCAGACGGCGACGGCCTGGCCGGGCTGGAGCGTACCCTCGATGCGCAGCTGGCCGGGGTTGAAGGCAAAGAGACCTACGAGAGCGCTCCGAATGGCAGCAAGATTCCGCTCGGCCGCAGGTCGATCACTCCGGCACGCAACGGCCTCAGCTTCCAGCTCACCCTCGACTCCGAGGTGCAATGGGCTGCCGAACGGCGGCTGGCCGAGCAGGTTGCCAAAAGCCGCGCCGACTCAGGGTTCGCCATCGTCTTGGACGTCAAAACAGGTCAGGTGATCGCGCTGGCCAATGCCCCCAGCTACGACTCGTCGCGGCCGCAGGCTGCAAAATCTGAGGATCGGGGCAACCGCGCGATCTCGGCCGCGTACGAACCGGGAAGTGTGCAGAAGATCTTGACTGCGGCGGCGTTGATCGACTCCGGCACAGCAAATCCATCCACGCGCGTGGTCATTCCCGTCCGCCTTGCTTCGGGCGGCGGCTCCATCAAGGATCACTTTTCGCATGGAGTGCTGCACTACACGATGCGTGGGGTGATCGCACACTCATCCAACATCGGCACGGCATTGCTTGCCCGGCAGCTCGACAAACAGCAGCTGCATGACTATCTGGTCAGCTTCGGCCTCGGGTCGACCACCAGCGTCGAACTGCCTGGCGAGTCGGCAGGCATCATCCCGAAGCCAGAGATGGCTGATGGCCAGCGCGATCAAATCGCTTTCGGCCAAGCGATCGCCGTGACGGGGATTCAAGAAGCCTCCGCCCTCGCGGGCGTCGTGAATCGCGGGATCTACCACCCGCCAACACTGATCAAGAAGGCATTTGATGGGGACGGCAGAGAGGTTGGCGTGCCGCGAGCGCCAGAGCGCCGGGTCATCTCGGAGAAGAGTTCGGCACAGGTACGCGACCTGATGCAGTCAGTCATCGACACCGTTAACGGTCAGCGGAATCTGAAGCTCGACAGGTACACCACCGGCGGCAAGACCGGCACCGCACAGCGCGTCGAGACGAGCTGCCGCTGTTATCGAGGCTATGTAACCTCATTCGTGGGTTTTGCACCCCTCGACGATCCGCAGATTCTGACGTACGTGGTCATCAACAACCCGCGTAGCGGCGCTACCGGAACCGGGTCAGCGGCGCCTGTCTATCGCGACATCATGAACGTTGCCTTGCCGCGCTATTCGGTCGTTCCCGATGCCAGGCCGCAGAAGCCGCTGCCCACTGAGTGGTGAGCAAATCAATTTTAGAGCTGCTCGCGCATCGCGCTTGGGGATCCGCCGCCGTCGTCGTCGCTCGCAGAGGAAACTACGCCTCCGCTCGCTCCTCCTCCGTGCGTCGGCGCGCGATTCCCGAGCTCGCAGCAATTAGCTTGAGGGTATTGGTCCGCATGGGCCGAGGAGTGGGTAGCGTCACCAGGGTGTCTTCTGCTCTACGGGGGGCCGTGCTCCGGCCGCGCACCAGACACCAGATCGGTTTGGCCGAGCTGTTCGGGGACCGCGGCGCGGTGAGCGACCCGGTTGTCAGTGGCATCAGCATCGACTCCCGGCTGGTACGTCCTGGCGACCTCTACGTCGCGCTGTCTGGTGCGCATCATCACGGCGCTGAATTCGCGCGGCAAGCCGCGCACGCGGGGGCGGTTGCCATCCTCACCGACGCGGCTGGCCGCCGCATGGTCAACGGCGTGCCGCTTCCGGTGATCGTGGTCGACCATCCCCGGCAGGAGATGGCGGGCGTCGCCGCCACTATCTACGGTCGGCCAGCCGACGCACTCACGATGTGTGCGGTCACCGGTACCAACGGGAAGACGACCACAACGTTCCTCCTGGAAGCCGCCCTGCGGGCGGGGGGAGTGGGCACAGGGCTGATCGGTACCGTCGGCTTCCGGCTGAACGGCGTTGCCCTCGACTGCGTTCCCACGACCGTGACGACGCCGGAATCGACCGACCTTCAGGGTCTGCTGGCCTTCCTACTCGAGGAGCGAGCGGAGACCGTGGTGATGGAGGTCTCCTCGCATGCCCTGGTGCTCGGTCGCGCGGACGCGATCACTTTTGACGTCGCAGCCTTCACCAACCTCGGCAGAGATCATCTGGATTTCCATGGGGATGTGGAGTCCTACTTCGAGGCGAAGGCCTCGTTGTTCACTCCGGACCGGACCAGGCACGCGGTGATCAACGTTGACGATCCGCGGGGCCGTGAGCTGGTACGGCGCATCGCCCGTCACCCTGGGATCGGCCTCACCACTGTCAGTCTTGACGGCGACGGGGGTTGCCGAGCGTTGGCGTACCGGGTCCGACCTGATGGACGCGTCACCGTACGGGCCGACGTGCGCGGTCGAACTGTCGAGTTCGACCTCAGACTCCCTGGTGACTTCAACATTCGCAACGCGTTGACCGCGCTGGCGATGGTTGACGCGATCGGGGGGGATCTGGAACGCGCTGCTATCGGTTTGGGCGAGGCCAATGTGTTGGGCCGGATGCAACGGGTCGAGTTGGGCCCCAGCGCACCGCTGGTTTATGTGGACTTCGCGCACACACCCCAGGCGATTGCTGCCGCCTTGGCTGCAGTCGGGGGGCCGCGTCGCATTGTGGTGGTTGGCTGTGGTGGCGATCGCGATCCGCTGAAGCGACAGCCGATGGGCGAGTCGGCTGCGCGCCATGCTGATGTCGTGATCGCTACCGACGACAATCCACGGTCCGAAGACCCCGCCGCCATTCGGGCACAGCTGATCAGCGGGGCGCGCGCTGCGGTGCGCCGGGAGGGTCTGGCAACAGAGGTCATCGACGGCGGCGACCGACGCTCGGCGATCCGCCTCGCCCTGCAGCTGGCGGCTCCTGGTGATGTGGTCGCGATCCTCGGCAAAGGCCATGAGCTCGGTCAGGAAGTCGCCGGAACGGTCCTGCCATTCAGCGATCCGGTGGTGGCAGCGGAGGAGTGGGCCGCATTGCATCCGGATCTGCCCGGCCAGCAGGACGCGATGCCGTGATCGCAGTGACGGTCGGCGAGATCGCCACGGTGCTGGGTGCCCAGCTCGCTGGTATCGGCGACCCGACTGCTGTGGTGACTGCCATCACAGCCGACTCCCGGGCGGTCGCGCCTGGTGCTTTGTTTGTCGCGCTGCCGGGAGAACGTGCCGATGGCCATGATTACGTTGCCGCGGCCGGAGCCGGCGGCGCGGCTGCAGCGCTTACCAGGCATCCGGTGCCGGGCGCACTGTGCCTGGTCGTGGTTGACCCGCTCGTCGCACTCGGCCGGCTCTCCCGATATCTGGTCGACCGGGCAAGCGCTGCGGGCCTTCAAGTCGTCGGCATCACCGGCTCGGTCGGCAAGACCTCGACGAAGGACCTGCTGGCGCAGGTGCTCGAGCGTGCCGGTCCGACCGTGGCGGCAGAAGGCAATCTCAACAACGAACTCGGTGTGCCACTCACGGTCGGACGTATCGACGTGCAGACCAGGTTCCTCGTGGTCGAGATGGGTGCCCGAGGGATTGGCCACATCGCCTATCTCTGTGACATCGCACCACCACGGGTCGGGCTGGTGCTGAACGTCGGCCAGGCCCATGTCGGGGAATTCGGCGGGCAGGCCGCCATCGCCCGAGCCAAAGGTGAGTTGGTGGAGGCCTTGCCAGCGGATGGTTGGGCCGTTCTGAATGTCGACGATCCGCTTGTCTGGTCGATGCGAAGGCGTACGTCGGCCCAGGTGCTGCCATGGTCGACGATGCAGTCACTTGAGGACGGAATCTGGGTATCCGGACTACTGGGCGATGCTCACGGGCGGTACTCCTTCGCTCTCCATGACGGTCGAGACGGGCAATCTGAGTCTCAGGTGCAGCTCCAGCTGACGGGGCGGCATCAGGTATCGAACGCTGTGGCGGCGGCTGCCGCGGCGATTGCTGTCGGTGTTGAGCTGAGCCAGGTCGCCAGTGGGCTGACTACGGCAGCTCCTCGATCGCGCTGGCGGATGGAACTGCATGATCGATCAGATGGCGTTACGGTGATCAACGATTCCTACAATGCCAACCCGGACTCGATGCGCGCAGCGCTGACCACACTGGCTGAGCTTGGCCGCACGGGTCGGCACACCTGGGCTGTGCTTGGAGACATGCTCGAGTTGGGCGAGACCGCGTCCGATGAGCACGAAGCGATCGGCCGGTTCGCGGCCCAGAGCGGGGTCGAGCACCTGGTGGCGATTGGTGAGTACGCGGTCCGGATGACGAATGCGGCGGTCGCCGCCGGCTTGCCTTCGGTGCGAGCAGTGCCCGTGACAGACAAGGCCGAGGCAGTTGCTGTCGTTACCAGTGATCTTGCGCCTGGTGACGTGGTCTTGGTCAAGGCCTCCCGGGGCTTAGCCTTGGACACCGTGGCCGACGAGATCCTTGCAGCCGTCGGATCAGCGTCACAACGGGATGCCGTGTGAAGACGATCGTCTTCGCCGGCGGCCTGGCGCTGCTGGGCACTCTGCTCGGCACCCGGCTCGCAATCCTGATCCTGGTCAAGAAGGGCTACGGGCAGCTGATCCGCGATGACGGTCCCACCTCACACCACGTAAAGCGGGGAACGCCCACGATGGGTGGCCTGGTCATCATTGCCGCCGTCGTGCTCGCGTACTTCGGCAGCCATTTGATCACCTTCAGTGCCCCTTCCGCGTCGGCGTTGCTCGTGCTCTTCCTCTTCACCGGCCTGGGTGTCGTAGGGTTTTTGGACGACTACATCAAGATCAGAAAACAGCGCTCGCTCGGGTTACGGAGCAAGGCGAAGATCGCCGGCCAATCGATCGTCGCGATCCTCTTCGCGGTCGCATCACTGCAACTCCCCGACGAGCGGGGAATTACCCCGGCCTCACCTGCCATCTCGTTCCTGCGCGATATCGAATGGCTCCAATTACCGTTGATCCTGGTGATCATCTGGGTGATGTTGCTGATCGCGGCTGCCAGCAATGGCGTCAACCTCACTGACGGGCTCGATGGCCTCGCCTCTGGCGCCTGCGTCATGATCTTTGGCGCCTACACACTGGTCAACATCTGGCAGTACAACCAGTCCTGCGCATACACCGCGTCCGCCGGGCCGAAGTGTTATGAGGTACGGGACCCCTACGACCTGGCGGTGGTCGCCGTTGCGCTCGCCGGCGCCTGCTTTGGCTTCTTATGGTGGAACGCCGAACCCGCGAAGATCTTCATGGGCGACACCGGCTCACTGTCGCTTGGCGGCGCGCTCGCAGCAATGGCGATCTTTACCCGAACCGAGCTGCTCCTGGTGATCTTGGGTGGGCTGCTGGTCATCGAGGTGATGTCAGTGATCCTCCAGGTCGGCTTCTTCAAGCTGACTCGGTGGCCGGCGGCTGTTCAAGATGTCGCCCATTCACCATCACTTCGAGCTCCTCAACTGGCAGCAAGTGACGATCGTGATGCGCTTCTGGATCATTGCCGGGTTGTTCGTTGGTGCTGGTCTGGGCATCTTTTACGCGGAATGGGTGGCAGGCACATGAGCCCGGCATGGCTGCCGCAAGCCGACAGCCGATCACCCTGGCCGCAAGCGCACGTGGTGGTAGCAGGCATCGGCGTTTCCGGCTTCGCGGCGGCCGATGGGCTGCTGCACTTTGGCGCCCGCGTCACGATTCTGGACGACCGGCTGGATGACCTCACATCCGACAGAGGCAAGCTGTTGGAAGTGCTCGGCGGTCTCGTCCAGCTCGGGCCGGGTTCCACCGCGACCCTTCCTGACGATGCCGACCTGGTGATCGCCACCGGCTGGTCGGCCCGGGCGCCGCTCCTGGTCCAAGCTGCCGCGCGTGGCGTGCCCATCTGGAGCGAGGTGGAGCTGGCCTGGCGGCTCAGCCGGCCCGACAAGATCGTGCCGTGGCTCGGGATCACTGGCACCAACGGCAAAACCACCACCACACAGATGCTCGAGTCGATCCTGGCGGCGGCCGGACTGAGGACAGCCGCGGTAGGCAACATCGGGCGGCCGATCATGGAGATCGTGCTGGATCCGCAACCGTACGATGTCCTCGCTGTCGAGCTCTCCAGTCACCAGTTGTACTGGTCCCAGTCGCTGGCCATGCACTCGGCTGCAGTCCTCAACGTGCAGCCCGACCACCTGGATTGGCACGGCTCGTACGACGCCTACCGCGACGCCAAGGCCAAGATTTACGCCGGGGTCCAAGCCAGCTGTGTCTACAACGTGGCCGACCCGCTCACCGAGCATATGGTCGAGCAGGCCGAAGTGGTGGAGGGCGCCCGAGCGATCGGTTTCACACTGGGCACCCCGGGACTGTCAATGCTCGGTGTCGTGGATGACCTCTTGGTCGATCGGGCCTTCATCGAGCAGCGTCGGGATTCGGCGCTGGAACTCGCAAAGGTAAGCGACGTCAGCCCTGCTGCACCGCACATTGTGGCCAACGCCCTAGCGGCCGCCGCCCTGGCGCGCTCGTACGGAGTCCCTGCAGCGGCGGTTCGTAAAGGGTTGCAAAGGGTCAAGGTCGGCCCGCACAAGATCCAGACAGTGCTGGAACTTAATGGGATCTCCTGGGTGGATGACTCCAAGGCCACCAACCCTCACGCCGCCGATGCCGCGCTGCGCGCCTTTGACTCCGTGGTATGGATCGCCGGAGGTCAGGCCAAGGGCACTACTTTCGACGAGCTGGTCGCTGCCCATCGGAGGAGGCTGCGTGGCGCCGTGCTGATCGGGATCGACCGCGAGATCATTGCCCAAGCCCTCGCTCGACACGCCCCCGAAGTCCCCACGCAAATCATCGAGGCGGTCGACACTAGAGCAATGGCACAAGCCGTTGCGGCGGCCGCTTCCCTGGCCAGACCTGGTGATGCTGTCCTGCTCGCGCCGGGGTGCGCCAGCAAGGACATGTTCACCGACTACGCCGCACGCGGGGATGCCTTCGCTGCCGTGGTGCGTGCGCTCGCAGAGGAGTAGACCCCAGTGGCGACCCTGACCCGGCAGGGCCAGACCCGGCGCCCAACCTCGACCATCGAGGTGTTGCAGTGGCTCCGCTCCATGCTGGACCGGCCACTGACCAGCTATCACCTGGTGCTCGGCTCGGTGGCACTGCTGATCATCGTCGGTGTGATGATGGTGCTCTCGGCGTCCAGTGTGAATGCCTACCTCACGGTCGGTGACTCCTACTTCTATGTCAAGCGACAGCTGATCTTCCTGGGGGTAGGCCTAGTCGGCGCATTCGCGATCATGAAGATGCCGCCGTCGACGCTGCGCCTGCTGAGCTGGTTCGGGGCCGCCCTGGCTGCCATTCTGTTGATCTTGACCTATACACCGCTGGGCATTTCGGTGAACGGCAACCGCAACTGGCTCTACCTTGGCTCGTCGCTGTTCTCCATCCAGCCGGCAGAGTTCGCGAAGCTGGCCATGATCGTTTGGGGAGCTGACGTGCTGGCACGCAAGTATCGCCTGCTCGACCAGCCGAAACACTTGTTGGTGCCCTTCCTGCCGGTGAGCGCCGTACTGATCTTGCTGGTGCTTTTCCAAGGCGACGCGGGAACGGCCGTGGTGATGGCGGTCATCGCTGCGGGCATGCTGTGGGTTGTGGGTGCTCCGCTGCGAGTGCTCATGGCCTTGGCGTCGGCGGGTGTGGCGGGTGTGGTCGCGATCTTTATCACCTCGCCGGTGCGGATGCGCCGCCTTGCTGCCTTCCTAGACCCGACTCTTGATCTCTCTGGTGTCAATCATCAAGCCACCGCTGGCATGTTCGCGATTGCCTCGGGCGGCTGGTGGGGAGTCGGTCTTGGCGCCAGCCGGCAGAAGTGGGGCAGCCTCCCGGAGGCGCACACCGACTTCATCTTCGCCGTGCTCGGCGAGGAGTTCGGCCTGTTCGGGAGCCTGGTCGTCCTCGCCATGATCGGCATCTTGGGTTACGCCGGCATCCGGATTGCGACACATGCCCACGATCTGTTCGTTCGTTATGCCACCGGTGGTATCACTGTCTGGTTCATGGTGCAGGCGCTGATCAATCTGGCAGTTGTGCTGCGGCTGTTGCCGATCGCCGGCGTTCCGCTGCCGCTGGTGTCCTACGGGGGATCGGCGCTGGTTGCCAATCTGCTGGCGGTCGGCGTGCTGCTGGCGTGCGCTCGCCGGGACCCCGAAGCCCGCAAGCTTCTGGCCATGAAGGCTATGCGGCCCCAGCCCCGGATGACGACGGTGGTCGGCTCGCGGACCAGGCAGAGTAAGAGCCGCTCATGAACCAATCGGCCGCAAACTCGGGCTCCGTCGTACTCGCCGGTGGCGGAACGGCCGGGCACACGTCGCCGCTGATCGCCACCGGCCTCGAGTTACTACGGCTGAGCCCTGGCCTGGCGCTGACGGCACTCGGCACCGTTCGCGGGCTGGAGACAACTGTCGTCCCGGCAGCCGGACTGGAACTCGAGCTGATCCCTCCGGTACCAATGCCGCGCCGAGTCGGAAAGGATCTGGTGCTTGTCGGACCACGCCTTCTTCAGGCGGTGCAGGCGACCGTACGACTGCTGCGGAACACCCAGGCTGACGTCGTACTCGGTTTCGGTGGATATGTCTCCACCCCGGCATACCTCGCCGCGCGACGGCTGGGTTTGCCCATCGTGATCCATGAACAAAACGTGTTGCCTGGTCTTGCAAATAAGCTCGCGGCCCGACTGACCAGCCACGTCTACACCTCATTCCCGCAGACCCCGCTGCCACATGCAGACTGCATCGGCATGCCGATGCGGCGGGCCATCACCGACCTGGACCGAGTCGCTCTGCAGCGCGAGGCACGCATGGGCTTCGGGTTGCACGCTGAGCTGCCCACACTGCTGGTCAGTGGAGGGTCCCAAGGTGCCTTACAGATCAACACCGCCGTGGCGGGCGCCTGGCCGGAGTTGCTTGCCCACGGGATCCAGGTACTACACGTTCTGGGGCCGAACAACCTCACTGCTGACATCGTGCGGAGGATCGACGAGCAGACCGGGGCCGTCTATCAGCCGCTGGCGTACGTGGAGCAGATGGAGCGGGCGTACGCGGCGGCTGACTTGATGCTGGCTCGAAGCGGTGCCGGCACCGTGCTGGAGACCGCCGCAGTAGGGCTCCCGGCGGTGTTCGTGCCGTATCCGCATGGAAACGGCGAACAGGCCCGGAACGCAGAGCTGGTGGTCAACGCAGGTGGCGGCATCATGCTGGCCGACAGCAACTGCACATCCGCTTGGGTCGTAGAGGAGATTCCAGCTCAGTTCGCGCACCCAGACCGGCTGGCCGGAATGAGGAATGCGCTTGCCGGCGTTGCTCGCCTCGATGCGGCTACGGTGTTGGCGTCGCGAGTTCTGGAGGTGATCCGCTGATGGGTCTGATCACTCCCGTCGAGTTGCCGAATTTGGACCAGCTCGGAGGGGTGCACTTCATCGCCATTGGCGGCTCGGGTATGAACGGGATCGCCTCGATGATGCTGGCCCACGGCATCCGGGTCAGCGGCAGCGACCGTCAGGACTCGAAATACCTCCGCTCCCTGGAAGCGCAGGGTGCACCCGTCTATGTCGGGCATCGCGCCGAGCAGCTCGGTGATGCCACAACAGTGGTCGTGTCCTCGGCTATCCGAGAGGACAACCCCGAGCTGGTGGAGGCGCGACGTCGCGGCCTGCGGGTGCTGCATCGCAGTGCGGCATTGGGTTCGCTGATGCTGGGCCGCCGTGGCATTGCAGTCGCGGGAACTCACGGGAAGACCACAACGACAGCGATGATCGCGCATGTGCTCGCCGGCTGCGGACTGGATCCATCCTTCGTGATTGGGGGCGCACTCACCGGCACGACGACCGGCGGGCATCTCGGTAGTGGCGACGCCATGATCGTCGAAGCCGACGAGAGTGACGGCTCGTTCTTGCAGTACCCGTGCGAGGTGGCGGTGGTGACCAACATCGATCCTGATCACCTCAGCAACTGGGGGAGTGCTGACAACTACGCCGATGGGTTCCTGCGCTTCGCTACCGCCGCTTCGGTGCGGCTGCTGGTCACCAGTGCCGACGATCCAGGCGCTGTCGCGTTGACGAGAAGGGTACGGCAGCGGATCGCAGCCGGGTCGCCGGAGCCGGAGATCATGACCTTCGGCACGTCCGACGAGGCCGACGTGCAGATCAAGGGCACCCGCCTCGCCGGAACCGGATCGACCTTTGAGCTCACCGGGTCAGATCACGCTGGCCCAGTGGAGTTGCAGGTGCCTGGCCACTACAACGTGTTGAACGCCGCCGCGGCGTACGCGGTGGCCATCTGGCTGGGCGTCGACGAAGCGGACGTGCGGCGGGAGTTGACCACGTACCAGGGCACGTATCGGCGGTTCCAGCTGATTGGTGCTCCCAACAACATCCGCGTCTACGACGACTACGCTCACCACCCCACCGAGGTGCTGAACACGTTGATCGCTGCTCGCACCGGTGTCGGTACCGGACGCGTCGTGGTCTGCTTTCAACCTCACCTCTACACCCGCACCCGAGACTTCTGGCGCGAGCTCGGGCACGCCTTGGAGCAGGCCGATGAGGCGATCGTGATGGATGTCTGCGGTGACCGCGAGGATCCCATTCCCGGAATCGACGGGGCCATCGTGGCCAACGCGGTGGCCCCAGGCACCGCGCACGTCACCTACCAGCCGGTCTGGGACGAGGCGGCGCCAACGGTGGCGAGGATCGCTCGTCCCGGCGACCTGGTGATCACAGTCGGCTGTGGTGATGTCACGAAGGTCGCGCCCAAGATCGTGGACGAGATTCAGCGCCTCGCTGAGGGGGTACGGTGACCGCGACAGCTACGGTGCGCCGGAGCACCACTCGGAAGTCGCCCTCGCCGCGCACCCGTCGAGCCCGGAAGCGCCGATCCAGACGCCGCAAGGCCCTGGCATTCATCGTGATCGCGCTGGTGCTGGCGCTCCTCGGCGGCAGTCTGTGGAGCGCGTACTTCTCCACGATGCTTGTCACGAAGCGGGTGAACGTGGTCGGCACTCATGACCTGACGCGCGCGCAGGTGAGCTTTGCGGCACAGGTTCCCCTTGGGGTTCCGCTGGCTCGTCAGGATCTGGACGCGATCAGCAAGCGGACGACGACTTTGCCGGCAATCGCGACAGCCACCGTGACCCGCAACTGGCCGAGCACAATCACGGTTGCCGTCGTCGAACGCCGGCCGGTACTCGCGGTGCAGCAGTCCGGGGGCTATGTCGTGGTCGACAAGTCCGGTGTGGCATACCAGACGCGGCAGGCGCTGCCGCCCGAGGTTCTGCTCGCTGTGGCCAATCCCGGAGATGTTCCGCTACTCAGCGAGATGGCCACCGTTGCGGCTGCCTTGCCGAGCAAGCTGCGCGGCAAGGTCGATCGGATGACGGCCGGCAACCGCGACAGCATCACGCTGGTCATGGAGTCCGGACACACCGTGACCTGGGGGAACTCAACGGATTCGGTGCTGAAGGCCCAGGTCGTCACGGCGCTGCTCAAGCAGAAGCCGAAGTCCTCCATCGACGTGTCAAGCGCCCATAATCCAGCAATTCGATAGGCGTGTTTAGGCTGCTCGGACCACGGAGCGCTATCCGTCCCAGGACGGCAAACGTGGCTCGTTTCGGCGTCTGAACCCTCGCCAGCCACCCTGAGATGGGAAACGCGGATCGAGAGGGATGCGAAACGCGTTTTCACAACTTCAAGGTCTACTTGACCTATAGCAATTCGATATTTTGCTGATCTTGGCGTGTCACCGCGCCATCGTCGGAGACCATCTCGTAGCCTCATTTCAGACCGCGCCGCTTCCCACCGTGGGCAACTTAACGGTTGACTTCAGGTCGAGACTTGGTGCGCCCACCCCGTCCGCAAACATGAAAGAAGAGGCGGAATCGTGGTTTCTGCATCACAGAACTATCTGGCGATCATCAAAGTCGTGGGCGTCGGCGGCGGCGGCGTCAACGCCGTCAACCGGATGATCGAAGCGGGTCTTCGCGGGGTCGAGTTCATCGCGGTGAACACTGACGCACAGGCGTTGCTGATGAGCGATGCCGACGTCAAATTGGACATCGGCCGGGATCTCACCCGCGGGCTAGGTGCCGGTGCCGATCCTGACAAGGGCCGCCAAGCGGCCGAGGATCACGCGCAAGATATAGAGGACGCGCTCAAGGGCGCCGACATGGTGTTCGTGACTGCAGGCGAGGGCGGCGGTACCGGCACCGGCGGCGCGCCAGTGGTTGCTCGCATCGCCCGCGCACTGGGCGCCCTCACCATCGGGGTGGTCACCCGACCGTTCTCCTTCGAAGGCAAGCGTCGTGCCGCGCAGGCCGAGCAGGGGATCGTCTACCTCCGCGAGGAGGTCGATACCTTGATCGTGATCCCCAACGACAAGCTGCTGCAAATGATCGATCACCAGATCGCGATCCTGGATGCGTTCAAGCAGGCCGACCAGGTCCTGATGCAAGGCGTCTCCGGTATCACCGACTTGATCACCACTCCCGGCTTGATCAATCTCGACTTCGCGGACGTGAAGTCCATCATGTCGAACGCCGGCTCAGCGCTGATGGGCATCGGGTCGGCCCGGGGCGAGGATCGCGCCCGCGCGGCCGCGGAGACAGCCGTGTCGTCGCCATTGCTCGAGGCCAGCATCGAGGGCGCCCACGGCGTCCTCCTTTCCATCGCCGGTGGCTCGGATCTCGGCTTGTTCGAGGTCTCGGCTGCCGCCAACCTGATCCAGGGGTCGGCGCACGAGGATGCGAACATCATCTTCGGGACCGTCATCGATGACGCACTCGGCGACGAGGTCCGGGTCACTGTGATTGCCGCAGGTTTTGAGGGAGGTCAGCCGCCGCGCCGCCAGCCCGGAATCAGCCGAGCTGCCGACTTGCGTAACCACCAGGCGCGCTCGACTTCGACTCCCGAGCCGACGCCAGTGATGGTGGCAGCGAACAGCTCGCTGAACTATGGGACGACGCCAACGGAGAGCCATCCGCCGGCTCCAGCACCACGTGCCCCGACGCCGGTGACGGTGCCGAGGGGTCGGGTATTCGACGATGAGCTCGACATCCCTGACTTCCTCAAGTGAGGCGTGTCGGGCCCGATCATCAAGATGCCGGGACGGTAATCTCAGCAACAAATAGACGCGCTCACTGCGGAGCAGGTGTGTCACAGATTCGAGGCGGATGAGATGGCGGAACGACTGAAGCGCGCAGCAGCCTGGCTGGGCCTGGTCACCGACGATCGGTACGCGGACTATGACGACGCCGCCGACCTCGAGGGCGTGACCGAAGATGACAGCACGGACGAGCCGCTCAGCACATCTGATAGGCCCGCAACGGTGACTCCCCTCGAAAGCCGGCGTACGGCCACGGTGGCAGCGGCCGCCAGTACGACTCTCGCTTCTCTCCCACGGACGGACGATGTGTCCCGGATCATCACTGTTCATCCCCGTACGTATAACGAGGCTCGCATGGTTGGTGAGCACTTCCGCGACGGCGTGCCGGTCATCCTGAACCTGACCGACATGGAGGATGTCGACGCCAAGCGGCTCGTTGACTTCGCCGCTGGTCTCATCTTTGGTCTGCGTGGCAGTATCGAACGCGTCACCAGCAAGGTGTTCCTGCTCTCGCCGCACGACGTCACCGTGGCGGCGGAGGACAAGGAGCGGATTGCGGGCGGGTTCTTCAACCAGAGCTAGCTGAGGACTCCTGGCCCGACTAGTCTGTGCGCCTAGGCTGGTGTCACGCGTAATAGACCGAAGCAAACAGACAGGCCTCAACCGTGGTTGTCGTGGGACTCATCATTAACTGGATCCTGTGGATCTTCCTACTGATCCTCTTTGCGCGGATGATCTTGTCCTGGGTCCCGGTGCTCGTCCGTGACTGGGAGCCAAGGGGACCGATGCTGGTCGTCGCTGAGATCATCTACTCCATCACCGACCCGCCGCTCCGGCTGCTCCGCAAGGTGCTCAAGCCGGTCAGGGTCGGCAACATGATGCTGGATTTGGCCTTCATCGGCCTCGCGATCCTGGTCAGCATCTTGATGCAGATCAACCGCAGTGTGTTCTTCTGAATTTGTCCGGAATCCGGCTCTAGCGACTTCATTGGCTCGGCTGTGCACCCAGACCAAATTGGGTACGGTAGGCCCGGTGAGGCGCCGGCCCCACCCGAAAGTCCCACCTAGACACCGAGGTGCACGATGACCCTTACGCTCGACGATGTTCGCAATAAGCGGTTCCGGATGGCCCGCAAGTCTGGCTATGAGGTCTTGGAAGTTGACGAGTTCGTCGACGAGGTCGAGGAAAGCTTCGCGCAGCTCCTTGAGGAGAACCAGAACCTGAAGAAGCAGGTTCAGGCCCTCAAAGCCGCACCTCCGATCGCTGCTGCGGCTCCTCATACGATGGCACCGCCTCCGCCGCCTCAGCCACCGGCACCCCGGCAGCCCGCTCCGCCGATACAGCCGGCGTCTGGCTCCATCGTGGTGACGACCGGGAAGGAAGCCAGTGCGGCCGTCGTACGCCTCGTCGAGATGTCGACCGAGCAGGCCGAGCGTCTCGTAGTGGAGGCTACGGAGGACGCCAACCGGATCCGTGAGGAAGCCAACCGAACCGCGCACCAGCTCACGACGGATGCTCGAACGCGAGCCGAGCGAGTCGAGTCGGAGGCTCGGGTCAATGCGGAGCGGCTTCAGGCTGATGCGCTCAGCCGCGCCGAGAAACTCGATCGGGAGATTGAAGGTCGGCGCGGTGAAATGTTCGGCGATCTGGAGAGGCAGCGCGACAACCTCACCGCAGCGGTTGGGGCGCTTCGTAGCTTCGAAGCGGCTTACCGCACCAACCTCGCGACTCATCTGCGTCGTCAAATTGAGACACTGGAGTCCAGCCGAGCGGAGCCGGTCGACGTGCCCGAGGTGATGCACGAGCTGAAGTCGACTGAGAACAATGCAAACGGAACTGCTCAGCAGGGCGAGCCCCAGCGAGAAGACGCCCCAAGTTTCAGCGGAGGTAGTTCACCAAGCAACACCCCGCGCCTAGACGCTCTTCTGGGGGACCAGCGCTAGTTACGGCAACAGCAACGCCACAGGGCCCGCTTCCGCGGGCCCTGTCGCGTTATGGCTGAGCGGCGAGCGGAGCGCGCTATCTGACACGGAAATCGCGCGCCGCCGATGCGCAAGCAGCTCGAATAACTTGCACCCTTGGAAATTCAGGGAGAAATCAGCGCGGGTCGTTGAAGAAAGTGCTTTTGCGGCCTACTGTCTCTGCGTCACTTAACCGTCCAGCCGGGGCTGACCAAGAAATGGGGAACCCATGACCACCGCTAAATCCAGAGCTGCGACCACCCCCGCAGCCGAGAACGGCGGTCGCACCAGCACGAGCCGTAAGGCTTCGACAAAGGCCGCACCAACTGTGCATGCAGTGCCTGTGGAACATCAAGACAAGCCCGCCAAACCGATGAATCCCAAGTCGTTGCCAGTCCGCCCGGGCGAGACTCCCTGGACAAAAGCCGAGCTCAACGAGGTCAAGCAGGCCCTGACCGAAGACATCGCCCGCTTCCAGAGCCAGATCGAGATTTCCACCGCCGAACTGGTGGGTCTGCTCCGCGACGGCAGTGAGGGTGCCGGACGTGATCCGGCTGACGTCGGTTCCGCCAACTTCGAGCGCGACGCTGAGATGTCGTTGGCCAACAATGCCCGCGAGATGCTTGAGCAGTCCCGCCTCGCGTTGCGGCACATCGAGCTCGGCACCTACGGCAGCTGCGACAACTGCGGGCAGCCGATCGGCAAGGGCCGGTTCAGGTATTCCCCCGCGCCACCTTGTGTGTCACGTGCAAGCAGCGCGAGGAACGGCGATAAGTCCAGTCGGCGGCGCTCGCCCAATCGAACGACGACGATGGCACCTCCTTGTCGCTGCCGTTGCTCTTGGCGGGCTGGCGGCTGACCTCGTTACCAAGATCATCGCAGTTACCCAGCTGGAGCCGCTTGCTCCGGTGCGGTTGATGGGTGGGCTGCTCACGCTCCGGCTCATTCGGAATCCCGGTGCTGCCTTCAGCCAGGGTCAGCGCTTTACGTACGTGTTCGCGATCGCAGGTATAGCGGTCCTTTGTTTCGTGATCATCAAGTTGGTACCGCGCATCGGCCATCCTGCGTGGGCGGTGGCCATCGGGCTGTTGTGCGCTGGTGTCGCTGGGAACCTGACCGACCGGTTGTTCCGTCCCCCGGGGGTGCTCCGAGGCCACGTGATCGACTTTCTCGAGTTGCCATACTGGCCGATCTTCAACGTCGCAGACATGTGCATCACAGCAGCCGCCATCATGATCATGTACCTGTCCGTGGTGAAGGGAATTGCCATCAATGGCGAGCGCCACGTCCGGTCGGGGCGCAGTTCAGGTGACGATGGTGATCATGAACGGGACACGATCGCTCGTGGCTGAGCGGAAAGTGCTGCTGGTTCCAGACGGATTGAGTGGCGAGCGGGTTGATGCTGCCGTGGCGCGCATGCTCGGGCTTCCGCGGAGCAGGGTCGCGGAGTTGATTGGGGCCGGGCGCGTGGTGCTGGACGGTGCCACGGTCGACAAGTCCGACCGCGTCAGCGTCGGGTCGATGCTTGAGGTGGAGCTCGCCGACCATCCGCGGCTTGCCCAAGTGCGCCCTCAGCAGGTGGAAGGTGTCGCCATCGTGCACGACGACGACGACATTGTTGTGGTCGACAAGCCTGTCGGCGTCGCGGCTCACCCGAGCCTGGGCTGGACCGGACCCGACGTCCTCAGCCACCTCGCCGGCGCCGGCTTCCGGATCTCGACGTCGGGAGTTCCTGAGCGGCGCGGCATCGTGCAACGGCTGGACGTCGGCACCTCCGGTTTGATGGTGGTCGCCAAGAGCGAGCACGCGTACACGATCTTGAAGCGAGCATTCCGGTCGCGAAGCGTCGACAAGATCTACCACGCCCTGGTGCAAGGCCATCCGGACCCATTTACCGGCACGATCGAGGCTCCGATCGCGCGTCACCCTGGTGCCGACTACAAGATGGCGGTGATGCATGGGGGCCGGCACAGTGTCACTCACTACGCCACGCTGGAAGCCTTCGTTGCAGCGACCTTGCTCGAGATCAAACTGGAAACCGGCCGGACGCATCAGATCCGGGTTCACATGGCCGCGATTCGGCATCCTTGCGTCGGCGATCCGATGTATGGGGCCGATCCGGTCCTCGCTGCCAAGCTCGCTCTGGAACGGCAGTGGTTGCACGCGGTCCGCCTCGGTTTCATTCACCCAAGATCAGGGGAACTGATGCAGTTCGAGTCCCCGTACCCACCTGATCTTGAGCATGCTCTGGAGGTAGTCAGCGGCTGGTAAGACCAGTGCTTGATCGGTCTCCCGTCGCCCGCACAACTTCGCTAGGGTCAACTGCGTGCGTAGAGCCAAGATTGTGTGCACGCTCGGGCCGGCCTCCTCGACTCCTGAGCGTCTGTCGGAACTAGTCGCGGCAGGAATGGATGTCGCCCGGCTCAACATGAGTCATGGCGACTATGCCGACCACTTGAGGAACCTGCGAAGCGTCCGGGAGGCGGCGGAAAGCGCCGGGCGCCCGGTCGGTGTGCTGGCCGACCTTCAGGGCCCAAAGATCCGGCTCGGCCGGTTCGCCAATGGCAAGGAAAAGCTGCGCGTCGGCGCTGAGTTCGCGATCACCATCGAGGACATCGAGGGCACGGTCGAGCGTTGCTCTACGACCTACAAAGGCCTTCCCGGAGATGTCCGGCGGGGAGATCTGATCTGATCGACGATGGCCGGATCGCCTGCGCGCAATAGAGATCACCGACACCGACGTGATCACCGAGGTGACAGTCGGCGGACCAGTCAGCAGCGACAAAGGGATCAACCTCCCCGGCGTGGGTGTCAGCGTGCCGGCGATGAGTGCGAAAGACAGCGAGGACCTGCGCTGGCCCTGGCAACGGCGTGGACATGGTGGCCCTGTCTTTGTCGCTCCGCCGAGGACATCAAGCCTCCACGCGATCATGGACGCTGAAGGTCGCCGGATCCCAGTGATCGCCAAGATGGAAAAGCCCCAGGCTGTTGAGAACCTGAGGGAGATCATCGATGCCTTCGACGCAGTCATGGTCGCGCGCGGCGATCTTGGTGTAGAGCTGCCGCTGGAAGAGGTGCCGCCGTCCAGAAGCAAATTGTCACTGCGGCGCGGCGCTGGGCGAAGCCGGTGATCGTGGCGACGAGATGCTGGAGTCAATGATTTCCTCGCCGTCGACGCGTGCTGAAGCCTCTGACGTCGCAAATGCGATCCTCGATGGCGCCGACGCGGTCATGCTGTCGGGAGAGACGAGCGTCGGCGAGTACCCGGTCCTGACCGTGCAGACCATGGCACGAATCGTCGAGAACACCGAGGCCCACGGCATGGACCAGATGCACGGCATCGACGGGATCCGCCACCACCAGCGGCGTGATCACCAAAGCGGCCGAAGAGGTCGCACAGCGGATCGGTGCCAAGTTTCTGGTGACGTTTACGACCTCCGGCGACTCGGCCCGCCGCTTGACCCGACTTCGATCGACCATCCCGGTACTCGCCTTCACCCCGGACCAGGAAACGCGTGCCGCACTGACCTTGAACTGGGGCGTCGAGACATTTCTGGCCCCCATGGTCGGTCACACCGACGAGATGATCCGCGAGGTCGACAAGGCCCTGACCGAAAGCGGACGTATCGCTGATGGGGAGCGTGTTGTCATCGTGGCCGGTTCCCCGCCAGGCATCGCCGGCCAGACCGACAAGATCACCGCGTCCGCCGCATCGGCGCCCCGCTCTAGATTCTGTTTTGACTCCCACTCATGCGTCTGCCGTCTCAAGACGGCCCGCGAGGCATGATCAGCCGGCCTCAGACACCCGTTATTCGTCCCGAGACGCCTAACGCGTAGGCGAGAGCCCCCCTGCCCAGCCGCCTGCCGCAGGTGGCCTTTGTGAGTGGGCCGAACGGACATAGGCCTCCGCCTCCCCTCTCCGGCACAGGCCTCGGAATGGAGCGTGAGGATCTCCGGCAGTGCGCCGCGAAACCTAAGATGCCTAAAACCCCGGACGAGGCAGGGTCTTGACTCTAATAGCGGACTCGACCACAAAGGTTCTCGGCGCACTGCCGGGATCCTCACGCGTAAAAGAGTCGAAGAGCAAAGAATGTGCCGGA
>CAVRQV010000048.1:0-44622 GCA_963723475.1 uncultured Actinomycetota bacterium
GTTGGACCTCAGATCAGGTATTGCGGCGGCTGCTGCCGAGCGGGTCTGAACCGCAGTGGCGGGACCCGTCCGGATCGGTGCGCCTCATGGAGGTGCACGTCGATCGAGCATGGGTCGGTCGGACCATCGAGCAGATGGAGGAGGCGACGGACGCGCGGATCCCATTCCTTTTCCGGATGGGCTCCGGAACGGTGCCCAAGCGCAACACGGTCTTTCAAGACGGCGACCTGGCGTACGCCGCGGTGGTTGACGCAAAGTTGGCCGCCGTCGAAGCCGTGCTCGGTGCTCCCCCGAGAGGAGTGTGACGATGCGAGTGGCGATTGGCGGAGCCGGCAATGTGGGACGCTCCATTGCGGCCGAGCTCGTGGAAAATGGGCACGAGGTGCTGTTGATCGATAAGGATCCGCACGAGATCAAGGCCGACACGCTCCCGGAGGTGGAGTGGCTCTTAGCGGATGCCTGCGAGCTGTCCTCGCTTGAAGAAGCGGGTCTCGACACGTGTGATGTGGCAATCGCGGCCACCGGCGATGACAAGGTGAACCTTGTGATGTCGCTACTGGCCAAGACCGAGTTCGGCGTGCCACGTACCGTCGCCCGGGTGAACCACCCCAAGAACGAGTGGCTGTTCAACGAGGACTGGGGAGTCGATGTCTCAGTCTCCACACCGCGGCTGATGTCAGCCCTCGTGGAGGAGGCCGTCACTGTCGGTGACTTGGTCAGACTGCTGACGTTCCATGAAGGTGCGACGAACCTCGTCGAGATGACACTGCCCTCCAGCAGCCCCACCGTTGGGGTCCGCATCGGCGATCTGAACTGGCCCGGGGACGTGGTTTTGGTGGCGATCATCCGCGACGGGCATGCCAGACCACCCGACAAGGATGGCTCGCTGGAGGCTGGTGACGAACTGCTTTTCGTGACGGCGCAGGACTTTGAGCACCAGTTGGCTGAGATGCTGGCCCCGCGTGACGGCTCGATCAATGTTTCAAAGACACCGACGCCGCGGGTCCGGGCGGTCTGAGACCGAGCTGCCGCCACCGAGTGTGGGAACCTACCCGTCCTCGCTGCCTGCGACCGGGGCCTTGGCTGGAGCGGCATCCCGATTTGCCAGTGGTGAATCCTCCATGGGGGTCTTGCCTTTAGACAGCATCACGCCCATGACAGCCAAGGCGGCGACCAGCAGCGGCCAGCCGAGGACGACCTTGGCCACTCCGAGCAAGACCACGTGCCCGGCAAGAAACAGCGGCATCTGGACGACAAATCGGGTGACGTATGGTACCGCAAGAACCAGAGTCAACTTCGATGTCATCCTCACCAGCCCGCGGTCCTTCGTCCAACCGGTTGGATCGCCGACGGCGGCACCGATGATGAAACCGACGAGCGGTTTCCGGATGACCACCGAGGTTATGGAGAGCACGGCCAGGGCACCGTTGTAGAGGATGCCGGGCAGGAAGACGTCCTGTGGTCTGCCAGTACGCGTAGCGACGAGGACGGCGATAGCGGTTGGGATGACCGCCTGAGCGACGTACTTGAGCGATTGCCGCTGCAGGATGCGGATCACCGCCAGCACCAGCGCTATAGCGAGCGCAGCGCCGATAGCCGGATAAAGCTGTCGGCCTATGACCCACGCGATGGTAAAGGCGATGAACGGCAGCGCTGATTCGACCATGCCCCGGGCGCCACCCAAAGTCTTCGCGAGCTGGTAGCGGACGAACTCCTCCACGTAACGGAACTGTGGTGTCTCGTCCGCCCCCGCGACAGATGCTGTATTAGGCGAACCCGTCTTCGGCTCAGCTGGCAGGTCAGTCATGCGCCAGGCACCGCGGCGGCCCCGATCACGAGGCCGCCGGTGTCTGCATCAGCTCATAGCGCGGGTTGTATACCAAGCGCCTTCCGTCGTGGCAGCTAATCCGACCCCACACCTTGAGGGTCCGCCCGCAGTCGATTCCGGGAATCTGCCGTCGACCAAGCCACACCAGGGTCACCGCACCGGACCCGTCGCGCAGCTCGACCTCAAGAGCGGGGTGTCCGGCTCTCGGGGTGATCGTCACCGATGAAACGGTACCGGTGAGCTGCACCCGCTGACGGTCCTGACAGTTCTGAATCGGTACTGAGCCTTCTTCACGGACGTTGCGTTGCAACTCCTCGGACTCAAGTTCGGCATTCGATGATGTGATCCGGCGCAGTGCCCGCTGCAACATGTTCTCTTTGGCCATCGCGTATCACCTCCGCCCTTCAAGCATCCCACCGTGGTCAATGATTGTCTTTACGCCGCACGCGGGAAGAGGGCCTCGGCGTCAAGACTCCTCGGACTCCTGACTCACGTTGGCTTGGCATGGCCAAAGGGAGCAGATCACCAGGTGCCATCGCGTCGTCGCCGCGCCGCACGATCACCTGACGGAAGGCGTCGAGCACGTCGGCGACGACCGCGGACTCTGCGTCGTCTTCAATCGCGGCCTGACCGTAGACAATGCCGCGCAGCAGCCAGCGGGGACCCTCAGCGACCCACATGCGCGAGGGTTGATATCCCTCCTCGCCGTCGGGCGTCGTTACGGGGATCAGTCGCCTCAGTTCCACGCCGAATGGGCCCTCGCCCAGTGAGGCGGTACCACCGGCTTCGGTCGCGCTGCGGGAGATCTCATCCCGCAACTCTGCCCATAGCCCGCCGCTCCGGGGAGCTGCGTACGCGCCGAGCTCAAGTGCGGAGGAATACTTCTGAGGTTTCTGATTGGCGCTGGCAGGCGGCTCGACAATGGTCTCGATCACGAGCATCGCCGAGACGATCTCACCGGTCTCCTCGGCCACCTGAAGGCGTAGCTCGGATCCTGGCACTGCGGTCAGGATCAGGCTGCCGAGATCAATTCTGGGCCTTTCTTCGGTACTCTCGACGCTGTCGACTTCGGTGATGTCGTAGGGTCCTGAGCTCCGCCAGTCGAGGTCCTGGAGAGCCGCCAGATCCACTTCCCCAACATCGTCGGCGGTGGACTCGTCGGCTTCGGCAGGCTCAGCCAACTCGTCGGCTTCGGCATCCTCGGAGGAATCCTCTACAGCGGAGTCACTGCCCCGCTTCCTGCCCCTTTTGAAGATCATGCGCGTTCCCTTGGCACACTCATGCTCTCGTCCCCTCGCTGGGTTGCGCCTCGCTGGCCCCTCGTTGGGCATTGCCCAGTATTCCGCCAGTTGACCCATACCCACCGATGCCGCGCGCCGAACTCGGCAGCTCGGTGACTGGCACGAACGCGGCCATAGTGACCGGTTGGATGACCAGCTGAGCGATTCGGTCTCCTCGGGCAATGCTCACTGGGTGACTGCGGTCGGTGTTGACCAGGCAAACCTTGATCTCACCGCGATAGCCGGCGTCCACGGTGCCGGGCGCATTCACGATGCTGATGCCGTGCCGAGCGGCGAGCCCGGATCTCGGGTGCACGAAGCCCGCGTAACCTGGCGGCAGCGAGATGGCTACGCCAGTCCCCACCAGCCGGCGTTCTCCTGGCCGGAGCTCGAAGCTCTCTGTGCTGCTGAGATCCGCTCCCGCGTCGTCGGGGTGTGCGTACGACGGCGGTTCGAGACCAGGATCGAGCTGGAGGAGCAGCACCTCGACGGCGGTCATAGCTCGGCCTCGCTCACTCGGTCAGCGTAGACGAGGCGGCGCCCTGCATTGCGGCTGCCAGCTGTTGCGGGCGTCGGGTCGAGACCAACCAGTACGGCACGGGATCCTCCGGGTCGTCAAGAGTGATCTCGACCGCCGTCTTGATGTAGGGCCGAACCACCAGATGAGCTCGGGCATCGGCCTCGATGCCGGTCCGGCGACGTGTCTCCTCAGCACTCAGCGCCCGACAAGCAGCGATATAGGCGTGCTCGATGGTCGCCCGGCCCACCTGTAGTTCCTGCTCGTCGATGCTGATCACAATGGATGCAGAGCCGAAGATCGCGGCAGCCACGAGAAGCGTGGCGAGGGAGGTTCCGACGCCCCAAGCAGGGCCCAGGTAGGCTCCCACCGCGATCAGGACTGAGAGGGAAAACAGGCCCGCAAGGACCCACCACATGACTGGAACGGTGAGTCGCTCACGGAACAGCATGGAGGTAACTTACGCGCCCAGATCAGAACCTCATCTCCTGCGTCGCCGACCTCGGTCAGTGCGGCATTAAGATGCGATCACGCAGCGGCGCTCCGCACTGCTGACGGCCCGACAAGGAAGGTGACCCGATGGGACCGACGCAGAAATTGCTCTGGAAGCTCTATGTCGGAGTGATCGGAGCGGTCACTACCATCGCGGCCCAGCGCCTGCTCAAGGCCGGCTGGAAGCTCGTCACGGGCGACGAACCACCATCGCCGACCGATCCCGACACTCCTGTGCTTACAGCCATGAGCTGGGCACTTGCCAGCGGTGTCGGCGTGGGTGTCACGCAGCTACTGACCCAGCGCATGGCCGCGCGGCACTGGCAGAAGGAGATCGGCAACGAAAACCCGAACGCCGCCTAACTCAAAATCTGAGGTCGAAGCACCACCTCGCGACCCGTTCTGGGGCGCGAGGTGGTGTTCTGTCCGGACTGACTGCCCCCAACCAGCCCGGCACATCGCGCACCTAGCTGTAGTCGCGGCCCGTCACGCAGCAGCGGCTGCATAAGAACTGCTGGAGGACTGAGTGCGGGTTCGGCAGCACAAGCCTAAGTGATCATGCACTCCTCAGCCCAGTCCATTCGCGTACCCAATCGTGCCGTCGCCTGATAACCGCCATTCAATCGTCAAGATCAGCCCGCGCAGTCGAAGCAGTATGCATCTCCATTCGGACGTAGCTCGGCGATCTGGCTGCGATGTCGTACCAGGAAGCAACCGGCGCAGGTGAACTCATCAGACTGTCGAGGCAGCACCCGAACCGTCAGCTCTTCGTGTGAGAGGTCGGCGCCGGGAAGCTCGAATGCTTCGGCCGCCTCGGCCTCGTCTTCGTCAACCTTCCCAGAGTTCTTATCGTTACGGCGAGTCTTGAGCTCTTCAATGCTGTCTTCGTTCAGTTCTTCGTCGGTCTTGCGAGGGGCGTCGTAATCGGTCGCCATCTTTGCCTTCCCGGGCCCGAAAAGCCCAGATCTTCGTCTGACTCGTGCGCAGTCATATCACACGAATCAAGCGGTATGCGCGCTATGTCTGCTCGCGCCCGCTATAACGCGATCACGTGTCGAAAATTCCCACTTCACGCGGGTTCCAGGCGCCACCCATCGGTGGTTCTGGCCGCGAGCGCAAACTACTGCACGACGAGGCCCTCGAGGGGGGTTTCAACCGGCAATCTGGCACATCGCCGGGCGACCAGGTTCCCGCAGGTTTGGACAGCAGTCCGCCCGGCACTCATACCACCCGACAGGCGCCGATCCCAGAACTGGGCGCTCCGGCTGCTCTCCGCGGGCTGCCGAGGCACGCTCCACCATGAGATCAACCAGCCCACTCACGAACGCTGGATGATCGCCGGCGGTAGCAGCCCGTGCGAAGGCCATACCGCATTCCTCGGCTGTGGCTGCCGCCTCGGTATCCAGATCGAAGACGACCTCCATGTGATCGGACACGAAGCCGATCGGCACCACCACGACTGCCGGAACGCCGAGCCCAGCCAGTTTGCGCAGATGATCGTTGATGTCCGGCTCCAGCCATGGCTGGCTGGCGGGACCTGAGCGCGAGCAGTAGACGAGGTCGTGGTCGTCGCTTCGGGCGCGCTGCTGCGCGATGCGGTGCGCAACCTCGGTAGCCACGGCTGCATGCCAGTCCACGTAGGCGCCGCCGCGGCTGCGGGGTGCTGACCCGGCGGACTCCGCCATGGCGGTCGGGATGGAATGGGTGACAAAGACCAAACGTGCCTCATCTGGCGAGTTCGCCCAACGTGTCGAGTGCCTTGAGGGAGGCGTCCACCGAGGCGTGAACGAAGCCGGGGTGGTTGGCATAGTGACGGATCCGGTCGATCTGGACCTGAGTGCCTCGCGCGGCATCGAACAGGTTCTCCCGGTACTGACGGCATGAGGAGTACGACGGGTAGGCGCTCGTGAGGACGGCCAGCACCCGGCGGTGACCATCTCGTTCGATCGCAACGAGTTCGGAATCAAGGTAGGGGTGCCAATTCCGGTTACCCCAGTAGAGCGGCAGCTGTACGCCGCGACGGCGTAATCCGTTCGTCAATGCCGCCAGCAGCCTGCGACACTGATCGTTGATCGGGCTCTTGCCGCCGAACAGCAGGTAATGTCGGCCGACCTCGGCCAAACGTTCGGCGGGAATGCCCCGACCACGGGTGACGTTCTCCAGGAACGGCATCACATCCTCAGGACGCTCAGGGCCTCCGAAGGACACCAGCAGGACTGCCTCATACGGCGCAAGTGCGTTGCCTGGCTGGCCGGTTGATGCCTGATGAGAAGTTGCGGAGTGATCACCCACAGGCGTGATCTTTGCGTACAAGGAGGAGAGTCGTGGCCGCGGGGCTCGGGCGTGTCACTGGATCTATTAAACGCCCGCCGGGGTTCAAGGGGGTCGTCCCCCTTGCTGAATCTGCGCCCGTACCAGCAGGTGCTCTCGGACCGTCGCGCGGTGGCTTTCAGCCTCGCCGGTTTTGTGGCGAGGCTCCCGATGTCCATGACAGGCATCGGGATCGTGCTGCTGGTATCGCTGACCACAGGCTCCTTCGGCTTGGCCGGATTGCTCACCGCCGCCACTACGGTGACCGCCGCTGTCGTGGCTCCGTTCTGGGGACGCGCAACTGACCGCGTGGGCCAGGCTCGGGTCTTGCTAGTCACGGTCGATAATCAACGGGCTTAGCGTGGCACTCCTGGTCACAGCGTTAGAGCTGGCGTGGCCGCTGGCGGTGAGTCTCGCCGCAGCCATCGGCGTCGGGATCGGTTTCAGCCTGGCTGGATCCGCCGTACGGGCGCGTTGGACCCTCCGGCTGAACGGTTCCCCCCTGCTGCACACCGCGTTCGCACTCGAGGCCATGCTCGACGAAGTGGTCTTCATCATCGGTCCGGTGCTGGTCACTTTCCTCGCGACGGCTATCCATCCGGCGCTTGGAGTCAGCGTCAGCGCCGTCATCGGACTCATTGGTGCCGTTGCGCTGGCTGCTCAGCGCAGCAGCCAGCCGCCGACCCGGTCGACACCACACGGGCATATGGGATCGAGTCGGTTGCCGGGGCGTGTCCTAGTGCCGGTGGCCATCGCGTCAGGCGCCCTCGGCATGGTGTTTGGCGGCATGGAGGTCAACATTGTCGCGTTTGCGAAGGAGGCGGGCGTGCTTCCGTACGCCGGCCTGATCTTGGTGGCGTGGTCGTTCGGATCGCTGATCGCGGGTGCCGTCACCGGTGCGATCATCTGGCACGCCTCCCCAGCCAAGCGGTTCCGCGTAGGCGCATTCCTGCTCGCGCTGTCCCTGCTGCCGCTCCCGTTCGTCGACCAGCCGCTCAGCGTCGCGCTGCTGCTCATCCTCAGCGGAATGGCTATTGCGCCAACCCTGATCGCATCGGTTGGGGTGATTCAATCGGTGGTCGACCAGAGCCGACTGACAGAGGCACTTGCCTGGAACTCGACTGGCATGGTCGCGGGCGTCGCTGTAGGTGCAGCTGCTGTCGGCTACCTGATCGACAGCTCAGGTGCCCAGGCCGGCTTCGTAGCCGTGGCGATCGCGGGGCTCCTGCTGACCCTTAGCGCACTCTTCGTGCGCGGGCCGCAGCCGAGCGTCATGAGCCAAGACTCGACAGGTACGCCTGCAGCTGAGTCATCGCGTCCGCCGGTCGGAACCCGGCACTGATGATCTTGTCCAGACTCGAGCACACTGTGCCGAGGGCGGGGAGCGAGCGATTTGCCCGCTGCGTACTCAACGGTCGTCACGTTCTTCACCGACGCCGCGTCACGGCCGCGGGCCTCGAAGACCGCCCGAGCAATGCCAGCCCAGGTCATGGGCTCGCCGTCATTGCTGAGGTTGTAAGTCCCATAAGGCGCTTCGACCTGCAGCAGATGCACGATCGCGCGGCTGATCTCGGCGGTGAAGCTGAGTCGGCCGAACTGATCATCCACGACGTCTGGATCGACCTCGCGGTCTGCGAGGGAGGCCATGGTACGCACAAAGTTGGGGCCGTCTCCGATCACCCAGCTCGTCCTCAGCAGGTAGTGCGCCGGCAGCGATCCAACCAGTGCGTCGCCGGCTGCTTTTGTCTGCCCATAGACGCCGATTGGCGAAAAGGGCTCAGTCTCGGTGTGGACCACTTGCGAGCCGTCGAAGACGTAGTCAGAGGAGATATGGACCAGGGTGAAGCGGTGCCTCCGCGCTGCCTCAACCAGCCGTGCAACACCGGCGACATTGACCGCCCATGCCTCGCGACGGCCAGCCTCGGTCTCGGCAGCGTCGACCTTGGTGTATGCAGCAGCGTTGATCACGACGCCGTACGGCCTGAAGTCGAATCCCGCTACGGACTCCAGGCTCGCCAGGTCCAGCGTGGCGCGACTGATCGGAACCGCTGTCGGGCATTACCTTGATCAACGCGCGCCCTAGCTGGCCACCAGCCCCGATGATCAAGGACCGCTTAGGTTCCACCGGCGTAACGTCGGCGAGTCGCGGATGCGTTTTGTCCGCCTCGGACAGCTCGGCCTGGTCGAGCGGGATCGGCCAGGCGATCGCCAGCGTCTCATCGGCCAGGTTGACGAAGGTGTAGGAGTCCTTCGCTACCGGGTGCCAGTGATCATTGACCAGGTAGGAGTACGCGGTCTGTTCCGCCAACGTCTGGAAACCGTTCCCGACCCCCCGGGGGACAAAGACCGCGGTCTCCGGGCCCATCTCAACGGTGAAGCAACGACCGAACCCATCGCCTGGCCGCAGGTCGACCCACGCGCCGAAGATCCGCCCGGTCGCGAGTGACACCAGTTTGTCCCAAGGCTCGGCGTGGATGCCACGTGTGGCACCCACGCGGTTGTTGAACGAAACGTTGTTCTGCACGGGTGCGAAGTCGGGCAAGCCAAGATCCATCATTTTCTGGCGTTGCCAGTTCTCCTTGAACCAGCCACGGTTGTCGCCGCGAATATCCAGGGAAATGACGAGCAGGCCCGAGATTGGAGTCTGCTTGATCGCCAGTTCGGGCATCGCCCGCTACTGCCCCTGCCTCGCGTAGCTGGCCTCGGTCCGAGCTTTCTGCGGCCGCCACCATGCTTCATGAGCCTGGTACCAATCGATGGTGGCGGCCAGGCCGGCCTCGAAATCGGAGAAGGTCGGTCGCCAGCCCAACTCCATCCTGATCTTGGTCGAGTCAATGGCATAGCGCATGTCGTGGCCCGCGCGATCGGTGACGAGATCGTACGCGTCGCGTGGCTCTCCCAGCAGCCCCAAGAGCGTCTCAACGACCTCCTTGTTGCTCCGTTCACCATCGGCACCAATGAGGTAGGTCTCGCCGATCTTGCCTTCGGTCGTGATCAGCAGTACGGCGGAGCTGTGATCATCGACATGGATCCAGTCGCGGACGTTCAGGCCGGCCCCGTAAAGCTTCGGACGGCCGCCGTCCAGGATGTTGGTGATCTGCCGAGGAATGAACTTTTCGACGTGCTGGTACGGGCCGTAGTTGTTGGAACAGTTGCTGATTGTGGCCTGCACCTCGAAAGAGCGCACCCAGGCGCGCACCAGGTGATCTGAGCCGGCCTTGGTCGCGGAGTACGGGCTGGACGGGTTGTAGGGCGTCATCTCGGTGAATCGGTCGGGGTCGTCAAGCACAAGCTCGCCGTAGACCTCGTCGGTGGAGATGTGGTGGTATCGAACGCCGTACCTGCGAACTGCCTCCAGCAGGGTGTAGGTGCCGACCAGGTTCGTGGAAATGAACACCGACGGGTCCCGGAGCGAGTTGTCATTGTGGGACTCCGCGGCGAAGTGCACCACGAGATCATGCCGGCGCACCAGCCCGTGAACCAGACTGGCGTTACAGATGTCGCCCTGAACGAAAGTGAAGCGATTCTCGGGCAAACCATCGAGGGACTCCCGATTGCCGGCGTAGGTCAGCTTGTCCAACACCGTGACCGAGGAGTCCGTGTGATCGAGCACATAGCGAACGAAGTTGGATCCGATGAATCCTGCCCCGCCAGTCACCAGAAATTTCGTCATGCGAGTCATCTTATGGAGCAGCTGCTCTGCATGACCGCGGTGTTCAGGTGGCCCACTCTGCGAGACTAAGCGCCATGCGAGGCATCATCCTGGCCGGCGGCTCCGGTACCCGACTGCATCCGGTGACGCTGGGGGTGAGCAAGCAACTGGTTCCGGTTTATGACAAACCGATGATCTACTACCCCTTGTCGACTTTGATCTTCGCCGGGATCCGCGACGTGTTGGTGATCACCACGCCGCACGAGGCTCCTGCCTTCCGGCGCCTGTTGGGAGATGGCTCACAGTTCGGCATTTCGATCAGCTACGCCGCGCAGCCTTCGCCGGACGGGTTGGCCCAAGCCTTTGTCATCGGCGCTGACTTCATCGGTTCCGAGAAGGTGGCTCTCGTGCTTGGCGACAACATCTTCTACGGGCCCGGTTTGGGCACTCAATTGCGACGATTCACCGATGTCGAGGGTGGGGCTGTGTTCGCCTACTGGGTGGCTGAGCCTCGGGCGTACGGCGTTGTCGAATTCGACGCCGAGGGCCGGGCGATCTCACTGGAGGAGAAGCCCTCCCACCCCAAGTCGAACTACGCCGTTCCCGGCCTCTACTTCTATGACAACGACGTGATCGGAATTGCCGCGCAACTCCAACCGTCGGCCCGCGGCGAGTACGAGATAACCGATGTGAACCGGCATTACCTAGCGGCCGGGAAGCTCATGGTGGGCGTGCTCCCTCGGGGTACCGCCTGGCTCGACACCGGGACCTTCGACTCGATGAACGACGCCAGCAACTTCGTACGCACCATTGAGGCGCGGCAAGGACTCAAGGTCGGCGCACCTGAGGAGGCGGCGTGGCGGCAGGGTTTTCTGACCGACGAAGAACTTGAGCAGCGCGCTAACACGCTGCTCAAGTCGGGTTACGGCTCATATCTCGCCGAGATCTTGCAACGCCAGCGGCAAAGCGTGCTCAGCGTGAGGTCTTGACCAACGATGGACGTCACCGCCTGCCGCGACGCGCCTTCAGGTAGTCGGCGACCACGTATTCCCCGAGCCGGCCGATATCGGGGGTGAACACCCGACCACCGGCACGGCGGGCGAGCGCGTCGACGAAACGGGCCAAGCCCGGGTCATCCCCGAGCATGAACGTGTTGATCGTCGCGCCGCGTCGAGTGAGCTCGTCTACCTCGGCAATGGTGACCCGGAGCGTCTCCGACGTCGGCGGCCACTGAAAGTACGCCTCCCCGCCACCGCTCAGGTGTGCAGTCGGCTCGCCGTCGGTGATCACGAGCACGACCGGCTCTGCCTCGGGATGACGACGCAGGTGACGTGAAGCGAGCATCAGGGCATGCTGGAGATTCGTCCCCTGTACCCAGTCCGGCTCCGCTTCGGCGAGCTGGACCGGCGTCATCCGGCGGGCAACTCTATTGAAGCCGATGACCTGGAGAGCATCTTGTCGGAATCGGGTTTCAATGAGGTGATTGAGCGCCAGCGCCGTTTGTTTCATCGGGCCCCAGCGCCCGTCATGCACCATCGAGAACGAGAGATCGACACACAGCGCCACGGCCGCGCTGGCGCGTCGTTCGGTCTCGGTGACCTCGAAATCATCGACGGCCAAAGCAACACCGGCGGGGGTTAGCCCTGATCGGCGCAAGGCGTTGGACACCGTGCGCGGAGCGTCGATTGCTAGCTCATCGCCAAAGACCCACGGCCGGGTCAAGCCGGTCGGCTCGTCCGCTGCGCCCGTCTGGTGGTCGTCGTGATCGCCGCTGCCTGACCCGTCGAGCTGGGCGAACACTCGCCGCAGCGCAGTCTGCCCTAATCGTCGAACCGCCCGGGGTGTCAATCGGAGCCCATCGGCCCCTCTGGTCAGGTAGCCCTGTTCCTCCAGCTCTCGTTCAAGATCGCGGAGGGCTTGCAGGTCCCTCAAGGCGTCCCGTCCAAGATGCTTCTCCAGCAGCTCCACGTCCACATCGTCCAGCGTCGCGGCCCGGTCGCCCTGGGACAGCTGGGCCGCGAGCGCTTCAAGATCGGCCAGGTCTGCAACCGCCTCGACCGCGGCGCTGTAGCCGAGCTGCTCACCACCGGAGCGCATGCTCGCAGCCTGCTCCCGATCCAGACCGGGGCGCAATGCCCGTAGGTTGTCCGCCAGCTGCGCCATCTCCGAGGCGAGATCGGCATCAGCGAACACCTGGCTCAGCAGTTGGCCGAGCTGCTCCCGCTGGTCTGGGCTGAGCGATGCCATCAGCCTCCTGCCGGCCGCCTCACGGCGCGCCAGCGCATCGATCAGTTCCTCGATCGTCTCTGGCTGTTCTGGGAAGAACTCGCCATAGCGCTCCATGAACTCGGCGAACCGGTCGGTCGTATCTTCCTGCCGCGCATGTGCGGCAAGGAGCGCGTTGAGGTCAGTCAACATGTCCTTCACCCGCTGCATGACTTCGGGATCCGGCGACTCGAGAGCTTGCTTGATGCCGGCAAACTGGGCGTCCAGCACCTCGCGCTGCAGCATGGTCTTGATCGCCTCGAAGATGGCACGGGCTTCCTCAGACAGCCAGGAGTACTGGTCCAGACTGCGAACGGCACCGGCAACATCATCGGGCAGCGACTCCAGCTCAAGCTCAGCCAGCCGGGCATCATCTGTGTCGCTGCTGGCCAGGGCGTCTCGCTCGGTCGCCAGTGCTTGGTCTAGCGCGGCCCTGACCTGATCAAGGGTCCCACCAAGATCGCCGCGGCGTCGTGCCTGGGCGCGCAGCTTTCTGACCTTGTCGGCCAACCGGTCGAGGCCTCCCCGACCGTCCAGCCCGCGGCGCATCAGATCTCTCAGGGAGTCGCGTACGGTTCCCGCAGAGAGCACGTCGTGGCCGATCTTGTCCATAGCCGCACGCACGTCGAACGGTGGTTTCAACGGATCCGGCCCGCCGCGCCATGGTCCGTAGCGGATGCGGTGGTGCGCCCTGCCTGGCTCTTGATCGCTGTGGTGATCACGCCCGCCGTCATCGGAAACCATGATCACTCCTTGTCAGGCTGCTCCATAGATCGTCCGTCCACCGACGGTCTCTTTCTCCAGCCGACGGGTCAGATACAAACCTTCGAGAGTGAACTCGGCGGCGGCTGCAACCTGCCCGCGGCCAGCCGCATCGTCGTAACCGAGCCGGGACAGCACCTTGTAAAGGCCCGGCACCGCGCCGAGCTGCGCCAACACATCCGATGCGGCGACCAGGTCTCCAGTCTCCACGACGCCGCCCTGGGCGAAAACTTCTGTGAAGCCGGCGAGGTCGATACCCGACAACCGATCACGGAAGGTCGCTGCGATCGCGAGCCGCAACAGGTGGTCCAGCACCGCTCGCTCTCGGCCCTCCTCCCCCATCTCGAACTCGATCTTGCCAAGCAGCGTTGGCAGCACGACGGCAAGATCGCAGGTTCGGGCGACCGCTGTTTCATGCTCGCTGGTACGCGCTACCCGCCGCAGCGCCGAAGCCGCCACCCCCTCCGCGGCTGCGATCGCGAACCGGGCCGAGACACCTGACCGCTGGTCCACGGAATTGGACTCCCGAAGATTTCGAGTGAGACGCGCCAATACCTCGAGCAGATGATCACCAACCTCCGCTACCAGCGTGGCTTCCTGCCGGATCAGACTCACTTCATCGGCGAGATCGGTGAGGTAATGAGTACGAAGCTCTGCGCCGAATCTGTCCTTCAGCGGAGTGATGATCCGCCCGCGATTCGTGTAGTCCTCCGGATTAGCGGTGGCGATCAGGAAGATGTCGAGCGGTAGCCGTAGAGAGTAGCCGCGCACCTGGATATCACGCTCCTCCAAGACATTGAACAAGGCAACCTGGATGCGTTCGGCCAAGTCGGGCAGCTCGTTGAGACCGAAGACACCGCGGTTGGCGCGCGGCACCAGGCCGTAGTGCACGGTCTCAGGGTCGCCGAGCGTGCGACCCTGGGCCACTTTCACCGGATCGACATCACCGATCAGGTCACCGACCGAGGTGTCAGGCGTCGCCAACTTCTCGGTATAGCGTTCGTCGCGGTGCCGCCAGTCCACCAGCAGCTCATCGCCCAACTCCGCCGCCAGTGAGCGACAGCGCACACATACCGGCGCGCATGGGTCGTCGTGAATCTCACATCCGGCTACGTGTGGGCTCCACTCATCAAGCAGCCCGGCCAGCGTCCGCATGAGCCGGGTCTTGCCTTGGCCGCGTTCGCCAAGCAACACCAGGTCGTGGCCGGCGAGCACGGCGCTCTCCAGCTCAGGGAGGACCGTATCGTCGAAGCCAACGATGCCAGGGAATGCGGTCGTTCCGGAGCGGAGTCGCACCAACAGGTTGTCGCGGAGCTCCGCCTTGGTACGGCGGCTCACATACCCAGATTCCCGAAGCTCGCCCCGTGTGGCTGGCTTCCGGTGGAGAGGCTCGCGCATGGACCGACAGTACGACCCGTCCCAAGTTGAACGGGAGGTCCTGCCTCGCGGTACGCCGAGCGCCTCCCCCAACTCCTAGGTCCGGAAGAGTAAGTTGACTGGAACGAATGCCGCACGAGGAGCCGCCGCGACGGATGCGCACCGCACGACTGGTCGGACTCAGCCCGGATGGGAAGTCCTTGATCGTGGCTACCGAGAGCGGTGAGGAGTTCATGATCGAGGCGGATGAGAGGCTCCGCGCGGCTTTGCGCGGCGATCGGCCGCGACTCGGACAACTGGAGATCGAGATGGAAACCTCACTCACCCCCCGCGACATTCAAGCGCGGATCCGGGCAGGCGGGACCCTCGAGGATGTGGCCCGAGTGGCAGGCATTCCCTTGGATCGAGTCGAGCGCTTCGCCACCCCCGTCCTTGCCGAGCGCGAGCACGTCGCGTCGATGGCCATGGCGTCCTCGGTACGGCGCCAAGGCGAGCCCTCCGGTCATCGCAGCCTGCGAATCATTGTCACCGAGCGGCTGCTGGGTCGAGGAATCGACCTCGACGCAATTCGATGGGATTCCTATCGCCTAGATGACGGCCGCTGGGCCGTGACCGCGGATTACCGATCGGGAGACGCCAGCCGGCATGCCTCGTTCTTTTACGACCTACGCGGACGGTTCTCCATCGCGGCTAACGACGAAGCCCGGTGGCTGCTCGGCGATCAGCCGTCATCACGAGGTTCGCAGCGGCCTCGCCCGCGGCTTGCGGACGAATCGACCGAGCTAGACACCGAGCCAACGCTGGTGAGCGACCAGCTCGCCCTTGCGAAGGCAGCTCATGAGGCCGCGCGAAAACTGCCAGCTGACGAACGACCAGCTGAGACCGAGGACGCTGAGCCCCCGTTTCCGGTGCGCCGGATGTTGCGCCCGGTGGCAGACCCGCCCACCTCCAGTGGTGTGCGCGACGAGCCGACTGATGAGTCGCCGATGGGGACGCTCTACGAGATGCTCGGCGGCGACGGCTACAGCGAGGATTCACCGCGGGTGTACCCGGGTTTGAGTGATGCAACCGCGGTGCCTGAGACGGAGACCATTACAGACGGCGGCTGGGAGCCGGCCATCGTGATCAACTATCCGGTCGAGCCGAGCATTCACGACGAAACAATCATCGACACGCCGGGACCCGAGGAACACCCACCGAGCCTCTTCGCCGAGACCCCCGAGCACGAATTGCCGGGAACCGACGAACCCGGTCCGCCCGACCTGCCTGCGAATCTGGACGATCGGACCGATGAGGCCCATGAGTTCGAGATCGAGTCGCTGGCGCACCTCGACACACCGCCGGACCGAAAGAACGTCAAGCGGAAACGGGCGTCCGTACCGAGCTGGGACGAGATCATGTTCGGCGGACCCAAGCGTCACAGCTAGTCACCTCCGTGACTACTATCAGGGATCGGTCCCGGTGGCAATCGTGCGGCTCGGGTCGCTGATCCAGTCACTCCACGAGCCCGGGTAGAGAGCGGCTATCAGCCCAGCAGTCTCCAACGCCAGCAGGCTGTGCGCGGCGGTGACGCCTGAGCCGCAATACAGCACCGCGCCGTCCGTGCCGACCGCTTCGGCGTACAGGTTGGCAATCTCCGCTGGTGGCAGGAACCGGCCGTCGACGTGCACATTTGACTTCCAGGGCAGGTTGATCGCTCCCGGGATATGGCCCGCTATCGGGTCAATTGGCTCGTTCTCCCCCGAGTACCGCTCAGCAGTGCGTACGTCGACCAGGGTGGGAGCGTCCGGCCTTCCTAGTCGCGCATTGATCGCTGCCGCATCTACCTGGGGTCGCTGGCCCGGGTGTGCGACGAAATCACCACGTGCCGGCAGCGCTCCCGGGCCAGAGACTGTGGGCAACCCGGCGGCCCTCCAGGCGGCGAACCCGCCATCCAGCACCCTGACGTCCCGCTGTCCGGCGTCGGTCAAGAGCCACCAGAGACGCGCCGCAGCCTGCGAGTTGGCCGCATCGTAGGCGACGACCAGCGAATCGTGGGACACGCCGGTCTCTCGCATCGCCTGCTCGAAAGTGGCAGCCGTCGGGAGCGGGTGACGACCACCAGCGCCTGGCGGTCCCGCGAGTTGCGTCTCCAGATCCACCCAGACCGCACCAGGAATGTGGCCGGCTTCGAACTCCGGCTTGCCTGGCGGTCCGCCTAGATTCCAGCGCACATCAGCGACCACTGGAGGCTGGTCGGAGCGAAGCAGCTCAGCCAACTCGGTGGCAGAGATCAGCACGGCCTCAGCGCGCCTCATCGGCTGCCACCTCCTTCCCAGCGGAAGCGGGTCAGAAAGCAGCTCATCAGCATGCTCAGCGCTCAGGCCACGAGCAGTGGCACGAGCATCTCGGCCGGCGTCAAGGAACCATGCATGCCGATCAAGGTGAACTCCCGCGGAAAGGCACGCGTCATGATCGCCCAGTCGCCACGAAGGGCCACCAACACGTGCCCCCAACGCTCCCGGAGCTGATCATCGATCGAGGCGAACCAGCCTTCGTCGATTGCCTCGTCTCGGGTCCGTACCCAAGCAAGATCCCCGAGCCGCGCGCGCCATCGCTCCGCTACCCTCCGGGCCGGTTCTCGATCAACATAGAGCTGGCGGAAGCGGCCTTCTCCGGCAAGTGCCGATAGACCTGCCATAAGGGCCGGATCGTCCTCGGCGACGATTCGCTGCTCCAATGGGATGTCGACCATGCCGTGGTCGCCGGTAATGATCACTGTTACCTGAGGAGGCAAAGCAGCGCGCAGCCGTTCACACATTGCGTCGATCCGCGCCAGCTGCTGGAGCCAGTTGGCTGAACCACACCCGTGCACGTGTCCGCAATGATCAAGCTCACGCTCATACGCGTAGACCACGCTGCGATCGCCGCGCAAGGCTGCCTCAACGATCAGCGCGATTCGTAGCTCCTCGGCGCTTTCGTCGGAGAAAGGGACGAAGGCGGCTCCGCGGAGCGCGGCCTCGGTCAGGCCGGTGCCCTGGAACCGCGCCAAGGCGACTGTGGTCACGGCGATCCCAGTCTTGGTCGCGCGTTCGAAGAATGTCGGCTTGGATTGGTAAACCGTGGGAACCAGGTCCGATTCCCAGGTCAAGGCGTTCAAGATCTCGCCGGTCGAGGGTACCCGCGAGGTGTAGCCGACAAGGCCATGCTGGCCGGGTGGCTGCCCAGTCCCCAGACTGCCCAGGCTGGTCACCGTCGTGCTCGGCACTGCGGAGGTGATCGGCTGGGCGCCTCCCAGCAGCGAGGCGAGAAAAGGCGCCGCCAGTGCCGCCCGGCGCAGCAGGTGCCAGCCGAGTCCATCGATCAGCACGACCACGTAGCGGGCCGAAGTGGGCAACGCGAACGCATCGTCGGCGTAACCCGGCACGTTCAAATGCGCGCCAATGCTCGGCATCAGCTCACCGAGCGTTGTGGACTGGTAGGCCGGAACAACAATCTCCGGCAAGGACTGGCTGGTTGGCACTTCTCGCGAAGATCTCCCCACCGCGGGTGAGGTCATACTGCAGCCGCTCGCTGGAGTGAGCTGGCGAAGCGCACCAGGCGCGCGACTCGATCTGAGCCATCGGCCGCGGCACTCATGCGCACCGTCAGGTCGTCGCCGACCAAGGTCCCGGTGTATCCATGATCGGCTTCGCATTGCGGATCAGTGCAGGTCGCGAGCTCGAGGTCGATTCGACGTACCGCCCCCCAGCCCACAGACAGCCAGGTCTCGAAGACATCCTCCGAGGCGGGCTGGTACGCCTCTGGCTGGGTAACGACGCGCGTCAAGGCGACTGTGTTGATCTTGCTCAGCGCCACCGACTCAGTTGAGGATGCTGCGTAGATCCCCGAGGCTGGAGGCTCCGCAGGCTGGTCGTCGGTATGGCCAATCACCAGCCGAGTGCGGGTCAGTGCAAGCACCGTGACATGGCGGTGGATCTCGTCGCGGTTGAACGTCGGCTCGTGATGCACCACGAAATCCAGCAGCTCCTCGTCCGCGAGGGCGATCATGATTGCGTCCTCGACGAGTTCCGGAAAGTAGCCGCACGCATCGATCTCGGCGCGCAGATCTTTCCTTGTGGAGCCAATCCTCATGCCGATCATCCTGCCACGCGCCGCCGACAACCGCGTTGCGCAGCGACCGATTGCTAATGCCCTATAAGACGCGCGCCAATGGGTCGCGCTGATCCGCGGTGGGTGCAACAAACACCCGTGCGCCCAACACCGAGATCGAGCTGACCGAGGCCACACACGGGCGAAGGGTCACCGACGCCAGCTGCGGGATCGCGTCGGCCAGCTGGGCTACCCGGTGCAGCACGTCCTCGATGCCTGCAATGTCGACTCCTGGGGCCCCGTGGCGACCAAACAGCGTGGGGGCAGTCTTCAGCTCTCGCACCATTTCCGCGGCATGTACCGCTGTCAGTGGTGGCACGCGGTAAACGGTGTCACCGAGCAACTCGCTGGGAATGCCGTCCAGGCCGAGCGAGACAATGGGCCCGAACGCGGCATCCTCCCGGCTGGTGATGATCAATGCCACGCCGGGTGGCGCCATGGCCTGGACGACCGGGACGGCAACTGACAAGACATCGTCGTCGGCAAGGCCGATCTCCGCAACCAGTTGTCGCAGATCTTTCCAGGCTTCGGCCATCTCTGCGGCGTTGTCGATGTTGCGGTGCACGCTGGCGAGGTCAAGTCGGCCGCGCATGGCACCGCTGGTGGCCTTCAGCACCACATTCCAGCCCAGCTGATCACCAGCCGCGACAGCCTCGGCCAAGCTGGAGACTCTAATCTGTGGCACGAGATTGATCCCGTACGTGCCCAGCAGCTCAGCCGTCTCGGTCTCAGTCAGCTCACGGCCTGCCGGCTGCTCGGCCAGGATGCGGTTGACCGCCAGCTTCGCGGCTTGGGTATCCACGTCCAGCGTCGGCACTGCGCCAAGGTCTCGGTCACGCCACTCGGCGTAGCTGGTGAGGGCCCACAGCGCCTGAATGGCGTCGACCGATCCATCAAACCTAGGCAGCATCCCTGGTGAATCCGGATCGCCGCTGCTCATCAGGGGTGGATGGAAGTCCAAGAACACCCCGATCAGCGGCTTCGTAGCTTCGGCGGCAACGTTCTCCAGGGCCAGAATGATCTCCTCAGTGCCCTGATCGAAAGCATCCACCGCCGCGCAAACCACCGAGTCGTAGCGCTCGTCGGCTAGCGCCTGACCCGCCGCCCGTACAAATGCATCCGGGCCGGCCTCCGCGCCGAGGAGCTCCGGTTGAGGGTCGCGGAGCAATCCGACCGAATCGATCTTCTGCACCATCTGGTGAGCGAGCGTCAGGGAATTGGTGATGATCCGCACTCGCGGGCCGGCCGGCAACGGCTGTCGTGCGGCGATCTTGGCGATGTCGATCATGTCACTCCGGTGATGCACCACTATGATTCCGGCCTGCCTGAAGAGAGCATCGACGGCCTCCTCCGGCGCATGGCCAAGCCCGCCTCGTACGCCAACATGATCGGATCGGCGGGTTCGGCCTGGCGCGAACACCACGACGGGCTTTTGGCGGGCCAACTGTCGGGTGATCCGGGAGAATTTCCTCGGGTTGCCGATCGAGTCCAACGTAAGCAGGCAGACCCGGGTGGCCTCGTCGTCCCCCCAGTACTGCATGACGTCGTTAGCAGTCACGTCGGCATAGTCACCCGTGCTGATGAAGGAGGACAGACCCACGTCCTGACGCATGGCGTGGTTGAGCAACGCCACGCCAACAGCGGCCGACTGGCAGAACAAACCCACTCCCCCGGCACGTGGCATGGGTCCCGGCGTGGCATTCAACTGAACCGTGCGCGCGGTGTTGATGATGCCGAGGGCATCTGGACCAAGTGCACGGACTCCATACGCCCGAGCAAGGTTGATGATCTTGAGGTTGTCGCCGGGTGCGTAGTCGGTCCCTGTCAGCACCACCATGCCGTGAGCGCCGGTGTGGGCTGCCTCGATCACCACAGCACCCAGCTGGTTGGTTGGAACCGAGACGATCGCCAGATCCAGCTCACCCTGCACCGCGGCGATCGAGGCAGCGTTGGGCGCGCCAGCAATCCGGGCGCTATCGGTGCTCACCGCGACCACCTCGCCGCCAAAGCCTCCGGCCACTATCGAATTGATCAGGTTCTGCACTCGATCGCCTTGCCCGTACACCACGATCCGCTGCGGATGGAGCAGCCGCCGTACCGACGCACTTTCAGCACGATGCTCACGGCGTGCCATGACGCCGACCGAAGTGTCGGTGGGCAAGATCGGAAACTCGACAGCGAGCACGCCGTCTTCCATGTCCTTGGACACTCGGTAGCCAGCGTCAGCGAAGACTTTGGCCATCCGACGGTTCTCTGGCAGCACCTCGGCGACGAAGCGTGTGATTCCGCGTTCCCGAGCAGCTTGGGCTAGATGCTCCAGCAGCAGCTGAGCGATCCCCCGGCCATGGTGAGCATCCTCGATCAAGAACGACACCTCAGCATGATCATCTTCTGTGCGGTCGTAACGTCCGACCGCGATCATGTCCTCACCGAGGGTGACGATGAACGCCACCCGATCCACATAGTCGACCTCGGTGAACCGCTTGACGTCCCGATCACTCAGACGCGGATACGGCACGAAGAAGCGGAGGTACTTCGACTCCGGAGAGACCCGTTCGTAGAAGGCGACCAGCCGCTCCGCATCGGATGGCCGGATCGGGCGCAGATGAGCGACACCGCCGTCGGCCAGCAGTATGTCGGCTTCCCACTCTCGTGGGTATCCGGGCGGGTCCGCGTCAATATTTCCCGGGGCCTGGCTCACGGACACGGCCCAAAGCCTACGCAGATGATGTTGCGACCAAATGTCGAGGGCCAAACGCCACGGAATCGGGCGTGAGCATCAGTAGGCAACCAGCATCCAGGGGCGCCGCGCGAACACCTAGGGAATCGGGCGTGAGCGTCGGTAGGCGCCCGCTGGTGATCGGAGGAACGATGAGCGAAACAGGCCCCGCGGGCGGAGCGAGCAATCGGCACCGCGTTTCGCGAAGAGTGACGACGGCACCAGCATCCAGGGGCGCCGCGCGAACGCCTAGGGAATAGTGTCAGGCGCATGGCCGACTTCGTTGCTGCAATCGACCAGGGTACGACGAGCACTCGCTGCATGATCTTCGACCACTCAGGGCGCGAAGTCGGGAAGTACCAGCTCGAGCACAAGCAGATCCTGCCCCAGGCTGGATGGGTCGAGCACGATCCGATTGAGATCTGGCAGCGTGCCCAGGAGGTGGTTCAGCAAGCTTTGGCCAAGCGTGGTCTTGTTGCCAATGACCTGGCAGGGCTAGGGATCACCAACCAGCGGGAAACGACGGTCGTCTGGGATCCGGTCACAGGTGAGCCACACGGGAACGCGATCGTCTGGCAGGACACCCGGACCGACAAGATCGCCGCCGAGCTTGATCGCGATGGCCGCGGAGATGTCATCCGCTACCGGGCGGGCCTGCCGCCAGCCACCTACTTCTCCGGCGGCAAGTTGCAGTGGATCTTGGAGAACGTCGACGGGGTACGCCAGGCCGCAGAGCGCGGCCGCGCCAAGTTCGGCACGACGGACAGCTGGTTGTTGTGGAATCTAACCGGCGGCATCGACGGCGGGCAGCATGTCACCGACGTGACCAATGCCAGCCGAACCATGTTGATGGACCTGGAGACCCTGGACTGGGATCCGGAGTTACTGAGTTTCTTCGGGATCCCGCGGGAGATGCTGCCGAGCATCGTGCCGTCCTCCGATGCCGCGGCGTACGAGCGCACTCGTGCCGACGGCCCGTTCGGCGGCGAGGTACCGATCGCGGGTGATCTTGGGGACCAGCAGGCGGCCATGGTCGGTCAGGTCTGCCTGCGGGCCGGCGATGCCAAGAACACCTACGGCACCGGCAACTTCTTGCTGCTCAACACCGGCAAGCAGCTGTGCCGCTCCAGCAACGGCCTGCTCAGCACCGTCTGTTACCAGTTCGCCGACGACTCGCCGGTCTACGCGCTCGAGGGTTCCATCGCCGTCACTGGCTCCGCCGTGCAGTGGCTCCGCGACCAACTCCAGATCATTCGTGACGCCGCGGAGATCGAGACGCTGGCCCGCCAGGTCGACAGCGCGGCACATGTGTACTTTGTGCCCGCGTTCTCCGGACTCTTCGCGCCCTACTGGCGTTCCGATGCCCGCGGTGTCATCGTCGGCCTGTCCCGCTTCCATACCCGGGAGCACATCGCTCGAGCGACGCTGGAAGCCATCTGCTACCAGAGTCGCGATGTTGTGGAGGCGATGGAGAAGGACGCGGGCATCCAACTCGATGAACTGAAGGTTGACGGAGGCGTCACCGCAAACACACTCTGCATGCAGATCCAGGCCGACACGCTCGGCGTCGAGGTGAGCAAGCCGGTCGTGGCAGAGACGACCGCACTGGGTGCGGCGTATGCCGCCGGTTTGGCCATGAGCTTCTGGGCGTCGCCGGACGAGCTCCGCGACAACTGGCTGGAAGATCAGCGCTGGATCCCGCAGATCAGCGAAGACGAACGAGCGGCGGGTTATGCAGGGTGGAAGAAGGCCGTGCAACGGACCCTGGACTGGGTCCAGGTCTAGTGTCCTGCGCCAGGAATCCGCCACATATGTGCGCCGTCCATGCGGCGCCTCGCGGCGTTCTCCTCGGTCGACATACGACCCGGTATGGCTCCCTCGTCGGCCTTGCCAGGCATCCACCTGAACGACGCACATAAGCACCGGATTCCCGGCGCAGGACACTAGCCGGCATCACAGCAACGACAAGAGGAGTGGTAGAGATGGCAACCGTGGCTCAGCCAAGAACCCGGGAACGGGGAGCACCAGATTCTGACCGTAATCTCGCGCTCGAGCTGGTCCGGGCTACCGAGGCCGCCGCAATCAACTGCTCGCGGTACATGGGCTTCGGCGACAAGAACCAGGTGGATGGGGCCGCTGTTGACGCGATGCGCCCGGTGCTAGGTACGGTCAGGATGAACGGCGTCGTTGTGATCGGTGAGGGCGAGAAGGACGAGGCCCCCATGCTCTATAACGGTGAGCGGGTCGGCGATGGCTCCGGACCGGAATGGGACATCGCCGTCGATCCAGTCGACGGCACCACGCTGACCGCCAAAAGCCTGCCCGATGCCGTTAGCATCATCGGCGTATCCCCTCGTGGCACGATGTTCTCCCCTGGCCCTGCGGTATATATGCAGAAGCTGGTCGTCCCCGGACATGCAGCGGGCGCTGTTGATCTTGATGCGCCAATCGCAGATAACCTTGCCAAGATTGCCGAGGCAACCGATCGAGCTGTCTCCGACCTGACGGTCTGCGTGCTCGATCGGCCGCGACACTTGGAGCTGGTCGCAGCAATCCGAGCGGCTGGTGCTCGGATCCGGTTCCTGCTTGACGGGGACGTGGCCGGTGCGATTATGGCCGTTACCCCATCGACTGGAGTAGATGCGCTGGTTGGCATCGGCGGCACCCCTGAAGGTGTCCTTGCCGCTTGTGCGCTCCGCTGCCTCGGTGGCGAGATGTTCGGTCGGCTGATCGCGCGGAGCGACAGCGAGCGGGCCGCGATCTTGGACGCGGGCTACGATCTTGATCGGACGCTGACGACGACGGACCTGGTCGCCAGCGACAATGTGTTTTTCGCCGCCACGGGTGTTACCGACGGCTCATTGCTCCGCGGGGTGCGATTCGAGAGCCACCGCATCATCACACAGTCGCTGTCGATGCGATCCCGATCCGGCACGATCCGCTTGATCGAGGGTCGCCATGACCCAGAGCGATCATTCCTGGTCAACCCGTGACGGCGCAGATGTTCTCCACCACATCCCCACTTGGTCCCGCGGCCCGAGCAGCGGCTCTGGACCGGCTCGCCACCGAGGATTTGGACATCCTCGTCATTGGAGCCGGCGTCACCGGCTGCGGCTGTGCGCTCGATGCGGTCACCCGCGGGCTGCGCGTCGGGCTCGTCGAGGCGCGTGATCTCGCGGCTGGTACGTCGAGCCGGTCCAGCAAGTTGTTCCACGGAGGGCTCCGCTATCTGGAGCAGTTCAACTTTGCCTTGGTCTTCGAGGCCCTCAAAGAGCGCTCGCTCGCTCTCAACAAGCTGGCCCCGCATCTGGTGAAGCCCGTGCCGTTCCTGTACCCGCTCATGCGACCGGTCATCGACCGCGGATACGGAGGGCTCGGCATCGGTGTCTACGACGTGCTCGGCGCCGGACGCGGGGTGCCTCACCACATGCGTCACATGGGCCGCAAGCGAACATTCGAGTCCTTTCCATCCGCGAATCGCGAGACGCTGATCGGCTCGATCAAGTTTTACGAAGGCCAGGTCGACGACGCCAGGCACACCATGATGATCGGCCGCACGGCGGCGCATTACGGCGCTGCGGTCGCCACGAGTACCCGCGTGGTCGGCTTCCTGCGTGAGGCGGACCGCGTCTCTGGTGTCACGGTTCGTGATCTTGAGTCCGGCCGTGAATTCACCATCCAAGCGAGGCAGACAATCAATGCGGCAGGAGTCTGGATCGACGAGCTCCAGGAGATGCTGGGCGGTCGGGGGCAGTTCCGAGTTCGCGCATCCAAAGGTATTCATCTCGTGGTGCCCCGGAATCGCATCAACTCCATGACAGGATTGATCACCCGAACCGAGAAGAGCCTGCTCTTCATCATTCCCTGGCGCAGTCATTGGATCATCGGGACTACCGACACTGACTGGCAGCTCGATCGGGCCCATCCCGCAGCGAGCCTGGCCGACATCGACTACCTGCTGCACCACGCCAACACCTTGCTGGCTGACCCACTGAAGCGCGACGACGTGGTCGGCGTCTACGCCGGCCTGCGACCGCTGCTGTCGGGTGAATCCGACTCAACCTCGAAGCTCTCTCGAGAGCACGCCGTCGCCTCACCGGTCCGCGGACTCGTCACGGTCGCTGGCGGCAAGTACACCACCTACCGGGTGATGGCCAGGGACGCAGTGGATGCGGCGGTCCGGGAGTTGGACAAGAAGGTGCCGGCATCATGCACCGAGGAGGTGCCGTTACTGGGTGCCGACGGCTACCACGCGCTGTGGAACGCGCGGCCCCTGCTGGTCGATAAGACCGGCCTGCGTAAGACGCAGGTTGAGCACCTGCTCAATCGTTTCGGCTCGTTGCTTCCCGAGCTGCTGGACATGATCAAGTACTCGCCGGAGCTGGCGCATCCGCTCGAGGGTGCAGCGGAGTACCTCAAGATCGAAGCCGTCTACGCCGCCTCCCACGAGGGTGCCCTCCACTTGGACGACATCTTGGCCCGGCGCACCCGCATCTCGATCGAGACATGGGACCGCGGTATCGCTGCGGCACCGGAAGTCGCCCGCCTGGTTGCTCCCATCCTGGGGTGGGAATCGGCCGATGTTGATCGTGAAGTGCAGCACTACCAGAAACGCGTCGCCGCCGAACGCGAGTCACAGCACCAACCAGATGATCTCTCGGCCGACGCCGCCCGCCTGGGCGCTCCGGACGTTCGGATGGGCCGCGTCCACTAAGGCCGAGCCGCACGCAAATTGGACTTCACGATTGCGCACTTATGCGTAAACGCGGCTTCGCCGCCCACGCTTTGCCGACACTGTTCTGACAAGGCCTCACACATTGCCAGCTCGGCGTAAGGTCACGGCATGCCCTTCGATCCGGACGAGGCGGTCTATCGCGCCCCGAGCGTAACGGCCGCGTGGACTACGCCCGCATGAACGAACTTGGCACTGTTCGCGACCTCCTCGGGGACTACGTTGCAGAGCAGTGCACGGTGATCATCGACTCAGAGGCTGAGCTGCGGGCTGGGGAGAACGTCGTCCACATGGCACGGGTGGCGGTACGCCGGCTGCGCAGCACAATCCGCGTATTTACCGACCTGTTCGACCCTTCTGAGGCCGCTCATCTAGAAGAGGAGCTGGTGTGGTGGGCCGGACTGCTCGGCGAGGTAAGGGATCTGGACATTCTGGCCCAGCGGCAAGCCGCACTGCTGGGCGAGCTGCCGGCTGAACTGATCCTTGGCCCGGTTGCCTCGACCATCGAGACCGAGCTGGCAGTGCGGCGCAAGCAGGCAGCTGACGCGGTGATCGACGCACTGAACTCTGGGCGTTTCCGAAAGCTGATCGGTCTGGTGCATCACTGGCGCAGCGACCCGCCATTCACCCCGGCTGCCGATGCCTCCGCTGCCGCGATCAACCCGATGATCAAGAAGGCAAAGAAAAAGGCGAGCAATCGGCTGACCAGGGCGGTTGCGGTGCGGCGCGCTGGCGAGCCATCAGATGATCTCTTCCATGGTGCTCGCAAGGCATCGAAGCGCTATCGGTATGCGGTGGAAGCCGCCCAACCAGTTTGGGGCAGCAAAGCCGACAAGATCGTTTCGGAGCGCAAGGACCTTCAAGACCTGCTTGGGAACCATCAGGATCGCATCGTGAGCGCTGCTTTCCTTCGAGAACTCGGCGCCCGCCTCGGGATCCGATCAGGTCAGAACGGATTCACTTACGGAGTGCTCCATGCCCGCGAGGTCTACGCCGGCGATTCGCTGCTGGATGACCTCAAGCCCTTCGCTGTGAATACGCGGTGTACTGGCAGACAGCGCACAAGGCGTTGGTAGTCGAGGACACGAGGTGGCTGACGGAGCGGGTACGGACGAGCAGGCTAGGGATCGATGAGACAAGATTACGGTAGGTACGCTGGATCTTGGACGGGATCGTCTGGAAGCGGTAGGATCGGTGGCTGACGAGCTTCGTCGACTGCTCGGCTGACGGGCCGGGATCGCTGCTGGGGTTGGCTACTGGCCGCACCGGAGGATGTGTGCGGGAGTGGCTCGCGCAGCAATCTGAGGAGTTCCGGAAAGCGATCAAGATCGTGGTGATCGACGCGTCGGCGCCGTATGCCTCCGGGATCCGCGCCGCCCTGCCGAACGTCAAGATCGCAGTGGACAAGTGGCACCTGGTCGCGCTCGCTAACCAGATGGTCACCGAGGTCCGGCAACGCGTCACCCGCGAACTGCTCAGTCGGCGCGGCACGGTTGCCGATCCCGTCTGGGTGAACCGGCGGCTGCTCCTTTAGTGTCGTCGCTGCAATGGGGACGACCGGTGCCAGACTGAAATAGCGAGACGGCAGAGGGGAGAATCTGCGTTCGATGGCCAGAACACCAGCACCACCGGAGGATGACTTCACCGAGCGAATCGTCGACATTGATGTCTCCTCTGAGATGCAGACCAGCTTCTTGGAGTACGCGTACTCGGTGATCTACTCGCGGGCGCTTCCTGACGCCCGGGACGGCCTCAAGCCGGTGCAGCGCCGCATCTTGTACTCGATGGACGAGATGGGCATCCGGCCGGACCGTTCCCACGTCAAATGCGCCCGGGTAGTCGGTCAGGTCATGGGCCAGTACCATCCGCACGGCGACGGCGCTATCTACGATGCGCTCGTCAGAACCGCGCAGCCGTGGACCCTGCGACTGCCGCTGGTTGACGGTCACGGCAACTTCGGATCACTGGACGACGGCCCAGCGGCGATGCGTTACACGGAGTGCCGCATGGCACCTGCCGCCGTGGCCATGACCGACGGCCTGGACGAGGACACCGTTGACTTCAAGCCGAATTACGACGGCAAGGATGTCGAGCCGACCGTGCTTCCCGCGGCCTTTCCCAACCTCCTGGTCAACGGAGCGACCGGCATCGCGGTCGGCATGGCCACCAACTGCCCGCCGCACAACCTGGTGGAGGTGGTCCAGGCGTTGCGCCATTTGATCAAGCACCCGGATGCCGACATCGAGGAGCTGATGCGCTTCATTCCTGGGCCCGACCTGCCGACTGGCGGCAAGATCATCGGGCTGGATGGTGTGCGCGCTGCCTACCACACCGGAAAGGGATCGTTTCGGATGCGTGCGACTGCGCGCATCGAGCAGGTGCATCCACGTCGCAAGGGCATCGTGATCACCGAGCTGCCCCACCTGATCGGTCCAGAGCGAGTGATCGAACAGATCAAGAGCCTGGTCAACGCACGCAAGCTGCAGGGGATCGCCGACGTCAAGGATCTGTCGGACCGGGCCAATGGAACTCGGCTGGTGATCGAGATCAAGAGCGGCTTCAACCCCGATGCCTTACTTGAACAGGTCTACAAGCTGACCAAGATCGAGGACAACTACGCGATCAACGCCGTCGCGCTGGTCGACGGCCAGCCGCGCACCCTGACGCTGCGCGACATGCTCACCGTCTACCTCGAGCATCGCTATGAGGTGACACGACGCCGGACTGAGTTCGCCAGGACGAAGGCGAGGGAGCGCCTTCACCTGGTCGATGGATTGCTGGTGGCGATCCTCGACATCGATGACGTCATCGCCATTATCCGCACATCCGATGACACGGCGAATGCGCGCTCGCGGCTGATGGAGGTGTTCGAGCTTTCAGAGGCCCAGACCAACTACATCCTCGAGATGCCGCTCCGGAGGCTCACGCGATTCAGCAGGATCGAGCTCGAGGCCGAGCGTGACAAGCTGGAAGCGACGATCGCCGAGCTCACTGAGATACTGGACAATCCTGAGCAGCTCCGGACCCTTGTCGGCAACCAGCTTGCTGAGATCGCCCAGCGGCACGGCACCCCTCGCCGGACCATCCTGCTGGCGGCCAGTGGCGTGGCGGCCACCCCGATGAGTGCTCCGCTGGAAGTCGCGGACGATCCCTGCTGGGTGCTGCTCTCCTCCGCCGGCCTGCTCGCCCGCACCAACCACACGCAACCACTACCGGCGGTGGGTGCGCGGGCTAACCACGACCTCATCGTGTCCAAGATCATCTCGACCGCCCGCGGCGACTGCGGACTTGTCACCAGCGGCGGACGGCTGATCAAGATTTCCGCGCTCGATCTCCCGACAGTCCCCAGCACCGCTCAGGCGCCCAACCTCCAAGGTGGTACCCACGTCAGCGAGCTGGTCACTCTTGCCGCCGACGAGAAGGTGCTCTGCCTGACAACGCTGACCGATGATTCACTCGGCCTGGCGCTCGGTACGGCCCAGGGTGTCGTCAAGAGGGTCAATCCGGATGTGCTCGGCAAAGACTCATGGGATGTGATCCGACTCGAACCTGGCGACCGGTTGGTCGGCGCGGTTGAACTCACCACCACCGAAGGCGAGCTGGTCTTCATCAGCAATGACGCCCAACTGCTGCGCTTTCCCGCATCCGCTGTTCGACCGCAGGGTCGGTCAGGCGGCGGCATGGCGGGCATCAAACTCGGCATCGGCGGGCGGGTCGTCTACTTCGGCGCCGTATCGGCGGGCGCTGACGCTGTGGTGGCCACCGTGTCCGGCACGGCCCGTGCGCTCCCTGGGACAGATGCCGGCTCGGTGAAGGTCACGGCCTTCCGACACTATCCGGCCAAAGGTCGGGCAACGGGCGGGGTACGCTGCCATCGGTTCCTCAAAGGCGAGGATTCTCTACTGCTCGCCTGGGTGGGGCCGGTACCCGCCATTGCCGCCGCGGCCAGCGGCAGTCCCGTTCCGTTGCCGGCCGCCGACGCCCGGCGCGACGGGTCAGGAACCCCCGGCAGTCAGCCCATCGCGGCGATCGGATCGGCCGCCGCTGGCTGAGCGCTATGCATTGGAGGCCCAGACGCATGGACCACGTAGCAGATCATCGACCGGACCATCATCGTGAGGACACCTCCGATGCCTTCGACGACTTACTCGCCAACAACAAGAAGTTCGCTGCGCAATTTGATCAGCATGGCTTCGATGGGGTGGCACACGCGGGAGTCCTGATGATCACCTGCATGGACTCCCGCATCGTCCCCCTCGAAATGGTCGGACTCACCTTCGGTGATGCCAAGATCATCCGCACCCCAGGAGGTCGAGTGACCACCTCAGCATTGGCCGGGTGTATCGCAGGTGTTCATCTGCTTCAGGTCAACCGCATCATGGTGATTCCTCACAGCCGCTGTGCGATGGCGGCGGCCGACGACGACGTGATCATCGAGCGGATTCGCAATGTCAGCGGTGCCGACGCCTCCTGGGTGCGCTTCGGTGCCTCGGCCGACCAGCGGCGTACGCTGCATCGCGACACCGAGAAGCTCCGGAATCATCCACTGATCCGTGACCGGGCAGTTGTCGGCGGCTTTTACTACGACGTGGACACCGGCCTCCTGGAACGGTGGGACTGAGCTGCCTAACGCGCTCACTCAGGCGTCGATGGTGGCAGCGTCGAGTGCGTACGCACCGTCGATGATGAACTCCTTGCGCGGCACGACGTCATTGCCCATCAACATCTCGAAGGTGGCCTCGGCGAGCAGCCCGTCGTCCACCGTCATCCGGCGCAGCGTACGGTGCCGCGGACTCATCGTCGTCTCGGCGAGCTGATCAGCGTCCATCTCGCCGAGACCCTTGTAGCGCTGCGGCTCCTTGAAGTGCAGACCGCGCTTGGTCAGCTCCGCCGCCTTCCGCTGGTACTCAGCGTCGGAGTAGGTGTAGATGTACTTTTCCTGGCCCTTGCGGGCATTCGTCAGTTCGAAGCGGTGCAGCGGCGGCACCGCGGTGAAGACTCGCCCGGCAGCCACTAGCGGGCGCATATAGCGGAAGAACAACGTCGCCAGCAAACAGCGGATATGGGCACCATCGGAATCGGCATCGGCCATGAAGATGATCTTGCCGTAACGGGCGGTCTCGAGGTTGAAATTGCGGCCGGAGCCAGCGCCGACGACTTGAATGATCGAGCCGCACTCGGCGTTCTTCAGCATGTCGCCGATCGAGGCCTTCTGGACGTTGAGGATCTTTCCCCGGATGGGCAACAATGCCTGGAACTCGGAGTTCCTGGCCAGCTTGGCGGTACCCAGGGCCGAGTCGCCCTCGACGATGAACAGTTCGGTTCGGTCAACATCATTGCTGCGGCAGTCGACGAGTTTGGCAGGCAGCGACGATGACTCGAGGGCATTCTTGCGACGCTGCGCCTCTCGATGCTGCCGCGCAGCTACCCGAGCCCGAGAGGCACCAACGACCTTCTCCAACACCGCACGGGCCTGCGCCCTAGTGGCCACCCTGGTTGACCCCAGGAACCTGATGAGCTCCTGTTCCACCGTCTTGGCCACCAGCCGCGACACCGCGGGCGTGCCCAGCACCTCCTTGGTCTGACCCTCGAATTGCGGCTCAGCCAGCCGCACGGTGACGACCGCAGTCATGCCCTCGAGTACATCGTCCTTCAGCACCTCGTCGCCGTTTTTCAGCAGCCTGGTGTTGTGCAGTGCGTTCACAAAGGCCTTGGTCAGTCCGCGCTCGAAGCCGGCGACATGGGTGCCACCTTTGGGGGTCGCGATGATGTTCACATACGACTGGACACGCGTCTCATAGCCCTCACCCCAGCGGACGGCGACATCGATCTCGAGCTCCCGTTCGACGTCAGCCGGCTCCATGTGGCCCGCGTCATCCAGCATGGGGACGGTCTCAGTGAACCGATCGGTGCCCCGAAGCCGGATCACATCGGTAACCGCAGCGTCGGGCGCCAGGAATTCGCAGAATTCCGAGATACCTCCCTGGTGCCGATAGGTCTCCTCGATCACCTCCTGGGTACGCGCATCAGCGAGGTGCAGAGCCAATCCCGGGACCAAGAAGCTCGTCTGCCGGGCGCGGTCTTGAAGGTCGTGGAACGACAGCTGGGCGTCGTGGAGAAAGATCTGCCGATCAGGCCAGTACGTGACCCGTGCGCCAGTTGTTCCCTTCGGTACCCGTCCGAGCTTGCGGAGGTCACCGCCAGGCGTGAACTTCGCCGTCGGGCCCGGCCCATCGAACGTCCCTGGAGCGCCCCGGCGGAATGACATGGCCCACGTAGCGGAGTTGCGGTCCACCTCGACGTCAAGCCGACTCGACAACGCGTTGACGACCGAAGAACCGACGCCGTGCAGTCCGCCTGTCGCGTTGTAGGAGCCGGCGCCGAACTTGCCCCCCGCATGCAGTTTGGTGAAGACCACCTCCACCCCGGTCAGGCCGGTCCGCGGCTCGATGTCAACTGGGATACCGCGGCCGAGGTCATGCACCGAGATGCCGCCGTCCGGGCGCAGTGTGACGAAGATCTCCTTGCCGTAGCCGCCGAGGGCCTCGTCGACCGCGTTGTCGATGATTTCCCACAGACAGTGCATCAGCCCCCGGGTGTCGGTTGAGCCGATGTACATCGCGGGCCGTTTCCGAACTGCCTCGAGCCCCTCCAACACCAGCAGGTGCCGTGCCTCATACTCACGGCTTTCCGTTGCTGGGTTGGCAGTTGGCACGCGCTGAGAGTACCTCGCTGCGGGCGTTGGAACCGACGCAAATAGGCCAATCCGAACTGTGTGTCGTACTCGACCCCAGATGGCATCACAGTGACCCAGGCCTGAACGATTCACAGGATTCGTTACACAACAGTCATTGGCTCGAGACTCGGAGACGGAACAATCAGAGGCAGACGAGATGTTGTAGAAATGCCAGGCGTGCATCGCAACGACGATGCTCTGCCCAGACAGCAAGATCATCTGATCGTCAGAAAGGGAGGCCGACTGTGAGCACTCCTGTCATCGAAGATTCCCACTTGAACGCCTCAGATCGTTGCGATCGGTGCGGCGCGCAAGCCTACGTACGAGTCACCATGGCCAGTGGCTTCGAGCTTCTTTTCTGCTCCCATCACAGCAAGGAGCACGCTGACAAGCTCAAGCAAGTGGCGCTGACGATCCACGACGAGACGCAGCGGATCGACTAATCCCCCGAAGCGATACAGCCGGCCCCATCCAATCCAGCATGGTTGGGGCCGGTCTGCGTCTCGCGAGGATGCGCGCTTCGCTGCGGCGGTTCGACCAGATAGTTGCGGACCGTGGACGCTTCAACACGGTGCACGGAGGCGCGCAGCATGCACTCGCCGAGCGCAACCGCGATGGCGGTCACGTCCACGGCCAGCGGATCCTGGGGGAATTCACCCAGTAGGCGCAACTGCAGGATGGGTATCGAGCCCGATGCGAGCAATGGCGTGCGCTCCGTAGCGTCATCGACATGTTTCCCTTGGCGGTTCTAGCAGGAGCGGTGTCGACCGCACTGTTGGCGACCAGCACGCGCTAGTGAACGAAGGAGAGGTGGGGATAGATGACTGCGGAAGACAACGTTGACGAGTTGCTCGCGCAATGGGACCTGGCGACGCGTGCATTCCTGAAAGGCAACCCTGAGTCCACAGCAGGGCTGTACTCCCATCGACAAGACGTAACCCTCGCTAACCCCCTTGGCCCGGCTGTACGTGGATGGGAGCAGGTTGCTGCGACTGTTGAGCACGCCGCATCGCAGGTCCGAGATGGCGCATTTGTTGACGTTGAGAACGTGGTGAAGTGCATAACTCCTGAGCTTGCCTACATTGTGAGGATAGAGCGGGTCGAGGCCAAGATCGGCGGACAGGAGGCCGTGGCCCCCATCAGCCTGCGGGTCACGATGATCATGCGCCCCGAAGACGGCGGGTGGAAGATCGTGCACCGGCACGCAGACTCCATCACCTCGGCTCGGCCAGCCGATTCATTGACTCAGCGCTAGCCGAAGGGCTGAAGCCGCCCGCAGAATCAGCCTGAAACGTCAGTTGCTCAGTCCAGATAGTCCCGGAGCACCTGGGAGCGCGATGGGTGCCGGAGCTTGCTCATCGTCTTGGACTCAATCTGCCGGATCCGCTCGCGCGTCACCCCATACACCTTGCCGATCTCATCGAGGGTCTTGGGCTGGCCGTCGGTCAAGCCGAAGCGCATCGACACAACCCCGGCCTCCCGCTCACTGAGGGTGTCCAGTACGTCGTGTAACTGCTCCTGCAGAAGAGTGAAGCTGACCGCATCTGCCGGAACGACGGCCTCTGAATCCTCGATCAAGTCGCCGAACTCAGAGTCGCCGTCTTCGCCCAGCGGGGTGTGCAGCGAAATCGGCTCTCGCCCGTACTTCTGAACCTCGACAACTTTCTCCGGCGTCATGTCGAGCTCGCGCGCGAGCTCCTCGGGCGTCGGCTCCCGGCCCAGATCCTGCAGCATCTGCCGCTGCACACGGGCCAGCTTGTTGATCACCTCGACCATATGCACCGGAATACGGATGGTACGAGCCTGATCGGCCATCGCCCGGGTGATCGCCTGCCTGATCCACCAGGTCGCATAGGTGGAGAACTTGTAGCCCTTGGTGTAGTCGAACTTCTCGACCGCGCGGATCAGTCCGAGGTTGCCCTCCTGGATGAGGTCGAGGAAGAGCATCCCGCGACCGGTGTAGCGCTTGGCCAGCGAAACCACCAGACGGAGATTGGCCTCGAGGAGGTGGTTCTTGGCTCTGCGGCCGTCTTCAGCGATCCATTCATAATCGTCGAGCTGTGCTGTCTTGATCTTGGTGTGCTCGTCGTTGAGCTTCTCGTCGGCAAACAGCCCGGCTTCGATCCGCTTCGCAAGCTCGACCTCCTGCTCGGCGTTCAGTAGGGCGACCTTGCCGATCTGCTTCAGGTAGTCCTTCACCGGGTCAGCCGTTGCACCGGCTGCCATGACCTGCTGCTCGGGCTCGTCGGCGTCGTCGGCCTCCGACAGGGTGAAGCCCTCGTCCTCGACCAGCTCCTCTTCGAGCTTCGCCTCTTCAGCCGGCTCGAACGCCGACTCATCTATGTCGTCCAGGGTCCGCTTCTTGCCGACGGTGAGCACGACCTCTTCGCTTTCCAGGTCGACCACCACGTCAGCGGTCAGCGTTTCAGCCGCCAGCTCGACGTCGAGCGGCTCTAGGGCGAGATCCTCCAGATCCGCCTCAGCAACTGCATCATCGACTGCTCCGGGCTCGGCAGCCGAAACCACCTCATCGTCAGCCACTGGCGGCGTCGCTGTGGCCTTCGCGGCGGATGCACTGTCGACTGACTTCAGCGGCGCCTTCTTGGCAGGAGGCTTCTTGGCCGACGGGGCCTTCTTGATCGGAACACTTTCTTGCCGGGCCCGGCTTGTGGACGCAGCCATCGCGCGAGCCGTTGTACGCAGTTTGGAGGGGAGTTTGGAGGGGGGTGTCACAAAGAGCCTCTCGGACTGACCTGGCGGATCTAGGGCATGCAGCGCCCATCGGATGTCAATAGGTGCTCCAGGCGTATTCTGGCACGAATCTCCAAACGTCCAGTCCAACGGCGAAATGGTGTCGGAACTCGCGCTAGTCGGCGGCCGGCTCGGCCTTCACTGCGAGGACGGGGCAGGCCGCATCGAGTAACACCCGCTGAGCATTGCTACCCAGCAGCAACTTGCCGACGGGGGATCGGCGACGGAGCCCGATGACGATGAAGTCGGCGTCGGTCGTCTCGGCGGTTCGGATCAGCTCCTCCGCTGAATCGTGCACGTCGGCTGCGGTCCTGATTTCGTAAGCGACCCCCGAAGCGGCGAGCTCGGCAGCCAGGCCGTCCGTTTCCTCCTCGGGCGAGGTGTTCACCACCACCAGCGCCGCGCCGCGTAAGCGTGCCTCGCTCATCGCACGCTTCAGGGCCGCCCGTCCCTCAGGCCTCGAGGAGTAGCCAACGACAATCAGCGACTGGGGCTCCTGAACCATCTCTGACATCAGGGCACCTCCCAGGTATGGACCGGTTGGTTGCTGTGCATCCGCGGCATGTAGCTGGTGAGCATGCCGCGCAGAGCATCCTGCCTGGACTCGCCGGCCTGCTCACGTCGCGCCACCTCGGCGACCTGCCACGTTGCTCCATTGGCGCCCCGCAGGCAGCGGCGCTCGATGATGTCGAGCAGCCGCCCGATTTCACTCTCATCGGCTTCCCACATGCGCAGCCCTTCAGCTGCCAGTGGCAACAGCTTGCGTACCACGAGTTCGCTCACGCGCACCTGACCTATCTGGGGCCAGTAGACCTCAGCGTTGATGCCCTGCCGAATACCTGACACGAAGTTTTCTTCGGCTGCCTGGAAGGACATCTGTGTCCAGATCGGACGATCATCATCGGCCAAGGCACGTACCAGTCCAGCGAAGAAGGCTGCGTTGGCGATAGTGTCCACGACGGTCGGACCTGCTGGCAGCACGCGGTTCTCCACGCGCAGGTGCGGGGTGCCACCGCTGATGTCGTAGACGGGCCGGTTCCAGCGGTAAACCGTGCCGTTGTGGAGCCGGAGTTCGTCCAGGCGTGGCACTCCCCCGCTGTCGAGCACGGCAACCGGGTCCTCGGCAGTGCTAATAGGTAACAGCGCGGGAAAGTATCGGGAGTTCTCCTCGAACAGGTCGAAGATCGACGTGATCCAGCGCTCGCCGAACCACACCCGCGGGCGTACGCCCTGGGCTTTCAGTTCGTCACTGCGGGTGTCGGTGCTTTGTTCGAACAGTGGAATACGGGACTCTGCGACGAGCTGCTTCCCGAAGAGGAAGGGTGAGTTCGCGCAGATCGCAACCTGTATGCCGGCGATCGCCTGGGCAGCATTCCAGTAGCCGGCGAAGTCATCGGGGCTGACCTGGAGATGCACCTGGGTGGAGGTGCACGCGGCCTCCGGCATGATCGTGTTCGACACCATCGCCAACCGCTCCAGACCGTCGATGATGATCTCCAGATCTTCACCGCGCGCAGCGAAGATCTGCTGATCCAGCATCGAGTAGCGCGGATTCTCGCTGACACTCTCCAGGGTTACGTCATGCGGCATCAAGGTTGGCAGAATGCCGATCATCAGCAGCTGGGCGCCGATCGCCTTCGCGCGAGGGTCAGCGTCATTCAGCGACTTACGCACCGACTGTTCGAAGTCAGTGAACCCTGCCTCAGCGAGCCGGCGCGGTTCGACGTTGATCTCGATGTTGAAGCGACCCAGCTCAGTTTGAAACGAGGGATCCGCGATGGCCGCTAGCACCTCGGCATTGCGCATGGCTGGCTGGCAGTCCATGTCGACCAGGTTGAGCTCGATCTCCAGACCCGCCATGGGCCGCTCGAAGTCGAACCGGGATTCGGTGAGCATCCGGGCCAGCACATCCAGGCCCTTTCGGACCTTGTCTCGGTAACGCTTGCGGTCCTCCCGGGTGAACTCTGTCGTGTCGACTTCTGCTCCCATGAGGCTATCCTCACGCATCGTCGTCGTTGCGGGAACACTACGCTCGTGCACCATGTGCGCCGATGCTCTTTCTACCTCCACAGCTCCCATTGCGAAACGACAGCCGATGACGCGTACCCATCACGGTGACGCCTTCGTCGACCATTACGAATGGCTACGCGACAAGGACAACCCTGATGTGATCAGCTACTTGGAAGCGGAGAACGCCTACACCGAAGCCCAGACCGCGCAGCTCTCTGAGCTTTCGGACGCAATCTTCGGCGAGATCAAGGCACGGACGAAGGAGACCGATCTCAGCGTGCCGAGCTACAGCTCGCACCCGGGCGGCTCAGCGTACTGGTACTACGTTCGCACCGTCGAAGGATCGGAGTATCCGATCTACTGCCGGGTTGTCGCGAGCGATCGCGAAAGACTGCCTGACCCCGAACAGGAGATCCTCGGCGAAGAGGTGCTGCTAGACGCCAATCTCGAGGCCGAAGGCCACGAATTCTTCTCCCTCGGCGCATTCAGCGTCTCCCTTGACGGACGGCTGCTGGCGTACTCGGTCGACCTGACCGGGGCCGAACGCTTCACAATCTTGATCAAGGATCTGGTCTCGGGTGAGTTGCTTGCTGACCAAATCAGCGACACGTCCTACGGCGTCGCGTGGGCGAAGAACAGTCACTTCTTCTACACCAGGGCAGACGAGGCCTGGCGCCCGTACGTCGTCTTGCGGCATCGCCTGGGCACCGACCCCTCCCAAGACGTTGCGGTGGTCACCGAGTCTGACGAGCGTTTCTGGCTCGGCGTCGACGCAAGTCGCGATGATCAATGGATCGTCATCGGAGCCGGAAGCAAGATCACCTCAGAATTCCGGCTGCTCAGTACTGACGATCCCGAGGGTGAGCCGCGAGTCGTTGCGCCACGCCGCCAGGGAGTTGAGTACGACGTCGAGCCCGCCGGCGATCGGCTGTTGATCGTGCACAACGATGGAGCGGAGGACTTCGAGCTCGCTGAGGCGCCGCTGACAGCCACCAGCTACACCGAGTGGAGGCCGGTTATCCGGCACCGCCAGGGGGTGCGGATTCTCGCGGTCAGCGCATACGCCAGCCACGCGGTCGTCTCGCTGCGGCGGGGCGGGCTCACCGGCTTGCACGTGATCCCCCGCGATGCCGGCGGCAACCTTCAGGAAGGCACCGACATCGCGTTCGAGGAGCCCTTGTACGTGGTACATGCCCCCGGCGAGTCCGAGTACGAGACGGCAACCATTCGCGTTGGCTACGCGTCACTGCTGACCCCTGACTCGATCTATGACTACCACCTCACCACGCGCGAGCTGACTCTGCTCAAGCGAACTCCGGTGCTCGATGATCCCCGTTTCGGGAGCTACCAGCCGGACAACTACATCCAGGAGCGTGGCTGGGCCACGGCTCGCGACGGCACCCGAGTGCCGCTGTCGATCGTGCGACGGGCAGACATTCCGCTGGACGGCTCGGCACCGGCCCTGCTCTACGGGTACGGGTCGTACGAGGCGTCGATGGACCCAGGGTTCGCTGTGTCGCGCCTCTCGCTGCTGGACCGCGGCATCGTCTACGCAATCGCCCATACCCGTGGGGGCGGTGAACTCGGCCGGACCTGGTACGAAGAGGGCAAGCGCCTGACCAAGATGAATACCTTCACCGACTTCATCGCCTGCGCCGATTACCTGGTCGACCAGGGGTATACCGCACCCGACCGCCTGGCGGCCCGCGGCGCCAGTGCTGGTGGCTTGCTCATGGGCGCAGTCGCCAATCTCGCACCGGACAGGTTCCGTGCCATCCATGCGGGGGTGCCGTTCGTCGACGCCCTCAACACGATCTTGAATCCTGAGCTGCCGCTCACCATCATCGAGTGGGACGAGTGGGGCGATCCGCTGCACGACCCTGAGGTCTACGCGTACATGAAGTCCTACACACCGTACGAGAATGTGCGATCGATCGCCTATCCGGCCATCCTGGCTACCACCAGCCTCAACGACACACGCGTTTTCTACGTCGAACCAGCCAAATGGATCGCGGCGCTGCGGCACGATGCCACCGACTCTGCAGGACGGAAGATCTTGCTCAAAACCGAAATGGTCGCGGGCCATGGCGGAGTAAGCGGACGCTACAAGAGCTGGCGCGAGCTCGCTTTTGAGTACGCCTGGATCATCGGCGAGATAACCAGCGAGGCTGAGCAGACTTCAGGAATGTCCGTTCGCGTGTGAGCGTTTAACGGTCATTGCCTGGCAGCGTGTACCACAGCGTGCGATGGGTAATCCATCCGCAAGCACCGCTGCTTCGGACCAGGAGCGCACGCCGTCCAACCAGACGACGAGGGACAAATACCCGCTCCGGGTTACCCCCGAGTAGGTCTCAGGGATTCTTCAGGGCGCGCGAGGAATCCAAATCGGTACCTGACGCGTTATCCCTTGTGAAGAAACGAAAGGGGCCACTGTGGCAACAACTACTCGCTCGCGAGTATCCGAAGGCATCGATGGCAAAGATGCAGTCGGCCTATATCTGGAAGGTATCGCCAAGACTCCTCTTTTGACCGCCGAAGAGGAGGTTGAGCTCGCCAAGACGATCGAAATTGGCCTTTACGCGGAGCACATCCTCTGCGGCGACGTCACGCTTGCCGAACGCGGAAAGCATGCCAAGCGGCCGACGAAGGCCGAGCTGGAGTTCTTGGTCGACGAAGGCCGGAAGGCAATGCAGCATTTTGTGACTGCCAACCTTCGTTTGGTGGTTTCTGTCGCTCGCAAGTACGGCCGGTCTCAGATGCCCCTCTTGGATCTGGTGCAGGAGGGCAATACCGGTCTCATTCGTGCAGTCGAGAAGTTCGACTACACCAAGGGATTCAAGTTCTCGACGTACGGCACCTGGTGGGTCCGTCAGTCGATCAGCCGCGGGATCGCCCAGCAGGGCCGGATCGTTCGGCTTCCCGTTCATGTGGCCGAGCAGGTCAACCAGGTCGGTGCCGTACGCAGGACCTTGGAACGCCGGCTAGGACGCGACCCGGAGATCGCTGAGATCGCTGCTGAGATGGATCTTGAGCCTGAGCGCGTCCTCGACCTGATGCGCTATGGCCGAGACCACGTCAGCCTCGATGCTCCAGTCGAGGAAGGCGGCGACACCGCTCTGGGCGACCTGATCGCGCGTGAGCCGATGCCCGGTCCCGACGAGGTCTTCCTGGACGCTGAGGAGCACGCTCGATTGGAGAACATGCTCGCCTCGCTGGATGAGCGCTCCGCAGACGTTGTACGCCGCCGCTACGGACTCATCGACGGCCGTCAGGCCAAGCTCGCTGACATCGGTGCGATCTGGGGAATCACCGCAGAGCGCGTCCGTCAGATCGAGCGCCATGCCATTGCCAAGCTGCGCGGAAAGTCGGTCCTGGCTGCGTAACCCCCACGCGCCACGACCTCAAAGCTGACTTCCCAAGCAGCCCCAAGGGCGATCCGGATTCCCCCTCCGGATCGCCCACCTAATTTTGGGGCTCGACTCGCTTACGCACATCTTCCCCTGCTCGGCCCACGCGCGGTATCTGATTGCTCAGGATCTGAGCGGACGGATGAGACCTTCTTGGGCGACGTTGGCTACGAGCACGCCGTTCTGGAAGAGGCGGCCGGTCGCCAGCCCGAGGCCATTCGAGGCGGATGGGGAGACCTGGTCGTAGAGCAACCACTCGTCGGCCCGGAATGGCCGGTGAAACCACATGGCGTGATCGATCGACGCGACCTGCACGGTGAGGCCGATCAAGACCCCGTGCGGCACGGTGGTCGCCGAAAGCAGAGTCAAGTCGCTGGCGTAGGCCAGCGCCGCGTGATGCAGCCGACGGTCGTCGGGCAGTGCCCCATCCGCCCGTACCCAAACGCGAGCGCGCGCCGGATGCCGAGCGTTGGCGAGTGCGCCGCCCGGCCGTGAGTCACCGACGTAGCGGACATCAAGAACCCCCCACTCCAGTTCCCAGAACGAGATCGGCCGGCCGGATGCCTTGAAGAGCACCTCACCAAGCTTCGGACACTCCTCGGGCGGCGGAACGTCCTCCGGCACCGGCTCGAGGTGATCAAACCCCTCCTCCAGCTCGTGAAAGGAGCTAGACAGGTAGAAGATCACCTTGCCGCCTTGTCGGGCCACCACACGCCGGGACGAGAACGAGCCGCCGTCGCGCACCGCCTCGACGTCGTAGACAATCGGAATGTCGGTCCTGCCGGCGAGCAGGAAATAGGCATGCAACGAGTGCAACACGCGAGTCACCGGCACGGTCCGAGCGGCGGCAACGAGAGCCTGGGCCAGCACCTGTCCGCCGAAGACGCGTTGCAGCTGAGTGTTGGGCTGTCGCGCCCGAAACAATCCGATCTCGATCTCCTCCAAGTCGAGAAGGTCGATGAGCTCGGTGACGGATTGAGGCACACGAGGAGCCTAGTGCCCTGGAAGGGAAGTTCCTTGGCGCTTGGCGACGTTCAGGTGCGTGGATCGCAAGGCCGACGAGGGAGGGATACCGGGTCGTATGTCGACCGAGGAGAACGCCGCGAGGTGCGTGCCTGGGCGGCGCGAAGCGTCAAGAGATTTCCCTTCCAGGGCACTAGTGTGCGGCTCCCGAGTGAATGTCTCGACTACCCGTGATTGCCGGCGAACCGATGACCACGGTCGCATCCAGCTCATCCGATGTGACGATCTGCGGCACCATTCCGTGGCGTTCGAAAGCTGCGACGATCGCTGGCGCCTGGCTGCGGCTGGTCTCCACCAATAGCCGTCCATCCGGCGCGAGCCACCGCGTCGCTCCTGCGACGATGCGCCGTAGCACGTCAAGGCCGTCTGAGCCGCCGTCCAATGCCGCCTGAGGTTCGTACAGGCGAGCTTCGGGCGGCATCAGCCTGATCGCACCGGTCGGGACGTAGGGAGCGTTGGCAAGCAGCAGATCCACCCGACCCGCCAGCGAATGCGGCAACGGCTCATAGAGGTCGCCCTGCAGGACGGCTGCAACCCCGGGTAGGCCAGCCAGGTTGTGGCGGGCGCACTCCACCGCGGCAGGGTCGATGTCGGTGGCGTACAGCTCGACCTGCGGCAGATTCGACGCCAAAGCCAGTGCTAGCGCTGCCGAGCCGCAGCACAACTCGACGACCACCGGTTGCGCCGGAGCAAGCATGATGCCTTGCCTGAGCAAGAGTTCGGTACGCCGCCGCGGCACGAAGACGCCTGGTGCCACGACAATCCGCAGGCCGCCGAACTCGGCCCAGCCGACGATCTGCTCCAGTGGAACACCGCGCTCACGCTGCAGAACCATCTGTTCGAGTTCGTGGGGTGCCGCCGTCCTCAGCAGCAGATCGGCCTCGTCCTCCGCGAATACACAGCCGGCGATTCGCAGCCGTTCAGCAAGGGCCGCACGACCAGGCGCCTCATTCAGCCGCAGGTCAGTCGTCCTTCTCGCGCTCGCGCTCGGCGAGAAACTTCTCGAACTCGGCGCCGATCTCCTCCGCGCTCGGCATGCGATCCGGTTGTTCGGCTTGCAGGGCGTCGTACTGCTGCTCGAGCGTCGCCACCAGCTCTTGAACCTCACTCGAGGTCGCCATCTCCTCAGCGATGTCAGCCAGATTGCTGGCAGACGCCTTCTCCAACGGTTCCAGTGGCACCGCGAGGCCGGTGGCCTGATTGAGGGAGCGCGTCAAGGTGAGGGTGGCCTGCGGAAATGATGCCTGAGCCAGATAGTGCGGGACGTGCGCCGCGAAACCCAAAGCCTTGCGATCTAGCTGTCCGAGGCGAAACTCCAACAGGCCCGTGAAGCTGGCGGGCACCTCCACGCGGTCGATCCAACTCCGATAGCCCTGAATCAGCGAGGCGTCCGTAGCGTGCGCAGTCAACGTAATGGGACGAGTGTGCGGCACCGCCATCGGAATGCCATGCACAGCGACAGTCATCCGTACGCCGAGCTGCTCGATCAGCCCGACGATGGCGGCGGCAAGCCGCTCCCACTGCACGTCTGGCTCAGGTCCGCTGAACAGCAGGAATACCTCACCATGGCCGTCGGTGACGCGGTAGATGCGCAGATGCAGGTCCGCGTAAGACTTCCACTGATTGGTGTCGAAGATCATCGCGGGTCGGCGACTGCGATAGTCGTGCAGCTGATCATGGTCGAATTCGGCGAGCACTTCGTGCTCGAGGTTCTCCAGCAAGTTTGTCGGAAAACAGCCGACCAGCCTGCCCGGCATCCACAAAACCGTCCAGCTGATGGATCAGGACAGGGCGATGGTCCTTGAGCTTGGCGACGACCGCCTCGTTCAAGGTGTAGAGCTGCCGAGGATCCATCACGAGACCAATCTACCTGCGACTGCCGTTACGTCCCGGCACTCAGTTCGGACAGAGCCCGCGGCTGGAAGGGTCCTTCAGCGGGGCCCGTCGTGCTCACTGAAGGTCGTGCGGCCGTTGAGTTTGGCGGCCAGCTCATCATCGATGCCGTCGGCCACCTCGGAGAGGATGCGGACCGCCTGGCGTAGGTGGTCCGGTAGGAACGGGCGGGCCAACACCGAAATGGTCACGAAGACCCCGTCCCGGATGAGCTGAAACTTCACCCACCGAGCCTCAACGTTCAAATCGTTGAGCACCTCGGCGGCTCGAGACCGGCCTGCCACGTCGTGCACGACTGCGGCGAAGATCACCACCTCCTGACCGTCCTCGGAAGTCCGCAGAAAGAGCATTGTCGATCCGACCCTGATTGCGACATCACCTTCGGCATCGCGGATCGCCCGATGGCCGTACATCTCGGCGAGCTGGGCGTCGACCATGTCGTTGAGATGCTGCTGGTCCCGGGGCATGGTCGGCAGCAGGTCGGCCTGCTCCACCTCCAGCACCCGGATCGATGGGCCACCCTCTATCGGCGGTGGAGTTGGCTGGAGCGCCTCGGCAAGCTGGTCAGGCGCGAGGAAAATCGGGTGCTGAACGCCGTAGACGTCGCGTAACGCGCGGACGGTGAGCTCGCTTATCCGATCAGATTCGACCTGAGGCAGTTCGACCCAGAAGTTGGCTGTGGGCTGGGTCACGCCGGCCGCCGACGAATGCTCACCCTCGACTGCGGGCGGCCGCCA
>CAVRQV010000049.1:0-54090 GCA_963723475.1 uncultured Actinomycetota bacterium
CGCACGGTGGCGACGGTCGGGATCCCCAGCCGCTCGTACACCTCGGCGCGGCCGGGATCGTAGATCCGAGCCACGACGTTGTCCACGCCAAAAGTTTCGCGTACCACCCGAGCCGACAAGATGTTTGAGTTGTCACCACTGGACACCGCGGCAAAGCCATCAGCGTCCTCGATACCGGCCTCGAGCAGCACCTCGCGATCAAAGCCGACACCCCTGACGGTCTTGCCGGCAAAGTCAGGGCCGAGTCGGCGGAAGGCCTCGGAGTCCAAGTCGATCACCGCGACGGTGTGGCCACGCTTCTCCAAGCTCTTGGCCAGGCTGGACCCACCCGGCCGCAGCCCATGATCACGATGTGCACGCCGTTGAGTCTAGTGAACCGGAATGTGATGGCTCTGTGACACCGGTCACCTCCGACCGCAGCTGACCGCCCGAAGATCGCCATCTCTCTACTAGGGTTTGCGGTGTGGTGAATGTGTCGGATATCGGCAAGCGCCTGCTGTTGGGCCGGAAGCTCCGTAGCACACAGCTCCACGAGACACTGCTCCCCAAGCGCATAGCCTTGCCGGTCTTCGCATCGGATGCCCTCTCCTCGGTCGCCTACGCGCCCGACGAAATCTTCCTGACGTTGTCACTGGCCGGACTTGCCGCGTACGCCTACTCGTGGAAGATCGCAATCCTGGTCGCCATCGTGATGCTGGTCGTTGTCGCTTCCTACCGGCAGAACGTGCACGCGTACCCGTCGGGCGGCGGTGACTACGAGGTGGCCACGGTCAACCTGGGATCCACCGCGGGTGTCACCGTGGCCGCGGCGCTCCTGGTGGATTACGTCTTGACGGTCGCGGTCTCGGTCTCTTCCGGCGTACAGAATGCGAAGTCCGTTTTCCCGATCCTGGACGGGCGCGAGGCATGGGTGGCCGCCGCCGTTGTCGTGGTGTTGATGGCGCTCAACCTCCGCGGCGTGCGGGAGTCCGGCACACTTTTCTCCATTCCCACCTACTGCTTCATGGTCGCGATCTTGAGCATGGTGATCATCGGGCTGTTCCGAATCCTGGTCATGGGCGAACAGATCCAAGCACACAGCGCCCAGTACGGGATCGAGGCGGACCCGGACTACGCAGCTTTTACCGGCTTCGCTATGGTCGCGCTGCTGGCCCGCACGTTCTCCTCCGGCTGCGCAGCACTAACTGGCGTGGAGGCGATCTCCAACGGCGTGCCTGCGTTCCGTAAGCCGAAGAGCAAGAACGCAGCAACCACCCTGCTGTTGCTCGGCACCGTCGCAGTGTCGATGCTGATCGGGGTCGTCGTGCTGGCCAACCTGACCGGACTCAAACTGATCGACGCCGGCCACTCGTACTACACGCTCAATGGGGAGCGGGTCGAGGTGACCGAAGAGACTGCGATTGGGCAGTTGTCCCAGGCCGTTTTCGCGGACTTCGCACCCGCCGTCTACTTCGTCGTGGGCGCCACGATGCTGATCTTGTTCCTGGCCGCGAACACCGCGTTCAATGGATTCCCGGTGTTGGGCTCTATCCTTGCCAGGGACGGCTTCCTACCGCGCCAGCTGCACACCCGTGGCGACCGCCTGGCGTACAGCAATGGGATCATCGTGCTGGCCGTCTTCGCCATCGTGTTGATCATCGCGTTCGATGCTGACGTGACGGCGTTGATCCAGCTCTACGTGGTCGGGGTCTTCGTGTCCTTCACCGTCAGCCAGTTCGGCATGCTGCGGCACTGGACGCGTCACCTCAGAGTCGAGACGGATCCGGCGGTGCGGCGACGGATGATCCGTTCCCGGGTGATCAACGCCATCGGTCTGACGATGACCGGCACGGTGCTGGTGATCGTGCTGCTCTCAAAGTTCACGCAGGGTGCCTACATTGCGATCATCGCGATGGGCGTCCTCTTCGCGATCATGAAGTTGATCCGGCGCCACTACGATGCAGTGGCTCGGGAGACTGCGCTGGTTGAGGGTGAGGATCGGACACTGCCGAGCCGGGTCCGCGCCGTGGTGTTGGTGAGCAAGCTGCACAAACCAACATTGCGGGCGCTCGCCTTCGCCAAGGCCGCCCGGCCCAGCTCCCTCGAGGCTCTCACGGTCTCAGTTGACCCAGAGGAAACCGAACGCCTCGTGAAGGTCTGGGAGGAGGCCGACACCGGGGTTCCGCTCAAAGTGCTCGCCTCGCCCTACCGGGAGGTGACCAATCCGATCATCGACTACGTGAAGAACCTGCGGCGGGAGAGTCCGCGTGACGCGGTGACGGTCTACATCCCTGAGTATGTCGTCGGCCATTGGTGGGAGCAGATCCTGCACAACCAGAGCGCCCTGCGACTCAAAGGACGGCTGCTGTTCACGCCAGGCGTCATGGTGACATCGGTGCCGTTCCTCCTGGCGTCATCGAGCAAGGCCGAGCAGAGGTATGAACGGGAGACTGCTCAGGACGCTGCCCGCCGCTCCCTGCGCGGTGGCGTAGGAACTACGAGCCGACACGAAGGGGGCGGGGGACAAGCGCTCAGCGGGGGTTCACGGCGGCAGAACCCCCGTGTACCAGCGTTGGAGCTCGGCGAACCCCTCATCGAGACTGACACGAGGCCGCCACTGCAGGAGCTGACGCGCATGCCGCTGGTCGAACCAGTGAGCAGTTGACATCTGTTCGACCAGAAACCGGGTCAGCGGCGGATCATCCTCGAAGCGTCCTGGACGCAGAGCCTGGGTCACCGCCCAGAGGGACTCCACCAGGGTCCCACCGGCACGCGCCAGTCGCACCGGCACGTGCCGAGCCGGTTCCGGTGCGCCAGCCGCTCGGCACAAGGCGGCCAATAACTCCGCGACCGGGCGCGGCTCGCCATTGGTGACAACCAGGGCTTGGCCCCGTGCCTCGACGCAGTGGTCGAGGGCCGCCAGCAGTGCCTCCACGGCGTTGACCACATAGGTGCTGTCCATCAAAGCTGTCCCCGAGCCGATGAGTGGCAGCCGGCCACGGCGGGCGCGGTTCACTACTCGAGCAACCAGCATGGTGTCACCTGGACCCCACACCAGGTGTGGGCGTACCGCCACCACGGCGAGCTGGCCGCGATCGGCGCCCAGCGCGATCAGCTCGGCGGCTGCCTTGCTTCTCGCGTACGGCCCACGAGCAGCGACCGGATCGGCGGGATCTGCGCCGCGGCCGATCAGCGAGCTGCCCGAATGAGCCACTGATGGTGATGAGACGTGCACCAGGCGTCCCACGCCGGATGCCACGCAGGCGTTCACAATCGCACGGGTGCCTTGTACGTTGACGCGTTCGTACTCGGCCTCCGGGCCGACCACATTGACCTTCGCGGCCAGGTGAATGACCGCGTCCTGGTTGCTGACGGCGCCCCGCACAGAGTCGGCGTCGCTGATATCGGTCAGCACTTCGGGCACGCCGAGTCCAGCCGGATGCCGCTGCAGCACCGTCACTCGGTCACCTCGGTCGGCAAGCGCCAGCGCCACACCGCGTCCGAACATCCCGGTTGCCCCGGTGACCAGCACTCGCACGTTGCCCTCCGTCCGCTACGGCCGACCGACCCGAGCACCGGCCAGCAGCTGCTCCGCCCAGCGGGCGAGTCGCTGCCGGTCGATCTTCGCCGCGTGCCGGATGTCTACCGGCAACGCTGCGATGACGAGGACGGCGGCCAGGTGCACTCCGGCCGCCGCCCGTACGTCAGCGGCAAGCTCATGTCCCGCCAGCCCAACCGTTGCGGGCGTGTTCGGGACGACCACCGCCACCACCTGCTGAGTGCCCAGGGGGCCCACACCGACCACTGCCGCGCCCCTAACCGGACATTTGGCCTCGATTCGCTGCTCCACTCCGACCGGAGTGAGAGGGCCGTCTGCGGTGGTCACGACATGCACCAGGCGGCCCTCAACCCACAGCCGTCCGGCGATGTCGAGATGGCCGACATCGCCGCTGCGATGCCAGCCCGGATCGCGAGAGCTTGCCCTCTCTGTCGCCCAGAGCCGGTCGTAGCGGTCCTTGACGTGAGCGGCGGACACACAAATCTCGCCCGAGATCCCGACACCGGGCGCGGGTGGTCCGACGGCCCTGCCCAGCGAGTCCAACGGGCTGATCTGGATCCGCACGCCAGGCAGCGGCCGCCCGACGCACACCCCGTTGGCCGAACCAGCGTCCTCCAGCTCGGGCAACGAGATGTCAGTCAGCGGCAAAGCCTCGGTCATTCCATACGGTGTGTGCAGCTCGGCGCGCGGCAGGACGTCACGAACGCGGCGCAGCAGCGTTACCGAGACCGGCGCCCCGGCTGAGAGCACGAGCCGAATGCGCGAGAGGGCGGACGACTGTTCGGCCGTCAGGTCGCCCGCGGTAGCGGCCACATTCCGTAAGGCTGCCGGCGAGGCGAAGACCAGGGTGGCCTTGATGGCCGCCGCAGCATCGGCCAGCCCGGCCGCAGTGAGGGTGCCTGGTTTGGTGACATCCATCTGCGGTACGACGGCTCCGATGCCGAGTGCCGGGCCGTACAGCGCGAATGGGGCGAAGGCCGCCACCAGTCGATCGCTCGGGGTGATGTCGCAGAGGGCACGCACCTGATCAAGCTGAGCCCACAGCTGGTGATGCCGATAGACCACCCCCTTGGGCGGCCCTGTGGCACCGGAGGTGAACAGCACCGCAGCCTCAGTCGACTGCGCGCCGTCGAGCTCGACGTGTGGGAGTCGGATTGTGTCGATGAGCGCGCTGCCGCGGGTGCCGCCTGTCGCGAGTTCGTCTACCGAGTGCCCGACGCCCAGCAGCCGACGGAGTGGCCTGGGTAGGTCACCGGCCACGAACCGGATTCCCGGAAGCTTGAACGCGGCAGCGGCGGCGACGGCCGGCGGGATGCCGATCAAGTAGTCCGGATCAGCACTGCGAAGCGCGTCGGCCATGCGGCGCCAGCCGAGGCCAGCGTCTGCGACGACGATCGCGGCACCGGCCTTCCAGCAGGCGTAGACCGCCCTGGTCAGGTCGAGACCCGGCGGCACGAGCAGCGCGACTCGGTGTCCGGGACGCACGCCGACTTGACGCAGTCCGTCAGCCAGCGCACCGACGCGATCCTCCAGCTCGGCGAACGAGATCACGCGGGTACCGCCGCGGATCAGCTCGGCTATGGCCGGAGCGGAGTCACCGTCGGCCTCTGTGCCGGCTGCCACGCCAACCACCCGGTCGGGAGGCGGCTCGGATACCGGCCCCTCGGACGCTGTCGGGGTCGGACGCCGGGAGGCGTGCGATCTCACCCACAACCAGGCATCCTCGGCCAAGTGAGGCGCATCTTCCATCACCAGATGCGACGCTCCGGTGTACCGGTGCACATCCGCATGCGGCAACCGGCGTTGCAGGTCGCGAAGAGAGCGGTGCGTGAAGACAGGATCACGCGGGCCCCACAACAGCAGGGTCGGAACTGTCGAAAGCTCTGTCAGCCCGAGCGCAATGTGGTCGAGCGCCGCACGGCTGGGATGGTTCGACTCCAGCGGGATGTCGGCCACGAACTCGCCGACGCCCCGCCGTCGCCGAGGGGCGGAGTACGGGGCTCGCAGCGCGCGGCGGACCTCGACCGGGATTGGCGGCCAGGACAGCGCCGCGGCGGCCCGTACGAACGTCGCGGTGCGTACGCAGACCAGCTCCCGCAGCGCGCGGCTGTGCGCCAGCCGGATCAGCAGCGGCGGATCCGTGTCAGGGGGCACGGCGACCCCGGTGTTGGTCAAGATCAAACCGGTGATCTGGTCAAGGTGACGTTGCGCCCAGCCCAGTGAGATGGGGCCGCCCCAGTCGTGCGCCGCCAGCACCACGTGACCGGTGATTCCCAGCTCCGATGTGATGGCGTCGAGGTCATCGATCCGGGCAGCAAGGGTGCGGGGCACGTCTCGTCGCTCGGAGTAGCCCATGTCAAGTTGGTCAACCGCCACGACTCGCCAGCCCGGGTCCGCGCAGGACAGAAACCGGCGCCACAGGTACGACCAGGTCGGATTGCCGTGTACACAGAGCAGCGTTCCCGCCTCCGGCGCGACTCCGTTGTCCAGCACGTGCCAGGTGCGCGGCACTCCGTCGGCGTCGCTGGCTCGGACCAATCTTGACCAGGCCGGGTCGACTCCCGGCATGCCGCTGGTCTCTGCGACAAAGCCGGGCGCGGTGAGCAGCCGGTTGATCACCAGACGATTTCTGCGTACGAGGTGTTCAGGCCGGAACCGATGCCCAGCAGCAGGATCCGGTCCTCGGCGTGCAGCTGGTCCATGTGCTGAGCCAGCGTAAACGGCACCGCGGCTGGACCCATGTTGCCGTACATCGGAACGGTGAGCGGGAAGCGCGTCGGGTCGACGCCGAGCGCGTTCGCCATCGCGCGGATGTGCACGACCGAGGTCTGGTGAGCCACGAACCAGTCGATTCCGTCCCAGTCGAACTCCTCCTTCGCGTCGGCCCAAGTCGCCAGGGCCAGCGCCAGTCCGGCGTCGAAAAGCCGTTTGGTATCGGTACGCATCCTGGTGAGATCACCCACGCATAGGTCGTGGTGCTCGGTTCCGGCCCGGCTCACTCCGCCGACGACCCGGTGGCCTTCGGGATGGCGATCGGCTCGTCCGAGCACCATGGCAGCGGATCCGGAGCCGAGGGTGAGGGTGGCGAACTGTGAGCGCAGGTCGGCAGCAGTTGTGTCTTCGGCGGCCAGCCTTTCCAGCGTCACCTCCTGGGTATAGCGGGAACCTTCGGCATCGACGATCACCGCGTAGTCCGCCTGCCCCGAGTCGATCATCGTCCCAGCCAACTGGATGCCGTTCACAAAGCCGAGGCAGGCATTCGCCAGGTCGAAGTTGAGGCAGTTGGTGGGTAAGCCCATCTGATGGTGAATCGCGACTGCAGTGGAAGGCTCGAGATACTCCCGGGAAACCGCCGTGTTGATCAACACGCCGACCTCAGCAGGGGTGATGCCCGCCTCAGCCAGCGCCTTGGCGCCCGCCATCGCCGCCGCGTCAGCGAAGCTCACGTCAACCGGCCACCAACGACGCTCGACCACCCCCGCTAACTTCTCCAACATGCCGGGCCGCATTCCCACGCGCCGATATGTGTCTGCCAGCCGTTCGTCGAAGGCCGCAGACGTCATGACGACCGGTGCGTCAACCGCGCACACTGAGAGCACAGTTGTGTTGACCAGCCGGAAGCTTGCGTTACCGCTCATCTCTCGTCCACCTATTCAGGGACGTCAATCCTGCCTCCCAAAAAGTTCTTCAACTCTGCACAATGGTGTCACCCCTGCATGAGGGCTGTTGAGCGGGAAATGATTCGCTCATTACGATCTTGAGTGGCACACCCACCGTGTTATCTTGACGTCAAGATAATTTCGCCGAATGACTAGGGAGGGTTCATGAGTGTGAACAGCTTCGACGCCAAGGCGACCCTCGAAGTCGGTGATGAGTCGTACCAGATCTTCCGGCTCGATGCCGTCGCTGGGTCGGACTCCCTGCCGTACAGCCTGAAGATCTTGCTGGAGAACCTGCTCCGTACCGAGGACGGTGTCAACATCACCGCCGATGACATTCGCGGGCTGGCCGGTTGGGACTCGGACGCGGAGCCCAGCAAGGAGATCCAGTTCACCCCGGCGCGAGTGATCATGCAGGACTTCACCGGTGTGCCGTGCGTAGTCGATCTGGCCACGATGCGCGAGGCAATGGCCGAGATGGCAGGCGACCCCGCCAAGATCAACCCCCTGGCTCCGGCCGAGTTGGTGATCGATCACTCAGTCATCGCCGACGTGTTCGGCACCGCTGACGCGTTCGCCCGGAACGTGGAGATCGAATATGAGCGCAACCGGGAACGCTATCAGTTCCTTCGCTGGGGACAGACCGCCTTCGACGATTTCAAGGTGGTTCCGCCGGGTACCGGTATCGTGCACCAGGTCAACATCGAGCACCTGGCTCGGGTCATCTTCTCTCGCGAGGTCGCGACGCCGACAGGCTCCGGAGAAAACGAGTTGTACGCCTATCCCGACACGTGTGTCGGTACGGATTCACACACCACCATGGTCAATGGCCTCGGCGTCGTGGGTTGGGGAGTCGGGGGGATCGAGGCCGAGGCTGCGATGCTCGGCCAGCCGGTCTCGATGCTCATTCCTCGGGTTGTGGGTTTCAAACTTTCCGGCACGCTACCCGAGGGCGCGACAGCAACTGATCTTGTTTTGACGATCACTGAGATGCTGCGGCAGCACAAGGTGGTCGGTAAGTTCGTCGAGTTCTACGGGCCCGGCGTCTCCGACGTGCCCGTCGCAAATCGAGCCACGATCGGCAACATGAGTCCGGAGTACGGCTCCACGATCGCGGTCTTTCCGATCGACGCGAAGACCAGCGAATACCTGAGGCTCACCGGACGCAGCGATCAACAGATCGCTCTCGTCGAGACATACGCCAAAACCCAAGGTCTGTGGCACTCCGAGGACAACGAACCGAGGTACTCCGAGCACCTGGAACTTGACCTCGGCACCGTGGTGCCGAGCATTGCGGGGCCAAAACGTCCGCAGGACCGAGTGCTGGTCGCCCACGCCAAACAGGGATTCCGCGAGGCGCTGCGGGATCATGTGGCCGCCGAAGAGCTGACTGGCTACGACGAGTCGGTGGATGAGTCATTCCCGGCCTCCGACTCGCCGAGTCACTCCGGCAGCGATTCCTCAGAGCCGCATGAGTACGGCGAGGAGCCGGCCGACATCGGGCGGCCAAGCAAGACGGTGGCGGTGACACTGGCAGACGGTACTTCATTCGAACTCGACCATGGCGCGGTAACGATCGCCGCGATCACCTCGTGCACCAACACGTCAAACCCCAGTGTGATGATCGGGGCCGCGCTGGTGGCCAAGAAGGCGGTGGAGCGTGGATTGAATCGCAAGCCTTGGGTGAAGACCACCCTGGCTCCCGGATCGAAGGTGGTCAGCGACTATTACGACCGCTCAGGCCTGACACCGTACCTGGACAAGCTTGGCTTCAACTTGGTCGGCTACGGCTGTACCACCTGTATCGGTAACTCGGGACCGCTCATTCCGGAGGTCAGCGCGGCGGTACAGGAAAACGATCTTGCCGTGGTCTCTGTGCTATCGGGCAACCGGAATTTCGAGGGCAGGATCAACCCCGACGTCAAGATGAACTACCTGGCCTCGCCACCGCTGGTCGTGGCGTACGCGATTGCCGGAACGATGGACATCGACCTGATGAGCGATTCGTTGGGAACCGATGAGCAGGGCAACGACGTACACCTTGCCGACATCTGGCCTAGCGAGGCGGAGATAGCTGAGATCGTGTCCTCGGCGATCGGCGCAGAGATGTTCACCGAGTCCTATGCCGATGTCTTCGCTGGCGATGAGGAATGGCAGTCGTTGCCGACGCCTGAGGGGGAGACCTTCGCTTGGGACCCGGATTCGACATATGTCCGCAAGCCGCCCTACTTCGACGGCATGCCAGCAGAGCCCGCGCCGGTCAGCGACATCACGGGGGCACGGGTGCTGCTCAAACTGGGCGACTCGATCACCACCGACCACATATCCCCGGCCGGCTCCATCAAGCCGGACTCGCCCGCAGGGCAATACCTGTCCGAGCACGGCGTAGAGCGGAAGGATTTCAACTCCTACGGGTCGCGGCGAGGCAACCACGAAGTCATGATCAGGGGAACGTTCGCCAACATTCGGCTGCGCAACCAACTCGCACCCGGGACCGAAGGCGGATTCACCAAGGACTTCACTGCGCCAGACGAACCAGTCACGACGGTGTATGAGGCATCTCGGCATTACCTGGCGGCCGGTACTCCGCTGGTGGTGCTGGCTGGCAAGGAGTACGGGTCGGGTTCCTCACGGGACTGGGCCGCGAAGGGCACCGCGCTCCTCGGGGTGAAAGCCGTGATCGCCGAGTCGTACGAGCGGATCCATCGGTCCAACCTCATCGGGATGGGTGTGCTGCCGCTGCAGTTCCCCGATGGTCAGAGTGCCAGCTCACTCGGGCTCACCGGTGAAGAGGCCTTTGACGTCGTTGGCGTCATCGAGCTCAACGCCGGCAATACCCCGCAGACGGTCAAGGTCAACGCTGGTGATGTCAGTTTCGACGCCGTGGTGCGGATCGACACCCCGGGTGAAGCCGACTACTACCGCAATGGCGGCATCATGCAGTACGTGCTGCGGTCGTTGATCAAGAAGTAGGTTTCTCGGACGGCGGCTCCGAAACCTACGTGTACGTAGGCTGCTGTCGGTCTGCACTGGTTGCAACCCATGCAAACCGCACGAAAGCTACGTGTACGTAGGTTCCGACACACCGGGCTCCATGCAGGGTGAGCCGGGCTGCTCAGTCAATGTCAGGAACCTGGGCCGCCTGCCAATTCGTCATGGTGTTGTGATGATCGCTGGGGGACTTAGCCGACGCGTCGGGGTGCTCATCACAGCAGCCGTGATGAGCCTCACGGGTTGTTCGCTCATTGGACCATTGGCGACGCCCTCCGAACTTTTCAGCGACTTCTCTGTCGGTGAGTTCGGCGGCATCGACGGCCGCCAGAACATCTTGTACGTGAGGGCGGCGGACGGCGTCGCTTTGCTGATCTCGCGTGCGCCAGCCGCCGGCCGGCTAAGCGATCAGTCAATGAGTCGGTTACAGGACCTGCTGACCTCCAAGCAGTTCCGCAAGGAGGTCACTCGAGAGGCGCAGCGGAAGTCGAAGGCACCAGCGCCGGTCTGCACCGATCAGATCACCACCGAGGTGACGATGGGCAGATTGTCGATGAGCCGTACTGAGCCGTGCGGTGAGACATCCGAGCCGACGCCGGCATTCGACGAGGTCCTTGGCATCGTCGCGCCGGCGATGCAGGGGAACTTCGACGGACCGGTCGACTCGGCGGAGCCGCGCCTGCTGCCCATACGGCTTGTGCGTTTGCAGGTCCAAGCTGACCCGGCCTACACGATCAAGGTCGACGCCACGGCGCAGGCCATGATCACGATTTCCGGCCGCGCATCTGAGCTGCACCAGCTGTCGATCCAGCAGCGCGATACGGTACGGATGCTCCTGGCGCGCCTGATGGAGAAGCCTGTCGTGCCGTGCACGTCGAGGGCGTACTACCGGCTGCAGGTCGACACCGAGCCCGCGGTCTCTGGTCCGGACTGCGGGTTTCCCCAGCGGCAATCTGAGTTTCGTGCACTGACCGTGCTCCTCGAGACGGCCTTCGGCGTCTGATCACCATGCCTGACACTAGCCTTGACGCGTGAGCATCTGGAACGATCACGTGCTTCCACGGCTTATGGATCGCGTGCTGAACACGCCTACCGTGAACGCTCGGCGTGCCAAGGTCTGTCAGGGCCTGCACGGGCATGTGCTGGAGATCGGTTTCGGGAGTGGCCTTAACCTCCGCCACTATCCGGCCGAGGTGACTGAGATCTTCGTCGTCGAGCCGTCGGCATCGGCGATGCGGCTTGCGGAGCCGCGGATGTCCAGCGTCTCCACAAGCGTCAAGCATGTCGGAATCGAGGGGGCCCGGCTCGACCTCCCGGACAGGTCGGTGGACTGCGTTCTCTCCAGCTACACCTTGTGCACCATTCCCGATGTGGACGCCGCGCTCCTGGAGATTCATCGAGTGCTCAAGCCTGAAGGTGCGCTACATTTCCTCGAGCACGGGCGGGCGCCGACAGAGCCCGTACGCCGCTGGCAGCGCCGGATCCATCCGTTGCATGGCCGGATCGTCGGAGGCTGCCATCTGGACAGGCCGATCGACGAACTGATCACCCACGCCGGGTTGATGATCAGTGAGCTGGAGACGGGTTATGGTGATGGGCCGCGGCCCTTCAGTTACCTCTATCGGGGTCGAGCCCTTCGATCCCAATGACGTGAGCGGGAGCTTGCGAGGCATCCGGTAGGGCTTCTGAAATCAGCTTGGCGTAGCTCTCGATCTCACCTGCTGCGTAGTGGGTCCTCGGCCAGAAGAAGCCGCGTAGTCCGTCGCCCTTGGTTCTCGGCACCACGTGGACGTGCAGGTGAGGGATCGACTGACTCACCAAGTTGTTGACTGCCACGAATGTCCCTTGGGCGCCCAGCGCCGCGCTGATTGCGACTGCGATCCGCTGGGTCATGGTCAGCAGCGGAACCATGAGATCGCCGGGAAGGGTCAGCAATGTGTCGACGTGATGAGTTGGAGCGACGAGTACGTGCCCCTTGAACACCGGACGGTGATCGAGGAAAGCGATCACCTGCTGATCACGCGCCACGACCGCAGCGTCCAGCTCGCCGCTCACGATCTGGCAGATCACATCGCTCACCGGCACGAGATTAATGCCAGAGCATTGAGGGATGCCTGTAGGGCCCGAGTGTCCTGCGCCCGGACATTAGGCCACGACCTCGTAATGACGCACCGAGAGATCACGCTCGATGAGGAAGCGGTCGTCCTCGGGATAGAAGACAGCCTGGTCGATCTTGTCGCCGGCGAATGCGCGGATGCTGTCCCGGGAGTCCCACAGTGAAAACGTGATGATCTCGGAGCGATCGCTGTCGTCGCGTCGCAGCATCCAGGCGCCCTGATTGCCCGGCGTAGATCTGTACTCAGCCATGCCAGTGCTGCTGATGTAATTCGCGTAAGCAACTGCGTCCTCGCGGCGCACGACGCCTCTCCAAATCCGCGCGATCATGGACAGACAGTACTTCTGAGCGGCGCATGGTGTGCTGTTGAGACTCCCGTGTGATCCGATTAGCCAGTGTGCCCCTGGTGGGGCGCCCGTTCCGGGCTGAAAATGGGCCTGTGGCCGCCCGGTGACGCCGTTTCCCTATGGTCCTGTGAGGCCGTCGATTAGCCGGGTGCGGGGACTGCGTGGTGGGCTCTTCAATGCTGCCGATCCGGGCGCGGTTTGGCGCCTGGTGTGAGCGCGAGGATTAGATTCGCTTGTTTGCCCTGGCGGGTTCCCCGGGTGGTCGCACGTGGTGTGACCGGTCGAGTGAGGGGAGTAGGTGATGCTGGTCGAGACCGAAGACGATGAGCAGATCATTGAGCGGGTTGCGGCGTTGGATATCGGGAAAGCCGAGATCGTGTGTTGTGTCCGGCTCCCAGCCGCCGCGGGCGGCAAGCGCAGGGTGCAGGAGGTGACCACGCATACGACGATGGTCGGCTCGTTGTGTGAGCTGGCGAATCGGCTCGTCGGGTTGGGGATCGAGCGGGTGGTAATGGAGGCGACTAGCGATTACTGGCGGCCACCGTTCTACCTGTTCGAGGCTCACGGCCTGCAGCCGTGGCTGGTCAACGCCAAGGATGTCAAGCATCTGCCCGGCCGGCCCAAGACCGACGTGTTAGACGCGGTGTGGCTGTGCAAGGTCGCCGAACGCCAGATGCTGCGGCCCAGCTTCGTGCCCCGGCCGACATCCGACGGCTGCGGGACCTGACCCGGTACCGGGTCGACCTGGTCGGAGTCCGGACTGCGGAGAAGAACCGGGTGGAGAAGCTCCTCGAGGACGCCTGCATCAAGCTCTCCGTCGTCGCCTCCGACATCTTCGGGGTTTCCGGGCGGGCGATGCTGGCCGCGCTGATCGCCGGCGAACGCGACCCCAAGAAGCTGGCCGGGCTGGCCCGAACACGGATGCGGATCAAGATCGGTCGGCTGGAGGAGGCGTTCGCCGGGCTCCCGCTGGGGACCTTCGATGACCACCATCGGTTCTTGCTGGTGCGGATGCTGAACCGGATCGACGCCGTCGATGCCGACATCGCCGCAGTGGACGTCCAGATCGGGGAGCACCTAGCCCCTTTCGGTGAGGCGGCCGACCGGCTCGATGAGATCCCCGGGATCGGCCCGGCCGCGGCCGCGATCATCATCGCCGAGATCGGCCTCGACATGACCCGTTTCCCCACCCCGGGACACCTCGCCTCGTGGGCAAGGTTCGCCCCCGGGATTAACTCCTCGGCCGGGAAGACCAAAGGCAACGGCTCCACCGGGCACGGCAACCGCTACCTCGCCGGGATCCTGGGCGAGGCCGCGGTCGCCGCCGGTCGTACCGACACCTTCCTCGGCGCCCGCTACCGCCGCATCGCCCGACGCCGTGGCAAGAAGAAAGCCATCGTCGCGGTCGGACGCTCACTGCTGGTGATCATCTGGCACCTGCTCGCCGACCCCAACACCCGGTTCCGTGACCTCGGCGCGGACCACTACGACCGACACTTCGATACCAACGCCAAGAAACGCAACCACGTCCGCCAGCTCGAAGCCCTTGGCTACCGCGTCACCCTCGAAGCCGTCGCCTGACTACCAGCCCCACGCCAAGATTCCGCGCTGCAGGTCCCGGTCGGCTGTCGACGCTGCCCGGTCACCATCATTTTCGGATTAGGGGTCGAGTCTGTCGAGTAGGTCCTGGATTGCGTGCACCACAGCGTCGGGACGTCGGAAGTGGAGGGTCACGTGTCCGACATCATCGATGAGCCGATTCTCACCGTGCAAGGAGTGGGCCCACGCCGTGTAAAGCCGTCGCTTGCCCTCGATCTCCTTACGCAGCAGCGATTCGGAAGTGCCCTGGGATATCGCTGCTTTGAACGGGTCGATGCCAATGGAGGTAAGGATGATCATTGGCAGGTCCGGCATCTCTCCTGCGTGGCGGACCTCATCATAGAGCTGGTCGACGTTCTCGGCCTCCTGGAGCCCAGCCCGGAGCCAGGCCATGCTGACGTGGCGTTCGATGAGGACTTGTCGGATCTCCTCTGGCCAGTCCGCCATCTCCTGAGCGAAGAGGCCGCGGTAAAACTGGACGAGTTCGTCGGGCAAGTCGTCGGGCAACGCCTGATCGGTGTCCCACGCTGCCCACTGGTCGATGAGTTCCTTGGGCATGTAGGCGTTGTAGTCCTCGTGTGCGGGGTCGAGCAGAACCAGGCCGGAAACCTCGTTCGCGTAGCGCTGCGCGTAGTGACGTGCGTAGAGGCCGCCAAGGGAATGACCGACCATCACGTACGGAGCGGGCACCTCAGCGAGATGCAGCAGCGCTCGCAGCTCGTCGATCACCTCTACAGATGCGCGGGGCAGATCGACGCGGTCGCTCCACCCAGTTCCAGCCCGGTCATAGATCACGCTCGTGGTAAGTGCAGCGGCCCGCTGTTGAACGTTGAGGTAGTCGAGCCCGACTGCACCACCTCCGGCCAGAAACACGACCGCCGGGCTGCCGCTACCCGTTTGGTGCAGCAACAGCCGTCGGCCGGCTACCTCGTAGTACTGCCCCAGGGGCGGCGCGGGGTCAGTGCTCGTACCGGATCCGCATTCGAACGATTCATGTTGCATCGCTGGCTCCACCCTGCCGTTCTCAACTTTGAGACTAGTATCGAATGTGAGATTGTAGCACGGTGGACACGCTGGAGCTGCTCCTGCACCCGGTGCGAGTGCGCATCGTGCACGCTATGTCGGGCGGGTTGACGCGCACCACCTCCGACCTGCTCGCTCGATTGCCGGATGTCTCGAAGGCGACCGTGTACCGCCACGTGAGCCTGCTGGCTGCGGCAGGCGTGCTCGAGGTCGTCAGTGAGCAGCGCGTGCACGGGGCCGTCGAGCGCCGCTACCGCCTGCACCGACCGCGCGCCGTCATAGACCCGGATGCGGCCGCCTCGATGACCCTTGAAGAGCACCGCGACGGATTCGCTGCGGCTATGGCCGCCCTCGTCGCAGAGTTCAACACCTACCTCGACCAGGCACACGCCAAGCCGACCGAGGACAAGGTCGGATACCGGCAGATCCCGCTGTGGCTGAGCCAGGACGAACTCGCCGAGCTCATCAGCCAGATACGCAGCGTCCTGCTGTCCAAGATGGACAACCAGCCGGCACCGGGGCGCAGACTGCACCTGCTGAGCCCGATTATCTTTCCGATCGAGAAGACCGAAACGACATCAGGTTGAAGTGGCAATCGAACGGGAGTTCGAATATCATGCGGCCATGAGCACTTCGGCGTATGTGCCGCCTGGCTGGCCCGGGCAAGTGCGCCCGCCGGGAGCCTCAGGTTGGGAAACCACAGCCATCGCCTACCTGCTGGATTGCTGCCCGCCCGATTTCCGGGCCTATCGCGTGCTGCGTAACCATCCCATTGTGCTGGCGCAGTTCGCCACCCACTTTGTCAACGGCCAGCACGAAGCGTCACAGCGGGGACTCGCGGCGGTCCGCACCAGCCTGAGTGAATACGTCGAGCCAGATGTCGTGGAGGCCGCCACGCAGGCTTGGCTCGAGGAAGGTGCTCGGCTCGCCCGCACCCGACGGGCCGTCGCGCTGGTGGACGAGGCGCTACGCGGCAGAGTCTTCGTTCGCAAGCTGTGAGCTGGCTGAGCGGGTCGGGTACGTTAGGGCGCACTTCGATCATCGGAGCCGCTGAACACGTAAACTCAAGCCCATGTCGGCCGCCCCGCACGGACTGTTGAGCTCGATCCGTAGCCCACAAGACCTGCGGGATCTGACGCCAGATCAGCTGACGGAGCTGAGCCTGGAGATCCGGTCGTTCCTGATCGAGAACGTGTGCCGGACCGGCGGCCACCTCGGACCTAACCTCGGAGTCATCGAGCTGACGCTCGCGGTGCATCGGATCTTCGACTCGCCACGAGATCCGATCATCTTCGACACTGGCCACCAGAGTTACGTGCACAAGATCCTCACGGGTCGCCAAGATCAATTCCGCACCCTGCGGCAGCGTCACGGCCTGTCCGGCTACCCAAGCAGGGATGAGTCAGAGCACGACTGGGTGGCGAACTCACACGCATCAACCGCGCTCTCCTACGCTGATGGGCTGGCCAAGGCCATTCGGCTGAAACGCGAGCCGGGCACTGTTGTCGCATTTGTTGGGGACGGTTCGCTCACGGGCGGAATGGCTTGGGAAGCCTTGAACAACATCGCTGCCTCCGACGACCTGCCGCTGGTGATCGTGGTGAACGACAACGGCCGGTCCTATACCCCGACGGTCGGAGGCGTGGCACGGCGCTTGACCGGCCTGCGCACGAATCCGCGTTACGAACAGATCCTGGAACTGGTCAAACGCAGCGTCAGCCGGGCGCCGCTGGTCGGCAACGCCGCGTACGACATCCTGCACGGCATCAAGATCGGGCTGAAAGACGTTCTTGCCCCGCAGGGCCTGTTCTCCGACCTGGGCCTGAAGTACGTCGGTCCGATCGATGGTCACGACATGGCAGAGGTCGAGCGGGCGCTACGGCAGGCCAAGCAGTTCCGCGGTCCGGTCCTGGTGCATTGCATCACGCGCAAGGGCAACGGTTTCAAGGCCGCCGAGGACCACCAGGAGGACCACTTCCACGCCGTCGGCAAGATCAACGCCACCACCGGCGAGGCCATCGGCGGTCATTCCGGGCAGACCTGGACCGAGCTGTTCTCCGACGAGCTCCTCCGGCTGGGCACTCAGGATGAACGCATCGTGGCTATTACGGCGGCGATGGTGTATCCGACGGGGTTGCACCGGTTTGCACGGGCGTTCCCCGATCGCTGCTTCGACGTCGGCATCGCCGAACAGCATGCGGTCACGTCGGCCGCCGGCCTTGCCATGGGCGGCTTGCACCCGGTGGTTGCGGTGTATTCCACCTTCCTCAATCGCGCCTTCGATCAGGTCCTGATGGACGTGGCCATGCATCGGTGTGGGGTCACCTTCGTGCTCGACAGGGCTGGCATTACCGGACCGGACGGGGCCAGTCATCACGGTATGTGGGACATGTCGATCTTGCAGGTAGTGCCGGGCCTCCATCTGGCGGCGCCGCGCGACGGCGTTCGCTTCAAAGAGGCGCTGGCCCGCTCTTTGGCGATCGACGATGCCCCAAGCGTGCTCCGGTTCCCCAAGGACCAGGTGCCGCCGGATCTGCCAGCCGTCGATCAGCTCGACGGCCTGGACATTCTGCTCCGGACCGAGCAGTCGCGGGTGCTCGTGGTCGCTCTTGGCCAGCTCGCCGGGACCGCTGTCGCAGTGGGGGAGCGGCTATCGGACCAGGGTATTGGCGTCACGGTCGTTGACCCGGTCTGGGCGCTGCCGGTCAATTCGGCGCTCGTCGCGCTCGCCCGCGATCACGATCTTGTGATCACGATCGAGGACAACGGCGTCGTCGGCGGTTACGGATCGCGGCTGGCGCAGGAGCTGCGCTCCGCTGGCGTGGACACAGCCGTCCGGGAGTTCGGGATTCCGCAAGAGTTCCTGCCACATGGTGGCCGTGCCGAGTTGCTGAAGGAGATTGGGCTGACGCCACAGCACATCGCCCGGTACGCGGTTGAAGACGTCGTCCGCACGGATGTGTCCCTCGAGCAGCCCTCTCGCGCCGACTTGTCAGAACCCAGTTGAGGCGATTTCCCGACGCTCTCAGCTGTGGCTCAACTGGGTGGTTCTGACAAAGTCCGCTCAGACTTGCACGACCGATGCCTTTACCCGGCGTATCTGCAGGAGCCGGGTGAGGTCGGCAGGGTCGCTGGTCATGAGCGTGTCGCCAGGCTCAACGAGCAGTGCGACATGAGCCTCTCCAACATCTGGAATTCTGCTCGCACCCAGCAGCTCACCGATCCGGCGACCGGCGAGATTGTCTCGTGCCACCACATCAATGCCGCTGAGTAACGCACACGACCGTATGCATGACCCATTGAGTGTCAGCTAGTCGGGACGTAGGCGACTCCAGGCGGCAGCAAACGGCGGCCGAGCACACGCTCCGAAACGCCCTCCCGGTCCAAGTACGGCGTGATCCCGCCGAGGTGGAAGGGCATACCGGCACCCAGGATCAAGCACAGATCGATATCCATCGTTGCTGCGACCACTTCGTCGGCCAGCATCAGACCGATCTCTTTCGCCAGAGCATTCAAGACCCGCTCCCGTACTTGTTCGGCAGTGCTCGGCTGGCTGCCTACCGTGAACAATCTCAGCGTCTCGTCGCTGACGTACGGCTCGCCGTCGGGCGTCCAGTCGTAAATGCCTGGCCTCTCCGAGGCCACCAGCGCCCTGAGGTTGGGCGAGACGGGGAACCGATCCCCGAACGCCGAATGAAGGTTCTCGAGCACGTGCAATGCGACCGTGGGACCGACCAGCTGCATCAGCACGTACGGCGACATGGGCAGCCCCAGAGGCCGCAGCGCACCATCAGCGACCTCAACCGGCGTGCCCTCATCAACAGCGGCGAAAGTCTCCGCCATCAGCTTGAGCAGCAGCCGGTTCACCACAAAGCCTGTCGCATCCTTGACGAGCACTGCGCTCTTCTTCAGCTTCTTCGCGACAGCGAATGCCGTGGCCAGAGTCTCCTCGTCGGTTGCCGGACCACGAACGATCTCGACCAGCGGCATCACCGCCACCGGGTTGAAGAAATGACAGCCGACCAGCCGCTCGGGATGATCAAGGTCTGCTGCCATCTGTGCCACGGACAACGAGGAGGTGTTGGTGGCCAGCACGCAGTCCTCGGAAACATGCTTTTCAAGATCGGCGAAGACCTGCTTCTTGATCGACATCTCTTCGAAGACTGCTTCGATCACGAAGTCGCAGTCGCGGAAATCAACGAGCTCGGTGGTACCCGAGATCAGCGCTCGCAGCCGGTTCGCCTCATCGGGCGAGACCCGCCGCTTGCCGAGCAGTCTGTCGATCTCCGCCGCAACGGATCCCAATCCCTGGTCGACCCGTTCCTGGTCAAGATCGGTGATCACCACCGGCACATGCAGCCGGCGCAGGAACAGAAGGGCGAGCTGGGTGGCCATGAGCCCGGCGCCGACAATGCCAACCTTGGTCACTGGTCGTGCCAAGGAGGAGTCAGGGGCACCTGCTGGCCTTCGTGCGCGCTTCTGGACAAGGTCGAACGCGTACAGGCTCGCTCGCAGTTCGGGAGCCATGATCAGATCTGCCAGTGCTTCGTCTTCGGCAGCGTAAGCCTCGGTCCGATCCGAGCTCTTCGCTGCCGCCATCAGCTCCAGCGCCCGATACGGCCCCGGTGCAGCGCCGAAGACCTTGCCGTCGACAAGGCCGCGCGCCCGGGCCAACGCCTCGTCCCACGCCTCTCCGCGGTCGACTTCCGGCCGCGTCACAGTGAGCGGTCCCGCGACGATCTGGCCCGCCCAGTCCAAGGAGCGAGCCAGGAAATCGGCACCTTCGAAGATCGCATCGGCCAGGCCTAGCTCGTACGCCTGAGGGCCACTCAGCATCCTGTTCTGGTTGAGTGGGTTCTCGATGATCAACTCGACGGCTCGGTCGGCACCGATCAGGTTCGGGACCAGAAACGCGCCACCCCAACCCGGGAATAGGCCCAGGAAGCATTCGGGTAGTGCGATCCCGGCGGCCGCGGCGGAGACAGTCCGGTAGTGGCAGTGCAGGGTGAGCTCCAGGCCACCACCGAGCGCGAGCCCGTTGATGAAGGCAAAGGTCGGCACCCGCGACGCACGTAGTTTGTCGAAGACGGCATGGCCGATGCGCGCGATGGCCAGGGCCTGGTCGCGGTTGGCGATCTTGGCAAAGACGGAAAGGTCGGCGCCTGCCGCCAGGAGGAACGGCTTTCCCGTGAGCGCGATCGCCACGATGTCCTCGCGGGCGAGCGCAGTGTCGAGAGCCCGGTTCAGTTCACCCAGACCTCGCGCGCCGAGAGTATTGGGTCGGGTGTGATCACGGCCGTTGTCCAAGGTGATCAATACCGCCGTCCCGGGTGTGTGTGGCAGCTTGATATCCCGACTCAAGGCCCTGGTAACGACCTCGCCCTCGCTCCCGGCCGAGGCCTCGGTGATCAACTGCTCGAGTTCGGCGGCCTTCACCGTCCACCCTCCGATGAGAAGTGAGGGTTTTCCCAGATCACGGTTCCGCCCATTCCGAGACCGATGCATAACGTGGTGAGCCCATATCGGACTTCGGGATGCTCCCGGAACGCGCGCGCCAGGTGAATCATCAGTCGCACACCGGAGCTGGCGAGGGGATGGCCGAGTGCGATAGCGCCGCCGTACGGGTTGAGTCGCGGATCATCCGCAGCCAGCTCGAAATGATCACAGAAGGCAAGCACCTGCACCGCGAACGCCTCATTGATCTCAAGAGCGCCGATGTCATCAATCGACAGTCCGGCCTTCGCCAGCGCCTTCTCCGTCGCCGGAATCGGTCCCACTCCCATGAGCTCGGGATCCACGCCAGCGAATGCAAATGAGACGAGCCTCATCGCTACCGGCAAGCCGAGCTCGGCCGCGACACTTTCGGCCGCGAGAAGGCATGCCGTGGCTCCATCATTCAGGCCCGCTGCGTTACCTGCTGTAACGCGGCCATGCGGCCGGAACGGGGTTCTGAGTGTCGCCAGCGCCTCGAGGGTCGTGCCTGGTCGCGGTTGCTCATCGGCGACCGCCAGCCCCCAGCCGAGCTCGGAGCTTCGGATCCCGACATTGACCAGCGACTCCTGGATGACACCGTTTTCGTAAGCGCGCTGTACTCGCTGTTGGCTGAGCGCCGCAAATGCATCCGCCCGTTCCTTGGTGATGCCAGGAAAGCGATCATGAAGGTTCTCAGCCGTCGATCCCATGATCAGCGCTGATTGGTCGACCAGCTTCTCCGCGATGATTCTCGGATTCGGGTCGATCCCTTCACCCATCGGATGGTGGCCCATATGCTCCACTCCGCCGGCAATGGTGACGTCGTAGGCTCCAAAGGCGATTCCTGAGGCTGTTGTGGTGACCGCTGTCATGGCGCCGGCACACATCCGATCGATGGCGAAACCTGGCACCGAGCGGGGAATCCCAGCAAGCAGCGCGGACGTACGCCCAATGGTCAGGCCCTGGTCACCCGTCTGGGTAGTTGCGGCGATAGCCACATCGTCGATGCGATCCGGAGGCAGCTCCGGATGCCGCCGGAGCAGCTCCCGGATGCAGTGGACGACGAGGTCGTCGGCCCTGGTCTCGGCGTACATCGAGCCGGCCTTGCCGAAGGGGGTTCGCACGCCGTCGACAAAGACGACATTTCGAAGTTCGCGAGGCATGCCCAAGATATTACTCACCAGTAACAACGGAGGGCTCCCGGGGCTCACGCTGAAAACTTCACTCCAGCCGCAGCTTCTCTATGCAGTTCACGCCTGAATTGAGCGCCGCGAGCCCGGCTGGAGTGAACTTTTCAGGGAATTGCTGAGCCGCTTCAAAGGGGTTGATCATCCAGCCAGGAGCCTGCATCGTCCGCCGCGCGTTCCCGGTGTCGGATCCAGTCAATGACCTCCGCAAGTGGCAGCCCGTAGGTTGGTTGGCCGGTCTGCAGATACCTTTCAAAGCGTCCGCGTGCTCGGCCGATGAGGCGCAGCGCACCGGTCCGGTTGCCGCGTTCGGCGTGGGTGATGCCGACGCACAGCTGCGCCAAGCCTTGCCACAAATCGTTCTCCGCCTCCGGGCCAGCCTTCCATCGCGCCTCATAGACCTCGTGCGCGGAGAACGGGCGGCCTTGGCCGAGCAGCTGATGGGCATAGCTGATCGTCTCGCTGGGCGGCAGCGGATCTTCGGAAACCGGCTCCACGCCCACACTGCCGTAGGGAAGTGGCCGGCCGAGGTTGTCCCGAGGACGCGCCTGCCTGGCTCGTCCTTGGGGGTCTCGATCCCGATCACTGACCATCACGCAACATCGTCCCACCGATGCGCCCCCGGCCGATGGCCACGAAGTCGTTCGATGCCAGGTGGATCTGTCGATAATCGTTTTGTGGACGCGTCGCGAACCCGATCGAGGTCAGCGGTGTAGCAGGGATGAGGGCAAGCACCCAGTGAGGATCGAGGGAATCAGCGAGACAACCGACGCGGACCTGGTGATCGAGGCGGTGGCGGGTGATCCCGCGGCTTTCGCTCACCTGGTGCGTCGGCATGCCCCGATGGCCAAACGGATGGCGGTGTTCTGGGGCGCCGGCGCTGACTCAGACGACGTGGTTCAGGAGGCGTTTGTGAAGGCGTACGCCGCGCTCCACCGATTTCGCAGCGACGGCGAGTTCCGGCCATGGCTGCTCTGCATCGTCCGCAACGAGACCCGGAATCTCTTCCGGGGCCGCACTCGACGGGCAGCTCGTGAGGAGCTGGCTCGCAGCCTGCTCGACCTGCCGACCAACGACCCCGAAAATGCCGCTCTCAGCTCCGGTCGGCGCGAGGAGCTGCTGGCCGGCGTCCGGCAACTGGCCGTCCCGCTACGAGAAGTGGTGATCTGCCGCCATCTGCTGGAGCTTTCGGAGTCCGAGACTGCAGTCGCGTTGGGCATCCCGCACGGCACTGTCAAGTCGCGTTTGCACCGGGCTTTGACGATCTTGCGAACGCTGATCAGCTCCCGTCGCCGGCTCGTCGCTGCCATCGTGGCCGCGCTGCTCATCGGGCTGGTACTCACCCCGCCCGTACGGGCGGCCGTCGTGGAGTGGCTCCGCATCGGTGGAGTCTTGATCAAGTCCGCGCCGCCACCGGCTGACCCATCGGCCAGCCGGGAGCCCGTCCCGACCGCCACGGGAGTCTCGCTCGATCGAGCGCGGGAGATGGTCGATTTCAGCATTGGCGTGCCCGATGAGCTCGGCGCACCGGACCACGTCAGTGTGTCGGCCGATCGGCGTGTGGTGTCCATGGAGTGGGGGAGCGGGCCAGATCAGATTCATCTCGACCAGTTCGACGGCACGCTCTCCTGGGTCTTCGTGAAGCGGGTCTGGAGCCAGGTCACGCCTACTGCCGTGGGCGGCCGCGACGCGGCGTGGATCGCCGATACCCACGAGATCGTCTACACCGACCGGGATGGCACTGAGCGGCGCGCCGAGGCACGGATCTCTGGACCCTGCCTCGTTTGGGAACGCCTCACCGGCTCAGATACGGTCACTCTCCGGTTGGAAGGGGATCTGTCGTCGGAGCGCGCGGTCATGATTGCGGAGTCCGTACGCTAGGTCGGCGAACCCGACGGCCGGTGGCGGTGTATGGCCAGTGAACCCGCCAAACGGAGGTGACCCATGAGTCAACACAAGATCGTCAGAGGCCTTCTCACCCTGTTGCTCGCCGGGGCCGCATGGACGGGCACAGCCGGGCTGGCCCATGCAGGTGGGCCGACCAGCGTGCTCATCGTGAACCACAGTGCACATCGCGCCACCGGCTTGTATTACACCGAGGCTCGCTACGACGAGCTGGCCCGGGCCATCGGCGGCGTGGGTGTCCGGCCTTCGGGATCGGTCAGCAAGCCCGCGAGTGTCGACCTCAACGGCCAACCGGGGATCAGGCTGACGTGGATGATCCACGACGTGAGCGTCTGGCGCATTGACGCGATTTACCTCACCCGAACCGACGGCATCTGGATGAACACCCTGACTGACCAGGGGAGCGGCAATCTTCTCGATCAGCCCGGCCGCTGGCACCGTCCCACCAACGATGAGGCGCTGTTGGCAGTTCTCAAGAGCGCAGGCATCCTTACATCCGACCCAGCTCTCGAGGGTGTTTCGTCGCCGCAGGTCTCGCCCGCAGCGGTGTCTACCGCAGCCGCCGCTAGCGCGGCGAAACTGCCGCCTATTTCCGTCGGGATCATCGCCGTGGTGGCTGCGGTAGCCGGGCTTGTGCTTGGCGCCGTCATCAGGAAGGCAACGGCTGCGCCAGCAGTGAAGTAATGGCGGCGACGGTCAGCTCACGCTGCCATGGGCGGGCGCCGAGATCGGCCAGCGCCTGATCCACCGACTCCTCGGTCAGCGGTGACGGCGGGCGCCAGGCCAGGCGGCGCAGGTGATCAGGGGTAAGGAGGTTCTCCATAGGCAGCTCATACTGTTCAGCGATCGCGAGCAGCGCACCCCGCATCGCCGCTAGCCGGGTAGCAGCCCCAGGGTTCTTTGCCGGCCACAGGCGCGACTGCGGTGGGCCATCGTTGGGAACATGCATCGGTGGCAGGGCGCTTTCCGGCATCTGTGCCACCGCGTCGAGCGCCTCCAGCCAGCTAGCCTCGGCACGTCTGGCCTGGCGGCGTGAGAACACCGGCATCTTCCGCAATGTGGCACGATCCGGATGTTTGTGGGCAGCCAGCTCGGTAATCGCGACGTCCGGCAGGATCTTGCTCGGCGCGCGGTCCAGCCGCTGCGCGATTCCATCACGGGCGTACCAAAGCTCGGCAACGTACGCCAAGCCCCGACGAGTGTGGACGTGATGGATGCCTGACGTGCGGCGCCACGGGTCGCGTCGCGGTTCAGGCGTGACGCCAGCGCTCGCAACCAGTGCCGCGAACTCTTGCTCTGCCCATGACGATTTGCCAGTCTCGTCCAGTCGGGCGGCGAGTTCATCGCGTAGCTCGATCAAGAGCTCCACATCCAGGGCGGCATAGATCAGCCACTCTTCAGGCAGCGGTCGCTTCGACCAGTCTGAAGCGGAGTGCTCCTTGAGCAGCCGTACCCCTAACAGCTCTTCGATCATCGTGCCTAAAGCGACCCGGGGATAACCGAGCAATCGTGCGGCGAGTTCGGTATCGAACAGAGTCTTGGGAATGAGCCCGACCTCGTAAAGACACGGCAGATCCTGACCGGCCGCGTGGATGATCCACTCGGCCTCCGAAACGGCGGCACCGAGGGCAGAAAGATCGGCGGGCTGACCGAAGCGCAGTTGGATCGACCATGTGGGTCCCGGACCCGGCACGACGTAGCTGGATGAGATAGGCGCGCTGGCTGTACCTGAAGCCGTGCGCCCGCTCCGCGTCCATCGCGACCGGCCCAAATCCGCGATGCAGAGCAGTCATTGCGTTGTGCAAGGCTTGCGGGGTGGTGACCAGAGGTGGCACCCCCTCGGAGGGCTCGGTGAGCAACTCCGATTCCTGATCAAGATCAGGTGTGCTGAGCGGTACTTCGGTCAACGTCTCCGGGAACTTCGGCTTGGCGGTTTACGCCGAGAAGGCATCATCACCACCCCGGCGGCCAGCGGGGGCAGGCCAGCTAGCGTACAGAGTAGTTCAGCCCAAGCAGCCAGATGGGGGGTGAGCCCGGATCCCTCGCCCAGCAGGGGCGTCCACGAGGCGCGTATCTCGATCTCAGCGCGCGGCGGCTCCCCAGCCATCCCCCCGAAAGACTCGCTGGACACCGATGTCACGGTGCCGCTTGGCGCATCGTAGTGAGCCCCATGGCCATCGAGTGCCTCGATCAGCCACGACCAGCCCACACCTGCCAACAAAGGGTCTGTCACCATCTCTGGATCCAGATCGGCCCGCGCGAAGGTGACACAGCGGAAGGTACCCTGCCATGCGGCATTGCCAGCCGGGTCATGGAGCAGCACAAAGCGGCCACTGCCCACCTCATCGCCATTCGACAGAACATCGGCAGTGATGGCCGCTGAGTATGGGGCGATGCGCTGCGGAGCGGGGAGCTCCTCGACGTGCAACTCCGGGCGCCAAGGCGCAGCCATCAGGTCCTCAACAGCCCGACGAAAAGCGTCCGGCGCCGGAACCGCGTCGCTGTTCGCTGCCATCCGATGAGCGTATTCGGCCCTCCCTAGGCCGGAGTTCCGACGCGCCGGGTCTCCTCACCGTGAAAAGATTCACGGGTGCCTGACGTAGCTTCGGATGAGCCCTTGATGGTGGCCGCATGCCGCAAAGTTCACCCGAACGATCGCGTACCGGTGTGGTTCATGAGACAAGCCGGGCGTTCGCTTCCGGAATATCGGGCCAGCCGAGAAGGTATCGGGATGCTCGAGAGCTGCATGCGGCCGGAGCTGGTGGCCGAGATCACCATGCAACCAGTGCGTCGTTACGGCGTCGACGCCGCGATCTTGTACTCCGATATCATGTTGCCGCTCAAAGCAGCCGGAGTGGATCTGGAGATCGTTTCTGGGCGCGGCCCACTGATCGCTCGTCCGGTCCGGACAGATGCTGACCTGGAGCAGCTGCGGCCGCTGGATCCTGAGCGTTTGTGGTACGTCACCGAAGCCGTTGGCCTCATCACCAGCGAGCTCGGCGACCTTCCCCTGATCGGCTTTGCTGGCGCGCCCTTCACACTGGCCAGCTATCTCGTTGAGGGCGGGCCGAGTCGGGACTACGCGGCGACGAAGGCCTTGATGCTCAGCGAGCCTTCTTTGTGGCACGCGATGTGCACCCGCTTGGCTGATCTGTCCGCAGTCTTTCTGCGGGCGCAGGTGGCCGCCGGCGCCGCCGTCGTGCAGTTGTTCGACTCATGGGCTGGCAGCCTTAGTGCCGAGGACTACCGCCGGTACGCGCAGCCCTACTCGGCTCGGGTACTCCGGGCCCTGGCGGATACCGGAGTGCCGCGGATCCACTTCGGGGTCGGTACCTCTGAGCTGCTGGAACTGATGGGTGCGGCCGGGGCGGAGGTCATCGGTGTGGATTGGCGGCTGCCGCTGGCCGAGGCTAGTCGCCGAGTCGGCCATCGTTATGCGCTGCAGGGCAATCTCGATCCCGCGCTGCTGTCGGCCCCCTGGCCGATGCTGTCCGAGCGCGTCCGGGAAGTGATCTCATCGGGGGTCGTCGCGCCCGGTCATATCTTCAACCTCGGGCATGGCGTGCCACCTGATGCTGACCCTGCAGTACTGGGCACCATCGTCGACCTGGTCCACACCGAGGGTCCTCAGCTGCGGCGTGCGGCCCGTGAGGAGCTGGCGGGTGCGTCTGCGGCGGGTGGTGGCCGATGAGCAGAGTTGTCGTCGTTGGCGGCGGAATCACCGGGCTCAGCGCAGCCCGAATGCTCTCCTTGCAAGGTGCCGATGTCATCGTCCTCGAGGCTGGCAACCGGTGGGGCGGCAAGCTTGCCGCGGTCGCCATCAACGGAGTACGTCTGGACGGTGGCGCAGAGTCGATCCTGGCGCGCCGCCCCGGGGGTTTGCAGCTGATCGCTGAGCTCAGCCTGGGCTCTCGCGTGGTGCATCCGACTGAGACCAAACCCCAATTGCTGGTGGGCGGCCATCTGCACGCGATGCCGGCGTCGTTTCTCGGCGTACCGACCGACGTTCCCCAACTGGCCGGTTTGCTCTCAGCTGAAGGTTGGCGGACAGCGGCCTCAGAGCCAGAACGGCCCGCGCCCGCTTTTGATCACGACGTAGCCATTGGCCGTTACGTCGAAGAACGGTTTGGCGCAGAGGTGACCGATCGACTACTGGAGCCACTGCTGGGCGGGGTTTACGCGGGATACGCGCGACGGCTCTCCTTCGATGCAGTGGCCCATGAGCTGTTCGTACGTGCCAAAGGCGGTGGCTCGCTGCTTCGGCATGCCCAAGCGATGGTCCAGGAGGGACAGGACGGTCCGGTGTTCGCCGGGTTACGTGGCGGTGTGTCGATCATGGTCGACGCACTCGTTGATGATCTTGATCGGCGTGGGGTTGTCTTGCGCCCGGGTGCGGCCGTCCGGGCGCTTAATCACATGGCTGGCGGATATCAGCTCGTCATTGGCGCAGCCGGCGCACCAGAGATGATCATGGCCGATGGAGTATTGCTGACCGCACCGGCCACCGCGACTGGGCGACTGCTCTCTGGTCTGGTGGACTCGGCGCAGGAGTTCGCTCGCCTGCCGTATGCGTCAGTCGCCGTCATCACCCTTGCGGTGCGGGGAGTGCGATCGGACGCCTCCGGGCTCCTGGTGGCGCCCGGCGAACTGCCGACGATCAAGGCGTTGACGTACTCGTCGATCAAGTGGCCTTGGGTTGCCTCCCAGACGCGTCGGGCCTGGGGCTCGGGTGTCGAGACCGTCCGAGTGAGCATTGGACGGCATGGGGAGCCCACGAGTCTCCAGATCAATGACCGAGCACTCATTGATCGCACCTTCAGTGAGGCCTTGACTATCCCCGGATGGGAGACGGCCATGTTCGTCCACGGTGCCGTGAACCGCTGGGGTGGCGCCTTGCCGCAGTATCAGGTCGGACATAGAGATCTCGTCAGCCAGCTGCGCTCAGAGGTAGCTGGCAGACCGGGGCTCGCGGTGGCTGGTGCGGCGTTGGACGGCGTGGGAATCGCGGCCTGCCTAGCTTCGGCCCGGGCTGCGGTCGACGCTCTGGCGGCTGACTTTGGCTTAGGCCGCAATGAGATGATCAAGAACGAAGATCAACTCGAGGAGAGCGGGAGATGAAGGCGCGCGAGATCAACTCGACGATTCGCTACACCATGTGGTCGGTGTTCAAAAGTATTGGTCAGCTGGACGACCCGCCGCATGAGACCGCGGACGCCACAGTACGCGCGATCGACCGTGCCACGCGGGACGGCGACCTGGTGATCCGCGGTTGGTATGACGTGGCTGGACTGCGCGCCGATGCCGATCTCATGGTCTGGTGGCACGCGCCTAACTCCGACACGCTGCAGGACGCGTACCACGCGGTCCGCCGCTCTGATCTGGGTGCACATCTGGTGCCGGTCTGGTCACAGCTTGCGTTGCATCGCCCCGCGGAATTCAACAAGGGCCATGTGCCGGCGTTCATGGATGACGAGGAGCCGAAGGCGTACCTCTGTGTTTATCCCTTCGTGCGCTCCTACGAGTGGTACTTGCTCCCGGAGGAGGAGCGACGGGCCATGCTTGCCGAGCACGGCATGATGGCCCGTCCCTATCCGGACGTACGCGCCAACACCGTCTCTTCGTTTGCCCTCGGTGATTACGAATGGATGCTGGCATTCGAGGCTGACGAACTACATCGCATCGTCGACCTGATGCGAGCCCTCCGCGCGGCCGCCGCGCGCCGTCACACCCGCGAGGAAGTGCCCTTCTATACCGGCCGGCGGCGAAAGCTCAGCAGCATCCTCGCCCTCTGGTGAGGCCGACCCCCTGTGGCCTCGCGCCGAAACCTACGTGTACGTAGCTTCCTGACGGTCTGCACGGGTTGCTACCTATGCAGACCGCCTGCAAGCTACGTGAACGTAGGTTTCCGACGAGGCGTCAGTGAGGGCTGGGCTCGAGGGAGAGCGAGACCGAGTTGATGCAATAGCGCAGATCGGTCGGAGTCTCGTAGCCCTCGCCTGCGAACACGTGACCGAGGTGCGAATCGCAGCTCGCGCAACGAACCTCCACACGCTTCATGAACAGCGAACCGTCCTCGATGTAGCGCACCCGATCCTCTGCCAGGGGTGCAAAGAAGGAGGGCCAGCCGCAGTGCGACTCGAACTTCTGATCACTCCTAAACAGCTCTGCACCACACGCCCTGCAGCGGTAGACGCCCTCGGTCTTGGTGTCGGTGTACTCGCCGGTAAAGGGGCGTTCAGTGCCGGCTTCGCGGAGGACCTTGTACTCCATCGGGGTGAGCTGGGCGCGCCACTCGGCCTCGGATTTGACGACTTTGCCTACCTGGGCTGCCGGATTCTTCTGTGTGTCGGTCATCTCTGCCTTTCTCCGCTGCGGGCGCATCTGTCGACAGCTGCAGCGCGGTGTGCCTGTCCAACGACAGTACTCACCTATGCTGACGCAATGCCGGTGCCAGCGATTGAGCTCGAGGTCGGTAACCGCACCGTAAGAGTGACGAGCCCGGACAAGATCTACTTCCCAGACGTGGGGCTGACCAAGCTGGACATCGTCTCCTACGTGGTCGCCGTCGCAGACGGCATGTTCCCCGCGCTCAAGGATCGCCCGGTGACCATGGAACGCTGGCCCGGCGGGTTCCGGCCCGACGTGAAGCTCAGCACCCGGAGCGATTCGCACGGCGAGGCGTTCTATCAGAAGCGAGCGCCATCGAAAGGCGTGCCTGACTGGGTCGAGACGGTGACCATCACGTTCCCGTCGGGGCGAACCGCCGACGAGGTTTGCGTCACCGAGCCGGCAACGATCGCCTGGATGGCGAATCTGGGCACCCTCCGCTACCACCCCTGGCCGGTGACCCGGGCCAACACCGAGAAGGTCGACCAGCTACGTATTGATCTTGACCCTCAGCCGGGCACCGACTTCGCTGATGCCGCACGCGCCGCGCACGAGTTGCGCTGGGTGCTCGAGGATGCCGATCTTGTCGGGTTTCCCAAGACCAGTGGAGGGCGGGGTATCCACGTGTTTGTGCCGATTGAACCCACGTACGGCTTCATCGAAGCTCGGCACGCAGTGATCGCACTCGGCCGCGAGCTGTCGCGCCGGATGCCCGACCACGTGACGGTGAGCTGGTGGAAAGAGGAGCGCGGCGCCCGCATCTTCGTGGATTTCAATCAGATGGCTCGGGATCGGACCATCGCCTCGGCCTACTCCATCCGACCGACCTCCACCGCTGTGGTCTCGGCGCCGCTGACCTGGGAGGAACTGAGCGCTGTCTCACCCGAGGATTTCACCGTCAGCTCGATGCCAGGCCGGTTCGCCGAGATTGGTGACGCGTGGCGATCCTTCTATGGGATGGCGCCACGCAGCATCGACGCCGCGCTGGAGATGTACGCGCGTGACGAGCGGGAGCTGGGAACCGGCAAGTACGGCGGCGCGGAAATGCCGTATCCGCCTGACTATCCAAAGATGCCGGGTGAGCCGGCCCGAGTCCAACCGAGCAGAATGACACAGGAGACAAGGGAGATGGAGGGCCTGGCTTGAGGCTCAGGCTGCGATCGTGGATGGAGCCGCATGAGTCAGAGCCCCGCGACGGCGTCCCCGTCGTATAGTCAGCTTTGAAGGCGGCTAAACAGGCTCTGACGTCTTAGGACCCGGAGTCGGGAGCACGATGGTAATCACGAACGCGACAACGACAGCCACCACGACCTGTGGTGTCACTATCACCCCGTCGACACCCATCAGTACTACGGCGAGCAGAGTCGAGGTCAACGGCAGTCGCAGCATGGCGGTGCACATGGCTCCGATGCCCATGCCGATCCCTGCGGCCAAGTTCATGCCGGGCAGCCCGCTTGCAGCAATTCCGATCGCTGCGCCGATAAACATCGAGGGAAAGACCGGGCCTCCACGAAACGCGCTCAACGAGAGTCCGTAGGCCAAGGCCTTGCACACGATGAGCAGAATCATCACAGCAACTGAATAATCGGTGGCGTTTGCGACCAGCTCGGGCATTGCATCCTGTCCGGAGAACAGCACTTGGGTGAAACTCTGTCCGGAGATCAGCTCATACACCATCGCGGTACACCCGATGAGCAGGCCGAGTGCCGACGTGACCAACACTCGGTTCAGGTGCACGATCGGACGAAGCCACAATCCGACAGAGCGAATCAACCACCCAAAGAGGGCGGCCACCGCTCCCATGACTAGCCCCCATGCCAGCGTCGCCAAAGTCGGAGGGACCCCAGGCGGGACGGACGTCAGCGCGAGGGAGAAGGTGCCGAGGCCGGTCCAGCTGTCCAGACCGACGAAGACCAGTGCGCCAATGCCTGAGGCCAGCAGACCCGGCAGCGCCACCAGGCTCAGCGTCATCCCGCTGATCCCCGCGATCTCCATGATCAGGAACGCAGCGAGCACGGGGGAGCCGAGCAGTGTGCTGATTGCCGCGAAGCTGCCGGCCGATGACATGATCATCAAGGCCATCGGTGGCGCGTCCCTCCTTACCAGGCGGACAGCTAGTGCACCAAGCCCGCCGCCGATCGCGATCAGGGGTGCTTCGGGCCCGAGCACGGCGCCGAGGCCGAGTGTGGCTAAGGCAGCAAGGATGATGGCTGGCAGCTCGCGTCCGGTGGCCGGTCCTCCATCGGTTTGAAAGCCCAACGCGGGCGAATGTCCGCCATTGCCGGGCACGTATCGGATGGTCAACGCGACTAACAGCCCGCACAGCACCAACCACGGCAGCGGCCACCACGCGGGTGCGGGGCCACCGAGCACCTGATTCGGTAGATCGGTGAACAGATACCGCTGGATCGCAGTCACCGATGCAAGGAAGCCATAGGCGATGGCTGAAATGGGAATACCCGCGATCGCCGCGAGCACAAGCGCCCCGATGTACCGCTTTGAACGGATTATGGCGACCGGGTCCATTGCGGGTTCTCCGCCGGCAGGTGCCGCGGCTGAATGCTGGCTCGCTTGGTGGACTGCGTCACTCTTGGGCCTGTTCGAGTCAGCCATCAGTTGCAGTCTCTCTTCCGATCGGTCGGACGACGCGGGCAACATGCCGGGGCTGGAGAGTCCAAGCACATGCCGATGGCCGTGGCGGAGGCAGGCCGAAGGGGCCGGGGCCAGCGTACGATGCCGCACCAGTTGAAGCGACCCATCAGGCCTGGGAAGACGAGCGTCGCCTGCTCGCCGAATATCACACTGCAGACACCATGGCGGCCCGACACTACAGCGCCAGTGTCGACCTAGTCCCCACAAATCGGTAGTCGGTGAACAGCGCCCCGTCATCGCCGTACATCGCGTGATGCAGCTGGAAGTGACTCGGCACGGGGAGGGCGGCACCGCTGGTCGAGCGCAAACCCTGGCCGCCCACCACAACAGGAGCGAGCGTCAGGCACACCTCGTCCATTACGCCTGCGGCGTGCAGATCGTTGTGCAGCCGGGGACCGCCTTCGCAGAGCAGCCGCTGAAAGCCAGCTCCAGCAAGCTGATCCACAATCTGAGCCATGTCAAGCATCGCGCCTTCGGCCTCCAGCACCGTAATGCCCGCGTCCCGCAGAGGCCCAAGATCATCTGGGGACTTGCCGGGGGTAGTGATGATCATGACTGCTCCTCCGACACCCTCAGCTGGTGTGGCAATCACCGGATCAAGATCAGCACTGGCTGAGATGATCACCAACATTGGGTACGGGGCGAGCCCCTCCTGCTCTCGGATCCCGAGCTGCCACGGTTCAAGATCGACAGCGCGATAACCCTCGAAGCGCACAGTATTGGCTCCAACCAGAATCGCGTCGGCCAGAGCTCGTTGCACGGCGAAGACGTGGTGATCACTTTCGGTGTTGATGCTGCCCGATCGCCCATCCGGACCTTGCACGGAACCGTCAAGGGACATCACGAAGTTGCTGCGCACCCAACTGCGGCCTTCTGGCGCGGGATGTCGGTACAACTCCACCAGGTCCGCATCATCAAGAGTTCGGGGCGCGCCACCGTCGGGGCTGAAGATCAGCTGCACCGCACCATCGTCGCACGTGACGTGGACGAAGGCTGTCGAGCTGCTGGCCATCAACGACCGAGGGCCATTAGGGCACAATCAGCCCATGGCGAAGAAGAGCAGTCGTGACAGGTGCCTCCGTTGATCACCAAGCCAGCTCAGCGAGCTACTCAGGCTGCCCGCCGGTGAGGTGGACATGACTGCGTTTGATCCAGCCGCCACGCCCGGATTCCCAGGGGACAAGCAAGACGCAGCCGCAATGACGAGGCGCTGGCGCCCGAGCTCAGTGATCTTCAGGAACGCATGTTTGCCGCCGGGCCGAGTTGAGGAGTCCAGGAGCCAGAGGATCTTCATCGTGCTCCAAGGAATGGACACATCAGGAAAGGGCGGAGTGATCCGGCACGCGATCGGCATGGTCGATCCCCAAGGGGTGAAGATCAAGGCTTTCAAGGCCCCGACCGAGGAGGAGCGGGCCCACCACTACCTTTGGCGCATCGAGCGCGAACTGCCGTCACCCGGTCTGATCGGCATCTTCGACCGGTCCCACTACGAGGACGTCCTGGTGGTGCGGGTCCATAACGTGGTGGAGGAGTCGGTGTGGAGCCAGCGCTATGACGAGATCAATGCCTGGGAGGACGACTTGGTGAACCACGGCACGGTGTTGATCAAGTGCTTTCTCAACATCTCCTCCGCCGAGCAGAAAGAGCGACTGATCGCCCGGCTCGACGACCCGACCAAGCACTGGAAGTACAACCCGGGTGACGTCGACGAGCGCGCCAAGTGGCCGGCGTACATGGAGGCGTACCACGCGGTATTGGAGCGCTGCAATACCGAGCGCGCGCCGTGGTACGTCATCCCATCAGATCGCAAGTGGTATCGAAATTGGGCCGTGGCCCAGCTGCTGGTCGAGCAACTGCGCGCCCTCGACCTGCGCTGGCCTGTCGCGGACTTCGACGTCGCAGCAGAGAAGGCTCGGGTCGCCGCCAGCTGAGTGCGGCGCCGGCCTGCCGAAGAGCGGCTGTTCCCGACTGCCGAAACCTACGTGTACGCAGTTTTCCGACGGTCTGCATGGGTTGCAACCCATGCAGAGGGTCAGCAGGCTACGTACACGTAGTTTTCCGGAACCTGGCGGTCGGGCGTAACGACCTGGGTATCAAGGAGTTACGCGCTGACCACCGATAGGTGGCGTGCCGGCGCCGGCTCGTGCTCGGCGTCGCCGACACCATGAAGATCGACCAGATCCATGGCGGCGATCACGTAACGGATCAGGGCGACCTCAGCGATTTCGGGCTCGCCACCCATAGGAGCGGAGACTGCGACAGCCCCGGCCTCGCGCGCGAGCTCGGCCTGCCGGGTGTAGTGCAATCCCGGTGCCAGGAACCAGCTGCCCACCGCAATGTGCCGCCTGCCCTGACCGCGGAGGGTACGAATCGCCTCGGCGCTTGATGGCCCGGAGCCGCTCGCGAAGGCCGTCACGCATGGCAGCCGGTGATGGGTCGCCCATTGCCTGGCTCGCCTCGCGACCAGGGCATTGCTCCGGATATCGCAGCTGCCCGCGGCTGCGAAGACCAGCCCATCGAGCTCTGAGACGCGCCGCGCACGCAGTGCGTCACGCAGCCGCCGGTCGATGATCGAAAGCAACTGCGCCTCGGGACCGATAGGTCGCGAGGCGATGACCCGCAGCTGCGGGAAGCTCGCATGCACGTGATTGAGCAGCGCCGGCACCTCGGCCTGGCATGTTGAACGCGTCTGACAGCAGCAGCGGCACGAATACGACCTCCGCGACACCCTGGCTGACCAACTTCTTGACGACCTGCATGCCACTGGGCGCGCAGTGGTCGAGAAATGCGACGTGAATGTCAAGCTCAGGTCGAATCGCCAGCAGACCCTCGCGGATCTGATGGCTGACCTGCGGCACCTGGGGGTCGTGGCTTCCGTGGCCGAGGAGGATCAGTGAAGGTGCGGTCATGATGGCTTTCCTTGTTGTGCTGGGTGTTGCGAGTCGGGCCGGGGTGTGGCCGCGGTCGTGGCGGTGAGTGGAGTCGACCCGGCGAGGCCGGCTCCCAGGGTCCAACCGTCCGCATCGTCGACCAGGATGAACGCCCCGGTGGCACGGTGCTCGCGGTAGGAGTCGATCGGGATCGGCGAGGCCAGGCTCAGCCGGACCCGGCCGATGTCATTCAGAGTGAGTGAGTCGGTCGGCCGCCAACAGGGCACGGTTCCGGCCTCGAAGTCGAGGTCCAGTGCTCCCTCGATGGACCTTACGACGGCTTTGGTGAGCGACGTGCCGTGCTGAAAGAGCACGCGGGCACCGGCTGACAGCTCACGTTCAGCTAGCCAGCAGACGGTCGCGGTCAGATCTCGGATCGGTGCTGGCGGAGCGTCGGTCGCGGCGATGATGTCGCCCCGTGAAACGTCGATGTCGCTGTCCAGCCGGATCACGACCGATTGCCCAGCCACCGCCAGTCAAGAGGGCCATCAGGGGTGTCGATCGCCTCGACGAGGGCATGCGAGCCTCGTGGTAGGACTACCACTTCATCCCCTGGCCGCACTCGGCCCGACTCAATCTTCCCCGCGTAACCACGGTAGTCGCCATTGATTTGTGGCGCCCGAGCGGCCCAGGGTGCAGGAGCCGCCGACTGGGGTCGGAGAACGTGCTGAACCGGGAACCGTAGCTCGGAGCCCACAGCCAGGCGCGTGTCGTCGATGTTCTCCAGGTAGCCCAAGACGGTCGGTCCGTCGTACCAGGGAGTGCGGTGGGATCGCGTCACCACATTGTCGCCCTCGGTCGCTGAAACCGGGATGCAGCGCGACTCCAGCACGCCGAGGCTACGGGCCAGGAGAGCGAAGTCGGTGGCAACGGCAGTGAAGACATCCTCGGAGTAGCCCACCAAGTCGATCTTGTTCACGACCAGGACGACGTGCGGCACCCGCAGCAGGGACGCGACGGCCAGGTGCCGACGGGTCTGTTCGACAACACCTTTGCGCGCATCGACGAGCAGCACGACGACGTCGGCGGTGGATGAGCCTGTCACGGTGTTCCGGGTGTACTGCACGTGCCCCGGGCAGTCGGCCAGGATGAACTTCCGGGCCGGCGTTGCAAAGTAGCGGTATGCGACATCGATCGTGATGCCCTGCTCGCGCTCAGCACGCAGGCCGTCGGTGAGCAGAGCAAGATCGGCTCGATCCAGACCCTTGCGCTTGCTCACCCGCTCAACATGATCAAGAGTGTCGGTGAGCACGGAATTGGTGTCGAACAGAAGTCGACCTACCAGTGTCGACTTGCCGTCGTCTACCGAACCTGCGGTCGCAAGCCTCAGCAGGGTACGGCCGCCGGTCATCGGATCAGCTGTCGGCGTCAGAAGCGGTGAGGGTGGCCGGCGCATCAGAAGTAGCCCTCCCGCTTTCGATCCTCCATGGCGGCTTCTGACAGCCGGTCGTCGGCACGGGTCGCGCCGCGCTCGGTGAGCTGGCTGAGCCCAACCTCGTTGATCACGTCCTGCACCGTGTTGGCGTTGGACAAGACGGCGGCGGTGCAGGACATGTCTCCCACTGTTCGGTAGCGGACCGAGCGCAGTTCGATCACCTCACCGGGTCGTGCCGGCGTAACGTCGGTGATCGCGATCCACATGCCGTCGCGTAGCGAGACCTGGCGTTCGTGTGCGTAGTAGATCGTCGGCAGGTTGATCTTCTCTGCTGCGATGTAGTCCCACACGTCCAACTCTGTCCAGTTGGAAAGCGGAAAAACCCGGACATGCTCCCCTGGCAGGTGACGTCCGTTGTAGAGCGACCACAGCTCGGGGCGTTGGTTACGCGGCTCCCACTGACCGAACTCATCGCGCATGCTGAACACACGTTCCTTGGCACGGGCTCGCTCCTCGTCGCGGCGGCCGCCGCCAAAGACGGCGTCATGCCTGCCCTCGGTGATGGCATCGAGCAGTGGCACGGTCTGGAGCGGGTTCCGCGTACCGTCCGGTCGCTCCCGGAGCCGGCTGTCATCGATGTAGTCCTGGACAGACGCGATCTTGATGGAGGCGCCGTAGAACTCGACCGCCTCATCCCGGAACTGCAGGACCTCGGTGAAGTTGTGGCCGGTGTCCACATGCAGCAGTCCAAACGGGATGGGCGCCGGCCAGAAAGCCTTCGCCGCTAAGTGCAGCATGACCACCGAGTCCTTGCCTCCAGAGAAGAGCATGATCGGCGAGGTGAATGTGGCCACAACCTCGCGGATGATGTGAATCGACTCTGACTCGAGCGCCTGCAGCTCGCTGAGCGGTCCTAGTTGAGCGGTTGTCACCCGAAATCCCTCTCCACGATCGCCGCGAGCAGAGCCTTCGACATCTGGACCGCGGTCTCAAGATCAACGCTGGCGGTATCCACGACCAGCTCGGCTTGGGTTGGCACCTCGTAGGGGTCGTCGACACCTGTCAGACCCGTGAGCTCACCGCGGCGGGCTCGGGCGTAGAGACCCTTGGCATCACGCGCCTCGGCAACCGCAAGCGGGGTGGCGACGTGCACCTCGGCGAACGGCACGGCGAGGCGGCCATGATCGGTCTCGGACGGCGTCACGGGCGGTCGCGTACGGCGCGATCACCGACACCAGCACGATGACGCCGTGCGAGGCCAGCATCCGGGCCACCCAGCCGATCCGGGTGACGTTGACGTCACGATCTTCACGACTGAAGCCGAGCCCTGCCGAAAGGTGTGGTCGCACGTCGTCGCCGTCCAGCACCTGTACCCGTTCGCCGGCGGCGTCCAAGTCCCGAGCCAGAGCATGGGCGATAGTGGACTTCCCCGCCGAGGGGAGGCCGGTGAACCATAACGTGGCGCCTCTTCTGGCGGGATGCAGTGCAATGTCCTCCGACCTGATGGTTCCTGCTCTCCACGCGTGCCGGGTGCTGCCTGAGCGCTCATAAGTTGATCCCACATTCAGTCTTGGCGAACCCAGCCCACCGTCCGGCGCGGGGATCGTCTTTGGGTGCTTTGGCGGTGCATGGCTGGCATCCGATGGAGGTGTAGCCGTCCTCAAGCAGCGGGTTGATCATGAGGGAATTCGTTTCGATGTAACGGGCCAGATCCTCGTCGCTCCAGGTGGCGATCGGAGCGATCCTGATCAACTTCCGCTTCGCATCCCAGGAGACTAGTGGGGTCGCGGCCCGTGCGGCCGAGTCGGCACGACGCAGTCCGGTGGCCCACGCGGCGTACGGCTCGAGAGCCCTGCCAAGCGGTGCCACCTTCCGTAGCGCGCAGCACTGATCAGGATTGCGGGCGAAGAGATCCTTGCCCCACGTTGCGTCCTGCTCAGCCACCGTCTGCTCAGGGGTCACGTTGATCACGTTGACGTTGTGCACCAGCTGCACCGCCTCTCGGGTGCCGATGGTCTCGACGAAGTGGTAGCCGGTATCGAGGAAGATCACATCAATACCCGGAGCCACCTGCTCGGCGAGATGGATGAGCACCGTATCGGCCATCGAGGAGGCCACCACCAGCTTCGAGCCGAACACGCCGTGGGCCCAGGCCAAGATCTCCAACGCCGAGGCACCCTCAAGATCACGGTTGGTTTGAGCTGCCAGATCGGCCAGATCCACGGTGGTGCTCACGCGGACTCCTGCCGGGAAGTCCCAGATACTCCTCCGCCGTGACCCCGTGAGGAAAGCCCGAGGAAGGTCACCGAGAACGCCCGCATGCAGCTTCGGCACTCCCAGCCACCCCCTTCCAGAGGGAAGAGGGTCTCTTCGGCGCAGTACGGGCAGTAGAGCACTGCCTGCCGGGTCGCGTGGGAGGTGTCAGCCACTGCGCGTGACCTCGCTGCGTGGGGCATCCAGGGGCCTGCTGCCGCGGATGTTCATGTCAGCACCAGCTCGTCGGCACGGGCCACCCATTGGGCGAACCGCTCGCCCTCTTGCCGTTCCGCAACGTAGTGGCGAGCCAGCCGCTCGACGTAGTCCGGCAAGTCCTCGGCCGTCACCTTGTGCCCTCTGAGCTTGCGCCCGAATCCGGCGTCGAGCCCGAGACCACCGCCAAGGTGCACCTGGTACCCCTCGACCTGATTGCCGTCCGGCCCGACGACGAGCTGGCCTTTCAGCCCGATGTCGGCAACCTGGATCCGGGCGCACGAGTTTGGGCAGCCGTTGATGTGCACGGTAATAGGGGAGTCCATCTCACCCAGTCGACGCTCGAGCTCGGAGACGACGCGAGCCGCCTGGGCCTTGGTCTCGACGATCGCGAGCTTGCAGAACTCAATCCCGGTGCAAGCCATCACCGAACGGCGCCACGCATCACGGCGTGCCGAAAGGCCGCATTCTTCGGCGCCAGCGATCAGTGACCCGACTTCGGATTCGTCAAGATCGAGGACCAGCAGCTTCTGCAGCGGGGTGGTCCGAATGCGACGGGAACCGTGGGCCTCGGCGATCTCAGCCAGCCGTACCAGATCGCTGCCGCTGACCCGCCCGGCAACCGGGGACAGCCCGACGAAGTAGTTACCGTCCTTCTGACGGTGGACTCCGACGTGATCGCCTGGCTCAGTTGGCACCGCTGGCGCAGGCCCATCCTTCAGAGGTCGCTTCAGGTACTCGGTTTCGAGAACCTCGCGGAATTTTTCTGCACCCCAGTCGGCGACCAGGAACTTGATCCGGGCCCGCGTCCGTAGCCGTCGATAGCCGTAGTCACGGAACACGGCCACAACGCCGGCCCAGACCTCGGCTACCTCTTCCCGCGGCACCCAGGTCCCGAGGCGTACCGCGAGCATCGGGTTGGTGGAAAGGCCGCCGCCCACCCACAGGTCGAATCCCGGTCCGTGCTCGGGGTGTACGACACCGACAAAGGCGACGTCGTTCACCTCAGGTGCAACGTCGTGCACCGGATGACCGGTGAGAGCGGTCTTGAACTTACGCGGCAGGTTGGAATACTGCGGATCCCCGATGTAGCGGGCAACGATGTCACGGATGGCAGGAGTGGGATCGATGATCTCGTCGGCGGCGATGCCTGCCACCGGGGAGCCGAGAATTACCCGCGGACAGTCGCCGCAGGCCTCGGTGGTCTGAAGTCCGACCGCCTCGAGACGGCGCCAGATCTCCGGCACATCTTCGATCCGAATCCAGTGCAACTGAACGTTCTGCCGGTCGGTCACATCGGCGGTGTCCCGGGCGAAATCGACCGAGATCTGGCCTATGACCCGGAGTTGTTCGGTCGTGAGAGCGCCGCCATCGATCCGAATCCGCAGCATGAAGTACTCATCGTCCAGCTCCCACGGCTCGAGGGTCGCCGTTTTGCCGCCATCGATGCCAGGTCGCCGCTGGGTGTAGAGCCCGTACCAGCGGAATCGCCCACGTAGATCATTGGGATCGATGGATGCGAAGCCACGCTTCGCGTAGACGTTCTCGATCCGTGCCCGGACATTGAGCGGGTTGTCGTCCTTCTTGGATTGCTCGTTGGGGTTGAGGGGTTCGCGGTAGCCGAGCGCCCATTGACCCTCGCCCTTCTTACGACGGGGACGTACTTCTGGCCGCGGCCGCGTAGCTGTGGGGGCCGGGCTGGTCGTCCCATGCTCGTCGTCTCGGCGGCGGTGTCGGTGGTCATATAGGTGTCCCCGTTCTCGTAAGCAGCACGAGCCGGTCTGGCGAGCTTGGGCGATGAGTGCCAGGCGGGCGGCTGCGGGCCAGTGGATCAGGCGGCGTGGAGGTGACACATCATCGACTCGGTCCTGCCGAGATCGACGAAGCGCCGCGCGGTCAAACCCAAGGTCCGACGAGCAAGCGAGAGCGCCGGTCGCGCCGGCAGAGGCCAGGCGCAGAGAGTTTCCGGAGCGATACGCACGGACCAACACTCCGCTACGGACCTTGATCGAATCAAATCGTTTCTCAGTATGTGGGAATGGCGTCCATTTATCGGGATTTGACGCGGCGGCGGGCGCGTACGCCAGCGAGTGTACGACGAAGTGGGTTCTTCTGATTGCTGGCCGGCGGAGGCTTATCAACGTCGGGAGCATCATGGTCAATGCCTGAGAGCCGTGGAAAGACATCGTCCAGGCCGGAGTTGAACGCTGCGCCGATCAGGACGGCTAGGGAAATCACGTAGAGCCAGATCAGGAAGGCAATGGGCGCGGCCAGCGGGCCATAGATCGTCGTACTCCCGATGGACTTGCTGAGCACGAATCGCAACAGCAGGCTGCCACCGACCCACATGGCCACGGTGATGGCGGCGCCGGGCAGATCGGCCCGCCAGCGCGTACGAACCGGAACCGACAGGTGATACAGCGTCGCGAGCATGCAGGCGGATCCCAACAAAACAACGGGCCAATACAGGCTCCCAATGAACTCCAGGCGCACTGGAAGCACCCGATTCACCAACGTGGGCCCGACCAGAATCAGTGGAAGCACCACCACCCCGGCGACGAGGAAGACCAAGTAGAGGACAAAAGAGAGGGCTCGGGTGCGAACCAGGCCGCGCTTGCCGCCCATCCCGTACATGATCGTGATCGTGTCGACGAAGACATTGAGCGCGCGCGAGCCGGCCCACAAGGCGAGCAGGAAGCCGATAGATATCACCGCCGCACGGCCCTGCGAGAGCACGTCATCCAGCGTCGGCTCGATTACGGTATCCACGACATCAGGGGTCAGCGCACGTGAGGACAGGTCGATCAGTTGCTCGCGAAAGCCCGAGATGGTTCGGATGTCCAAAGTGCTGGCAATAAAACCGATCGCACCTGCAAGGCCGAACAGCAACGGTGGGAGCGAGAGGACCCCGAAGAAAGCCGCCTCGGCCGCTAGGCCCGTCACCCGATAACGGACACAAGTCGCCCCTGTAACGGCGATGACTCGCCAAACCCGGCCAGTCCAGGTGAGTGTGCGAGGCGCCGTCTCCAAAGGCTCCGATGTGCCGTCGGGATCGGTGCGGGCACTCACCCTCTCAGCCTAGGGCCGGCACATCTCAGCAGGCTCCTCTCTGCGCCATGATCGTCGGCCGGGGCAGGAGCGGAATGTCAGGCTCGGGCTCCGATCAGCCGCCAGGGGCTCCCAGACACCGTCGTGAGCTGATCCAATGGGTCACCCTGCCCCGCGTCTCTCCTCATGAGGCACGCGCGAGAGCGGTGTGACGGGCCGTGAGGCGTACGTCTTCCAGCACAGCCGTCAAGACGGGCATTTCGGCTGCATCGTGCTTACACGTGGCCTTGTGCGGACGGACGGTAGGTGCGTCGCCCAGCTGCCTACGTCCCCCAGCTGGGCGGCCTCTACCGCCTCGACACCACCAAGGGTGATCGTGTCCCTCAGTAGCCCAGGTGCTGAACCGATGCCACGTTCTCCTTGGTGACGGTGGTGGCGGGCAACTCGATATAGCTAGGCACCTCGGGCTCCTGCAACTCGCTGAGGCCCTTTTTCTCAGCGATCAGCTTGGCCAATGAGACCGCGGAGGCGGACATCGACGGGTTGTAGAGGAAGGTCGCCCGGTACAACCCGCCCTCGGCGATCAGGTTCATCGCATCCTTGGAGCCGCCGGCCCCGGTGATGAACATCTCGTCCTCCCGGTTGGCGGCCTTTATCGCCTGGACCGCGCCCATGGCCATGTCGTCGTCGTGTGTGTAGACCGCCTTGATGTCCTTCTGGCCCTGGAGCATGGTCTCCATCACCTGCAGGCCCTTGTCAGGTAGGAAGTCGGCCGGCTGGCTTGCGACGATCTTGATTCCGCCGTTGCACCGCTTGATGCCGTCGGTGAAACCCTTGGTGCGCTGCTCGGTCACCGAGATGCCGGCGACACCCTGGATTTCCACGACGTTGCCCTGGCAGTTCAGCTCGTTGGCGATGAGATCGGCAGCGGCCTTGCCGATGCCGTAGTTGTCACCGCCGATCCAGGTCCGGTACGCCGCCGGGGTAGAGAACTCGCGGTCGACGTTGACGACCGGGATGCCTGCTTGCATTGCCTTCTGCGCGATCGGGGTAAGGGGACCACCCTCATGGGGGAGGATGACCAGCACGTCCGGCTTCTGGCTGATGAGCGTCTCCACCTGGGAGACCTGGCTGGCCGAGTCGTTGGTGCCCTCAGACAGCAGCAGCTCAACTCCCAGCTCCTCCGCCTCCTTACGGGCGTTGTCTGTGATCGCCTTGAGCCAGCCATGGTCCGCGCCTGGGGCGCTGAATGCGACCTTGACGGCGCGGCCGGAGACGCCGCCGGTCTGCTGGGCGGCCGGGCTGCTCTGCTGCGCAGCCGGCTCCTGCGGCTGCTGCTGGCCCTCATTGGTGCAGGCGGTGAGCGCAAGGGCCGCGAGGGAAACCGAGAGGACGAGTATTCGAGGGAGCCTCATTGTTCTTCTTCCTTTCTACGATCGGCTCCTCGTGGAGCCGGAACGGCTAACAGAGACGCATAGCTTGGCCCTCTCTCCGCGCTAGTCGCGGCGCTGCAGCGCCACGGCGGCGAGGATCAGTGCACCCTTGACGATCCCTTGGATCTCGTTGGGCATGTTGAGCAGATTCAGCAAGTTGAAGATCAGGCCGAAGGTGATGACACCGAAGAAAGTGCCGGTCACAGTGGCCTTGCCGCCCGTCAGGGCAGTTCCACCAATGACCACGGCGGCGATCGCGTCCAGCTCAACCAGATTCCCGACGACCGGGGAAGCGCTGGCCAGCCGGCCCGACAGCAGGATGGCTGAGATGCCCACGCACAGCCCGATGAGCACGTAGACGGCGAAGACGACCCGTCCGGGGCGGATGCCCGCAATCCGCGCGGCGCTGCGGTTGCCGCCGACGGCGATCGCGCGTCGACCGAAGGTGGTGCGGTTGAGCAGCACCCAGCCAGCGATGGTGACGGCAACGAAGATCAGGGCGGGAACGGGCACGCCGAGCACTCGGCCGCTGCCGAACTTTTGCAGGATCTCCAGCTCGATCAGGCTGATGGGGGTCTTCTCCGACATCCACAACGCCAAGCCGCGGGCGATGATCAGCATGGCCAGAGTGGCGATGAATGGGACCACCTTGCCCCAGGTGATAGCCAGGCCGTTGATCGAGCCCAGTAGCAGTGCCATGCCGAGCGCGCCGAGCATGAACATCCAGGAGCCATATTCGGCCAACAGCCCGCCCGCGATGCAGGCCGCGGCCAGCACCGACCCGACGGACAGATCGATGCCTCCGGTGGCGATCACAAAGGTCATGCCGATGGCGATGATCCCGGTGATGCTGGCCTGCGTGAGTACGTTGAGCAGGTTGTCGCTGGTCAGGAAGACGCCGGGCCTGATGATCGCTCCGACAATGATCAAGGCGATGATCACTACCGGCAGCACCAACTCCTGGACAGGCACCTGGCGTAGGCGGGCCCGGGTATCGATCGCGGACGTATCAACAGCCATTTCCTCATCCTGCCTTCGCTGTGTGATGAACCGGGACAGCCGACCGCAGGACATCCTCCTCGGTGCTGGTCGCGCCGTCGAGCTCGTCGACGATGTGGCCCTCGCGCAACACCAGCACGCGGTGGCAGAAGCCCAGCAGCTCGGCAAGCTCGCTGGAAACCATCACGATCCCGATCCCGTTGCCGGCCAACTCGGCGATCACCCGGTAGATCTCCGACCGGGCACCAACGTCGACACCACGGGTCGGCTCGTCCAGTAACAGCACCCGGCAGGAGCGAAGCAGCCAGCGGGCCAGGACCGCCTTCTGCTGGTTGCCTCCGGAGAACAGCCGCGCAGCCCGCTCTGGAGCATCAGGCTGGGTGTTCAGCGACCGTAGATGGCGGGTGGCTTCGCGCCGCTCGCCGGCCAAATCGGTCAACGGGCCGCGCCGGAACCGGCTGAGGTCGGCGATCGAGGTATTGCGAACCATGCTCCAGTCCAGCCACAGCCCCTCGGACTTTCGCTCTTCCGGCGCCATCCCGAGCCCTGCGCGGATCGCCAGGTCCGGCCGGCCGGGCGGGAGGCGGCGACCGGCGACCTCGACCTCACCCGACTGGGCAGGATCCAGGCCGTAGATGAGGCGCAGCAGTTCGGTGCGACCCGAGCCGACCAGCCCGGCCAGACCGAGGATCTCGCCCTCGCGCAGCGAGAACGAGGCGTCGTAAACGTTCGGGGTGCGCGTCAGCCCACGCACCTCCAGTGCTGTCGCCTCGCGGGACGTTCCGCGGTCGGGGAACAACGCCTCCATACGCCCACCGACCATGTGTCTGATCAGGGTGTCGACCGGCGTATCCGGTGGTAGCTCGGTGGCCACCGTTCGGCCCTCCTTCAACACCGTCACCACGTCGCCTAGTTCGGCCACCTCGCCGAGCCGGTGCGAGATCCAGATGACTCCGACTCCTTCGGCGGTAAGCCGTCGCACCACGCCGAACAACGCTTCCACCTCGACGTCATCCAGGACGGCTGAAGGTTCGTCGAGGATCAACAGCTTGGCTGAATGCGAAAGCGCTCGAGCCATCGAGACCACCTGCTGCTGCGCCGGACGCAAGGTGCTGACCTCCGCCGTCGGAGAGATGCCCTCGTCCCCGAGCCGGGCGAATAGGGCCCGCGTCTCGCGGTGCATCGCCGCTCGGTTCAGCAGCGGACCGCGTTTGTGCTCGTGGCCTAGAAAGACGTTCTGCGCAACCGACAGGTGCGGGACCAGGTCAAGCTCTTGGTAGATGGTGGCGATGCCGCGGGCGATCGACGCGTTCGGATCCCCGACCGGGAGGGGCTCGCCTTCGAACCGGACCTCGCCAGCAGTCGGCTCAACCAGCCCGGAAACACACTTGATGAGCGTCGACTTGCCGGCACCGTTCTGGCCGATGAGGCAGTGCACCTGTCCGGTGGTCACCGTTAGGTCGACGCCGCCCAGGGCACGCACCCCCGGGTACTCCTTGACCAGCCCACGAACCTCCAGCAAGGGCCCGGCAGCGTCGCTCATCCTCACCTCCGGTAATCCGGTCGGCCGTCGATGACGACAAGATATTGCCGCTCAACGTATCCGCTGAACCCTTGGTTGTGAGCTGCCTGGACTGGATCTCCAAGCCACTCCTTCGTGCCAGGCTCCGGTCCCGCCCGAACCCAACAGTTCCTTCCCGAACACTAGCTGGCGCGATCCCGGCGCGGTGGGAGACCAGGAACGCTCACCTGATCCAGGTTCTGCCTGCCCTCGACGTTACGACCCGGCCGTCGATCGTGGGAGGCTCTGCCATTACTTGTCTCGGGACACCCACCGGATTGCGAACAAGGCAATCACCTTGTGACTTGTGTGACCTCGGATGGATGCAGTGATTGAGGTCGCGTCAAGGGCGCCTTGACATCCAAGACGTGTCAGGGAAACCTTGACACCATGGCGACGCTTACTTTCTACGGCATTCGCGAATTAGTTCCCGGTCCTCGGTGGCAGCAACTCTTCCACGCCACCTGGGCCGGCTACCGCAACTGGTATCTCAGCGGGGGCGCATCAGCGCGGCCATCGGTCGAGTTGGCGTGTCGCATGCTCAAGCGGTACATGCCCGAGTTGACGGACACATGGGAGAGACTGGTTGAACTCACCGGCGGGAACGAAACGGCCGCCCGAATGCTCACCTTGTACAACCCGCCGGGATTCCTGCCGGGATGTTCCCAAATGGCGCTCAGCGGTGATACGCCCATGCTTATCCGCAACTACGACTACCGGCCGGACCTTTGTGAACGAGTTGTGTTCTCCAGCGCGTTCACTGGACGCCGAGTGATCGGCTCCAGCGACTGCCTTTGGGGCCTGCTTGACGGCATGAATGACGCGGGGCTTGCGATCTCCCTCGCTTTCGGCGGTCGCCGCGGGGTCGCCTTGGGATTCGGCATTCCGCTGATCGTCCGCTATGTACTCGAGGTTGCTGACACTGTGGGCGGTGCCGTAGCCGTGCTGGCTCGAGTCCCGGTGAACATGGCGTACAACCTCACAATCCTCGACGGTAACGGCGACACCGCGAGCGTGTATGTCGCACCCGGAGCCGAGCCAGAAGTGTTTGCGCGCTGTCCTGCCACAAACCATCGGGGGATGGTTCCCGATGACCCAGACCACGCGCGGCGCTTCCGCAGCGTCGAGCGCCAGCGCGCGCTGCACGCCCTGCTTGCTCGCCACCCTGACCCAGATACCACGATCTCCGCGTTCCTCCATCCGCCGCTATACAACACGGCTTATGCGGAGGGCTTTGGCACTATGTACACGGCTGCATATCGCCCTGACGATGGGGTGGTCGACTACGTTTGGCCCGGCTCCACCTGGCGGCGCGGATTCAACTCCCCTGACGCGACACACGTGGCCATCTATCGACCCGAATCGGCACCGATCCAGGCGTGAGACGCGATTGCTATGCCGGGCCGGCGATCAGGCGGGGCCAGCGGCCAGCCCACTTGACCCACGCACCACAGTTACCCAACCTTGCCTTATGTGGAATCCGGAGGATCTCGCTCGCGCGACGCCGAGCGAGTTGGCCGATGTCGCCGAGGCCAGCATGCGCTTGCTTGCGCAAAGTGACGAGCCGGCCGCCTTCGCGTATCTGGTGGAGCTGGCCCGATTGGCGGGGGAATGCCTAGGGGTGGCCGCCCGCACTCTGGCCCATGAGAGCTCCTGGTCACAAGTGGGCAATATCGCCGGAACGACCCGGCAGGCCGCGTGGGAACGATGGAGCAGCCGCTGAGTCGAGCTTTCAGCCGCGTGCCGCGTCTAATCATCCACGTTCTGCCTTATCAGCAGCTGTCCGTGAGCCAGCTATGCGACCTGTGACGCCGGCAATGCCTCAGCTAGTGCCTGGTGTCGACATATCGGATCCGATCAGCGCTACTAGGGATCCCGTTCTCCACCTTCTGCCACCTGCCGTCGCGCAAGACTTCGTAGGAACGAAAGGCGCATGGCAGGCCCGATGCCGTCATCAGGTCGGCTGAGTCCATCAGCTGGAAATGCAAGTGTGGCGCGGTCGAATTACCGGTATGCCCGACTCGACCGAGGATCTCTCCCGCTGCCACGGTTTGCCCTGCCGCCACAGCGACCGAGCCCGGCGCAAGGTGGGCGAAGCCGGCGAAGACGTCCCCGCTCCGGGCAATAATGTGGTTGCCGAGTATGAGCGGCAGCCTGGATGGCCTGAAGGTCAAGGCGTTCTTCAGCATGAGCGCCACCTCGCGAACTGGGTGGATCCAGCTACGCTCTGTGACTCCGTCAACCGCACGCACGATCTCGCCGTCAAAGGGCGAGTGAATGGCCGCTCCCCAGGCGTAACACTCCTGCGTCCGACCGCCGATCAACAAACCCCGAAGCGAACCGGCCGGGTGGTAATGCACGCCCTTTCGCTCGTCCACTTTGAGCAGGTCATAGGCGTATCGCTGGCCGAGCATGTTCACCCCGTGGCTCGGGATGCGGTCACCGGGTGTGGTGACCGCCACCCACCGCTCGCCGCGCAGCGGGAACTCAACGACGACGGTTTCCTCGAGTTCGCGATCCACTAGGTGATCGTAAGGGAGGTCTCTCGACGGTCGGCGTCCGTCACTGACCAGCGACAACCCGTCGAAACTCCTGGAGTGCATCGGGGACCCCACCGTTCCATGGCGGCCCGTGACCGGGTAACACCCAAGTCGCCTGTACGGCCTCCAACTTGACGAGAGACGCAGTAGCCTCCTGCGGCTGGAGCGTGAAAGGCGCGGGTCGTGGACCAACCTCGCCGGTCAGTACATCACGGGTGGTCATCGTGTCGCCCACGAACACCGCGTCCACTGTTGGTACATGCACCGCGACACTGCCTGGCGTGTGCCCCGGCATGTGGATGATCCGCGGGGAACCGGGCAGGTCGAGTGTCGCGCCGTCGGTGAACGTCACAACCTCCGCGACGGGGCGGATGCGCAGCCCGCCACGTCGGCCGCTGTACCAGAGGAAGCCCAAAAGCGGCCGCACCTTGATGTGTCCCCACCCAGAGTTCGGCTTCTTGATCTCACCGCGGGCACGGGCAGCGTCCAGTTCGTGGACGTAGACCGGGATGCCTGCCCGCTGCCTGAGCCGCTCCGCGAAACCGATGTGGTCGGTGTCGCCGTGAGTCAGGACGATGCCACGAACGTCGTCGAGCGAGCGTCCCAGCTCGGTAAGTTCAGCCTCCAACTCGCGCCAGTGGCCGGGCAGACCGGCATCGATGATCGTGACCCCGGCTCGATCTTCGACCAGGTAGCAATTGACGATGTCGGAGCCAATCCGGTGCAAACCGGGTGCGAGCCTCATCCGGCCACCTCCTAAGACGTTTGCCTCGCAGAAGGAACTATGCCTCACTGCGATGTGATCATGCAGTGTGCGCGGCCAACCCTCGCCTGCTGATCCCATAGGCTGGCGGCCGTGCGCGAGGAGATCGAACGTCCTGCCGCAGGGGCCCGTGCCCGGCGCTCGCCTTTCGACCACTTCGTTGAGGCCACGTACCAGCGGGTCAGCGGCCCGGCGTTCTTCGTCGTGTGTGTGGCGATCGTCGTGGGCTGGCTCGTCAGCCTGCCGCTGTGGGGCGATGCAAAGGCCTGGCAGGTGGTTATCCACACCGTCGCAAGCGTCCTGACCTTACTGCTGGTCGCTCTGCTGGAGAACGCCGGGCGCCGTAGCGATGAGGCCGCGCAGGAGAAGCTCAACGTCATCGCCGAGGCGCTCGCCGCCTTGATGGCCTCGCGCGCCGTCGACGACCACACGCTTGAGGAAGCGGTGACCCGATTGCGCGACGCGGTCGGCCTCGAAGAGCGCCACTGAAACCGGCGGGGGCCTAGTTACTTCGACCTGAAAAAGGTCGAGGCGTGTCGAGCGCTGAATGTAGCTCTGACAAGGGAGAATGGTCCCAACCCCTTGGGCTAGAAGGGATCGGGACCATTCATGTTGCGTACGGTAGGCGATCAGCCGACGTTGTGGGAAGCGATTTTGCCGGAGGAGTTGCGTCGGCTGCCCGAGGAGTTGGCTCGGGTGGATGTGTTGTTGGACGATGCGGTGTTCTTCGCCCCGTTTACACCTTTCTTCGACCCGCGGATCGGTCGGCCATCGACGCCGATGGAGACGTATCTGCGGTTAATGTTTTTGAAGTTCCGTTACCGGCTGGGGTTCGAGTCGTTGTGTCGGGAGGTGTCGGATTCGATCACCTGGCGTCAGTTCTGTCGGATCGGGATCGATCAGCCGGTCCCCCATCCGACCACGCTGATGAAGCTGACCACCCGGTGCGGCTCAGCCGCCGTCGATGGGCTGAACGAAGCATTGTTGGCGAAAGCGGTCGAGGCGAAGGTGCTGCGTTGCTCGCGGGTGCGGGTCGACACCACGGTGGTGCCGTCGAATGTGTCCTATCCGACCGACTCCGGGCTGTTGGCGAAGGCGGTGAACCGGATCGCCGCGACCGGGCGGCGGATCCAGGCTGCGGGTGGCGCGGTTCGCACCAAGCTCCGGGACCGGTCCCGTGCCGCCGGGCGTCGGGCGCATGATCTGAACGCGAAACTGCGGACCCGCAGCGCCGCCGCCAAGGAGGAGGCCTCGGCGGTGGTGCGGCGCAAGAACGCTGAGCTGGCTGACCTGGCCGAGACCGCCGCGCACGAGGCCGATCGGCTGCTCGCGAACGCGAAACGGGCTTTGCGGAAGGCGCGAGCCGATGCCGCGAAGCTCAAAGCCTAAGGAGGTTGCGATGCGGCGGCGGGACGGCGGCGCGGACGGCTCGCCCGGGCGGTCGACGACCTGAGCGACTTACTGGACGCCACCCGGCGGATCGTCGACCAGACCCGGCAACGGCTCGCGGGAACCATCCCCGACGGTGCGACTCGGCAGGTCAGCCTGCACGACCCGGACGCCCGGCCGATCAGAAAGGGCCGGCTCGGGAAACCGGTCGAGTTCGGCCATAAGGCCCAGGTCTGCGACAACGACGACGGGATCGTCCTAGACCACGATGTGCAGCCGGGCAACCCCGCCGATGGAGCCCGGCTGAAACCCGCTGTCGAACGCGTGATCAAACGCACCCGCCGGAAACCACGCACGGTGACCGCGGACCGCGGCTACGGCGAAGCCGGCATCGAGGACGACCTGCACGAGCTCGGCATCCGCAACGTCGTGATCCCCCCGCAAAGGCAGACCTAGCAAAGCTCGACAAGCCCAAGAACGACAGCGAATGTTCCGCCGAACCGTGAAATGGCGAACCGGCTGCGAAGGCCGGATCAGCCACCTCAAACGCAACTACGGATGGGACCGCGCCATGATCGACACGACCGAAGGAGCCCGGATCTGGACCGGACACGGAGTCCTGGCCCACAACCTGGCCAAGATCGCCCTGCCCAGACAGCCAGACCGGCGGCGGCCACCGAAGCCGACGGTGGACGAACACCACACGCCGAATCGGCCAACAGCGGCCAACCCACTTCTTCAGGTCCTAGTAGTTAAGCAACACAGTGACCGCTGCGAGGTAGATCACGATGGACAGCAGGTCTTGGATGACGGTAGCCAGCGGCCCGGACCCGAACGCCGGGTCTCGGCCGAGGCGATGCAGTGACCAGGGCAGGGCCATGGCGACCAGGGTGGCGATGGTGCTGGCGGCCAGGACCGATACCGATACCGCACCTGCTAGCGCGGGATCGTGCCACAGCCAGCTGATGAGAGGGAACATCGCGGCCGCAAGGAGGCAGCCGACGAGCAGGCCCGTGAGCGCCTCGCGGCGGGCGATGCTGCCGATCCCGACGCCCACAGATAAGCCGCGGATCGCCAAGGTTTCCGTCTGGGTGCCGACCGCGTCGGCCAGGTACACGATTGCGGGGATGAAGTACGCGACCGCGAGATTGCTGGCAATCTGGTCCTCGATGCCAGCCAGCAGCCCGGCCGAGGCCATCGCGCCTACCAAGCCGACGGCCAGCCACGGCATCCGGTGCCACAGGCGTCGTCCTACTGTTTCCTGGCTGGCGATTCGGGCGTCAGCGGTCGAAGCCAGGAAGCCGCCAAGCCGGTCGAGATCCTCGTCATGCTCCCTGAGCAGGATGCCGGCGAGTCGGTGGGGAGGGATGAGGCCCAGGAAGCTGCCGTGCTCGTCGACCACCGCCAATCCAGGTTCCGCCCGTTGCGACGCCAGCCATGCGGCCCGCTCCTGTCGCGTGCCCGGGGCCACCACAGGCGGATCGTGGTCCATCACGTCAGCCAACACGGCGTCCGCCGGCGCCGCCAGGAGCCTTTCGATCGGAGCGAGGCCTACCAGGCGCCCGTTGCTGCAGACGGCAACGACGACGGCACTGTCGAAGGTGGACCCACGCATCCGGTCCAGCAGTGCCCCGACACGCTCCCCGGGCCCGGCCACCGGCACGTTGCGAACCGCGTGGGCCGCCGCGGTGCCGATCCGCTGGTCGAGCTCCTCGGTCGGATCAGGGTTCGAAATCGAGTCCGCCGGTACGTGATGAGTTCCCACTCTGTGATTCCATCCCACGCTGGACGTTGCCGCACGGGTATTTAGGCCTCTGTCGCGAATTGAAGACAGGTAGCGTCCCGAGGCCTGGGACGGCAGCAAGCCCCTGTCAGCTGTCCTCGTGCAGGTCGTGCCGCGAGATCTTGCCGCTCGCGGTCAGTGGCAGCGCGTCGCGGAGATGGATGCGGGCCGGGATCTTGTAGGCGGCGATCCGCGTCCGCAAGTAGTCAACCAGTGCAACGGGTGTCAGTAACGCCCCAGCCCTCGGCACGACGAACGCCACTGGAACTTGGCCCTCATCGGGGTCGGGCGCGGCCACCACGGCGGCGATCGCCACGTCCGGGTGCTGCTCCAACGCCGACTCCACCTCCCCCGGGGTGATCTTGGACGTCCGCCGCACGATGATGTCCTTGATCCGACCGGTGAACCACCACACGCCGGAGGCGTCGACCCGGCCGAGGTCGCCGGTTCGCAGCCAGCCGTCGTGCAGCGTCGCGGCGCTGAGCTCGGGATCGGCCCAGTACTGCTGCATCACCATCGGTCCGCGTACGAGCAGCTCGGCCGTGCTTACGTCCGCGCGGATCTCAGCGCCCCGACGGGCACGCCGATGCAGCCGTCCCGGTCGACCGGCGGCTCCCGCGCGATGGTCAGCCAGATCGCCTCGGTCATTCCCCAGCCGACCCCGATCGGCAGCCCGGTGAGCGCCTTGAACTCGCGCTGCAGGGCCCCGGGCACGCTGTCGCCCCCGGTGTACACCCCGCGGAGCGAGGCAAACGTGGCGCGATCGACGCCGGCCACCCGCAGCACCTGGGCCAGCACGTCGATATGGGTGGAGATCAGCGTGGGCCGGTGGGTCCGGAGCGCCGCCACGTACGCGGTCGCGTCGAACCCGTCGTACAGCACGACGGTCCCACCGGCCAGCAGCGTGCTGAGCGCCGCGATAAA